>CAWDGS010000005.1:0-901709 GCA_963801955.1 uncultured Alphaproteobacteria bacterium
CCGCGTTTGCTCGCGGTATTGATGAAAATACGCGCGTCCGTCAGGGGCAGGTCATCGGCTTCGTGGGCTCTACCGGCCTCTCGACCGGGTCGCACCTCCATTACGAAATTCTGGTCAATGGCCGCTTTGTCGACCCGATGCGCATCAAGTTGCCGCGCGGCCGTGTGCTCGAAGGACCAATGCTCGCGGGCTTCGAACAGGAGCGCGAGCGGCTGGACGGCATCATGGCGCGCAAGCCGGCGCGCGTTGCCTCAAGCGCGCCAGCGACCCGATAGTCACCTTCGACAAAATGATCTCATTTGGTTGTCATGGCCGGGCTTGTCCCGGCCATCTCGCTTAGGGGGGTACGCGCCCTCCTAAGCGAGATCACCGGGTCACGGCGCTTTGCGCCGGCCCGGTGATGACACCGTTGGGGTGAGCGAAGCTTACGCCGCCTGCGCGAGCTTGCCGTTGAAGGTCAGGCCGAGCTTGTCGCCGGAGATCGTGACCTTTTCACCGTCCTTGATCGTGCCGGCGGAGAATCATCTCGGCAAGCGGATCCTGTACGGATTTCTGGATCACGCGCTTCAAAGGCCGTGCGCCGTAGGCGGGATCCCAGCCCTTCTCAGCCAGCCAGTCGCGCGCGCTCGGCTCCAGTTTGATGATGATCTTGCGATCGTCCAGGAGCTTTTGTAGCCGCGTCATCTGGATATCCACGATCCGGCCCATTTCCGACTTCTTGAGGCGATGGAACAGGATGATTTCGTCGACACGATTGAGGAATTCCGGGCGGAACGCAGCGCGCACCACGCCCATGACCTGGTCGCGCACCGCATCGGTGTCCTCACCGTCGGGTTGGTTGACCAGGAAATCGGCGCCGAGATTCGACGTCATGACGATGAGCGTGTTGCGGAAGTCCACGGTGTGGCCCTGCCCGTCGGTCAGGCGCCCATCGTCGAGCACCTGCAGCAGGATATTGAACACATCCGGATGCGCCTTCTCGATCTCATCAAACAGAATGACTTGATAGGGCCGTCGCCGTACCGCTTCGGTGAGCGCGCCGCCCTCGTCATAGCCGACATAGCCCGGCGGCGCACCGATCAAACGGGCGACCGAATGCTTCTCCATGTATTCAGACATGTCGATGCGGATCAGCGCGTTCTCGTCGTCGAACAAATAGGCCGCCAAAGTTTTGGTCAACTCGGTCTTGCCGACGCCGGTAGGGCCCAAGAACATGAACGAGCCGATCGGCCGGTGCGGGTCTTGTAATCCGGCGCGGGCGCGTCGCACTGCCGTCGACACCGCGGCTACTGCTTCCTTCTGCCCGACGACACGCTTGGCAAGCTCATCTTCCATGCGCAGCAGTTTTTCCTTCTCGCCTTCGAGCATCCGGTCGACCGGCACGCCCGTCCAGCGCGACACCACCTGCGCCACGTGATCAGCCGTCACGGTTTCCTCGACCATGGCACCCTTGGTGCTGGCCTCGGAGCCTTCGGTGGCTTTCAGCTTCTTTTCCAATTCCGGGATACGGCCATAGGCCAATTCGCCGGCGCGCTGGTATTCGCCGCGTCGTTGCGCATTGGCGAGCTCAGCGCGCAGCTGATCGAGTTCGGTCTTGAGCTTCTGTGCGTCGGACAACTTGTCCTTTTCCGCCTTCCAGCGGCCCGTGATATCGGCGGACTGCTTCTCCAGCGCCTTCAGCTCGGTCTCCAGTCGCTTAAGGCGGTCCTTGGAGCCGGCATCACTTTCTTTTTTCAACGCTTCCTGTTCGATTTTCAGCCGCACAATTTCGCGGTCGATGGAATTGAGTTCTTCCGGCTTGGAGTTCGACCTGCATCTTCAGACGCGCGCCAGCCTCGTCGACCAGATCGATGGCCTTGTCGGGCAGAAAACGATCGGTGATATAGCGGTTCGATAGCGTCGCCGCGGCCACGATCGCCGAGTTGGCAATGCGCACGCCGTGGTGTTGTTCGTATTTGTCCTTCAAGCCGCGCAGGATCGAGATGGTATCCTCAACCGTTGGTTCGGACACGAACACCGGCTGGAAGCGCCGCGCCAATGCGGCATCTTTCTCGACGTGCTTCTTGTATTCATCGAGCGTCGTCGCGCCGATGCAGTGCAATTCGCCGCGCGCCAGCGCGGGCTTGAGGAGATTGGAGGCGTCCATCGCGCCGTCGGCTTTGCCAGCGCCAATTAGCGTATGCATTTCGTCGATGAACAGAACGATGCCGCCATCTGATGACGTCACTTCGTTCAGTACCGCCTTGAGGCGCTCCTCGAACTCGCCGCGATATTTTGCGCCAGCGATCAGCGCACCGAGATCGAGCGCCAGCAACTTCTTGTCCTGGAGGCTTTCCGGCACGTCACCATTGACGATGCGCAGCGCCAGGCCTTCGACGATCGCGGTCTTGCCAACGCCGGGTTCGCCGATCAGCACCGGATTATTCTTGGTCCGGCGCGATAGCACCTGAATAGTGCGGCGGATTTCCTCGTCGCGGCCAATCACGGGATCGAGTTTTCCGTCTCGCGCCGCTTGCGTCAGATCACGGGCGTATTTTTTCAATGCATCGTAAGCATTCTCGGCGGAAGCGGAATCCGCGGTACGCCCTTTGCGCAGCGCCTCGATAGCGGCGTTGAGATTTTGCGGCGTGACGCCTGCCTTGGCGAGAATCTTGCCGGCATCGCTGTCTTTTTCAATTGCCAGCGCGAGTAGCAACCGTTCGACGGTTACAAAACTGTCGCCCGCCTTCTCACCGGCCTTTTCCGCCGCGTCAAACACGCGGGCCAAGCCCGGCGCCAGATAAACCTGGCCGGCGCCTGCCCCGGATACTTTCGGAATTTTGGCCAGTGCGGCCTCGACCGCCTGCAAAGCCTGCCGTGAATTGCCGCCGGATCGATCGATCAGGCCGGCCGCCAACCCTTCCGGGTCGTCGAGCAGTACTTTGAGAAGATGTTCAGGAGCGAATTGCTGGTGGCCCTCGCGCAGGGCCATGGATTGCGCCGATTGGACAAAGCCTTTGGCGCGGTCGGTGTATTTCTCGAAATTCATGCCTCAACTCCCTCGGCCCATGACGGCGCCGGTCTCTTCCGGACCCCGTTAAGGCGGTCCGGTTGGCCCATTATGTGGGTGCATTTATTGCAGTTTGAAGAGGGAGTTTGCTTGATATAGGTCAGCGTTAATCCTTTCCGCGGTGGCTGTTAAAGTGGCCAAAAATCAATGACATCCGAGCCCGCTTCCCTTCACGCCATCTATCGTTACCCGGTCAAAGGACTGTCGGCGCAACCGATGGAGCGCACCCGTCTTTCGGTTGGTCTGACAATCCCAGCCGACCGGCTGTATGCCATCGAGAACGGCCCCTGCGGGTTTGATCCCGCCGCCCCTGCCTACTTTCCCAAGCAACGCTTCCTGATGCTGATGCGCAATGAGCGCTTGGCCGTGCTGCGCACGGATTACAACGAAGCCGACCATACCCTGACTATCCAATGGGAGGGCCGTACTGCAGCCAGCGGTGACCTGCGCAGCAAGGATGGAAGGCTCGCGATCGAGGCCTTTTTCCGCCGCTTCATACCGAAAGAACTACGGGGACCTCCCAAGGTATTGCATGCCGAAGATCACAGCTTCTCGGATGTGGCCAGAAAGGTTGTGTCGATAATCAACCTCGCCTCTGTGGCGGCGGTGGAGAATGCCGTCGGCGCGCCAGTCAATCCGTTACGTTTTCGCGGCAATCTTTATATTGCGGGCTGGCCAGCTTGGCGTGAATTCGACCTGCTCGGCACAGAACTTACGATTGGCCATACCGCACGGCTGAAAGTGGTCAAACGAATTCAGCGCTGTGCGGCCACAGATGTCGACCCCGAAACCGGAATCCGCGACCTCACCATTCCGCGTACGTTACTGGAGAATTTCGACCACACCGATTGCGGCGTCTACGCCGAGGTCATTGGCGCCGGAGATATTAGCGTCGGTGACTCAATTCATACTGGGGCGGCCTGACGTCGGGCTTACAATAAAAAAACGCGCCCAGCTTACGACAGGGCGCGTTTTTATTGCTTAACGGAACTCAATCAGCCGCCGGGCAATACGTATGCGCTGATGCGTCCGGCCGGATAGACGGATTCGGCAACAGTATGATTGTGGTTGCCGGAGACGATGATCGGGTTGCCGTTCGGATCAACGCCGCTGACCACGCCGACATGGCCGCCGCCGCGGCGGCCCATCACGGCGATGGCACCGACCTGCGGTCCGTTCACACGCTGACCATAGTGCGCGTAGGCTCTGGCGAGATTGCCACCGCCCGAATGGCCGGTGCGCTTGAGCACCATATCCATGAACGCGCCACACCACAGGCTGCCGCGTCCCGTCGGATTGGTCCCAATATATTTGCGCGCCTCACTGACCAGTGAATTGCTGGTGGCGCCGCCATATGCCGAGTTCGAATGTGACTGGGCCTGGGCACGCGCGTCCGCGATGGCAAGGGATCGACGGTCATGACGGCGGCCCTGGCCAATATTCTCTCCACTGACCGTCCCGGCCGATTGCAACCCATTGAATGAATAACGCACATCTCGATCTGCGCCGTATGCCTGCGGCTGAACCGCAGTTTGCGTGACCGCCGCCCGAGAGTGCCTATGGTGGTGGACGGGTCTTGCGAGGGCCGTCGTTGCAAGAGCCGCAACCGCCACCGAACACAACAGTACTGTCGCCCGTCTTGTTTTAAGTCTCATCAGATTAGTCCCCTTAGCTATACAAGCAATGCACCTGGAACAAATAGAATCAGCGCCAGGCACGGTGTCCAAACGCCGTTCCGGTATGGCATTTTCGTGATCATTGGAAGGTCATTTCGTGGAACGCATAGCGGGTATTCCATCGGAATACCGGCGCAATAAAAATTATACCTATCGAACAACTCTTTTTACTAATTGCAGTACTCAAATACTGTCTTCGATCCCGTTTATACTCAAAGCCGAAGTCATGCCACCGCTGCAGCACAGTTAAAGCTGCGCCGCAGCACTGTTGGACCGGCGTAAATGCGTGAAGCGAAGCCGCCTCAGCCCTTCCGGCTGAGCAGAAAAACGGCCTGTTCCCCAAAAAGGTTCCAAAACCACCAGGGCGCATTGAGACGGAGCGGCTTGCCCCAGGCATTCAGCGCCACCGCCCTCTCCATTTGAACCCCGATTTCCGTGCAGAGCTGTCGGAAGTCCTTGATCGTGCAGTGGTGGATATTCGGCGTGTCGTACCAACTGTAGGGGAGGATATCGGTCTGCGGCATGTGGCCGGCGAAGAGCAATTGAAGCCGGACCTGCCAGTGGCCGAAATTCGGAAACGACACAATCGCGTGCCGGCCGATCCGCAGCATGTGCTCCAGCACCGCCCGCGGGTGGCGGGTCGCCTGCAAGGTCTGCGACAGGATCACGTAGTCGAAAGCGTCGTCCGGATAGTCGCCGAGATCGGTATCGGCGTCGCCCTGAATCACGGCGAGCCCCTTCGCCACACATTCGTTCACGCCTTCGCGTGAGAGTTCGATGCCGCGGCCATCGACGTCGCGGCTTTCGCTCAGCAGACGCAGCAATTCGCCGTCACCGCAGCCGACGTCGAGCACCTTGGCGCCGCGCTCGACCATCTCCGACATCAGGACGAGGTCGACACGGGCGCCGCCCGGCGTGCGCTCGATACTGGGAACGTTGAGATTGCTCATAGGCCGCGCGCCTTAGCAGCGCCGTCAAGGAAGCCGCGCACAATCGCGAACAGTTCCGGCTCATCGAGCAGGAAGGCGTCGTGGCCCTTGTCGGTGACGATTTCGGCAAATGACACCCGCGCGCTCGCGGCATTCAACGCATGCACGATGGCGCGCGACTCCGATGTCGGGAATAGCCAGTCACTGGTGAATGAGATCACGCAAAAACGCGTCGGCGTCGTCTTAAAGGCATTGGCCAAAACGCCGCCGGAATCAGCAGCCAGATCGAAATAATCCATCGCGCGCGTCAGATAGAGATACGAATTGGCGTCAAAACGCTCGACGAATGATATGCCCTGGTGGCGCAGATAGGATTCGACCTCGAAATCCGCGTCAAATGAGAACGTCGGATTCTCGCGGTCCTGGAACTTACGTCCGAATTTCCGGTGGAGCGCGGCGTCCGACAGATAGGTGATGTGCGCGCCCATGCGCGCGACCGCGAGTCCTCGCCGCGGATTGGTGCCCTCCAGATGATAGCGACCACCGCGCCACTCCGGATCGGCCATAATGGCTTGCCGACCCACCTCATGGAACGCGATGTTCTGCGCCGAATGGCGTGTGGCGCAGGCGATCGGCAGCGCTGAGAACACACGTTGCGGATAGGAAGCGGCCCATTGCAGCACCTGCATGCCGCCCATGGAGCCGCCGGCCACCGAAAACAATTGCTCGATACCGAGATGATCGAGCAACATGGCCTGCGCCCGCACCATGTCGCGGATCGTGATGACTGGAAAGTCGAGGCCCCATGGCTTCCCGGTTTTCGGGTTGGTTGAGGCCGGCCCCGTGGTGCCCATGCAAGCACCGACAACGTTCGGGCAGATCACGAAATAACGCTCGGTATCGATCGGCTTGCCGGGGCCGACCAGCGTTTCCCACCATCCGGATTTTTTGGTGACCGGGTGCACATTGGCGACGTGCTGGTCGCCGGTGAGCGCATGGCACACCAGAATTGCGTTGGAACGATCGGCGTTGAGCGCGCCGTAGGTCTGATAGGCGATTTGAAACGGGGCGAGGTCCACCCCGCTGTCGAGCCGCAACGGCCGGTCAGCGCCGAACGCCACGACATGCGAGGTCGGTTGATCCGCCTCCTGCGTGCCTTCGCCGCGCTCCGTCCCGTCCTTGAGCGGTTGGACAATGACCATCTTGATATTGACCCCCGGGGAGCTCCCCCCGCAACTGCGAACAACAGGCCATAAAAAAACCCGGCCTGAACAAAGGTTCGGCCGGGATCACATGTGTCCCCGGCCTGTTTAGCGAGTTATTTAACGTGGCTGCAAGCCGGCCGGCTCAAATGACCACGGCCAAAAACTTAGTCTCCGTCGCCGTATTCGTCAAGGCAGCCGCTGATCGGCGGGGCGCACGTATGGATTTGCAAGAGCGTCACGTTTTCTTTGATTTCAACGCTCAGCCCTCCTATCAATGCCGCCATGGTGAAAGCACCCCAAACACCCGCGCTGGCGGACTTACGCAAGGAGATCGACCGGATCGACGAGGCGATGCATCAGCTATTGATGGAGCGCGGCGAGATCATCGATCGCCTGATCGCGGTCAAGCGCACCCAGGACACGGGCACCTCGGCTTTTCGGCCCGCACGCGAAGCGGAGATGATGCGCCGGCTGGTCAAACGGCACAAAGGCATTTTGCCGCTCGACACTGCCGAAAGCATTTGGCGGATCATCATCTCGACTTTTACTTATGTGCAAGCTCCATTCTCGGTGCACGCGGATCTGTCGGCGGGCGATGCACTCATGCGGGATTCAGCGCGCTTTCATTTTGGATTCACGGTGCCATTCATCCCACATATGGGCGCAGCCGGGGTGGTTGCAGCCGTATCGGATTCCAAAGGCGACCTTGGTCTGGTGCCCGCTTCAGACGTGGGATCGGCGGGCGCCTGGTGGAGTGCGCTTGAGTTCGATGCCGCCCCCAAAATCATCGCCCGCCTGCCCTTCGTCGAACGGCCGGATCACCCCGCTGCATTGCCCGTGTTCGTTCTGTCCAGGGTGGCACCCGACGCCATGGCGACCGAAGCCGCTGTCTGGAGCATGCGCGTATCGGGCTGGAGCGCCAAGGCCGCGGAAGCCCTATCGGCACAAGCCGATTTCATCGCTGTGCCCGACCGCGCCTTCGACGGAGCCGCATTACTGGTGACCTTTACAAAGGATGCGGACCTCCAATCGGTGAGTGCGGCCTTGGTTAAGGCTGGCGCGACCGTACGCTCGACAGCCCTCGTCGGAAGCCACGCAACCCGCTATACGATTGCCGCCGACAAGGCTTGATCGTTCGGAAAAGCGTCCATGACTTCGAATCGCCCGCAACCGCGCCCCGGCGTGCTCGAGATTGCCCCTTACGTTCCTGGCAAGAGCTCTGCGCCCGGAGTCGCGAAGATTTTCAAGCTCTCCTCCAACGAGACTCCGTTGGGGCCGAGCGCGAATGCGCTCGCCGCATACCGTGCGGCGGGCGAACATCTTGAAGATTATCCGGATGGTCCGGCTTCGGCCCTGCGCGAAGCTATCGGCGCAGCCTTCGGACTCGATCCGGACCGCATCGTTTGCGGAGCGGGTTCGGATGATTTGCTCAATTTGATCGCACGCGCCTATCTCAAGGACGGCGACGAGGCGATCTATACGACGCATGGCTTTTTGGTTTACCCGATCGCAATCACAGGCACCGGCGCGAAAGCAATTGCTGCAGCCGAAAATGATTTCACGGCGAATGTCGATGCGATCCTCAAGGCGGTCACAGCAAAGACAAAAGTCGTATTTTTGGCCAACCCCAATAATCCGACCGGGACCTACGTTCCGTTCGACGAGGTCAAACGGCTTCACAAGGGCCTGCCTCCGCATGTGCTGCTCGTGCTCGACGCCGCCTATGCAGAGTATGTGCAGCGAAACGATTATGAGTCCGGCATCGAGCTGGTCGCCACCACGGACAACGTGGTGATGACGCGCACCTTCTCGAAAATTTATGGACTCGCGGCGCTTCGACTTGGCTGGCTATACGGACCGGCGCATATTGTCGATGCGATCAACCGCATCCGTGGGCCATTCAACGTCAATGCCCCGGCAATCGCTGCAGGAATTGCGGCAATTCGAGATACCGCACACGTGGATCGCGCGCGTGCACACAATACGCATTGGCTTGCCTGGCTCACGGACGAGATCGGCAAGCTTGGTCTCGCCGTGACCCCGAGCGCCGCGAACTTCGTTCTTATCCACTTCCCGGAGGTCAAGGGCCGTACCGCAAAGGACGCCGACGCGTTCCTGACAAAGCGCGGGCTCATTCTGCGCCAGGTCGGCGCCTACAAGTTGCCGAATGCCCTGCGAATGAGCGTCGGCACTGAAGAGGCCAATCGTCTGGTCGTGCAGGCGCTCAGGGAATTCCTGGGGAAAGCAGCGTGAGCAAACCGGCCGCCCTCTTCAATCGTCTGGCGCTGATCGGCGTCGGGCTGATCGGCTCCTCAATTGCGCGCGCGGCACGCGCACAGGGCGCAGCACGTTCGATTGTCGCGACGGCGCGCTCTCCGGAAACGCGCCGGCGCGTTGCCGAACTCGGCCTTGCCGACCAGGTGGTCGAAAGCAACGCCGCGGCCGTCGAAGGCGCCGATCTCGTGATTGTCTGCATCCCCGTCGGCGCCTGCGGTCCGGTCGCCAAGGAGATCGGCCCTCATCTTGCTGCCGACGCGATCGTTTCCGATGTGGGCTCAGTCAAGGGTTCGGTCGTGCGGGACATGGCCCCGCACCTGCCCAAGAACGTGAATTTCATACCGGCGCACCCGGTGGCAGGAACGGAATATTCCGGTCCGGATGCCGGCTTCGCAGAATTGTTCGTCAATCGCTGGTGCATTCTGACGCCGCCAAACGGTACCAACCCGAAGGCTGTCGAAAAACTGGCCGCCTTCTGGCGCCTTCTTGGCGCCAATGTCGAGACGATGGCGGCCGATCATCACGACCTGGTACTCGCCATAACCAGCCATCTGCCACACCTGATTGCCTACACAATCGTCGGCACCGCTGATGAGCTTCAGACAGTGACCCGCTCGGAAGTTTTGAAATTTTCCGCAGGTGGATTTCGCGACTTCACCCGCATAGCGGCATCTGACCCAACCATGTGGCGTGACGTGTTCCTCGCAAACAAGGATGCGGTCCTGGAAATGCTCGGCCGGTTCAACGAAGACGTTTCGGCGCTAACAAAGGCAATTCGCAAAGGCGATGGTGACGCGTTGTTCGAGCAATTCGCGCGCACCCGCGCGATCCGGAAAGGTATTGTCGAGATCGGTCAGGATTTGCCGGCGCCGGATTTCGGTCGCCCGCATCCCGGCCTGCAACCACTGCCTAAGCCCTACGCGGGCGAGGAAAATTAGCGGCCTGCCATCAAATTGTCTTTGCCAGCCTGCGCCGCCGTTCGGATGCTATGGCCAATTGCTTTGCCGTCGTTGCAAGCACAGCCTTGATGAACAGACGCCAAAGCCAGCCAGTGCCAAAATATTTCGGATTGAATGAGGCACGCCAAGCAATGGTCGTCGATTCTCTACTTGTCTGATCAAGATCGACCTCGGCGCGATAGTCTCGCAGCGGAAATCCCGAAAGGAGCACGTAGGCCAATCTGCGGTCCGGAACGAGTTCGGTAATTTCCTCGCGCGAACGGCTGACTTTGGTGGAAAAGACGCGAATGGCTCCAACGCCATATGTTTCATTGTGTCCGGGTCGCTCCAGCTCGAATGAATCGAATATCGCCCATTGCGGCCAGGTCGACCCATCCTTCAGCAAGCCAAATATGACCGCCGGATCCGCACGGCAATTGACCGCTACAGAGACCTCAATCCGACTCATCGATAATTTCCCGAATGCTGCCCGGCCAATGCCCGCAAGGCCACTTGTTAAAACAATGCCGGCGCATTGCCGATCGGGATTGGCCCCAGAAAAATTGCACCGTCTGTGAAGCGCAATGGCAGCGTCACCGCGCGCTTGCCCTCAAGCGTTGTCTGTTCGCCAAGCATATTGATGCCGAGCGAGATATTTGCACCCGCTTGCTGGCGCGCCACATCTCCCAGGCCGGGCGCCAGCCGGTCGAGAGCTCCGACGAGCTTGTCCATGTTCGGCGATGTTTGCACCCGCTGCTGCGCGCCAATGGCCGCCAGAAACTGATCAAGCCCCGCCATTGTCACGCGCAGCTGACCCTCCAGCCGACCCTTGTCATTGATTGAGAGCGTGCCGGCGCCAATCGCGAGGATATCGCCCTGCTGGACGCGGAACTGGGTGATATCGATGCGGCCGCCCTCCGCCTGTATCTCGCGGAAACGAACGGGCCACGGTTTCGGTGAAAAATCGTTCAAGCCACGAAGCACCGCAGTGGCATTCGCATCGATCGGCTGAGCTGCGGCGGGATGCAATGTAGGGGCTGAGGCCTGACTGAGCTGCAGTGCAATTTCAATCACGGGCTTGTTTGCAGCCGAGCCTTCGGCCATTCGGCCGTGAATTTCGAGGTGCTTGGCCCGCAAAATATTCTGCCGTGCCGTTCCGGCGATGCGATCAACGGTCGGCCCATCAAACACGAGCGACGCTCGCTGGGGCGCCGCCGGCGTGCCGCGCACACTCGATTGCGCCAATGTCCAGTTGGCGATGATATCGGGCGATTTTCCAGATTCACCAATGGTCAGTGGACCATGGATTTCGCTGATGAGCAGCCCGGGCTGGTACACCTGCGCGACGACCGTGAGGCCTTCTGCCCTCAGTTCGACCGGTGGCTGGTTGCTGCGGAACAACGCCGAAGCGCCATCGCAACTAACTTCAATACGGAATGGGTAGCCTCCGACATCCTGTGAGCCGCAGCTATAAACGCGTCCCGACCTTGCCTCCCGCTGGCGCCAGCCTTCGATTGCCTCTTGCGCCTTGGTGGCAGCAAATTTCCAGAAGCCGGTCCAGCCGACGATCAACGCCAGCACAATCAAAAGGAGAATTGTATAGCGGCGCCCGGTGCGGCGGCGAGACTGCAGGCTTGCTGGATTGCTCATCATTGGAATTCAAAACCTGCCGAATGCGGCGTTTCTGCGCCCGTGCCAGGCAATCGGGTTGCATGGAAGCTGCCACCCTGTTAGGCGAACGCAATTCGCCGGTCCCGTCAACGCCGTGGTCTCATTCGCCGCCACGATGAACGCACGCCCCAATCAAAGCAATGAGGACCTATGGGTCTTCGGTTACGGTTCGCTGATGTGGCGGCCCGGATTCGATTTTTTGGAGCGCCGCAATGCGCGTCTCGTCGGTGCCCACCGTGCGCTTTGCGTGTATTCGTTTGTGCACCGCGGAACCCCCGAAAAGCCCGGACTGGTGTTCGGCCTGGACCGTGGCGGCAATTGCCGCGGCATTGCCTATCGCGTCGCATCAGCACGGCGATCCGAAACGATCGAATATTTGCGCGCGCGCGAACAGGTTACTCGGGTTTACCGGGAGGCGTGGCGCAGGGTCTGGCTCGACGATGACCCTCAAGAAAGCGTACACGCGCTTTGCTATGTCGTTGACCGCGGCCATCGCCAATATGCCGGCCAATTGAGCCTCACCGAGCAATTGCATTTTGCCCGCCAAGGCCACGGCCGCTCGGGCCCTTGCCGCGACTACGTGCTGGCCGCTGTAAAAGAATTGCAATCACTGGGCATTCGCGACACCGAACTGCAAGTCTTGGCCGAACAACTCAAGGGTATCCATCAGTCGTCTAGCGGCTAATTCTCGCCCGATGACTTCAATCAATCGCAGATTCGTCCGGCCCCATTTTTGTCCGGCCCTCGGCAATCAAGCGCGCTGTCGCTGTCTCGATATCATTTTGCAGGCGCGCAAAGAATGTATCTTTGTCGAATCCCGGTGGAATTGGATCAAGGATTTCAGCCACCACCGTGCCGGGGAAACGGCGAAGCGAGCGGCGCGGCCAGAACAGGCCGGAGTTGAGTGCAATTGGCACGCAAGGCACGTCTCCTGCCGCATAAAGATGCGCGACGCCAAACTTGTAGCGAGGCTCAGCACCGGCTGGACGGCGCGTCCCCTCCGGAAAGATAATGAGCTGGCGATTGTCGGCCAGCTCGATGCGCGCGCGTTCAATCATGGCCGCGAGCGCCTGTGACCCACCACCTCGATCAACCGGCACCATACGTCCTTTAATGGTTAGCCAACCGAAGATCGGAATCCACTGCAGTTCCCGTTTGAGGATGAACACGGGATTGTCGATCAGTGGAAGAAGCGCGAATGTTTCCCACGCCGATTGGTGTTTGGAAGCAACAATGATCGGGCCTTTTGGGATTTTCTCCCGGCCGCGGACTTCACAATCGATGCCGGCGACGACGCGCAGAAGCACAAGATTGACGCGACCCCATGATTTCGCCACGGCTACAATCGCGCGGTAGGGCATGAAAAAAGTCGGCAATGCGGCGATCAAATACACAAGCGTGTTTAAATAAAACAACACGTTGAAGGCAGTCGATCGCAGAAGTGTGACCACCACAACGCTCCTTTAGACGGCACTATCGGAATCGATTCGCATGCGGGTACATGCGAGCAGATATTTCATGTATTCGAGGAAAAGCAGACGCGCTGAGTCCCAATTCGACCACCAGGGTTCAACTTTTGCCTTTTCGGAAATCACCGGATAGGCAATCAGCGTGACGTCGGGAAGCTGGTGTGCAAGCTCGGCCATGGCCCGCGGCATATGCCAGTTCGACGTCACAACAATCAATGAATTAAAATTGTGTGCGCGCGCCCAGCGCCTGGTTTCAAGGGCATTGCCGAATGTATTGAGCGCCGAACGGTCGAGGTCGATGCAGCAGTTGAAGTATTTGGAATACAGCGGCGTAAGACGCGCAATCTCTCGCGCGCTAGTATCGCGGTGCACCCCGGTAATCAACAACCGCTTTCCGCGTTCGGTCGCCAATAGTTCGATTGCATCGGGGATACGTGCGGCAGCACCGGTAAGCGCCACGATGCCGTCCGCTTTATTGTCGACCGTCACTTCGTCTGCAGCGATGCGCGAGACAAACAAGCCGAAGCCGACCGCGAGCAGGAGGACCACCGTGGCGCCGGTGGCCATGGTCAAAAATCCTATCCAACGGGCAACCCCGGCCAGCATGTCAGTCGATCGCTTCCAACGTGCTGTTGACGGTATGCCGGGACGTTAACGCCGTCACCACCGCAATCAGCGCGACCTGGCACAGCACAGCGATATAACCGGCCAAACCAATTGAAAATGACCCGAATAAAGCCGAGGTCTGGTCACCGCTCGCGGTGCCGGCAAACCACCGGCTGATGAGCCCGGCAAGCGCAAACAAAATAATCGCTGCGCCACCACCGATAGCGCCGCCTTGCAGGCCGAGCAGCAAGAAATGGTGCTGAAAGTTTCGAGCGATGAATCCATTTTTGGCACCGACAAAATGCAACACCTCGATAACCGCTTTGTTTGTCGCCATCGCCCCGCGTGTCGCGAAAGTGACCGACAATATTGTCGCGGCAAACATCAGAATCAATGCACCAAGGCCCACAGCGACGGCCGTTCCGGCCATGGCCCGCATGCGGTCGATCCATCCGCGATGATCGTCGAGCATGGCGCCCGGCACCTGTTCGGCCAGCACACGCCTCAATTGCGCAAGATCCGGCGTTGCGTCCGATGCAATCTTGACGATGATCAAACGCGGAACCGGCAGTTCATTGAGCGAGAGCCCAGTGCCCAACCAAGGTTCAAGTAATTTGGCTGACTCATCTTTCGAATAGGGCCGAACCTCTACGATGCCAGGAAATGCACGTGAGACCGACACGGCCTTGTCCACGAGGCTATCCACATCGCGACCAGGCGCCGGAATGACTTGAATGGTCACCTCACGGGAAATCTCCGACTGCCATTCGCCTGCCGCTCGACTGACCAGTATTGCCGCGCCAGTCGTGAGCGATGCCAGGAACGTCATAATTGCGACGACCGCGATAAGCGCACGTCCGGAAATGGAATTGCGTGGCACCAGCGGCGTGTCAAAATGCGGCAGCAACTCCTCCGGCTCGCGCATTGCCATGCTCAATTTACTCGGCATGTAGTCAGTCATTGTCTTCCTCAGTCGTAAATATGGAGGCGGCCGTCATGCAGAACGAGTCGGCGCGCGTCGTATTGATCCATTAACGCGATGTCGTGAGTGGCGATCACGACCGATGTCCCTGATTTGTTGAGTTCGACGAATAGGCGCAGAAGCCGTTGCGCCAGACTGGGGTCGACGTTCCCTGTCGGTTCGTCGGCGAGCAGCAATTGTGGCCGTGCAATCACCGCGCGAGCGATCGCAGCGCGCTGCTTTTCGCCGCCCGATAGTACGGGCGGCAACGCCCACATTCTCTCACCGAGCCCCACCCAATTCAGCAATTCGATCACTTCATCACGATAGCTGTCCTCGGGACGGCCCATCACCCGCAACGGCAACGCGACATTCTCATAAGTCGTCATGTGGTCGAGAAGACGAAAATCCTGAAAAACGATGCCGATGCGACGCCGCAGCGTCGCCACGGCGTCGCGTGAAAGGGTCGCGACGTCGTGACCAAACTGGGTGATCAACCCGCGAGTTGGCCGCATAGAAAGAAATAACAGACGCAGGAGGGACGTCTTTCCCGCGCCGGAGGGTCCGGTGAGAAACTGGAAAGAATGCGGTTCGATCCGGAACGTGAGGTCACGCAGGACCTCTGGCCCCAAGCCATAGCGTAATCCTACGTTCTCGAATCGGACCACCCCACCCCTCTCCAACTGATTCCCGCTACAGGCCCGCCGAATCGCTTCCCGGCAGCCCCAAAGGCCCATTGCCGAAATGTGGTCCCGCGACCCTCGATAAGCGCCGGGAACTGCGCTTTTACAAGATTATCACCGAGCCGCCATAGCAGCGCGGGGGAAAAGCCGGAAATACTCGCATTTCCGGGCCCCAGCATGGTTTCCGATCCATTAACGGACGGCTGGTACGTTCAGGCACCCACGTACCCTGACGATGCCATGCTGATCGCCTGTCCGAACTGCGCCACCTCCTACAATATCGAGCCGGCCTCACTGGGCGCGGCCGGACGTACCGTTCGTTGCGCCCGCTGCAAGACCACGTGGTTCGCGAGTGGCCTGGAAGCGGCCCCGGAAATGACGGCGTCTGCAGACGATGCCCTAGCGGACGGCGAAACGCGCGCTCCGGTCGGCGTTATACGTCCTGATGAACCGGTCGCCGGCACTGCCACAGATGCAACGTCCACTGAACATGACGGCGAAGTTGCGAGTCGGAGCGCAACCGCAGACGCCCCGCATCCGGAACCCGTGACCATCGCCGATGCGCCATCGGTGGTTCCGCCGATCGAACCGCCGACCGCGCTTCATTCAACCGCCAAATCGGAAACCGACGAAGCCGACAACTTCGTAGCACGACGCAAACGGTTGCAGGCGCGCCGGGTTAAAGCTCGCCGTTCTTCACACTGGACGGCCCTCATCCTTGTGCTGTTTGCATTCAACGTTGCACTGATCGGAGCGCGCAGCGAAGTTGTGCGCTTCTTTCCCGCAGACAGCCTCTCTGTTTTCTGCGATCGGATTGCCGGTCAACCTGCGAAATCTGAAATTCGAAAATATGCGAATTTCGAAGGAAACGCAGGAAGGTTTATCCGCGCTTGTCATCGAAGGTAATATTGTCAGCATTGCAGGCAAGCCGACCGAAGTGCCACGCCTGAGGTTTGCCGCGCGCGATGCCGCAGGCCAGGAGGTTTACACGTGGAGTTCGATGCCGAGCCGCAGCACGATCGGCCCCGGCGAAAAGCTCGAATTCCGCAGTCGCCTTGTCTCACCACCTGAAAGCGCAACGGATGTCGTCGTCCGCTTCTTTGGCCCTCAGGACGTCGGTCGCGGGAGCCAAATAACGCGATGGCGCGGATCCTCATTGCCGAAGATGACGACGCCGTACGCAAATTCTTGATACGCGCCCTTGGCAATGACGGACACGATCTCACAGAAGCTGCGGACGGAGCCAGTGCGCTTGAGGCGCTTAATCAAGCCGAAGGCAACTTCGACCTGCTCCTGTCCGACGTAAAAATGCCGGTCATGGACGGCATCGCACTTGCGATCGAGACCGGCCGTAGCCATCCCGACGTCGCGATCATGCTGATGACCGGCTATGCCGATCAGCATGAACGGGCGCACGGGCTGGATGCGCTCGTGCACGACGTCCTTGCAAAACCATTTTCGGTCGATCAGATCATTGGCGCTGTGCGCGAAGCGCTGGTCTGGCGGCACTGACTTCTGTTGAAACTGTCCGTCAGAAATCCTTGAGCAGGCGCTCGATATAGTCCAGCTCGAGTTGCGGGCGAAAGCCTTCGCCAAAACGCTTGCGTAGTTCTTCCAGGATACGACGCGCTCGCTGGGCGTCGATCTCGCCAGGCACCTTCACCGTGACATCGTCCCCATAATCGCGGCCGCGCAGCGGCCGCCCAAGCGGGTCGGTGTCCTGTTGGGCACGGGCCTGGCCACGGCCAGGCCGGCCATTGGGACCTGGACCCATGCCCTGCTGCTGCATCGATTGTGCAAGCCCTTGCGCGCCCTTGCGCATGGATTCCAACGCGCGGCCCTGGCTATCGACCGCATTATCGGCATCACCTTCGCCCAATTGGCCCTCGGCCTGGCCCATGGCCTCGCCGGCATCGCCGAGCTGGCCCATTTCATTGCCCTCGCCTTGCTGACCGGGTTGGCCGAGCCCGTGCTGCCGGAGTTGCTCCAACAACTTATTGAGGCGGTCGCGCAAACCTTGCTGGTCCTGGCGCAGATCGCCCATCCTGTTCTGGCCCTGCTGCCCGCGTTGACGATCCCGCCGCGTGTCCTGGCCTTGCCGGAATGTCTTGTCGCGCAATTGCTGCTGCTTGCGGATCACGTCACCCAACTCGTCGAGCGCCGACATCATGTCGTCGTCGCCGTCGTCATTGCCGGAGGCGCCGGGCCGCGCCATTTGCAGGTTTTCGAGCATTGACTGCAACTGATCGAGCAACTGGCGCGCGGCATCCTTATTGCCGGAACGCGCCATCTGCTCGAGCCGGTCGAGCATGCTCTTGAGGTCTTGCTGGCTGAGCGTACGGGTATTGCGGTCAAGCGGACGCGCGAGCTGCTGAGGATTCTTGCGCAATTCCTCCGCAAGCGCCTGGAGAAACTTGTCCATGGCAGCTCGCAGCTGCTCCATCAATTTCTTGATTTCCTCCTCACTGGCGCCGCGATCAAGCGCCTGGCGCAAAGCCTCCTGTGCCTGGCGCAACGCCTGTTCTGCCTGCGATACATTGCCGTCCTCCAGCTGGACGGCCATGTCCCAAAGTCGCGCCACGACCTCGCGCAAAGCGTCATCGCTCTTGGCGTGTTCGAGATCATGATAGATCGAGCGCAATCCGAGATAGGTGCCGGACTCGGGAGTGAAACGTTCCGGCGCGATGCTCAGCACGTCAAGCGCCGTAAGGACCAAAGGCTTGGTCTCTGCATCGAGTGCCAGATTCCGGCGCTGCTCTATCAATGCACGCGCCAAAGGCTTGACGAATATTCGTTGCGGCAGCGTCAGCTCGCGCGGCTGACTGCGTCCTTCATTGCCCGCCTCGTCGCGTGCCGTCAGCGTCATGACAACGTCTGCGCCGGCCCAGGCATGCTCAGTCAAGTCATGAGTGGTCTGCGCCGCGCCGGAGCGCGTCCGCGCCTGCGGAAGCGTGAGCGCATAGTCCGGCGCCGTGAACAACGGATGGCGTGGTTTGCCGGACGATTCTTCATCCTTGAGCGCAAACGTGGCTTTCGCTTCGACGACGCCGTAGTCATCGTCCATCTTGTAATCAAGCCTCAACGTTCCGCGCGCTTGTCGTTCAGGATCCTTGGTGAGTTCAATTGTCGGCGCCCGGTCGGGAATGGCCGTGAAATTCCAAACCAGATCGCTGCCCAGCACCCCATGAACTGCGGCAGAACCGTCGCCTTTAATGATCAACCGGCGCTCCTCGGTACCGGCCGGCAGCGGCGCACGTGCTTCCGCCGGGGCGTCTTCAAGACCACCATGGCGCACAATTTCGAAGCTGACCTTTCCGGTCGCGCGGATCACCAATTGACTGCCCGCCGGGACAGCCACAGGTGCGGTGGCCTGCGCGGTATCACCTGGCCGCAGCCCCTGAAGCATGACCGGTGGCCGGCCGGTGTAAACCGGCGGCGTAATCCACGCATCGATGCGGAAGTTTGCCGGCGCGACAACACCGTGCCAGTCGAACGCCGCCGCAATTCGCTTGGATCGCTCGCCACCGGCGGCAAAGAAACTTGCCACCACCAGGATGAGCACGAGCGCGCGAAATGCCATTGGATCGCGCAGCGACAACCGCGGCGTCGGCCATCCGGCCTTGAATTTGCGTGCCGACAGCAACGCGTGTTCGACATGCGCACGCCACAGCGCCTGCGCCACCGGATCCTGACTATTCGCGGCAATATGATCCGCCACCGCAGTGGCGGGGCGATGCGTTTCACCGCTGCTGCGGTCAAGCCGGCGCAACCCGTCATAGATGCTCGGCAGGCGCAGAATGACGAGCGGCAAGTGCCGCGGCAACGGCGGCAAAGCCGAAAACGAGAAGACCGATCGCGCGTGCCAGTGGCGGCAATGCCAACCAAAGACCGGCCCAGGAAAAGGCGAGGAACAATCCGCCGACGGTGGCGAGAGCCGCGAGAGCCGGCCAGAGCCGTTCCCACAAGATGCTACCGCGGGCGCGCGTAAGCGCCCGCGCGAGCAGAAGTCTTGTCGGCTGCGCTTGCTCGCGAGGCTGATCGTTCAACTCGTCCAAAAGCCGCTCCGCAGCATAGGCTCAGGAGAATCTCGGTGCCGTCCATGTTAACACGTGCGGGACCACTGGGCCACGCGCACATTCTGCACTCAGAGCCAATCCGGCATGCGATCGAGCGCAATCAATTGGTCAACTTCAAGGCGCGGGCGAACCAATGCCCATTCTGTGCCATTGACCAGCACTTCCGGCACCAAAGGCCGGGTATTGTAGGTGCCGGCCTGGACTGCCCCATAGGCACCGGCCGTCATAATGGCGAGTAAGTCCCCATTTACCGGCTCCGCAATATCGCGGTTAATGGCAAGGAAATCGCCGCTTTCGCACACGGGCCCGACGACATCGGCGCGAATATGCCGTGCCGAGTGCGACTGCTCGGCAACCGGCCAAATCTCGTGGTGTGCGTCATACAACGTCGGGCGAATGAGATCGTTCATCGCAGCATCGACGACGACGAAATTCCGGGCCTCACCATGCTTCACGAACAGTACGCGCGTCACAAGAATTCCTGCATTCCCGACAATCAGCCGGCCGGGCTCGAAGATCAGCCGGCAGTCGAGGTCGCGCGTGGCCTGCTTTACAACTTTGGCATAGGCCTCGGGATGCGGCGGCGGTTCGTTGTCATCCTTGTAGGGAATTCCCAAACCGCCTCCGAGATCCACGTGAGATATGGAATGGCCGTCGGCACGCAGCACGCGCACGAATTCCGCAAGCAACGCAAAAGCATTGCCGAACGGATCGAGTTCGGTGATCTGACTGCCGATATGCATGTCGACGCCAGTGACTTTGAGACCCTTGAGCTTGGCGGCACGGGCATAGATTTCACGTGCCCGACTGATTGGAATGCCGAATTTGTTCTCGGCCTTGCCGGTGGCAATCTTGTGATGGGTCTTGGCGTCGATATCCGGATTGACGCGCACGGAAATGTTCGCGCTACGGCCCTTCGCCGCCGCAATTGACGACAACAGCTCGAGTTCAGGTTCGGATTCCACGTTGACGCATAGAATGCCTTCGTCCACGGCGAGCGCGAGCTCGGCCGCGGTCTTACCGAGACCGGAGAACATGATTTTGTCGGCCGGAATACCGGCGAGGCGCGCTCGCTTAAGCTCGCCGCCGGACACCACGTCGGCACCGGAACCAAGTTTTGCAAGCGTGCGGACCACCGCCTGATTGGAATTCGCCTTCATTGCGTAGCAGACGAGCGCACGCACGTCGGCAAACGCGCCGGCAAATACCTGATAGTGACGGACGAGCGTTGCCGTCGAATAACAATAGAATGGCGTTCCAACCGCGGCGGCGAGCGCGTCCAGATTCACCGCCTCGGCGTGGAGGACGCCGTCGCGATAGGCGAAGTGGTGCATCACACGCTCAGTTGAGCAAGACGTCGAGAGGGATACGTTTATTCGGCCCCGCCGGGGCAAGCGGCCTCCCGTCGGGACCGATAACCGGAGGACTATATCGGGCGTCTCCAGCCGGGACCGATTGGTCGCCGGCGAGCGACGCGCCTGGTGGCGGATCGAGCGGGCCCTTTCGGCCACACGCCGCCAGCCCAAGCGACGCGACAAGCGCGCCAATCAGGGCAATTCTTAGCAGCGGACGGTGGCAGATCGGGTTCACGATACGCGCTCCTGGCCTCGAATGTACCATAGCAAAACAAGCAAAGAAGGCGAAGTCAGGGTTTCTCTTTCTGGAGCTTGCGCAGCCATTTCTTTGCTTGCGCGCGCACGTTTTTGGGCGCGGTGCCCCCGAAGCTCGATCTGCTTTTTACCGAGCGGTCGACGGACAGAACGCTGAAGACATCGTCACCGATTCGCGGTTCGACTTCACGCATGGTGGCGAGCGGCAACCGATGCAGGGCAATCCCCGCCTCTGCCGCTTTGGCGACAATCCGGCCGGTGTGGTGATGGGCGTCCCTGAATGGAATTTTCAAAGTTCGTACCATCCAGTCGGCAAGATCGGTCGCGGTCGCATAGCCCTCGCCCGCCGCCTTCTTCATTCGCGCGGTCTCGGGCTCGAGATCGCCGATCATGCCGGTCATCGCCGCGATCGACAATGAAAGTGCCGAGAGGGAATCCATGGCACCTTCTTTGTCTTCCTGCATGTCCTTGGCATAGGCGAGCGGCAAACCCTTCATCACGATCAACAGTGCATTGAGCGCGCCAATGACGCGGCCGGTCTTGGCGCGAACGAGTTCGGCTGCATCCGGATTGCGCTTTTGCGGCATGATCGAGGAACCGGTGGTGAACTTGTCCGATAGCCTGACCAGACCGGTCAGCGGGGAAGTCCATATGACGATTTCCTCGGCCAACCGTGACAAATGAACGGCGGTGATCGAAGCAGCCGCCAGCGTCTCAATGACAAAATCGCGGTCGGATACCGCATCGAGCGAATTTGCCATTGGCCGATCAAAGCCGAGCGCCTTCGCCGTCATATCCCGATCGAGCGGAAACGACGTCCCCGCAAGTGCAGCGGCACCGAGCGGAGATTCATTGAGACGCTTGCGCGCATCGGCAAAGCGGCCACGATCGCGCGCGGCCATCTCGACATAAGCAAGCAGATGATGGCCGAAGGTTACCGGCTGCGCCGTTTGCATATGGGTCAGGCCGGGCATCACTGTCGCGGCATGGGTCAGCGCCTTGTCGACGAGCGCACGCTGAAAGCCGGCGAGCGCGGCATCGAGACCATCGATGGTGTCACGCATCCACAGTCGAAAGTCCGTTGCGACCTGGTCATTGCGCGAGCGCGCGGTATGCAAACGGCCCGCCGCCTCGCCAATGAGCTCGGATAGCCGGCCCTCCACGTTCATGTGGATGTCTTCCAGAGCGCGCTTGAAGGAGAATTTGCCCGCTTCGATCTCTGACAGGATCGTGTCTAGACCGTGAGCGATCTTTTTCGCATCTTCGGCCGCAATAATGCCTTGCTTGGCCAGCATTTCGGCATGAGCCTTGGACGCGGCAATGTCCTGGCGGTAGAGATGCCGGTCGAAGTCGATGGAGGCGTTGATTTCCTCCATGATGTCATCAGGGCCAGACGTAAACCGCCCACCCCACATCTTGTTGCTCATGGCACATTCACCAAACCGCTCATGACTAGCCCCCAATCCAGCTTCGCCAAAAAACGCCTCGCCATGATTTTGGCGGGCGGAATCGCCGGAGTCATCGTTGGGCTGGCGGGGGTATACGGGATTGCGACCCTCACGCGCAATGCGGGCGGCGACCCAGCCTGCCGTCCGGTCGTCGATTTGGCCAAGAAATTGGCGCCTTTTGCACGTGGCGAGGTGGCCGCCGTTAACGTTGCCAAGAGCCCGTTGCGCCTGCCCAATCTCACGTTCCAGGACGCCAATGGCAAACCGCTGACTTTGGAGCATTGGCGCGGGCGTACCGTCTTGCTCAACCTGTGGGCCACCTGGTGTGTGCCCTGCCGCAAGGAAATGCCGGCGCTCGACGCGTTGGAGCAGCGCCTCGGCGGCCCGGGATTTGAGGTGGTGGCCATCAATATCGATACGCGCGATCCGGACAAGCCGAAGGCCTGGCTGAAGGAAGTCGGAGTTCAGAAGCTCGCCTACTATGCCGACCCAACAGCGAGCACGTTTCAGGACCTCAAGGCCGTCGGCCGCGCCTTCGGCATGCCGACAACGTTGCTGGTGGATCCGCAAGGCTGCGAGATCGGCACTATCGCCGGACCTGCCGAGTGGGCGAGCGACGACGCGATCAAGTTGATCAAGGCAGCACTCGGCTCATAGGCCTCACACCGACTGATCAAGCTAGACTTTAAGCGGTGATATTCAGATTTTGCCCGATGCCGGCGGCTACATTGGCGAGGCTGGCGAGATTCTGCTGAGCGGCATCGAGCACCTGCACGATGCCGGAGGCCGCGTCGGCGTTCATGCGCAGCATCTTGGCCGCAATGGCCATCTGCACATCGCTCATCTGAGCGCCGGCCAGAGCTGCGGCAAGTGAGGTCGGATCCATCCCGGGACAGTTCTACAGCCTGTTTGTCAACGAAACATAAATGCCGCGTGGACCGCTTGACATCGCCGCGTGCCGTTCCTATACTTAACCAAATGGTTTACTATCACAAAGCCAAACCTCGATCGCACTTTCGCCGCGCTCGCCGACCCCACGCGGCGCGCGCTGCTCGCGCGGCTGAGCGAAAAGGAAGACCTCTCGGTCAGCGAACTCGCGAAACCGTTTTCGATGTCGCTGCCGGCGGTCATGAAACATCTCGACGTGCTGTCGGATGCCGGCCTGGTCACGCGCGCCAAGAGCGGACGTATCGTTGCCTGCCGTCTGCGCGCAGCACCGATGCAGGAAGCCACCGATTGGCTCAATCGCTACCAGCGATTCTGGACCGAAAAACTCGATCAACTCGCCGCATTTCTGGAGGAAGACAAATGGCCACCATCACCACCAAACCAAGCCTCACCATCAAGCGCCGGTTCAAAGCCGCGCCGTCGAAAGTCTTCGCGGCCTGGACCGACCCGGAAAAAGTAAAGCACTGGATGGGACCCGGCGAGGTCAAGGTGCTGCGCGTCGAGAGCGACCCGCGCACCGGCGGCCGCTTCCGCTGGGTCATGCAAGCGCCGTCGGGCGAGGAGCACGATGTCAGCGGCGTTTACCGCGAAGTCATCCCGAACGAAAAACTCGTGTTCACCTGGGCCTGGAAGTCGACACCGGAACGCGAATCGCTGGTGACCGTTACGTTCAAGGGCGATGGCGACGGTACGTTGATGACGCTGATGCACGAGCAATTCTTCGACGAAGCGGCGCGCGACCGCCACCAAGGTGGCTGGCAAGCTGCAGTGGAAAAAATGGAAACCTATCTCGCATCACAGTAACAGGAGTTGACCATGCCGCGTCCCTACACGCACGGCCATTTCTACTGGAACGAGCTGATGACCCGCGACGCCGAGAAGGCGAAGAAATTCTACGGCGGTACGGTCGGCTGGACCTTCGAGGCCATGAAGATGCCGGACGGCACCTATTGGGTGGCAAAGATCGGCGACACTCCTGTCGGCGGGCTATTTCCGCTGAGCAGCCCGCAATTCGACGGCGTGCCGGAAAGCTGGATGTCCTACCTCGCCGTTGATGACGTCGATGCGCGGGTGAAGAAGGCGCAAGCCGCCGGCGCGACGCTGATGCGGCCGATCTTCGACGTGCCCGGCGTCGGCCGCATTGCCATCCTGAAGGAACCGGGCGGCGCCGGCATCGGCTGGATGACGCCGGCAAAATCCTGATCACCAAAAAGACGGAGGACTTTCCAATGCACAAAATCGTTTCGCAGAGACGAATGGCTGGCCGCACGCAAGGCGCTGCTCGCCAAGGAAAAGGAATTCACCAAGGCGCGCGACCAATTGAGCGCCGCGCGGCGCGACCTGCCCTGGGTGAAAGTCGAAAAGAACTATGTGTTCGATACCGCGAGCGGCAAGCAAACGCTGGCCGATCTGTTCGACGGCCGCAGCCAGCTCATCGTCTATCACTTCATGTTGGGACCGGGCTGGAAAGCCGGTTGCCCCAGTTGCTCGTTCCTGGCCGATCATTTCGACGGCGCCGCCATCCATCTCGCGCATCGCGACGTGAGCTTTGGTGGTGGTGTCACGCGCGCCGCTTGCTGAGATCCAGGCCTACCAGAAGCGCATGGGCTGGAAATTCAAATGGGTGTCGTCATACGGTAACGACTTCAATCACGACTTCCACGTGTCATTCACGAAGGAAGAAGTCGCCAACGGCGCGGAATACAACTATGCGGTCGGGAAAATTCCGAGCGAAGAACTTGCCCGGCCTGAGCGTATTCAGCCGGACAGACCAAGGCGTATTTCACACCTATTCGTCGTACGCGCGCGGCCTCGACATTCTGGTCGGCGCCTACAATTTCCTCGACTTTGCGCCGAAGGGCCGCGACGAAGGCAGCCTGCCGTACACCATGGCCTGGGTACGCCGGCACGATGAATATGAAGGTGCCGCAAAATCCTGCTGTCACAACTAATGGCTAATGGCTGCCGCGATCGCGGCATTTACGGGGAGAAAATGACATGGCGGTGTCGATCACGGCAGCCTACGCAGCGGTTCTAGGCCTCATCATCCTGGCGCTCGGGATCAACGTCACGCGCACCGGGTGAAGCTCAAGGTGTCGCTCGGCGACGGCGGCAATCCGGAGATGCTGCGCATGATCCGCCTGCACGGCAACGCCGTCGAGTACGTCCCACTCGCTCTGGTGTTGATGCTCGCCTATGAAATCAATGGCGGCTGGCATGCGGCGCTGCACATCGTCGGCATTGCGCTGATGGCCGCGCGCGTGATCCAGACGGCGGCAATGTGGTCGACGGACGTGCCCCGTCCTCGGACGTGGCACCGGCCAAGCACTGACGTGGGGTTCGATCGCGGTGCTGGCGTTGCTAAATGTCTGGGCGATCGCGTTCTAGCGCGTCGGCACCGGCTTCTCGCCGCGATAGTCGTAGAAGCCACGCTGCGTCTTGCGGCCGAGCCAGCCGGCTTCGACGTATTTCACCAGCAACGGGCA
The DNA here is from genome assembly GCA_963801955.1 of uncultured Alphaproteobacteria bacterium. Taxonomy (GTDB): domain Bacteria; phylum Pseudomonadota; class Alphaproteobacteria; order Rhizobiales; family Xanthobacteraceae; genus Pseudolabrys. The sequence goes on from CAWDGS010000005.1 coordinate 26,033, forward strand.
CGGCCGATACTTGGAATCGGCGAGCCCCTCGTGCAGCACCTGCATCACCGACAGGCAGGTATCGAGGCCGATGAAGTCGGCAAGCTCGAGCGGCCCCATCGGGTGATGGGCGCCAAGCCGCATCGCGGTGTCGATCGCCTCGACGTTCCCCACGCCCTCGTAGAGCGTGTAGATCGCCTCATTGATCATCGGCAGCAAAATACGATTGACGATGAAGGCCGGGAAATCCTCGGAGACCGCGATGGTCTTGTGCAGCTTGGTCACAAAAGCCTTGCTGGTCTCAAATGTCGCGTCATCGGTGGCGATGCCGCGGATCAATTCGACCAGCTCCATGAGCGGCACCGGATTCATGAAGTGAATGCCGATGAAACGCTCAGGGCGATCGGTCGATGATGCCAGCCGCGTGATCGAAATCGACGATGTATTGGTGGCGAGAATAGCGTCCGCTTTGAGCGACGCGCACAGATCGGAGAAGATCTTCCGCTTGACCTCTTCTTTTTCAGTCGCGGTCTCGATCACCAGATCGCAGGTCGATAGCGCATCGTATTTTTCAGCCGGCTTGATGCGTGCCAACGCGGCTTTGCGGTCGTCCTCGGTAATCGCTTTCTTGCCGACCTGCTTGGCCATATTGCCATTGATGGTCGCCATTCCGGCCTTGATGCGGTCGGCCGACAGATCATTGAGGAAAACAGAATATCCCGCCAGCGCGCAGACATGGGCGATGCCGTTGCCCATCTGACCGGCGCCGATCACCCCTACACTCTGAATATTGACCGCCATGGTTCTTGTCCGATCGATGCGAAGTCCCGGCTACTGGCTTCGAATTCGGTTAAGTTTCGTTCTTTCCGTGCACTTTTACGACGTACCGCTGCGCGATGCCATCAGCGGAACAATAAAATTGAGACGTGGTCAACGCTTGACCTTGTCGAGTTCCGCCGCCAGCTCCGGCAGCGCCTGATAAAGGTCGGCTACCAAGCCGTAGTCGGCGACCTGAAAGATCGGCGCCTCCTCATCCTTGTTGATAGCAACAATCACCTTGGAGTCTTTCATCCCGGCCAAATGCTGAATTGCGCCGGAAATTCCAACCGCGATGTAGAGTTCGGGCGCGACGACCTTGCCGGTCTGCCCGACCTGCCAGTCGTTCGGCGCATAGCCGGCATCAACCGCGGCGCGCGAAGCGCCCACGGCTGCACCCAGCTTGTCGGCAACGGGCTCGATAAATTTTGTGAAGTTTTCGCGGCTTTGCATGGCGCGACCGCCGGAAATAATGATTTTTGCCGACGTCAACTCGGGCCGGTCCGATTTCGAAAGCTGTTCGCCGACAAATGTCGAGAGGCCCGGATCAGCCGCTGCAGTCGCCGGTTCAACGCTCGCAGATCCGCCGGCACCCGAAGCCTGGAAGGTCGACGTGCGCACCGTGATGACTTTTTTGGCGTCTGATGATTTCACGGTCTGGATCGCGTTACCGGCATAGATCGGTCGCTCGAAAGTATCGGCCGATACCACCTTTGTGACGTCGGAAATCTGCATCACGTCGAGCAGCGCCGCGACGCGCGGCATTACGTTTTTTCCGGTCGTCGTCGCGGGCGAGACGATGGCATCGTAGCCGCCGGCAAGTGATACGATCAGCGCCGCAAGCGGTTCGGCAAGCTGATGTTCATATGGACCTGCGTCGGCCACGAGGACCTTCTTTACCCCGTCGAGCTTTGCTGCGGCATCCGCTGCCGCCTTGCAATCCTTGCCGGCGATGAGAACGTGCACATCCCCGCCCAGCGCCTTTGCAGCCGTAAGCGCCTTGCCGGTCGAATCCTTGAGCGTTTTGTTGTCGTGCTCGGCGACGAGAAGCGTGGCCATCTAGAGTACCCCCGCCTCGTCTTTAAGCTTGCCGACCAGTTCGGCGACCGAGCCAACTTTGACTCCGGACTTACGTCCCGGCGGTTCCGTCGTCTTCTCGACCTGCAGACGTGGTTTGACATCGACGCCATACGCATCCGGTGCCTTTTCATCGATCGGCTTTTTCTTAGCCTTCATAATGTTCGGCAGCGACGCGTACCGTGGCTCATTGAGCCGCAGGTCCGTCGTGATAATGGCCGGCATCTTCAATTTTACTGTTTGCAGCCCGCCGTCGACTTCCCGCGTAACACTGATGGTCTCGCCTTCGATCGCGAGCTTGGACGCGAAGGTCCCCTGCGCCCAGTTAAGTAATGCAGCCAACATCTGGCCCGTCTGATTGCAGTCGTCATCGATGGCCTGCTTGCCCATGATCACGAGGCCAGGCTTTTCGGTTTCGACGATCGCCTTGAGGATCTTCGCAACCGCCAGCGGCTCGACGACACCATCCACTTTTACCAGGATGCCGCGGTCGGCGCCCATTGCGAGCGCAGTTCGTATTGTTTCGGAGGCCTGCGCCGGCCCGATCGATACCGCAACGATCTCGGTCGCCTTGCCCGCCTCTTTCAGGCGTATAGCCTCTTCGACGGCGATCTCGTCGAAGGGATTCATCGACATCTTGATGTTGGCAAGCTCGACGCCGGAACCATCCGGCTTGACCCGAATCTTCACGTTGAAGTCGACCACCCGTTTTACGGGCACCAGAATTTTCATGATCCCCCATCCGGATGGGCGCTTAAGCAGAGCGGGCGGAAGCTAAAGGCGACGCCGTGAGCCTGTCAACGTTTATGCTGCGCCGCACAGAAACCTATCGGTTCTGGCCGGGAGCCCAAAGCACGTCGCGGGCACCCTTGTCGTTGGCATAGCGGCCGGCAACGAAGAGATAGTCCGACAGCCGGTTGATATATTTCAGCGATGGCTCGGATACCCCCTCGCCGGGCTTGTCCTTGAGTTCAACCATAATCCGCTCGGCACGCCGGCAAATGGTGCGCGCAAGATGCAGATAGGCCGATGCGGCACTGCCCCCAGGCAAAATAAACGATTTCAGCGGCGCAAGGTCCGCATTGAGCCGGTCAATCTCGCTCTCCAGCCACCCGACCTGGGCGTCCGTGACTGTCAGACGCGCCCCACCTGGGCCCTTTTCGGCCAGGCAAAGATCGGCCTCAACATCGAACAAGTCATTCTGGATTCGCCCAAGCGCAGCGTCGAACGCCTTGTCGCCAGCCGTGTGAAGACGGACCAGCCCGATCACCGCATTGACCTCGTCAACCGTGCCATAAGCCTCGACCCGCAGATCATATTTCTTGCGCCGGGCGCCGGTCCCGAGCGAGGTCGTGCCGTCGTCGCCAGTACGAGTATAAATGCGGTTGAGTACGACCATCGATTGACCTCGCGCGCAGCCTTCCTCTCCACCGAAGATTCGGGGTAGGCTGTATCTTATCTGGTTTCTGTCTCAATAAATGGGGTGACGCTCATGCGGTTTCTAACGATTGCCATTGCTGTTTCATTCCTTGCACTCCCGGTGGCTGGCCCGGCGCAGGCTTGCGGGAACGCTGGTCACTCGGCCAAAGCCGCGACCGCCGACTACTCCGCCGCCACGAAGAAAAAGAAGCCGAAACAGCCTAAAGAGAAGGTGGAGTATATGCGCGCAGCGCCGATGAAGTGAGCGCGCGCTTTCTTCGTTAGCGGCCCATCACCCAGATTGTCGCCATAATGACAATTATGGCGACGAATTGCAGCAGCACGCGCAACCGCATCAGTTTCTGCGAGCGGTTGGGTGAACCGCCGCGCATCATGTTGACCAAGCCAAGCACCAATACGATTGCCACCGCGACGACTGCGGCGGGCACCAGATAGTGTGACATGAAATCCGACATCGATTGTGTCTTCTAGCACTAGGACATACGCGCGGCCATTACGGACTCCCGCACACGACACTCACGTCGCCAAAAAATAGACTCGCTCTATAGTTGTATTTCTATTAGCGTCTCCAAAAAAGTGCGTGGCGCAGGTGGAGTATGGGAATCGACGTTGCGAGCGTTGCCGTTGCCCGCTCATTGGAAATTTGCACTCGCAACGACGGTTCCTCGCAACGCCCCGGGAAACGGACGTTCGATCCACGGACCATCGCGCTTGGCGCCAGCATCGAGCGTGTGCTTATCGCCGCCAGCATAAGAGCTTCCGGAGCAACTCAAGGGCGCGTGGCCAAAATTTTCCGCGGCAACGTACCATCGTCTTGCCAACGTCGTTCCATTTCTTCTCGGTGTACTTTCTTTCGTAGCCCTCCTCACGACCCCGGGCATGATCGTCTTTTCGGCAATCGTTGTATTGCCGACTGCGTTCCGGCTTTCCATTGCCGCACGATCGGGACCGAGATCAAAAGACAAACTGCCGCGTCCAATATTTTGCGATTTTCCGAACGAAGAGTTGCCTCTCTATAGCGTCATCGTCCCGCTCCGGGGCGAAGCAAGAATGGTCGACCAGCTGCTGTCGGCGATCGAGGGACTGGATTACCCGGCCGACAAACTCGATGTGATCATTGCTGTCGAGGCCGACTGCCATGATACGCGCATGGCAATTACCGCCCGCAGACATCGTATCCCGATCACCGTGGTTCCAGTTCCACCGAGCGAGCCGCGTACGAAACCGAAGGCGCTCAGCGTCGCACTCCCTCTCGCGCGCGGGCAATATACGGTAATTTACGATGCGGAAGATCGACCCGAGCCAAATCAACTTCGCCGCGCCGTGCAGGCGTTTCATACGGCCGGCAACGAACTTGCGTGTGTCCAGGCGCGCCTTTGCATGGACACCACGACGAGTTGGCACGCCCGTTTTTTTATTGCTGAGTATGCAGGACAGTTCGACTTTTTCCTTCCGAGGCTTGCGGCGTTTGATTTGCCGCTACCGCTCGGTGGATCATCCAATCATTTCCGGACGAAAACGTTGCGCGATGTTGGCGGCTGGGACCCATACAATGTCACCGAGGATGCCGATCTTGGCATGCGGCTGGCCCGCTTCGGTTATCGATGTAGCGTAATTGAATCCACCACCTATGAAGAAGCGCCGGCAAATATACGCCGCTGGTTGGGGCAACGTTCACGCTGGTTCAAAGGCTGGATGCAGACGTGGCTCGTGCATATGCGCAATCCGTTTCAGCTGTTTCAAGATCTGGGCCTGCGCGGCTTTCTGACATTCCAAGCCGTGGTGGGCGGCAATGCGCTGGTGGCGCTGGCGCATCTTGCGTTTTTAACTGGAGCGTTCTGGGAATTGGGCGCGTTGATTTTTAACGACAAGTCCTCTGGGGGCATTCCGTTTTTGGCATATTACTTTTTGACGGCCGCATTTGGCTATTTCGTATCCGCGGTATTTGGTTGGTGCGGGCTACGATACCGCAATGTGTCGAGTAAGATTCAAATTCTGGCCTGGACACCGGTACATTGGGTGCTGCTCTCGGCGGCCGCGTATTGGGCGGCTGGAGAGCTTATTTTATCGCCCTTTCGATGGCGAAAGACCGAGCACGGATCTGACAAAGCCGGATGGCTGCAAAGCACAGTTCGTCCGTTGCTCATTCTTGAGCGCTATCTCACCGAACTTAAAAGAAATGGCGAACTGCCTCAGATCTGGAACGACTTCACAGATAGCGCCGTAAATCGGCAGCAGCGTCCTCGGGCCGCCGCTTGAGGCTGAAGGGCGCAACGAAGCGACCCTGCTTGTCCATCAGATAAACGAGTGCCGTATGATCCATACTGTAGTCGCCATTGGTCGTCGGCACCTTCTTGGCGTAAACGCGATAGGCTTTTTCCGCTGCATCGATCGCGGCGCGATCTCCGGTTGCACCGCGCAAGTGCGGATCGAAACTTGATAGATAGTCCTTTATCGCTGCGGGCGTGTCGCGTTCGGGATCGACGGTGATGAACAATGCGCCGGTGCGGTCCGCGTCATTCCCCAGCACGCGCATGACTTCGGACACTTCGAACAGCGTCGCTGGGCATATATCCGGGCAGTGCGTATAGCCAAAGAATACTAGGAACGGCCGGCCCTTGATGTCCGCATCGGTGACGATCGCTCCATTCTGGTCAACCAGCCTGAATGGGCCGCCGATCGCCGACGCGCCCGGATTGCTGCCGCCGAGATTTCCGGTGGCGTAAAGAAAAACGCCGGTGAAGACCACCAGTCCCGTGAGAAACGCGGAAACGATCAGCAGAATTTGCGACGTCCGGGTGGTCATGGCGTCTCGTCTTGCGTCAGAAACATGCCGCCCAACCGGCGCGCAGCATTTCAAAGAAAATAGCGGTGCCGTAGTAGGCCCAAAGGCCGAGTGTGGCCCCTAGCAAAAGCACGACAACAACAGCGGCCAGTGCAAGCGGCCGTGACAGCATTGCTGGAAACATGATTGCCGCCATCACCGTCCTCCGGAACTTGCGTCTATCAGGTGAGATAAGCCCGAAGACCAGCCGAGGCAACGTGGTATTCATCAAACAGGCCCGGACATTTACCATTCCAGACCGATAAATATTGGCATTTCGGTGGTATCCGAGCATGACGTTGACTTGGTAGTTCAAAGCCGCGATGAATATGAACAGATGGGCATTTTTCTAATATGGAGAACGTAATGCGCAGCGCTTTGGCGATAGCTCTGGCAATCTCGGTATCTGCGGCCACCGGCGCGTGGGCGCAGAACGCGCAGGCACCAGCGGCCGCCCCGATGGCGGCCCCCACAGCCGCGCCTGCCCCGGCCGTCCCAACAACCAAGTGCGACAATCCGAACGCACTCGGCGTTTCCCGCGTGGTCGAAATTGATACCACCGGCGGTCCCGGCTTCGGCTTCGAACATTTCAAGGCCTACGACTTCCTGAAGGACCACGAAATTGTGCTCACCTTCGACGACGGTCCGTGGCCAGGCAACACACCGGCAGTCCTCAAGGCGCTGGCTGATCAGTGCACCAAGGCGGTGTTCTTTCCGATCGGCAAACACGCTGGCTGGCATCCGGAAATCATGAAACAAGTTGCGGCGGCCGGCCACACCGTCGGCTCGCACACCTGGTCGCACAAGGATCTGTCAAAGCTCAACGAACAGGACGGCAAGGACGAAATCGAAAAGGGCATGGCCGCGGTGAGCATTGCGCTCGGCAACAAGCCCGTCAGTCCGTTCTTCCGCTTCCCGGCGCTTCGGCATCCGCCCGAACTGGTCAAATATCTCGGCGAGCGCAATGTCGGCATCTTCTCGACCGACATGGACTCCTTTGACTTCAAAATGCGCAAGCCAGAGCAGGTTATCGCTTCCGTGATGAAGAAGCTCGAAAAACACGGCAAAGGCATCATCCTGATGCACGACTTCCAGCAGGCGACCGCCCATGCCGCGCCTGAACTGCTCAAGAAGCTCAAGGAAGGCGGCTATAAGGTCGTGCAGGTGGTTGGGAAGACTCCGACCGAACCGAAAAAGGAATACACCGACATCGTGCTCAAGGAGATGGGCGGCGGGCTCGAGGAAGCACGGCCGATGTCGAGCGTCATCAAGACCATCGGCGGCAATTAACAAACATCGTCTGTTCTGGGCCGGCCGCGCAGGACTGCGCGGCCGGCTTTTTTATGCCGCCACGCGCGACCCCCATTTGTGCTAAGCTCAGGCAAGTGAGAATGCCGAATAAAGGGGGTCGCTGATGAGCGTATTGCTTATTGCCTTTGGCGCACTGGCCGCAATTTGGATCCTCGTGTTGGTGGGATCGCCGTTTTTTGGCCCGAGATAGATCCGGCTGGTCGCAACCTGGGAACCTTACCATCGCTCACCGTGAAAAAGCGGTGAAGATCGATGTTGCAGTTTTGGCATAGTCGTAGGCGATGCGGCTCGCGACCACGAACAACGTCATCGCAAGCACAAGCCTGAGGGCGCGCTCGGGGATTCGTATTGCAAAATAGCTGCCGACAAATATGCCGGGCAGTGAGCCGACTAACAACGACCCCACGATGTGCCAGTCGACCGAACCCATCAACCAATGCCCTGTGCCGGCAATCAACGTTAACGGCACGGCATGTGCGATGTCCGATCCCACGATCCTCGCCATTGGCATGTGCGGATAGAGCATAATCAGCGCGACCACACCGATCGCACCGGCGCCGACCGATGAGATTGAAACGAGTACACCGAGCAGCGCGCCGATCAGGACCGTGTTGGTCGCCGTGCGCTGCGGATCGAGTTCGTCTACGCGCGCGCGATACGCTGCCACGATAGCGCCGCCAAATACGAGCACCACAGCGGTCGCGAATAGCGCAACGCCGAGCACAAGCGTGATAAAGTTGCGGGCGGCGTCGCCACCGAGATTGAAGTGAGATAATGCGGCCAGCGTCACGACCGTGGCGGGAATGCTCCCGGTCGCAAGCCGCACCACCACGCGCCAATCGATACTGTGCGCAAATCCGTGCACCAGACTGCCGCCGGTCTTGGTCGCGGATGCGTAGAGCAAGTCGGTGCCAACGGCCGTCGTCGGATGAATACCGAACAGCATGATCAAAATCGGCGTCATCAAGGCGCCACCGCCGACGCCCGTCATCCCGACCAGCATGCCGACAGCGAAGCCTGACAGCGAAAAGAGCGGGTCAATCATGCGATACGCCTATCGCCAATTGCGAGCGGCTCTCAATCTAAACACGCTCATGGCCAGCCGTCAGCGGACGAAAAGATGAAACGCCAAATATGGAGAGCTGTTCCGCGCAATTTTCCAAAAATGTGCCCCTTAAAATTGCGACCAAAAATACCCATGTTCATTTGCTAGGTAGCCCCGACGGAAGAATAGACTGCATTTTAGCGGAGTGATGCTCACCGTGCCGGATATCGTCACGATCACGATCAATCCCGCCATCGATATTTTCGTCAATGTCGCGCGCGTGGAGCCAATTCGGAAAATGCGTTGCTCGGCGCCAAAGCGTGATCCGGGCGGCGGCGGTATCAACGTAGCACGCGTTGCGCATCGGCTTGGCAGCACCGTTGCAGCGATTTACCCGACCGGCGGTGCAATCGGAAAATTGCTGCATCGGCTGGTCGAGCGCGAAGGCATCGACAGCCTGGTGACGCCATCACATGTCGAAACACGAGAAAATTTCACTGCCTATGAGGAAACGACCGGCGAGCAATATCGCTTTGTGCTGCCGGGCTCTGCCCTGCATCGCGCGGAATGGGAGGCCGTGCTCGACAAATTGGCCACGCTGCCGGAAAAGCCAAAATTCGTGGTCGCCAGCGGAAGCGTCCCTCCGGGTGTGCCTGTTGATTTTTTTGCGCGCGTGGCGCGACTGTCGAAACAGCTTGGCGCGCAATGCCTGATTGATACTTCAGGGCCGGCATTAAAGGCCGCACTCACCGAAGGCGTCACCTTGATCAAGCCGAATCTGGTCGAACTATCCGACCTCGATGGGCTCAAAGCTCGCCAGCGACGAAGCCTGCATCGATGCATGCCGCACTCTGATCAAGGCCGGCCAGGTGGAAATCGTCGCGCTGACCCTCGGCGAACAGGGCGCGCTTTTGGTTACCAAAAGCCACGCTTACCGCACGCAACCGCTTGCGATAGAGCCTGTCAGTACTGTTGGTGCTGGTGATAGTTTTCTCGGCGGCCTGGTTGCCGCGCGCGCCGGCGGCCAAACGCTCCTGGAAGCTTTTCGTGTCGCGGTGGCTGCTGGTTCTGCTGCCGTCCTTTCGCCAGGCACCGAGCTCTGTCGCGAAGATGACGTAAAGCGCCTGTTGGGCGAAGTTAAAGTCCGAGAAATCACCTTTGCGCCGGTGTAATGAAGCTAGCGCTGAGTGGGTGCGCGCGACCTGATTTTAGACGCGGACAATGGAGCGGGCGAAGGGAATCGAACCCTCGTATGCAGCTTGGGAAGCTGCCGTTCTACCATTGAACTACGCCCGCGTTGTTTCAGGATAGCGAATGGCCTGCAAGCGCCGCAAGCGCGATGTCTTCTGCATCAGGACTTGAAATGCTTTGAAAGCTTTAGGCTCTGCGCCTGGTAATTCGAGCCGATGCCCTGACCGTATAATTTTTCGGGCTTTGCGAGCATCTTTTCGTAAACGAGCCGCCCGACGATTTGACCGTGCTCAAGTATAAACGGAACCTCGCGCGACCGCACCTCCAGCACCGCGCGCGCGCCCTTCCCGCCGGCACCCGCATAGCCAAAGCCAGGATCGAAAAAGCCTGCGTAGTGGACGCGGAATTCGCCGACGAGCGGATCGAACGGCACCATTTCGGCGGCGTAGTCGGGTGGGACCTGTACGGCTTCTTTTGAAGCAAGAATGTAAAACTCATTGGGATCGAGGATCAGGCTCTTGTCGGGACGCGCCTGCATCGGCTCCCAGAAATCGAGTACGGCATAGCCGCCGCGGCGCTCGACATCGATCAGCCCCGTGTGGCGCTTGGCGCGGTAGCCGACCAGGCCGCCAGGGCCCAGGCCGGAAAGATCAACCCCGACGGCAACGCCTTCGCTCACGTCGGCATCGTCGGCATCAACAAGCCGCTCTTTTGCGTGCAGCTTGCGCAAGGCATCTGCATCGAGAAGCGCATGGCCACGGCGGAAACGGATTTGCGACAAGCGTGACCCCTCACGCACCAGCACCGGAAATGTGCGCGGGCTGATTTCGGCATAAAGCGGTCCGTGGTAGCCGGGCTCGATACGATCAAAGCCGCGCGTCTCGTCGGCAATCACCCGGGTAAAGACGTCGAGGCGGCCAGTCGAGCTTTTCGGGTTGGCGGCGGCTGAAATTTCGTCGGGCAAGGCCAGGCTTTCGAGCAGCGGCACGATATAGACACAGCCCGTTTCCAGCACTGCGCCATCGGTGAGAGCGATCTCGTGCAATTTGAGTTCATCGATGCGCTGCGCAACCGTGGTACGGCCCGGCAGAAAACTTGCGCGCACGCGATAGGCGACATCGCCCAACCGCAGATCGAGGCTTGCCGGCTGAATCTGGTCGGGCGCGAACTGGCTCTCGGACAAAATTCCGCCATCGGCGTTGAGAGCCGCAATCATCCGATCGGGCAAGATGCCCTTGTCCTCGACAGCAAATGAAAGTGCCACGGTGTACCTGTCTCGCGGTTGGGCCGATCTAACCCGAGGACCGCCTTGACGGGAAGCCGTGCATCCCGCTACAAACACCTTATCCCGTGGTCATTTGAGCCGGCCGGCTTGCAGCCACGTAAAATAAATCGCTAAAAGGCCGGGGACGCGTGTGCCCGGCCGAGATATTTCTCCGGCCGGTTTTTTGTTGGCTACGCGTAGGTCCCGAAAAGTGGATACCGGTTTTCGGAAATGACCCTGCGCCAAGCCTAAGGAGGCCATGATGCCCGCGTCGACCAAGAGCTACCGCCCTGAGACCCGCCTGGTGCATGCCGGCACGCTGCGTTCGCAGTTCGGCGAAACCTCCGAGGCGCTGTTCCTCACCCAGGGCTACGTCTACCCGACCGCCGAGGAGTGCGAAGCGCGTTTTTCCGGCAAGATTCCGGGCTACGTCTATTCGCGCTACTCGAATCCGACCATGAGCATGTTCGAGCAGCGCATGGCCGCTTTCGAGGGGGCGGAAGCCGCGCGTTCGACCGCGACCGGCATGGCGGCCGTGACGACCGCGCTCATGGGCCTGGTCAGGTCCGGAGATCACGTCGTTGCCGCCAAGGCTCTATTCGGCTCGTGCCGCTGGGTGATCGAGGAATGGCTGCCACGTTTCGGCGTTACTTCGACGCTGGTTGACGGCAAGGACCTCAATGCCTGGAAGAAGGCCGCGCAGAAAAACACAAAGGTGTTTTTCATGGAAACGCCGACCAACCCGACGTTGGAGGTCTACGACATCGCGGCAGTTGCCGATATTGCGCACAATGCGGGCGCCAAACTGGTCGTCGACAACGTGTTTGCGACACCGCTCTATCAAAGCCCGCTCGCGCTCGGCGCTGATTGCGTCGTCTATTCGGCAACGAAGCACATTGATGGCCAGGGCCGCGTCCTCGGCGGCGTTATCCTGGGCTCCGAGAAGTTGATCCTCGACAACTACCACCAGATCTTGCGGCAGACCGGACCTTCGCTGTCGCCGTTCAATGCCTGGATCATGCTGAAAGGTCTCGAAACGCTGCCGGTGCGTGTGCAACGGCAAACCGAAAATGCTGGCTCCGTCGCCAATGCACTCACCGGCCACAAGAAGATCACGCGGTTGATCTATCCGGGGCGGGCCGATCATCCGCAGGCTGACATCATCAAGAAACAGATGCGCGCAGGCTCCACGCTCTGCTCGTTCGAAGTCAAAGGCGGCAAGGAAGGTGCGTTCCGCTTCCTCAATGGTCTGCAGCTTATCGGCATCACCAACAATCTCGGCGACGCCAAAAGCCTTGTCACGCATCCGACCACGACGACGCATCAGCGGCTGACGCCCGAGCAGCGCGCGGAGCTCGGCATTGGCGACGGGCTGATCAGGTTTTCAGCCGGCCTCGAGCATGCCGACGATTTGATCGAAGATCTGCTGACGGCGCTGGAGAAGGTCTGAAGTTAGGTCAGGGAACCAGGTGTGACGCGGCGGTCGCCGACATCACCGGCCGCTGCGCCGCCTCTGCGATGGAGCTGCCGAGCCCCTTGGCCATGCAGGCGTAGCTCCAGTCGTTCATGTGCAACCCATCGGGCGACACGAAAATGTCGAACGAAAGATGATCGACATCATGCCAATGCCGCATCACATCGAAGCGGCGGAACAAGTCGACGTCTTCCCGCTTGGCGGTCGTGGCGATCAGCGCAACCATGGATTCCGCTTCGGGCTTTGCAATCACCTTCGGCGCAAATTGCGGATCGATCAGAACGACGTCCGCACCGGCTGCGCGAATTTTAGCAATGCCGGAACGGATCAACGCACCGTGGTCGGTGACCTTGTGACCGCGAATGACCGAGTTCGTGCCGAGCTGCCACAACACCAGATCAGGTTTGGCGGCGATCACCGCGGAATCAAACCGCGGCGAGCATGTCGGGCACTTCCTCGCCGCCCACACCACGGTTGAGTATGGTGATCGACAGCGCCGGAAAATGCTGATGGAGCTCGACCTGAAGCCGGCTCGGATAGGAGGATGCGGCTGAACTCGCGCCTGCACCTGCGGTCGATGACGAGCCAATGGCAACGATCGTGATCGGTTCGCCCAACGTCACTTTTTTTGCGATGTGCGGCAACGGATTGGCCAGGCGGATCAGGTCGAGCGGGGCATCGCAATCCGGCGCAGTCGATTCGGCGCGCGCAGGCATAGTCAGAGCGAGCCCCGCAATCAGCGCGGCGGCCGCAATCGATGTCTTGCCCCGTTGTCCGGGATTATCGCTCGACAAGTGCGCGTTCCCACATCTCAATTAGCGGCTGCCATTGGTTGGCAGTTCTTCGGGTTTGGCAGCTGCGACCACGAGATCGGCTAGCAGACGACCTATGCAATCATGAACCCGCTCAGCTATGTCAAGTTTTTTCGTTGCCGAATACAAATCGAACGTTCCGAGGCCTGACCATAACTTCATGATGCTTAATCGGTCGAACAATGGGATCTCATGCTGCAATGCAACCCAACGCATGTCTTCAGCATAGGTCCCAAGGGCAATCATTGATTCCGTGCGCGGACTGTACTGCGCGTTGATTAAAACCACATCAGCGCCTGCCGAATGAGCAATGTTTATACCAGCATCCAGTGCCTGACTGAATTGATCTGGGTCAATCGCGAGCATCGCGTCGACTGTGCCCGTTTGCCAGACCAAAAGCTCGGGTTTGGCCGCGCTGAGCGCCGCCGGGAGCGCCTTAACCATCTCGGCTGCGGTGCGCTTGGCTTTGACATCGGTTGTAAACTTGATCTCGACGCCGGGAAGTTGCTGCGCAAGTGCGTGCTCGAGCCGTGCCGGATAGGCGTTGGCCACGCCATTCGATCCCGGCAATTGCGAGGATCCGGCGCCGATGACCAAAACGTTGAGACGTTTTTTGACCAGTGCTCGGGCAACCTGTGGCAGCCGGAAGCTTGATTCGAGCAATTTCTCGGCAACGCGACATTCGGCCGGATCCTCGGCTCGCGCCGGGCTCCAGCCCAGTATCAGCAACGCAAGCAGCAGCAAGCGTCCCTTCATACATCGCCTCCCGCGTACCCCGGCCTTGCGGCAGGCGGGCGCGGTCCCCCGCCCCGTCTCTCGGCCTGTTTATACCATGAAATCATCGCGGCAACGGCCACCATAACGGCAATGCCGAAAATGCTGACGATCACCTGCATGAAGACCTGGTTGGAAACCTCCGTAAACATGAAGTGGGCGGCAAAAGACAGAAATACGCCGAGGCAAAATGTCTCAAGCGAATGCTGCCCGCACACGATCGCCGGCCAGAAAAATCGCGACTTCAGCGCGGGCCAATCCTTTGGCACGAAGGCAACGGTGATTACCGCGAGCGAAAGGAAATGCATGATGCGGAGCACGTCGAGATTGGTTTTGTCGATCGGATAGATTGCATCGCCGACGAACTTCGGCACGAAGACCGCAAGCCGGGGAAAATACCAGGTCATCGCGATCGCAAAAGCAAACACGAGATAGGCGATCGCCAAACCGATCACGACGCGGGAATTGATCCAGCGCGCGAGGTTTTTTGCGCCACCCAACGCGCACCAGGCTCCAAACACGAACAGCAATTGCCAGGCGAACGGATTAAACACCCAAGTTCCCTTGGGATAGGCCGGAATGTTCCACTCAAACAACCACATCAATGCGTAGAGCGTCGCTGACGACAGCAAAGCGATCGACGGCGCTCGCAGCAGCAGCCAGAGCATCGGAGGGAACCATGCCAACAGCAGGATATAGAGCGGCAGCACGTCCATATTCACCGGCTTGAACTTCAGGAGCAGCGCCTGAAGGATGGTGACGTCCGGATTTCTGAGGAAATCGAGAACGCCCATCTCCTCGGTATAGAGCGGATTGTCGAAACTATTCGCGACATAGGCGATTTCGGCGAGATAGATTGCAAGCAGGAACACGTGCGCGATGTAAATTTGCCAGGCGCGCTTGAGCACCCGCGCCGAAGCGACGATGAAACCATGCTGTTGCATGGCACGGCCATAGACGAAGGCGGCCGTGTAGCCTGAAATGAAGACGAAAATCTCAGTCGCGTCGCTGAATCCGTAGTTGCGGATCGTAATCCAGCTCACCGCGTTGGATGGGATGTGGTCGAGGAAGATCAGCCAGAGCGCGAGGCCACGGAACAGATCAAGCCGGAGATCGCGTTCGGTCGAAACCGGGGCCATGTGCGGCTTTTCTTTCATGCGCGCTTTCGGTCATAATCCCGGACGTTGAGCGAATGGCAAGCCCCGACGAAGTAAACTGTGCGGCATATAGATGTATCGCGCCATAACTCGCAAGATTGAAGTCACGGTGACTCCCCGCTTTGTGTCCGAGCGGTCGTCGCCCGGCAACGGCTATTTTTTCTGGGCCTACACCATCAACATTACAAATCTCGGCGCGGATACCGTTCAGCTCAAAACGCGGCACTGGCGCATTACTGACGCACTGGGCCGACTGCAGGAGGTCAAGGGCCCAGGCGTGGTCGGCGAAGAGCCGACGCTCAAGCCGGGTGAATCGTTCGAATACACCAGCGGCGTTCCATTGCCGACGCCATCCGGCTTCATGGCCGGCAGCTATGGCATGGTGAGCGACGCCGGGCAGCATTTCGACATCGAGATTCCCGCCTTCTCGCTCGAACTCGTCCTACGCCGAGCGCACCATCAATTAGGGTTGGCGCCGACCTCGCCCGGCGAAAACTGATAGTTCGCGCTGCAGAATTCGCACGTCACCGAGATCTTCCCGTCTTCGACCATGTGGTCGCGGTCGTCCTGCGAAAAGCTCTTGAGCATGGCTTCAACGTTGTCGCGCGAGCACGTGCACTCGGCGCGCAGCGGGCTGGTGCGGAAGACCCGCACACCCGGCTCGTGAAAAAGCCGGTAAACGAGCCGCTCGCTCGATAGCGCGGGGTCGATCAGCTCGACATCTTCCACAGTCGATACCAGGGCCTGACCTTCCAGCCAGGCATCGTCTTCCGCGACGACATGCGGCTCCACCCCCTCCGGGGCATCGCCCGGGTGGAGATCGGCCACGCGCGCGCGTTCGGGCGCCTTCGGCAGAAACTGCAACATGATGCCGCCGGCCCGCCAGCGATGACTGGCGCCGCCCGGGCCCGCACGTAATTCCTCGGCGACCGCAAGCCTGACCCGCGTGGGAATCTGCTCGGATCGCAGGAAATATTCATGCGCCGCATCCTCCAACGAGCCGCCTTCAAGCGCCACCAGTCCCTGATAGCGATTCATGTCGGGCCCCTGATCGATGGTCATCGCAAGATGGCCCTTGCCGAGCAGCGCGCCGCCGCTCGTCTCGCCGGATGCAATCGCCGCCGCAACGCGATCCTTGTCGAAACGCGCGCAGGCCCGCACTTTGTCCGGAGCAATGAAATCCACCACCAGCATGCGCACCGGGCCGTCGCCTTGCGTCTGCAGGATGAACCTGCCGTCGATTTTCAATGCCGAGCCGAGCATGACGGTCAGCACCAGCGCTTCGCCCAGGAGCTTTGCGACAGGCTGCGGGTAGGCGTGGCGAGCAAGGATTTCGTCGACCGCCGGACCAAGCCGCACTACACGGCCGCGCAGGTCGAGCTTGGCCACTTCGAACGGCATGACCGTGTCATCGGCGGTCGTAGCCGACGGCGCGCGCGACGGAATTGCGGTTTCGGGATTGCTCATGGGGGAACTGGTCATGGCCCTTATGTAGCGCGCGAAGCGGCAGATTTCGAGCCCCCGCTTCCGCACCTGAGAGGTCGTCAGTCGTGCTACGCGTCGGCGTGCAGACACCAGGCCAGCAGACCTTTTTGCGCGTGCAGACGGTTCTCCGCCTCATCGAACACAACCGACTGCGGGCCGTCGATGACCTCGTCGGTTACTTCCTCGCCGCGGTGCGCCGGCAAGCAGTGCATGAACAGCGCGTCGGGCTTGGCTTTTGACATCAGCCGGCCGTTGACCTGATAGCGCTTGAGCACGTTGTGCCTGCGCTTGCCATCGCGGTCGCCCATCGACACCCAGGTGTCGGTCACCACGCAATCGGCATCTTTGACCGCGGTTTCCGGGTCATCACCGATCGCAATCGCGGCGCCTGACGATTTCACCCAGTCCATCAGCCATTTTTTCGGCCGCAGCTCTGCTGGCGTTGCCACCCGCAGCTGGAAATCAAAGCGCTCGGCAGCATGCATCCAGCTTGCCAGCACGTTATTGGAATCGCCCGTCCACGCCACTGTACGGCCGCGGATCGGACCGCGCTTTTCCTCATAGGTCATGACATCCGCCAGAACCTGGCATGGATGCGAGCGCCGTGTGAGCCCATTGATGACGGGAATCGTCGCATGGCGCGCCAGTTCGGCGACCGCCTCGTGGTCCAGAATACGGATCATGATCGCATCGACATAGCGCGAGAGCACGCGCGCGGTATCAGCGAGCGTTTCCCCGCGGCCGAGTTGCATTTCCTGCGCGGTCAGCAAAATCGCTTCGCCGCCGAGCTGACGCATGGCGACGTCGAAAGAAACCCGCGTACGGGTGGACGGCTTGTCGAACACCATAGCCAGCGTCTTGCCCGCCAATGGCGATACAATGAGCCCGCGCGCGCGCTCGGCCTTCAGGGCGCGGCTCTTGTCAATCAACCCGGCAAGCACGGGCTTCGGGATGTCGATCAGATCAAGGAAGTGCCGGACGCCATTCTTGGTCATGACGCCACCTTCGCCGGCCGCGCATGCGCCTGTGCGAGCCGCGCGCACGCGCGGTCAATGCATCCGACTGCTTCGGTTATTTCCTTCTCACCGATGATCAGCGGCGGCAGCAGCCGCACGACGTTGTCGCCGGCCGCAACGGTCAGCATCTTCTCGGCACGCAATTCATCGACCATTTCGGAGACCTGCGGAATCATGCGCAGGCCAATCAGCAGGCCTTCGCCGCGCACTTCCGCGATCACCGAGGCATGGCGGTCCTTGAGCTCGGCCAGCCGCTGCTTGAGCAGCAGCGCGTTCTGCTTCATCCGGTCGAGGAACCCATCGGCCATGATGATGTCGAGCACGGCATTGCCCACCGCCATCGCCAGCGGATTGCCGCCGAAGGTCGAACCATGCGTGCCCGCCGTCATGCCTTTGCCCGCTTCCGCGGTGGCCAGACAGGCGCCGACAGGAAATCCGCCGCCGAGCGCCTTGGCGATCGTCATGATGTCGGGCGTCACGCCGGTGTGCTGATAGGCGAACATGTCGCCGGTACGGCCAATGCCGGTCTGAATTTCATCAAAGATCAGCAGCAGGCCATTGTCGTCGCACAGCTTGCGCAAGGCACGCAGGAAGGTGTGCGGCACCACGCGCACACCGCCCTCGCCCATGACCGGCTCGATCATGATGGCCGCGGTCTGTGGACCGATCGCCTTCTTGGTCGCCTCAAGGTCGGCGAATGCCACCTGGTCGAAGCCCTCGACCGCCGGCCCGAAGCCTTCGAGGTATTTCTTGTTTCCGGTCGCGGCGATCGCCGCCAGCGTGCGCCCGTGGAATGCGCCTTCGAATGTAATGATGCGGTACCGCTCGGGCTTGCCCGAGGCCGATTGATATTTGCGCGCCATCTTAATGGCGCACTCGATCGCCTCGGCGCCCGAATTCTGGAAAAACACGGTGTCGGCAAAGCTTGCCGCGCACAGTCGGTCGGCGAGCCTTTCGCCTTCCGGAATGCGATAGAGATTGGAGACGTGCCAGAGTTTTTGTGCCTGCTCGTTCAGCGCCTGCACCAGTTGCGGGTGCGCGTGCCCGAGCGCATTGACGGCGACGCCCGACGTAAAATCGAGGTAGCGGTCACCCTCGGCTGTGAACAGCCAAGCGCCCTCGCCCCGCTCGAAAGCGAGATCGACGCGCGCATAAGTTGGCAATACATGCGAGCTCACGGCCGGCTACTTCCATCGAACATTTTCGTCTGCGCATGAGCGTTTTTGGGCACTGGTCACTGCTTTTCGGGATCATGCGCGCCCCGAAAAGAAATATGCCGCCTCGCCGGGCGGCACTTTTTTCATCTTATTGCCGCGCCCCGCCCTGTCAACACGACTCAATTATGCCGCAAGGCCAGATTCTAAGGGAAAACTGTTGGTAGCTAGGCGCCGGGGCTTGCAAGAGCTTGCACGGGAGTCACCGCCTATTGTAGCCTGCGGGCCAGATAGTACGACATCTCGTGCTACCGAGCGATTTCTAGTCCATCCCTGACGCGTAATGCGTCTGGCGCCTGAAAAGGCGTCCGACGACGGGGTTGGATTCCATCCAAGGCCTTGAAGCCTGAGGAGAAAAACCCAATGGGCTGGACGGACGAGCGGGTCGAGCTCCTGAAGAAGTTGTGGGCGGACGGCCTGTCCGCCAGCCAGATTGCCGCGGAGCTGGGCGGCATCACCCGCAACGCGGTGATCGGCAAAGTTCATCGCCTGGGCCTCTCCGGCCGCGCAAAGAGTCCCTCCTCGTCAGCCCCACGGCCGCGTAAGGCGCGCTCTTCCGGTCACATGATGCGCGTGCCCAGGGCGTCGATGCGCGGCAACACGGCGCTCGCCTACGAATACGAAGTCGAGCCTGAGCCGGAACTGATCGAGATACCGCTCGAGCAGCGCAAGACTTTGCTTCAGCTCACCGAGAAGACCTGCCACTGGCCGGTCGGCGATCCCGGTAGCACGGACTTTTTCTTTTGCGGCGGCGATACCGTGAACGACATGCCCTATTGCTCGTTTCACAGCCGCGTCGCCTACCAGCCGATGACCGATCGCCGGCGCGACAAGCGGCCGTTCCGAAACTGACATCGATTGTTGGGATTTGTCATGGCCGGGCCAACGCCCGGCCATTTTTTTGCGCGTGCCTGATTGGCGCGTGCAGCGTCGAAGCGTCAATTCATGCGGCCGAAGCGATCGTCAAGCGCATAACCGGCTCCGCGGACCGTGCGGATCGGGTCGGCCATGTGGCCACGATTGATCGCCTTGCGCAGGCGTCCGACGTGAACGTCGACGGTGCGCTCATCGATGTAGATGTCGGAGCCCCAGACCCCATCGAGCAGTTGCTCGCGTGAGAACACCCGGCCCGGGCGCTCCATGAGGAATTCCAGCAGCCTATACTCGGTGGGCCCGAGTTCGATCGCGCGGCCGTTGCGGGATACCCGTTTCTTTTCGCGGTCGAGTTCGATATCGCCGATGTTGAGCACGGTCGCGACACGCTCGGGATTCGCACGGCGCAGCAGCGCCCGCACGCGCGCCAGCAGTTCCGGCACCGAGAACGGCTTGACGATGTAATCATCGGCGCCGGTGGCAAGGCCGCGCACCTTTTCGCTTTCCTCGCCGCGCGCTGTCAGCATGATGATTGGCAACTGGCGCGTTTCGGGGCGCGCCCGCAGGCGGCGGCACAGCTCGATGCCGGAGAGACCAGGCAGCATCCAGTCGAGCACCACCAGGTCGGGTGTGCTCTCCTTCAGCCGCGTATCGGCCTCATCGCCGCGGGCGGACGTTTCCACCTCGTAGCCTTCCGCCTCAAGGTTGTAGCGGAGCAGCATCGTAAGCGGCTCTTCGTCCTCTACAATCAGGATGCGCGCGTTCATGACTTTCCTTCCGACGTCCTTTATCGATCAGCCGCTGTTCGCAACGCGGCGATGGTGGTGGTGTCGCCCTTCGGCCGCTGATCGGCAATCGGACGGCCTTCGATGATGTAGTGCACCGTTTCCGCAATGTTGGTGGCATGGTCACCCATGCGTTCGATGTTCTTGGCGCAGAACATCAGATGAATGCAGAACGTGATGTTGCGCGGATCTTCCATCATGTAGGTCAGCAGCTCGCGAAATACCGATGTGCAGACCGCGTCAATCTCTTCATCGCCCCGCCACACCGCCATGGCCTTGCTGACGTCCCGACGGGCATAGGCATCAAGCACGAGCTTCATCTGCCCGAGCACGAGATCGCTCATGTGCTCGACGCCGCGGATCAGCTTGGGCGGCGGAAATTCGGCATTGAGTGCAATGACGCGCTTGGCGATGTTCTTGGCAAGATCGCCGATGCGTTCAAGATCGTTGGCCAGCCGCAGGGCGCCGACGACCTCACGCAGGTCGACCGCCATGGGCTGACGCCGCGCGATCGTCAGCACCGCCTTTTCCTCGATTTCGCGCTGCAAGGCGTCAATATTGACGTCGGCCGTCGTGACCCGCTGCGCCAGCGTCGTGTCGCGCTTGGCCAGCGCGTCGACCAAATCCGCAACCTGCTTTTCGGCGAGGCCGCCCATCTCGGCAACCATGCGCGCGAGATCCTGCAGATCGGTGTCGAATGCCTTCATCGTGTGGTCGGTCATTGGCGTCATCTTTCGATCAGGTCCTGATCATGTGCTAGCCGAAGCGCCCGGTGATGTAGTCCTGAGTGCGGCGATCCTTGGGATTTGTGAAGATACGGGTTGTTTCCCCGAATTCGACAAGTTCGCCGAGGTACATGAATGCCGTGAAATCCGATACGCGCGCGGCCTGTTGCATGTTGTGCGTCACGATGGCGATCGTGTAGTCGTCCTTGAGTTCATCCATCAGTTCTTCGATCTTGGCGGTGGAGATCGGATCGAGCGCCGAGCACGGCTCGTCGAACAGGATCACCTCGGGCTGCACGGCGACGGTGCGAGCAATGCACAGGCGCTGCTGCTGCCCGCCGGAGAGCGACAGGCCGTTGGCGCCGAGCTTGTCCTTGACCTCTCCCCACAGTGCGGCGCGCTCAAGCGCGCTGCGGACCCGATCGTCGAGTTCCGACTTCGGCAACCGCTCATAGAGCCGGATACCGAAGGCAATGTTTTCATAGATCGTCATCGGGAACGGCGTCGGCTTCTGGAACACCATCCCGACTTTCGCACGCAGCAGGTTGAGATCCTGCGACGGAGACAGGATGTCGTCGTTGTCGAGCCGGACATGGCCGGCGGCGCGCTGGTTGGGATAAAGATCGTACATCCGGTTCAGGATACGCAGCAGCGTCGACTTTCCGCAGCCGGACGGACCGATGAAGGCGGTCACCTTGCCCTGGTAAAGCGAGACGTTGATGTTCTTCAGCGCGCGATTATCACCGTAAAAGAAATCAAGATCGCGGATCGAGATCTTTTCGGTGAGATCCCCGGCGCTTGCCGGCGTATGGGCGACGGTCGGAACGGTGATAGCTGCTACACTCATGACGATTTTCCCTGTGCCGCGAGGGTCCGCGCGACGATACTCAGCGCAAGCACCGCCAGCGTGATGATGAGAGCGCCGGTCCAGGCCAGATCC
Organism: uncultured Alphaproteobacteria bacterium; assembly: GCA_963801955.1. Lineage (GTDB taxonomy): Bacteria > Pseudomonadota > Alphaproteobacteria > Rhizobiales > Xanthobacteraceae > Pseudolabrys. Next base: position 48,235 of record CAWDGS010000005.1, read on the forward strand.
TGCCAGTCTTTGTAAGGGCTCAGCGCAAACTGGAAGATGACTACCGGCAGACTGGCGACCGGAGCGTTGAGATCGAGACTCCAGAATTGGTTGTTAAGAGCGGTAAAGAGCAAGGGCGCGGTTTCGCCGGAAATCCGCGCCACTGCCAGTAGCACGCCGGTGACCATGCCGGCTTGGGCGGCGCGATACGCAACCTTCCGGATCATAAGCGACCGCGGCAGCCCGATGGACGCGGCCGCCTCACGCAGCGTATCGGGAACAAGGGTGAGCATGTCTTCGGTTGTACGCACCACCACCGGCACCACGATGACCGCGAGCGACACAGCGCCGGCCCAGCCGGAGAAATGGCCCATGCGGGCGACCAGAATTTCGTAGACGAACAGGCCGACGACAATCGACGGCGCACTCAGCAGAATGTCATTGATGAAGCGCACCACGGTGGTGAGTCGGTCGTAGCGGCCATATTCCGCCATGTAGGTTCCAGCCAGGATGCCGAGCGGCGTACCGATCGCAACCGCAATGAATGTGAGGACCAGACTGCCGACGATCGGGTTGAGCAATCCGCCGGCGGCGCCGGGCGGCGGCGTCATCTGGGTGAACACATCGAGCGAAAGGCCGCTGAAGCCTTTCCACATCAGAACGCCCAAAATCACGACGAGCCAGGTAAGCCCGAACAGCGTCGCGGCGATCGACATCGTGACAGCAACGGCATTGCGGCGGCGGCGGGTTTGATAGAGCGCCATCGTCAAACTCCGATCCGCGCGTTCAGACGCATCAGCATGTAGCGCGCCACCGCGAGCACGATGAAGGTGATGAGGAACAGGATCAGACCGAGGGCTATGAGCGCCGACGTATAGAGATCGCCGACTGCTTCAGTGAATTCATTGGCAATGGTTGCGGAGATCGTGGTGCCGGGCGCGAGCAGCGAACCGGAAATTCGGTGCGCATTGCCGATCACGAAGGTGACCGCCATGGTTTCCCCGAGCGCACGCCCAAGCCCCAGCATCACGCCGCCGATGACGCCGACACGCGCGTAAGGAAGAACGACGTAACGCACGACTTCCCAGGTCGTGCAGCCAAGACCATAGGCCGCTTCCTTGAGCACGAGCGGCACAGCGGTGAACACGTCGCGTGAAATCGAGGTGATGAAAGGCAGCACCATGATGGCAAGGATCAATCCCGCGGTCAGGATGCCGATGCCGTAGGGCGGGCCTGCGAACAACGTCGAGAGTACCGGGATTTCACCGAACACATTGATCAGGAACGGCTGCACATATTGCTGCAGGAATGGCGCGAACACGAACAGACCCCAGATGCCGTAGATGATGCTGGGAATGCCGGCGAGCAGTTCGATGGCGATACCGATCGGGCGCCGCAGCCACATCGGGCACAATTCGGTGAGAAACAGCGCGATGAACAGCCCGACAGGCACCGCGATCAGCATCGCGATCACCGACGTGACCAGCGTGCCGTAAATCGGCGCAATGGCACCGAATTTTTCCGTGACCGGGTTCCAGGTATCGACGAGCAGGAAATTCAGACCAAAGGTCCGCAGCGCCAGCCATGAACCGTCGACCAGGGAAATGATGATGCCGCCCAGATATGACCAGAACGGTGATGGCCGCTGTGCGGGTGAGATGGCGATAGACAGCGTCGCCCAGTTGCAGGCGCCGCAGCACTTTTGCGCGATCGACCTGGGGGGTCGTCATGGCGGCTCCGCCTTGCAACGCTACATCAACCACGGATCGCCTCCCCGAAGGCTGCATCCGGCTCTCCCTCTGACTAAACGCGCATCGGGGGAGCCACTCAAGCGGCCCGTCGGCCGCAATACAAGACTCGTATATGCCGGCGGTGGACAAGGAAAAGGCGCCAGCAGGCGCCTTTTCCCGATCACATTGATCTCAGTAGACCGGCTTGCCACTATCGTCCTTGATATCGCTTTTCCATTTGGCGGCAATCAGGTCGACGACATTGTCCGGCATCGGGATGTAATCGAGGGCCGACGCCATCTCGTCGCCGTTCTTGTAGGCCCATTCGAAGAACTTGAGCGCTTCCTTGGCGGCGGCCGGATCCTTCGGCTGCTTGGGCACCAGGATGAAGGTCGCGCCCGCGATCGGCCATGACTTGGCGCCCGCCGAGTCGGTCAGGATCATGTAGAAGCCAGGCGCGTGCGCCCAGTCGGCGCCACCGGCAGCGGCCATGATGGCCTCAGGCGAAGCCTCGACGGTCTGGCCGTCCTTGTTGACCATCTTCGTCGTGGTCAGGTGGTTCTGCTTGGCGTAGGCGGTTTCCACGTAGCCGATCGAACCTTTGGTCTGACCGACATTGTTGGCGACGCCTTCGTTGCCCTTGGCGCCGATCCCGGCCGGCCATTCGACCGATGTGTTGCTGCCGACTTTCGACTTCCAGCCTTCGCTGACCTTCGACAGGTAGTTGGTGAAGATGAAGGTCGTGCCGGAACCATCCGAACGGTGAACAAGCGCGATCGCCTGCGATGGCAGCTTGGCATTCGGATTCAGTTTCTTGAGCGCCGGATCATCCCACTTGGTGATTTCGCCGAGATAGATTTTCGCGAGCGTCGGGCCATCGATCGTGAGTTCGCCGCTCTTGATGCCATCGAGGTTCACGACCGGGACGATGCCGCCCATGACGGTCGGAAACTGGATGACGCCGATCTTCTCGAGTTCGGCCGGTTGCAGCGGCATGTCGGATGCGCCGAATGTCACGGTGCGGGCCGTGATCTGCTTGATACCGCCACCTGAACCGATCGACTGATAGTTCAACCCGTTGCCGGTGACTTTTTTGTAGGCGTCCGCCCACTTCGCATAAATTGGATAGGGGAAGGTAGCGCCGGCACCAGAGATGTCGGCAGCGTTGGCCGGAACGAAAGCGGCAGCGGCGATGAAGCCGGCAGCTGCCAATGCGGTCCAGTGTTTCACAGGTTCTCTCCATGTTTGCGGGCAAGGACGAACGCGGGCCGCAGAAGGCCCTCGGTCCCGATGTCCTTACGTCCAATCGTCTGGACGTCCGCTGTTGATCTAAAAACGCTCTCCAAGACCGCTTCGGACGTTTTTTGGTTTGTTCTTGGCTTGCGAAAATCCGAAGTCGTGGTCAGCCATAAGCGTCGCATGTCACCGTTCTATAAAGGTTCGGTGACAGTCACATGACAACGTAAACGGTTGGATTTAATCAGATTTCGGCGGAAGCCGGGGAATCGCCGGTGCGTAAGGGCAGGTGCATTACGAACGTCGCACCCTGGCCCAAAGTGCTTTCGATTGTCAGGCGCCCGCCATGCCGGTTGAGCACGTGTTTGACCAGGGCCAGGCCGAGCCCGGTGCCGCCTTGCGCCCGGCTGTCGGCGACATCGACCCGGTAAAATCGCTCCGTCAGTCGCGGCAGATGTTCGGGGGAGATGCCAGGACCGTAATCGCGTACCGCTACGCGCGCCTCGGGCGCGCCGCTGCGGGTCTGGCCGCGCGCAAGCGTAATGTCGAGCCGTTTGCCGGCCGCGCCATATTTGAGCGCATTCTCGACCAGGTTCTCGAGCGCGCGGATCATTTCGTCCCGGTCGCCCAGCACCATCAATGTGTCCGGCGGTGAGGCGACATTGATCTCGACACCGCGGTCGCGCGCCAGCGTCTGCAAGCCGTCAACCACCTGACGTACAATCGGCGCCAGATCGACCGGCGTATTTGGCTGCAAATGGGCATTGAGCTCGATACGCGACAGCGACAGTAGATCATCAATAAGACGGGCCATGCGGGTTGCTTGCCCTTGCATGATCGCAAGGAATTTTTCGCGCGCGGCGGGATCGTCCTTTGCGGTGCCCTGAAGGGTTTCGATAAACCCAAGCAGCGCCGCGAGTGGAGTGCGCAACTCATGACTGGCGTTGGCAATGAAGTCGGCGCGCATTTCTTCGACCCGGCGCAAGGGCGTGAGATCGTTGAATGTCATCAGTAACACGTCGGCCGCGGCGCCGGCACTGGTGGAGAGTCTGAGCGGGGTAACGAAGGCCTCAAACCACCGATCGAGCGGGACACGTTCGAAAAATTCCACGCGCTGCTGCTCCGCACGTTTAGCGGCGCGACGGATCGCATCGACCAGATCCGGCATGCGTAATGCGATCAGGGCAGGTTCGCCGCGCCGCAAGGCTGGCGCGATACCGGTTGCCGCTTCATTGAATGCGATCACCCGGCTCTCACGGTCGAGCACGATTGCCGCGCTCGGAAAACCGGCGATCAACTGCTCGACCAGCAAAATCTGTGGGTGAGCGAGCGAGCGTCCGGGCGTGCGCACGATTTCAGCGCTGGTGACGGCGTCGCCCCGGCCGCGCAAAACTCGCCATGCGCCACGCAATCGGCTTGCCAATCCGGTGGCGGATGGAAAATCGCGGCGGTCTTCATCTATCGCCATGATCAGCCGGCGTCGGTTTTTTCGGCTTCAATCTCACTGCGGATAGGAGCGGTCGCGGACGTGATGACTTTGGGCTGCAGCGCCCGCCGCTTGCCGTGCATGTTGAGCCACAATTCCCGCGAACCGAGAATAAGCAGTGCAATCGCGAACGGCACAATATAGTAGAGCATGCGGAACAGGAGCAGTCCGGCCAGTACGGATTCTTTGTCGAACTGCCACAACGCCACCAGCATCGCGGCATCAAAAACGCCGAGCCCTCCGGGCGCGTGGCTGGCAAAGCCCAGCAACGTCGCCGAAACGAACACCACCGCCATCGTCACGAACCCGACGTTCGGCTCGTCCGGCAACAGCATGTACATCGCAAGCGCACAAAAGCCGAGATCGAGGATGCCAATGCAAATCTGCAGCAAGGTGGACGGCCCGCTCGGCAACTGCACTTTCCATTCGCCCTGCCCGATCTCGCGCGGCGCGCTCCACACCCAGCTGACATATGAAGTAAGCACCACCAGCATGGCTATGCCGATGCCACGGTTGATCCAGGGCGGCAGTTGGTCGATCGGTCCGGCGGCCTGCGGATGATAGGTAACGCCGAGACCGAGCACGGTGGCATTGCCTAACCAGAACGTCAGGCCAGCGATAAAACAGATCTTCGCCACCTCAACGGCGTCGAGCCCGTAGTACGAATAGATGCGGTAGCGTACGGCGCCGCCGGTAAAGACGGTCGCGCCGATATTGTGCCCGATCGAATAACTGGTGAAGCCGGTGAGCGCGGCAATGCGGTACGGAACTTCGTTGCGTCCGATCGTGCGCAGGGCAAACCAGTCGTAGAAGGTTAATGTGAAATAGCCGCAGGCAACAAAAAACGCAGCAGCGGCGATATGGCGCGGCTCGGTGGCTTTGAGCGCCGCATAGACCTCATCAACATTGATGTCGCGCAGCATGTGGATAAGAACCACCACTGCGATCGCAATGATGGCGATGCTCAGGAGCACCCCGATCCGATTCCAGCCGATCGTATGCTGAAAAAATCGCGCCACCGCGCGCAGCGACTTAACCATCATTCCTCCGGTTCGCGCCGGCCTTATAACCTTGGGCGCCACGCGCCCAAGCGCGTCTTGACCGACCCCTAGCAGAACTAACCCCGCTGGGCGAGTGGACTGCCCGCCGTTTCGTCAGTCTGCTAGTCTGTCCGAAATAAGGCCACCGACTGAATGAAACGGTGGCCCATCGGGAGGCGGCCATGAGCAAATCCGACCCTACTTTTCCCCGTCGTACCGTTCTCAAAAACGCCGGACTAGCTGCCGGTGCAGGATTTCTGTCCGGCCTTGCCGGCCCGATACAGGCGGCAACGATCACCGAAATATGGAGCGCGGAATACTGGGCCCGAAAGGGCGATGTGAAGCTCAACCTTTGGCGAAAGCGCGCTCGCGCGCCAATTCCCGGCGAGCCGCCTCTTCCGGTCTTGTTCCTGGTACACGGCTCCTCGAACTCTTCTCGCTCGTCATATGACCTTACCGTGCCAGGTAAGGGCGAATACTCGATGATGAACGTGTTCGCCCAGTACGGCTACGACGTGTGGACCATGGACCATGACGGCTACGGCCGCTCGGGTTCATCGGGCAATAATTCGGACATTGCGAGTGGTGTGGAAGATCTCAAGGCAGCAATTCCGGTCGTTATGAAAGAAACCGGTCAGAAGAAAGCGCACTTTTACGGCACCTCGTCCGGCGGCATCCGCGCCGCAGCTTACGCGCAGGCCCAACCAGAGCCGGTGGACCGGTTGGTGCTTTGTGCATTCACCTACAAGGGAAACGGGGCGGCAGAAATCGCGCGTCGGAGAGCCAAGATCGATGCACTACGCGCGAGCCCGCGGCGAAAGCGTGATGCAAAGATGATTAGTTCAATCTTCACGCGCGATGGTCATCCCGCGTTCTACGACCCGGCGGTACCAGAGGCAATCATCGCGGACGAAATGAAATTCGGCGATCAGGTGCCGAGCGGCACCTATATCGACATGGCCGCAAATCTGCCGATCGTCGATCCAACGAAAGTGCGTTCGCCGGTGCTTATGCTTCGCGGCGAGTTCGACGGCAATTCGACGAACGACGACCTGCTCGATTTCTATCGTCAGCTTCCAAACGGCGACAGGCAATTTGTGATCCTGCCGCAGACCGCGCACAGCGCGGGCTACGGCAGCAACCGGCATCTCCTCTGGTATGCGGTCAAGAATTTCCTGTCCGAGCCGGCAGCGACTGCCTGACTATCCGGCAGCGAAAAAATCGCGAAGCGCGGTCGTCGTTTCTTCCGGCGCTTCCTCGGACAAATAGTGTCCGCACGGCAGCGCTTTGGCGTCGATGATGTTGGACGCATAGCGCTGCCAGATTTCCGCCGGCCCCGGTTTGCTGTTGCGGCCGACGCCGCCGGTCGCGCCCCATAGCAGAAGCACGGGACAGTCGATCTTGCGGCCGGCCTCGAAATCCCTGGTATCCATGGCGAGATCGACACCGGCGCAGGCGCGATAGTCCTCGCAGATGGCATGGATCGTTGCCGGATTGCGGAAGCAGCGTTTGTATTCGGCCAGCGCGTCCTTGTCGAAGAAGCTCAGGCCCTGTTTGGTTTTCGCCAGTTTCTTTTCGATGAACCAGTCGGGATCGGCGCCCATCATGCGTTCGGGCATGTCGAATGGCTGGATGTTGAAGAACCAGTGCCAGGAAAACGTCGCCCATTGCTTGTTGATGTTGTTGAACAGGTGATGCTGCGGAATGATGTCGAGGATCGCCGCGCGCGTCACTGCCGCGGGATGATCGAGACACATGCGATGCAGCACGCGGCCGCCGCGATCGTGACCGGCGGCCATGAAGCGATCAAAGCCGAGCGCCGCCATCACCTCGATCTGGTCCTGCGCCATGGCGCGGAACGAATAGCCGGAATGATCCTCTCCGCCGGGCGGCTTTTCCGAATCGCCGTAGCCGCGCAGATCGGTGGCCACCACGGTGAATTCGCGCGCCAGCGTCGGCGCAACCTTGAGCCACGACAGATGATTAAACGGATTGCCGTGCATCAAGAGAACCGGCGGTCCGCTGCCGCCGGTCACCGTGACAATGCGCGCACCGCTGGTCTTGATTTCAGATCGCTTGAAGCCTTCGAGCATAGAAGAAGCCTTTGTTGTCGTCCTGCGGTGCGGCCATAGGGCGCTGGCAGTGTTTTTTGGCCGGACGCAAGGAGACGATATCGGCTTTACCAAAAAACAAAACCCCGGCTTCGCCGTGGCGAAGCCGGGGTGATTTGATTCAGTCGTCAGTGCGATTAATCGCAGACCGCGACGCGGCGCACGCGCGGGCCGACCGGCGTGTTGACGAGCTGCTTGACGTAGTAGCAATCCGACGCGACGTAGGTCGTCGGCGCGTAGATGCCGATGCCGTAGCCCCAACCATGGCCCCAGGGCCGTGGCGCCGTGGCCGCCATGCATATGGGCGGAAGCAGAGGTCGGGATGAGCGCGGCTGAAGCGATCACAACGGTGGCGCCGAGGGCGAGAGCGAGCTTGCGGAACATGACGTTTCTCCTGTTTCAGGGGCCTGGGTGGCAAGGGATGTGATTGCCACATCCTGAACATGGGTCGGCGCGAGCCCCGGAAAGGTTCAAAGCCCGCGGCCCCGCTATTTGCCGTGGGGACGCCGCGTCACGCTTTTTTCACGCCAATAGCGGGTAAATGCCGGTATTTGGCGGCTTTCTCTTGCTCAGGCGCGCCCGAAAAGGGAAAACTACCCCGGCGATCACCTCCGGGGGCGGCCGGTGCACGCAAGTTTCTTCGAATTGCATTGAACCTGGACGCCCCGCCACGCGACCTATTCACGAGTCGATCAAACCTGCGATGCAAACGACTTCGGATGAAGTTCTGATATCGCGGATCGCAGGTGGCGACCGGCTCGCCATGCAGGTGCTGTACGCGAGGCACCATGTTCGTGTGTACCGGTTCGTACTGCGTCTGGTGCGCAACGAAGCGACGGCGGAAGACTTGATCAGCGAGGTCTTCCTCGACATCTGGCGGCAAGCCGGGAAGTTCGAGGGCCGTTCCGCCGCATCGACATGGATGTTGAGCATCGCGCGGTTCAAAGCCCTGTCGGCGCTACGGCGCCGACCGGAGGAAGAACTGGATGACGAGACGGCGGGGCAGATCGAGGATCACGCTGACGATCCCGAAACGACCCTGGCGAAGAAAGACAAGAGCTCGGCCTTGCGGCAATGCCTGACCAGGCTCTCGGCGGACCATCGGGAGATCATCGACCTCGTCTACTATCACGAGAAGTCGGTGGAAGAAGTGGCCGAGATCGTCGGCATCCCGGAGGCGACCGTGAAGACGCGTATGTTCTACGCGCGCAAGAAACTCTCCGAGCTCCTGAAGGAGCAAGGAATAGATCGAGGTTGGCCATGAACGCGACGAACCAAGACGCGCCCGAGCGCAGCGAGATCGAGAACCTGCTGCCCTGGCATGCTGCGGGAACGCTGAGCCGTCGCGACACGCAACGGGTTGAAGACGCGCTCGCGCGCGATCCCGAACTTGCCCGCCGCTACGCGCTGGTGCGCGACGAGCTGGGCGAAACCATCCACCTTAATGAAACGCTTGGCGCCCCGTCGCCGCGCGCAATGGAAAAGCTGTTCGCCAAGATCGATGCGGAGCCGGCGCGCCGGCAGGCCGGGTCTTTCAATCTCGGCGGCCGCGTCTCCGAATTCTTCGCAAGCCTGTCGCCGCGCACGCTGGCCTGGTCGGCAAGCGCCGCCGCGATTGCGATCCTGCTGCAGGCCGGACTGCTGGCCGACATCGCGCTCAAGGAAACGAAGACGGCGGGTTACCAAACCGCCTCGGCACCGACCACCGATCCGGGCGCCGGCGCATTTACGCTCATTCGTTTCGCGCCGCAGGCATCGTCCGACGACATCACCAAGTTCCTCGAAGCCAACAAGCTATCGATCGCAGCCGGACCGATGGCCGGCGGGCTGTACAAGGTCCGCGTCGCGGTGACCGGCATTCCGAAGGGCGAACTCGCCACCATCGTGAAGAAGCTGCAAGAGGACAAAGTCGTCGGCTTCATCGCCACGACCGAGTGAACCTGAACGACGCCCGCCGCCCCCGGAGGTCACGTCATGCGTAGCCAACAAACCGCTCTGCTCTGCGTGATCGCAGCTTTGTTCGCGGCCACAGCGGACAGTGCCTCGGCGCAGAAAATGATGGGCCGCGGTCCGTCATCCGATATCGGCGCCCGAGGACCGATGGGGCCAACCGGCGGCGGCAATGGTCCCCATGGTGGCGGCTTTCGCGGGCCCGGCTGGGGCGCGGTCGTCCCGGGAATCATCATGGGTCTGCCGCAAGGCTATCCCTCAAGCGGTGTTGTCGTTGACGACGGACCTGCCAACAACGGCCCCCGCCAGTCGCAACAATCGAACCGCCGCGGCCCGAGCGGCGCGCCGCCGGTCAATGAACGCCGCCTGGTGCCGGACGAGGTGGTTATCGAGATTCCCAATTCTGTCAGCACGCAGCAGATCGATGCCCTGCAAAGGCGCCACCAGCTGACGCGGATCGAAAGCCAGACATTCCAGCTGACCGGTACAACGCTTTACCGCTGGCGGATTCCCGACCGCCGCTCGGTGACCACTGTGGTGCGCGGGCTCGAAGGCGATCGCGTGGTGGCATCGGCGCAGCCGAACTACCTGTTCACGCTGCAACAAAACTCGACCGACAACCCGATCGGCAGTGCAGCCAAAAGCGAAGGTGATCCTGCACAATATGAACTCGCCGGCTGCATTTACCGCAGGCCCATGCCCTCGCCAAAGGCGACGATGTGCTGGTCGCGGTGATCGATTCCGGCATCGATATCAAGCATCCCGAATTGGCCGGGTCGATCGCGGGAGTCTTCGATACAGCCAAAGAGCCCGCGGCGGCGCACAAGCACGGCACGGCCATCGCTGGCCTGGTCGCGGCGCACGGCAAACTGATGGGCGCGGCGCCTCGGCAAAAGTTCTGGCCGTGCACGCTTTCGACCCGAACAATGCCGGCGCCGAAGGCACCACCTTCAATATCCTCAAAGGTATCGATTGGGCCGCCGCGCATGGCGCACGCGTCATCAATATGAGTTTTGCCGGGCCAGCCGATCCTGCAATTCACCGCAGCCTGGAGGCCGCACGCAAGAAAGGCATCGTGCTGGTGGCCGCAGCCGGCAATGCCGGCGCGAAGTCGCCGCCGCTCTATCCGGCCGCCGACCCCAATGTGATCGCCGTCAGCGCGACCGACGCCGAGGACAAGTTGTTCGAGCAATCAAACCGCGGCCCGTATATCGCCATTGCCGCGCCCGGCGCACAAATCCTCGTCGCGGCTCCCGACAGCAGCTATGAAGTGTCCTCCGGCACGTCCTATTCCGCGGCGGAAGTGAGCGGGATCGTGGCATTGATGCTTCAGCGCAAGCCCGATCTCACGCCAGACAAGGTCCGAAATATATTGCAGGCGACCGCGAAGGATCTCGGACCGAAGGGACACGATGTCATGTTCGGCGCCGGCCTTGCCGACGCCTATGGCGCGGTAATGGCGGTAGCGGCACCCGTCGCTTCGGCCAATCCACGCCCCATCGAACGCGTGAGCACCGGCGCGCGTTGACGCGGCGTCGCCGCCTCTTGCCTCGCCGCGGCAAAATCGCCACTTGTTGTGTCTCGACCGTATTCCGGAGAGACAATGACGGCCATCGATCCACCGATAACAATGGCGCTACGCGTGACTCGCAACGACGAGATCGCGAGTGGCATTAATCTCCTTGAATTCAGAGATCCCGGGGGAAAGCCGTTGCCGGAATTTTCGGCAGGCGCGCATATCGCCGTCCGGGTCCCCAACGGTCTGTTGCGGAAATATTCGCTGTGCAACGACCCGGCTGAGCGCGAACGTTATCAGATCGCGGTCAAGCGCGAGAGCAATGGCCGCGGCGGCTCATGCAGCCTGATCGACGGCGTGAAAGCTGGCGACGAGATCACTGTAACCGCACCAGTCAATGACTTTGCATTGCCGCAACGCGCGCAGGACTTCCTGTTCATCGCCGGCGGTATTGGTGTGACGCCGATGATGGCGATGATCCGCCAGGTGATGGCGGAGGGAAAACGCTTTCGACTGTTCTACTGTTCGCGCTCGCCGGAAACGACAGCGTTCCGTGACGAGCTGAACGCGCCCGAATTCAAGGACAAGGTCGTCATTCACTACGATGAGGGCGATGCATCGCGCTCGTTCGACTTGCGTCCCATCCTGGCCGAACGAAAAAATCGCGAGCACCTTTATTGCTGCGGACCGCGACCCTTGATGGAGGCGGTGCGCGCGATGACCGACCACTGGTCGCCCACGGCCGTGCATTTCGAGGCATTCAGCGAGGCCGAGACGCACAAGGCCGACGACAAGCCGTTCAAGGTGAGGCTCGCGCGCTCGGGCGACGTCCTCGACGTACCGACCGACAAGACCATTCTCGAAGTCCTGCGCGCGCATGGCCTCGACGTGCCGAGTTCATGCGAAACCGGTACCTGCGGGACATGTCGTACCCGAATGCTTGCGGGCGAAGCCGATCACCGTGACCTGGTGCTGGCTGAACACGAGCGCAAAGACACGATCATGATCTGCGTGTCGCGCGCGCGCAGCGCGGACATCACGATCGACCGCTGAGCGGACACAATCCGGAGAAGTGGCGCGCCGGAAGGGATTTCGAACCCCTGACCCCCAGATTCGAAGTCTGGTGCTCTATCCAGCTGAGCTACCGGCGCCGAGGCGGAAAGGGTGGCGCGCCCGAAGAGAATTCGAACTCCTGACCCCCAGATTCGTAGTCTGGTGCTCTATCCAGCTGAGCTACGGGCGCTTGATTCCGCCGCCGAACACCGGCCCGCGGGACCGGGGGCATAGCTATCGTCTTGACCCCTTATTGGCAAGGGTTGCGGCCATACCGCGCTCATGCCGGCCTGGCGGCCCAGGCCAGCGCCTCGTTTTCGACGCGGATCCGGTAGGCGACCAACGCCGCGTTGGCGATCGAAAAGACCAGAGCGAAGCCAGGCAGGCCGAGCGCGAGCGGAACCACCGCAATCTCCAGAGCGACGATCAGATAGTTCGGATGCCGTATCCAGCGATACGGCCCGCGGGCAACCGGCGCCGCGCCACGGAGCACGATGACACGCGTGGTCCAGCGCCGGCCAAGGCTCGCGATGACCCACACCCGGCCGATCTGAAGCAGCACGAACACCGTCAGCCAGAACACGTTGACGGGCTGATCGTGACCGAGCGCCCACAGCCCGAGCAGCCACAGGCCATGCAGGACAATCATCAATGGATAATGCGCTGCGCCGAATTCGACGCCGCCTTCCGCACGCAAACGCCCGGTGTTGAATTGCGCAAGCCCGAGTTCGACGAGCCGCTGCGCGCCGAGGAATGCGACGAGCCAGGCACCCTCACCCATGCGCGGCCTCGAGTGCCAGAAAGTTTGCCGAAAAGCCCGGGCCGAGCGCCGACAGCAGTGCCGAGCCGCGCAAGCCGCGTCGCAGCGCGCGTTCAAGAACGAACAGCACGGTGGGCGCCGACATATTGCCGTAGTTGCGCAGAATTTCCCGCTCGTCCCGCAGCGTGCCTTTCTGCAATTCGAGCGCGACTTCGATTGCGTCAAGCACTTTGGCCCCACCGGGATGACAAACGAGCTGCGGCGCGTGCAGCCCGGCCGACTTGATGAAGCGCCGCATCGGGCCCGCCATGCGTTGCTCGACGAAGCGCGGCAACGAGCGCGAAAGCATCACCCGGAAGCCGATCGGATCGATCACCCAACCCATGATGTCGAGCGTGCGCGGCCAGGTGTGCTCGGCTGCGGCCCCGATGCGCAGCGGCGCGGCTTCGGGACCGGCGCGCAGCACCGCAGCGGCGGCACCATCGCCGAACAACGCCGACGAGATCACGTCCGATTTGGTACCGCGATCGGTGCGCGAAGTGAGCGTGCACAGCTCGACCACGACCACGAGAACGACCTCGCCCGGTTCGGCGCGCGCAAGCCGTGCACCGAGCGTGAGGCCGGAAACGCCACCGGCACAGCCGCGGCCAAAAACCGGCACACGCATGATCGACGGTCGAAAACCCATTTCTGGTCCGACGCGCGCCTCAAGGCTGGGAGTTGCTATTCCGGTCGACGACACCGTTACGACCACGTCGACGTCGCGCGCCGAAAGTCCCGCACGCTCAAGCGCCGCGCGCGCCGTTGTCACGAACAGCTCACTCGCGCTCTCAACGTAGGCATCCGTGCGTTCGGCCAGGTCATGCGGGGCAGTCAGCCATTCGAGCGGTCGCGCCGAATAACGGCGCTCGATGCCGGCGTTGACGAACACTTCGGCAAGTTTCGGAAAGCGCGCGAATGTACGTCCATAGACCTGGCGCGCGGCCTCGGCCACCGCGCGCTGTTCAAGCTTGTGTGGCGGCACGGCGGTCGCGACCGCGAGCAAATTCACCGGCGGCACCATGGCAATGTCCTTTACAAAAAATACCTGTGACGCGCCCTTACGCAACGAACACCGCGCGTTAGGATCTCTTCCCGGCTTCAGGCGCGGGCGCGTTCACCACGTCGTGTACTCAGATCGACGGCGCGGTCAGGGATCGTGATGCTGAACGTGGCACCGATTGTCCCCGGCACCAGGCGGATTTCACCGCCATGCGCGCGCACCAGTTCCGCAGCGATCGCCAGGCCCAATCCGGTACCTCCGGCACGCGCGGCGCCCTGGAAGGCCTGAAACATATGGGCACGGGCTTTTTCGGGCACGCCCGGGCCAGTATCGGAAACCTCAATCACAACGACGCTGCCTTCGCGCCGACCGGTAATTCGAATTTGATCGCGCGCCGGATCGCGGGCGCCACGAGCTTCGAGCGCCTGCACCGCATTACGCGCGATGTTGACGAGAACGCGAAACAATTGATCGTGATCGGCTTCCATTGTGAGACCGCGTTCCACCGCCACGATCCACCGGATCGGTACGTCGAGGGTCAGGCCGAGCGCCTCGTGCACCTCCTCGACCAGCGGCTCGACTTCGATCGTCTTGCGGTCCGGGGGCGGCTCCTGCGCAGCACCATAAGAGAGCGTGCTCTGGCAGAACGCGATCGCCCGTTCAAGCGCGCGCATCAGCTTGGGCGCAAAACGCTGCACCTTCGGATCGGGCAAGGTCGAGAGTTGATCGGAGAATATCTGTGCCGACGCGAGCAGGTTACGCAAATCGTGATTGATCTTCGACACTGCCAGGCCGAGCGCTGCAAGGCGACTCTGCTGGTGCAGCATCGAAGCGAGCTCGCGTTGCATGGCGGCGAGTTCTTCTTCGGCGGTGCCGACTTCATCGCGTCGCCCGCTCTCCGCAATGATGCGAGATGGATTTTCCGGATCGGCGCGAAACGCAATCATATTGCGGGTGATGCGCCACATCGGGCGGATGAGCAGGTAATGCAGCGCAAAGAACACCAGCATCGCCGTGATGCCGGAGATCGCCAGCGACAGCAGCAGGATGTTCACGGAGAACGTCCACATCGCCTTGTACAGCGGCGCTTCGTTGAGAACGATCTCGAGGAAATCGCCACCCATCGGCGCCGCGCCCACGACACGGATCACGTCGCCAGGCTTGCTGGTCAGCAACGTATCGAAGGCATCGATAATCGAACGCCACCACGACACCTCGCGCATGTCGATGTCCTGCGCAATTTCGGTCGGCATATCGGACGCCGCGAGCAGGCGGCGCTGATTGCCCATCTTCATCGCCACGGCGCGCGCGCCGATGCTCTTGAGGATCTGGTTGGCCAGACTTTCCGGCACCATGCCGCTTGGCGCAGCATCAAGCACGAGCGCGGCGGTATGCGCGGCGGCCAGCCGGTCGTTCAGCCAGTTCAGTCGAAAATTGGCGACCGAAGGCACGTAAATCAGAATTTCCGCCACCATCACGAACAGGATGGTGAGAAACAACAGCTTGCCGGAAAGGCCAACGCGGGGCTTCCGCGCCGGCCTTGGCTCCGAATCGTTCACGCCTGCTTCGATTCCCGCTTCCAAAATCGCCTCAACCGAAGATTCGCATCCAGCCAATGATGCGCCGCACCCAAGGACTCGTCAAACCAGGCGCGAAGAAGTCGATGGCTACACGTTTTCCGAGTTCTCCAAAAGTGGGGTAAGGCAGGACGACGTCGGTCAATGCGCGGATATTCAGGCGCTGCACAATCGCCAACGCCCACATGCCTATCAGCTCACCGGCCTGCGCCCCCACAATGCTGACGCCTACTATCCTACCTTTCCGCGTGGTGATGACTTTTATGTGACCGTGCGTTTCGCGCTCGGTCTGTGCGCGGTCGTTGTCATGATAGGGCGAGCGCGCAACGCGGATATTGATCCGGCGCTCTCGCGCCTGCGCTTCGGTCAGGCCAACATGCGCGAGCTCAGGCTCGGTGAAGGTGACCCACGGTACAGCGTCGCTGTTCACGCGCACCGGAAGACGGAACAGCGCATTCCGGATCACCAAGCCGGCATGATAGTTGGCCGCGTGCGTAAACTTTAATTGCCCCGCTGCGCAATCTCCAATCGCATAGACGCGCCGGTTGCTGGTCTTGAGCTTTCTGTTCACGGCAATGCCGGACTGGTCGTGGCGAATTCGCGCGGCGTCGAGGTCGAGATCATCAATCGCCGGCTTTCGTCCGGCGGCGATCAGCAGATGGCTGCCGGTGATGGTCTGTTCGGCGCCCGCGGTTTCGATGGTCACGGTCACAGTCGCGCCGGCATGCATGATCGCAACGACCTTCACGTCACGATGGATGACCACACCCTCGCGCTCGAGCCGGTCGAGCACGATGGCGGCACATTCAGGATCGTCCTGAGCAAGCGGCTGCGCCGCCTCAAGAACGGTCACAGAACTGCCCAGCCGGCGAAACGCCTGTGCCAGCTCCAGACCAGCCGAACCACCGCCGATGAGGACGAGATGTTCCGGCCGTTCTTTGAGATCGAATATGTTGTCGGTCGTGAGATAAGGCCCGTCGTTGATGCCGGGAATTGACGGAATTGCCGGCGCCGAGCCGGTCGCGATCACAAAGCGTCGTGCGCGGATTTCAATATCGCCGGCGACCACGGTCTTGCGGTCTTTAAATTTCGCCGCCGCCTGAATGACGCGAACACCCAAGCCGGCAAAACGCTCGACGGAATCCGCTGGGGAAATCGCTGCGATGACGCCCTGCACGTGATCGCGCACTTTGGCGAAATTGATGCCGACGCTCTGCACAGCGACACCGAGGTCTCCTGCACTGCGTGTCGCCTGGGCGCGTTTCGCGGCAGCCAACAGCGCTTTCGAAGGTACGCATCCCGTGTTGAGGCAATCGCCGCCCATCTTGCCGCGTTCGACCAGAACCGTCGGCACCCCGAATGCCGCAGCGGCCGCGGCGGCCGATAAGCCGCCGGGCCCTCCTCCGATCACGCAAATGTCTGGCGCGAGTACTTCCGTCATGATCCTGAAACTCTGACCCGCAACAATAACCTTCGTATCACATGACGGCGCGCGAGCGAGCGCGCCAATGACGGAGCACGACCAGCACCAGCACCAACAACCCGAGCGCGATCAACGCCACGATCAGTTGTGGCGTGAACACGTCGGAAGTGTCGAACACCATGCGACAGTCCAGTCGGCCTGACGCGGCGCACTGATCATACGCTTCCTTCTGCGCCATGATCACGCTGTCGAGGCCCGTGCCCGCCAACGCAAAAACGACGGCCGCAGGGATGACGCCGAGCGCAGTCGCGGCAATAAATGGTCCGAGGCGCACACCCGCGAGGGCCGGCACCAGGTTGACCACGAAGAACGGAAATACCGGCACCAGCCGCAGGAACAATAGGTAACTGAAGGCGTCGTCGCGAAAGCCTTTTGCAAGCTGGTTGGCGCGCGGGCCTGCCAGCCGCAGCAAAGGCTCGCCGAGTGCCGTGCGCGCCACCAGAAAGATGAGCGTCGCGCCAATTGTCGCGCCAACCACTGCGGCCGCAGCACCTCCCAATGGCCCAAACAGAAAGCCACCGGCGACCGTCAGAAAGGCCGCCCCCGGCACCGAGACGGCAACCGTAACGATGTAGATCCCGATGTAGGTGAGCAGGGCCAGCATACGGTGGCTCGAAACAAAGCCGAAGATGGCCATGCGATGCCGGACCAGGCCATGGAGCGATATGGTCTCATCGCCAACTGCAAAATAGGCCACAGCGGAAAGGACGATGACCACCACCAATGGTAGCAGCCGCCAGGCGAAGCCGCGCGGCAGGTCGGCGGGAGGCAGGCGAGTGAACATTCACACTATATACACGAGACGCCGGTCCGGCCGGGGGCGGCTCACCGCCTTGTGAGGCGTTTTGAGCCCGCAACACCGGCAAAACGGGCGTCGCATTGACGGGCCAAGGCCCCTCCCTTATAAGCCGCGCAAATCGTGTGCCGGCCCGAAAGACTTCGGGTTTACGTGGCGTTTTGAGGACATCGTCCTCCTTGCCACGGCGCGCCCAGCGGAGATCCTGAACGTGAAGCGGACCTATCAACCGAGCAAGCTCGTACGCAAGCGCCGACACGGTTTCCGCTCGCGTATGGCAACCAAAGGTGGACGCAAGGTCTTGTCGGCGCGCCGGGGGCGCGGACGCAAGCGGTTGTCCGCCTGACGGCGGCTGCAAGGCCGCACATTGCTTTCATGGAAAGACTGAGGCAACGGGCGGATTTTCTGGCCACGGCGACCGGGACGAAGGCACCCGCCGCCGCATTCGTGCTGCAGGCACGCAATCGCCGCGACCAGGGACCTGCCCGGCTCGGCTTTACCGTATCGAAGAAGGTCGGCAATGCCGTCGAGCGTAACCGGGTTCGCCGCCGCCTTCGAGAAATCGTGCGGCTTTCAGCCGCCACCCGGCTGCGCGCCGGACATGATTATGTGCTGGTCGGACGGCGAGCTGCGCTTGAACTGCCGTTTGACCGGATGACTCAGGAATTCGAAGGGGCGTTGCGGCGAGTACACGCGGGGCGCGACGGCAAAATGGAATCCCGATGACCGACAATAAGAACACCATCCTCGCCATCGCGCTGTCGGCGCTGGTCTTGCTCGGCTGGCAATACTTCTTTGCCATGCCGCAGGAAAAAGCGCGCCAGGAACAACTCCAGGCGCAACAGCAAGCGCAGAAACAGAACGCACCGACGCCCGCTCAGCCCGGCCAGGCGCCGGCGACGCAGGCGGGACCGGCGCAAATGCCCGGCCAGGCCAGCGCGCCGGCAGCGGCAACACCGATCGACCGGGCGGCGGCTCTCGCCGCAAGCCCGCGCGTGGCGATCGCGACCGGCAGCGTGCAAGGTTCGATTGCGCTCAAAGGCGGCCGCATCGACGATCTCGCTTTGATCAAGTTTCGCGAGACCGTCGATCCGAAGTCACCGCCCATTGTGTTACTGGCGCCATCCGGCACCGCCGACCCGTTCTACGCCGAGTTCGGCTGGACCGGCACGGCCGGCACCAATGTGAAATTACCGACCGCGGACACGATGTGGACGCAGTCGGGATCCGGCGCGCTCAGCGTTTCGCATCCGGTGACGCTGACCTACGACAATGGCGAGGGCCTGGAATTCCGCCGCACCATCTCGGTCGATGACAAATACATGTTCTCGATCAAGGATGAGGTCACCAACAAGGGCTCGAGCCCGATCTCGCTTTACCCTTATGCGCTGATTTCCCGCCACGGCACGCCACAGACCGCGGGCTATTACATTCTGCACGAAGGCCTGGTGGGTGTGCTCGGTGAATCCGGCCTGCAGGAATACACCTACAAGAACATCGCCGAGAAAAAGGCAGTCAATTTTGACGTGACCAATGGGTGGCTCGGCATCACCGACAAATATTGGGCCGCCGTGCTGGTACCCGACACGACGGCGCGCCTGAAGGCGCGCTTCTCTACCGGCACACTTGGCAGCGTGCCGACTTATCAGACCGACTACCTGCTCGATGCGCAGACCATTGCTCCGGGCGCAACCGGCTCCGCCAACGGGCGTCTGTTCGCCGGCGCCAAAGAAGTCACGGTGGTCAACGAGTACGGAAAACAGCTCGACCTCAATCGCTTCGATCTGCTTATCGACTGGGGCTGGTTTTACTTCATCACCAAACCGCTCTTCTTCGCGATCGACTACCTCTATCGTCTCGTCGGCAATTTCGGCCTCGCGATCCTGATCGTCACCGTGCTGATCAAGGCCGCCTTCTTCCCGCTGGCGAACAAGTCCTATGCCTCGATGGCGAAGATGAAGGCGGTGCAACCGCAAATGACGGCGCTGCGCGAGCGCTATGCCGACGACAAGGCCAAGCAGCAGCAGGAGCTGATGGAGTTGTACCGGCGGGAGAAGATCAACCCGCTAGCGGGTTGCCTGCCGATCGCGATCCAGATCCCGGTCTTCTTCTCGCTCTATAAAGTGCTGTTCGTCACCATCGAAATGCGCCATGCGCCATTTTTCGGATGGATTCACGATCTCTCGGCGCAGGACCCCACCAACGTCTTCAATTTGTTCGGCCTGATTCCGGTGGATCCGACTATGCTGCCAGTGGTCGGCCATTTCCTGCATCTGGGCGCCTGGCCGCTGATCATGGGCGTGACCATGTGGGTGCAGATGAAGCTCAACCCCGCGCCGCCAGATCCGACGCAGCAGATGATCTTCAACTGGATGCCGCTGATCTTTACTTTCATGCTCGCGAATTTCCCGGCCGGGCTGGTGATCTACTGGGCGTGGAACAATTCGCTGTCGGTGGCACAGCAAAGCATCATCATGCGCAAGCACGGCGCCAAGATCGAGCTGTTCGACAACATCAAGGCGTTGTTCAATAAAAAGAAGACGCAGCCGTAGCGTTCTGCCTCTCGTCATTCCGGGGCCGGCCGAAGGCCGGAACCCGGAATCCAGATAGATACGCTAAGCTCGCATCTGGATTCCGGGTTCGCGGGCCGATGCCCGCGCCCCGGAATGACCAAGAGCGATGTGATGGCTGACGCCAACAATTTCACACGCGCTGAAATCGAGACCGGCCGACAGCTGTTCGCCGGTGAATGGCAGTTTGTCGCCGCTGCCGGTACGCCTGCGTCGCTGCCGCCGATGCGCGGCGTCGAGATTGCTTTTGCCGGCCGCTCCAATGTCGGCAAATCAAGCCTGGTCAATGCGCTGACCGGCCGTAAAAGCCTCGCACGCACGTCGCGGACACCCGGTCGCACCCAGGAACTGATTTTCTTCACCGGCGGCTCCGAACTCAACATCGTGGATATGCCCGGCTACGGTTACGCCGCCGCCGCAAAATCCAAGGTCGCGGCCTGGACGGCGCTGATCGGCGCCTATTTGCGCGGGCGCGCCAATCTCGCCCGGGTCTATGTGCTGGTGGACGCCCGCCACGGTCTTAAAGACACCGACGACCTCATCTTCGAGGAGCTGCGCCAGGCCGCCGTCAGCTTTCAGATCGTCCTCACCAAAGCCGACGCCATAAAAACCTCCGAGCTCGAGGCTCGCATTGCCGGGGTCGAGGCGTCGCTGGCGAAGCGGCCGGGTGCCTTCCCCGGCGTGCTGACGACCTCGTCCCACGAAGGCACAGGCATGCCTCAATTGCGCGCCGCCATCGCCCGCCTGCTGGATGAACGAAAGCGATAACGCGCATGATCCCGAAAAGTGGGCACTGGTTTTCGGAAGAGATCATGCGCCCGCAAAACGCATTGTCGGGGGCCGGTCGTATCGGCTAGAACCCATCGCCACCCGAGGCCGAGACGATGAGCAAAGCGCCCAAGATCGACCCGCAAGAACAGGCCCGAATCCTGTCCGAGGCGCTGCCGCATATGCAGCGCTACGACGAGGAAACCGTCGTGGTGAAATATGGTGGGCATGCCATGGGCCAGGAACAGATGGCGCGCGATTTTGCCCGCGACATCGTCCTGCTCGAGCAGACCGCTATCAATCCCGTGGTCGTGCACGGTGGTGGCCCGCAGATCGAGGCGATGCTCAAGAAACTCGGCATCAAATCCGAATTCGCGGCCGGCCTGCGCATCACGGATGCAAAGACCGTCGAAATCGTTGAAATGGTCCTGGCCGGATCGATCAACAAGCAGCTTGTCGGCTACATCAATGCTGCCGGCGGCAAGGCGATCGGGCTGTGCGGCAAGGATGGCAACATGGTGCAGGCGCGCAAGGTCAGCCGCACGGTGGTCGATCCGGACTCCAACATCGAAAAAGTGATCGATCTCGGTTTTGTGGGCGAGCCGGAAAAAGTCGACGTTAACGTGCTCAACCAGGTGATGGGACGGGAAATGATACCGGTCCTGGCGCCGGTCGCGACATCAGCCAATGGCGGCACATTCAACGTCAACGCCGATACGTTTGCCGGCGCGATCGCGGGCGCGCTCAAGGCCAAGCGTCTGCTGTTGCTGACGGACGTGCCCGGCGTGCTCGATAAGTCGAAAAATCTCATCACGGAGCTGTCGGTCGCCGATGCACGCAAACTGATCGCCGACGGCACAATTTCCGGCGGTATGATTCCCAAGGTCGAGACCTGCATCTACGCGCTCGACCAGGGCGTGGAAGGCGTCGTCATCATGGACGGCAAGGTCCCGCACGCGGTGTTGCTGGAACTGCTCACCGACCACGGTGTCGGCACGCTGATGCATCGGTAAAACAACTATATCCGCTCATTCCCGCGAAAGCGGGAACCCAGAAGAACTAAAACTTCGCTCCAAGAAAATGCGCCCTGGGTCCCCACTTGCGCGGGGACGAGCGGGAAAGATATCGGCAATTCCCCACCCCGCAGATGCCGATTAGCATGGCCGCATGATTCGCGGTCTCATCGTCACGGCTGCCGCGTCAATCGCCCTGCTGGCCGCGGCGCCGGCACGCGCCGAGCTTACGCTGTGCAATCGCACCAGCTACCGTATGGAAACCGCGGTGGGCCTCGAAAAGCGCGCCAACGTCGCAACGCGCGGCTGGTTTCGCCTCGATCCCGGGCAATGCCGCCAGATTCTCGACGGGCCGCTCGATGTTGACATGGTCTACGTGCACTCACGCACGCCGCCGGTGTATGGCAGCGCGCCACTGCCGCAGGACGGGCAAGCTGAATTCTGCATCCGTAACGGCGATTTCGACATCGCGAGCGCGCGCGGCTGTCCGGGAAGCCAGCAGGCGCACTTCAGCGCGGCGAAGCCATCGGATTCCCCGAAAGGACCCGTCGTCAACTTGGCGGAAGAAGCTAACTACGACGACGCGCAGGCGCGGCTCGCCGGCATCCAGCGCTTGCTGGTCATCGCCGGTTACGATGCCTATCCGATCGATGGCGTGCAGGGCGCAAAGACGCAGGCCGCGCTTGCAAAATTCCTGACCGATCGCAAGCTGGCGGCCGACGCCGCATCGGCGGCCAATTTCTTCGACACCTTGATCGAGGCCGCCGCCAAGCCGGAAGGCGTCGGATTTTCCTGGTGCAATGACACCAAATACGCCGTGATGGCGTCGATTGGCGTCGTGGAAATGGGCACCATCGTCACGCGTGGCTGGTATCGCGTCGAAGCCGGACAATGCGTCCGGCCGGACCTGCGCGGCGATCCACGCCGGCTCTACAGCTATGCGGAAGCCGTTGACGGCAATGGCCGCACGGTGAAACGTGGCGATGTCCCGCTCGCCTGGGGCGGAACAGTTGCGCTCTGTACACGCGACGGCCGCTTCGAGGTGTCCGACCACAAGGACTGCGCGACGCGCGGTCTGAATTCCGCCGGCTTTGCCGTCATCGATCTGGGCGCCCAGCCGTCCATGATCGTGCGTTTCAAGGAACAGTAGTCTCGTGCCGGCAAAGCCCCGCCCCGCGCCGCGTGGTTTCGGCCACGTCGAAACCTGGGTGTTCGATCTCGACAACACGCTCTATCCGCATCACCTCAATCTCTGGCAGCAGGTCGACGACCGCATCCGCGCCTATGTGTCCGATTTCCTGAAGGTGTCGAAGGACGAGGCCTTCCGCGTCCAGAAGGACTACTACAAGCGCTATGGCACGACGATGCGCGGCATGATGGCCGAACACGGCATGAAGCCCGACGACTATCTCGATTTCGTCCATAAAATCGATCATTCACCGCTGACGCCTAATCCCGCGCTCGGCGCCGCGCTTGAAATGCTGCCGGGCCGCAAGCTCATTCTCACCAACGGCACGCGCAAGCACGCCGATGCAGTCATGCGGAAACTCGAGATCCATCAGCATTTCGAAGACGTATTCGACATCGCGGCAGCCGATCTCGATCCCAAGCCGCTGCCGCAGGTCTACAAGCGTTTCCTCGCCCGCCACGGCGTCGATGCCGCGAAGGCTGCGATGTTCGAAGACTTGGCGCGCAACCTAGAAACGCCGCACGCGCTCGGCATGACTACCGTGCTGGTGGTGCCGGAAGGTCAACGCGAGGTGTTCCGCGAAGCGTGGGAACTCGAAGGGCGCGATGCACCCTACGTCGACCATCTCACCGATGATCTCACCGGATTTCTTGAACGCATAGGACAGCGCTGATCAGGCGCCCGGCACGATCTGCTGCATCAGGACCGCCAGTCCGATGCCGGCAATGCCGGCGCCAACCAGACGCAGAGGCGAAATGACCGCCGGACGTCTGGCCATCGCGCGCGTAATCTGCACAGCCACAAGCGCGATTGCGCTCTGGATGACCGCGAGGCCGAGCAGATAGGCGTAGAGTGGCGTCGGCTCCGCGCCATAGATCGACTCGCCGAGCGCATAGCCGTGGATGAACCCCACAACGGCGAACATGACGAACGCCACGCCGGCCGCAACTTCACGGCCCTGCAACATGAACATACCCAGGACGATCACCGACAGCGCCACCAGGATTTCCGCACCAGGCACCGTCGTGCCATGCAAATGCAACGCGACACCCGCCATCATCGCCAGCACGAAACCGATCGCGAGTGCAGACGCCACGCGATGTGCGGCGGCAAGACAGCCAACAGCCACGACGGCCGCGAAATGATCGAGCCCGATCACCGGGTGACCCAGTCCCGACACGAGGCCTTCGGTAAAGCTGGCCGGGGTGCGGCCGCCCATCACGTGGTGCGCAAATGCCGGCGCGCTGCCAAGCACCAGCAGGATCAGGCTCGAAGCCAAGCGTGCGAATTGACGGTTCATGCATGTTTCTCCGGGGCCGCAAGCTTAACCCGGGCGCCGCCGCTTGACATCCCTCCCCCGGCCCCCGACAAACCGCAGCCAAATAGCCGGAGTCCCTATGTCCAACGACAAGCTTGCCAGCATTATCGACGAGGCCTTCGAGGGGCGCGACAAGATCGGCCCGAAGACGAAGGGCGCCGTGCGTAAGGCGGTGAATTCCGCGCTTGAGCTGCTCGACACCGGCAAGGCGCGGGTGGCCGAGGGGCAGGCCGACGGCCGCTGGCACGTCAATCAGTGGCTGAAGAAAGCCGTGTTGCTGTCCTTTCGTCTCAACGACATGAGCGTGATCCCGGGCGGACCTGGCAAGGCCGTGTGGTGGGACAAGGTCGATTCCAAATTCAAGGGCTGGAACGCCGGCAAATTCAAGAAAGCCGGCTTCCGCGCCGTGCCTGGCGCTGTCGTGCGCCGCTCTGCCTTCATCGCGCCGGGCGTTGTCCTGATGCCGTCCTTTGTGAATCTCGGCGCCTATGTCGACAGCGGCACCATGATCGATACCTGGGCGACCGTCGGTTCCTGCGCGCAGATCGGCAAGAACTGTCATATCTCCGGCGGCGCCGGCATCGGTGGCGTGCTGGAACCGCTGCAAGCCGGCCCGGTGATCATCGAGGACAATTGCTTCGTAGGCGCGCGCTCGGAAGTCGCCGAAGGCGTGATCGTGCGCACCGGCGCGGTGCTGTCGATGGGCGTTTATCTCGGCGCATCCACGCGCATCGTCGATCGCGACACCGGCGCGGTTACACAAGGCGAGGTCCCACCCTACTCCGTCGTGGTGCCCGGCACGCTGCCTGGCAAAAGCGGCGGGCCCGGGCTTTATTGCGCCGTGATCGTCAAGCGCGTCGACGAGCGCACGCGATCGAAGACCAGTATCAATGAGCTGTTGAGGGATTGAGAGGCGGCGACGCCGCGGAAATCCAATATGGATTTGACCTATCTCTTTCTCAGGTTCGACGGCCGAATAAGCCGCCAACCCTATTGGATTGGAAGCATCGCGCTTATCGTCGCAGAGGTTGCCTGCTTTCTTATCGGCGACTATTTCGAGCAGAATCGACTGATCGGTGTTATTGAACTGGCATTCCTTTATCCGGAGTTTGCCGTCATTCTCAAACGGGCAAATGACCGTGACATGCGGCACTGGATTCCCTTTTCATATCTGATCTTGAGCGTGCTCTTGGACGCCGTTTCGATTTTCGAGCTTGATGGGCCGACCGACAATCCCAGCATGCTATATTGGGTAATCCTCACTCCCTTGTTGATCGTGGCTCTGTATCTGTTCGTCGAGCTCGGATTCCGCAAAGGGGCGCACGGCCCCAATCGTTACGGCCCCGACCCACTTGCAGGGCATACATGACAGAACAACTGGTTGCCGATCCCGTCACCATTGCCCGCGACCTGTTGCGCTGCCCGTCGGTTACGCCGGCCGAAGGCGGCGCGCTGGCCTTTCTCGAAAAAACACTGAAGACCGCCGGATTCGCCGTGCATCGCATGACGTTCCGCGAACCGGGCACCGACGACGTCGAAAATCTTTACGCGCGCATTGGAACAACCGCGCCACATCTCGTGTTTGCCGGCCACACCGATGTGGTGCCGCCCGGCGACGAAAAAGCCTGGAAGCATCCGCCGTTTTCGGGCGAAGTTGCGGACGGCGAGCTTTTCGGCCGCGGCGCGGTCGACATGAAAGGCGGCATTGCCTGCGCTCTCGCCGCGGTGCTCGACCATCTCAGCCATCACGGCGGCAAGCCCAAGGGTTCGATTTCGTTTCTGATCACCGGCGACGAGGAAAGCATCGCGGTCAATGGCACGCCCAAGCTGCTGAAATGGGCGGCGGAGCGCGGCGAAAAATTCGACCACTGCATCCTGGGCGAACCAAGCAACCAGGAGGAGCTTGGCGACACTATCAAGATCGGCCGGCGCGGTTCGCTCAACGGTCATCTGATCGTAACCGGCAAGCAGGCGCATGTCGCCTATCCACAGCGCGGCGAAAACCCCATCCGCGGTCTGGTGACTTTGATCGCGGCGCTGCAAAGCGAGCCACTCGATCAAGGCAGCGCGCAGTTCGCGCCCTCGCATCTCGAATTCACCACGGTCGATGTCGGCAACAAGACCGTCAATCTCATTCCCGGTGAGGCGCGGGCGCGTTTCAACATCCGATTCAATGACAAGCACACGCTCGACTCTCTAAAGAAACTGATCGAGCAACGCGCGGCCAAGACGGCGGGCGGAAAGATCGCGTTTAAATTCCAGTGGGAACCGTCGAATGCCGGCGTGTTCGTGACCAAGCCCGGCCCCTTCACCGAAATGGTCGCGAGCGCCGTGGCCGAGGTCACCGGCCGCAAGCCGGAACTATCCACCACCGGTGGCACATCGGATGCTCGCTTCATCACCGCACATTGCCCGGTGGTCGAATTCGGCCTGGTCGGGCAGACAATGCATGCGATCGACGAGCGCGTGCCGATTGCCGACCTGCGCGCACTCACGACGATTTATCGCAAGATCATCGACCGGTATTTTGGCTCGTAGTCGACCTGCATGAGATAAAGCCCGTCGGGCGGCGCGACGGGGCCGCAGGCGGCGCGATCGCGCGCAGCAAGCGCACGCGCGAGATCGTCCGCGCTCCATTTGCCTTCGCCCACAGCGACCAGCGAGCCCACCATGGAACGCACCTGGTTGTGCAGGAACGAGCGCGCCACCGCCGTTATATTGATGTGATCGCCATCATGTTCGACGCTCAGCTCATCGAGCGTCTTGACCGGCGACTTGGCCTGGCATTCGGTCGACCGGAACGTCGTAAAATCATGCTTGCCAACCAGCCGCTGTGCAGCCCCGTGCATCGCCGCTGCATCGAGCGGACGCGGCACGCGCCAGGCGCGGCCCGCCGCAAGCGTGAGATCCGGGCGTCGGTTGATGATCCGGTAGAGATAATGGCGTTTGATCGCGGAGGTTCGCGCATTGAAATCATTCGGCACTTTTTCAGCAGACAAAACCGCAACGGGGTGAGGACGCAAATGCGCGTTGAGTGCGTCACGCACGGTGTCGGTGTCCCATTCCTTGCTCAGATCCGCATGTGCCACCTGCGCCCGCGCGTGAACGCCGGCATCGGTTCGGCCCGCGCCCTGTACCAGCACCTTGTCGCCCGACAGCGCCTCGATCGCCGCCGTCAGCACGCCCTGCACCGTGATCTGGTCGACCTGGATCTGCCAGCCGCAAAATGGCGTGCCGTCATACTCGATGGTGAGCTTGTAGCGGGGCATACGTTTACCTGTGATCATCCGGCGGTGCCGGACGACCCAGTAAACAGGATTTCAGCGGAAGTCACGCGTTAGCGGTTTGAGGCCCGGGCTTCCCGAAAAGATACCAGGCGGCGCTGTGCTTCGTCCCACAGGACGAGGCGGACACAGCGAAAGCTCTCCAGCAGCGTCAGACGGCCGATATTCCGCAGCTCCGGATGATCGCGCAGCACGCGCGGCAGCCGGTAGTAAGGAATGCGGCTGTGCAGATGATGCACATGATGGATGCCGATGTTGGCGGTGAACCAGCGCAGCGGCAGCGGCAAATCGTAATGCGACGAGCCGTGCAAGGCGGCTTCATGCAGATCCCAGCCACGACTCTCGTTCCAGAACGTATCCTCGAACTGGTGCTGTACGTAGAACAGCCAAACTCCGAAGACGGCGGCGAGCAGCATGATCGGCAAATGCACGAGAAAAAACGCTTTGACGCCGATCAGCCAGATCAGCACCAAGGCAATCAACGCGATCGCGGCATTCGTCGCCTGCGTGCTGATCCACGGCTGCCAGCCGTTCCGCATGAGGCCAACCGGCAGGCGGTGTTGCAACAGGAAAAGATAGGCTGGGCCAAACCCGAACATCACCACCGGGTGGCGATAGAGCCGGTACTTCAGGCGGCCCCAGCGCGAGCGCGCATAATATTCGCGCACAGTCAGGGTATCGACATCGCCAATGCCACGGCGATCGAGATTGCCGGAGGTGGCGTGGTGAATGGCGTGCGTGCGGCGCCAGAAGTCATAGGGCGTCATGGTGAGAACGCCGATGACGCGGCCAACCCAGTCGTTCGCCAATTTATTCGGGAAGAAGGCACCGTGGCCGCAATCGTGCTGGATCATGAACAATCGCACCAGAAATCCTGCTGCCGGAACCGCGATCAAAAGCGACACCCACCAATAGCCCAGTGAATAGATAAACCAGGCCGCAGCCCAGAGAGCGACCAATGGCAAAACCGTAATCGCCAGTTCGATCAAGCTGCGGACGCGGCTCGGCTCGCGGTAGCGGTTGAGTATTTGCGTCCAACGGGCGTCGGGTGCAGAAACGTCGGTGTTATGTCCAATGCTCAAGGGCGATGTTCCAGGTTAGCCGCGGCCGCGCGCCGGATGCGACGCGCACAGCTCACAGTCATATAGTCACGATAAGGAGGAAAAGAAACGCTTGCCCGAAAAACGGGGCTTTTTGGTGTTCCTGATTCGATTACACATTATCGCATTAACCAACCTGTGTCCCCGGCTTGACCGGCGTGCCCCGCAGAAATTCGTCCGTGTTCATCGGTTGCTTCCCAGCGCGCTGCACCTGCGTGAGTCGCACCGCGCCGCTGCTACAGGCGATGCTGAGGCTGTCATCAAGCACTGTCCCGGGATTTCCCGACCCTTCCCCCTTCGTTGATCGCAGCGCTTTCACCCGGACGCCATCGAGTTCGAACCACGCCCCGGGAAACGGCGACAGGCCACGGATGTGGTCGTGCACGCGCTTCCACGGATTCGTCCAGTCGATCCGTGTTTCGCCTTTGGAAATCTTCTCCGCATAGGTCACGCCGGCTGACGGCTGCGGTGTCAATATCAGCGACCCGCGCTCGGCGGCGGCTAGCGCTCGCAACATGAGGTCGGCACCAACCCTCGCCAGTGCGTCGTGCAATTCTCCGGCCGTCATGTCGGCGCTGACAGGCACGCGTTCGGCCATCGCCATCGCACCGGTATCGAGACCTTCTTCCATCTGCATGATGGTAATACCGCTCTCCGCATCACCGGCCATGACGGCTCGGTTGATGGGCGCGGCGCCGCGCCAGCGCGGCAGCAACGAAGCGTGCACGTTGAAGCAGCCCAAACGCGGCGCTTCGAGAATCGCCTTCGGAAGGATCAGGCCGTAGGCAACCACAACAGCCGCATCGGCGTCGTGCGCACGGAAAATCTCAACCGCGGCGGCATTGTCCTTGAGCGATTTAGGGTTGTGAACCGTTAATCCCAGCCTTCGCGCCTCGCGTTCGACCGGCGTCCGCTGCAGGTCCATGCCGCGGCCGGCCGGCCTGGGCGCGCGCGTATAGACCGCTACAATTTCGTGGCCGCGTGCAGCGAGCTCGATCAGCGTCGGCACGGAAAAATCGGGCGTGCCCATAAAGATCAGGCGCATTCAGCCCCCGCCTGCGATGTCAACCGATGTGATGCGAAGGCTCCTGATCCTCCGAGAGCGGCTTTGCGCCATCAGTCTTCTTCGCGACCTTCTTGAACTTCTTTATGACCATGTCGCGCTTGAGCTTGGAAATATGGTCGATGAACAAGACACCGTTGATATGATCGATCTCGTGCTGCAAGCAGGTCGACAGCAGACCTTCCGCGTCAATCTCCTGCGGCTTGAGATTCTCGTCGAGAAATTTCACTTTCACGGACTTCGGACGTTCGACTTCTTCGTAATATTCCGGAATCGACAGGCAACCTTCTTCATACGTCGCCTTCTCGTCCGAAGCCCAGATGACTTCCGGATTGATGAAGACCAGGGGTGCCTTCGGCTCATCCTTTTTTGCGAGATCCATGGTGACAACTCGCTGCGGGACACCGATCTGGATGGCGGCGAGCCCGATGCCGGGCGCCGCATACATGGTCTCGAACATGTCGTCGATCAGCGCACGCAGCGCCTTGTCGACGGCCTTCACCGGCTCGGATTTGAGCCGCAGCCGCTTGTCGGGAATGATGAGGATGTCTCGAACCGCCATGGTCGCGATGTAAGGGTAAGGGCTCACGCGGTCAATGTACCTTTGGCGCCTTTGCCCTTGAGCCACCGGCACAATCGCCCTACCGTTCGCCGTTCGTTCGCATAGCGCGACGAATCACGCTAGAAGCACCCCCATGCTGGAAATTACCCTCATCGTTCTTGGCGCGATCATTGCGGTCGGGGTGATCGCGATCATCGCACTGCTGCTCCGCCCGCGCGGGCCCGATCCGCGCCTGGCGGAACTCAACGCGCGGCTCGATGCCATGGGCAGTTGGTTGCAAAATTCGCATACCCAATTGCAGCAGACAGTGAATACCCGGCTCGACGCGGTGTCGCAGAACATCGGCGAGTCGATGAAGACGACGACCAAGCACACGACCGAACATCTGCAGCAGTTGCATGCACGGCTGGCGGTCATCGACTCTGCGCAGAAAAACATCACCGATCTAGCTTCAACAGTGACGTCGCTGCAGAAGGTATTTGACAACAAACAGCGCCGCGGCGCCTTCGGCCAGGGCCGCATGGAGGCCATTGTGGCCGACGGGCTGCCGCAGGGCGCTTATGAATTCCAGTTCACGCTGTCGAACAATAATCGTCCGGATTGCTGCATCCACATGCCGGACAACCGTCATCTGATCATTGATGCCAAGTTCCCGCTGGAAGCGACCACTGCGCTGGAAAACGCCAAGACCGACGACGAGCGTGTTCAGGCCATGCGCCAGCTGCGGCAAAACCTCGGCAAGCATATCGACGACATTTCCGGCAAATATCTGATCAAGGGCGAAACGCAAGACGTCGCCTTCATGTTCATCCCGTCCGAGTCCATGTTCGCCGAACTTTACGATGCCTTCGATGATGTGCTGCAGAAGGGTTACAGGGCTGGTGTCATTATCGTGTCGCCGTCGCTGCTGATGCTGGCGATCCAGGTTGTCCAGCAGATACAGAAAGACGCCCGCATGCGCGAGGCGGCCGACAAGATCCTGCGGGAAGTAGCGCTAATGATCGACGACGTACAGCGGCTCAAGGAGCGCGTCGAGAATCTCGACAAGCACTTCGGCAACGTCAACAAGGACATCGAGCAGATCGTCACATCGGCCGAAAAAATCCTCAGCCGTGGCGAGAAAATCCAGGCAGTCGAGTTCAGCGACGATCCGCCAAGCGCGCAGATCATCCCGGCCCCGATCCAGCGCAAGCTCGGCACCAACGACTAGCGCATGACCGCCGCCCCCGACAGCCCGGCCCGGCCATCGTGGCTCGACGCGATGGCGGTTTATCTCAAGCCGCGCGTATTGATCGTGCTGCTGCTCGGTTTCTCGGCCGGGCTGCCGTTTTCACTTGCCGGGCAGACATTACAGGCCTGGATGACCGAAAGCGGCGTAGACATCAAGACAATCGGCTTGTTCGCTGCGGTTGGAACGCCCTATTGGGCAAAGCCGCTATGGGCGCCCGCGGTCGATGCGCTCGATATCCCACTGCTCTCGCGCCTGCTGGGCCGGCGCCGCGCCTGGCTGATCCTCACTCAGCTGATGTTGGTTGTCAGCGTCATTCTGCTTGCACTTTGTGAGCCGGCAATTTCGCCCTGGCTGGTTGCCGGAGCGGCGCTGCTGGTGACAACGGCTTCGGCGACCCAGGACATTGTCATCGACGCGTTCCGCATTGAGAGCCTGCCTGAAAACGAGCAGGCGGCCGGCATGGCATCCTATGTCGCCGCCTATCGGATCGCTGTGCTTATTTCCGGAGCGGGCGCGCTCTTTCTGGTGACCGGTTTTATCCAGCTTGGGCTCGACAAGCAGGCGGCCTATCACGCGACCTACATTACAATGGCGACTCTCATTGGCGTAGGAATCGCTGCAACCTTACTGGCCAAGGAACCGGATAGATCGGCCGCGGCCGAATCCGCACACACTGCGCATTCCCGCGAGAAGTCCTGGAAGCGTGTATGGGATACGGCGATCACGAGCTTTTCCGAGTTTCTTTCGCGCGACATGGCGATCTCAATATTGGCCTTCGTGACACTGTTCAAATTCGCCGACTCTCTTGCAAGCGCCCTGACAACACCATTCGTCCTTGAAACAGGATTCACCCGGATCGAGCTTGCCGCCATCATCAAGGGCGTTGGATTTGCCGCAGCAATCGCCGGCGGCTTTGCTGGCGGTTTTGTGGCGCGCGCTTTGCCGATGTCCACGAGCTTGTGGATCGGCGGAATTCTGCAAGCAGTCGCTATCCTGGCCTTTTCGTGGCAGGCGGTCGTGGGCCGGGACGTGGCCTGGCTCACCTTCGCGATCACCGCCGAAAACTTCACAAGCGGGATCGGAACAGTGATTTTTGTCGCCTATCTTTCCGCGCTTTGCGGCAATCCGTTGCACACGGCGACCCAGTATGCCTTGTTGACGGCCCTATTCGCGTTGGCGCGAACCGTGTTCGCGCTCGGCTCCGGCTATGTCGCCGCGGCCACAGGCTGGGCATGGTATTTCGCGATTTGCACCGCAGCCAGCATACCAAGCTTCATTCTGCTCGCCTGGTTACAGGCCGGGGGGCATTTCAAGGCGCTGGAATCGAAGAAATCCTAGAACAAGGTCCGCTGCTTGATGGCCGCCGAGAGCGTGCCTTCGTCGAGGTAATCAAGTTCACCACCGACCGGCACACCGTGTGCAAGGCGCGTCACTTTCACATTCGCATCTAGCAATAGTTCAGTGATGTAGTGGGCGGTAGTCTGGCCGTCGACCGTGGCATTAAGCGCGAGGATGACTTCTTTGACCTGCTCGTCGTGCGCACGCGAAATGAGCGCGTCGATAGCGATGTCCTTCGGGCCGACACCGTCGAGCGGCGACAGCGTGCCGCCCAGCACGTGATAGCGGCTGTTGATCGCATGTGCGCGCTCCAGCGCCCAGAGATCGGCGACATCGGCAACGACAACAATGATGGATTGATCGCGCCTGGCGTCGGTACAGACGGTGCAAGGGTTCTGCGTGTCGATATTGCCGCAAACCTTGCAGATGACGATCTTCTCCATCGCCGTCTGCAGCGCCGCCCCGAGCGGCGCCATCAGCAATTCGCGCTTCTTGATGAGGTGCAATGCCGCGCGTCGCGCCGAACGGGGCCCCAGCCCCGGCAGCCGCGCCAACAGCTGGATCAGGCGTTCAATTTCGGGCCCGGCAACGGCGGTCGGCATATCAATCTGTCATGGCCGGGCTTGTCCCGGCCATCCACGACTTGGTTGTTGCGGCCCTCAAGACGTGGATGCCCGGCACAAGGCCGGGCATGACGGCTGGAAGGTCTTTGATCGTCATCTTAACCAAGACCCAATCCCGGCGGCAGCGGCAACCCGCCGGTGACAGCCTTCATCTTGTCCTGCAATACGGCTTCGGCCTTGCGCCGCGCGTCGGCATGCGCCGCCACCATCAGGTCCTCGAGTATTTCCTTTTCCGAGGGTTTCAGCAGCGAATCGTCGATCTTGACGGCCTTGAGGTCGCCTTTCGCTGTGATCGTTATGGTGACCATGCCGCCGCCGGCCGTGCCTTCGACCTCGATCTGGTCTAGTTCGGCCTGCATGGCCTGCATCTTGGACTGCAATTGTGCGGCCTGTTTCATCAGACCGAGAAAATCGGCCATCTCAGTCGTCCTCACTGTCCGGCGGAACGTCCGGCACCGGCTCGCCAGTTTCGCTCGCATTCTGCGTCACGCCGACAATCTTGGCGCCCGGGAAACGATTGAGCACCGCCTGCACCAGCGGGTCACTTTGTACGCCGCGTTCGATTTCGGCCTGCTGCGCTTCGGCCTGCGCGCGCATCGTCGGCGCGCCCTCCTCCTTGGAGACGACGACAATCCAGCGCTTGCCGGTCCAGCCGGTCAACTTGCGCTGGAGATCGTGGACCAGTGTTTTCGGTGCGCTGGCCTCCAGTGCAATCTCCAGCTGACCGTCCTCGCACCGCACCAGCCGGACATCGCGTTCCAGCGCCATCTTGGCGGAGATATCGCGTTTTTCGACGGCAAGCGCGATCAGTTCCTCGAATGAACCGACCGAAAGCGTCGGCGCAATGGCGGCAGGCTCATCGAGCCGCGCCACGGGATCATCCGCCGGCCGCGGCGAAACCGCAGCGGACGAACGCGGCGAGCCGCGCGGCGCTTCAAAACGAGGCGCGTAGCTCTGCGCCTGCGCCGAACCACCATTGCCCTGCGGACGGGCGGGCGCTGCGCCGCCGTCGCTGAGCGAACGCACAACTTCGTCAGGCGTCGGCAGATCGGCGGCGTAAGCAATGCGAACCAGCACCATCTCGGCGGCGGCGACCGGGCGGCCAGACGACTGCACCTCGGCAACGCCCTTTAGCAGCATCTGCCAGGCGCGCGACAACACCCGCATGGAAAGCTGTGTGGCAAAGGCTCGGCCGCGCGTGCGCTCGGCCTCCGACAGCGAGACATCGTCGGTAACGGCGGGCACCACTTTGACGCGGGTAATGAAATGAGTGAACTCGGCAAGATCGCTCAGCACAACAGCGGGATCAGCACCGATGTCGTATTGCTCGCGCAATTCCTTCAAAGCCGCCGCGACATCGCCTTTCATCAGCGCTTCGAACAGATCGACCACGCGCACGCGATCGGCAAGGCCCAGCATCTGGCGCACGTCTTCCGCGCGCACCGGACCAGCGGCATGTGCGATGGCTTGATCAAGCAGCGACAGGGAGTCGCGAACGGAGCCTTCGGCCGCACGGGCGATCAACGCAAGGGCGGCCGGTTCGATCTCGACCTTCTCTTTGGCGGCGATGCTTTCGAGATGTTTGACCAGAACGGCGGCATCGACGCGGCGTAGATCGAAGCGCTGACAGCGCGACAGCACCGTGACCGGCACCTTGCGGATTTCCGTCGTCGCGAAGATAAACTTGGCGTGCGGCGGCGGCTCCTCCAGGGTTTTCAGGAGCGCGTTGAACGCGGCCCCGGAAAGCATGTGAACTTCGTCGAGAATGTAGACCTTGTAGCGCGCCGACATCGGTGCATAACGGATGGCATCGTTGATCTGCCGCACATCCTCGACCGAATTGTGCGAGGCGGCATCCATTTCCAGAACATCCGGGTGACGGCTCTCGATGATCGCCTGGCAATGCACCCCCATGACCGGCATCTTGATGGTCGGCTCCATCACGGAACCGTCCGGCAGCTCGTAGTTGAGGGCACGGGCAAGGATGCGGGCGGTCGTCGTCTTGCCGACGCCACGCACGCCGGTCAGGATCCACGCCTGCGGAATGCGACCGCTCTCGAATGCGTTCGAGACGGTACGCACCATGGCGTCCTGGCCGATCAGGTCGTCAAAGCTTGCGGGCCGGTATTTGCGCGCGAGCACGCGGTAGCCGTCGGCCGGTAAGTCGGCCACGGCAGGACCGGAAACTGCGGATTTTTTCGGCTCGCTCATCGTGCTGTCCGCTTCGCCGCCACGCCAGGCGTTGGCTCATTGCAAACGAGTCAAGGAATTGGTGGGAGGCTGACGAGCGACCCGAACCGCGCTCGTTAGGGCTGCTTCCTTCCGGATCTGACCCGGTTGGCGAGTGGCTCGTCCACCGCCAACCTCCCGCGTCTTATATCGGACCTACGGGCGGGGAAAGCAAGCAGCCCCGCCATGGCCGTCAGCAACGGGCTTGACCAGCCCGTCCGTGAGGCGAATCTGCTTGTGGAAATGTCATGGAGGCGGCCCGCGACGGCTGGAGAGGAACATGGAATCAGTCTGGTCACTCCACCCGCAGTTGGAACGAGACACCGTACCGGTCGGCGACCTGCCACTCGCGCGCGTTCTGTTGGCGAACGACGCTAACTACCCGTGGCTGATCCTGGCGCCGCGCCTGCCCGGTCTCGTTGAACTCATCGACCTCGAGGAAAACGCGCAGGTCCAGTTGCTCGGCGAAATCTCGGCCGCGGCGCGCGCACTGAAAAGAATCACAGCCTGTGACAAGCTCAACATTGCCGCGCTCGGCAATCAGGTACCGCAGCTGCACGTGCACGTCATCGCGCGCCGGCGCACCGACGCCGCATGGCCAAAACCGGTATGGGGCGTGAAACCGGCACTTGCATATCCACAAGGCCAGCAAGAGGCGCTGCTTAAATTGTTGCGGGATGCGTTGGCGCTAAACAGCGGTCAGTGAGGGCGCGTAGGATGTGTATTGTTTCTCTTCGACCAATTCTGATTTCAGAAGCTTGTTGATCTCGCGCTTCAACTTAGCCCGCTCATCGTTGTTGACGTACACGGAGCGCGCCAACTCGATGAATGAGCGGTCAAATGCAGCCTCGGCTTCCTTGGCGCGAATCTTGTTTTCAATGTCCCAGAGCTTTTCGTTGACGGTTTTCAGCGCCTGCTTGAGTGCCGCCAGTCCATCAGGAACGGCCGCGCCTGCGACAACTTTGTTCAGTGCCGCGAGTTCACGCCGGACGTTGTCAATCGCTTCGGGCGACGACAGTCGTTGCTGCTTGATTTCGAGAATCGTGATCTTGTCGATGACTTCGCCCCACGACAGCGCCACCATCGGCACGTTTTGCTGCCCGGATTCAGGCACTGACATTCCTACGCTCCCAACGCTCCCGGTCCGCGCGCAAATATTGGACTGCGCCGGCCAATACTGATAGCAAATGCCTGCGTGGATCACTAGCTTTGGTTCTGCCGATAACCTTCATGCGCGCCGCGCACCCCCGAATTCTTGTCATTTCGCTGCGCCGTATCGGCGATCTGCTGCTGACGACGCCGCTGATCCGCAGTCTGCGCCGCGCGTGGCCGGATTCGGAAATCGATGTGCTTGTGTTCGACAATACCGGGGGCATTGTCGCGGGCAATCCGGACATCAGCAATGTCATTGCCATGCCGCAACGGCCGACATTGGCGGAAAGCGCACGCCTCATCGTGAAGCTCTGGCGTCGCTACGACATCGCCATTTCAACCCAGAGCGGTGACCGGCCGATCGCTTTTGCATTCGCCGCCGGACACATGCGTGTCGGTGTCACCACCGACGATGATCCGTGGCTTGCGCGCACTTTGAAACGGATCGCCCTCCACCGGCGGGTCGCCGCCGTGGAAAGCCTTCATCGCGTCGAACAGATGCTGCGCTTCGCCGACGCGCTCGACATTCCGCGCGTGCCGGATCTGGTCTGCCCTGCGGCGGCTTCAACCTCGCAAGCTGCTCCGGCCGGCAACTATGCTGTGATCCATGCCTCGCCAATGTTCGCCTACAAGGAATGGACGAAAGAGGGCTGGCGCGCCGTCACCGCCGCGCTGGCAGAGCGGGGCATCTCCGTGGTCGCGATTGGCGGCCCGGGCGAGGCCGAGCGGCGCTATCTCGAGGACGTCTGGCGCGGCATCGCCGCCTTTCATCAAGTCGGCTGGGCGGAGACGATGACGTTGCTGTCAAAGGCAAAGATCTACATTGGCCCGGATACGTCAGTAACCCATCTTGCCGCTGCCTCCGGTTGCCCAACGATCGCGTTGTTCGGGCCCATGGATCCGCGCGTCTGGGGGCCTTGGCCAATCGGCGGCCTCGCGACGCCGTGGGCTGCCAGCGGCACAATCCAAAATCACGGCAATGTGTGGATCGTGCAGAACCCGCTGCCTTGCCTGCCCTGCACGTTTGAAGGTTGCGAACGTCATATCGGCAGCCGCAGCGCGTGCCTCGACGAGCTTAAACCAGGACAGGTCATGGCCGCAGTCGATCGCGCTCTTGCTTAACGATCACTTGCGCTGAGCCATGCCGAGCGCGAGCCGGCAGGCCCCGTAAGCATTGCGCGATGAGGGTCCCCGTGCGAATTTGCGCGACGCATGCCATTTCGTTCAGATCTCGGTCCCAAACCCCGTCTTGGATATACCGATAGCCGCATCGCGCGGGCGGCCGAGCTGCGCCCCGATGCGGCGGCTATTGCGGCCATGTCGAAAGATCCCAACGCTGGAGCTTATGTGATCGCCGGCGACTGGATCGTGATGAAGAAAGGTTCGCCGCTCCATGATCCACTCTTCACGATGGCGGAAGCACAGGCGCTGTCCGTCGCAACCGAAACAATTTTTCTCGGGCTGCTCGACGGCGCGCCGCGTTTCGGCCACGGATTTGCACCGCAAACGGCGGAAGCGCTGAAATCGCGCGATAGCCTGCATATCACCGATCTTCGTTCCATCGCGGTACAGGGTCTCGTCGCGCCGGAACATCTGCCCCCGATCGCGGAAGCCAAGGCCGTGCTGCACTGGCATGCGCGCCACCGTTTCTGTCCGAACTGTGGCGCCGCCACGCGCGCGGTGCAGGGCGGCTGGAAGCGCGATTGCGCGCAATGCAAGGCCGAGCACTTCCCGCGCACCGACCCGGTCGTGATCATGCTCGCGAGCGATGGCGAACGCTGCCTGCTGGGCCGCAGTCCGCGCTTCGTGCCGACCATGTGGTCCTGCCTCGCCGGCTTTATCGAGCCTGGAGAATCGATTGAGGATGCCGTTCACCGTGAAACCCGTGAAGAAGCGGGTATTACCTGTGGGCGTGTGCTCTATTTTGCGTCCCAGCCGTGGCCCTTCCCGGCTTCATTGATGATCGGCTGCCATGCCGAGGCACTGACCAATGAAATTGTGGTTGATCGTGAGGAACTTGAAGACGCCCGCTGGTTTAGCAAGGGTGAGGTCGAGGCCATGCTGATGCGCAAACACCCGGAAGGCCTTACGACGCCGCCGCCGTTAGCGATTGCGCATCACATCATCCGCGCCTGGGTCGAGGACGAGATCAATTTTGACTGAACACGCGACCAAAATACCGAAAATCCTGTGCGCCGGCATCGCGGTTCAAGACATTGTCATGCGCGTGCAGAGCTTTCCAGCTCCGGGCACGAAAGTCGCCGCCAGCGAATTCATTGTCACCGGCGGGGGATGCGCCGCCAACGCGGCGGTCACGACTGCGCGTCTCGGCGGGCGCGTCGCTTTTGCCGGACCACTGGGCGGCGCGGATGACGCCGTCAGCAGCCGCATTCTCTCCGATCTTGCCAACGAGGGGATCGACTGCGGCGGTGTTGCGCGCATTTCCGGCGGCACGGCGTCGGTATCGCTGATCCTGCTCGACGCGACCGGTGAGAAAACGATCGCAACGCGACGCGGTGTCAAACTCGGCGACACACTGCCGAAAGACGCGGCCAAACTCGTGGCCGACGTCAATGCGGTGCTGGTGGACAACAGGTTCCCACAATTCGTCACCGAAGTATGCCGCGCCGCGCAGGCCCGCAAAATTCCGATCGTCATCGATCTCGATCAAGCGACCACTGTCGACGACCCCCTCCTCGCTCTTGGCACGCACGTCATTTCCTCAACCGAAGCATTATTCGCCACCACGGGACACGAGGATTACGGTGACGCTCTCAAGATGCTTGCCGAGCACATTTCAGGGTTCCTTGCCATCACGGATGGCCCGAAGGGAGTGTACTGGCTCGAACGCGGCGAGCTGCGCCATCTTCCGGCCTTCAAGATCAAGGTGGTTGATTCGCTCGGTGCCGGCGATGCATTCCACGGGGGCTTTACACTGGCGCTGGCTGAAGGAAAGGCACTTCCCGACATCCTGCGCTTTGCGAGCGCGACTGCCGCTCTCAAGTGTACGAAATTCGGCGGCGGCTCCGGCGCACCGACGCGCGCCGAAGTCGAGGAATTCCTCAAGAAAAATAACTGAGCTGTCTATTTTTTCGACGGGCAAGGCGCGCCGCAGGGCGCGCAGGCTCCGGCAAAATCCTCAGGCGACACTGCGCGTCCGCTCGATGGACTCGAAAGGTGATCGACCAGAATGGCCGCAACGCCGATCAACACGACAACGATATAAACTCGGCGCATCGCGCTAGTCCCTCGACAATCCAAACAGCGGCCGCAGTCGAATCCCGATCAGGCAGCCAGGCAACGCCGCCAGAAACCAGATCCAGCCATGCAGCGATCCGGACGCGACACCGCCGACAAAGGCGCCAATGTTGCAACCGAAGCCGACGCGTGCGCCCCAGCCCATCAGCAGGCCACCGATGCCCGCGGCCAGAATCGATTTGACCGGCGGCCACGCAGTTGCCGCGAAGGGTTTGCTGGCGGCGGCGGCGGCCATAGCACCGAACAGCATGCCGAAATCGGTAAGGCTCGACGTATCGGACAGTACGGATTCCGAGAGAGCATGTTTGGGGCCGGGCCACTGCCAGAAAGCAGCATGTGACAGGTCGAAGCCGAGCGCGGTTGCGGCTTTGGCGCCCCAGACCGTGTAGCCGAAGGTCACGCTCCAGGGATGGCCGCCGGCGACGAACACAGCAATGCACAGCAAGCCAATGGTGAAACCGCCGATGAGGTAATTTCGCGATGGCAGGTAATTCGCACCGCGCGCACGCGCGACCGCAATGATGATCACCGCCGCGAAGGCAATGCTGGCGAGCGTTACCGCCAACCCGCCCCAGGCACCGAAATAGTCAGACGCCAGTACGGGATCTACACCGCCGAGCGCCAGGAACGCCGGCAGCGAAAGGCTGCCGAACACACTGCCGATGACGAAGAACAGCAATGTGACAAGCATGCGTCCAGAACCACCGCCCACCGTATAGAGCGTCCCGGAGCCGCAGCCGTTTGCGAGCTGC
Source organism: uncultured Alphaproteobacteria bacterium (assembly GCA_963801955.1). Taxonomy (GTDB): domain Bacteria; phylum Pseudomonadota; class Alphaproteobacteria; order Rhizobiales; family Xanthobacteraceae; genus Pseudolabrys. The sequence continues at coordinate 89,444 of CAWDGS010000005.1, forward strand.
ATGCCGATGCCGAATACAAAGGCGCCGATCACCAGCGACGGCCCGAGCGGGGCGATGGCTCCGCCATATTTCTGGGTCAACGCAGCGACCGGTACAACGGCCAGCGCGCAGATCGCGATGACGATCAACCCACCCAGCAGCCCACCGGCCTCGCCGCGCGTCAGGAATCGTCGCCAGGCCGCGGTGAAACTGAATTCAGCCTTGAGAAACGCCACGCCGAGCCCGAAGCCACCGAGGATCAACGCGGCCGACGCCGGCTGCTGATCGAGCAATACAAGCGCAATCAGTATGGCTGTCGCGCCAAGTGCAAGCCCGAGGAAAAGGCGGTCGATACGAACGGCCGCGCCCGGATCAGACGCGGCCAAACTCACCGTAGACATGGAAGCTCCCGAACGCAGATCAGGACCCGAGGCCAAGGGCCTTTTTCAGATCGTCCCATTTCGTGCGTGAGGATTCAACCGGCCGGCTTGCATTGCTGGTCCACTCGACCATCGAGCCGGCATACAGCCTGGCTTCTTTTCTACCCAGCAGCTCATGCATCACGAACCAATCGGTCGAGGCCCAATGGCCCGTGTTGCAGTAATTCACCACCGGACCGGCAGGGACGGCGTTCGCAATCGCCGCGAGTTCATCTTGGGGTTTCAGGCGGTTGGTCTTGGGATCATAAAACTCTGCGCTGTCGATATTCACGGCGCCGGGAATGTGGCCGTAGGCCTGAGCGGCCGGTGCCTTTTCCTTGCCGAAGAAAAATGATGCCGGACGCGCGTCGACGAGCGTTGCACCACCCTTGCCGTCAGCTGCCTCCACCTCGCCGGCGCTCGCCAGGATGCTCTTGTCGACCGACGCTGTAAAAATCTTCGGGGATGGCGCCTTAACGCCGTTTTCCGTCGGCAGTCCGGCTTGCCGCCACGCTGCGATGCCGCCATCAAGGATGGAGACATTCTTCACGCCAACATATTTCAGCGTCCAGTAGGTCCGCGCTGCAGAACCGAAATCGAGCACGTTTACGCCCGCCGGAACCACCACGACGTGGCTGTCCTCGTCGATACCAAGATCACCGATCAGCTTTTCGAGTTCGGGCGCTGTTGGCACCATGAACGGCACATTGTTGCGGGTGACGCGCCAGCCGGCCTTGTCGTAGTCGCTGTGGACGCTGCCGGGGATATGCGCGGCCGCATAGGCTGCCGCGCCACCGCCATCGATCGCGGAGCGAATGTCGAGCACAACCAAATCGGAGTCGGCGCGATGCGCGTTGAGCCACTGCGCGGTCACCAGCGGTTCGGCATGCGCGCCGGCAACGGATGCAACCATTACCGCACTGAACAGCATCGCAGCGCCGAGGCGCCGCGCAGCGCGGACCGGATTGAATGGGGACAATATTTTCATGACATGGACTTTGACGTTGGAAAGCCGCTGAGGCGGCACGGGAGATTACTCTTGAAATAGAATATTTTTCTCTATAAAGACAGGTATGCCATCCAAATAAGAATAAACGTCTATATACGTAAGGTGAGGTAGATTGTTTATTCCAAATTTTTAGGAACGAGAGAATGGACGCCATCGACCGAAAGATCCTCGCGGTCGTCCAGCAGGATGCATCGCTGTCCGTCGCCGAGATCGGCCAACGGGTGGGGCTGTCATCGACACCCTGCTGGAAGCGATTGCAGCGGCTGGAGGCGGACGGGGTCATTACGCGCCGGGTTGCGATCATTGACCCTGAAAAAGTCGGCCTGGGCATTACGGTCTTCGTTTCGATTGAAACCGGCGACCATTCGCAGGACTGGCTCAAAAGCTTTGCCGATGTCGTCGGCGCTATGCCGGAAGTGATGGAGTTTTACCGGATGGCCGGCGACGTCGATTACATGCTGCGAGTCGTCGTGACCGACATTGCTGGTTACGACGCGTTCTACAAAAAACTGATCGCAACTGTGCCACTGAAAAACGTGACGTCGAGATTTGCCATGGAGCGGATCAAATCGACGACCGCACTGCCGATCGCGGAGGGACGCTAGTCGGCGTTCAAGCAATGATTGGTCGGCGGTCGCAGTGGCTGGCGGTCCCGTCAGTGCAGCGACATCACCTTGATGGCCGCCGGGCCAAGGATGACGACGAACAGCACCGGCAGGAAGAACAGGATCATCGGCACGGTGAGCTTCGGCGGGAGGCCGGCCGCCTTCTTCTCTGCTTCCGACATACGCATGTCGCGATTTTCCTGCGCCATCACGCGCAGCATCGTGGCGAGCGGCGTGCCGTAACGTTCGGCCTGCTGTAAGGCCATACAGACGGATTTGACGCCTTCGAGATCCGTGCGCTTGGCAAGATTTTCATAAGCCTGCCGGCGATCCGGCAGATAGGACAACTCCGCCGTCGTGAGCGTGAGCTCCTCGGCCAACGCGACGGATTGTGAACCTACCTCGTCGCTGACCTTTCTGAACGCCGCTTCGATCGACATGCCTGACTCAACGCAGATCAGCAACAGATCGAGCGTGTCCGGAAATGCCCGCTTGATCGACAACTGACGGCGCTGGATCTTGTTCTTCAGCAGCATCAGGGGCAGCTGCATGCCGACATAGGCGGCTGCAATGCAGACGCCGATCTTGATCATTGTTGGTTGATCAAGCTTGAGAATGACAAACAGATAGACGACCGCAAACAGAAACAAAGCGATCGGCGTAACCATGCGGAAGAACAGATAGGTAATGTACGGCGCTTGGCCTCGGTAACCGGCCTGCACCAGTTTCAGGCGAGCCTCTTCCTGGCCGACCCATTTGCTGAGGTTGAAGCGATCGACAATGGTCTGGACGTATTGTTTCGGCGATTGCCTCAGTTTGGCTTTGCCGTCCTGATTCATCCGTTCGCGTTCGCGCAAACGAATTTTTTCCCGTTCAAGCGCCACCGCCCGCATGCGCTTATCGAGCGGATTGACAAACACGAATGGCATCGCAAGCGTCAGCACTGTCGCCGCGGCTGCTATGGCGGCAAACACCATCGTCAGCGTCTTGACGTTTATGATCTGAACAAGTGTGTCAATCATCGGAACGCTGGCCTAGAAGTCGAAATTGATCATTTTTTTCATCACCATGACGCCTGTCGCCATCCAGACTGCGGAGGCTGCGAGCATCATGTTGCCGATCGAAGTAGTGAAGAGCAGCGAGATGTATTGCGGGCTGGTGAGATAGACCAGCGTCATCACGGCGATCGGCAGTGCACCGATGATGCCGGCGGACGCTTTTGCCTCCTGCGACATTGCCTGGATCTTGGCCTTCATTTTCTTGCGGTCGCGGAGGACGCGCGAAAGGTTTCCGAGCGCTTCAGAAAGATTGCCGCCGGCCTTTTGCTGGATCGCCACCACGATGCCGAAGAAATTGGCCTCTGGAAGCGGCGTACGCTCGTACAGCTTGCCGCAGGCTTCACCCAGCGGCATGCCGATCGCCTGTGTTTCCAGGATCACGCGGAATTCCGATTTCAGCGGTTCCGGTGCCTCGAGTGCGATCATTTTGATGCAATCGAGGAGCGGCAAGCCGGCCTTGACGCCGCGGACGATGACGTCAACCGCGTCAGGGAACCCGTCCAGAAATTTCTTTTCGCGGCGCTTCTTCAAATAGGACAGAAGCCAACGTGGAGCGCCGAACGCGCCGGCAAAGCCGATGGCGGCCGCAATGATCAGGCCGGTGCCGAAAAAAGAGCTGACGACGAATGCCACTACCCCCATGCCAGCGGATATGAAGGCAAATTGCCGTTTCGACCAGGATAGCCCGGCTTGCGCGATCCGAACGGAGAGCGGCGCTCTTTTGTTTTTCTTGTGACGCTCTTCCAGATCCTTGAGCGTGGCTTCGACGGTGTCGCGGCGGGATTTCTGCGGGCCGCGCGTTGCGCGTGCCAACGGTTCTGTCTTTGCGACGCTTTGGAGCCGCTGCTCGGCTTTTTTCTCCCCGGACAGCGTCGGATACAGGAATACGTAGACCACGCCACCAAAGGCGACGGAAACCAGAAAGAAGACAGCGATAACTTGCACAGCTCGCTCCGGTCAGGTCCGTATGGCTTCGTTGGCGGCGTCCGCCGCATCGAGCGCGGCGGCCAGGCGTTTTTCTTCGCCATAGTAGCGGGCGCGATCCCAGAAACGCGGATGGCCAATGCCGGTTGAGCGGTGCCGGCCGATAATGTTGCCTTTGGCGTCCTCGCCGACCATGTCATAGACGAACAGGTCCTGTGTAACGATGACGTCGCCTTCCATTCCCATGACTTCGGAGACATGGGTGATTCTGCGCGAGCCATCGCGCAAGCGCGCGGCCTGGACCACCACGTCAACTGACGCGCAAATCATTTCGCGAATGGTACGCGACGGCAGCGAAAAGCCGCCCATGGTGATCATCGATTCCAGACGCGACAGGGCTTCGCGCGGGTTGTTTGCGTGCAGCGTACCCATTGAGCCGTCGTGGCCGGTATTCATGGCTTGCAACAGGTCGAAGGCTTCAGGGCCGCGCACTTCGCCGACGATGATGCGTTCGGGGCGCATACGCAGGCAGTTGCGCACCAGGTCGCGCATGGTCACCTGCCCTTCGCCCTCCAGGTTGGGCGGTCGCGTTTCGAGGCGCACAACGTGGGGCTGTTGAAGCTGCAATTCGGCGGCGTCTTCGCATGTGATGATGCGTTCGTCGTCGTCGATAAATTGTGTGAGACAGTTGAGCAGCGTGGTCTTGCCTGAGCCGGTACCGCCGGAGATCAGAGTGTTGACGCGGCTGCGGCCGATGATGCGGAGAATTTCGGCGCCCTGCGGCGAAATAGTACCGAACCTTACAAGCTGATCGAGAGTGAGCTTGTCCTTCTTGAATTTGCGGATGGTGAGCGCAGGCCCGTCGATCGCGAGCGGTGGCACGATCGCGTTGACGCGCGACCCGTCCGGCAAGCGCGCGTCGCAGATCGGTGACGATTCGTCGACACGGCGGCCGATCTGGCTGACGATGCGTTGGCAGATATTCAGCAGCTGCTGGTTGTCGCGGAAGCGGATACCGGTCTTTTGAATCTTGCCTTGGACTTCGATGTAAACCGTCCCCGACCCGTTCACCATGATGTCGGCGATATCGTCGCGCGCAAGCAGCGGCTCGAGCGGACCAAAGCCGAGGACGTCGTTACAGATATCATCGAGCAGATCCTCCTGCTCCGAGATCGACATCACGATGTTCTTGATCGCGATGATCTCGTTGACGATGTCGCGGATTTCTTCGCGCGCGGAATCGGTGTCGAGCCGCGCCAGCTGCGCAAGATCGATGGCCTCGATCAGTGCGCCGAAGATCGTGCCTTTGGTCTCGTAATAGGTTTCCGATCGCCGGTTATCGACAGCCGCCGGCACGGCGGCGGGCGGCGACGATGGGCGCGCAGTTGGCGGCGCCGATACCAGTGGCGCGCCGAGGCCGTCCGAGGGGAACGGTGTGCGGCCGGTCTCCACCGGGGCCGCCGCGGCTGAAGCGGGTGACTCGGGCGCGAATGCCGGCGAAGCGGCCGGACCCGGCGCCGATTGCGGCGCGGGAGCGGGTTCTAGAGCGCGGGCTTCCGAGGTTGCGCTACGCTTACCGAACAAGGCGACACACTCCCAACTGTTTTTAGCCCGTACGTTTCATCAGCTTTGAAAGGATCGGCGACAGCAGGCCGCCACGGGCCCGCTTGGCTTCCGCGCGGCCGGTCAGCGCCTGAGCCATCTGGCGGAACATCTCCGCCGTTTTGTGGTTCGCTGACACTTCAGCAATCATCTGGCCGTTGTTGGCCGCAGAGCCGAAAAGAGCCGGCTCGAACGGGATGACCGCCAACGGGTCGCTTTCCAGCGCCTTTGCGAAGTCGGCCGGCGTGATTTCGGGGCGCTTCGGGATGCCGACCTGGTTGAGGCAGTAGTGCGGCCGGTGATCGTTCGGACGCGACGTGCGCAGCAGGTCGACCAGGTTCTTTGCGTTACGCAGATTTGCGAGATCGGGCCCGGCAACCACCAGAATATCGTCGGCGCTGATCAGCAATCGCCGGGTCCATCCGAGCCATTGATGCGGAACGTCGAGGACGACGCAGGGAATGGAGGCACGCAGCGAATCCAGGATCGAATCGAAGGCATCGGCGCCAAAGTCGTAGACGCGCTCAAGTGTGGCGGGCGCGGCCAGAAGACTGAGGTGATCTGTGCATTTCGACAGCAGCCGATCGACAAACGCGGTATCGACACGATCTGGTGAAAACGCGGCGTCGGCGATGCCCTGCGGAGGATCCTGATTATAGTCGAGGCCGGCCGTTCCGAATGCCAGATCGAGATCGGCCACGACAGAATCAAGCGCGAGGTCGCGTCCGATCGCCCAGGCAATGTTGTGTGCAACCGTTGAAGCGCCCACGCCGCCCTTGGCGCCGACCACGGCGACGATCCGGCCGACCGGCTTGGCATCCGGCGCCGAAAACAGACTGCTGATGGCCCGCACGACATCGAGAGGCCCAACCGGTGTGATCAGATATTCGCTGACACCGCGTCGCGTCATTTCGCGATAAAGGGTGACGTCATTGACTCGCCCCATGACAATTACGCGCGTGCCGGCGTCACAAACTTCCGCCAGTTTGTCGAGGCCGCCGAGGATGTCGGCGGCGCGCGCATCGGTCTCGATCACGATGACGTTCGGCGTCGGTGAGTTGTTGTATGCTTCAGTGGCGGCAGCAATGCCGCCCATCTGTATTTTCACATGCGCTTTCGCCAGCCGGCGGTCATCGCCGGCCGCCTGGACAGCGGCAGCGGTTTCGACCGTCTCGCAAAAAGCCTGCACTGAAATGCGCGGTGCCGGTGCGATGTGCGTGTCGGCGGCGGCATCGGTCGCCGCGGCCGGCATCGGCGCGGGTGTGGCGACTGCAACTTGCTGAGCGTTCTTGATCATCTGCCTATATCGGTGATTTTGCCGACGTCAAATCCAACGTAATTGCCGGACGGGTTTTCGCCTTTTCGCCAATGGTCGACTGCAGCGTTCCGGCGCGGCGCCCAGGCCGGGATTTCACCCCGCGGCTGAACGAGATCGGCCGGGTTATCGACCATGGAAGCCAGATTGCGTTGCGAGGCACAGCCAAGGTTCCAGTAGGGCTGGTTTTCCGCAAAGCCGGATTCGTAGGAAGGTCCGATATCGCGCGGCCATTGCCCGCACGGACCCGCCTCCGCGACGAGTTTCGAATAGTTGAGCTTGATGCTCGCGAGCGCGGATCGCGACGGTTTGTAGCGTCGCACGTAAATCGCGCCGGTCGGAACGCCGATGGCGCCGAAAATTGAGCGAATTTCGCGTATCGCGTCCGCCGCGGCGTGGTCCGTGGGGCCGCCGTGCGGCTCGTCCATGATGATGCCACTTCCTGCTTCGTGCCGCCACGCTTGCGCGAAGGCGAGCACATCGGCCCGCTGGCTTGGTGTAAGGCCACCGCGGTTGCGGCCGATCAAGACCTCGACGCTTTGCACGCCCTCGTGCACCGTGATCGGGTGCCGCACGCGATAGTCGGTCGGATACGCGTTTTGCTGGGCTTCAGTCTGGTAGTAACAACCAGCCAACAAAATCGCGAGGCTGCCTGCTGCCACCAGGCGCAGAGCCGATCGAGTGCGGCGTTGCGCCACTGCCCTATGCATCGCCTTCATTCATTCTCTCCGCCGCTCAATCGAGGATAAATCCGTATTTGCCGTGATAGTCGCCGGCGGGCTGCGCTTCGGTTTTGCCCGCACTGCCGTAGATGCGATTCAATTGGCCAAGCAGAGCCGACTTCGGATCGCTCGGATCAGCGAAGCCGTCATCCGGACGTGAAAGTTGTTTTTGCGCCACCGCACGCACCACGTACGGGGTAACCAGAACCATCAATTCGGACTGGTGGTTCACGTAGTCGCGGCTTCTGAACAGCGTGCCGAGAATGGGAATCGTCATGAGACCAGGAAGCCCGTTGATCGACTGCTTCGTCTGTTCCTGGATCATGCCGGCCAGAGCCAGCGCGCCACCAGATGGAATTTCGACGGTCGTTTCCGCGCGACGTGTCTGGATCGAGGGTACGGTCAGCGATGTCTGAGAGCCGGTGACCTGCAGCGTCATGGCATTTTCGGTCGAGAGGTCGGACACTTCGGTCATGACCTTCAGGCTGATGCGGCCTTCCGAGAGCACGACCGGCGTGAAGACAAGGCTGACGCCGAATTTTTTGAACGTGATCTGGGGTTGGCAAATCGGCGGTGAACGGGTCGTGTCGCAGGACAGTCCGTTCGGGATAGGGAATTCGCCGCCAGCAATGAATGTTGCGGTCTCGCCGGATATTGCGGTCAGATTCGGTTCAGCCAGTGTGCGGATGACGCCGGCGCGATCCATGGCACGTAAAGTTGCGGCAACGCTGTTGAACTGACCCCGCAGAAACGTGTCGCTGATCGGCTGGCCGGTTGTTGAGAACGGATTGCTGGTGTTGAAGTTCACCACGGCCGTGCCGTAGTTGAAGCTGCCGGACAGATCGATGCCGAGCTGCTTGATGATGTCGCGCCTCACCTCGGCGACTGTTACCTTGAGCATGACCTGATCGCGGCCGCGCACGGCAATGCTGTTGACGACTTTGTTACCGTCACCAACCAGCCGTGTTGCGAGATCATAGGCCTGCTGGGATTCCGCCGGGCTTGCGGCGCTTCCGGAAAGCACCACGCCCTCGCCTACACCTTCAATGTGAATATCGGCGTCGGGCATTGTCTGCTTAAGTGCGGCGCGCACCCCGTTAAGATCGCGTGTGACGGCAATATCGAAACCGGCAATTTGCTTTCCGTCAGCGTCAAAGAAGAAAATATTGGTCTGACCGACGGTCACACCGATCATGTAGACGCGCCGTGATGAGCGAATAACGGCATTTGCGACTTTGGGGTCTGCGACCAGTACGTCTTTGATGTCTGTGGGCAGATCGATAGCGACTGATTTGCCAATTCCGAGTGGAATCGACCGTGAGGTTGTTTCGCTGGCCGCGACTTGAATCACGGGCACACGCGATGATGCCTCGGCGGCAATCGCCTGAGACGCCGGCGCCAAGCCGCCAAAGACGAGGAGTGCCCCGAGCGCAGCGGTGTGGGTCAATGTCTTGGTCGCCATGTCCCCTTCATCCCCCAATCGATCAACGTGGTGTGGTCGCAGTGCTCACGCCAAATCGGACAACATTGATGTTGCGGCGCGAATCGAAATCGTCAGTATTGGTCTCTTCGCGCGAGCCATCGGCGATGCTGCGCAGCGCCAGCGACAGCAAGCCAAGCTGCTGTGAAAGCGCCAGCGTTTCCGCCTGGCTCGAGGAAAGCTCGAGGGTCGCAGTCTTGCCGACCACGACCTTCTGGCCGTTCTTTTCCTCAACCGTTTGATCAATCGCCAGGACGCGCACATTGCGAAGAATGGTTTCCGTGGTACCGCCACCTTTTTCGGAATCGCGGTTGCGCGGGGTCATGATGACGTCGACGCGATCATTCGGCAGAATGAACCCACCAGCCCCGGTTTCCGGCGAAATCTGCGTTGAAATGGCGCGCATGCCGGACGGAAGAATCGCGGCCATGAACCCCGAGCCCTTGGCATTGACCAGTTTTGGTTCACGAATTGGTTCGCCGGCTACGAAGGGCGCGCGCACGATCATGCCCGTCATTTGTTCGACGGCCTTTGGTTGATCGTTCTTGCGGATGAAATTGCCGCTGGCGGTGCTCGCCGGCCAAGCCTGCCAAAAGACATCCGCTGGCGAAATTGTTTGTCCCCGAGGGAGGTCAGATTTGGCGACCAGAATGTCGACGGTGTCGGCCTTCGGTGCCTCGACTCTCGGCGCCGGCGGTTTCTCCGATCGGCCAGCAAGCAGCGCAGCAACGCCACCCGCTGCTACGGCGACCGTCAGCACTACGACTCGTGCGGCTTTCATACGCTCACTCTCACCATGACAGTGCGGCCGGCTCGGCCGCGTAAAACCACATGGCCGCGCATGCGGCCGCTTACACGGATTTCAACAGCTAAAGGTCAAGGTATGGTTAAGGAGCGGTATCTAAATCGAGTTAATATTGTGTTGCGTCGGTAACGGCGGGCGCCAACCAACGCTTTAAGCCGGCATCCAACCTGTCTTTGGGTAGACAGCGAGCGCCGCTGCGGCGAGTGCGATGCCATAGGGCACGCCAGCGCCAGTCTCGTGCAAGCGGACAATCCAACCCTGGCGGGCAAGGGGCGCAGGCAATGGCAATTTCCGAAACTGAAGCAATGTCAGCGTCAATGCGCCGCCGAACAGCGACGCGTAGATCAAATAATCCATGAGATAATCGAAGCCAAACCACAAGGCAGTCGCGGCCACGAGCTTTGCATCGCCGCCGCCAATCCACCCTTGCGCAAAGAATATAAACGCAATCACCAGCACCACCGCCGCAGCGGCGAGGTGCAGGGCAAAGGCGTGCAGTGTCATGCCGGTGATCAACGTCAGCACGAAAAAGCCGCCCGCGAGCGCGAGCGATAACCGGTTGGATATGGTCATCGTCAGGAGATCGCTTGAGGCCGCGAATGCCATCAGGGCCGGAAAAAGCAGGAGCCTGATTACGTCGGTTACCGTCATTGACTACTCAACCTTACGCACACGCCACATACGCAGCCATCAAGCTACGCTCCGCAAGCTTGCCGTTCGGTTAGCGCCGGATCCTCTGCGACCATAAACCCGCGCCGACATCCGAAATTAAATCGCAATGCCCCGCTACTTCAGCTGGGTCGAAATTGTGCTGAACTTGGCGTTCAAGTTGCTGCCAAGCCCGTTCACAACTGCGATGATGGCGACCGAAATACCCGCGGCGATGAGTCCATATTCGATCGCGGTCGCGGCCGAACTCATCCTTCACGAAACGAACGAACAAGTTCTTCATCAGACAGTTCCACGCCGTCCCTTTCAGGGATGCTGGTCGCGGAGGCCAGCCGAATGCTGGCAACCAATTGACCCTCGCTGGAAACGTAGTGGTCAGGTCTTGCCTCTGGGTTAATATTCTCGAAAAAACAGTGGTAGTTGTAAGATCTTAGCTGGTGATGGTCCGCAGTTAATAAATTATAACTGAAATATTATCAGAGTTACTAAATCGTAAATCATTTTAATACTTGAAAATACTTCAATGTGGCTAGGATAACCTTCGACGCTGGCCGTGAATGAATAGAAGAACTCCCGCACAGAAGCGTCTTACACCTCATCTTAACCGGGCACCCCGATACCGGATGAGTTTCTTATGGCGGATTGCTGACCATGCTCGCTGAGATGTTGTCCTTCGTGAAGGTGGCCGGCGAGACGCTCCTCAAGCTGATTCCGATTTCGATCGCGCTCGGCATCGTGTTCGGAATGTTGACGCACTGGTCGGCCTGCAACCCCGGCCGACCGTGGTGGCGCAAGCAGGAGATCGCAACCGACATTTGCTACTGGTTCTTGATTCCGCTGGTCGCGCGTTTCGTGCGGATCGGCTTGATGGTCGCCGGGGCGGCTTATCTCTACAATATTCACGGCACCGAAGCCCTGATCAACTTCTATGATGATGGATTCGGCCCGCTGGCCGTAATGCCGCTATGGGCGCAGGCGATATTCTTTGTGGTGGTATCGGATTTCCTGACGTACTGGATTTATCGCGCCTTTCACCGCCCGGCCGGCTGGAAGTACCATGCGGTGCATCACTCCTCGAAAGAGCTGGACTGGATTTCAGCCGCGCGATTTCACCCCCTCAACATCTTCCTGGGGACTGTGCTTGTTGATGTAGGCCTTCTGCTGGCCGGTATCTCGCCCAACGCCATGTTGATCGTTGGCCCCTTCACCACCGCAAGTTCGGCATTTGTGCATGCGAACCTGAATTGGACTCTTCGGGCCATTCAGATACGTCATCGCCGGCCCGGTCTTTCATCGCTGGCACCACACCACGGCCGATCGCGGTGGCACTAAGAATTTCGCGGGCACATTTCCCATCTGGGATCTGCTTTTCGGAACGTACTACATGCCGAAAAATGTCCTGCCTGATGCCTATGGTGTCGACGACACGAGTTTTCCGGAGAGCATCGGCGCCCAAATGCTGTATCCGTTTCGGCAATGAGGCCTTTTGCTTCAGGAAGCCCGGCGGTTTCTTTGCACTTCGTTCACCAATTTACAGTCAACTTGAGCAATAGTGTTCCGCCGAGCCGCGGCGGCGCGCGATCACGCGTGGCGGAGAGCAGGATGGCAGCCTTGATGGGGCTTTGCAGGCAACGGTTCGGCTTGTGGCCACTGGTTTTGCTGGCCGCCGGCATCCTTGGCGCGGCGCCGGTCCGGGCCGACACGCTTTCGATCAACGTCGATCAGGCGCAGATTATGCATCTGCCTGAAAAAGTAGCGACGATAGTCATCGGAAACCCGTTGATTGCCGATGCCACGCTTCAAAGCGGAGGCATCCTGGTTGTCACCGGGAAGGGATATGGCGCCACCAATCTGTTGGCGCTCGATCGCTCCGGCCGCGTGGTCTTGGAAAAGACCGTCCAAGTATTGGGGGCGGAGACCGGCGATATCGTGACGGTCTACAAGGGCGTCGAACGCGAATCATACAGCTGCGCGCCGAATTGCGAGCGCCGGATCACGCTGGGCGATTCACCCGGATTCTTCAACGCCACGCTCACGCAGACTGGCACGCGTAACGGGCAGGCAAGCACGGCCCCGGCTCACTAGGCGTCAACGTCCCGCCCGGCACGGTTAGCAGTTCCTTAACGCCGTTACTGCGGTTCCGATACGTATTGGCAAGAAATCGACAACGCGCCTTTGCTATGGAGTGCGGTGTTTCGGCACCGTTCAGCAATCGAGACGCCTGTCATGACCATTTCCGCGCAAGGCAAGATTGCGGCTTGTGTCCTAAGGGTTCTGCCGACCCGGCTGACACGCCGTTTTGTGCGCCAGCAGGACGGCGCCGTCGCCGTTGAGTTCGCTTTTGTCGCCATTCCGTTCCTGGCTTTGATTTTTGCCATCATGGAAACGGCGCTGGTCTTTTTTGCCGGACAAACCCTCGAAACCGCGGTGCAGGACTCCGCGCGCTTGATCATGACCGGTCAGGCGCAAACCCAAGGGTGGAGCAAGGACGACTTCAAGACGCACGTGTGTGAGCACATCTATGGGCTCTTTGATTGCGCCAACGGCGTCTATGTCGACGTCAAGACTTATGTGGATTTTGCGTCGGTCAGCAACACACCCCCGGTCAACAATGGCGTGTTCGACGATACAAAGTTGAACTACAGCCCGGGCGATGTTGGCACCATCGAAGTTGTGACGCTCTACTACGAATGGCCCGTTTATACGTTTGTGCTTGGCAATGCCCTGGCCAATCTGAACGGGGGTAAGCGTTTGCTGGTGGCGACGGCGGTCTTCCGTAACGAGCCGTACAAATGAGGCAGTTCGCCATGAACGCGATGAAATTTTGTATCCCGCGCGTCCTCGGCCGCCTTGCGCGCGACCGGCGCGGATCCTCGGCGGTCGAATTCGCCATTATCGCGCCGTTGATGCTGGGGCTCTACATCGGTTGCGTGGAGATTTCCGACGGCGTGGCCGCCGACCGCAAGGTCACCCTGACAGCCGGCGCACTCGCCAACCTGACATCGCAGGTTCAAACGATCGACACGCCCGGCATGTCCAACATCATGAACGCGGCGACCGCGATCATTTCGCCGTATTCAGCCGGCAATCTTACGACCACCGTGACCTGCATTAAGATCGATGCCACAAAAAACGCGACAGTGGCCTGGAGTGCAACGGTGGGCGGCACGGCCAAATCAAAAGGAGCGGCGATCACCATTCCCACGGAGATCGCTATTGCGAGTTCGTCGCTGGTACTCGCCGAGGTGACTTACCTGTACAAGCCCGTCACCGGCTATATTCCTGCGTGGAGCCACATCGCCGCAACGGGCATTACGTTGTCGGACAAGATGTACATGAGCCCGCGTATCACAGCGCCGGTCTATAACGGCGACGCCTGCAGCTGATGGCGCTCAAGTCCCGGCGCCGGGTCCCGGCTCGTAAGAGCGACCCATCTTCTTCCAGTCACCCTTCTGCGCCAGCATCTGCCTCAGATAAGCGACGTTGGCATTGGCTTCATTTTCAGGCAGGTCCGCGGTAGCGATTTTTTCCGCTTCCGCAAAGCGGCCACGCAAGCCGACAACAAGCGCGAGGTTCTGACGGACTTTCGGTCCGGCGTTTGGCTGAGCAACCGCACGCCGCAGTGTGACTTCGGCGTTTTTCAGATCCTTGGTCAGCAAATAGGAGAGGCCGAGGTTCGACAGCACCGAAGGCTCATCCGGCACGATCTTGAGCGCCGAAGCGTAGTGACGTTGCGCGTCGGCGTGACGCCCCATCTGGTCGAGCACCGCGCCTTTCACATTGAGTATGCGCCAGTCCGGAGCGTCCGGTGTATGCGCGTGATCGAGCGCGACCAGCGCCTGCTGGTACTGGCCCGCATCGGCGAGCGCCCGGCCATACGCACCGAGCAGGGGCATGCTGTTGGGATTTCGGATGGACGCCTGTTCGAGCACGGCCACAGCCTGGGCGCGCTGGTCGGTCGCCCGCAACGCGCTCGCATAGGCAATGGCAGCATTCGTATCGCCCGGATTGTCCCGGTAGTGGGCAGCCATGGCATCCAGGGATTTCCGCGAATCCGTCCCGGCGCCAGCGACCGCACCCGCCTGGCCAATGGAGCCAGTGGTGTCGCGGCCACCGATATTGGAGCACCCGCCCACGGACAGGCCCAAAACGGTTGCGACGGCGGCTGAAGCCAGGAGTCGAATGGCGGATATTTTCAGCGGCATAGTCGAGCAATAAAACGTTAACCCTAACGGGTGGTTAACTTGTAAACTGCTTGGCTGAAGGGGTTTATGGTCACAACCATGGATCTACAGCTGTCCCAGAGCGAAATTGCCCTCCAGATGCGCGCGCGCGCCTTCGCGCGCGATATTGCTGCCCCCCGAGCGGCCGCCATCGACCGTGACGAGCAATATCCGTGGGACATCGCAAAGGCCCTGGCCGAGGCCGGATTCTGCGGCATGACTATCCCTCCGGCCTTTGGTGGCCAGGGCCGCTCGTTCCTCGATGCAGTGCTGGTGGTCGAGGAAATGGCCAAAGCCTGCACTGTGACCTCGCGCATCGTGGTCGAGACCAATATGGGCGCGATCTCGACCGTGATGGCCTACGGTACGGACGCGCAAAAGAAATTGGCCGCGCAACTCGTGCTCGAAGGCGACAAGCCCGCCATCTGCATCACCGAGCCCGAAGCCGGGTCCGATGCCCTGGCGATGACCACCCGCGCCGACAAGCGTGGCAACGGCTACGTCATCAACGGCAAGAAGCACTGGATCACGGGCGCTGGCGTATCGCAACTCCATCTGATCTTCGCACGGGTCTTCGACGAGCGCGGCGACGAACTGGGCATCGGCGGCTTTCTTGCCGTGCGTGATCAAACGAAAGGTCTGCGCGCGGGCAAGCGCGAGCAGACCATGGGCCTGCGCGGCATGCCGGAAGGCGAACTCATTTTCGAAAACCTCGAATTACCGGCGACCATGGCGGTGCTGCCGCCATCGGGCTTTCGCCGCGGCTTCGCCGACCTGATGAACGCCTACAACAGCCAGCGCGTCGGCGCTGGCACAGTGGCGATGGGCATTGCCGCGGGCGCGCTCGACCACGCTCTCGACTGGGCCAAAACGCGCGAACAGTTCGGCCGGCCGATCGGGGAATTCCAGGGCCTGCAATGGATGCTCGCCGACATGCAGACACAGCTCACGGCCGCGCGCCTGATGCTCTACACGGCAGCGCGTTCGCGCGGGCCCGACAACAGTGCGTTTCCCGAGCCGATGCTGGCAGCACAGGCAAAGATTTTCGCCTCGGAGACCGCCATTAAAATTGTCAGTGACGCATTGCAGTTTTTCGGCGCGCGCGGCTATTCGCGCGAATTGCCGCTCGAGCGCATGCTGCGCGACGTACGCATGTTCACCATCGGCGGCGGCACCGCCCAGGTGCTGCGCACACTGGTCGCCTCAAAAATGCTCGGCTGGAAGCTGCCGCAGACACGCGATGGCTATGCCCCCAAGCCGTCGATGCGAGACGCCGCGGAGTAGCCATGCATCCGATATTCGCAAACGCCGGAAAATCGCAGGCGGTGCCGATCCTGTTTGTCACGGCCAAGACATTGGCCGAGACGACCAGCATCCTGGACGAGCGCGAGCGTGTATTCGTGCGCGCGGCCGGGTTCGAGCCCAAGGCCGGCCGCCACCTGATTGTTCCTGGCCCGGACGGAAAGCTCGCGGGCGTTTTGTTCGGCCTCGAAAACGCTGACGACCCTGTAAAGGACCTGTTCCGCCCCGGCCATCTCGCCGGCGTGCTGCCGCCCGGCACTTATCGCTTTGCCAATGCGCCACATGACGCGCGGTTGGCGGCGCTGGCCATCGCACTGGGTTCCTATCAGTTCGCGCGCTATCGCAAGGCGGAAACGCGCGCCATCAAGCTTGTCGTTCCGGACGGTGTCGACGGCGAGGACCTCAGCCGCATCATCGAGGCGGTCACGCTGTGCCGCGACCTCACCAATACGCCGTCGAACGACATGGGCCCGGCGGAACTTGAAGCGGCCGCCCGCGCGCTCGCCAAACAACATGGCGCGAAAATTCAGGTGACCGACGGCAAGACGCTCGCCAAGAATTTTCCGCTCGTGCATGCGGTCGGTGCCGGCTCCGCGCGCGCACCGCGCCTGATCGATATGAGCTGGGGCAAGCCGAACAACCCGAAAATCACGCTGGTCGGCAAAGGCGTGTGCTTCGACACTGGCGGTCTCGATATCAAGCCCGATTCCGGCATGCTCAACATGAAGAAGGACATGGGCGGTGCAGCAACCGCGCTGGCGCTCGCACATATGATCATGGCGCGCGGCCTGAAAATCCGGCTGCGCGTCATTATCCCGGCGGTCGAGAACTCGATTTCCGGCACAAGTTTTCGTCCGCGCGACATCTACACCGCACGCAAGGGCCTCTCCGTCGAAATCGGGAATACGGACGCGGAAGGCCGTCTGATCCTCGCCGACGCCCTTACGCTTGCCGACGAGGACAAGCCGGCGCTGATCGCCGATTTTGCGACGCTGACCGGTGCCGCACGTGTGGCGCTCGGACCCGACATGCCGCCCTTCTTCACCGATGACGACGCGCTTGCCAACGAGCTTGCGCGCGCCGGCGCCGCCGAAAATGATCCGCTCTGGCGCATGCCGCTCTGGCGGCCTTACGCGGCCATGCTGGATTCAAAAATCGCCGACCTCAACAACGTCGCGACCGGCGGCTATGCCGGCTCGATCACGGCCGCGCTGTTCCTTCGCCGTTTCGTGAACGCCAAATCCTGGGTGCATTTCGACATCTTCGCGTGGACGCCGACCGCCAAGCCCGGGCGGCCGGAAGGCGCCGAGTGCCAGGCGGCGCGTGCGATCTACACCATGCTTTGCGCGCGTTATTCGTAGCCATGGTGGCGCTCGACCCCCGCATCAATCCGTTTCGGCCGGAAATTGCGGCAAAATATCTGCAGGGCCAGGTCGAGGCCGCAAGTTTTGTCGAGGGCACCCGTCACCAGGTGGTCGAGCCAACGACCGCGCTGCGCCGCGCCCCGTCGCATCAGGCGAGGCTCCACACTGAAGCGCTGCTCGGCGAGCGCGTGATGATTTACGAAACAACCGATGAAGGCTGGGCCTGGGGCCAGCTTGAAACAGACGGTTATGTCGGCTGGCTGTCGGCCAATGCGCTCGGCCCGCCCGGCGCAGCGCCCACCCACAAGATCGCAGTGCCGCGCGCGCTGGTCTTTCCGGCCGCAGATATCAAGACACCGCCTTTGGCCGCGCTGCCAATGGGCGCACAGCTTGCGATCGCGCGGCAGGACGAGCGTTTCGCCGTGACCGTCTCCGGATGGCACATCCCGGAAGCTTATCTTGCGCCGATCAAGGCGCGGCAGCCGGATTTTGTCGCTGTCGCCGAGCAATTTCTTGGAGCGCCATATCTATGGGGCGGCAAGACATCACTCGGACTGGATTGCTCGGGCCTGGTCCAAGTGTCGCTGCAGGCAGCCGGCATCCCCTGCCCGCGCGACAGCGACATGCAGGAAATGGCGCTCGGAAAGCTGTCGTCACTGGCGAGCCTGCGCCGCGGCGACCTGATTTTCTGGAAGGGTCACGTCGCCATCGCACGCGATCCTGAAAGCCTCATTCACGCGAACGCGCACCACATGATGGTCGCCATCGAGCCGGCCAACGAGGCGGTTGCGCGCATCAAGGCAGCGGGAAACGAAATCACCGCCGTCAAGCGCGTGCCCTAGCCGAGCAATTCGGCCAGGCGATTGCGGTTGAGAGCCAGCCATTGCAATCCGATCACAAGGTGGCCGGCACGCATTGCATAGCGATCAAGCGCGGCAATGACTTCATCGATCGACACGAGATGGACGAAAAGCTGTTCGCCGTCGGGGGCCACCAGCGCGCCTTCGCGCACCTGCGCCGTATCGACGGCAGCGAGAAAGATCGTGACTTCCTCATCGGTTACCCCCGGCGTACTCAGGTACGTGAGCAACTCGACGACCTTCGCCGGCGCCACACCGATCTCCTCCTTGCACTCGCGGCTTGCCGCTTCGGCCAGGGTCTCGCCGGTTTCAACCCGTCCAGCCACGAACTCGACCAGATCGCCGCGTCCGTTGGCGAGGTGCGCCGGCAGGCGGAATTGGCGGATCATCGCGACCTGCAGGCGCGTAACATCGACAGGTATGACGACGACGACCTTGCCGGCCATTAGAACGTCGCGTTCTTGTGCGACCGGACGATGGTCGCTACTCGCTACCGTCATGCCGTAGCGGTGATAGTCGCGATAGGCTCTGGCGAGGATTTTGGGCCGCGACACGGAGACATCCGCCGGCAGGTCGACAAGGTCGCGGCGTTTCGTCATGAAACTTTACTGTGAAACCACGCCCTCAGGCGCGGTTTCCAGCTTGAAGGCGGCGGCAAACAGCGCGCGCGTGTAGTCCGTCTTCGGCGCCTTGAACAATTCAGCGGCGGCACCCTCCTCCACCATCTTGCCGTTGCGCAGGACCAGCAACCGGCTCGCCAAGGCCGCCACGACCCGCAGGTCGTGCGAAATGAACATGTAGGTGAGGTCGCGCCGCTTTTGCAGGTCGCGCAGCAGATCGACCATCTGCGACTGGATCAGCATATCGAGCGCGCTGGTCGGCTCGTCGAGCACGATGAACGTCGGTTCCAGCACCAGCGCACGCGCGAGCGCAATGCGCTGGCGTTGGCCGCCCGAAAATTCATGCGGGTACCGGTCGCGCGTCTGCGTGTCGAGCCCGACATCGGTCAGCGCGGCGACAACGCGCGCCTCGCGCTCGGCCGCGGACAGGCGGGGATGATGGACCCACAGGCCTTCCTCGATGATATCCGACACCGACATGCGCGGTGACAGAGAACCGTATGGATCCTGGAAGACGATCTGCATGTCGTGGCGGTACGGCCGCATGTCCTTGAACTTGAGGCCCTGGATCGAGTGCCCCATGAAGACCACCGGGCCGGTGGACGATATCAGTCGCAGGATGGCCAGGCCGAGCGTCGTCTTTCCGGAGCCGGATTCGCCGACGACGCCGAGTGTCTCGCCCTTGCGCAATTCGATGCTGATGCCATCCACCGCCTTGATGTGTCCGACCACCTTGCGCAGCACGCCGCGCTTGATCGGGAACCAGACTTTCAAATCCTTGGTTTCGATAATGACTGGCGCGTCCGGCCGCGGCGGTGCCGGATCGGGTTTCGGCTCAGCCGCGAGAAGCGCGCGGGTGTAAGGATGCTCGGGCGCCGTGAACACGCGTTCCACCGCACCTTGCTCGACGATCTTGCCGCGCTGCATCACGCAAACCCGGTCGGCAAGCTTGCGCACGATGCCAAGATCGTGGGTGATGAATAGCATCGACATGCCAAGACGGGTCTGGATGTCTTTAAGCAACTTCAGGATCTGCGCCTGCACCGTGACGTCGAGCGCGGTTGTCGGCTCATCGGCGATCAGGAGATCGGGCTCGTTGGCGAGCGCCATGGCGATCATTACGCGCTGGCGCTGGCCGCCGGAGAGCTGGTGCGGATAACTGCCAAGGCGCCCCGCCGGATCGGGAATGCCGACCTGGTCGAGCAATTCGAGGATGCGAGCGCGCGCCGCCTCGCCCGTAACTCCATGATGCAGCAACAGTATTTCGCCTATCTGCTTTTCGATCGTGTGCAGGGGATTCAGCGACGTCATCGGCTCCTGGAAAATGATGGTGATGTCGTTGCCCCGCACCTTGCGGATCTCGCGTTCCTCCATGGTCAGGAGTTCGCGGCCGTTGAACACCACCGAACCCGACGGATGATGCGCCGCCGGGTATGGCAGCAGCTTCATCACCGACAGCGCGGTAACCGACTTGCCGGAGCCGGATTCGCCCACCAGCGCGACCGTCTCGCCTTTTGCAATGTCGAAAGACACGCGATCGACCGCCAGCACTTCGCGTGTGCCGGTACCGAAGGCGACGGAAAGGTCGCGGATGGACAGAAGTTTTTCGGGCGCGCTCATCGGAATGTCTTTCTTGGGTCGAACGCATCGCGCACGGCCTCGCCGATGAAGATCAGCAGAGACAACATCAGCGCGATACTGAAGAACCCGGTGAAGCCGAGCCACGGCGCCTGCACGTTCGCCTTGCCTTGCGAGAGCAACTCACCGAGCGACGGAGAGCCGGGCGGAAGTCCGAATCCGAGAAAGTCGAGCGCCGTGAGAGTCATCACCGACGACGACAGGATGAATGGCAGGAACGTCATGGTCGCCACCATGGCGTTCGGCAACAAGTGACGAAAGATGATCACAGTGTTCGACACACCGAGCGCACGCGCCGCTTGAATATATTCGAAGTTACGCCCGCGCAAAAATTCCGCGCGCACCAATCCGACCAGCGACACCCACGAGAACAGCAGCAGGATTCCCAGCAGTACAAAAATCCCGGCACCAGCACCGAAGAAATGATCAGGAGCAAATAGAGCGAGGGAATAGAGGTCCAGATCTCGATGAAGCGCTGGAACAGAAGATCCGTCCAGCCGCCGAAATAGCCCTGCACCGCGCCGGCCGCGACGCCGATTATCGAGGAGACGATCGTCAGCGCCAGGCCGAACAGTACCGAGATACGGAAGCCGTAAATCAGCCGCGCCACCACGTCGCGTCCACCATCATCGGTGCCCAGCCAGTTGGTCTCGACCTCGCTGCATTTGGCGAAGCCGTGCGTGGCGGCATATTCGCAATCTTTCTGATTGAGCAACCAAGTCGGCTTCGAGGGGAATGGCGACGGCGGCTTGCTGACCTGCGTATTGTAATAGAAGCGCACCGGCGGCCAGAGTACGGTGCCGCCTTCTTTCCGGATGAGACCCATCAGGTAGTCGTCGCGATAGTCGGCGGCGGTACCGAAGAGGTTCGGATCCTGCGTTTTCGAAAATGCCGTGTCTGGATAGGTCACGACCGCCGGAAAAAACGACTGCCCGTTGACGTGGATGTAGATCGGCTTGTCGTTGGCGATGAATTCGGCAAACAGCGAAATCACGAACATGAACAGGAACAGCCATAGCGCCCAATAGCCACGCCGGTTGGCCTTGAAGTTCTCCCAACGCCGCTTGTTGATCGGAGAAAGCCCGATGGCCCGTCCGGTCGGCGGGGCCGCCAGGCCCATGGGTGAAACGGCCGCGGTTTCCGGTGGCTTGATCCCGGTGCGCGCGTCCACGTCAGACCTCCCTCGTCTCGAAGTCGATGCGCGGGTCGATCCACGTGTAGGTCAGATCGGAGATCAGGTTCACGATCACGCCGATCAGCGAGAAGATATAGAGCGTGGCGAAAACAACGGGATAATCACGGTTGAGAACACTTTCGAAGCCAAGCAGACCGAGGCCATCGAGCGAGAAAATGGTCTCGATCAGCAGCGAGCCGGTGAAAAACGCGTGAACGAATGCGGAGGGAAAGCCCGCAATGACGATCAACATGGCGTTGCGGAAAACATGCCCGTAAAGAACCTGGTTGCTGGTGCAGCCCTTGGCGCGGGCCGTGAGGACATATTGCTTGCGGATTTCCTCGAGAAACGAATTCTTCGTCAGCAACGTCATCGTAGCGAAGGCCGACAGCACCATCGAAATAATGGGCAGCGTCAGATGCCAGAAATAGTCGGCAATTTGCTGCCACCACGGCAGCTGGGACCAGTTTTCCGAGACAAGGCCGCGCAGCGGAAACCAATCGAAGAATGAGCCACCCGCAAAAAGGATGATCAGCAAGATCGCAAACAGGAACCCGGGGATGGCATAGCCGACGATGATAACCGTCGATGTCCAGACATCGAAGCGGGAGCCGTCTTCCATCGCCTTGCGTATACCGAGCGGGATCGAAATCAGATAAGTCAGCAGCGTCATCCAGATGCCGAGTGACATCGATACCGGTAGTTTTTCCTTGACCAGCTGCAGGACGCTGACATCGCGGAAATAACTCTTGCCGAAATCAAACCGCGCATAATTCCACAGCATCAACGCGAAACGTTCCGGCGCCGGCTTGTCGAAGCCGAATTGTTTTTCCAGTTTCTTGATGAATTCGGGATCGAGCCCCTGCGCGCCGCGATATTTGGACGTGGAGGCATCGACTTGCGAAGCGCCTTGCGCCAGGCCACGACTGCCGAAGTCCCCTCCGGGCGAGCCGGAAATGCGGGACGTGGCACCGGTATCGGAACCGGTCAGCTTGGCGATCACTTGCTCGACCGGCCCGCCGGGCGCGAATTGCACCACGACAAAAGCCACCAGCATGATGCCGAACATGGTCGGCACGATGAACAGCAGGCGGCGGATGATATACGCGGTCATTTGTCTGAGTTTTCCAGCATTCTCGACGTCATGCCCGCGCTTGTCGCGGGCATCCACGTCTTACAGCATATCGGCAACATAAAGACGTGGATGGCCGGGACAAGCCCGGCCATGACCGCGCGCTAACCCTTCCGTTCCAGTTTGCCTGCCTTGTCGCGGTCATACCACCAGGTATCCGGAATGCCGCGGAAATAGCGCGGCTGGGCGGCTGGGCGGTTGAAGACATCCCAATAGGCAATCCAGTGCGACGCTTTGTACCAGTGTGGAATCCAGTAGCGCCCGGCGCGAATGACGCGGTCGAGAGCCCGACAGGCCGTTATCATTTCTTCCCGCGTATTGGCGGCAATGATAACGTCGATCAGCTTGTCGACGGCCGGGTCAGCAATGCCGGCCAGATTTTGCGACCCCTTGGTCGCCGCCGCTTGCGACGAGAGATACGTGCGAAGCGAATCGCCTGGCGTCGACGAAAAGCTGAATCGCTCCACGGTAATATCGAAATCGAACCCGTCGACGCGCGCCCGGTATTGCACCGGATCGACGATACGCAGCGAGGCGTCGATGCCGAGCGTTGACAGATTCTTGATGTACGGAAGGTGGTGTGGCTGAAAAGTCGGTTCATCGATCAGGAATTCGATCGTGATCGGTGCGCCGTTCGGCATCACGCGTTTGCCGTTCTTGAGCGCGAAGCCCGCGTCGTTGAGCAGTTGCGCGCCTTGCCGCAGCCAGCGGCGGTCCTGCCCTGAACCGTCGGTCACCGGCGGCACGTAAGGTTCGCCGAAGACTTCTTCCGGCAACTCCTTGCGGAAGGGCTCAAGCAGCGCGACCTCCGCCTCGCTCGGCCTGCTGGTCGCCTTCATCGGCGAATTCTCGAAAATCGACTGCGTGCGATCGTAGGAGCCATACATGATATTCCGGTTGGTCCATTCGAAGTCGAATGCATCGATTAACGCTTCCCGCAAGCGACGGTCCTTGAATTTTTCGCGCCGCATATTCATGAACCAACCTTGCGCACCGGACGGCGTTGCGTCGGGTATGATTGTTCGCTTGACGCGGCCATCCTTGAACGCCGGAAAGTCGTAGCGCGTCGCCCAGGTGCGCGACGTGAATTCTTCGCGAAACTGATAGTTCCTGGCTGTGAAGCCCTCGAACCCAACCTCGCGGTCGCGGTAATATTCGTAGCGGATGGTGTCGAAATTATTCAGCCCGCGCGCCACCGGAAGGTCAGCGCCCCACCAGTCCTTAACCCGCTCGAATTCGATGAAGTGGCCCACTTCGAAGCGGCCAACCTTGTACGGCCCGCCGCCGAGCGGAACGTCGAGCGTCAATTCATCAAATGACTTCTTCGAATAGTAGGTGCGAGAGAAGATTGGCAGGCCGGCAACGAAGAGCGGCACGTCACGCGCGCGCTTCTCGGCAAAGCGCACCACAACGGTTCGCTCGTCGAGCGCTTCCGCGCCCTGGCAGTCACGCAGCAATTGCGTGATGATCGGATGACCTTTCTCCTTCAGCGTCGCCACCGACCAGGCCACGTCATGCGCGGTCAGCGGCGTGCCGTCGTGAAATTTGGCCTCTGGCCGTAGCGTAAAACGATAGGTCAGCCCGTTGTCGGAAATGCGAACGCTGCGCGCAGCCAGCCCGTACATGGCGTCGGGTTCGTCGCCGGCGCGCACCATCAGCGGAGCGAAGGTGTAGTCCATTCCCAATGCGCCCTCGCCTTTGAGGATGTAGGCGTTGAGCGAATTGAACGTAAGGAAAGAGCCGTTGTAGCCGCGGCTGCTCACAATTTCTGAGTAGGCACCGCCTTTGGGCGCATTGACCTCGACATATTTGAAATTTGCAAAATCAGCGGGGTATCCGAGATCGCCGAAGGCCGACATCCCGTGCCGTTCGGTATCTTGCGCCGAAACCGGCACGATCAGGCGACGGCTGGCGCCCGCCGCCGCCACCCCGGCGATCAGATTCAACGCGCGACGGCGGCTGAGCTTCATTGACCTATGACCGTTGCGGCACCTTGGCCGCCTTTTCCGCGTCCCACCACCATACGGTCGGGAACGCAGCCGCCCCATATTTCGGCATGTTCTCCGGGTGGCCGAAACGATCCCAGCGCGCGGTGCGCTGCTTACCGTAGGTCCATTGGGGAACCAAATAAAAATTCCATAGCAGCACGCGATCGAGCGCCTTGGTAGCGGCGACCAGATCGTCACGATCCTTGCTGAAGATGACGCGCTCGATTAGCGCATCGACCGCCGGATTTTTAATGCCAACAAGGTTGCGCGAACCGGGCCGATCCGCAGCGCCTGAACTCCAGAAATCGCGCTGCTCGTTACCCGGCGAAAGGGATTCGCCCCATGACGCGACGATGATGTCGAAGTCCCATTGCCGCAACCGGTTCTCGTACTGCGCGGAATCGACTACACGCACGTTCACCGTCATGCCAAGGCGTTCAAGTGAAGGCTTGTAGAACAGCACGAAACGTTCGGTTGCCGGATCGTCTACCAGAAACTCGAAGGTGAAGACCTCGCCGGTCTTTGCGTTGACTAGTTTGGTATTTTGAATCTCGTAGCCAGCTTCACGGAACAATGCGAGCGCGTCACGCAAATTATTGCGGTTGGCCTGCTGATTGCCACCGACCGGGTTGGTGTAGGGCTTGGTGAACAGATCAGCCGGCACCTTGTCACGCACCGTTTCCAGGATTGCCAGCTCCTTGCCTTCCGGAAGGCTGGTCGATGCGAGTTCGGTCCCTTCGAAATAGCTGGAGATACGCTTGTACTGGCCGAAGAATACCTGCTTGTTCATTTCCTCAAAATCAAAGGCAAAGTTGAAAGCGCGGCGAACACGTGCGTCCTTGAATTTGTCGCGCCGGACATTGAAGGCGAAGGCTTGCATGCTGCCGACATTGCGGACCGGGAACTCCTCCAGCAAAACGCGCTTGTCGCGCACAGCCGGGAAATCGTAGGAGGTCGCCCAGTTCTTGGCGCTGTTCTCAGTACGCCAGTCTACCTGATCGCCCTTGAATGCCTCCAAGGTCACTGTGGAGTCACGAAAATATTCGTAGCGGATTGTCTGAAAATTCCGGGTGCCGACGATAACGTTGAGATCCTTGCCCCAGTAGTCGTCTACTTTTTCGTAGACCAATGTGCGGCCAGGCGCGAATTCCTTCAGCCGATACGGCCCGCTGCCAAGCGGCAACTCCAACGTCGTCTGAGTGATGTCGCGCTTCTTGCCGTTCTGGTCGGCACCTTCCCACCAATGCTTCGGTAGTACCGGCAGCTGCCCGACGATCTGGGGCAGCTCACGGTTGCCGGGCCCATCGAACGAGAAAGTGACCTCGCGCGCTCCGGTCGTTTCAACCTTGGTGACATGGCGATAGTAGGCGCCGTAAAATGGGCTGTTCTTTTTGAATACGTCGAACGAGTAAATGACGTCGTCCGCCGTCACCGGCTTGCCGTCGTGCCAGCGTGCTTTCGCATTCAAGCGATACGTGACCGATGAATGATCATCCGGATGGCTGACGGCTTCGGCCAGCAGCCCGTATTCGGCCGAGACTTCGTCCAGCGCCGGCGTCATCAAGGTTTCTCTGAACAGCTCGGTGCCGGCAGCGATATTTCCCTTCACACCCGCGATCACGGTGTTGAAGTTGTCGAACGTGCCAAAGGCCACCTGACGAACCACGCCACCCTGCGGTGCTTGCGGATTGACGTAGTCAAAATGCTTGAAGTCGGCCGGATATTTCACGTCGCCGAACAGTGACAGAGCGTGCTTCCAGTTCTGCGTCTGGGCGGCGGCGCTCGCGCTGATCGCGCTGTTTCCGAGCGCGCCCAATGCCGGTGCAGCGAACGTAGCGGCCGTGGCGCGAAGAATTGACCGGCGGCTGAATTTCATTCGGTTGCTCCCGCGCAGAAAATATCGCCCAATGATGCAATCGCGGGTGATTATGTCGGTTTTTCGATACCTCGCCAGCCGGCTTGCCCCCGAACACGCCCGCCACCCGTCAAATTTCCGTGGCCAAACGCCGCAATGGCTTTTCAAGCAAACGGCCGGGCGATGAGCCCGGCCGTCTCATGCAGCATTACAGCTATTTCATCTATTTCTTGGCAGGCTCCCCGCCGGCCGGCGCGCCAGCTGGCGCGCCTTGCGCCGCTTTCGGCAGTGGCAGAGGATTGTCCGCCAGGGTGTGCAGATAGTCGATCACGTCGGCGCGCTGCTCGGGGCGCGAAAGGCCTGCGAAGGTCATGGCCGTACCCGGAATGTAAGCGCGCGGGTTTGCCAGAAACTTATTGAGTTCGTCGAACGTCCAGTTACCGCCTTTGCTTTTCATCGCTGCGGAGAAATTGAAACCGCCGCGGGCTTCCCCGCGCGGGCTGCCGACGATGCCCCACAGATTAGGCCCAACTCGATTAGGCCCGCCTTTTTCGAAGGTATGACAGGCTTGGCATTGCTTTGCGGTGGCCTGACCCTTTTCGACCGAGGCCTTGGCCAGTAGCGTTTCGATCGGCTGCTCCGGCTCCTTGGCCGCGCCGGCCTTCTCGCCCTCGCCCTGCTCCTTCACCGCAATGTTGAAGCCCGGCTTGCTCGGCTTTTCCGGAGCAAATATGGCGCCGGCTCCGATATTGAGCGCCAGCATAATCAGGCAGGTGCCCAGAATGGCGCCAAGGATCTTGTTGAGTTCGAAGGAATTCATCGAAATTCGACTCCCGGAGCGGGACTTGATCGTGCGGGGCGGGTCGCCGTCAGGGCCCTGGCGGCGGCGATCAGATACCGGTTTGCCTCGCCTCTGGCAACCCGTATAAGCGCCTGCGGCATTATCGACAGCCATCATGTGCGGCCGGTATCCCGGCAATCTCAATGCCCAACGCAATTATCCTCATCCCGGCCCGCCTCGCATCGACCCGCCTGCCCGGCAAGCCACTGGCCGATCTGCATGGCGTCCCGATGATTGTGCACGTACTGCGGCGCGCCGAAGCTGCGCAAATCGGCGAGGCCGTGGTCGCGACCGATTTCGGAAGCGGTTGCGGCGGCGGTGGAAAAAGCCGGCGGCCGGGCCGTCATGACGCGCAGCGATCACATCTCCGGCTCCGACCGCATCTATGAAGCCCTGGAGGCGATCGACCCCGAACACCGTATTGATGTCGTGATCAACGTGCAGGGCGATCTGCCGACCATCGACCCCGCCGATATCGGCACCGCGCTCAAGCCGCTTGATGACCCGGCCGTCGACATTGCGACGCTCGCGGCCGTCATCACCGACCCGGCCGAACTCGGCAATCCGAATGTGGTCAAGATTTCGGGTCCGCAGGTCTCGCGGGGCCGCCTGCATGCGCTCACGTTCACTCGTAAGGCCGCAACCGGCCCCGGTCCGCACTACCATCACGTTGGGCTCTATGCCTATCGTCGCGCGGCGCTGGTGCGTTTCGTGAAATTGCCGCCCTCGGCCAACGAGCAACGAGAGAAGCTCGAGCAGCTGCGCGCGCTCGACGCCGGAATGCGCATCGATGCGATGGTGGTGAACAGTGTGCCGCTTGGCGTCGATACACCGGAGGATCTGGAAAAGGCCCGCAGGCTGCTCGCCGGTTGACTTCGCGCCTAAAGGTCTGCGTACGGATCGCGTTTAAGGAACTGGGTCATGGCCAAGAAGAAAATCATCTTTCAAGGAGAAGCGGGCGCGAATTCGCATATTGCGTGCCGTGAAGCGTATCCCGACCACGAACCGGTACCCTGCCCGACCTTCGAAGACTGCTTCGCGGCGCTCGCAGCCGGCGATGTCGATCTGGGCATGATCCCGATTGAGAATTCGGTCGCCGGCCGCGTCGCCGACATCCACCATTTGATGCCGACCGCCGGCCTACACATCATCGCGGAATGGTTTCTGCCGCTTCGAAATCAGCTCATGGCGCCGAAAGGCGCGAGCCTGAAAACGATCAAGACCGTGCAGAGCCATGTGATGGCGCTTGGACAGTGCCGCAACGTCATTCGCGAGTTGAAGCTCAAGCCCGTTGTGGCGGCCGACACCGCCGGCTCCGCGCGTGAAGTCGCCGAAGCAAAAGACACCACGCGCGCGGCGATCGCGTCGCGGCTGGCGGCAGAAATCTACGGTCTCGACATTCTAAAGGAAAATGTCGAAGACGAATCCCATTCGACCACGCGCTTCGTCGTGTTGTCACGCGAGAAAAAATGGGCGCAACCTGGCAAGGGTAAGGTCGTCACGACATTCGTGTTCAGGGTGCGCAACCTGCCCGCCGCGCTCTACAAGGCGCTCGGTGGGTTCGCGACCAACGGCGTGAACATGACCAAGCTGGAAAGCTACATGGTCGGTGGCAATTTTTTCGCCACCCAGTTCTACGCCGACGTTGAGGGCCATCCCGACGACCGCGCGCTGGTTTTTGCGCTGGAAGAGCTCGCCTTCTTCTCGAAGGAACTCACGGTGTTGGGCGTCTATCCCGCCCATCCGTTCCGCGAGACCTTCAAGGAAGAGAAGGACTAGGTCCGGTCAGACGGCGACTCTGCCGAGGAACCCTTCAATGCGACGCTGAAGGCCGGTGGCGGCAGCCTCGACGGTCTCAGATGCTTCGAGCACTTTGCCCGCGGCGTTACGCGTATCGCCAACGCCTCGAGTGACTTCATCAAGCACTGTGACCATGCCCAGGGCGCCTTGGGCCGCGCTTGCCACATTGTGAGAGATTTCATCTGTCGCACTATCTTGCTGCTGCAACGACAGGGCTACCGCCGACGTATAGCCGTCGATCTCGCGCATACGCTCGGTGTTGCGCCGGATTGCATCGACTGCAACGCGCGTTGAACTCTGCACGGCCTCGATCTGGCTGGCGATCTGCTCGGTCGCCTTGGCGGTCTGTACCGCGAGAGATTTGACTTCCGACGCGACAACCGCAAAGCCGCGGCCGGCTTCCCCCGCCCGCGCCGCCTCGATCGTTGCGTTAAGTGCAAGCAGGTTGGTTTGTCCGGCAATATTGCGGATCAGATTGACGACCTCCCCGATCTCCTGAACGGTGTCCGTCAGGCGCGTCATTTGCTCATTTGTCGTGTTTGCCTCAACGACCGAATGTGAAGCGACTTCGGCGGCCTGGCTGATCTGGCGACCGATCTCGCCGATCGACGCGATCAGCTCTTCGGCGGCGCCCGCTGCCGCTGTCATGTTGGCGGATGCTTCATTCGAGGTCTGTACAGCGCCGGCGGTACGTTCGGATGTGCAGTTCGACGAGTCCGACAGCGTCACGGCGATCGATTTCAACGCCGCAGTACTTTCATTCACCGTTTGCAATACTGCCGCAACGCTCTCACGAAAAGCGCGGATTTCAGTTTCGACTTCCACGCGTCGGCGTTCCTGTTCCGACAGTGCCGCGCCTTTTCTTTCAGCGTTGATGCGCTCGGTAATGTCGTCATGTGTACCGATCCAGTAGTCTCCGCCTTTGACCGGCCGGTTGACCACCGATATGGCACGCCCGTCCGGCGTTTCGACGATTGTGCCTGACGACCGTCCATCCCTGATGGATCCGAGGATCTCCTGGCGATATTTCTCGACATCCGTGTCGAGGCTCCCCGATGAGAAACGATTCCTGATGACGTCGACGAGGGTAGCGCCTGGCTTGATAATGTCCGGCGATAGCCCGTACATCTCGATATAGCGGTCATTGCAAACGACAAGACGTTCGGTTGAATCAAACATCACGAAACCTTGCGTCATATTATTGAGCGCCAGGGCGAGGTAAGCGCTTTTATCGTGCAATCTGCGGCCAGCGAACGCACTCGTGAGCGCAATACCGAGAACCGCCATGGCGCCGCTCGCAATTCCGGCGGCCAACACCGCCGGCGAGATCGCGAGCCCGCCGATCGAGCGCGTTGGATCAAGGACGATCGCAACTGCGCCCATAGCGGTGAAATGGTGCGATACGATCGCCAGCGTCAGCAACACGGCTGCAATCGCCGCATCGCGCCTCTTGAATGAGCGAACTGCAACAGCCATGGCAAACGCGCCGAAGATCATTCCTAAAATGATCGAGGCAGCGACCAGGTTCAATTTCCACTCAATGCGGCCGGGAATTTCGACCGCAAACATTCCGGTGTAGTGCATCGCCGCAATGCCGCCGCCAATCAGCGCACCGGCGAGCGGCGGCGCCCAACGCGCCTGCACGTAGACCGCGATGCTCATCGCAAAGCTCATGGTAGCGGCCGCTGCGGCAAGCGAGAGAACGGTCAGGGTCACGCCATAGGCCACCGTGATCCCCGGCTCATAGGCCAGCATGGCCACGAAATGCGTGGCCCAGATGCCAAAGCCTCCGGCTACGCCAGCGGCAATAATCCAGATGGCACGAGATCGACCACTCGTCGCGCGCGCGCGGTTGAAAATGTTGACTGCGCTAAGGCTCGCGAACAGACAAATGACGGCGGCGACTCCGACGAGCCGCCAATCATGTTCGACGGTGAGGCAGTTGTAGACCTCAAACATGGGCGCAATCACAGTTGTGAAACCGCGACGACCCTACGCAGGAGGTATTTATGTCCCGTTAACCGTGATGCGCCTTGCAGGCCGCTAGTTTTTCGTACGAGCGCACTCGTAGCGCGCAACGAAGCCGGGCGACAACTTGCGCAGGCGCTCAAGATCAATACGGCCGGAACGCGTGACATAACTCATCGCAAATTCAGCCGGCGCGAGCCGCATATGCTCGCTGAAATGTTCATACCAATCGGCGCTGCCGTTGGCGCCTGCAACCAGCTTTTCCAGGATCGGTCTGCGCCCCGAACTCATAGGCGGCCAGTGCCGCATCAATATCGTCGCGGTGCGCTGCAAGCGCTTTGTCGAGGGCAATTGCATCCTCCATCGCCAGTCGTGTGCCAGACCCGATGGAAAAATGCGCGGTGTGCAGCGCATCACCCAAAAGAACTGTGTTGCGCACGGACCACCGTCCATTGTGGACGATCGGGAATTGCCGCCAGACCGAGTTGTTGGAGATGAGCGCATGCCCTTCCAAAGCCTGCGCAAACACGCGTTCGCACAATACACGCGTTTCACGTTCGTCCATCCGCGCGAAGTCTGCGCGCGCGAAAGTGGCCGCGTTTACTTCGACGATAAATGTGCTTGCACCAGGCGCATAGCGATAGTGATGCGCATTGAAAGAGCCGAGATCCGTCTCAACAAAAGTCTGGGTCAATGTTTCGAAGCGTCTTTTCGTGCCGAACCAGGCAAACCGATTGGTTAGCAATCGGATGCTGGCGCCAAAGTCTCTTTCGGAACTGCGACGCACCAGCGAATTGACCCCATCGGCACCGACGATGAGATCGGCGTCAGCGAGTTCATCCAGGCTTTTCACAGTGCGGCGGTAGACCGGCTCGACACCAAACGAACGTGCGCGCGCCTGCAGCAACTCCAGAAGCTTAAGTCGGCCGATCGCAGCAAACCCGATGCCGTCGATGACGACCCGCTCGCCGCGGTGGACGATGGCGATATCGTTCCACGATTCCATATGCGGGACGATCGCGGCGTAAGTGTCCGAGTCGTCTTCACGCAGAAATTCCAGTGCGCGATCGGAAAAAACCACGCCGAAACCGAAGGTCGCGTCGGCTGGATTCTGCTCGATGACGACGACGTCGATGGCTGGCTGGCGCCGCTTGATCAGGTACGCGAGATAGAGCCCCGCTGGTCCGGCGCCGAGAATGGCAATTTGCATGTGGGTGAGCCTACACGCTGACGCACCTCAAGAAAACGCGGTCAGATTGTCTGATTGTAGGCTCCGACCTCCGGATGGGTACGCAGGACTCCGTCGACGGCTGCAAACATCTCCCGCATACGGGCCTCGGAAACCGGGCTCTCGACCACAACCGCGAGCTCGGGCTTGTTGGAGGAAGCGCGCACCAGGCCCCAGGTGCCGTCCTCGACCGTGACGCGGACGCCATTCACGGTGACAAGGTCACGGATCGCCTGCCCTGCGAATTTCGCGCCGCTCGCGTGGGCCGATTGAATGTGTTTCATGACCGCGTCCACGACTTCATATTTTTTCTCGTCGTCACAGTGCGGCGACATCGTCGGCGAACCCCAGGTCTTCGGCAGCGCCTTGCGAAGATCGGCCATGCTTTTTCCGGGATTGCGATCAAGCATGTCGCAAACCGCAAGCGCAAAGATCATGCCGTCGTCATAGCCGCGGCCAAACGGTTTATTGAAAAAGAAGTGTCCGGATTTTTCGAAACCCGCGACCGCGCCGAGTTCATTGACCCGCCGCTTGATATAAGAGTGACCGGTCTTCCAGTAGTCGACTTTAACGCCGTTGGCCTTCAGCACGGGGTCGGTCAGGAACAGCCCGGTCGACTTCACGTCAACCACGAAAGTCGCGTTCCGGTGCAGCGCCGACATGTCTCGCGCCAGCATCACGCCGACTTTGTCGGCAAAGATTTCCTCGCCTTCGTTATCAACGACCCCGCAGCGATCACCGTCGCCGTCAAAACCAAGCGCGACATCGGCGCGATTGACGAGCACGGCGTCGCGCATCGCGTGCAGCATTTTCATGTCTTCGGTATTCGGATTGTAGCGCGGGAAGGTATGGTCAAGATTGCAGTCGAGCGGCACCACCTCGCAGCCGATGGCTTGCAGTATGCGGGGCGCAAAAGCGCCGGCCGTGCCGTTACCACAGGCGGCCACCACCTTGAGTTTGCGCTTGAGCTTCGGCCGCTTGGTCAGGTCGGCAATGTAGCGTTCCGGGAAATTCTCCACGAATACGTAGTTGCCGCCCTCCCTGAAATCGAACTTAGCCCCCAGCACGATTTCCTTGAGGCGTTTCATTTCGACCGGGCCAAACGTAAGCGGCCGGTTGGCCCCCATCTTGACGCCGGTCCAGCCATTGTCGTTGTGCGAAGCGGTCACCATCGCAACGCAAGGCACATTGAGCTCAAACTGGGCGAAATAAGCCATCGGCGTAATGGCGAGCCCGATGTCGTGGACTTTGCAACCCGACGCCATCAAGCCGGAGATCAGCGCCATCTTCACGGACGCCGAATAACTGCGGAAGTCGTGACCGGTAACAATTTCCGGTTTTACGTTGAGTTCGCGAATAAGCGTGCCAAGCCCGAGACCGAGAGCTTGGACGCCCATCAAGTTGATTTCTTTTTCGAGTAACCAGCGCGCGTCATACTCGCGGAAACCGGTCGGTTTCACCAACGGCGAGGATTCATAGGCGTAGGTATTCGGTGATAATGCAGGCTTCGGCGTTGGAAACATCAGGTCCTCGAAATCGTTCGGCGCAAATCCAATACCCTAACGCCGGAGGCCCGCAAAGCGCTCCGTCAAAGCTTGGAATACCGGAAAATCGTGCCTATTGTTCGAGCACCAATCGGCCATTGGCAAATTCGTAGCGCTTGAGTCGCGACAGGAACGACACGCCAAGCAGATTTCTGGCCAATGCCTCGTCAGGCAGCACCATCGCAGGCACATCATAGACAGTAATGCCGCCGACCTCGATACGCTCGATTTTGGCAGGCGCCGCCCTGATTTTGCCGTTGGCGGTGACAGCAACAGCGGTGTAATCGCGCGGCTGTGGACGAATTCCAGCCTGCGCTGCAGACGATTCTCGAAGCACAACGAGTGACGCACCGGTATCGACCATGAAATCGATAAACCGCCCCTCGACGCGCGCCTCCACCTGGTAGTGACCCTGCCGATCACTTTCCAGCATCAAGCTACGGCCCGAGCTTGTTGGCTCGCGCGGCTCATATGACGGCTGTACGACCGCGGCTTGAGTGTCCGAATGCCCTTCGACAGCACGATCGGCAAAACGTGCTGCAAGAGCACCAACCGCAAGCAAGGCTGCCGCAAGGAAAAATATCTGGCGCATGGCAAAACCCGTGGAATGGCGGCGACCCTGACATATGAGGTTCAAAGGGGGCTTAACGCGTCGGGGCAAGCTGTCGCGTTTTGGCGCATGGTCAGCCGTCGGTTACGGCAACCGCGACAATTTAATCTATTCGCCGCGAGGCTTTGCCCGCCGGGTTGCGGGCGCCTTGAGCGGGTCGTCCGGCCAGGGATGCCTCGGATAGCGGCCCCGCATTTCTGTTTTGACGTCCTTATAGCTGCCACGCCAGAAACCGGGCAGATCGCGCGTCACCTGTACCGGCCGGTGCGCCGGCGACAACAGCTCAATGAGCAGCGGGACGCGACTGCCCGCGATCGTGGGATGTACGGCCAGCCCGAATAATTCCTGCACGCGGATCGCAAGCTTCGGCCCCTCCTCCGCCTCATAGTCGATCGGAATATGCGAGCCGGACGGCGCAGTAAAATGGGTTGGCGCATCCACATCGAGCCGCTTGCGCAAATTCCAGGGGATGAGGGTATCCAGCGCCGCAGCCAGATCATCGGCACCGATCTGCGACAACGCGGTTTTTCCGGTGAGAAACGGGGCCAACCATTCGACCGAAGTGCCGGCGAGTGCCGCGTCGGACAGATCGGGCCACTCGTCGCCTTCCGCATGGCGAAGAAATTTCACGCGGTTGCGCAACTGAAGTTGCGCCTTGGTCCACGGTAATTTGCCAACGCCAAGTCTTGCGATGCCTTCTGCCAGCAGCCTGGCGCTTTCGGAATCGGGCGCAACGGGCCTAGTCTGCTCGGACAACACAAGCGCACCCAAACGCTGCCGTCGCCGCGCGCGTAGCGACGCAGAAGCCGCGTCGAAACCGATCTCGCTGCGCTCCTCGATCTGGGCAGCGAAGCGCGCCTCGATCTCAGCGGTCTCAATTGGCGCAGCCAGCACGATTCGGCTTGCCGCTGCGGCACCAGTGAGTTCGGCGACCGCAAGGAAAGGTTCGCGCGCCAGCGGCGATACCGGATCGACCATACCGCCGCGGCCATTCGCGAGAAGAAATGCGCCGCCGGCACCCCGATTTTTGGCGATACGATCCGGATAGGCCAGTGCGAGAAGCGACCCCGGGCTATGTTCGCCGCCGGCATCGCCAGTACCGGCGGTCTCGGCCCACCGCTTGATCATTGCGCGCGCGTCCTCCGCGCGGCGTGAACGGTCCCGGTGAAAATTATCGAGCCGGTGCCGCAAATCAACATCGTCACCGCCAAGGCCCCGTTCCGTAAGCACGGCAGCGATGGTCGCAGCGAGCGCACCATTGCCATCAGCGGCTGCGTCAACGACCATGCGCGCCAGACGCGGCGGCAGCGGCAAGGACCGCAGCTTGCGGCCCTCGTCCGTGATGCGGCCGTCTGCGTCGATAGCTCCGATATCCTTCAGTAATGCGCGCGCTTCCGCGAGCGCCCCATGCGGAGGCGCATCGAGGAATGCCAGTTTGGCAGGATCGGCAGTGCCCCAATGCGCCAGATCGAGCACGAACGATGAGAGATCCGCCGATAGAATCTCGGGCCGCGTGTAGGGCTCCAGCGAATTTGTCTGCGGTTCATCCCACAACCGGTAACAAACGCCCGGCTCGGTCCGGCCGGCGCGGCCGCGCCGCTGGTCTGCGGCGGCGCGCGACACACGTATGGTTTCGAGGCGGGTGAGGCCAACATCGGGCTCGTAACGTGGCACCCGCGACAACCCGCTATCGACGACGATACGTACGCCCTCGATCGTGAGCGAGGTTTCGGCAATCGACGTTGCGAGGACGATTTTGCGGCGCCCCGGCAGCGACGGCGAAATGGCGCGATCCTGCTCGCGCGCGTCGAGTGCACCATAAAGCGCAACGACATCGACATTGTTCTCGCGCACGCGGTCTTTGAGCAGCATTTCGGTGCGGCGGATTTCGCCCGCCCCCGGCAGGAACACGAGCATAGACCCGGTTTCCGCGCGCAGCCCACGCTCCACCGCATCCGCGACCTGACGCTCGATCGGCGCGCGCGTATCGCGACCGATGTAGCGCGTCTCAACCGGGTAAGCGCGACCTTTGCTTTCGATCACCGGGGCATTGCCGAGCAATGCCGCGACGCGCGCGCCGTCCAGGGTGGCCGACATAATCAGCAGCTTGAGATCCGGGCGCAGACCTTGCTGGGCGTCGCGCGCCAGCGCCAACCCCAGATCCGCATCGAGTGACCGTTCGTGAAATTCGTCGAACAACACCGCTGCAATGCCATCGAGAGACGGATCGTCGAGCACGAGCCGCGTGAACACGCCTTCCGTCACCACCTCGATACGCGTGCGTTTCGAGATCCGGGAGCCGAAGCGCACGCGCAGGCCGACCGCCTCGCCGACCTGCTCGCCGATCGTCGCAGCCATTCGGGAAGCAGCAGCACGCGCGGCCAACCGGCGCGGCTCCAGTACCAGTATTTTTTTGTTGTTCGCCCATGCCTCATCAAGCAGCACCAATGGCACGCGCGTGGTTTTGCCGGCGCCGGGCGGCGCAACCAGCACAGCGCAGTTGGCGGTCGCGAGCGCTGCCGTCAAACGCGGCAGAGCCTCGTCGATCGGAAGTGGTGTTTCGAATGTTCGCATGACTTTCAACATCATCATCCGCGCAAACGGATGATCCGGTAACCGCAGGAATCAATAAATAGCGATGTCGGTAATGACCGGGTCCCCCGCTAACGCGGGGGACGACAACTTCTATTGGCTGCAGGTTCTGAAATCACGTCCGTGCCCGCCCAATGCTTTCGTAGACAAAGCCGTGGCGGGCGATTTCGTCAGGGCGGTAAATATTGCGCAGATCGACGAGGACCGGTTGCGCCATGATTTCCTTCAGCCGCTTGAAATCGAGAGCTCGAAATTGCTCCCATTCAGTGACGATGACCAGCGCCGACGCCCCCTCTGCACACGCGTAAGCATCGTTGCAGAAAGTCACGCCGCTAATTGCGATTTTTGCCTGCTCCATGCCGACTGGATCATAGGCGCGCACTTTGGCGCCCATGTCCTGTAGTGCAGTGATCAATGGTATCGAAGGCGCTTCCCGCATATCGTCGGTGTTCGGTTTGAATGTGAGGCCCAGCACGGCAACGGTTTTTCCGCGCAACTCACCGCCGAGCGCGTTGGAGACCTTTCGTGCCATTGCGCGCTTGCGCGCATCATTGACCGCCGCAACCGCCTCGACGATGCGAAGCGGCGCGGCGTGATCCTGCGCCGTCTTGATCAGCGCGACCGTGTCTTTCGGAAAGCATGAACCACCGTAGCCGGGGCCGGCGTGCAGGAACTTCGGCCCAATACGATTGTCGAGTCCAATGCCGCGCGCAATTTCCTGCACGTCGGCGCCGACCTTTTCGGCAAGATCGGCAATTTCGTTAATGAAAGTGATCTTGGTGGCAAGGAAGGCGTTGGCTGCATATTTGATCAGCTCGGCGGTGCGCCGGTCGGTAAACAGGATCGGCGAGCGATTGAGATAGAGCGGCCGATACAGTTCGTTCATCACCTCACGCGCACGCGCGTCCGAGGTTCCGATCACGATCCGGTCGGGATGCTTGAAATCCTGAATGGCGGCACCCTCGCGCAGGAATTCCGGATTGGACACCACGGCGCAATCGGCGTCAGGCCGCGTCTCGCGGACAATGCGCTCAACCTCGTCACCCGTTCCGACCGGTACCGTCGACTTGGTGATGACGACGGTAAAACCGTCGAGCGCCCGAGCAATTTCGCGGGCGGCATCATGGACGAAACTAAGGTCGGCGAAGCCATCACCGCGGCGGGACGGTGTTCCGACAGCTATGAATACCGCATCGGCACCGGCGACTGCGCCGGCAAGTTCTGTCGTGAATTTCAGCCGCCCGGCGCGACTGTTGGCGGCGACCATATCGCCAAGGCCCGGCTCATAGATCGGCATTTCGCCGCGCGCGAGAGCGGCGATTTTCGCCTTATCCTTGTCGACGCAAATCACTTCGTGACCGAAGTCGGCGAAACAGGCGCCGGAAACAAGGCCGACATAGCCGGTGCCGATCATGGCAACGCGCATGGAAAATCCGTCATGAAAGTGACAAACCGTGTGCGATCAGGGGGTCGAATGCGCCTGCATAGCAGACGCCGTCAGCAGAGGCGAGAGGCGCAGGAGAATACGTATTTCCTGTGGCTGCATTTTCTGGCGGATTGATTAACGCAGCGTCCGGGCCCACATTCGACGCCATGCCAGCCCCCGCCAAATCCAAAGCCAAAACCGCAACGCCCGCATCCGCTCCACCAAGCGCGTCCCTACGGCCGCTCAAGAAGGGCGATCACGTATTCCTGGTGGACGGTTCCGGATACATCTTTCGCGCCTATCACGCGATCAGGTTCGAACCACGCACGCCCGATGGCACGCATGTGAATGCCGTCTACGGGTTCTGCAGCATGCTGTGGAAGCTCCTCAAGGAAATGAAGCCAGACGAGCGGCCAACGCACCTCGCTGTCATCTTCGACAAGTCGGAGAAAACCTTCCGCACCGAGATGTACAAGGAATACAAGGCGCATCGACCGCCACCGCCCGACGACCTGATCCCGCAATTCCCGCTTATCCGCGACGCTGTCCGCGCCTTCGAGATTCCGTGCCTGGAACAGGCAGGTTACGAGGCCGATGACCTGATCGCGACCTATGCACGCATCGCCTGTGAGGCCGGCGCGACCGCCACGCTCGTGTCGTCCGACAAGGACCTCATGCAGCTCGTGAATAAATGCGTGGTCATGTACGACACGATGAAGGACGTGCGCATCGGCATCCCCGAAGTGGTTGAGAAATTCGGCGTGCCGCCGGAGAAGGTCATCGAAGTGCAGGCCCTGATCGGCGACTTATCCGACAACGTTCCGGGCGTACCGGGCATCGGCGTGAAAACCGCGGCACAGCTCATCGGCGAGTACGGTGATGTCGAAACGCTGCTCAAGCGCGCCGGTGAGATCAAACAGGAGAAGCGCCGCCAGGCTCTCATCGACAACGCCGAATCCGCCCGGATTTCAAAAAAGCTTGTCACGCTTGACGATAAGGTGCCGCTTGAGGTGCCGGTTGAAAATCTTGGCGTGCGCGAGCCGGACTACAAGACGTTGATCGCTTTCCTCAAGTCGATGGGATTCAAGACGCTGACACAACGCGTCGCGGACAAGATCGGCATTGACGCAAGCCAGGTCGACGCAGCCTCGGCGCGCTCGCCCGAAACGGCGGCCGCGGCGAAAGCTGCGCCCGCTTTGCCTTTGTCCGGCGGAGGCATGCAAGCCAAGGAGACAAACCAGGCAAAGGGCGCCCTCACCCCGATCGCGCTTGCCACCGCACGTAGCGAGGCCGCGCGCACAGCCAAGATAGATCGCAGCAAGTATGAGACCGTGCGCACGCTTGCCCGCCTGAAGGAATGGGTGGCACGCGCGCATGAGCTGGGCGTCGTCGCGGTGGATACCGAGACCACAAGCCTCGACGCCATGCAGGCACACCTCTGCGGATTTTCGCTGGCGCTCGCACCCAACGAGGCATGCTACGTGCCGATCGGCCATCGCGATGGCGGCGGCGAAGGCAAAGGCGATTTGTTTTCGCCCGAGGCCAAGCTGTGCGAGGGGCAAATCCCCGAACGCGATGCACTTGCCGTGCTCAAGCCGCTGCTCGAGGACAAGGCGGTCCTCAAGGTCGCGCAGAACATGAAATATGACTGGCTGGTGTTTGCGCAACGCGGCATCCAGATCGCCGGCTACGACGACACCATGCTGATTTCCTACGTGCTTGACGCCGGCAAAGGCGGGCACGGCATGGACGATCTTGCCAAGCGCTGGCTCAACCACGACACCATACACTTTCACCACGTCGCCGGTTCGGGCAAATCACAGGTCACGTTCGATTGCGTGTCGATCGAGAAGGCCAGCGAATATGCGGCCGAGGACGCCGACGTCACGTTACGCCTCTGGTATGCGCTCAAGCCGCGACTCTCCGCCGAGCGCGTCACTTCGGTTTATGAGTTGCTTGAACGTGCGATGCCGACGGTGCTCGCGCGCATGGAGCGGCGCGGCATTTCCATCGACCGCCAGGTGCTTTCGCGCCTGTCCGGCGAGTTCGCACAGGAGCAGGCGCGGCTTGAGGACGAGATCAAGACCCTGGCCGGCGAGCCGGTCAATCCGGGGTCTCCCAAGCAGCTTGGCGACATCCTGTTCGGCAAGATGAAACTGCCCGGCGGCTCCAAGACCAAAACCGGACAGTGGGCGACTGGTGCGCGCGAACTGGAGGACCTGGCCGAGCAAGGCCACGAACTACCGCGCAAGATTCTGGATTGGCGGCAGGTGTCCAAGCTGCGCTCGACCTATACGGAGGCGCTGCCCAACTACGTCAATCCCGATACCAAGCGCGTGCACACAAGCTACGCGCTGGCGGCGACCAGCACCGGACGGCTCTCCTCTTCGGAGCCTAATTTGCAGAACATCCCGATCCGCACGGAAGACGGACGCAAGATTCGCCGCGCTTTCGTCGCCTCGCCGGGGATGAAACTTGTCTCGGCCGACTATTCGCAAATCGAATTGCGGCTACTATCGGAAGTGGCGGAAGTGCCCACGCTGCGCAAGGCGTTCCAGGACGGCGTCGACATCCACGCCATGACGGCGTCGGAAATGTTTGGCGTCCCGGTGAAAGACATGCCGGCCGATGTGCGTCGCCGCGCCAAGGCTATCAATTTCGGCATTATATACGGCATCTCTGCATTCGGCCTCGCGGCGCAGCTGAACATCGACAAGAACGAGGCTGGCGCCTACATCAAGAAATATTTCGAGCGCTTCCCCGGCATCCGCGACTACATGGACGAAACGCGCGAGTTCTGCCGCGATCATGGCTACGTGCTCACGCTGTTCGGGCGCAAGTGCCACTACCCGGACATCAAGAACAGCAATCCATCCATCCGTTCATTTAACGAACGCGCGGCCATCAACGCACGGCTGCAGGGCACCGCCGCCGACATTATCCGCCGCGCCATGATCCGCATCGAGCCGGAGCTCGAACAGGCGAAACTCAAGGCGCAGATGTTGCTTCAGGTGCACGATGAACTGATTTTTGAAGTGCCGGAAGCGGAAGTGAAAGACACCATCACGATCGTCAAAAGCGTGATGCAGGATGCGCCGCATCCGGCAGTCTCGCTGCACGTGCCGCTCCAGGTCGATGCGCGCGCTGCCGGTAACTGGGACGAGGCGCACTAGGCCTTGTCGGAACGCCGGCTGCCTTGAGACTGACCCCGGTCATGGCACGATCGAGAAGAATAAAAACGCTGCAAAAATTGCCAGGTGGACGATGCCCTGCAGCACCGTCGTTCGC
Source organism: uncultured Alphaproteobacteria bacterium (assembly GCA_963801955.1). Lineage (GTDB taxonomy): Bacteria > Pseudomonadota > Alphaproteobacteria > Rhizobiales > Xanthobacteraceae > Pseudolabrys. Next base: position 131,484 of record CAWDGS010000005.1, read on the forward strand.
CCGGTCCCCAATGTGATCACGCCGACAACGAGCGTCAGTGCCAGCAAGATTTGCTCTTTTCCGTTGAGCCCGAGCTCGAGATGCTTGTCGAGTACAAGCGAAACAGCAGCAACCGCTGGAATCGTCAGGCCAATGCTCGCAAGCGCCGATCCCAATGCCAGGTTCAGGCTCGTCTGTAGCCGGTTGGCCTGAGCTGCCCGGAGCGCCGCCAGACCTTCCGGCAGCAGCACCAGCCCCGCAATAACGATCCCGACCGAAGCCTCCGGCACGCCAAGCCACGCCACACCGGTTTCGAGCGTCGGGGTGAGCGCTTTTGCGAGGCCGACCACGGCAACAAGCGCGGCGAGCAATAGCCCGGCACTGACAAGCGCCGTCCGGTTGGACGGCGGCCGCGCGTGCGCGTCTTCATTCTTGCGGTCTTTTGCAAGAAAATAATCGCGATGCCGTACGGTCTGCACGAACACGAAGGAGCCGTAGAGCACCAGCGAAACAACGGCCGCAAAAACAAGTTGCGATGGACTGAAGTATGGACCGGGTGCGGTGGTCGCAACGTTTGGCAGCACCAGCGTGAGGACCGTGAGGGCCGCCAGCACCGCCAGTGCCGCGCTCGCACCCTGGAGCTGAAACCCCTGCTCGTGGTGGCGCGCGCCGCCCGCCAGCAAGCACAGACCGACGATCCCGTTGCAAACGATCATGACGGCCGCGAAAACCGTATCACGCGCCAGTTCTGGCTTTCCGTCAGGAGCGGAAATCATGATCGAGACGATCAGCGCCACCTCGATCACCGTCACAGCAACAGCGAGGACCAGCGTGCCAAATGGTTCGCCGGTACGGTGGGCAACCACCTCGGCGTGATAGACGGCGGCAAACACCGTCGCCATCAATGCGGTTTCCGCGACCACGGCCATGAGACCACTCACGCCGAACGCAAGCGCGATCAGCAGCACGACCCAGGCGGCGATCGGGCACACCCAGGTCCACGACGGTGTCGCGGCTTTTGCCATTGCCCCGCGCCGGTCTACCTTCGTTTCCGCCGCGCGGCCTTGACCTTACCGCTGCGGCGAGCCGCGGGCTTTGCTGCCTTCGCAATTTTTGCCGGCAAGACCGCGATCGCCTCAATTTCAAACAATGCGCCCGGCCGCGCCAGTTGCGAAATTGCCACGGTCGTGCTGGCTGGCGGCGCCGACATGTTGAAATGGCTGTCTCGTACCTCGCGGAAGATCGAGATGTGTGACATGTCGACCAGATAATTGTTGATCTTCACCACGTCCTTGATCGTGGCACCGGCGTCCGCAAGCGCGAGTTTGAGGTTTTCGACGGCCTGGTTCGCCTGGGCGCGAAAATCGCCCGGCGCGCCCACCAGTTTGTTTTCCATATCGAGCCCAAGCTGCCCCGCAATGAAAATCAACCGATTGGGCCCCGTGGCCTCGACCACGTAGCTGTATCCCGGCGGTTTTGCGAGCGTCTTTGGATTGGAAAAGCGGATATTGGCGGCCACGGCATCCTCCCTGTTATTGCGTCCCTTTTTGAGGGGCCACGAAAGTATGCGCGAAAGTACACCGCTTGTGAAAGTCTCACGTCGACCGGCGGCGGACCTTCTTTTTCTCCTCCTGCATGAGACCCAGCGTCTGACCCAGCCATTTCGTTGTTGGCGCCTGGATGAGGATCGTCATCAAAATGGCAATGAAGGTCACCGATGCGATGATCTGGGATCCCGGTGCTTTCATGCCGAGCAAAAGACCGGCAAGTGCGGCGGGAATGACGCCGGTCTCGCGGGTCCAGCACATGAACAGCATCTCATTGAAGCTCCATTGCGCACGCCGGTCCGGCAATGCGCAAAGAAAGACGGTCAACGGACGCGCGACCAGCATGAAAATGGCCACGACGATGATGCCGCCGAGCCAGTATTGGCCCATGAGATGAAAGTCGACCTGCGCGCCCAGCAGCAGGAATATGAACAGGCGCATGATGAACGCGGTCGTTACCACAAACTCGTCGAGCTTTCGCGCCTCGACCGGAGTCATCTTGAAACCGAACGAGTCCTTGTTTCCAATCACGATGCCGAACACGAAAACGGCCATAAAGCCGCTCGCCTGCATGCCGTCGGCGGCAAAATAGGCGCCGATCACGGCGACGAGCGTTACGATCGGCGCGTAATCTGCGAGAAAGGCCCAGCGTTCATGCGCGATCAGGAGCGCCGCCAGATATCCGAAGACGGCGCCGGCGATAATTCCGATTGCAGCCTGCTTGACCAGATCGAACAGGGACGCAGATACCGAGAATTCGCCGGTCCCCATGGCGACGGCGAGAATACCGACTGTCACAATTGCGCCGGTGGCATCGTTAAACGCTGACTCGCTCATGACCGTCTGGGCGACACGGTCGCGAATTTTGACCTGACGGAAGATCGGGACCAACGTTGCGGGATCGGTTGACGCGATCGTGGCGCCCAGCAGAAGCGCGACGATCCAGGGCACGCCGAGCACGGCATGCGCGGCAAATGCAGTCACAGCTGCTGTAATCAGAACGCCCACCGTCGCGAGTACGACAATCGTTATCCAGACTTTTTTGAGAACGTCGAAGCGCAGCGAGGCGCCGCCATCGAAAAGGATGTAACTGGCTCCAAACAGAAGGATGATCTGATAGAGCGCGGAATCGGACTTGATGTCGATCAGGCCCAGCACCGCCGGCCCGATAGCCATGCCGACGATCAAAAACAGAGCGATGTCGGGGACCTTGATCTGCCGGGCCACAAAGCCGGTGATGGTGCCAATCGCCAGAATGAGACCGCCGGACAATAGCGTATGCTTGGCAATTTCTATGGCGGCCGAACCTTCCACGTGTTTTTCCCCGATGCCAGGAAGCCGAATAATGCCGCCGTTTTTATTTTCGAGCCCGCGAGATGCTGCCCGACACCTTCCGAAATGACAAGGCGCACAGCATCAAGTGCTGCTGGGCGCTACTCGAAAATTAGCCTCTTTTCTGTCATAACCGACGCATTCGATCGCGGCCGTTCACGGCCTGGATCCTCGCAACAGATGGACCGGACGATGCGCAAGACATCATTGGCAGCAGCAGTATTGATGGTCGGCGTGTCGTTGACGGCGCCGGCCCTGGCCGCCAGCTGCCAGAACAGCGGCAGCTACGAGCGCTGGCTCGAAGACTTCAAGAAGGAAGCGGCCACGCAAGGCATCTCGCCCCGCGTCATTGCCGCTGCCGCGCCCAGCATGACATTCGATCAGGCGATCATCCGCCGCGACCACGGCCAGGCCGTGTTCAACCAGACATTCCTGCAATTCTCCGACCGGATGGTCGGCGGCCCGCGCATTCCGAACGGTCTCGCCAAGATCAAGCAGCATGCGGCGCTGTTCGCGCAGGTCGAGAAGAAATACGGCGTGCCGGCACCGGTGCTCACGGCGTTCTGGGGCCTTGAAAGCGACTTCGGCGCCAATTTCGGCAACTACAATATTCTGAGTGCGCTCGCGAACTCTTGCCTATGATTGCCGGCGGCCCGATTTCTTTCGCCAGCAATTGTTCGACGCGCTGCGCATCATCGAACGCGGCGACCAGCGCGTCGAGGATATGATCGGCGACTGGGCCGGAGAATTCGGCGGGATGCAATTCACCGCATCCGATTATCTCAAGAACGCGATCGACTTCGACGGGGATGGCCGGCGCGACCTCATCCACAGTGTTCCCGACACGATCGCATCAGCCGCGAGCTTCCTGGTCAGCCTCGGCTGGCAGCGCGATCAACCCTGGCTGCAGGAAGTGCGTGTGCCGGCGAACATGCCGTGGCAGGAGGCCGACGTTAATATCCAGCACCCGCAGTCGAAGTGGGTCGCATGGGGTGTGAAGGCGGCGCACGGATCCCTGCCGTCCGGCGATTTGCCGGCGGCGCTGATCCTGCCGATGGGCCGGCTGGGGCCCGCGTTCCTGGCTTACCCGAACTTCAAGGCCTTCCTCGGCTGGAATTCGGCAATGGTCTACTCAACCACCGTCGCCTATTTCGCGACCCGGCTTGCCGGCGCGCCGAATGTCGATCACGCCGCGGCCACAACTGTCGCGCCGCTGTCCACGCAGCAAGTCATGGAATTGCAGCGCTTGCTCATCAAGCAGGGCTATGAAGGCGTTGGCGAGGTCGATGGCAAGGTTGGGAACGGCACGCGCAATGCAACGAAGAAGGCGCAGCTGAAGGTGGGGCTGCCGGCCGATTCCTATCCGACCGCTGAACTGATCGAGAAGTTGCGCACGGGCGCCAGCAGTTCAAATCGGTAGTTCGCTGTCGAGGTGCTTCATGGCCAAGGGGCTGTAACGCTCACCCGCGGCGGCGCCCAGCGGCGCGGCTTGTTCGATGGCCGTCAACTCGTCTTGCGTCAGTGTGATTGCCAATCCCGCAAGCGCCTCGGCGAGTTGATCGCGACGGCGCGCCCCGATCAGCGGCACGACATCGTCACCGCGTGAACGCAGCCAGGCGAAAGCAAGCTGTGCAACTGTCACGCCGCGCGTCTTCGCGGACCTGGACAAGGCGGCTATCAGCTGGCGGTTGCGCGGCAGGTTGTGCGTCGAAAAACGCGGCATGCGGCTGCGAATTTCTCCGCCGTTGCCGCCACCATTCGCCAACGTTGCATCGCTGATTAGTCCGCGCGAGAGCACGCCATAGGCGACCAACGGCATTTTGAGTTCGCGCACCGCGGGCAGAATCTCTTTCTCGATGTTGCGGGACAGCAGCGAGTATTCGATCTGCAAGGCCGAAACGGGATATACCGCCGCCGCACGTCTGAGCGTATGCGCGGAAACCTCCGACAGGCCGATGTGACGCACGTATCCCGCGGTCTGGAGATCGAAGATCGCGCCAAGGGTTTCTTCCAGAGCCACCGAGCGGTCGTAGCGTGACGGCATGTAGAGGTCGACGTAGTCCGTTTTGAGCCGCCGCAGGCTGTAGGCGAGAAAGTTCTTTACTGCCGCAGGACGCAGGTCGTAGCCGTAGTGACCGCCATCGGGCCCGCGCAGATTGCCGAATTTCACGGACAGGAAGGCACGCCTGCGTCTGCCGCCCTTGAGCGCCTCGCCCAGCAACATCTCGTTGTGGCCCATCCCGTAGAAATCGCCGGTGTCGAAAAATGTGATTCCGGCATCTAATGCGGTGTGGATGGTGGCGATGCTTTCGGCATCGTCGGTTGGGCCATAACCACCCGACATGCCCATGCAGCCGAGGCCGGCGGCCGAAATCTCGTCGTTTGACTGCCCGAACTCGGACCCTGCGCATTGCGGCATCTCAATGCGCGTATGTGAAGATTAAAAGACAGTCATCTTCGATCACTTCCGCACGATTGACCGCCGGGTTGGTGAACCTCTGGCCGTTTAATCAGTTGAAGGACGGAACTTTAGCCGGGCCTGGTGGGAGAACGGACATGACAACTCAAACACGACTTTTAGGTGCGCTATTTGCCGCAGGACTGGCGGTTTCCCTGCCCGTGACGGCGGGAGCTCAACTGCAGCCACCGGGCACGCCAGCGCCCGCGAAAGCGGCCCCGGCGCGGGTCGCCCCTGTAGCCCGGCCGGCACCTGCGCCCCATGTGGCACCCGCACCTCGCGCGGCGGCACCTGCTGCACCCCGCATTGCGCCGGCAGCCCGCATAGCGCCACCACACGCCGCCCCGGCCGCGCGGGTCGCAACGCCGCGCTTCACGCCGCAACAGCATGCGGCCCCGCAAATTCGCTCGGCGCCCGCGATCAATCGGAACGTGCAGAGGCAGCAATTCCGGCAGGAGCGCGCCTCGCGCCAACACAGCATCCAGCCGGCCGTTCAGGCACGGTCGAAGCTGCAGGCACAGCCAAACGCCCAGTCCAAGGTCCAGGCAAAGTCAAACGCCCAGTCCCAGCGGCAAGTTCAGCTCAATTCGCGCCAGCAGATACGCGCCGAACGCGCGTTGCGCCGAAGCGAAGACAGGCAATTGAGTCGCGTGCCCGCATCACAACGCGCACAGCGGCGGGAGCAAATCCAGCAAGCGCGTCAGCAGCGGACACTGTCGCGGCAACAGCTGGCGCAGCCCAATGCCTTGCAGCAATCAAATGCACGGACTTTGCGCGCAAATCGCCTGAATGGCACCCCTCGCCTGACAGCGGATGCCGCACGACAAGGCCGCTTCGCGTCGCGCTTTGCGCAACGCAATGGTGGTGTCAACGGGCGCAATCAGTTTGAGCGCACGGCGGCACACAACGCCTGGCGACATGGCCGGCGCGCCGCGTTCGTCGCGTGGTATGGCCCGGTATTCTGGCCTTATGCTTATTCGGACGTCTTTGACTACGCATTCTGGCCTTCTGGCTATGACGATGGCTTCTGGGCCTACGCCTATGACGACTTTTTCGACGGCGTGTTCTGGGGCGAGGCCGGCCCACCGGAAGACTACGTTTACGGCGAGCCTTCGCCGCAAGGCCGGCGCTACTCGGGCACACAGGACCAACGTCCGAGTTACGCCAGCGTACAGACACTGTGCCGGCAACCGGGCAGCGGTATCACCGCCTGGCCATTTGCCGAGATCGAACAGAAAGTCGGGCTGAATACCGATCAGCGGCAATTACTCGGCGATGTGCGTAAGGCGAGCGAGGACGCGGCCGCGGCTTTCAAAGTGTCGTGTCCGCAGGAGAACGCCTTCCCGCTCACGCCCCCAGGCCGCCTCGCCGCCATGACGGCGCGTCTCGATGCAACGTTGCAGGCCGTGCAGACGGTGCACCCCGCACTGGAGAAGTTCTACAACTCGCTCAGCGATGAGCAGAAGGAACGCTTCAACGAGATCGGACCCAAGAAGACAGCGGCCAACGCCGAGGCAAATGAGGCCTCGAAGGCAGCCGACACGTGCAAGCAGCCGAAGCAAGGCCTCGCCAACCTGCCGATCGAGAAAATCGAGGACGCGATCAATCCGACCGACGCGCAGGGAACCGAGCTCAACAGACTGCAGGACGCGACCACGCAGGCGGTCTCGATCATGCAGGCGGCGTGCCCGGACGAGACGCCGATCACCCCGCCGGGACGGCTCGACGTCATGGAAAAGCGTCTGCAGGCCATGATCGATGCGGCCAAGACCGTGAAGCCCGCGCTTGAAAGCTTCTATGCCTCGCTGACCAGCGAGCAAAAGGCGCGCTTCAATCGCATCGGGCAGCAGTTGGAGACGACGGGACAGTCGAGCAACTGACCGCGCTCATCTCAAAATGAAAAGGGCGGCCGCAGTGGCCGCCCTTTTTGCATTTCGCGGCGCGAGCGTTCAGATTTCGTCCGGCCACACACTTAATTCGCGATCGCGGCGATCGTCTTTTTGAGGCGGGGAGCGGCGTAATCAAGGAATGTCCGTAGCTTCAAGGGCAAATGTCTCCCCGCTTCGTAAATCAAATGTATGGGCTTGGGTGGCGATCGGTAGGATTCAAGGACCAGCTTCAGCGTTCCGGCGCGAAGCTGCGCAGCAACTTGATAATCGAGCATGCGCGTCAGCCCGATGCCCGCAACAGCGGCATCGGCGGCGGCCTCCGCGGTGCTCACAACCAGCCGCGAATGTATCGGAAATGATTTTTCTGTCTTTCCGATGTTGAACGTCCATGCCTGTGACGAGAGGGTGTTTTCGAAGGTGATGCAGTCATGCTCTTTCAGATCTTCGGGTGCCTTCGGTGCGCCTCTGCGCTTGAGATATTCAGGACTCGCGCAAACCACGCGCCTGACAGTGCCTACCTTCTTTGCGACAAGGCTGAAATCTTCCAGCTCGCCGACCCGCAGTCCAATATCAATGCGTTCTTCGATCAGGTTCATGCGGCGATCCGCAAGCATCAAGCGCACATCAATGCTCGGATGGTCTCGCAGGAAATCCACGACTACCGGCAAAAGATAAAATCGCCCGAGGGCAACGGGCGCTGACAGGATCAATTCGCCTTTCAGCGCCACGTTTTCGCCTGACGCATCGCGCTCGGCGTCGCCCAATTCCTGAAGTATGCGACGTGAGGCAGCAACGAACGATTGGCCCGCCTCCGTCAGCGAGACAGTCCGGTTTGATCGCATCAGGAGCTGCACGTTCAAGTGCGCTTCGAGCTCCGACACTTTGCGGCTTATCGTCGCCAAAGGCACTTTGAGCTTCCGGGATGCGGCCGAAATGCTGCCGGCTTCGGATACGGCAATCAGGACCGACATCGCTTCAAACCGATCCATCGTTGGCTTTCCAAATAACGGAAGGGACCCTCTCAGTTTGCCATCTTATGGATTGGGGCGGAATGCCCTAAAAATTGTGAGTCAAAAACCGGAAATGAGGACCGACATGCTGTCCAGATTGCTTGTCACCGTGACCGCCGGTGTGATTCTTTCCACGTCCGTGTGCGCGCAAACCGCCGAGGATCTGCGCGGAACGTGGACCCTCGTGTCATCCGTTACCGAAAAGGACGGAGCCAGGACTGATCAGTTCGGCTCAGACCCGAAAGGAATGATGAGCCTGGATGCCGATGGACATTTCATGCTGACGATCATCGGGCCCAACCTGCCGAAATTCGCATCCAATAACCGCGCCACCGGCACGCCCGAGGAAAACAAGGCCGTCATGTCCAGGAGCATCGCGATGATCGGCACGTATCTGGTCAATCCAGCCGAGAGAACGCTGACCTTTAGAGTCGAAAGCGCCACTTTTCCAAACTGGAACGGGACCGAGCAGAAACGATCGATTGTGACCGCCACCAAGGGCGAGCTCAAATATATCACCCCCACCGCATCGAGCGGCGGCGTGGGCACCGTCACCTGGAAACGCGCCAGATAACGCAGCATCACAATCGAGGGCGGTCAAATATTCCAGTACTCCGCAGTTGAGGCAGCTCAAGCGGACAGATCGGGCGTTTCTCCTGGCGAAATACGGGCTTGCCGTAGGCCGTCGGTCGCGCAACTATGCCTGCAACTCAAAAAACGTCTTGAAAACAACAGCGACGAGGGAGGGCGTATGACCAATACTGCGCATCGTATGGCGGCCGGATTCGCGGCAGTTCTTTTTGCCGTCACCGCCGCACCCGCCGAGGCCAAGGACAAAGTCAAAGTCGGCTTCATTGGTCCTTTGACGGGCGGCGTTTCAGTGAACGGCATTGGTGGCCGCAACTCGGCTGACCTCGCTGTTCGCCTGCGCAATGCAGACCCTAAAGCCAAGTATGAATATGAAATGGTTGTCCTCGATGACGAGTGCAAACCGAATGTCGCGGTGCAGGTTGCGACCAAAATGGCCGCCGACAAGGACATCATCGCCGGCGCCACCCACTATTGTTCAGCGACAGCAATTGCCACCGTGGATGTTTATCACAAATTCGGATTTCCGGTCATCGTGTGGGGCGCCGTGCTGCCCGACATCACTTACCGAAACAAATACGACGAAGTGCATCGTGTAAACGGCACCATGATCAACCAGAACGACGCCAATGCCGAGTTGATCTCCAAGCTCGGCTACAAAAATGTCGTGGTTATCCACGACACCACCGACTACGGCAAAGGCCACAATGAATATTTCAGCAAGGCGCTGGCTAAAATCGGAAAGGCCAACATCGTCGGCACCTTCGGCGTGACCGCCGAGCAGCAGGATTTCACCGCCGAGCTCACCAAGATCAAGGCGCTGAACCCGGACGTCATCTATTTCGGCGGACTGACGCCAATCGGCGTTCGAATCCGCTCGCAGATGGACAAGCTCGGCATCAAGGCCGTCTTCGATGGCACCTCCGGCATTGTTTCCGATGCATATATCCAGGGCCTCGGTCCGCTGGCGGAAGGCACGCTCGCATTCCGCGAAGGCGCACCGACGGAAAAATTGCCGGGCGGCAAGTTTTTCATGGAAAAATACAACGCTCAAAAATACGACAACCCGCCCGAGGCTTACGGCGCCTTTGCCTATGCGGCGATGGATATGATCCTCGACACGATCGAGAAGGTCGGTCCGGACCGCGGCAAGGTTATCGCCGCGCTCGGCGACGTGAAGGACCGCGACTCGATCGTTGGCAAGATCACTTTCGATGATCACGGCCAGAACACAGTGCCCGTGATCACGAAATATGTCGTGCAAGACGGCAAGTTCGTGGAATGGGACGAGAGCGAATACGCCAGCGGCAAGCGCAAACTGCCGGGGCAGAAGTAACCTGACGCAAGCGGGACCGCGCCGCGCGCGGTTCCGCCTTCCTCAAACGCCGTCAAGATCCCGGCCATGGACGCAGGCCTGTTCGCTCAATATGTCATGAACGGGCTCATGCTCGGCATGATGTATGCCCTGGTGGCAGTCGGCTTCACGCTGTTCTTCGGCGTGCTCGATGTCATAAAGTTCTCGCACGGCGACGTCCTGACGGTGGGCGCTTTCACTGCGTTGGCGACTTACGTTGCTCTTCACTCACTGGCGCTCAATTCCAATTGGATCGCCCTCATCGTCGTGGTGGTCGTGGCGACATTGGCTATGGCGCTGCTCGGTATGGCGATCGCGCGCTATCTCGTCCTGCCTTTGCGCTCGGCACCGGCCCTTAACACGCTGCTGATCACCTTGATGCTTGGCACGGTGCTGCGGGAAGGCGTGCGCTTGTTCTACCCGCAGGGCGCCAACCCGAAACCGTTTCCCGCCTTGCTGCCGCGCAATTCAGTTGATCTCGGCGCGTTCAATCTGCGCCTCGACAATGTGTTGATGCTCGCCGCCGGCGTGCTGGTCATCGTCGGAATTCAATATCTGCTTAATCGCACAAAGCTCGGCCTCGCTATCCGCGCCGTCGCACAGGACGAGGAAACCGCGCGCACAATGGGGATCAACTTCACCGCGATTGTCCTGATCACCTTTGCAATCGGTTCCGGGCTGGCTGCTTTCGCCGGCGTGATGAACGGTCTCTACTACAATGAAATCAATTTCGGCATCGGTCTGTACCTTGGTGTGATCGGTTTTTCAGCGGCCATCATCGGCGGCCTTGGCAGTATCTATGGGGCGATCCTCGGCGGATTTCTGTTCGCGGGGCTCCAGACGGTCGGCACCGTGCTGCTGCCCTTCGCCAGCGCATACAAAGACGTGTTCGCCTTCGCTGTGGTCATCGCCATCATGGCCTGGCGGCCAACCGGGCTGATCCGGGAAAAGATCAGTGAGCGGGTCTAGAACGATGGCGCAGATAGCCCGCGCGTCGGTGTGGCCCGGATTTATCGCACTTGCGATTGCGACGGCCTATTTGATCGCCTTGCTGGCCGTCGAGCGTCAGGCCTTTATCATTGCGTTGATCGCGGCGGGCGTGGCTGTCATGGCGGCGGCCGCATGGACGGGGCTGCTGGAGAACGTGAGCGGATCTTTTGCCGATCACGAGGATGAACTGGGGGGCTGTGCGATCATCGCCGCGTTGGCGCTCGCGATATTTTTCCATGACAACCATTTCGTGCTGCTGCTGGTCGTCACCGTGTTGCTCTACTCGGTGGCAACGCTCGGTCTCAATGTCCAGTTCGGCTACGCCGGCGTTCTGAATTTCGCCGGCGCCTCGTTCTTCGGGATCGGTGCCTATACGTCGGCCGTCCTCGGCGCGCAGACCGGGCTGCCGCATCTTTTGGTGCTGCTGACCGGCGGCTTATTGGCGGCCTTGGCCGGTTCGTTGCTGCTGCTGCCGGTCCTGCGCACGCGCGGGCATTATGCTGCGGTCGTGACCATCGCGTTTGCCCTGCTGTTCAAGACGTTTCTTGAGGTCAACGACGTGCTCGGCGGCCCGCAAGGCATGCAGGTCAAGGGCATGAACATTCTCGGCTGGGCGTTCAACGACAACATCAAGATCAGCGGGATCATGGTGTCGTTCTACATGAACTATTTCGTGATCAGTCTTTTGCTTCTGGTCTGCGCCTTCGTGCTGGTGCGGCGGCTGGAGCGGTCCTGGATTGGACTCAACCTGGATGCTTTGCGGCTTGACGAAACCGCCGCTAGCTGTTTCGGCCTCGATATCGTCCGCTGGAAAATCACGGCCTTTCTGATCGGAAATTTTCTTATCGGCGTTGCCGGCGCGCTTTTCGGCATGGTCGGCGGATTTGTCGCGCCAAACAACTACACCTTTGCCGATTCGCTCATTCTGGTTTCGATTTTGCTGCTCGGCGGCATCGGCAATCCCTGGGGGTTGATCGTCGCGACCATCATCGTGGTGGTCTTGCCCGAGAAATTGCAAACCATCCAGGAGTATCGATTCCTTCTCTATGCGCTGATGGTGATTGCGGTCCTTTTGTTCCGGCCGGAAGGACTATTGCCGCGGCCGGTACGCCGTTACTTTCCCGGATGGCGGCCATGAGTGCGTTGCTCGAGGCGCGCGGCCTCTCCAAGCATTTCGGCGGCGTTCTGGCCCTCGATGGCCTCGACCTTGCCGTCGCTCAAAACGAAATCCTTGGCCTCATCGGCCCAAATGGCTCCGGCAAGACGACGTTCTTCAACGTCATCACAGGCATCTATGGCGTCGACACGGGGCGCGTGATCTTTGACGGAGCCGAAGTCACCAATGCGAGCGCGCGGGCGCTTTACCTGGCCGGAATGTCGCGCACCTTCCAGCGTTCGCGTCTTTCGCTCTCGCTCTCGATCTTCGACAACATCATGATTGGAAACCATAAGCGCCTCAATCAGGGGCTTTGGTTCAACCTGATCGCGCGCGGCAACTTCAAGCGTCAATTCGAGGAGAACTACGGTGCCGCGCGTGAACTGGTTGAGGTATTCGAGCCCGCATTGGCCGACCGTCTCTTCGACCCCGTCGCCGGTCTGCCGATGATTGACCGCCGTCGCATCGAGATCTGTCGCGCCCTCATCAGCACGCCAAAACTTTTGCTGCTCGATGAACCTTCGGCCGGAATGACTCACGATGAAACCGCGGAACTGATGAACGACATCCTGCTGGTCCGGGCACGCAACAAGAATCTCACAATCATTATCGTCGAGCATGAGATGGGTGTGATCGAACGGATTACTGATCGCTGCGTCGTGCTCAATTTCGGTCGCAAGATCGCCGAGGGCCCCTACCGCACGGTCGCCGCCAACGCGCAAGTGCAGGAAGCTTATCTCGGAGCAGCATGATGGCGGGCATTCTCGAGATCGAAAATGTTTTTACGGCGTATGACAAGGCCGACGTGCTTCAGGGCATCTCGTTGGCGGTCGAGCCCGGCCGCATCACCTGTCTTCTCGGCTCCAACGGCTCCGGCAAGACCACCCTGGTGCGTTCGATCCTCGGACTAACGCCGCCACGAGCCGGCCGCATCGTGTTCGACGGCTCCGACATCACGCAACTGCCGACGCACAGGATTGTTGCCGCCGGGATTGCTTGCATCCCGGAGGGGCGCAAGGTGTTTCCCAAGCTCACGGTCGAGGAAAACCTGCGGGTCGGCGCCTACCAGGAGCGCTCGGATAAGGTGAGCGCGGCACGGCTGGGCGAGATCCTCCAGATTTTCCCGCGCCTGGCCGAGCGTCGGACACAGCTTGCCGGGACGATGTCGGGCGGAGAACAGGCAATGGTATCGATCGGGCGCGGCCTGATGTGTGCCCCCAAGTTGCTACTGATCGACGAGCCTTCGCTCGGCCTGTCGCCGCGCCTTGTGAAGGAGAATTTCAACATCATCCGCAGCATCAATGATCGTGGCATTACGGTTCTTTTGGTCGAGCAGAACGTGCATCAGACGCTGGCGATTTCGCACCACGGCTATGTGCTGTCGAAAGGGCGCGTGGCGGCGAGCGGCACACCTGCGGAGCTTGCATCCCGCCAGGACGTGCGCGATGCCTATTTCGGGTAAGCCATGCAGTCTCCAGTCGAACTGACGCAGGAACTGGTCCGGTTCAAGACCGTCAATCCGCCCGGCGCCGAAGCGGCTTGCGCCGAGCGGCTGGCATCATTGCTCGATGACGTCGGGTTCGCCGTTGACCTCGTCCCTTTCGGAGATGCGCGATCGCAACTTGTCGCACGCATCGGCGGTACGACCGAAAAACTGCCGCTCGGATTTACCGGGCATCTCGATACCGTCCCGCTCGGCGCGCAGCCCTGGTCAGTCGACCCCTTCGCTGCCGAGATCGTGCAAGGCAAACTTTATGGACGCGGCTCGTCCGACATGAAAAGCGGCGTTGCGGCGTTCGTTGCATCCTCCATCGCACTGGCCGACAGGCTGGCGGGAACGGCCGGGCTGGTCTTGATCATTACCGCAGGCGAGGAAACCGGCTGCACCGGAGCGGCGGCGTTGACCCGTGGCCAGCCGGCGCTCCCTCGGGTCGGCGCACTTGTCGTTGCAGAGCCGACCGGGAACCAACTGCTCGTTGGGCACAAAGGGGCGCTATGGCTCGAGGCAGTGACAAAGGGTGTAACGGCGCACGGTTCAATGCCCGAGAAAGGCGTCAACGCCGTTTACAAGGCCGCGCGCGCAGTGACGGCCTTGCAGGATTTCGACTTCAACTTTGCGCGGCATAAAGTTCTCGGAAACCCGACGCTCAATGTCGGCGCGATCAGCGGCGGGCTGAACATCAATTCGGTGCCAGACCGCGCTGCTATCTCGATCGACATCCGCACAATCCCTGGACAGATCCACACGAAGATCCGTGACCAGCTATCGAGCTACCTCGGTCCTGATGTCGAACTAAACACACTTCTCGACGCGCAAAGCGTCTGGACCAGACCTGGTGATCCCTGGATCGGAGAAGCGTTCCGCATTGTCCGCGAGATTGCCGGCTTTGGCGATGACATCGCAGCGGCACCCTACTTTACCGATGCGTCGGTTTTGACCCCGGCCATTGGGTCACCGCCCACGGCCATTATCGGGCCGGGCGAACTGGCTCTTGCACATCAGACCGATGAGTATTGCCTCGTGTCGCGCATCGAACAGGCAACCGAGATCTATTCCCGGATGATCCGGACCTGGTGCGGCATCTAGGGCGCGCGGCCGATTACTCTGCCGCGATGCGCACTTCCGGCGCCGCCGCCTTGATATCCGGCGTGACGTGCTTCTCGAACTTGGCGAAGTTCTTCTGGAACATGTCGACGAGATCGCGCGCAGTCTTGTCGAATTCGGCCTTGTCCTTCCAGGTCTTGAACGGATTGAGCAAGTGCGGTTCGACGCCCGGCACCGAGGTCGGCACTGAGAACCCGAAATAAGGATCGGTGCGAAAATCGGCGCCCTTGAGCGAGCCGTCGAGCGCAGCGGTCAACAGCGTACGGGTCGCCTTGATCGGCATGCGCCGGCCAACGCCGTATTTGCCGCCGGTCCAGCCTGAATTGACCAGCCAGACGTCGACTTTGTGTTTGTTGATGTAGTCGCGCAGCAGGTCGGCATAGACCGACGGGTGCCGCGGCAGGAACGGCGCGCCGAAACAGGTGGAGAATTCCGGCTGCACACCGACCAGACCCTTCTCGGTGCCGGCGACCTTTGCCGTATAGCCCGAAAGGAAGTGGTACATCGCCTGCGTCGCCGTGAGTTTGGCAATTGGCGGCATCACGCCGTAGGCGTCGGCGGTGAGGAAGATGATGTTCTTCGGGTGACCGGCACGGCCCGAACGCGAGGCGTTCGGAATGAACTCGAGCGGATAGGCCGAGCGCGTGTTCTCGGTCTTGGAGCCGTCGTCGTAGTCGGGCACGCGGGTGACCGGATCGAACACCACGTTCTCCAGCACGGCGCCGAAGCGGTTGGTGGCGTCCCAGATCATCGGCTCGGCTTCCTGCGACAGCTTGATGGTCTTGGCGTAGCAGCCGCCCTCGAAATTGAAGATCCCGTCGGGGCCCCAGCCGTGCTCATCGTCGCCGATGAGAATTCGGCTTGGGTCGGCCGACAATGTGGTTTTGCCGGTACCGGACAAGCCGAAGAACAGCGCGCTCTCGCCTTCGTGGCTGACGTTGGCCGAGCAGTGCATCGGGACGACGTTCTGCGCCGGCAGATAGAAATTGAGAGTCGTGAACACCGACTTCTTCATTTCGCCCGCATAGGACGAACCGCAGATCAGGACGATCTTGCGCGTGAAATCGATGGCGACCATCGTGTCGGAGCCTTCGCGGCCGCCGTGACGCTTTGCGTCCGGGCGGAACGAGGGCAGATCGACGATCGTGAGTTCGGGAACGAAACCGGCGAGCTCGGATTGCTCGGGGCGGATCAGCAACTGGCGAATGAAGAGCGAGTGCCAGGCGAGTTCGGTGAAGATGCGGGTCTTGATCCGGTATTTCGGATCGGCGCCGCCGTAAAGGTCCTGCGCGAAGAGTTTCTTGCCTTCGACATGCTTGATGAAGTCGGCGAGCAGATTGTCGAAGTTTTCCTTCGACATTTTGCGGTTGCCGTCCCACCAGACCGAATTCTCGGTGAGCGCATCGACGACGGTATGCTTATCCTTCGGGCTACGGCCGGTGTGGTGGCCCGTTTCCGCACAAAGCGCGCCGCCCGCAACCAGGGACGCCTCGCCCGCGGAAATCGCGTGCTCGTAAAGCGCCGGCTCGGTGAGGTTCCAGCGTACCTCGGCCAGATTCTTGAAGCCGAATTTGTCGGCACCATAGGCGCCGTTCCGCACACCCTGCTCTTGCACGCGAATTCCTCCCACACTCGGCCGCTTCGTTGGCAAACCCCTCACGGGCCTTATAGGTCCGCGCCGCGGCTCATAGAACGCAAGTATAGCTCGTTGCCCGAAAGCGCGCGAGCATATGCACCAACGGCCCTGAAATGCCAAGGATAATTGCCATGCAAGGTTGCCGGGTGACATTGCGCTGCATCAATGCCTCCGGTGTCAAACTTTCTAGGGAAATCCGGCGATTTACGAAGTCAGCCGGTCTTGCTTACTTGGGCAAATTAACCACACCCACTTTTCCAGCTGTCATCAGCTGGCCCGGGCTTGCTCGGCGAGTTGCTTGAGGGTCGCGCGCAGCGGACCCGGCGCGGTGATGCGCTGCGGGAACGGCAGCCGCAGCGCGATGCGGCCATTCTGCAATTCGAGGCCTTCGGGATCGATCCCCACGCAACGCCATTCACCGCCCCGGGCGCCGAGCAGCTTGGTCGCATAGAGCCGGCAGGCATCGGCATGGTCGCCATTCATGTGCTCGATGGCCTCGGCCTCGGAGTCGATCAATGCCTGTGCGTCGGAGATGTCGGTGAGAACATCCTGCGGCCGGAGGTCTACGATGCGCCCGAAACCGGCGACCAGGTGCGCGCGCGCGATCTCCATCCGGTAGAATGAAAAGTCGGCGAAGTTTGCAAACATCTCGGCTTCCGGATGGCGTCGCAAGTAAGTGTTCATCACCGCCGGTTCGGTGGCGGGTGAGCACGTACCCATCAGCATCACGCGTGCACCCTCGAGCGGATCACCCTCCTTGCGCTCGTCGAGCATCAGGGAAACACGGTTATCCGCCAGGATGTTCTTGGTATGCAGCGCCAGCTTCGACAGCAGGAAGAGCGGCGCGCCATCGACGTAGGTCGCTACGTTCACCAGCGAGCAATACGGATCCCCCGAACCGGGTACCAATGTCGCGAGCGCGCCCGAACGCCCCTCGCGCAGCAGCTTCTTGGCGGCCAGGCGGGCATCGAAGGCATTATCCGGCTTCATGACGGCTACTCGCGCATTAACGATTTAGCTCTGGCACACGCAAAGATTCGGCCGTTGGGCTTGAAATGGCTACCGAATCACATAGTTGTTGCAAAGAGGCCACATTTCAGACCCTGTTTGTGCGGTTCAAAACACGCGGGACGTCTTGCCAAGAGGGGCTCATGCCGACAATCGCTCTCGTCGACGACGACCGCAACATCCTGACCTCTGTTTCGATGGCTCTGGAAGCGGAAGGCTATCGCATCATGACGTATACCGACGGCGCCTCCGCGCTCGACGGTTTTAAGACGTCACCTCCTGATCTCGCCATCCTCGATATCAAGATGCCGCGCATGGATGGCATGGAGACACTCCGTCGCCTGCGCCAGAAATCCGACATCCCCGTGATCTTCCTCACCTCAAAGGATGAGGAGATCGACGAAATGTTCGGCCTCAAGATGGGGGCCGACGACTTCATCCGCAAACCGTTTTCGCAACGCCTTCTTGTTGAACGCGTCAAGGCCGTGCTGCGCCGCGCCTCCCCCAAGGATGGCGCGCCGGTGAAGGAAGTCGATTCCGCCAAAGTGCTCGAGCGCGGTCTGCTGCGGATGGATCCGGAACGCCACACCTGCACGTGGAAGGGCGAGGCTGTCACTCTGACGGTCACCGAGTTTCTCATCCTGCAGGCGCTCGCCACCCGGCCCGGTGTGGTTAAAAGCCGCAACGCACTGATGGACGCCGCCTACGACGACCAGGTCTATGTGGATGACCGAACGATCGACAGCCACATCAAGCGGTTGCGCAAGAAATTCAAGGTGGTCGACGACGATTTCGAGATGATCGAGACGCTCTATGGCGTTGGCTACCGCTTTAAGGAATGACCAATTCTTAATGTTACGGGCCGCTTGGGCGGCCTGACGGAGCGTCGCGGCTTGCGGTAAAATGTCGGGGTCAATCACGACCCTCGGTAAACCCGGCTGGATTGAACGACGTGCTCGACCGGACCACTGAAATTGCCGCACAGACTGCCGAGGCCGAACGGCCCGGCGCGGAGGCAGCGCGTCCAGAGCCCAGGCAGGGCAGCGCGGTGCGACGAGCGCTCGGCTCGGTATGGCACTTCTTCGTCGCGCAAAGTTTCTCAAGCCTCACGCGGCGCATTGTCTTCCTTAACCTGGCGGGCCTCGTCGCGCTGGTGACCGGCGTTCTTTATCTGTCGCAGTTCCGCGCCGGCCTGATCGACGCACGCGTGCAAAGCTTGCTCACGCAGAGCGAGATCATCGCCGGCGCAATCGCGGCGTCGGCCACGGTTGAAACAGATTCCATCACGATCGACCCGGAACGGCTGCTCGAGTTGCAGGCGGGCGAAAGCTACGGCCCGTCCGATGACTCGCTCTCCGGAATCGAATTCCCGATCAATCCGGAGCGCGTCGCGCCTGTGCTACGCCGGCTCGTCTCCCCGACCAAAACGCGGGCGCGCATCTACGACCGCGATGGCGTACTCATTCTCGACAGCCGCAATCTCTATGGCCGCGGCGACGTGTTGCGTTTCGATCTGCCGCCGCCGAGCGCAGAAAAACCCGGACTAATGGAGCGTGCTTTCATCGCGCTGCGCCGCTGGTTCGGGCGCGGTGACTTGCCGCTCTACAACGAACTCGGCCCCGAGAACGGCAAGGGCTATTCCGAGGTAACGCAGGCGCTAAATGGGCTTCACGCCAGCATGGTGCGGGTCAACGACCGCGGCGAGGTCATCGTCTCGGTCGCGGTACCAGTCCAGCGTTTCCGTGCCGTGCGTGGCGCACTGATGCTCTCGACACAAGGCGCCGACATCGATGACATGGTCGAAGCCGAACGGCTTGCCATCGTAAAAGTGTTCTTCGTCGCAGCCGGCGTCATGGTGGTGCTCTCCATGCTGCTCGCCGGCACCATCGCCGGCCCGGTGCGCCGCCTCGCAGACGGCGCGGAACGAGTCCGTCGCCGTATCCGCACGCGGGTCGAAATCCCCGACTTCACGCGGCGGCGCGACGAAATCGGCGATTTGTCGGGCGCACTGCGCGACATGACCAACGCGCTCTATACGCGCATCGAGGCGATCGAGAGCTTTGCTGCCGATGTCGCGCACGAGCTACGCAATCCGCTCACCTCGCTCCGCTCGGCGGTCGAAACACTCCCGCTCGCCAAGACCGAGCAAAGCCGGCAGCGCCTGCTCGCGGTCATCGAACACGACGTGCGGCGGCTGGATCGCCTGATATCCGATATTTCCGACGCCAGCCGGCTCGACGCCGAATTGCAGCGGCAGGAGGCAGCACCAGTCGATTTCGCAAAGCTTCTCGATGCTCTGGTGAAAGCCGCCAACGAGATACGCACCGACGACGTTAACGTGACGCTCGCGTTCGAAGGCGGACCGCTATCCAATTTCAAGGCGCCGGGTCACGATTCCCGGCTCGGACAAGTCGTGAGCAACCTGATCGACAATGCTCGTTCGTTTTCGCCCCCAGGCGGCAGTGTGCGTATTACTTGCCGCAGGCTGAAAGACGAGATTGAAATTCTTGTCGACGACGATGGTCCCGGAATTCGTCCGGATGCGCTCGAAAAGGTCTTCGAGCGTTTCTATACTGATCGGCCGGAACAGGGCTTCGGGCAGAATTCGGGTCTGGGATTGTCAATCTCCAAACAGATCGTTGAGGCCCACGGCGGCACCATCAGAGTAGAGAACCGCACCACGGTCGCGGGCCGCACCGAGGAGCCGCGCGTCCTCGGCGCGCGCTTCATAGTGCGCCTGCCCGCGACATGATGGCTGCGCAAGATCCAACAATTCACGCTTCAGCGGTTCTCATTGGGGTGAAAGCGGCGCTGATCCGCGGGCCGGCCGGTTCCGGCAAATCGCGTCTTGTCGCGGACCTCATCACTGCGGCCTCGCAAGGCACCATTCCCTTTGCCAGGCTCGTCGCAGACGATCGCGCTCACGTCGAAAGTCGCTCAGGCCGCCTGCTGGTCCGGCCTGCGTCAACCCTGACGGGGATGATTGAAGTCCACGGTCTCGGGATCCGGCGGATCGAATTCGAACCGGTCGCCGTCGTCGGCCTGGTCATCGACCTGGCGGCTGCAGATGGCGGTCGTCACCCGGAACCGACGGCGGCCCACACCCAGATCGCCGGGATCACTTTGCCGCGGCTTGCCATCGCAGCGGGAATGGCAGCACTACCGTTGGTGTTAGCCCGTTTACGAACCCATCCGACGGGTGATTGACCGGCGGCCGGTAGTTGCGCTACCCCGCGCCCTCGGTCCCATCGAGAAAAATTAACCATACAGGGCCTAGGATCGTTTCCGCCGAAAACACACGTTCCGAGCCCCCCTTTGGCCCCATCTTTCCGCAGTGCAACAGAGCGCTTATATAGCGAGGCAAGCCCTTGCAACCGGGGGTCAGATGGGCGTGAATACGCGCCCTTTCGTGCGGCGCAGCGAAGCGCCCGCGAGGAGTTAGGGATGATCGGCCTCGTATTAGTAACCCACGGGCGGCTCGCCATCGAGTTCCGCTCAGCGTTGGAGCACGTCGTGGGGCCCCAGCGTCAGATCGAGGCAATTACAATCGGTCCCGACGATGACGTGGAGCAATGCCGCAAGAACATCCTTGACGCTGTAAAGCGCGTGGATAGCGGCGAAGGCGTCGCCATCCTCACCGACATGTTCGGGGGCACGCCATCGAACCTCGCTATTTCGGTGATGAGCCAGCCGAAGGTCGAAGTCCTGGCTGGTATCAATTTACCGATGTTGATCAAGCTTGCGAAAATCCGTGAGATCTGCCCGCTTCAGGATGCAGTTGCCGCTGCCCAGGAGGCCGGGCGCAAGTACTGCACCATCGCCAGCCGCGTGCTCAACGGGAAATGAGCCCACGCGCTTCAGCGGACGAAACCCCCGTCGTTCGCGAGGTTGAGATCGTCAACAAGAAAGGCCTGCACGCCCGCGCTTCGGCTAAATTCGTGCAGACTGCTGAACAGTTTGACGCCGCGGTTACAGTAACGCGCGGCCATGAAACTGTCGGGGGCACTTCGATCATGGGGTTGATGATGCTGGCCGCCGGCCCTGGCATAACGATCACGATCAAGGCGACGGGTAAGGACGCCGCGAAAGCGGTGGAAACGCTGTACAAACTCGTCGCTGGCGGGTTTGGCGAAGAAGACTAGGCGGTTGGCTCGCCGCAGCTCTGGCGCTGCTAACCACCGCAGTCGCTACATAAAGAAATCTTTATATATGCATTGCGGCGCTACGACCGGCCTGTTATAGGCACGGCCAGCCCACCATCGCATTCGTCTCTGTAAAAGGACCGCCATGACTGCCGCTGCCGCAAAGAAAGCCCCCGCCGGCGATTACATCGTCAAGGACATCTCGCTCGCCGAGTTCGGCCGTAAGGAAATTTCGCTCGCCGAAACCGAAATGCCTGGCCTGATGGCGACGCGCGAGGAGTACGGCCCGAAGCAGCCTTTGAAGGGCGCTCGGATCGCGGGCTCACTGCACATGACCATTCAGACGGCGGTGCTGATTGAAACGCTGGTGGCGCTTGGCGCCGACGTGCGCTGGGTTTCCTGCAATATTTACTCGACCCAGGACCATGCCGCGGCCGCAATCGCCGCTGCGGGCATTCCGGTATTCGCCATCAAGGGCGAGAGCCTGAAGGATTACTGGGACTACACCGCCAAGCTGTTCGAATGGCACGGGGGCGGCACGCCGAACATGATCCTCGACGATGGCGGCGACGCCACCATGTTCGTGCATCAGGGCTTCCGCGCCGAACACCATGACCCGATCTTCCTCGACCAGCACAACTCGGAAGAAGAGGAAATCTTCTTCGCGTTGATCAAGAAGACGCTGAAGGAAAAGCCGAAGGGCTATTTCACCGAACTCGCCAGGAACATCCAGGGCGTGTCGGAAGAGACCACCACCGGCGTGCACCGCCTCTACGATATGGAGAAGGCCGGTACGCTGCTGTGGCCCGCCATCAACGTCAATGACTCGGTCACCAAGTCGAAGTTCGACAATCTCTACGGCTGCCGTGAATCCTTGGTTGACGGCATCCGCCGCGGCACCGATGTGATGATGTCGGGCAAGGTGGCGATGGTCGCGGGCTTTGGCGATGTCGGCAAGGGCTCTGCCGCCTCGCTGCGCCAGGCCGGTTGCCGCGTAATGGTTTCAGAGATTGATCCGATCTGCGCCTTGCAGGCGGCGATGGAAGGTTATGAAGTGGTGACCATGGAAGATGCCGCGCCGCAGGCCGATATCTTCGTCACTGCCACCGGCAACAAGGACATCATCACCATCGAGCACATGCGCAAGATGAAAGACCGCGCCATCGTGTGCAACATCGGGCATTTCGACAACGAGATTCAGATCTCGCACCTGAAAAACCTGAAGTGGACCAACATCAAGCCGCAAGTCGACGAGATCGAGTTCCCGGACAAGCACCGCATCATTTTGTTGTCGGAAGGCCGACTGGTGAACCTCGGAAACGCCATGGGCCATCCGAGCTTCGTGATGTCGGCGTCGTTCACCAACCAGACGCTGGCGCAGATCGAACTCTTCGCCAACAACAGGAACAACAAATACGAACGGAAGGTCTACGTGCTGCCGAAAACGCTCGATGAGAAGGTCGCGCGGCTGCACCTCGCCAAGATCGGCGTGAAGCTGACCGAACTGCGCAAGGACCAGGCCGACTATATCGGCGTGTCGCAGTCCGGGCCCTACAAGAGCGATCACTACCGCTACTGATTGTGATGCAATCCACCATGTCCACGCCCGGCCTTGCGCCGGGCGTTTTTTTCCAGCCGGCCTATCCTTACGGCTGCGGCAGCACGACATAGATCGTGTAGCGCTGCGGCTTGCCTGCAAATCTCAAAAAATTGCGCACAATCTGGGTTTCAACCAGCTTGGCGCCCGGACCACTGCGCGCAATGCCATGGCTCCGGCAAACCCCGTCTTCCGCAAAACATAGCCACACGAAACCGGACTGCGCGAGCTCGCGTTTTGCATGCTCCGGCATGCCGGTCAGCGCACGCGGACGGTCAACGGCATAAGCGGTCACGCCGTAAGCGAGGTCCTCGTCACCGCCGATAAACCGCAGTGGTTGCGGCGTCGACTGGTGCCAAAGCCGCTCGACCTCGCCTGCAAGCAGTGAGGCTTGCGCGGACGCCGGCGCCGGCCCCGCGCGTTGCGCCGCGATCGTAATCAACGGCGCCACAACCAACATGACAATCGGCAGCATCGCCGCGCCCAGCAAAATGCGCCGCGTGTCGATTGCGCGGGTCGTGACCGCAGGCGACGAGAGCAGCATCATTGGCAGCAGCGAGAAAGCGGGCATCGACCACAACGAGGTAATCTCGGCACCCCCCGCGACCGCCGCAATCGCGGGCAGCAACAGCGGGCCCCAGAATGCAGCCGCGACGAGCCGCCGTTCTGGTTCCTGCGGCCAGACCATGTCCGACAGCGTTTTCACCCCAGGGCGTACGACCGCGCACACAAGGACCACCGGAACAACTGTGTAACCGAACGCACCAGCAACATAGCCAAGGGCTGCAACCAATGTGGCGGCCAACGGCTTGTCGCCGTGAACGATCATTGCATACGAAAATGATTCAAAGTCGGTCTGCACCAGCCAATATAGATGCGGCGTAAGCGCGATCAGCCCGGCCGCAATCGTGATCCATGGCGCCGCCGAACGGAAATACGCCGTCCGCCGCTTGTCAAACAGCACCGCTAGCCCCAATCCTGCCAGCAGAAAGATCGACCAGTATTTTCCAAGCATGGCGGCCGCGGCGGCAATTCCGGCAAGGATGGCCCAAGACTTGCCACGCGTGCGCAGGGACTGCAGGAAAAACCACGTCGTCGCCGCCCAGAGCGGCAGCAACACAGTATTCACATTGAACTTGAGTGCGTGGAAGTTGAAGAACGGAACGAATGTCAGCAGCGCGAGCCCGACGATGCGTTTGTCTGCGTCGAGGTAATCCGCCGACATGCGCCAGACGATCCACAACGCCGCAGCCGGCATCAGCATGGCCAATAAGTAATATGACCATCCGGCAATCGGGAACACTGTAAACCAGAGCTGAACCAGCCAGGCAGCAAACGGCGGATGTTTGAGTTGACCGAGCGAAAAATCCCGCGACCAGGCAATGACCTCGGTCATGTCAGGGTGTAGGCCTTGGCTGCTTTTCGCGATCGTGCCGTAAACGGCCCACAGCAGGATATAGAGTGCGAGGGATACAAGGACGGTGCGTTCGCGCCTCGCCGGATCGACCAGCGCATCGCGCCAGCGGCTGGCGGCGCGCAGAGATGCAAGAAAATCCATAAAGTCGTTCGTCTCCTCCGCTCGTCCCGGCGGGCGTAGATCAGCTAAAGCACCCGACGGCGAACAGCAAGTTAGAGCGGGAAGCCCGTTTTAAAGGCAATGTACGGTAAGAAAACACGTCCCGGGGCCGAGAACGCTTGAAGCTCTGGATTCTGAGTGTTATCTCGCGGCCATGACGTCTGTTCCCATTCAAAATATCCGCAATTTTTCCATTGTCGCGCACATCGACCACGGCAAGTCCACGCTTGCCGACCGGCTGATTCAGCTGACCGGCGGCCTCGAGGCACGCGAGATGAAGGAACAGGTGCTCGATTCCATGGATATCGAGCGCGAGCGGGGCATCACCATCAAGGCACAGACCGTGCGACTCAACTACAAGGCGCGCGATGGCAAGGACTATATCCTCAACCTGATCGACACGCCCGGTCATGTCGACTTCGCCTACGAGGTCAATCGCTCGCTTGCCGCCTGTGAAGGCTCGTTGCTGGTGGTCGATGCGAGCCAGGGTGTCGAGGCGCAAACGCTCGCAAACGTCTATCAGGCGATCGACAACGGCCACGAGATCGTGCCGATCCTCAACAAGGTGGACTTGCCGGCCGCCGAGCCGGCCAAGATCAAGCAGCAGATCGAGGACGTCATCGGGCTCGATGCATCGAATGCCATCGAAATTTCCGCCAAGACCGGACTGAACGTACCGGAGGTACTGGAGGCGATCGTCACCCGGCTGCCGCCGCCGACGGGCGACCGCGACGCTACGCTCAAGGCCTTGCTGGTCGACAGCTGGTACGACGTTTATCTCGGCGTGGTCGTGCTCGTGCGGATCGTGGACGGCGTACTCAAGAAGGACATGCGCATCCGCATGATGGGCACCAACTCCGCCTATGACGTGGACCGCACCGGCGTCTTCACGCCCAAGCTAACGCCGGTCGATGAACTGGGCCCCGGCGAGATCGGCATGCTCACCGCTTCGATCAAGGAAGTCGCCGATACGCGCGTCGGCGACACCATCACCGACGACCGCAAACCGATCGAGCAACCGCTGCCCGGCTTTCGTCCGGCGATACCGGTGGTGTTCTGCGGATTGTTCCCGGTCGACGCCGCACAATTCGAGGAATTACGCGCCGCCATGGGCCGGCTGCGCCTCAACGACGCCAGCTTCTCCTACGAGATGGAGACCAGCGCGGCGCTCGGCTTCGGCTTCCGCTGCGGCTTCCTCGGACTGCTGCATCTGGAAATCATCCAGGAACGGCTATCACGCGAATTCAATCTCGACCTGATCGCGACCGCGCCATCAGTCATCTACAAGATGTCGCTACGCGGCGGCACGGAACTTGAGATCCACAATCCGGTCGACATGCCCGATCCGACGCAAATCCTTGAAATGCAGGAACCGTGGATTGAAGCGACGATCCTGACGCCGGACGAATATCTCGGCGCGGTGCTCAAGCTCTGCCAGGACCGGCGCGGCGAGCAGAAAGAGCTCACTTACGTCGGCAATCGCGCGATGGTGAAATACGATCTGCCGCTCAACGAAGTGGTGTTCGATTTCTACGATCGCCTGAAGTCGGTGTCGCGCGGCTATGCTTCGTTCGACTATCACCTCACCGATTACAAGCCGGCCGATCTCGTGAAACTGCAGATGCTGGTCAACGGCGACCCCGTGGACGCGCTCGCCATGCTCGTGCATCGCACGCGCGCTGAGTCCCGCGGCCGTGCCATGGCAGAAAAGCTCAAAGAGCTGATCCCGCCGCACATGTTCCAGGTCCCGATCCAGGCGGCGATCGGCGGCAAGATCATCGCCCGCGAGACCGTGCGCGCCTTTCGCAAGGACGTTACCGCCAAATGCTACGGCGGCGACGCAACGCGCAAACGCAAGCTGCTGGACAAGCAGAAGGAAGGCAAGAAACGCATGCGGCAATTCGGTAAAGTCGATATTCCGCAAGAAGCGTTCATAGCAGCGTTGAAAGTCGACGTCTGACGGAGGCTTCTGCGCATTTACCAACAGCCGGACCTCATCGGAACTCGGCCGTGCCCCCGCGCTATTTTTGCCCGAGTTGTGATAGACTTTGGGCGCAGCAGGTGCGGAATCGCCAGATCGGAAAGGTCATGTTCGCTCGAAAGATTGTGACCGCATTCGCCTTGTCGGCCCTCGTCGCGATTGGTGCGGTTGTCATGACCGAACGCCCGGCGATTGCGCAGAAACCGGCGAATGCAATGCCTTCACCGCTGCCGCCTGAAAAGCCGGCGGCAACCGAGCTAGTGCGCGAAAAAACCATCCCGGCAAAAATCCTGTTCGGCGAAAAGAAGCTGCCTTCGGTCGGAAAATCGATGGCCATCGGGTACTACCCGCGCGGCTGCCTGCAGGGCGGTGTCGAGCTGCCGGTCAATGGCCCCAACTGGCAAGTGATGCGATTGTCGCGCAATCGCAACTGGGGCCATCCAAGCCTGGTGCAATTCCTCGAAAAATTTGCGCCGCGGGCTGCCAAGGCCACCGGATGGAAGGGCGTATTGGTCGGCGACATGGCGCAGCCGCGCGGCGGCCCCGCCGTGTCGGATCACCAGAGTCACCAGACCGGCCTCGACGTCGACATCTGGTTCATGCCGATGCCCGATCGCATGTTGAGCAACGACGAGCGTGAAAAGATCTCGGCTATCAATCTTGTGTCCGCGGACTGGAAACACCTCAATCCGCAAACCTGGACATCCCAGCACATCGCTTTCATCAAGACAGCGGCCGAACAGCCGGAAGTCGAGCGCGTGCTGGTGAATGCGGCCATCAAAAAGGAGCTATGCCGCGTCGAAGACAAGGCGCACGATGGCTGGATGGCGAAAATCCGCCCGTGGTACGGCCATCACGATCACATCCATGTGCGGCTGAAATGCCCGGCGGATTCGCCGAGCTGCCGTCCGCAACCGCCGGTGCCAGGCGGCGATGGCTGCGGCGCCAAGGAACTCGATTATTGGTTCTCCGACAAGGTGCTGCGTCCGCAGATCAAGCCGAGCCCTCCGGTCAGGCAAACGATGCTCGCCGAGTTGCCGCCGGCCTGCAAAACCGTGCTTGAGGCGGCCGACAAAAAAACCAGCGTAGCAACCGACAACAAGTGATCAGGCGACCGGCAACACGTTGGTATATTTGACCTGCTCAAGCGCGAAACTTGATTCAATCGAGGCGATGCCTTCGAGTCGCGTCAGCTTCTGCTTGAGGAAACGTTCATAGGCCGCGAGGTCTGGCACGACGACACGAAGCCAGTAGTCGCGCGGCCCGGTCATCAAATAGCACTCGAGGACTTCCGGCCAGCGCGCGATCGTCTTGGCAAAACGGTCGAGCAACTCCTCGCGCTGCTTCTCCAGCTTGACGGAAATGAAAACGCTGACCGGCAGACCGACTGCGCGTTGGTCGAGCACCGCGACATAACGCGAGATCACGCCTGTCTTTTCCAGCAACCTCACCCGGCGCAGACAGGGCGACGGTGACAGCCCGACTTTGCCGGCCAGATCCGCCAGGCTCATGCGTCCGTCGTCCTGCAGCAGTCGCAGGATTTTCAAGTCCACTGCATCGAGCGTCGGTATTGGCATAATCAACCTTTTTTTATGCGGATAATTGGCATAATACGCTAACCAGGGCCATAATAATAGTGTGAATTGGCAGCCACCGCCCCGGCTG
This sequence comes from uncultured Alphaproteobacteria bacterium, assembly GCA_963801955.1. Classification (GTDB taxonomy): domain Bacteria; phylum Pseudomonadota; class Alphaproteobacteria; order Rhizobiales; family Xanthobacteraceae; genus Pseudolabrys. The sequence goes on from CAWDGS010000005.1 coordinate 159,997, forward strand.
TATACCCATAATCAATGGGTGAATTTGCCGAACGCGGGCCGCCTCGCCGATGTCCAAGCCAGCCACCCAAGACAATTTGCCGGTCCTCGCCGCGCTGGAACGAAAGGTGCTTTGGCTGGCGAGCTGGATGATTCATAACGCAAACCATCTGCGCGACAACGCGGACGGCCTGAAGGTCGGCGGCCATCAGGCATCCAGCGCCTCGCTCGCAACGATCATGACCGCGCTCTATTTCGACGTCCTGCGCCCGCAGGACCGCGTGGCGGTGAAGCCGCATGCGAGCCCGATCTTCCACGCCATCCAGTACCTGCTCGGCAAGCAGACACGCGAGCGGTTGGAGACGTTCCGCGGCTACAAAGGCGCGCAGAGTTATCCCTCGCGCACGAAGGACACCGACGACGTCGATTTTTCCACCGGCTCGGTGGGCTTGGGTGTGGCGCAGACGCTGTTCTCATCGCTGACGCAGGATTATGTGCGCGCGCATGGCTGGGGTCTCGATCGGCCGGAAGGCCGCATGGTGGCGCTGGTCGGCGACGCCGAACTCGATGAAGGCAATATCTTTGAGGCACTGCTCGAGGGATGGAAACAGGGCCTGCGGAATTGCTGGTGGATCATCGACTACAATCGGCAAAGCCTCGACGCCGTCGTGCGCGAAGGCCTGTGGGCGCGCTACGAACAGCTGTTCAAGAATTTCGGCTGGAATGTCGTCATATTGAAATACGGCTCGCTTCAGCAAGCAGCTTTCAAGGAGCCGGGTGGCGAGACGTTGCGCCGGTGGATCGATACTTGTCCAAACCAGCTTTACTCCGCGCTGGTGTTCGCGGGCGGCGCGGCGTGGCGCAAGCGGCTCAATGACGAGATCGGCGATCAGGGCGACGTCAGCAGGTTGATCGACCGGCGCAACGACGACGAATTGGCCGCCTTGATGAACAATCTCGGCGGCCATGACCTCCCGTCTGTTCTCGAGGCCTTCCACACCGCCGATCCCGAAAAGCCCACCTGTTTCATCTGCTACACCGTGAAGGGCTTCGGATTGCCTTTCGCAGGCCACAAGGACAATCACGCCGGCCTCATGACGCCGCCGCAGATGGAAGCCTTTCGCACGGCGAACGACGTGCGGCCGAACCACGAATGGGACAAGTTCGAAGGGCTCACGCTGCCGGCGGATCGACTGCAATCATTTCTCGATCGCGTGCCCTTCGCAGCCGGTGGCGCGCGGCGCCTGACCGCACCTGTGCATGAAGTACCGGATAACCTGCCGGTCACTATCCAGCCCGTGATGTCCACGCAGTCCGGCTTCGGCGCCATCCTCAACGAAATTGGCCGCGGCAAGGACGAATTCGCACGTCACATCGTGACAACATCACCGGACGTCACGGTGTCCACCAATCTCGGCCCCTGGGTGAACCGGCGGGGGCTGTTCGCGCGCCAGGCCATGGCCGACACATTCAAGAGCGAGCACATCCCGTCGACCTTCAATTGGGAGTTCTCGCCCAAAGGCCAGCATATCGAGCTCGGCATCGCCGAGATGAACCTTTTCATCCTGCTGTCGGCGCTTGGCTTGTCGCACAGCATCAATGGCGAGCGTCTGCTGCCGATCGGAACGCTCTACGATCCCTTTATCGCCCGCGGTCTCGATGCACTGAACTACGCCTGCTATCAGGACGCGCGCTTCATGCTGGTGGCAACGCCGTCCGGCATTACGCTCGCGGGCGAAGGAGGCGCACATCAGTCGATTGCCGAGCCTCTGATCGGCCTGGCGCAGGATGGCCTCGCCAGTTTTGAGCCCGCTTATGTCGACGAATTGTCGGTCATCATGACCTGGGCCTTTTCCTATATGCAGAAAGATGCCGATGCCGCGCCATCCGAGCGCAACTGGCTCCGTGACGAGACCGGCGGCTCGGTCTATCTGCGGCTTTCGACGCGGCCGATTGAACAGATTCAAAGGGAAATGACGCCGGAGTTGCGCCAGCAGATTGTCGATGGCGCCTATTGGCAGCGCAAGCCGGGACCCAACTGCCAGGTCGTCGTTGCTTACACCGGCGCGATGGCACCAGAAGCTATTGAAGCTATTGGCCTGATGGCCGAAGACCGCCGCGATGTCGGCCTGCTCGCGATCACGTCCGCTGACCGCCTCAATGCAGGCTGGACTGCAGCGCAACGGGCACGCGAACGCGGGCTGGTGCATGCGCGTTCACATGTCGAGCGTCTGCTTGCCGATGTGCCGATGCATTCTGGAATCGTGACTGTCCTGGACGGACATCCGGCAACTCTGGCCTGGCTCGGCGCGGTGGCCGGTCATCGCACACGCGCGCTCGGCGTTGAACATTTCGGCCAGACCGGCTCGCTCGCCGAGCTCTACCGGCACTACGGGATCGATACCAACGCCATCGTTGCGGCGGCGCAGGCGATAGCGCCCGGCCGCCCGATCCGTCACCTCAAGGCGCTGCCTTGAGCCGCCGCTACATCATGCCGACGCCGAACAGCGCGGCAGGGATTGCGAAGACAATCGTCCAGATCACAATTACGCAGACGATAACAGCAATAGTGTAGATCAGCACCTTGTCGGCCGCTGGCTTCATCAAGGCCGCAATGCCCGTGTACAGCAGATAGAGACTGTACAGCCCCAGAATCCCCAGAAATGCCAGCGCCGGAATGATCTTGAATACGCCGACGACCCAGGCGGCGGTCGGCGCATAAGCCGAAACCTTCATGGCATTGTCGAGATTTTTCCGGGCACCGAAGGTACCGGCCAGAAAGTCGATCACGTAGGCCAGAACAAAGACGCTGATCAGGGACAACACATAGACGACGAGAGCGTGCAGAATTCCGCTAACGATCCCGAGGCGAAACGGCCCGTACCCGACAATCGACAGGCCGATAAATGCGCACACCGGCGGAATGGCGGCAACGATCGCCACGTAATTGGGAAACAAGTAGCCGGCGTTGCCCGGCTCACGCTCGATCACCTGCCACTCAGACTTCGGCTGCAGCAGGATGCCTTTAATGCGCTCCACGAGATTCATGACTGCCCCTCCATTTGATCCGCGGGTCCACTATAGCCGATTTCGGTCTTCCAAAATCATCGCCGCACCCTTTTCCGCGATCATCATGGTCGGCGAATTGGTGTTGCCCGACGTAATCGTCGGCATGACCGAGGCATCCACGACGCGCAGAGCGTCGATACCGATCACGCGCAGGCGCGCATCCACCACCGCCCGCACATCGTCGTCGCGGCCCATCTTGGCTGTGCCCACGGGATGGAAAATGGTCGTGCCGATGTCGCCGGCGGCTTTGACCAGTCCGGCCTCATCATCATGCACAGTGGGACCCGGCAGGTACTCGACGGGCGAATATTTTTGCAGCGCCGGCTGTGAGACAATCTTGCGGGTCACGCGGATGGCGTCGGCAGCGACTCGCTGGTCCTCCGGCGTCGACAGATAATTCGGCCGGATCGCAGGCGGCTGCGCCGGATTGGTGGACTTCAGCGCGAGTGAGCCGCGGCTGGTCGGGCGAATATCGGCGACGCTGGCGGTGAAGGCCGGGAACGGATGCAGTGGTTCGCCGAACTTGTCGAGCGACAGCGGCTGTACGTGATACTGAATATTGGCGGTGGCCTGTGACGGATCGGACTTCGTAAAGGCGCCGAGCTGCGACGGCGCCATGGTCATCGGCCCGCGCCGGCGCAGGAGATAGTCTAGCCCCATGCCGAGGCGGTTGAGCATGGACGGATAGGTCTCGTTCAGCGTCTTCACGCCCGACACCTTGAAGATCAGCCGTAGCTGTAAATGATCCTGCAGATTGCCGCCGACGCCGGGCTTGTCGAGTACGAGCGGAATACCGAATTGCGACAATTGCGCTGCCGGCCCGACGCCCGACAGCATCAGCAGGTGCGGAGAATCGATCGCGCCGGCGGAGAGGATCACTTCGCCGCGGCAGCGCGCGCTGCGCAAAACGCCGTTCTGCCGCCAGCGGATGCCGGTGGCACGCTTGCCGGTGAAGTCGATGCCCTCCACAAGACAGCCGGTTTCGAGACGAAGATTTTGCCGATGCAGTACCGGTTTCAGAAAACCACGCGCAGCCGACCAGCGTCGGCCGCGCTTCTGGTTGACGTGGAAATAGCAAATACCTTCGTTGTCGCCGGTATTGAGATCGGGGATGTTCGGGATGCCGTACTCGTTGGCGGCGTGACGGAACGCGTCGAGAATTTCCCACTTAATGCGCGGATATTCGACACGCCATTCACCGCCGACGGCGTGGTGCTCGCTGTCCTTGAGGAAATGATCGACGTGCTTGCGGAAGATCGGCCGCACGTCGTCCCACGACCAGCCCGGCAGGCCAAGCTGACGCCAGTGGTCGTAGTCGCCGGCCTGGCCGAGCATGTAGATCATGCCATTGATGGCCGAGGAGCCGCCGATCACCTTGCCGCGCGGATAATTCAGGCTGCGGCCGTTGAGCCCCGGCTCCGGCTCGGTCTTCATCAGCCAGTCGGCGCGCGGATTGCCGATCGCGAACAGATAGCCGACCGGAATGTGAAACCAGATCCAGTTGTCGTTGCCGCCGGCTTCCAGAACCAGCACCCGATTGGCGGGATCCGCCGACAGCCGGTTGGCCAGCACGCAACCGGCCGAGCCCGCGCCCACGACGATGTAGTCGAATTCGCCCTCGATGGGCGTCGCACTTGCCATTGCCTTCCCCTGACCGTCCCGCGACCGGACTTTACCTCGGTCGGCGGGACTTGCTAGGCTTTCAGAAGTTGCAGCGCCCTGCGCGTGCGCCGCACAGAGCCGGAACGGCGGTTCCGACGATCGTTGATCCTGATCTCACAGTCCATGCTGGCGTCGTTGCGACGCCTTCAGGAGAACCGCCATGTTTGCACGGGTTTTCGCCTGTCTCGGTTTCATCGCCGCGCTTGCGGGCGCGCCACAACCGCTGATCGCACAGGAACAGATCACGGTATTCGCCGCTGCATCTCTCAAGAATGCACTCGATGACACGAATGCGGCCTTCACCAAGGCCACCGGCCTCAAGGTGGTCGCAAGCTACGAGGCCAGCTCCGCGCTCGCCAAACAGATCGAACAGGGCGCGCCGGCCGACATTTTCATCTCCGCCGACCTGCGCTGGATGGACTATGCGAGCGAGCACAAGCTGATCAAGCCGGACACCCGCGTGAACCTGCTCGGCAACAAACTGGTGTTGATCGCGCCCAAGGATTCCAGGCTCGACCACGTCACGATCGGCGACGGCTTCGATATCGCCAAACTCGCCGGCGATGGCCGCATCGCGGTCGCCGACGTCAAAGCCGTGCCGGCCGGGCTCTACGCCAAGGCCGCGCTGGAAAAGCTGGGTGCCTGGACGGCCGCGGAGCCAAAGCTCGCGCAGGCGGAAAATGTCCGGGCGACCCTTGCATTCGTCGCACGCGGTGAAACGCCCGTCGGCATCGTGTACGAAACCGATGCCAGGATCGAACCGAAGGTGAAGATCATCGGCGCGTTTCCCGACGGCTCCTATCCGCCGGTGACCTATCCGGTGGCTGCAACCGCAAACGGCAAGGCCGCGGCCGCACGCTATCTCGGCTTCCTGGCGACACCGGCCGCAAAGGCGATCTTCGAGCGCTACGGATTCAGTTTTCTGATCAAGCCGGTCTCGTGACACAATAGACACGTGCTCGAACTTTCCCCCCAGGACTGGACCGCAGTTCAACTCTCGCTGCGGGTTGCGGCGGTCTCGACGCTGGTGGCGCTGCCGTTCGGCATCGCGATCGCGACGCTGCTGGCGCGGAAGGAATTCTGGGGCAAAGCGCTGCTCGACGCCATCGTCCATCTGCCGCTGGTGATGCCGCCGGTGGTGACCGGCTATCTCTTGCTGATCAGCTTCGGCCGCCAGGCGCCGATCGGCGCCTTTCTGGCTGATCATTTCGGCATCGTGTTCTCATTCCGCTGGACCGGCGCGGCGCTCGCCTGCGGCGTGATGGCGTTTCCGCTGATGGTGCGGGCGATCCGGCTGTCGATCGAAGCCATCGACCGACGGCTGGAGGATGCAGCAGCAACGCTCGGCGCCAACCCGATCTGGACCTTTGTCACCGTCACGCTGCCGCTGGCGCTGCCCGGCGTCATCGCCGGCATGATGCTGGCTTTTGCGCGCGCGCTCGGTGAATTCGGCGCCACCATTACATTCGTGTCCAATATTCCAGGCGAGACGCAGACCATCTCGGCGGCGATCTATACGCTCACGCAGGTGCCGGGCGGCGACGCTGACGCACTCAAGCTCGTCATCGTATCCATCATCATTTCCTTTGCCGCGCTGCTCGCATCGGAATGGTTCGCCCGCCGCGCCGCCGCGCGCCTGCACGGGGCTTGAGCATGCTCGTCGTTCACGCGGAAAAACAGCTCGGCGAATTCTCGATAGACGTGTCATTCACGAGTGACAGCGGCGCGACCGCATTGTTCGGGCCGTCCGGCGCCGGCAAGACCAGCATCATCAATATGGTTGCCGGGCTGCTCAAGCCGGACCGCGGCCGCATCGTGCTCGACGGCGAAACATTGTTCGACGAAGCCGCGCGCATCGCCGTGCCGGCCTGGCGGCGGCGTATCGGCTACGTGTTCCAGGAAGGCCGGCTGTTTCCTCATTTCACCGTCCAGCGCAATCTCGACTACGGACGCTGGATGGGCGGCCACGCCTGCCGATCCAGCTGCGTTCAATCACGTGGTCGAGCTCCTGAATATCGGCCATTTGCTCGAACGGCGCCCCGGCAAGCTGTCCGGCGGCGAGCGCCAGCGCGTCGCGGTCGGCCGCGCGCTGTTGATGCGCCCGCGCCTGCTGCTGCTCGACGAGCCGCTCGCCTCGCTCGATACCGCGCGCAAGCGCGATATCCTGCCGTATCTGGAAAGGCTGCGTGACGAAGCGCGCGTGCCGATCATCTATGTCAGCCACAATGCCGCCGAAGTAAAACGTATCGCCAGCCACGTGGTGCGGATCGAAGATGGCAGGGTCATTGCAACGGGCACCACCGAGCTTCTCGACGCGGCCCAGGACGATATGCTTGCCTAAGGAATGTTTCCCCCGGAACGAATCGTCTGCCTGACCGAGGAGACCGTCGAGACACTCTATCTCCTCGGCGAGGACCGTCGCATTGTCGGCGTGTCGGGCTATGCCGTGCGGCCTCCGCAGGTGCGCAAGGAGAAGCCGCGCGTTTCTGCTTTCATCTCCGCGGACGTGCCGAAGATTGTCGCGCTGAAGCCGGACCTGGTGCTGACATTTTCCGATCTGCAGGCCGACATCGTTGCCGAGCTGATCCGCAACAACATCGCCGTGCATGCATTCAACCAGCGCGATGTTGCCGGCATCCTCGACATGGTCCGAACGCTCGGCGCGCTCGTTGGCGCGGAGGAAAAAGCCGAGACGCTGGCAAAATCGCTGGCCGCGCGCGTCAACGCGGTGCACGAGCGTGCGCTGAATCTGCCGCGCCGGCCGCGCGTCTATTTCGAGGAATGGGACGAGCCGATGATTTCCGGCATCGCCTGGGTATCGGAGCTGATCGAGGCCGCCGGCGGCGTCGAAGTGTTTCCGCAACTCGCCGCGCGCAAGAACGCCAAGGACCGCATCGTGCTGCCCAATGACGTGATCGCCGCTCGGCCGGATATCATCGTCGGCTCCTGGTGCGGGAAAAAATTCGTGCCGGCCAAGGTCGCCGCGCGACCGGGATTTGCCGAAGTTCCCGCCGTCGCCAACGGCTGGCTACGGGAAATCAAGTCGACAGTGATTCTCCAGCCGGGCCCTGCCGCCCTCACCGATGGCCTGGATCAGCTCGCGGGAATCATGGCCGACTGGGCCGAAGCGATGCGGTAAAGCCTCCTGAACTGGCAGTGCGAGCCGGGTAGGAAATCCGGACCCAATCGTGCTAAGAACACCGCGAAATTAAAGAACAGGACCTGACCGCAATGACCGTGAACAAGACCCGCGCCGACCTCTGGATGGACATCCTTCTCGTTGCATTCCTGATCGGATTCGACGTGGCCGCCCGCCTGCTGCCGCATGCGCCGGGCGTGTGGCCGTTTGCTGCGAGCGCGCTGTTCGCCGGCCGGGTGCTTCGTATTCCGGCGCTCGCCGTGGTCGTTCCGCTCGCCGCCGTGCTGCTGAGCAATGTCGCGCTCGCCGGCGACGACTGGCGCATCACGCTGGTGGTCTGCGCTGCGATCACGCTGCCCGCTTTCGCCGGCATGCTGGCGCGGCGCTGGCAGGGAGCGATCCCGGTGATCGCGGCAATGCTGTCCTGCTCGCTGATCTTCTTCGTAACCACGAACTTCGCCGTGTGGGCCTTCGGCAGCCTGTATCCGCACAGCTGGCAGGGCCTGGTGCAATGCTACGTCGCGGCGCTGCCTTTCCTGGACAAGACCGTGCTCGGAGATTTGTTCTGGACTGCCGTGCTCTTCGGCGGCGCCTGGCTGGTGCAGCATACGCCGGTGCTGTCGCGGCGCGCGCTCTAACCCAGCATTCTCTGAAGCCTGGACCACAGTGACTTGAGGCGGCCGACCAGATCGCCCGCCCCTTCCGGTTCGGCCAGCCGTAAGCCGACCGTGGTCACGCGACCGCCACTGACCTTATGCGCGAGCAGAGCGATCGGGCCCAGCTCGACGACGTCGCCGGTTCTGACCTTGCGCCGGAGCAGCTCGCTGAAATAATCGGCGAGCGTGACTTCAGTGTGATCGGCCGCGACCTGCAAACCGTAGATCTCGGCCAGCGCGCCGAGCGTCGCCGTCGCCGGAACAAAGAAGTCGCCAAGCAGCCGCGGGTCGGGCGACACGGGCGGCGGCATTTTGACAAAGAAACGGTCGAGTGCCTGCGCTTTTTCCGGCGGCGCCAGCAGATAGACATAGTCGCCTTCGCGCACGGGGTCCGCTTCGGCGGGCGTGAGAATTTCCTCATTGCGCACGACCAGCGTCGGCCGCGCCCAGTTCGGAATCAGGCCGCGACGCAGGAAAGGACTATTGGCCGGCACCGGATAGCCGACAATCTCGCGTGCAAGCTGGCCCGGCAGATCGAGTTCGACGCGGCGCGGCAGCGGATCGGCGCGCGCAAACGAGATGTCGAGCTTGCGCGCCGCAAGCGCCACCGTCCAGCCTTGCACCAGCAGCGAGGACAGGACGACGACGAACGCGACATCGAAATAGAGATAGGCCGCCGGCAAGCCGACGAGCAGCGGGATCGAGGCAAGGAAAATACCGACCGCGCCGCGCAAGCCGACCCAGGAGAGGAACAGCATCTCGCGCCATTGAAACCGGAACGGCGCCAGACACAGGAATACCGCGACAGGCCGCGCGATCAGCATCAGGACGAGCGCCACCGACACCGACCCGAACAGACTGTCGGCCAACCGGTGCGGCCACGCCAGCAAGCCGAGCAGCACGAACATCACGATCTGCGCGAGCCAGGTGATGGCATCGAGGAAGACGACGACTGAATTATGTGCGCGTGTCTGCGCGTTGCCGACCACGAGGCCGGCGAGATAGACCGCCAGAAAACCCGACGCATGCACCGCATTCGCGAATGCGAACACCACCAGCGCGCTCACCGCGACAAAGGGCGCGTGCAGGCCCTGTGCAAGCGTAAGCCGGTTGAGCACGAGGGTGATGATCTGCCCGCCGACAAAACCAATGACGCAGCCGAGGATGGCGTCGCGCAGGAATGTTATCAGCGCATGCGACCAGCTCTGGTCGCCGAGCAGCAGGATTTCGACCAGCAGCAGTGCAAGGAAAATGGCGAAGGGATCGTTGGTGCCGGATTCCACCTCCAGGACGCCGCGCACGCGCGGACGCAACCGCAAGCCGCGCGCGTTGATCAGGAAGAACACCGCGGCCGCATCGGTCGAGGCCACCACCGCACCGACCAGCAAAGCCTGAATCCAGCCTAAACCGAGCACGTATTTGGCGACCGGCGCGGTCAGCAGCGTCGTGATCAGCACGCCGACGGTCGCAAGCACCAGCGACGGCGCCAGCACATTGCGAAAACTGGCAAAACGCGTGCGCAGGCCGCCGTCGAACAGGATCAGCGCCAGCGCGATCGAGCCGACCAGGTAGGCGGCGCCAACATTGTCGAACTTGATGCCGCCGGGGCCGCCTTCGCCGGCCAGCATGCCGACCAGCAAAAACACCAGCAGCAACGGCGCGCCGAAGCGCAGCGCGACCAGGCTCGACAGGATGCCGGCGAGCACCAGCAGGCTGCCAAGCAGGATCGCAATGCTGACGGTATCGAGCGCACCCATCGCGCGAATCTCCTTCCCGCTATTGGAAGGTCTCGCGCCTCGCAAGAGCAACGGGAAACGTTGCCGCTGGCTAGCGAAGCGTCAAAACGCCACCTTGTCGCCACCCTTGAGCGAAAGGATTTCGCGCGCCTCGTCGGACGACGCGACCTCAAGGCCGAGGCCTTCAAGGATCTTGCGCACCTGCGTGACCTGCTGGGCGTTGGATTCCGCCAGCTTGCCGGCGCCGATCCATAGCGAATCCTCCATGCCGACCCGCACATTGCCGCCCATGGACGCCGCCATGGCGGCGACGCGCATCTGGTTGGCGCCGGCGCCCAGCACCGACCAATGATAGTTGTCGCCAAGCAGGCGGTCGGCGGTGCGCTTCATCATGATGACGTCTTCGGGGTGCGCCCCGATGCCGCCGAGAATGCCGAACACCGATTGCACGAACAGGGGCGCCTTGATCAGGCCGCGGTCAAGGAAGTGGCGCAGCGTGTAGAGATGGCCGATGTCGTAGCACTCGACCTCGAAGCGGGTGTTGTTATCGGCACATGTCGTCAGGATGTATTCGATGTCGGCAAACGTATTCTTGAACATGCCCGCCTTCGAGCGCTCGAGATACGGTTCCTCCCAATCGTGTTTGAACTTGCCCTTGTAGCGCGGGATCATCGGATACAGCCCGAAGTTCATCGTGCCCATGTTGAGCGAAGCGACCTCCGGCTTGAACGTCGCGGCCGGACGCACGCGCTCTTCGGCGGTCATGGTCGGCGCGCCGCCGGTGGTGATGTTCACCACCACGTTGGAGCGCTGCTTGATGACCTTGAGGAAGGGGGCGAAGGCCTCGGGCGTCTGATCCGGACGGCCGTCCTGCGGGTTGCGGGCATGGAGATGGACGATGGCCGCACCGGCTTCGGCTGCCCCAATGGCGGCATCCGCGATCTCCGACGCCGTGATCGGGATGTGCGGCGACATCGAGGGCGTGTGGATCGAGCCAGTAACAGCGCAGGTAATGATGACTTTTCGCGACTTCGCCATGAGCTTTCCATCCCGGTGAAGTGAGTGTTGTTGATTGGCAAATGGACTTCGTAGGCAATCCTAGAGTATCAGCCGTACCCAAGTCACCCCGCGCGCGCGAAAAGGATTCCGTTTGGACGCCAAGCCTCAACCTGCGGCAGCAACGTCCAACGTCCTGATCGGTGCGTTGTGCGGGGCCGGCGCGTCAATCGGCTGGGCCGCCGGCTTCGTCGCGGCCAAGCACGGCATTTCCGTGGGCTTCGCGCCGGCCGATCTCGCCCTGCATCGCTTTTTCTGGTCGGGGCTGTTGCTGATACCGCTCGTCTTGCGCGAGGGCCTGCGCGACCTCGGCGGCATCGGCTGGCGCCGCGGCCTGGTGATGAGCATCCTCTCCGGCCCGCCGCAGTCGATGATCGCCTATACCGGCTTCATCCTGGTGCCGCTCGGCCACGGCACCACCATCCAGCCGGCCTGCGCGGCGCTGTCAGGGCTCATCCTCGCCTCGCTCGTGCTGCACGAAAAACCAACATTCCAGCGCGTGATCGGCGGCGCGACGATCATCGCCGGCCTTCTGGTGTTCGGCGCAGAATCGCTCGCCACGATCGGCGGGCATGGCGTCGGCGGCGACCTTCTGTTCGCCACCGCCGGCCTGTTCTGGGCGACATTCGGCATCTTGCTGCGGTATTGGCACGTGTCCGGCATACGTGCGATCGCGGTGGTCGGCGCACTCTCAATTCTTCTGTTCGCGCCATTGCACGCCGCTATTCGTCGGCTACGGCGGCATCATGCGGATGGGCCTTACTGAAAATCTGATTCAGATGGCGGTGCAGGGCATGTTCGCCGGCATCTTGCCGATTTATCTGTTCGCGCGCGCCGTGATCCTGCTCGGCGCCGGACGTGCGGCAACGTTTCCGGCACTGGTGCCGGTGTTCTCGCTGATTATCGGTTATTTCGCTCTCGGCGTGGTTCCGAGCCTCGCGCAACTGGCCGGCATGCTGATCGTGCTGGTCGGCTTTCGTTTCGCGCTGCGCTGAAGCTCACTCCGGCCCGGCATATTTCCCGGCCGTCTCCGGGAACATGTTCTTGATGATCTTGAACTTCGAGATGTCGACGGTGGCATCCATGTGCATGAAGATCACCGCGTCGCGCAGGACTTTTTCGATGCCAAAGTCGAGCATGATGCCGTTGCCGCCGTGCAATTCGACCGCGTGCTGGGCGACCTTCATGATCTCTTCCGAGGCGAACATCTTGGCCATGTTGACCAGGGTTTCCGCTTCCGGCGCATTGTCGTCGACCGCGCGCGCGGCGCGGTCGAGCAACGCGCGCACCGCTTCGATCTTGGTCGCCATTTCGGCAAGCCGCAGCGCCACCGCCTGATGCTTGATCAGGATGCGGCCGCCCTGCACGTAGTTCTGCACGTATTCAGCCGTCGCCTCGAAGGCGCGCACGCCGACGCCGAGATTTTTCGCCGCCTGGATGATCTTGCCGGGACGGAAATAGACGCCGGCCGAACCCATGGCGCTGTCCTGCACCAGGAGATGATCGTCGGGGATGAACATGTCCTCGAACACCATCTCGCCGTTGTTCATGAAGCGGCAGCCGAGCGTCTCGTTGCAGCGCGCGACCGTGAAGCCCTTTGTCTCGCGCGGCACCAGGAACGACGACGTCCCCTGCATCATGCCGACTTTCGGATTGGTATTGGCGTAGACGACGTAGAGGCTGGCGTCATAGCCGTTGGAGATGAATTGCTTGCGGCCGTTGATCACCCAGCCGCCGTTGGTCTTGACCGCCTTGGTCTGCATGGCCGCTTCCGGCACGTTGTAGGGCAGCCAGCGGTCCGAGGCGCCGCGCGGCTCGGTCAGGCAATGCGCCATCAGGAACTGCGGCTCGGCGACCAGCCGCTTGAACCACTTTTCCTGCAAATGCTTGGGCGCGAACTGGCGCAGCAGCACCGATACTTTCCAGTTCTGCACCATCTTGTCGGCGAGCCCGGAATCGCCGCGGGCGATTTCTTCGGACACGACGGCGAAGGTCTTGACCTCGGTGCCCTTCTCGAGCTCGACGCCGCCGTATTCTTCCGGCACGCCCAGCGTGCGGATGCCGATCTTCTCGGCCTCTTCCAGGATGCGCAGCGGCAGCCGCTCTTCCGGCACCATCGACCATTCGAGCTTCCAGTTCTGCTTGATGAACGGAAGCACCACCTCATCGACGAAGTCGCGGCAGCTCTGCCGCATCATGCGCAGCTCTTCCGACAGGCCCCGGTCCGCGGCGGTACGATCGAGCATGGCGATGTCCTTCCTCTGCACTCACGACAAAACGAAAACTTACGCGGCCTTCCTGTTCGACAGGAATTCGCCCATGCGGTTGAGCGCCTTCAGGATGTTTTCTGTCGAGTTGGCGTAGGACAATCGCACATATCCTTCGCCAAGTATGCCGAAATCCGGCCCGCCAATGATGGCGACGCCGGCGTCTTCCAGCAGCGACGATGCGAGCGCCTTCGCCTTCCAGCCGGTGCGTTTCACATTGGGAAAAGCATAGAACGCGCCTTTGGGAATCGCGCAGGAAACGCCAGGCAATTTGTTGAGGCCCTCGACCACGACTTTCCGCCGCTTGTCGAACTCGGCGATCATCTTGGCGACTTCGTCCTGCGGGCCTTTCAGCGCGGCAAGGCCTGCATATTGCGCCGAGGCGTTGACGCAGGAGTGCAGATTGACCGCAAGCTTGCGCGCATAGTCGTAGAGCTTGCCGGGCCATACCGCGTAACCGAGCCGCCAGCCGGTCATGGCGTATGTCTTCGACCAGCCGTTGAGCAGGATCAGCCGGTCGCGGATCGACGGATATGACAGCAGGCAGACATGCGTCTCGCCGTCATAGACCATGTGGTCGTAGATCTCGTCCGACATGATCGCAACGTCCGGCCACTTCTCGAGCCCGGCGACAAGCTTGTCGACTTCGGCTTTGGGCGTGACACCACCGGTCGGATTGGCCGGCGAATTGAGGATCAGCAGCCGCGTGCGCGGCGTGATCAGCTTGAGTGTTTCGTCCGCCGAAAAGGCAAAGCCGTTCTCCTCGCGGATCGGCACCGGCACCGGTTTTGCGCCGGTGAATTCGATCATCGAGCGGTAAATCGGAAAGCCGGGATCCGGATAGAGAATTTCCGCGCCCGGCTCGCCGAACATCAAGATCGACATGAACATGGTCGGCTTGCCGCCCGGCATGATCATCACGCTGTCCGGCGAGACCTCGACCTTGAAACGCTTGGCAAGATCGGCTGCCACCGCCTCGCGCAACGGCGGAATGCCGTTCGCAGGCGTGTAGCCATGGTGGCCATCGCGCAGCGCCTTCACCGCCGCCTCGACGATGAAATCGGGCGTGCGAAAATCCGGCTGGCCGATGCCGAGATTGATGATGTCGCGGCCTTGCGCGACCAGGGCATTGGCGCGGGCGAGGACCGCGAAGGCGTTTTCCTCGCCGATTCGATCGAAGGCCGCGATTGTACGAAGCATGACTGCACTCCTCCCGCGCGCGTGCTCTTCGCGGCATGGCCGCGAAGGCACGTCGTCTATAAGGCGCGCAGTTCAGCCGATCAGGCGGAAAAAATCAAACGCTGACAGAGCCTTCGCCAGGCCCAGGGCGATCAGTCGTCGCCGCCAAAGCGGCCGCTGATATCTCGCCAGAGCTGGAAACGAATATTCGGGTCCGGATCATCGCCGAGATAGACGCCGCTGAAATAAAGCGGACCCGCGGGAAACACGTTCGTTCCCCAATATTTGCCCTGAATCGTCGCGGACGTGGTGGCGACCTTCTTGTGCTTGCGCGCCTTTGCCGCTTCGGCTGGCGACGCAATCGCGAAAGCGGCAATCAAGGCGGCCGCGAGCGCTTTGAGTGGAAGTGAGGACATGACAAACCTCGATGGCACGTGGATGCCATCCGCATAGCGGACCGCCGGAACGGCGCAAGTAAATGCGTCCGTCAATCCGATCACTTCTCGGTGTCGGAATATCGAGGGGTTGCAGGTGTTTCACGCCGCCAATCAGCCGGCTGCCCAATTCGCACACGGGGAAAAATCAGGTAAACAGCTGTCCCGCCACTGGTAGGTCAATATGGGCATCTCCGAAAAACGTCGCGCGTTCCGCGCGTTACATCAAAGCGGCTGCTTCGTCATTCCCAATCCATGGAATGTCGGCAGCGCCCGCTATCTGCAAGGCCTCGGGTTCAAGGCGCTGGCGACAACAAGCGCCGGCTTCGCACACGCGCAGGGCTATTCGGATGGCGACGTCACGCGCGACATGATGCTCGCGCATTTCCGCGAGATCGCGCAGGTGGCGGACGTGCCCGTCAATGCCGATTTCGAAGGCGGCTACGCCGACGATCCGGATGAAGTCGCAGAAAACGTAAGACTGTGCGTCGCGACCGGAGTGGCCGGCATATCGATCGAGGATTACACCGAAGACGACGCCAATCCTCTTTACGACTTCGATCTGGCGGTCAAACGCGTACGTGCGGCGCGCGACGCAATCGACAAAGCCGGCGGCGAGGTTGTCTTCACCGCGCGGACGGAAGGCTTCATCAGGAATCGGCCCGATCTGGACGAAACAATCCGCCGGCTGAAAGCCTTCGCTGATGCCGGCGCCGATTGCCTCTATTCGCCCGGCATCAAGACCCGTGAACACATCGCGGCAACGGTCAAGGCCGTCGCGCCGAAGCCGATCAACTTTCTCAACAGCGGCGCATTCGGCTTCACGGTCGACGATCTTGCCGCACTCGGCGTACGCCGCATCAGCGTCGGCGGCACGCTTTCGCGCGTCGCGATGCACGCCTTCATCCAGTCCGCGCGCCAGATTGCGCAGGACGGCAAGTTCGACAGTTTCGCCGGCGTCGTACCGAATGCCGAACTCAACAAGTTTTTCCACGACGACCTGCCGCGCCGGCCCAAGCCGTGACCGACAGTACGCATCAGCAATCAGGGCAGCCGCTTGGCACGCCCGTCGATAGCACACCGTCCGATCGTCCCGGACCGGTGACGCTCAAGGGCCGCTATGGCCGCATTGAAAAATTGAGCGCCGAGCACGCCGCATCGCTGTGGGACGCGGTCCGCGGCCATGACGCAATCTGGACCTATATGTCGCAATACGGGCCGTTTGCCGGAGCGGATGAATTTACCGGTTGGGTGCGCCAGCGCACAACGCTCGCCGATCCCTATTCCTATGCGATCGTGAACAACGACGATCTGTGCCTCGGCATCGCGACCCTGATGGAAATAAAGCCGGCAATGCGCGTCATCGAGGTCGGTCACATTGTCTATTCGCCCGCCCTGCAGCGCACGCCGCTCGGCACCGAGGCCCAATATCTTTTGGGATGCTATGCCTTTGAGACGCTCCGCTACCGGCGCTACGAGTGGAAATGCAATGCACTCAATGCCGCCTCGCGGCGCGCCGCGCTGCGCTATGGCTTCACCTTCGAGGGCATCTTGCGCCAGCACATGATCGCCAAGGGGCGCAACCGCGATACCGCATATTTCTCGATCCTCGACGGCGATTGGCCGACACGCAAGGCGAACTTCGAACGCTGGCTTGCGCCGAATAATTTCACCGCCGACGGCCGGCAGATTCTCAGCCTGAGCGCGCTGAACAGCGTCACGAAATGAATATTTCTACCCAGTCATCGCCCGGCCTGCTGCAGCAACGGCCATTTGTGCTGTTCTGGCTGGCGAGGCTTGCCTCGACCATGGGCTACCAGATGCTGGCCCTCACCATCGGCTGGCAGATCTATGAACTGACCAACAGCGCCTTCGATCTCGGCCTCGTCGGGTTGATCCAGTTCGTGCCGGCGGTCGTGCTCACGTTGCTGATCGGGCATGCGGCCGACCGCTACGACCGCCGCTTGATCGTTCGTACCGCGCAAGGCATCTATGCCCTGGCCGCCGTGATGATCACCGTCGCGACCTTCATGGGCATTCTTGGACGCGATCTTCTGTTTGCTGCGGTGTTCATGATCGGCTGCGCGCGCGCATTCGAAATGCCGACAGCGCATGCGCTGGCGCCGTCGCTTGTGCCGCCCGGCATGATTTCGCGTGCGGTCGCGGCCTGGACCTCCGCCAACCAGATCGCCGTGATTTGCGGCCCCGCGCTCGGCGGCCTCATCTACGCGCTCAGCCCGGTCGCTGTCGGCATCGTTTGTCTCGCGTTTTTCGCCTGCTCGATCACGCTGGTCACCTTTGTTCGCGTAAAAGGGCCCGCACCCGCGCGCGAACCGCCGACATTTGCCTCGGTTTTTGCCGGCTTTGAATACATCCGTACGCGGCGGCGGCTGCTCGGCGTGATTACGCTCGATCTGTTTGTCGTGATTCTCGGCGGCGCCACGGCACTGCTGCCGATCTACGCCCGGGACATTCTGGCGGTCGGACCGATCGGGCTTGGCTTGCTGCGCTCGGCGCCGGCGGTCGGCGCGCTGATCACCTCGATCGTGCTGTCGCGGCATCCCGTCGAGCGCCATATCGGCCGCAAGATGTTTGCCGTGGTCGGGATCTACGGCGTGACCACCATCGTGTTCGGGCTGTCCACCTGGTTTCCGCTGTCGCTGCTGTCGCTGGCGGTGCTTGGCGCCTCGGACGCGGTCAGCGTCGTGATGCGGTTCTCGCTGGTGCAAATCGAGACGCCTGACGAAAAGCGCGGACGGGTGAGCGCGATCAACTACCTGTTCGTCGGCTCATCGAATACGCTTGGCGAATTCGAATCCGGTCTTGTCGCCGCCTGGCTCGGCGCCGTGCCGTCGGTGGTGATCGGCGGCCTGGGCTCGCTGCTGGTCGCGGGCATCTGGATGCTATTATTTCCTGATCTGCGCCGCATCGATCGGTTCGAGCCGGCGGATCGCGAGCAAACGGGGACGTAAATGCATATTCTGATCACCGGCGCAGCGGGCATGATCGGCCGCAAGCTGACCGCCAGGCTGGTCAAGGACGGCGGCCTGAACGGCAAATCCATCGATCGCCTGACGCTGATCGACGTGGTCGCGCCGGAGAAGCCGGCCGGCTTTTCGGGGGCGGTCGAGCTTTCCGCCAGCGATCTCTCCGCTCCGGGCGTCGCCGCGAAAACGGTCGCCGGCAAACCAGACGTGATCTTTCATCTC
Source organism: uncultured Alphaproteobacteria bacterium (assembly GCA_963801955.1). Classification (GTDB taxonomy): domain Bacteria; phylum Pseudomonadota; class Alphaproteobacteria; order Rhizobiales; family Xanthobacteraceae; genus Pseudolabrys. The sequence continues at coordinate 178,382 of CAWDGS010000005.1, forward strand.
GCCGGCGTGGTTTCGGGCGAGGCGGAAACCGATTTCGAGAAGGGCTATCGTGTCAATCTCGACGGCACCCGCGCGCTGCTGGAAGCCATTCGCGCCGCGGCGTACAAGCCAAAGGTCGTTTTCACGTCGTCGATCGCGGTCTATGGCGCGCCCTTTCCGCGCTCCATTCCCGACGAATTTCATCTGACGCCGCTCACCTCCTACGGCACGCAGAAGGCGATCTGCGAATTGCTGCTCGCCGATTATTCGCGACGCGGCATTCTCGACGGCGTCGGCATCAGGCTGCCAACGATCTGCGTGCGGCCGGGCAAGCCCAACAAGGCGGCGTCCGGTTTCTTTTCCGGCATCATCCGGGAGCCGCTCGCCGGACAGGAGGCGCTGCTGCCGGTCGCCGACAGCGTGCGGCATACGCATGCGAGCCCGCGCGCGGCGGTCGGCTTTCTCATTCACGCCGCCAGCCTGACGCCCGAACAACTCGGTCCGCGCATCAATCTCGCCATGCCGGGCGTATCCTGCACGGTCGGCGAGCAGATCGAGGCGCTTCGCCGCGTCGCCGGCGACAAAGTGGCCGCGCGCATCCGCCGCGCACCGGACGAACTTGTGCAACGCATCGTCGCCGGCTGGGCCGAGCGCCTCGATGCGACGCGGGCACGCGAGCTCGGATTTAAGGCCGAAGCTACATTCGACGACATTATCCGCGCCCATATCGAGGACGAACTGGGCGGAAAGATCGCGTAACGCCTTATCTAGCACACAAGATTATGCGCTTGCACCGCGCGCCGCAAACCTTACATTCACGCCTATGACCTACGTCGACGCCGCCGTCGCTCCCTTACGCAAAACCGGCCAGATCAAGATTCACGGCCCCGCCGCCTTCGAGGCGATGCGCAAGGCCGGCCAGCTCGTCGCGCGCTGCCTCGACATGCTGACCGAGCATGTCGGGCCCGGCGTCGCGACCGAAAAAATCGACCGGCTGGTGTTCGAGTACGCCATGGATCACGGCGCGCTGCCCGCCACGCTGATGTATCGCGGCTACAAGAAGTCGACCTGCACCTCGCTCAATCACGTGGTCTGCCACGGCATTCCCGGTGACAAGCCGCTGAAGGATGGCGACATCGTCAATATCGACGTGACGCTGATCCTCGACGGCTGGCATGGCGATTCCAGCCGCATGTTCACGATCGGCGAAATTCCGCGCCGCGCCGAACGGCTGATCGAGGTGACGCACGAGGCGATGATGCGCGGCATTGCCACCATCCGCCCCGGCGCGACCAGCGGCGACGTCGGCCACGCGATCCAGACTTATGTCGAGGCGCAGCATATGAGCGTGGTGCGCGACTTCTGCGGCCACGGCCTCGGGCGCCTGTTCCACGACGAGCCGAACATCGTTCACGTCGGCCGCCCCGGCGAAGGCATCGTGCTCAAGCCCGGCATGTTCTTCACGGTCGAGCCGATGATCAATCTCGGCCGCCCGCACGTGAAGGTGCTGTCGGACGGCTGGACCGCCGTGACGCGCGACCGCTCGCTGTCGGCCCAGTTCGAGCACACCGTCGGCGTCACCAACGACGGCGTCGAGGTCTTCACCTTCTCGCCCGCCGGCCTGCACAAACCGCCCTATCGCCGCTGAGGCTTCGTCCCGGCCGGCAATGACACTTCTCTCCCAGATTGTCTTTTTCTTATAATACAATTATTGCGTGTGTGCATCCATGAGCACACTTTCATGACCGACAAGCGCAACAGGAGCGGACGCAAGGCTGGCCTTTCGGAGCGGCCGGCGCATTATCACGGCCACCGCGAGCGGTTGCGCGGGCGCTTTCGCGAGGCCGGCGCCGAGGCCGTCAGCGACTACGAGTTGCTCGAACTGGTGCTGTTCCGCGCCATCCCGCAGCGTGACGTCAAACCGCTGGCCAAGGACCTGATCGCAAAGTTCGGTTCATTCGCGGAAGCAATCTCGGCGCCGCCCGCGCGGCTCGCGGAGGTCAAGGGCATCGGCGACGCCGCCATCACCGAGCTCAGGATCGTGCACGCCGCGGCGAGCCGGCTCGCGCGCGGGCAAGTGCAGAAGCGGCCGGTGCTGTCGTCATGGTCGAGCGTGATCGATTACTGCCGCACGACCATGGCCTTTGCCGAAAAGGAGCAGTTCCGCGTGCTGTTCCTCGACAAGCGCAACCAGCTCATCGTCGACGAATTGCAGCAGGTCGGCACCGTCGATCACACGCCGGTCTATCCGCGCGAGGTCGTCAAACGCGCGCTCGAACTCTCGGCCACCGCGCTGATCCTGGTGCACAACCATCCGTCCGGCGACCCGACGCCGTCGCACGCCGACATCGAGATGACGCAGACGATCATCGATGTCGCCGGCCCGCTCGGCATTGCCGTGCACGACCACATCATCGTCGGCAAGGAAGGCCACGCGAGTTTCAGGGGCTTGCGGTTGATCTAGAAATTTACTGCCGCACCAGCGTGATCTGGTCGGCGCTTTCCGGCACCCGGCGCCAGGTCGTGTTGTCGATCTCCTCGAAGCGCCACGGATTGCCGCGCGCGGGCACCAGCATCAGTTCGTCGCGGTCGATGCGCCATTGCGCGAAGTTGAGCCGCGCCAGCGCCGGATCGCAGCCCGGCTTCACCGTCACGGCAAAGCCGTCGCCCGCCGCGGTCATCGCCAGCGTCAGCGAGCAGACCGGCGCGCCGCCTTGCGCACGATCGCCCAGTTTCCGGCGACCTGCTCCGGCGGCTTCGGCGGCGGGGCGGCCGCGGCCGCATTCTGCAGAAACAGCACGCCGACGCCGGGCGTCGGCGCCTCGAAGATGCCGTCCTCGACTTCGCTGAATTCCACCAGCGACTTTCCCTGCGCATCGAGCAGATAGAGCAAATCGTTGTCGGGAAATTTCCAGCCGGCGATCTCGCGAACCAGCGGAAACAGGTTCGCGCAATTCGCGTCGAACTCGACCTTGAAGCCGTTTTGGCGGCGATCGCTCTTGAAGGTCGCGGTGCAGATCTTGTCGCGGTCGGCGTTGGAGAACTCCCAGGTGCCGATCATCCGCTGGGCGGATTCGCCGAGCGCGGACGGTGATTGCGCGTGCGCAGCGCCGGCAACAAGACCTGCTGCACCAACCGCAAATCCAACTACAAATCCAATGACAAGACGCATCATTTCGAACCATCATACGCCCGCGCGACCGTGAACGACTAACGTTTCGGCGGCGTTTCCGGCACCGGCGTGAGCGGCGGCTTGCCGGCCGCCCAGGCCAGGATGTTGTCGACCACAAGCTGGTCCATCGCCGCCCGCGTCACCTCGGTCGACGAGCCGAGATGCGGGAACAGCACGATGTGGTCCATCTCGATCAGTTCCTTCGGAACCTGCGGCTCCTTGGCGAACACGTCGAGACCGGCGGAATAGATCGTGCGGTTCTTGAGCGCCTCGATCAGCGCCGGCTCGTCGACCACCGAGCCGCGCGCCATGTTGATGAGAATGCCCTTCGGCCCCAGCGCCTTGAGCACCTCGGCATTGATCATGTTCTGCGGTCGCCGCCCCGCCCGGCACGATCACCATCAGCGTGTCGACGTCGCGCGCCATGTCGAGGAGCTTGGGATAATACTTGTAGCTGACGCCGGCCTGCGGATTGCGGCTGTGATAGACGACCGGCACGCCGAAGGCTTCCAGCCGCTTGGCGATCGCCTTGCCGATGCGGCCCATGCCGACCATGCCGACGGTGCGGTCGCGCAGCGTCGCCTTGGTCAGCGGATAATGTCCCTGCGGCCATTTGCCGGCGCGCAGATAGCGCTCGGCCTGCGGAAATTCGCGCACCGTGCACAGCAAAAGGCCGAGCGCGGTGTCGGCCACCTCCTCGTTCAGCACCTCGGGCGTGTTGGTGACGACGATGCCGTGTCTCGCCGGCCCATTTGGCGTCGATGTGATCGTAGCCGACGCCGAAGCTCGAAATCTGCTCGAGCTGGGGAAATTGCTGGAGAAATTTCGCGTCGACCTTGTTGGCGGTATAGGCGATCGCAATGGCGCGGATCTTGTCGCCGACCTATTTGACGAAGGCGTCCTTGTCCTTGGCATCAAGCCAGTGATGCAGCGTGACCTTGGCTTCGAGGCCCTTCATCATGACGGGCTTTTTGGCCCCGACCAGCAATACGTCCGGCTTTTCGCCAGCCATGTCTCAACTCCTGTTACACTAACGCGGTGACCGGCTTTTCGATAAAGTCTCTTGAAAGCCGCAAGCAGTTCGGCGCCGAGCGCGCCGTCCACCACGCGATGGTCGCACGACAATGTGACGGTCATCTGGCTGATGAACTTGACGCTGCCGTCCTCCGCCTCGACCGGCGCGCGGCGCGTAGCGCCGACCGCCAGAATGGTGGCGTGCGGCGGATTGATGATGGCCGAGAATTCGCGCACGCCGTACATGCCGAGATTGGAGATGGCGCTTGCGCCGCCCTGATATTCGTTCGGCTTGAAGTTTCTTGGCGCGCGCGCGCTCGGCAAGATCGCGCATTTCCGCCGAGATCGCGGTGAGCGATTTGGTCTCGACGTTGCGGATCACCGGCGTGATCAGCCCGCCGTCGAGCGCCACCGCGACGCCGATGTCGGAACTGCGGAAGCGCAGGATGCGATCGCCGGCCCAGACCGCATTGGCCGCCGGGATGCGCTGCAGCGCCGCCGCCCAGGCCTTGATGATGAAATCGTTGAGCGAGAGCTTGAACGCCGGCTGGCCGTCCTTGCTCTTCGGCGCCGCGGCATTGGCCTCCTCGCGCATCGCGATCAGGCGGCCGACGTCGAGATCGGCGGTCAGATAGAAGTGCGGAATGGTCTGCTTGGCCTCGACCAACCGCGTGGCGATGGTGCGGCGCATGGAATCGAGCGGCACTTCCTCGTAGGCGATGCCCTCGTAGAGCGCCTTGACCTGCGCGGCGCTGGCGCCTGCGGCCTGTGCCGGCGCTGCAGCGGCGCCGCAGACTTCCACGTCGCGCGCGACGATGCGGCCGTGCGGGCCGGAACCGGAGATGCGCGAAAGATCGATGCCGCGCTCGCCGGCCAGCCGCCGCGCGAGCGGCGTGACGACGGTGCCGCTGGCGAGCTTCGCCGGACCGAAATTGCGCTCGGGTGTGCGAACTTCGTGGAATGGATCCATATGGGATAGGCGCGCGAGGCGCTTGCCATCCGTTCGTCCCCGCGCAAGCGGGGACCCAGTTCTTGGCCTGGCCTCCGCTGAGCTGCCTGGGCCGCGCTTGCGCGGCGGTGCGGAGCTGAGCAGCTTGTTGGTGTGCGCTTCGCGGACCGCAGCCGCCGCGGTTGTGTGCACTGTCGCACCGCACCGGCAATCACCGCCACCACGGCGCCGACTTTCGCCACCTCGCCGACGCTGAAAGTGAATATCGGTCAGCGTGCCGGCGCTGGTCGCCGGCACTTCCATCGAGGTCTTGTCGGTCTCGATCTCGAACAGGTTGTCGCCCGGCTTCACCGCGTCGCCGGCGGCCTTGAACCATTTCGTGATCTTGCCTTCGGCGACGGTTTCGCCGAGCTGCGGCATCAGAACGTCCACGCGAATCTCCAGAAGGGCCCGGTGCGACTTACCACGTCACCGACACGTATTGCGTCTCTTGAAATTCCTTCATGCCTTCCTGCGCGCCTTCGCGGCCGAGGCCGGACTGCTTGACGCCGCCGAACGGCGCCGCCGGATCGGAGACCAGACCGCGGTTGAGGCCGATCATGCCGAATTCGAGCTTCTCCGAAACGCGCATGCCGCGGCTGAGATCCTTGGTGAACAGATAAGCGACCAGACCATATTCGGTGTCGTTGGCGCGCTTGATCGCCTCGGCTTCGGTCTTGAAGGTCTGGATCGAGGCAACGGGCCCGAAGATTTCCTCGTTCAGCATCTTGGCGTCGTCGGACACGTTGGTGAGCACGGTCGCGGGGTAGAAATAGCCCGGGCCGTCCGGCGTCTTGCCGCCGGTCAGCACCTTGGCGCCCTTGGCGACCGCGTCGTCGACCAGCTCGATCACCTTGTCGCGGCCTTCTTTGTTGACCAGCGGCCCCACATTGATGCCGTCGTCGAGGCCGTTGCCCATCTTCAGCGACTTCATCTTGTCGGTGAGCTTCTTGGCAAATTCGTCGTGCACCTTCTCGTGCACGTAGAATCGGTTGGCCGCGGTGCAGGCCTCGCCCATGTTGCGCATCTTGGCGATCATGGCGCCGTCGATTGCGGCATCGATGTCGGCATCCTCGAACACCAGGAACGGCGCGTTGCCGCCGAGCTCCATCGACGGCTTGAGCACCTGGTCGGCGGCCTCATGCAGCAGCTTGCGGCCGACTTCGGTCGAACCGGTGAAGGACAGCACGCGAACGCGCGGATCGTGCAGCATCGCGCTCACCACCGGGCCGGAGCGGCGCGACGGCACCACATTGACCACGCCGGCGGGTACGCCCGCCTCTTCCAGCGCCGGCATCAGCGCCAGCATGGTGAGCGGCGTATCGGACGCCGGCTTCAGCACCACCGGGCAGCCGGCGGCGAGCGCCGGGCCGATCTTGCGGGTCGCCATCGCGGCCGGGAAATTCCACGGCGTCACCAGCACGGCAATGCCGGCCGGCTTGTGCTGCGCGACGATGCGCGCGCCGGAGGCCGGCGCCGTCGATATCTGGCCGATGTTGCGCACGGCTTCCTCCGCGTACCAGCGGAAGAACTCGGCCGCATAGGCCACTTCGCCGCGCGAATCCGACAGCGCCTTGCCGTTTTCCAGCGTGATCAGTTTGGCGAAGCGCTCGGCGTCGCGCATGATCAGCTCATAGGCCTTGCGCAGGATCTCGGCGCGCTCGCGCGGCTTGCGGCCGGCCCAGCCTTCGAAGGCCGCTTCGGCGGCGTCGATCGCGGCCTTGGCGTCCTCGACCGAGGCGCTCGCGACCGACGCGATTTTCCTCTCGGTCGCCGGATCGATCACGTCGAAGCGGCTGCCGTCGGATGACTTTCCGCCATTTGCCGCCGATCCAGAGGTCGGTCGGAACATTGGCGAGAAGATTTTCGTACATAGGACCTTACCTCTCGCGTAGCTGAGCGCCGCACCGTCTCGGCAATCCGATCCGGCGTCGGCAATACGATGTCTTCCAGAATATCGGCGGCCGGCAGCGGAATATGCGGCGTGGTGATGCGGACCGGCGGGCCGTCGAGGTCGTAGAAGGACTCATCGGCCACGATCGACACGATCTCGGCGCCCCAGCCGCACAGCCGCGGATTTTCCTCGACCGTGAACAGCCGGTGCGTCTTCGCGACCGAGCCGAGAATGGTTTGCGTGTCGAGCGGCACCAGCGAGCGCACGTCGACAACTTCGCAATCGATGCCGTGTTCCGCCTTGAGCTTCTCGGCGGCCTCAAGCGCGCGCGGCACCATCAACGCCAGCGCGCAGATGGTTGCGTCCTTGCCGGGCCGCAGGATCTTGGCGGTGCCGAGCGTGTCGACGATTTCGCCGTCCGGCACTTCGCCCTTGGTGGCATAGAGCGACTTGTGCTCGAGAAAGATCACCGGATCGGGATCGCGCACCGAAGCCGCAAGAAGGCCGATGACGTCGACCGGCGATGAGGGTGCCACCACCTTGAGGCCGGGGATCATCATGCACCAGTTCTCGACGCTTTGAGAGTGCTGCGCGCCGAAACGCGAGCCCGCGCCATTGCCGGTGCGCACCACCAGCGGGCATTTGGTTTGCCCGTTCGACATGTAGCGGCTCTTGGGAAATTCGTTGGCGATGTAGTCGAAGCAGACCGCGAAGAAATCCGAGAACATGATTTCCGCGATCGGCTTCAGACCCGTCATCGCCGCGCCCATGGCGGCGCCGAGGATCGCCTGCTCGGAGATCGGCGTGTCGCGCACGCGCAACGGGCCGAATTGTTCGTACAGACCGACGGTCGCCTTGAACACGCCGCCGGCTTTCGCCACGTCCTCGCCGAGGAATACCACGTCGGGGTCGCGCTTCATTTCCTGCGCGATGCCGCGGATGACCGCGTCGCGATAACTCAGTTCCGCCATGCCCAGCCTCCATCGGCATAGACATCGGTGGTCAGAATATCGAGCGGCGGATTCGGCGCGGCCTTGCAGACCTCGGTCGCGTCATCGACTTCCTTGCGCACGCTGGCGTCGATCTTCTCGATCGTGGCGTCGCTGACGCCGAACTGCTTCAGCCGTTCGCGATAGATCTTGATCGGATCGCGCAGCTTCCACTTTTCCAGCTCGCCCTCGGGACGATACTTCGCCGGGTCGGCGCGCGAATGGCCGCTGTGACGATAGGTCATGCACTCGATCAGCGATGGCCCCTCGCCGGCGCGCGCCTTGGCGAAGGCCTTTTGCGCGGTGCGATAACATTCGTCGGCGTCGTTGCCGTCGATCACGATGCGCTCAAGGCCGTAGGCCGAAGCACGGTCGGCGGCCGGATGCGGCACCGCCGTGACGTCGGCGATCGGGGTGTATTCCATATAGAGATTGTTCTCGCAGACGAAGATCACCGGCAGCTTCCAGACCGCTGCGAAATTCAGCGCTTCGTGAAACGCGCCGATATTGGTGGTGCCGTCGCCGAAGAAGCAGACCGAGACGTCCTTGTCGCCCTTGTATTGCGCGCGCCAGGCAGCGCCGCAGGCAATCGGAAGATGCGCGCCGATGATGGCGTAGGAACCCATCACGCCGTGCTCTTCCGAGGTGAGATGCATGGAGCCGCCTTTGCCGCGCATCAGGCCGTTGTCGCGCTGCATCAGTTCGCCCAGCACCTTCTCGACCGGCACGCCGCGCGCCAGCGTGTGGGCGTGGCCGCGATAGGTGCAGAAGCTGAGATCGCCCTTCTGCATGGCCTCGGCAAACCCGGCAGCGATCGCCTCCTGCCCGAGTGACAGATGGCTGGTGCCCTTGACGAGATTCTGCAGGAACAGATCGTAGGCGCGCTGTTCCGCCTCGCGCAGGCGCACCTGCGAGCGGTACAGCGCCAGGCGCTTTTGCTCGCCGATATCGTCGTTTAGCCCGGAGCCGGCCTTGGCCTGCCCGCGGTCCTTTGCTGTAGCCATAGATGATCCTCGAAAGCTCGAAATCCCAGTTTGCGTCAGAACTTAGCCCTGCCCCCGACGCTTAGGCAACCGGCGTGGAGGGCGCCGCCTTGCCCACTTTCCGCTCACGATTGAGCAAATAAAGGCCGGACGACACAACGATCAGGCCACCCACGATCGTCCACCGGTGCGGCACATCGCCGAAAACCAAAAAGCCGAGCGTCGTGGTCCATACCAATTGGGTATAGATGAACGGCGCCAATACCGAGGCCGGCGCAAGGCGGTGGCCGACGATCAGCAAGTAATGCCCGGCGCTGCCGAGCGCGCCGATCAATACCATCAGCGCAACGATGAGGGCATTCTCCGGAGCGGTCCACACGAAAGGAATGACAGGCAGCATGGCCACCGCGCCCACCAGGTTGGAATAAAACAGGGTCGTCTCGTTTGAATCGGTGCGCGCCAACACGCGCGTGGATATCACGTAGATCGCGTAACAAATGGCACTGCCGAGCGAGAGCAAGGCGGCCGGATGAATGCCGCCAAAACCCGGCCGCGTCACCAGCAACACGCCGAAGAATCCGACCGCAATCGCCGTCCATCGCCGCCAGCCGACCCACTCGCCCAGCAGCGGTCCGCACAGTACCGCCACGATGAATGGGGTCGAAAACAAAATCGATAGAGCCTCATCAAGCTGCAGATAGCGCAGCGCGAAGAAATTCAGCGCCGTCGAAAGAAGAAGCAAGGCGGAGCGCCCGATCTGCAGGAATGGCCGACGCGTTACCAGCATTCCCGGATGGCTGATCGGATTTGAGATGATCAGAGCCAGCAGGAACGCGCCGGTGTAGCGCGACCACACGACCTGCATCGTGTCCATGTGATGATTGAGATATTTTCCGGTCGCGTCGAGGCAAGCAAAACACGCCACCGCCCCGCACATCAGGGCAATGCCGGTCAGCCGCTGGCGGCGAAGGAGGGCGGGATCGCTCAATAGGTCGCCCGTCCGCCGGAAATATCAAACACTGCACCCGTCGTGAACGAACAATCCGCCGACGCACAGAAGGCGGCGAGCGCGGCAATTTCGTCGACGGTGACGAAGCGTCCGCGCGGAATCTTCGACAGCATGAAATCGATGTGTTCCTGCGTCATCTGGTCGAAGATCGCCGTTTTCGCCGCCGCGGGCGTGATGCAGTTGACCGATATGTCGTAGGACGCGAGTTCCTTGCCGAGCGATTTGGTCAGCGCGATGACGCCGGCCTTGGATGCCGAATAAGCCGGCGCGTTCGGGTTGCCTTCCTTGCCGGCAATCGAGGCAATGTTGACGATGCGGCCGTAGTTCTGCGCGATCATCACCGGCGCTATCGCGCGGCAACAATGAAATGGGCCGTCGAGATTGACGGTCAGCACATTGCGCCAGGCATCGAGCGGATACTCCCAGGTCTTCACATTCGGCCCGGCAATGCCGGCATTGTTGACGAAAATATCAATGCGACCGAGCGCCTTGATCGTTTCGTCGCGCGCGCGCTCGACGTCGGTGTAGTTGCCGACATCGACGCCGATGGCCACGACACGGCCGCGCTTTTGCAAGTCATCCGCGGTCTTTTTCGCGAGACGCGAGGTCGCGATCCCAGATCGCCACCGCCGCACCCGAGTCGAGAAATCGTTCGACGATCGCGCGGCCAATGCCTTGCGCACCGCCGGTTACAACCGCGTTGCGTCCGCTGAGGTCTATTTTGTTGGGCATGGTTGCCTCCCGCGACAAAAGCTAGCGAAGGCCCCGCCTGATGGCGAGTGATGAAAACGCGGGTGTGTAATGCTCACAGCCTTGTACGGCCTTGCGTTGTACGGTAAATACCGTGCCGTGGGGCCTGCGACGGTCGCCCTGCTTTTCCAAGGCTTGCAAGCCCAAGCACCGTCTCCTTCGTTTGCGGAGGAGACCTATGCTTATTGGATGCTAGCGAACACACCAGACAATTATAAATTCGATTCCGGCGGCGTGCGCGCCGCCGGTCAGCCAAAATGCGAATTCGGGGTTTTCACAGCCGCCCCGTCAGATGTGACGCCGTCCATCCAAACGCTGATAGCTTTCGCTTGGGAGTAAGTCATGGATGGACTGGTTCTGACGATTTTTCTCTTGGCATCATTTTTGGGCGGTTTGACCTCAGGCCTTGCCGGCTTCGCGATGGGTCTTGTGGTCTCCGGCATCTACCTGCATTTTCTTACACCGCTGCAAACCGCGGCGCTGATCGTCGGCTATGGCATTGTGACCCAGGGCTATGGCGTCTGGTCATTGCGACACGCGGTGCGATGGCGAAGTGCGGCGCCATTCATCGTCGGCGCGATTGTTCGGGGTACCGGCAGGGACGATGCTGCTCACTTACATCGACCCTGCCAATATGCGGGTGGGCATTGGCGTGCTGCTCATTGTCTACAGCGTCTACAGCCTGGTTCGCCCGGCGATCAAACTGACGCATGAAAACGTTTCCACGGAAGTCGGTGTCGGATTTCTGAATGGCCTGCTTGCGGGACTGACCGGCCTGGTCGGAATTGTCGTCGTGATCTGGTGCCAGTTGCGCAATTGGCCGAAAGACGTCCAGCGCACGATCTTTCAGCCGGTACTGCTCGCGACCATTTTGGCCAGCACGGCATCACTGAGCGTCGCGGGCGCCGTCACCGCCGAAACCGTAAAACTGTATCTGCTTGGCTTGCCCTCCATGTTGGCTGGAACATGGATTGGACTCAGATTGTACGGCAAGCTCGATGATGCCGTCTTTCGCAAGATCATCTTGATACTGTTGCTTGTGTCAGGTGCGTCACTTGTCGTGCCGTTCTCGATGTTTCGATAGGGCAACCTTGCAGCCGATGTGACAGCGGGCTAAAAGATTCATGTGGGGCCTGCGACGGTCGCCCCGCCCTTGCAAGGCTTGCGAGCCCAAGCACCGTCTCCTTCGCTTACGGAGGGGACCTATGCTGTCTCCGAGCTACTCGATCTCACCGAAAGATGTCTGGAATGCAATTGCGACGCGCGACGCGCCGCAACTTGTCGACGTGCGGCGGCGTGAGGCTTACGAACAGTCGCCGCACTTGCTGCCTGGCGCAGTCTGGCGCGATCCCGCCAAAGCCGCGCAATGGGTGGCCGAGTTCGACACAGCCCGCCCGCTCGTCGCGGCCTGCAAAGCCGGCCATGAAATGAGCCAGATGGTGGTCGCGCAATTGCGCGTCGATGGCATCGACGCGCGCGTGCTGGAAGGCGGCTACGAGGGGTGGACGAAAGCAGGCCTGCCACTTGTTGCCAAAACCGAACTCGATCGACTGGTGCCGAAGCGGCCCAGCATCTGGGTGACGCGGCGGCGGCCTAAAATAGACCGTATCGCCTGTCCCTGGCTGGTCCGCCGGTTTCTCGATCCCCAGGCGCGCATCCTGTTCGTCGATCCGGACCAGGTTGTTGCAGTTGCAAGGGAGAGCGGCGGCGTGCCGTTCGACATCAAGGACGTCGAGCTCAGCCACGTCGGCGAACGTTGCTCGTTCGATACCATGCTCGAACTGTTCGGACTGGAAGGCGAGCCTTCGCTGGCGCGGCTTGCACTGATCGTGCGCGGCGCCGATACCGCGCGGCCCGACATCGCGGCGGAAGCGGCCGGACTCCATGCCATATCGCTCGGCCTGTCGGCACTCGCCGGCGACGACGACCATGGACTGCTCGAACGCGGATTCATGGTCTACGATGCCCTGTTCGCCTGGCTGCGCTTTGCCGCCGAAGAGAGACATAACTGGCCGGCCAAGGCGGCCTGAAAGAGCATGGCAACTCCTGAAATCGGCTGTCCGACCGAGCTTCGGCGAAGCTTTTATGGTCTGGCTCAAGATCGGCTGCATCAATTTCGGCGGGCCGGCCGGACAAATCGCATTGATGCATCGCGTCATCGTCGACGAGAAAAAATGGGTCGACGAGGCGCGCTTTCTGCATGCGCTCAATTTTTGCATGCTGTTGCCGGGCCCGGAGGCGCAAAAGCTCGCGACCTATCTGGGCTGGTTGCTTCACGGCGTGCGCGGCGGGCTGAGCGCCGGAATTCTGTTCATTATCCCGGGCGCGCTGGTGATGCTGGGCTTGAGCCTGCTTTATGCACTCGGGCGCGGCGTCTCGGTCGTGGACGGCGCGCTGTTCGGCATCAAGGCAGCAGTGCTGGTGATTGTGGTCGAAGCGCTGATCCGCATCGGAAAGCGTGCGCTCAAGACGACCTTGCTGCTCTCGCTGGCTGGCGCCGCATTCATCGGTATTTTCTTTCTGTCGCTGCCCTTCCCGTTGATTGTCGCGGGTGCTGCGTTGATCGGGTACTTCGTCGCGCAGCGCGCGCCCGGTCAGCTTGGCATTTCGGGAAAAATTGAGAGCGTCCCGCCACCGGCGGAAGATCGGTGGCGGCATTTCGCCATCGCATCAATCGTCGGCCTCGTTGCCTGGTGGGCGCCGGTCGCGCTGGCAGCGCTGGTGTTCGGCCCGCATCACGTGCTGGTCAGCGTCGGAATGTTCTTTTCGAAACTTGCGGTGGTGAGCTTCGGCGGCGCCTACGCGCTGCTCGCGTATATGGCACAGCAGGCGGTCGAAACCTACGGCTGGATGACAGCGCCCGAGATGGTCGATGGACTGGGCCTTGCGGAAACCACGCCGGGGCCGCTGATCCTGGTCACGCAATTCGTCGGTTTCCTCGCCGCGTTCCGCGATGCCGCACCTTTTTCACCGGTAACGGCAGGCGTGATCGGCGCCGCGATGACGACCTGGGTCACGTTCGTGCCTTCGATGCTCTGGATTTTCGCAGGCGCCCCGTTCGTTGAACGGCTGCGCGCCAACCGCCAGCTGTCCGGCGCACTCGCCGCCATCACCGCGGCAGTGGTCGGCGTCATCCTCAATCTGTCGGTCTGGTTCGCGTTGAATGTGCTGTTCGGCAAATTGACCGAAATGCACGCTGGGCCTGTGCGCTGGTACGCCTTCGACCCTCTGGCGCTCGATCTGCGCGCGTCGGCGCTTGCCGCAATTGCCGCCGTGCTCGCATTCGGGCTGCATCGCAGCCTGATCGAGGTGGTTGTTGTGATGGCTGGCCTTGGCGTGATCGTGCAGTACGCCTTGCACTAGCGTTCGCGCCTGACGCACTCTCGTGCCAGCGGCGCAGCGCCAGATACGAGATCGCCGACAGCGCATAGAAGATCGCCACCCCTGCAATCGACAACAGTAGCAGCGCCGCGAACATGCGCGGGATATTGAGCCGGTAGCCGGACTCGGCGATGCGATAGGCAAGTCCAGAGCCTGCGCCAGCCGAGCCGGCGGCAATTTCCGCAACGACCGCGCCGATCAGCGACAGGCCGCCCGCGATGCGCAATCCGGCAAGCATCTGCGGCAGCGCCGAAGGCAATTTCAGGTTCCACAGCACCTGCCAGCGCGAGGCCTTGTACAAGTCGAACAGCGCAAGGAGATTGTGGTCGATCGAGTTCAGGCCCAGCGTTGTGTTGGCGAGCACCGGGAAGAACGCGACGATCCAGGCGCAGACCAGCACCGCCAAAGGCTGTGGCAGATAGATGAGCAGCAGCGGCGCGATGGCAACAATCGGCGTCACCTGTAGAATGACGGCGTAATGGATAAAACGAGTATTCGACCAGCCGCGACTGATTGAAGAGGATTGCAAGGCCGACGCCTCCCACCGCCGCGAGCACAAAACCCTCGAATGTCGTCAGCAGTGTCACCAGCAACGAATTCCACAGGAGCCCGCCGTCGGCGACCAGCGTCGCCAGCACCAGGCCCGGCGCCGGAAGCACGAAAGGCGGGATGGCGAAGACGCGCACGACCAGGTCCCAAATTAAGACGGTTGCCGCGAGCACCAGCAACGGCAATCCAATGCGCAAGGCACGATCGCTCATGCCGCGCCTCCCATGGCCTTGCCGAGCGCATCGGCCACCTGGCGGCAGAAACCGGCATATTCCGCCGAAGTCCGGAAGCGCTCATCGCGTGGATATGGCGCGTCGATGGTGACTTCAGCAAAAACCCGGCCCGGGCGCGGCGTCATCACCACGATGCGTTGCGACAGATAGACCGATTCGAAAACCGAGTGAGTGACGAAGATCACCGTACGCCGCAGCTCCTGCCACACCGACAGCAGATCGTTGTTGAGTTTGAAGCGCGTGATTTCATCGAGCGCGGCGAACGGCTCGTCCATCAGCAGCAATTGCGGCTCGGTGACGAGCGCGCGCGCAATTGAGGCACGCATTTTCATGCCGCCGGACAAGTTCGCGCGGGAAAGCGTTTGCAAAATCCGTAAGCCCGACGCGATCGAGCGCCTGCGTAACCGCTGCAGCTGATTGTGTGTCGTCGGCACGTGCAAGCTTGAACGGCAATTGCACGTTGGCCTGGACATTGGCCCAAGGCATCAACGTCGGCTCCTGGAACACGAAGCCGATCTGACCGGCGCCGCCCGGCCACTCGACGGTGCCAGCGGACGCTTCACTTAGGCCCGAGATGATGCGCAGCGCCGTCGATTTACCGCAGCCCGATGGCCCAAGCAGGGAAACGAATTCGCCGGCGCGCACGCTGAGATCAAAACCGCTGAGCGCGACGGTGCCGCTCTCAAACGTCTTGCTGACGCTGCGCAAAGCGACGACCGGACGACCTGCTGCCGTGGGCTCAACGGATGACGAAGGGGGCAATGGAATGCCTGGTTGAAAGACCGCTCATGCTCTGCTGGTCCGTTTTGGCTTTTCGAGCACACAGTTTACCGCACGCAACACGAAGTCGACAGCCGCCTCGGCGCTCAGGCCTCCTTCTTTCACGAGCGCGCGCCAGGTATGGAAACTGATGGCCAGGCCGAGCGCGGCATTCAACGCGCGCCCCGGCCGCAACCCTTGAGCCAGAGCGGCCCGAAAAGCATTCATCCGCGAGCCAAGTTGCAGCTGCACTATATCGCGGATGAGCGGATCGACCTCCGCGTCGCGCATGACATTGCCGGCAATGTCGGCGTTCCGGGCGTACCAGGCATAAAGTTCGGTGAGGCCGCGACGCAACCGCTCTCTTTGATTTGAGATTGCGCGCCAGGAATCCTCGTCGGGCAATGGATCCCGTTCAAGCGCGAGGCCGGAACAGGCGAGAAAGAGCCCACGCTCGGTGGGGAAATGCGCGTAGACAGTGTGCCGCTGCACGCCGGCCCGCTCTGCGATCGCGCTGATACTGGTGCGGGCCGGGCCCAATTCCGCATGCAGATCGACCGTCGCCTCGACGATGCGGCGGCGGGTATCGGCCTGATTTTCGGCCCTCCGGCTCAGCGTATAGCGGCGCTTTCGACTCATTGCACACCACTGTACTCCCATATTGACAGCCCGCAAACTATTAATTACACAACGCTGTGCATTCAATATGGGCCGGCGAGGCCCTTGTTCATGTCCGGAGGTCAAAATGAAAGCATCGTCGTTGAGTTTCCCTGCCGCCGTTGTGATGGTGCTGGCCGGGATGGTGTGGGGAATTATCATGGCGATATCGCAGGACCATTCGGCGATGCCGGCGCATGCCCACCTCAATCTGCTGGGCTGGGTCTCGCTCTTCCTGTTCGGGATTTTCTATCACCTGCATCCGGCGCTCGATCGCAGCCGGGCCGCCCTTGTTCAAGTCGGACTTTGGATCGCCGGCACCGTCATTTTAACGATCGGAGTTGGTCTCGTTCACACAGGCCACGGCGGCGAACCCATCGCGGCGGCCGGATCGTTTATCGTCTTGGCGGGAATGCTGCTGTTCGGCTGGCTAGTGGTGCGGCGTGAGCAGACTTCAAAGATCTACCGCGCATCCACCGTTCCGGCCGAGTAATGCTTCGGGCTCGGCGTCGTTAGTTCTTCGGCCTTAACTCCGCGCCCACGCCCTTGTTGACGAACTGCAGCGTGTAGCCACGCTTGTAATCGATACCCGGTTTCACCACGCCGGCGCGGACCATCTTGTCGAAGAAGCTTTTCCAATGCGCGTCGGTCATCGCGCCAATGCCAAACTTTACGGAGTCGCCTGAGTCGACGATGCCGTATTCCTTCATCTTGGCGATTGAATAAGACAGCAGCGCATCGGTCATTTCCGGGTTTTGCTTCTTGATCAAGTCATTGCCCGGCCGGCTGTCGCCATAGATGTAGTGGTACCAGCCGATCGCCGATGCATCGACAAAGCGCTGCACCAGGTCGGGCTGCTTCTCGACCAGGTCGCGGCGAGTTTCGATCAGCGTCGAATAGGCGTCGAAGCCGTGGTCGGCGAGCAGAAACACAACAGGCTTGAAGCCACCTTGCCGCTCAACTGCGAAAGGCTCCGACGTGACATAGCCCTGCATCGCCGAATTCCTGTCGGCGAGAAATGGCTGCGCATTGAAGGTGTACGGCTTCACCTTCGACTCGTTGAAACCAAAATCGGATTTCAGCCACTGGAAATAGCTGGTCATCCCCTCCTTGGAGACAAACAGCGTGCGTGTCTTCAGATCGTCGAATTTCGTCACATCTGGATGCGCGACGAACACTTGCGGATCCTTCTGGAAACTCGCCGCCACCGCGACCGTGGGGATGTTGTTCTCGACCGCATCGAAGGACTGCAGCGAATTGGCGCTCATGAAAAAATCGAGTTTGCCGACCGGCAGCAGGATCCGGTTGTTCACATTCGGCCCGCCCGGCACGATCGTGACATCGAGGCCGTACCTCTTGTACGTGCCGTCTGCGAGCGCCTGGTAGAAGCCGCCGTGCTCGCCCTCCGCCACCCAATTGGTGCCAAACCGGACTTTATCCAGCGCCAGCGCAGGCCCCACCCCCAGCAGCGCCGCAAAACTCAATAAAATCAAGGCGATTCGTGTCATTTGACCACTCTGTCACCGGGCGGCCCGGACGGGCAACTGGGCTTATTTCGCTTTGAACCTTTTCCGGAATGGCTGCGACCAATCGATATCGCGGCCAATGCAGGCCGCCCGCATTTAAACCGGATGGAGACCGCCATGACCAAGTCCAAGATCACCGCAATCGCACTGACCGCCCTCACTTTGACCGCCACTCTCGCCGCCACCAGTGGCAGCGCGCAGGCTCACTCGCATCTCGGCTGGGGCATCGGCGCCGGCTTTGCCGCGGGCGCGCTGATTGGTGCGGCCGCCGCGACTTCAGGCCCGGTCTATGTGACCCCCGGCTACCGCGATTGCCGTCTCGTTGAGCGCTACGACCGCTGGGGCAACGTCCGCCTCATCCGCGTGTGCGACTACTGATTTCACTCCGCTAAGATCGGCGCCTGCCCCTCGTCCATCCTTGCGCCGATCTTTTGAAGACCCGCCCGGCATGTCCCCGTCCGGGCGGGTCACTTCTTTAATATCTGACCACCGACCGCACACCGACGACCTGGGCATCGGGATAGCGGATGCCCGTGCCGCTCGGATGCCAGATCGATGTATAGACCGGCTGCACGGTCCACCCCGATACAATTTGCGCAACGTAAGTGAGCTCGAGATTGATCTCGTAGTCGCGGGGCGGCGTCACCAATGTGCCGAAATTGATCTGGTCTTGATCAAAGGCGCGCACGCTGTCGGAGAAACGCGAGTAGATCACGCTCGCGCCAAAGCTGTCATTCGGGCGCTGCGGAATCATGCCGGCAAAAACGATACCGCTGTCGATCTCGACATTGACCAAATTGCGATCGGACGGACTGATGGCGGAGCGATTGAAGATTGCGATACCGCTGTTCGCGTCGCCGCCTTTGGGGCGGTAGATCTGTTGGTCGATGACCCCATAGAGTCCGTAGTCACCGCGATGCATCAGCGGCACGCCGCTGCTCGCCGGGTTCGCCAACAACATGCCGGTGTTATCGAAGCGCTGGTCGGAAAACCGGCCGAGATGACTCCAGCCGCCGATTTTTAACGTCGTTGCGAGACCGGTGTCATTCTTTCCGCGATTCCACCGAAACTGCAGCTCGCCGATCATGAAGGCCGGATCGCGCAAACGAAAATTCACGCCGTAACGGTTGCAGGTGTCGGGATCACCGGGGCAAGGGCCGGCCGGGTCGCCGTTGAAAATCGCAAAGAGCAGCGACGCATCTTTCGGAAATTCATATTTGATCCGAGCACCCAGCGCCGACAACGGATAGGCGGGCCCGCCGCCTGGCAGATTGACCGCCCCGATCGTCGGCCAGTCGCTTTGTAGGAAGATCTGGCTGAGATCGCTGTAAAAGAACTCGGCGTCGGCGGCGAGCTGGCCAATCCTGAAACTCGCCGGCCCAAACCAATGCTCCATCCACAATTCCGACAGGCGCACGGATGGCGAAGCCTCGATCGCCGCGATCGTGTTCATGCCGCCAACGTAGTCGCGCCGGATGCGGCCGGTATTATAAATCTCAAAGGCATTGGCGTAGAACGTCGTGCTTTTCCAGCCGGCGAGTTTTTCGAGATCAATGAGCAGCTGGTTCTCCAGCTTGCCCTGGTCGATGGCGCCGCGCCGGATTCCGCCGGATAAATTGCCGAGAACGTCGTTGGTGTAGATCAGGTTGTAGGAAATTCCATGGTCGTAAAGCCGCTTGCGGGCCCCGGACGGGTCGCCATTCTGGGGCAGGCTCGTGGCGATCGAAGGCTCGGTAATGCCGTGAGCCGTTGGCGTATCCTCCGCGCGCGCAGGAAGGGCGCCAATGAAAGCGCTCGTGAGCATGGCGCAATGAATGGGAACGAGACCTAATCTCATACCGACCGACGCGGCTTATATTGCACTGCACCAAAGCGCCATTGAGCATAGCCGGTGATGGGCCATTTGCAATTTTGCCTGCGACAAGAAAGCCCGAAATCCCCACCCATAGGCCTTCGGGAGTAGCCGACCGCTGCCTGCGTGTGACCGCCTAGTTCAGCGCCATGCCCTCAGGCGCGGCAATTTAACGACGTTAAAATCTTTATTTCGCGGTAATGCCGCAACGCCGCGTCAATTCACTATAACGCTCGCAATTGGGGGAACTTAGGGGACTTGGAATTCCTTGGTGCAATTCATTACCACGACGATGGCGCGGCTCGCGCAGCCGCTGGCAATTACACGCAATGGGGCAATTGCCGTTGCCGCGCTGATTTTTTGCACCTGGCTTGCAGTGAACGCGACCACGCGGGCGCCCGGCGCGGACAAGGTCGTGGAGCAGGAAAAGGCGACCCAAGGCCATCGTGAAGGCGCTGCGTATTACCCGACACCGAAACAATGGGCGTCGCTGTCCATCGCTCCGATCACCGATGTCGTCTTCCGCACCGAGCATTTGACCGAAGGCAAGATCGCCGTCGACGAAGACCGCGCAACGCTGGTGTTTTCACCCTACTCCGGCCGCGTGATCAAGCTGCTCGCCAAGCCGGGCGATTCCGTGAAAGCGGGCCAGCCGCTCTTCGTCGTGGAAGCGCCGGACATGGTGCAGACGCAAAATGATTTCGTCACTGCAATCTCCAACCTGAATAAAACGCGCTCGGCGCTCGAACTCGCCAAGATCGTCGAGCAGCAAAACAAGACACTCTATGACTCGCGGGCCGGCGCGTTGCGCGACCTGCAAACGGCCCAGGCATCCACGCGCGCAGCCGAAAACGACGTGCGCTCCGCGCAAACCTCGCTTGAGGTGACGCGCAATCGTCTGCGCATTCTCGGGATGACGGATGATGAAATCGCCAAGTTTGGCGAAACGGGCGCCGTCAGCCCGCACATGACAATCTATTCGCCGATCGCAGGCACGGTCATTCAGCGCAAGGTCGGGCCCGGGCAGTACATCAACACCTCATCGCAGAATACCAGCGCAAGCGACCCGACTTTCGTTATCGGCGATCTGTCGACCGTCTGGCTGGTGGCCTATGTGCGCGAAACCGAAGCGCCAAACGTGCACGTCGGACAGGCCTTGAATTTTTCCGTCGTCGCATTCCCCGATCGCATCTTCACGGCGAACATCACCTATGTCGCGACGTCCCTCGATGCGTCCACGCGACGTTTGCTGGTCCGTGCGACGCTGGACAACAAGGAAGGCGTGCTGCGTCCGGAAATGTTCGCCAGCGTGACCATCCTTACCGGCGAAGGAGACAAGTCGCCGGCGGTGCCGCGCGATGCTGTTGTTTATGACGGGAAGACCGCCCATGTCTGGGTCGCGCGGAACGACCAGTCGGTCGAACGACGCGATATCAAGACCGGGATCTCCAACGGATCGATGATTCAAGTTGTCGACGGTCTGCATCAAGGCGAGAAGGTCGTGAGCAAGGGCAGCTTGTTCGTCGACCGCGCCGCCGCCGGAAGCTGACAGATCCATGTTGCGTAGTCTGATGTCGTTCTGCCTGTCGCGGCGGCCGCTGGCGCTGGTCGCCTATGCGGCGTTTATTGGTGTCGGCTACGCCGCTTTCTTGACGATGAATGTCGAGGCCTATCCCGACCCGGCGCCGCCGATCATCGAGATCATCGCGCAATATCCCGGCCAGTCGCCCGAGGAAGTCGAGCGTTATGTCACCATTCCGCTGGAGATCGCGGTCGCCAGCACGCCGGGCCTGACCTACATCCGATCGAACACGGTATTCGCGCTCGGCTTTATCCGCCTGCAGTTCGAATATGGCCGCGACTACAATTTTGTGCGCCAGCAGGTCACCAACCGGCTGAAGGACGCCACGCTGCCGACCGTCGTTACGCCGGTGATTTCGCCGGCCGGCGGCATCAGCGAAATCCTGCGCTACCAGCTCAAGGGTCCGCCGGGCATGGACCTGATCCAGCTCAAGACGCTGCAGGACTGGGTCGTCGAGCGCAAACTGCGCATCGTGCCGGGCGTCGCCGACATCTCGCCGTTGGGCGGTAAAACCAAGGAATACCAGGCCGAAATCGACCTCGATCGCATGCGGGCCTACGGCCTCACGCTGCCGCAGATCATCAACGCGATTTCCACCAGCAACGCCAATGTCGGCGGCCGCACCATCGCGGTCGGCGAACAGTCGGTCAATGTGCGCGGCGTCGGCGTGCTCGGCTCGGTCAGCGACATCAACAATATCGTGGTGAGCCAGCAAGGCGGCTTGCCGGTGATTCTATCGGATATCGCCCACAACCAGATCGGCTTCACGCCGCGCCTGGGCATTGCGGCGCGCGACGACCAGGACGACATCCTTTTCGGCATCGTGCTGATGCAGAAGCTCGAGCGCACGATGGACGTCGTAACGCGCGTGCGCGCGGCGATCGAACGCATCAACACCGACGGCAGCCTGCCGCCCGGCGTCAAGATCGAACCCTACTACGATCGCGGCGATCTGGTTGCGATCACGGTGCGCACCGTGATGCACAATATGCTGTTCGGCATCGCGCTCATCTTCCTCATTCAGTGGATATTTCTCGGCAATCTGCGCTGCGCGTTGATCGTGGCGGCGACTATCCCGGTCGCGCTGTTTCTTGCGGTCATCATCACGGTCCTGCGCGGAGATTCGGCCAATCTGCTGTCGGTCGGTGCCATCGATCTCGGCATTATCGTCGATGGCACCGTCATCATGGTGGAGAACATCTTCCGCCATCTCGCGCATCACGCGGCCCGTCATCCATCGGATGCAAGCCGTGGCGATCGGCTGCACCGGATTCTGGCTGCCGCGGTTGAGGTCGACAAGCCGATCTTCTTTTCGGTCATCATCACCATCGCCGCCTTCCTGCCGCTGTTCACGATGCAGGGCGTGGAAGGCCAGATCTTCGGGCCAATGTCGCGCACTTACGCCTATGCGCTGATCGGCGCGGTGATCGCGACGTTCACGGTCACGCCGGTGATGTCGTCGCTCCTGCTGCCGGAGAAAGTGAGCGAGGTCGAGACATTCCTCGTGCGCAAGCTCCGCGACGTGTACCAGTACGTTCTCGGGCTTGCCGTGCGCAATGCCCGTATGGCTGCGATGATCGCTGTGGCATTTCTCGTGATTTGCGGCGGCCTCGGCATGCGGCTCGGCACCGAGTTCCTGCCCAAGCTGGAAGAAGGCAATCTCTGGATCCGCGCCCTGCTCCCGCCCACCATCACGCTCGATGCCGGCCGCGATACCGTCAACAAGATCCGCAAGATCATCGCCAGCTATCCGCCGGTGCGCACGGTCGTATCCGAGCAAGGCCGCGGCGAGGATGCCACCGATCCGGACGGATCCTTCGTCGCCGAGTTCTTCGTGCCGCTCAAGCCGTTCGACGAATGGCCGGACGGACTGACCAAGCCAAAACTCGTGAAGGAGATGGCGGCGCGCCTTGAGAACGAATTCATCGGCATCGACTTCAACTTCTCGCAATATATCCAGGACAACATCGAGGAAGCCGTCTCGGGCGTGAAGGGCGAGAACTCGGTCAAGATATTCGGCCGCGATCTGGCCGAGCTCGAACGCCTGTCGAAAGCGGTCCAGGACGAGCTCGCCAAGGTGCCCGGCGTCGCTGACGCCGGCGCATTCAATCTGCTCGGCCAGCCAAACCTCGTGATCCAGGTCGACCGCGCCAAAGCGGCCCGCTACGGCATCACCGTGAGCGACATGAACACCGTCGTACAGGCCGCGATCGGCGGCCAGGAGGTCACCCGCATCTACGAAGGCGAGATGAACTTCCCGCTGACGGTGCGGCTTGCGGCGCAATATCGCGACAATATCGACGCCATCCGTTCCGTTCCGGTGGCCTTGCCCAATTCCGATCCGAAGTCGCCCACCGCCTACATCGCACTCGGTGACGTCGCCGAAGTGCGGCTGGAAACCGGTGCGGCCTATATCTATCGCCAGAACACCGAGCGTTTCGTGCCGATCAAATACAGCGTGCGCGGCCGCGACCTTGGGTCGACCGTCGCCGATGCACAGGCGCGTATCGCCAAAAACGTCCAGTTGAAGGAAGGCTACCGGCTGGAATGGTCCGGCGAATTTGGCGCGCTGGTCGAAGCCAAGAAACGGCTTGCGATCATCGTGCCGCTCAGCCTGCTGCTGATCATGATGCTGCTCTACAGCCTGTTCAATTCCGTGCGCGACAGCCTGATCGCGTTGTGCGGGATTCCGTTCGCGGCCTGCGGCGGAATTCTCGGGCTCTATCTCTTCGGGCTGAACGCCAGCGTGTCGGCGGCCGTCGGATTCATTTCGCTGTTCGGCGTGTCGGCCATGGACGGCATCCTGCTCGTATCCTACATGCGCCGCCGCCTGGACGAGGGGTTTGGCAAGGAAGAAGCCATCATCGGCGCTGCGCAGGCGCGCATGCGGCAGATCTTCATGACCGGCTTCTCCGCCTGTATCGGCCTGGTGCCGGCCGCGCTGTCCACCGGCATCGGCTCACAGGTGCAGCAGCCACTCGCCTGCGTGATCGTCGGCGGCATGCTGCTGTCGCCGATCTGCAGCCTGCTCGTGATCCCGGTGGTCGCGCGGCTCGCCATGCCGACGGTGCGGCGATCGGCGCCGGCACGCCGCGGCACCGCAGCCCAGCCGGGACCCGCGGAATAAAGCGACGAATCAGCTTGTGCGTTTGGCGGGCTGCATGAGCCCGCCGATATGCCCGATGGCCTTGCCGATCACCGGCCAGAACAGCAGCACGATGGCCAACGTGGTGATGGATCCGACCAGCGCATTCGACCAGAACACCCGAAGGTCGCCGGCCGACCCGATCATCGACAGCCGGAATGCGTCTTCCGCACGGCTGCCGAGCACCAGCGCCAGCGTGAACGGCGCCAGCGGGATGCCGACCTTCTTGAACACGTAGCCGACGACGCCGAAGACCGAGCATCAGCCAGATATCGAACATCGCATTCTGGATGGCATAGGCGCCGATCGCGCATGACACCACGATCATCGGCGCAATGGCTGCAAACGGCACGCGCAAGACCGCGGCAAAAACCGGCACAGTGGTGAGAACGATCACCAGGCCCACGATATTGCCAAGATACATTGAGGCGATCAGGCCCCAGACGAAGTCCTTGTGCTCCACGAACAGCAATGGACCTGGGTTGAGGCCCCACACCATCAGTCCGCCGAGCAGGATGGCCGCGGTGCCGGAGCCAGGAATTCCCAGCGCCAGCATCGGCAGCAGCGCCGCCGTGCCGGACGCATGCGCCGCCGTTTCCGGCGCGAATACGCCTTCGATGCGCCCTTTGCCGAAGCTTTCCGGATCCTTGGAAAAGCGCTTGGCGAGGTTGTAGCCCATGAACGAGGCCGCGATCGCTCCGCCGGGCGTAATGCCAAGCCAGGCCCCGATGATCGAGGATCGCAACAGCGTGACCCAGTATCGCGGCAAGTCTTTCCAGACGTTCAGCAGCACGCGCAGGCTGATGCGCGCCGCATGTCCGCGCAACGCAAGCCGCTCTTCCATGGTGAGCAGGATTTCGCTGATGCCGAACAGGCCGATCACGGCGACCAGGAAATTGATGCCGCGCAGCAGTTCGCTCAAGCCGAACGTCATGCGCAATTGACCGGACACGGTATCCATGCCGACGCCGGCCAAGAAGCAGGCCGAGCGCCATTGAGATGATGGTCTTGTGTTTTGCTTCGCGGCCCAGGCCGACGAAGGAGCAAAAGGTCAGCAGATAGACCGCGAAGAATTCCGGCGGCCCGAACCGCAATGCAAATGACGCAATTCCCGGCGCCAGGAAGGTAATGAGCAACACCGCAAACAGCGAGCCGATGAAGGACGAGGTAAAGGCCGCCGTCAGGGCCTCCGCCGCCTTGCCCTGCTGGGCCATCGGATAGCCATCGAAGGTCGTGGCCACCGACCAGGCTTCGCCCGGAATATTGAACAGGATCGAGGTGATGGCGCCACCGAACAGCGCGCCCCAATAGATGCAGGACAGCATCACGATGGCGGATGTGGGATCCATCGTGAAGGTGAGCGGCAGCAGGATCGCAACGCCGTTCGGTCCACCCAGCCCCGGCAACACGCCGACGAATATGCCGAGCACCAGGCCGACCATCATCAAGGCGAGCGTCTTCCAGGTCAGCAGAACGGCAAACCCGTGGACAAGAAGGCCGAAAGCTTCCATCGCGAGAATCCTGCTCTTTCAGCCCTAGAAACCGAACAGGGCTTCGAGCGGCCCTTTCGGCATGATGACGTCGAACGCAATCTCGAACGTGACGAACATCGCAAGCGAAAACACCAGGCTCGTGACCACCGACTTCCACAACGCGATGCGGCCGACCATCCACATGAAACCCGCAATCAGGATAAAGCTCGCGACGTAGAGACCGAGCCATTGCGTGAACAGGCAAAACAACAACGTCGGCACGAAGACCTGCATCACGCGGCGAAGCTGATCGCGCGTGACAAATGTTTCGCTGGATGCCGCGCGGCTGAGGAAAATGCCGACAAGCCCGTAAAGACTGGCGGCGGCGAGGATGACCGACAGATAAAACGGAAAATATCCGGCCTGCGGGCCTTCCGCTTCCCAGCCCATTCCGGTCCGCCAGTTGTCGAACCCCAGCAACAGCGCCAGGCCAGACAGCGCAATATAGACAATCGTTTCGACGGTCCGCGTGCTGGTGACCGCCGGCGAATCTTCGGCTGGCGCTGTCGGATCGTCTACGGCAATTTCAGGTTCGGTCGAGGACATTGCTTACCTGTCTTTGTCAGTTCCGGGCGCGCGTGTCGCGAACCCGGAATCCCGTGTCACGCGCTGCGCCTGCAACTGGATTCCGGGCTCGGCACAATTGTGCCGGCCCGGAATGACGGTGTGACTATTTCGCGACGAAGCCGGCTTCGTTCATCAAGCTCGAATTCAGCTTGTCGTCTTCCTCGAGGAAATTGAGCATGTCCTTGCCGGTCAGGAAGATCGGCTTGAGCGCCTGCTTTTCCATGTAGTCCTTGTACTCAGGCGTGTGCCGCAACCTTCTTGAGCAAGTCGACGTAGAAAGCCGACTGTTCGGGCGTGACTTTGCCGGGCAGGAAGAAGGCGCGCAGCATCAGATACTGCACGTCGAGCCCTTCCTCCTTGCAGGTCGGGATGTCGTTCCACGACTGCTTGTCGGTCACCTTGGTCTTGTACGCGATGCGCTCCTTGTCGAAGACGCACAGCGCCCGCACCTGGCCGGCGCGCCAGACTTCGAGATTTTCCGACGGATTGTTGACGTTGGACGGCGGTGTGATTGCCGACCAATTGCGTCGCCGCTTCACCGCCCGACTTGTACGGCAGATAGGCGAACTTGGCGCCGGTCTTCTTCTCCATGAACACGGTCAGGATGTGGTCTTCGCGCTTGGAGCCGGTGCCGCCCATCTTGAACGGCTGCGGCGAGGCTTTGGCCGCGTCGACGAATTCCTTGACGTTCTTGTAGGGCAGCTCGGTGTTGTCCCACAGCACGAACTGGTCCATCGCGGTGACGGCGATCGGCGAAAGCTCGCGCCAGTTGAACGGAATCTTCGCCGACAGCGGCAGCATGTAAATCAGTGAATAGGCGAGCAGCAGCCGGTTGGGATCGCCGTCACTCGATTTCATGTACATCAATGCTTCCGCGCCGGAGGCGCCGCCCTTGAGCGATACGACCATCGGCTGCTTCATCAGATTGTTCTTCTGGATGGCGGCTTGAATCATGCGCGCCATCTGATCGGAAGCGCCGCCGGCGCCGGCCGCAACCACGATTTCGACCGGCTTGGTCGGCTCCCAGGCAAAGGCCGGCGCGTTCGCCAGTGCAATGGCGGCAACGGCTGTGCCGGCCAGAACGAAGTTTTTCATCGTATCCTCCCTATGTTGGCTTGCAGCGGTTCCGTTGGAGTTGGACCGTGCTGCCCTTGTTATTTGGGACCATTTTGCGGGTATTGGGCCCGAGCGCAAGCCGCCGTCCGTCTAATTGTCGCGCTGTTCCTGGCGCACAATATCGGCGCCCTGCACCATCGCCTGCATTTTCCCGAATGCCACCTCGCGCGGCAGGTATTTCATGCCGCAATCGGGGGCTATTACGATGCGGCTGGCGGGCACATGCGGCAACGCCTTGCGGATGCGGGCGGCAACGATCTCGGGCGTTTCCACGTTCATGTCGGACAAGTCGATGACCCCGAGGATGATCGTCTTCGACGGCAGCTTTTCCAGCACCTTGAGATCGAGTTTGGGCTGGGCCGCCTCGATCGAGACCTGCGCCGTTTTAGAATTCTCCAGCTCAGGCAGAAACGAATAGCCGGTCGGTTTGTCGTGGACGACAGCCGCATAGCCGAAGCACAAATGCACCGCCACCGTGCCGGTGACGCCGTCGAGCGCGCGGTCGAGCGCCTTCAATCCGTACGCGCGCGCCTTGTCGGGATGCTGCTGCATCCATGGCTCGTCGATCTGCACGATATCGGCACCGGCGGCGAACAGATCCTTGATCTCCTGGTTCACCGCATCCGCGTAATCGAGCGCCATGGATTCTTCGGTCTCATAGAATTCATTTTGCGCCTGCTTCGACATGGTGAAGGGACCTGGCACGGTCATCTTCACTGTCTTCTTTGTGTTGGCGCGCAGAAATTGCAGATCGCGGAGCTCGACCGGATATTTGCGGCGGATCTTTCCGGTGACGCGTGGAACAGGAATCGGCTTGCCGCTCCGGTTCAAGGTCGAGCCGGGATTCTCCGTGTCGACGCCTTCAAGCGCGGTGGCGAAGCGGTTGGAATAGCTTTCACGCCGCTGCTCGCCGTCGGTGATGATGTCGAGGCCGGCGCGCTCCTGATCGCGAATTGCGAGGAGCGTCGCTTCGTCCTGTTTGGCTTCGAGCGCCTTCGGATCGACCAGCCAGAGATCGTCCATCCGCACACGCGGCACCATCTTCGACAGGCGCACCCGGTCGATCAGCCAATCCGGCTGCGGATAGGAGCCGACGAGAGAGGTTGGAAAGAGTTTGTCCGGCAAATCCGGTCCCTCAATCGTCATGCCCGGCTTTATGCCGGGCATCCACGTCTTATGTTTAAAGGCGTGGATGGCCGGGACAAGCCCGGCCATGACGCCGAATGCTACCGAGCCGCCGCAACGCTCATCGCCAGCACGCGGGCGACGTGGGCAGCTTCCCGCTCGCTGCCGTCCTGGATCTGATGCCGACACGAGGTGCCGTCGGCCACGATCAGCGCATCGGACGCGGCCCTGCGCACCGCCGGCAGCAACGAAAGCTCGCCCATCTTGAGCGAGACATCGATGGTGGCGGCGTCGTAGCCAAAGTTACCGGCCATGCCGCAACAACTGGATTCGATCGTTTCGACGGAAAGTTGCGGAATCAGCCGAAGCGTGCTCTCGACCGCGCCCATGGTGTCAAATGCCTTCTGATGGCAGTGGCCGTGCAGCAGCGCCTTTTTCGGCAACGGCCCGAGCGGCAAATTCAGGTGGCCTTGCTTGTGCTCGCGCGCAATGAATTCCTCGAACAGAAGCGCATTGGCCGCCAGCGCGTCGACCGCCTCGCCTTTGAACAGCGCCGGCAATTCGTCGCGGAACGTGAAGAGACAGCTCGGCTCAAGACCGACGATCGGCACGCCGCGCGCGACATAGGGCGCCAGCGCATCCAGTGTGCGCTGCATTTCACGGCGCGCCTCATCGACCAGGCCGACCGAAAGAAAGGTGCGGCCGCAACACAGCGGCCGTTCGTCGGGGTCCGCCGGCAACGGCGCATAGACGCGATAGCCGCCGGCCACCAGCACGCTCAGCGCGTCGTCGAGGTTTTCGCGTTCGAAATAGCGATTGAACGTATCGGCGAACAGCACGACCTCGCGCGGCGCGGTCGTTTTGCTCCCTCGTCGTGTAATGCCAATCGGAGCGATCACGATATGTGTCCTTGCGCCATTTCGGCAGGCTGCGGCGCGACGAAAAGCCGGCAATCAGCTGCGAGGCCTTGCGCAGGATCGCGCTGCGGTCGCGCATATTGAAGACGTGATGCCAGTGCGCCGCAAAAGGCGCGTAGTGCGGCAGAAAGCCGACCAGTTTTTCGTGCACCGAGAGCTCGAACTTCGCGGCCCGCGCGGCCTGCACCTCGATTTTCATGCGCGCCATGTCGACGCCGGTCGGGCATTCGCGGCGGCAGGCTTTGCAGGACACGCAAAGCTTCATTGTCTCGGCCATTTCGTCGGAGATGAGCGCGGCGGACCCGAGTTGCCCGCTGATGGCCAGCCGCAAGCGTATTGGCGCGTCCGCGCGTGACGTCCCGCTCGTCGCGGGTGACGCGATAGCTCGGGCACATCACGCCGCCTGCCAGTTTGCGGCAGGCGCCGTTGTTGTTGCACATCTCGACGGCGCCCTGGAATCCGCCGCCGGCACCGGGATAGGCCGACCAGTCGAGATGCATCTTGATCGGCTCGCCGTGATAGCCGGGCGCGTAGCGGAACAGGCTCGCGATCGTCGAATTTGGGCGGCCGCACGACCTTGCCTGGATTGTAAAAGCCGTTCGGATCGAAGCGGTCCTTCACCTCTTCGAAGGCGCGCGCCAGCCGCGAACCGAACATCGGCTCGTTGAATTCCGACCGCACCAGCCCGTCGCCGTGCTCGCCGGAATGCGAGCCCTTGTATTCGCGCACCATGGCGAATGCCTCTTCGGCAATCTCGCGCATGGCATGCACGTCTTTCTCCTGCCGCAAATTCAGGATCGGCCGCACGTGCAGGCAGCCGGAGCCGGCATGCGCGTACCAGGTGCCGCGCGTGCCGTGCTTTTCGAATATTGCGCCAAGCCGCGTGGTGTAGTCGGCGAGATGCTCGAGCGGCACCGCGCAGTCTTCGACAAAGGAGACCGGCTTACCTTCCTCCTTCATCGACATCATGATGTTGAGGCCGGAGGTGCGCACATCGGTGATCGCGGCCTGCAGTTCGGGATTGAGCACCTCGACGACGCCGCCCCATTTGGCGCCGCTCTTGTCCCAGCCGAAGCCGAGATCGCCGATCAGGTCCTTGAGCTGCTGCAGCATGCGCAGATTGACTTCGTGATCGTCCTCGCCGAATTCGACCAGCAGAATGGCTTCGGGCGTCTCGCGCACGAACTTGTCGAGCGTCGGCTGGAATATCGGAATCTGGCGCGCCAGCTCGATCATCGTGCGGTCGATCAACTCGACGGCAATCGGCTTGAGCCGCACGATGTGCTGCGCCGAATTCATCGCCTCGTAGAAACTGCCGAAATGGCAGGCGCCGACCGCGCGGCGGCCGAGCAGCGGCGAGAGTTTCAGTTCGATGCGGGTGGAAAAGGCGAGCGTGCCTTCGCCGCCGACCAGCACATGCGCGAGATTGACGTCGTTCTTGCCTGGCACCAGCGCGTCGAGATTGTAGCCGCCGACGCGTCGCTGCACTTTCGGGAAGCGCGCGGCGATCTCGTCGGCCTCGCGCGTGCCGATGGCAAGCAGATCCTTGGCGAGCGGCCGCAACGGCGCCGGCACATCCTTGAGATTGCCGCCGATGCGGCCGAAATGCGCAAGCGTACCGTCCGCAAGCAGTGCCTCGATCGAGATGACGTTGTCGCGCATCGTGCCGTAGCGCATCGAGCGGCCGCCGCAGGAATTATTGCCGGCCATGCCGCCGATGGTCGCGCGCGACGACGTCGAGATATCGACCGGAAACCACAGCCCGTGCGGCTTGAGCTGTCGATTGAGATCGTCGAGCACGATGCCGGGCTCGACCGTGCAGCGCGCGCGCTTGACGTCGAGGTCGAGAACGCGCGTGAGATACTTCGAGCAGTCGACGACCAGCGACTGACCGACCGTCTGGCCGGCCTGCGACGTTCCGCCGCCGCGCGCCAATACGGTCGCGCCCTCGGACCGCGCTATCGCTATCGCCCGATCAGCTTCTTCGATGGTGCGCGGGGCAACCACGCCAACCGGCATGATCTGGTAGTGGGACGCATCGGTGGCGTAGCGGCCGCGCGTGAAGCGGTCGAATTGCACCTCGCCGGTCAATTCGGCCTTTAGCCGCCGTTCCAGACCGGGCATGACTACCGGCACTTTTCTTATCCTTTTTGGGCTGCGCTAAGCCTATGCATAAGGACTAGATAGCCTTGCGGAAAACCGCTTGACCGCAATGTTACATTCATAGTTCAACGCCACAAGCGCCGCTCCCTGGCCGGGACGCGCCCGTGGTCAGGCCACGCCAATTCCCGAAAAGCTGCCGTTCAGGAGCGGACTTTCTATGGCTAAGAATTCCTCGCGTACGGTCGGTCGCCATTTTCTGCATATTCCGGGGCCGTCGCCGCTCCCGGATCGCGTTTTGCGGGCGATGGATACGCCGATCATCGATCACCGCGGTCCGGAGTTCGCCAAGCTCGCCAAACGATGCCTCGAGGGCATCAAGACCATCTTCAAGACCACGAACCCGGTCATCATCTACACCGCGACCGGAACCGGCGCCTGGGAAGCCGCGCTCGTCAACACGCTGTCGCCCGGCGACAAGGTGCTGATGGTCGAGACCGGCCAGTTCGCCACGCTGTGGAAGAAAATGGCCGATCGCATCGGCCTCAAGACCGAATTCATCACCAGTGACTGGCGGCACGGCGCCGACCCGAAGGCGATCGAAGCCAGGCTGCGCGAAGACAAGGCCAAGGAGATCAAGGCCGTCTGCATTCTGCACAACGAGACCTCGACCGGCGCGCTCACGCCGATTGCCGAGATCCGCAAGGCGATCGACGCCGCCGGTCATCCGGCGCTGTTCATGGTCGACACCATTTCCTCGCTCGCATCCACCGACTATCGCCATGACGAATGGGGCGTCGACGTCTCCGTCGGCGGCGCGCAGAAGGGCCTGATGCTGCCGCCCGGCATGTCGTTCAACGCGGTCAGCGACAAGGCGCTGGCCGCCAACAAGACCGCCAAGATGCCGAAGTCGTTCTACGCGTGGGACGAGATGATCACGATGAACAAGATCGGCTTCTTCCCCTACACGCCGGCGACGCAGATGCTGCACGGCCTCGCGACCGGCATCGAGATGCTGCACGAGGAAGGCCTCGACAACGTGTTCGCCCGCCACGACCGGCTGGCCGAAGCAACCCGCCGCGCGGT
The DNA here is from genome assembly GCA_963801955.1 of uncultured Alphaproteobacteria bacterium. Lineage (GTDB taxonomy): Bacteria > Pseudomonadota > Alphaproteobacteria > Rhizobiales > Xanthobacteraceae > Pseudolabrys. The sequence continues at coordinate 211,287 of CAWDGS010000005.1, forward strand.
CAAGGCGTGGGGGCTGGAAAACCTGAACAAGAATGCCAGCCAGCTTTCGCCGACCATCACCGCGGTGTTGCTGCCGGAAGGCCACGACGCCGACAAGTTCCGCGCGCTTGCGCTCGAGACCTTCAATATCTCGTACGGTGCGAGCTTCGGTGCTTATGCCGGCAAGTATTTCCGCATCGGCCATCTCGGCGATCTCAACGACGGCATGTTGCTCGGCGCGCTCGGCATCACCGAGATGGCGCTCTCACTTGCGGGCGTGCCGTTCAAGAAAGGCGGCGTGCAGGCGGCGATGGATTATCTCGTCTCCGCGCACGGTGCGACCACGAAGCAGGCGGCGGAGTAAGCAGCCACTCCGAATAACCTGAATCCGTCAGCGATTAAGCAGTGACTCGTCATGGCCGGCCTTGTGCCGGCCATCTCGCTTAGGAAGGCACTGTGCCCACGCGGGCGACGAAATCCGAAATCGACCTTGAGCGTCGCTTCCGGCGCTTCGCGCTGCGGCGAGTGGCGCGCGCCCGGCAACAAAGCGACTTCGACCGGACAATAACATTCCTGCTGCGCGATCTCGATCTGCTTCACCGTGCCGTATTGATCGTCCTCGCCCTGCACGATGAGTACTGGCACGCGGATGTAGGCGAGGAATTCGGTGATATCCCATTTGCGGAAATCCGGATCGAGCCAGGCGCCATTCCAGCCCTTGAACGCGTTGTCGACATCGGCATGCCAACGCGACAGGCGCGCACGCAGATCGCCGGTCTCATAGGCTTTCTTTGCTTCAACGATCGAAGCGATGCCGGAATCTTCCGTGAAGAAATGCGGCGCGATCAAAACCAGCCCGCCAATACGGTGGTCCTGGTGACTGCCGGCATAAATCGCGGCAATCGACGCGCCGTCGCTATGGCCGATCAGCAATCCGCGCCGAAACCCGATCGTTTCGAGCAACCGCGGCAAGCGTCTCGCGCGCCTCGTCGTGCATGTAAGTGAGCGGCCGCGGCAGCGCGACCGGGCTCGATTTCCCGTAGCCAGCGCGCGAATAGACGAAGACACCAGCGCCTGTGGCCGCGGAAAGCTTTTCCGGAAAATCGCCCCACAGGCCGACGCAGCCGAGGCCTTCATGCAGCAAGACCAGTGTCGGCGCCGCGTCGGGCTGCGGGCCGATAAAGCGGTACTCGAGCCGCTGCGTACCGATGTCGAGGAAGCCGGAGTCGGAGAGAACCATTGCGAAATTCAGTCTATGGGTTGTCATGGCCGGGCTTGTCCCGGCCATCTCGCTTAGGAGGGCACGGCGCGCACCTTATCGGGATCACCGGGACTCGGCGCTTCGCGCCGGCCCGGTGATGACGGTTAGTGGCCCGGCCCTTCCGCGCGCAGCATGAAGCGCTGGATCTTGCCGGTCGCGGTTTTCGGGAGGTCTTTGCGGAATTCGATCCAGCGCGGATATTTGTAGGGCGCAAGCTTCTGCTTGACGTGCTCCTGCAACGCCTGGATCAACGCATCATTGGCCTTTTCGGGCGATTTCAGCACGACAAAGGCTTTCGGCTTGATCAGTTTCTGCTCGTCGTTCCAGCCGACCACGGCGGCCTCCAGCACGTCCGGATGCGACGAGAGCGCGGCCTCGACCTCGAACGGTGAAACATACATGCCGGAAACTTTCAGCATGTCGTCCTGCCGGCCGCAGCAGATGTAATAGCCGTCAGCGTCTTCGATGTATTTGTCGCCCGAGCGCGTCCATTCGCCCTGGAAGGTCGAACGCGATTTTTCGCGGTTGTTCCAGTACATGATCGCGCTGGTCGGCCCGCGCACGTAAAGCTCGCCCATATCGCCTTTTTTTACCGGATTGCCGTCTTCACCGATCAGCTTGATCTCGTAGCCGGGCACTGCTTTTCCGGTCGTTCCATATTTAGTCGCGCCCGGCGCGTTGGTGAGATAGATGTGCAGCATCTCGGTGGTGCCGAGCCCGTCGGAAATTTCCACGTCGTAGCGATCCTTCCAGCGTTTCGCGATCTCTTCCGGCAGCGCCTCGCCGGCCGAAATGCAGCGGCGGATTTTCACCTCTGATTTTCCTGGTGCGTTCGGGCTCGCGAGAAACGCCGCATAAAATGTCGGCACCGCAAAGAAGACGGTGATCGGATGTTTGCGCAGCAGCGCCGCAACACCATCCGGCGTCGGCCGTTCGGCGTTAAGCACCGTGGTCGCGCCGACGGTCAATGGAAACGTCATGGCGTTGCCAAGGCCGTAGGCAAAAAACAATTTCGCGACTGAATAACAGACGTCGTTTTCCTTCAGACCGACGACGGGCGTGCCGTAAAGGTCGGCGGTGAGCTTGAGGCTGGCGTGCACGTGCACGGCGCCTTTCGGCTTGCCGGTCGAGCCCGACGTATAAAGCCAGAATGCAATGTCATCGCTGGTGGTCGGCGCCGTATAAGGCTCAGGTTCGTCCGCGCCGATCAGATCCTCGAACAGACGATAGCCGTGCGGATTTTCGCCCGAGACGATGACGTGCTCGAGATCCGGGCTTTGTCCGATGAGCTTTTCAAATTTCGGAAACAGTGCCTCCGACACCACCAGGCATTTCGCCCGGCTGTCGGCCAGCATGAATCGATAGTCGTCTTCCGTGAGCAGCGTATTGACCGGCACCGCAATGATACCAGCCTTCAGGCATCCAAGAAACGCGGTCGGCCAGTCGATCGTGTCGAGCAACGCCAGCAGCACGCGTTCCTCGCGCTTGATGCCGAGGCCGCGCAGCGCCGCGCCAAACCGCGCCACGCGATCGGAAAGCTGGCCGTAAGTATGCGTGCCGCGCGCGTCGATGTAGGCCGCCTTTTTGGCACGGCCCGCCGCAAGATTGCTTTGCAGGACATCGGCGGCAAAATTGTAGTCGCGTGGGATTGCGCCCACCGCACCGGCCGCGACTGTCATAGAATCCTCCCAGGCGTCAAACGCCGCTCATTTTGGGGAATTATGCGAGGCGTGGGCGGCCGCCGCAATGTGATTATATTTCCAGCGGTCGGCAGCGATTTTGGCGCACTTTCCGCGTCGATTGCTGTACCGGACGGAATTTGCCGCTAATGTGCGGCCTCTCGCGCAGCAGCTCACTCCGTCATGCCCGTCTTTATGCCGGACATGACGATCGGGAAGGCACTGCGTCCCTGATCGAGATGGCCGGGACATAGGCGAGCCAGGCGACGCCGTTCTTTGAACGGCTATGCCCGGCCATGGCAAAATAAAAGTCGGAGTCTGTTCATGATCTTCAGCCGGGACCGCATTCTCACGACCCATGTCGGCAGTCTGCCGCGCAATGAGAAACTGTCCGACCTTCTGGTGGCACAGGAGGAAGGCAAGGACTACGACCCCAAGGTGATGGCTGCGGAAATGGACGCGGCGGTGCGCCATGTCGTCAAAAAGCAGATGGAAGCCGGCATCGATATCGGCAATGACGGCGAGCAGCGCCGCATCGGATTCCAGACCTACGTGCCGCAGCGCATGACCGGTTTCGGTGGCGTCTCGAAGCGCCGGCGCGGACGCGAATTCGAGGAATTTCCGGACCTGATCGCCTATCTGATGCGGCGCTTTCCGAGTGCGCCAAAAAGCCAGCAGGGCGCGCCGGAAGCGCAGGCCGACATCAAGTACAAGGACCTGAAGCCGATCAGCGAGGAAATCGCGGGCTTCAACAAGATCGCCGGCGAACTCGGCGCGTTCTCAGAGCGGTTCATGACCGCACCCTCGCCCGGCATCATTTCAACTACTATGCTCAATGCATTCTACAAAACGCACGATGACTATCTCGACGCGATCGCGCGCGAGATGAAGAACGAATACCAGGCGATCCATAAAGCCGGTCTTATTTTGCAGATCGACGCGCCCGATCTCGCGATGGATCGCACCATGATGTACCGCGATCTCGACGATGCCGGTTTCGTCAAGCGCGTCGAACGCCATGTGCAGGCAATCAATGACGGGATCGCCGGCATCCCGCGCGACCGGGTGCGGCTGCACATCTGTTACGGCAATTGGGAAGGACCGCACATCCACGATGTGCCGCTGGCAACGATTTTGCCGGCGCTCTATCAGGCCAAGGTCGGCGCGCTGTCGATCGAGTTCTCCAATCCGCGCCACGCGCACGAATACGACGCACTGAAGAAACATCCGCTGCCGAAGGACATGCTGTTGATTCCGGGCGTGGTGGAAACCACCAGCAATTTCGTCGAGCACCCGGAAGTCGTGGCGCGCCGCATCGAAGAGGCGGTGCGTGCGGTCGGCGAGCGCGAACGCGTGGTGGCGTCGACCGATTGCGGCTTCGGCACATTCACCAAGCGCGAATGGGTGATCGAGCCGGTGGTGTGGCTCAAGCTCGCCGCCATCCGCAAAGGTGCCGACATTGCTTCGGCGCGGTTGTGGGGGAAGAAGGTGGCGTGAGTTTCTGTTGGTCGCACTGCCTCTCTCTTGTCATTGCCGGGCTTGCCCGACCCATCGTCATTCCGGGACGGCGCGCCAGCGCCGGACCCGGAATCGAGATGCACGCACAGTTCCCGGGTCTGGATTCCGGGTTCGCGAGCATTCGCGCGCGCCCCGGAATGACGGATTGAAATTTCAAACAGCCCAACCGAGAATTTTGCGGCCGGCCTCCGGCGGCCGCGGAAAGACGGGTTCGCTGAAACTCCCCTCCGCTAACCGGTTATAAAATAGGCGAAATTTCCCCAAAAGTTTATAAGATACTATCTTTACTATTTGATCGAGATATACATACTACCGCTCCTGACCTGAGGGCGCGGACATGCCACGCACGGCCAAGGCCGGTACCTTGCGGCAACCGGTGACGATGAGCGGTGAACTCACCGCCCGCATCATGTTTGCCGGCCGCTCGTCCTCGATGTCGGCGCAGATCGTCGCCTGGGTGCGCGATGCGCTTTTCGCCAAGAAGCTCAAGCCCGGCGATTTCCTCGGCACCGAAAAGGACCTCGCCGCCCGCTTCAAGGCCAGCCGCATCGTCGCGCGCGACGCGCTGCGCACGCTGGAGGCGCTCGGCATCGTCGAAATCCGCATGGGCAAAGGCGGCGGCGCGCGCATCGCGCAGGGCAACCCGCGTCTGTTCGCCGAAGCGCTGGCCGTGCAGCTCGACCTCACCGGCGTCTCCGCCGCCGAGATCATGGACGCGCAGCGCGCGATCGAGACGCTCGGCGCCGAACTCGCCGCCGAGAACGCGACCGCCGACGATATCGCCAAATTGCGCCAGCTGCTCGCCGACGCGAAGGCCGTCATCGGCGATCTCGATGTCTTCACGCGCCTGTCGCGCGATTTCCACCTCGCGGTCGCCGAGGCCTCGCACAACCGCGTGCTGGTCGTGCAGCTCATCTCGCTTGAGCACGTGTCATGGCCGCGCCGCAACGCCACCGCCACGCCGAAGCTGGCGCAGCACATCCTCGACATTCACACGAAGCTCACCGACCTGATTGAACTGCGCGACGCCAGCGCCGCGCGCACTCTGATGGACGACCACGTCAAGATGATCCGCGCCCGGCGCGTTGCCGAGCGCGGCGACAATCACGCTCACGACTCTTGTTGCTAGTTTAGGGAGGACGACACAATGGCAAAATTCCTGATCGAACCGCATTTCCGCCTGCAGGAATGGGTGGCGGAGGAAAAGGACTACTTCCGCAAGGAAGGCCTCGAATACGAATTCCGCGAGCTGATGCGCGCGACCGACGGCAAGATCCACGACAAAGGCGACAAGGTCGGCGCCTATCAGTCCTTCGAGGAAGGCCGCAAATCGAACGTGAGCTGCGCCTGCCACTGGACCGTGAACGTCGCGGCCTCCAACGGCCACGGCAAGATGTACACCGATGTCTATTCGGTGGCGCCGGCCGGAGTCTTTGTCGCCCCGGATTCGAAGATCAAGGATCCGTCCGATCTCGCCGGCGTGCCGGTCTCGGTCGGCTACCAGTCCGGCAGCCACTATTCCACGGTGCAGGCGCTGGAGCAGTACCTCAAGCCCGAGCAGATCAACCTCGTCTATGCCGACGGCATGCTGTTCGCGCGCATGGAAAAGCTGTTCGAGGGCAAGGCGCCGGCCGTCCACCTGTTCGGCGGGCCCTATTATTTCGCCGAGCAGCTCGGCTTCCGGAAGGTGATCGACTGCACCTTCATGATCGGCACCATGATCCACGGCGATCCCGATCCGGAGGACCTGCGCAAGTTCTTCCGGGCACTGCGCAAGGCCCAGCGCGATATCGACCTGCGGCCTGAGCTCTATACGCATTATTACAAGAAGGAATTCCCCGACCGCTTCCACGCCAAGATGGACACGCGGCGCTGGGGCCCCGGCGAAAGGCTGGTGTTCGAGCCCTATACCAAGGAAGTCTATGAGGAATCCTTCGAATGGATTGCTGCCCACGGCATCTTCCCGGAAGGCAAGATGGGCAGCGCCACCTACGAGCGGGCGACCGTTTCGCTGGTCTGACCGTCAGCGTTTGTACGCCAATAGTCAGGCATCCAACCAAATGCGCCGCGGAGCCCTGTTCCGCGGCGCTTTTCTTTGCGCGCAAGGTCAGGCATTCTAACGGCAACAAAACCAAGCAAATGAGGTTCAGGGGAGGACCACAATGAAACGCGTGTTATTTGCCAGCGCCGCCTTGCTGACGGCGGCTCTGCTGCCGGCCGGCGCCAGCGCCCAGGAAACCATCAAGATCGGCGTCATCGCGGCCTTTTCCGGCCAGTTCGCCGACACCGCGGCGCAGATCGAAAACGGCATCAAGCTCTATATGAAGCAGCACGGCGACAAGGTCGCCGGCAAGAAGATCGAGATCATCCGCAAGGACACCGGCGGTCCGAACCCGGATGTCGCCAAGCGGCTGGCGCAGGAACTGATCGTGCGTGACAAGGCCGACATCCTCGCCGGCTTCACGCTCACGCCGGAAGCGCTCGGCGCCGCCGGCATTGCGACCGAAGCCAAGAAACTGATGGTCGACATGAACGCCGCGACCTCGATCGTCACCGAGAAGTCGCCGTACATCGTGCGCGTGTCGCTGACGCTGCCGCAGATCGGCGAAACGCTCGGCACCTGGGCCGGCACCAAGGGCAAGATCAAGAAGGCCTATACGATGGTGACCGACTTCGGCCCCGGCATTGACGCCGAAACCGCCTTCCAGAAAGCGTTCAAGGCGGCGGGCGGCGAGATCGTCGGGTCGGTCCGCATGCCGATCGCCAATCCGGATTTCTCGGCCTTCGTGCAACGCGCGAAAGACCTCAATCCGGAATCGATCTTCATCTTCGTGCCGGGCGGCGCCCAGCCGGCAGCTCTCGGCAAGGCTTTCGCCGAACGCGGCATGGATCCCAAGAAGATCAAGATCATGAGCACGGGCGAGGCGGTGGACGAAACCGCGGTGAAGAGCCTGGGCGATCTTGCGCTCGGCCGCCTCAGCGCCTGGCACTACGACTACAATCACAAGTCCAAGATGAATGCGGACTTCGTGAAGGCCTTCAATGCCGAGTTCAAGCGCAACCCCGACTTCTTCGCGGTCGGCGGCTATGACGGCATGCACCTCATCTACGAGGCGCTCAAGAAGACCGGCGGCAAGACCGACGGCGATGCGCTGGTCGGTGCGGCCAAGGGCATGAAATGGGAAAGCCCGCGCGGCCCGATCTCCATCGATCCGGCAACCCGCGACATCGTGCAGAACGTCTACATCCGCCGGGTGGAGAAGGTCGGCAACAACATCGTCAATGTCGAGTTCGACACGGTCGCGAACGTGAAAGACCCGACGCACAAGTAATCCGCGCCCTGAAATGCAAGGACTTCCGGATGGGGCGACCGCAAGGTCGTCCCATCACGTTATTCAACGCGACAAACTCGCTCATTCCCGTGCGGCGGGAATCCGGTGTTATGCTCGCCAAGGCTTGTGATTCTGGATCCCCGCTGTCGCAGGGATGAGCGGACCAATATAGGCAACGCCCCAGCCATGCTCCCTCCCGTTTTCGGTGTGCTGTTCGACGGCATCGCCTACGGCATGCTGCTGTTCGTGCTGTCGGTCGGGCTGTCGGTGACGCTCGGGCTGATGAATTTCGTCAATCTCGCGCATTGCGCCTTCGCGATGCTCGGCGGCTATGTCTCCATCACGCTGGCCAATGATTTCCACTGGCCGTTTCTGGCGACGCTGCCGGTGGCATTCGTGGCGGCGGCCATCGTCAGCGTCGCGCTCGAACGCGTCGCTCTACCGCCGGCTTTACCGCGCCAGCGATCTCGACCAGGTGCTGCTCACCATCGGGCTCGCTTTCATCTCCGTCGCGGTCGCGGCTTACATCTTCGGCACGACCCAGCAGCCGATCGAAACGCCGGAATTGCTGCGCGGCTCATTCGACGTCCTCGGTATCGGCCTCGGGAAGTACCGGCTGTTCCTGATCGGCGTCGCGCTCGCCGTGACGATGCTGCTGGTCGCCGGGCTCGAATACACGCGCTTCGGCGCGCAGGTGCGCGCGGCGGTCGACAATCAGCGCATGGCGCGCGGGCTCGGCATCGACGTCGACCGCACCTTCGCGTCGACTTTCGCGCTCGGCTCCGGCCTGGCCGGCCTCGGCGGCGCGCTGGCGATCGAGATCGTCGGCCTCGATCCGAATTTCGCCTTCACTTATCTCGTCTATGTGCTGATCATCGTTTCGGTCGGCGGGCTCGGCTCGATTGCCGGCTCGTTCATCGCCGCGATCCTGATCGGCGTCAGTGATGTTGCCGGCAAATATTATGCGCCCGAGCTCGGCGCCTTCCTGATTTACCTGGTCATGGTGGCGGTGCTGATGTGGCGCCCCGCCGGCCTGTTCGGGAGGCGGTAGCGCATGAGTCTCGCCGCGCCCGCATCCACCCCGCAAGCACTACCTGCAAGCGCAGAGCCGCTGGCACCCGCTGGAGATCGCGTTCTGGCTGGCGACGCTGCTGCCCTTCGTGCTGTTTCCGGACTACCTGTCGCTGGCGAGCCAGATCGCCATCACGGCGCTGTTCGCGCTCTCGCTCGATCTCATCCTCGGCTATGCCGGTATCGTATCGCTCGGCCACGCGGCCTTTTTCGGCATCGGCGCCTATACCGCGGGATTGATCTCGAAGTTCGTCTGGGGCGAGCCGCTGACCGGGCTCATTCTGGCAGCCGCCGTCGCCGGCCTCGTCGGCTTTGCCGTGAGCTTCATCATTTCGCGCTTTCGCCATTTCACATTGATCATGATCACGCTCGGACTCGGCCTGCTCGCCTTCGAAGCGGCAAACCGCGCGCATTGGCTCACCGGCGGCAGCGACGGATTGCAAGGCGTTTCGATCTGGCCGGTGCTCGGCATTTTCAAGTTCGATCTCTATGGCTACACCGCTTACGCCTATTCACTGGCCACTCTCTTTGTCGTGTTCCTCGGCGCGCGGCGTCTGGTGAATTCGCCATTCGGCCTCGCGCTGCGCGGCATCCGCGAAAACTGGGTGCGCATGCCGGCCATCGGCGCCGACAGCCGCGCGCATATCCGCAAGGCCTTCACCCTCGCCGCGACGATGGCCGGCCTTGCCGGCGCGGTGCTGGCGCAGACCACGGAAAATGTCTCGCTCGAATCCATCAGCTTCCAGCGCTCCGCCGACGTGCTGGTGATGCTGGTGCTGGGCGGCGCCGGACGGCTCTATGGCGGACTGATCGGCGCCACCATTTTCATGGTGGCGCGCGACCAGTTTTCCGGAATCGCGCCGCAATACTGGTATTTCTGGATCGGCGTGCTGCTGGTGACGGTCGTCATGGTGCTGCCGAACGGCATTCTCGGCGGGCTGTCGGCCCTCTATGCGCGGTGGAGGGACGAAATGACGCACGCGATCGCTTTAGCCACCCGCGGACTGTCGAAAGCCTTCGGCTCGCTGCCGGTCGCGCGCGATATCGCAATCGACCTGCCGGTCGGTGCGCGCTACGCGCTGATCGGGCCGAACGGCGCCGGCAAGACCACGCTCATCAATCTGATGACCGGCATGCTGACGCCCAATTCCGGGCAAATTCTGCTCGAGGGCGAGGACGTCACCGCGCTCGGGCCGCAGGAGCGCGTGCGGCGCGGGCTCGCGCGCACGTTCCAGATCAACACGCTGTTTGCGGGCCTCAACGCGCTCGAAGCGGTGACGCTGGCGGTCGCCGAACGGCGCAACCTTGCCGGCCAGTTCTGGCGCAGCGTCGGTTCCTACAGCGAGGCGATCGACGAGGCTTACGAGATCCTGCGCAGGTTGAAGCTGGGCGATGACTGCTACCAGATCACGCGCGAATTGCCCTATGGGCGGCAACGCCTGCTGGAAATCGCGCTGGCGCTGGCCACCAAGCCGAAGGTGTTGCTGCTTGACGAACCGGCGGCCGGCGTGCCGCAGGAAGAAAGCGGCGAGGTTTTCGAAGCGGTGGCGGGCTTGTCCGACGATCTGACGCTGCTGTTCATCGAGCACGACATGCATGTGGTGTTTCGCTTCGCCACCCACATCATCGTGCTGGTCGGCGGCGCGATCTTCACGGAAGGATCGCCGGCCGAGATCGCCGCCGATCCCGGCGTGCGCGAGGTCTATCTCGGCAAGCGCAAACATGGATGACCGTTTGGCTGACACGCTGCTCAAACTTGAGAATGTGACCGCCGGCTATGGCGATGCCGTCGTGCTGCACGACATTTCGCTGGACGTGCCGGAGCACGGAAGCCTTGCCGTGCTCGGCCGCAACGGTGTCGGCAAGTCAACGCTGCTGCTGACCATCATGGGCTACACCCAGATGCGCAGGGGCGCTGTCGCCTGGCGCGGACAGGATATTTCGCGGCTGGCCCCGCATCGGCGCGCGCTCAACGGCATCGGCTGGGTGGCGCAGGAGCGCGAGATTTTCCCGTCGCTGTCGGTTGAGGAAAATCTCACCGTCGCGGCGCGGCCGGGCGCCTGGACTCTCGACACCGTGTTCAAGCTGTTTCCGCGGCTCAAGGAGCGGCGCGGCAACATGGGCAACCAGCTCTCCGGCGGCGAGCAGCAGATGCTGGCGGTCGCGCGCGCGCTGATGACCAACCCGGCATTGATGCTGCTCGATGAACCGTTCGAGGGACTGGCGCCGGTCATCGTCGATGAGCTTGTCGCCGCGATCAAGCTGATGCTGTCCGACCGCAGCATCGCCATCGTCCTGGTGGAGCAGCACACCGACATCGCGCTGGAGTTGACCGCCGAAGCCATCGTGCTGGAACGCGGCGCGGTGGCGCACCGCGCGCCCTCCGCGCAATTGCTCAAGGACACCGCCACCCTTGAACGGCTGGTCGGGTTGCGCGTGGCCGCAACGGCGTGACATTCTACCCGCCTGCAAGGACGAGGTAGGAAGCAGTCATGGCCAATCCGATGATTCCGCGCGAACGTTCCGACTATTCTGCGATCGTCGATCGCCCGCCGCTCAAGCTGCCGGGCAAGGCGCGCATCGTGTTCTGGACCATCGTCAACTACGAGGTCTGGGACATCGGCAAGCCGATGGCGCGGCAGCTGCTCCCCGCCCCGACCGGCGTGCCGCTGATGCCGGACGTCGTGCACTGGGGTTTCCACGAATACGGCATGCGCGTCGGCTGCTGGCGCTTCCACGAGCTGTTCAAGAAACTCGGCATCAAGCCGACGCTCGCCGCCAATGCGCGCATCTGCGAGGACTACCCGCGCGTCGCCAAGCAGGCGCGCGATGACGGCTGGGAGTTCATGGGCCACGCTTATGAGCAGGGGCCCATCCACAAGGAGACGGACCAGGCCGGCATGATCAACCGCACCATGGACATCATGGAGAAGTTCTGCGGCAAGCGGCCGGTCGGCTGGCTCGGGCCCGGCCTGACGCAGACGCTGGAGACGCCGGACCTTCTCGCCGCCGCGGGCGTCAAATATATCGGCGACTGGGTCTATGACGATGAGCCGACGGTGATCAAAACCACGAAGGGGCCGCTGGTCACCCTGCCCTACACCATCGAATGCAACGACATCCCGGTGATGATCGTCCAGCACCACAACAGCGATTATCTGCTCAAGCTGGTGACGGACCAGTTCGACCGGCTTTATGCCGAGAGCGCGAACCGCGCGAAAATCTGCGCGCTGGCGATCCACCCTTACATCAGCGGGCAGCCGCACCGGATCAAGTATCTCGAGCAGATCTACGATTACGTGAACAAGCACGAAGGCGTGCTGCACTGGAACGGCGAGCAGATTCTCGACTGGTATCGCAGCATTGCAAAGGTCGGGGCCGCCGCTTAGCGTGTGGGCCGCCGCCCATAAGAACAGGAAACAGGTGGCGGCAGGGAGGAACCACATGCGTATCAAGGCATATTTGCGCCTCGTCGTCGGCGCGTGCGCGCTTATCGGGGCGTCTGCGGCAACGGCCGCGGAAATCCGCCTCGCACGGCAGTTTTCCATGGGCTACCTGCAGCTCAACGTGATGGAGCACCAGCAGCTCATCGAGAAGCATGCCAAGGCGTTGGGCTTGAACGATGTGAAGGTGTCCTGGTTCACGTTCAACGGGCCGACCGCGGTCAACGAGGCGCTGATTTCCGGCAATATCGACGTTGGCTCGGGCGGCGTGCCCGGCCTGCTGGTGTTGTGGTCGCGCACCAAAGGCACCCCGCAGGAGGTGCGCGGCATTTCGGCACTCAGTTCGCAGCCATTTTTGCTTAACAGCCGCGACCCCGCGATCAAGACCATCAAGGATTTCAAGGACAGTGATCGCATCGCGGTGCCGGCTGTGCGCTCCTCGGTGCAGGCGATCACGCTGCAGATGGCGGCGGCCAAAGCCTACGGCACCAAGGAATTCAACAAGCTCGACCCGCTCACCGTTTCAATGACACCGCCGGATGCAACCGTCGCGCTGCTCAAAGGCGGTGCGCAGATTTCCGCCGCGTTCAGCGTGCCGCCGTTCCAGTATCAGCAACTTGAGGATTCAGCGGTTCACACTGTGCTCAATTCATTCGACGTGATGGGCGGCTCGCACACGTTCACGGCCGTCTGGGCGCCGGCGAAATTCCGCGACGGCAATCCGGTGCTCTACAAGGCGCTGGTGGAGGCGCTCAAGGAAGCAACCGAGATCGTCAACAAGGATAAGAAAGCAGCGGCGGCGCTGTGGATCGAGGATTCGAAGTCGAAACTGCCGCTCGACATGGTCGGCAAGCTCGTCGCCGGGCCGCAGGTGCACTGGACGCTGACGCCCGAAAACACCATGAAATATGCCGACTTCATGTCGGAGGTCGGCACGCTGAAAAACAAGCCGGCGTCGTGGAAGGATTATTTCTTCCCGGAGATTTACGGCGAGAAGGGGAGTTGATTCTCTTCGCCGCTTTTGCCGTTACGCCACCACCTTATGCATCTGTTCGCCAAGGCCGGTGATGGAGGCCGTCACCACATCGCCGGCATTCAGGTAGACCGGCGGTTTCTGGCCCAGGCCCACGCCTGCCGGCGTGCCGGTAAGGATCACGTCGCCCGGCTGCAGACTCATGAAGCGGCTGATGTAGGACACAAGCTCGGCCACGGAAAAAATCATGTCGCGGGTCGAGCCGCTCTGCTTCGCCTTGCCGTTGACGCTCAGCCGCAAGGCCAGGTCCTGCGGGTCGGCGATCTCGTCGCGGGTGGCGAGGAACGGCCCGAGCGGCGCGAAGGTATCGGCGCTTTTGCCCTTTGAATCCCTGCCCGCCACGATTGAACTGGAAATCGCGCTCGGAAAAATCGATGCCGATGCAATAGCCGAGCACATGATCGAGCGCATCACGTTCCGCGATATAGACGCCGGGCTTACCGATGACGACCCCGAGCTCGATCTCCCAATCAACACTTTTCCCTTCGCGCGGCATTACGAGATCATCGGTGGGCCCGCACAGCGCACTGGTGGCTTTCAGGAATAACGTCGGCTCCTTCGGCAGCGGAAGACCGGTTTCCTCGGCGTGGTCGCGATAGTTCAGCCCCACGCCGATGATCTTGCCGATGCCGCGCAGCGGCGGGCCGAGCGGCAGCCCCTTGCCCACTTTCTGCAAAGTCTTCACCGGCACCGCGGCGATCGCGTCCACGTGCTCGAACGTGGGCGCGCGATGGCTAAGCGCGGCAAAACCCGCCGACAGATCGTAGATTTCGCCGTCGAGCAGCAGGCCGGGTTTTTCGCCGGTTGCGGAGCGGTATCGGACAAGTTTCATGGCCTGTACAATAACCGGACCACCTGCAAAACTGCTACCGTTCCGGTTACGTCACGCAGCGTCATTCCGGGATGGCCCGAAAGGGCCAGACCCGGAATCCAGACAATGCACCGAGTGTGCTTCTGGATTCCGGGTTCGCGGGCTAGCGCCCGCGCCCCGGAATGACGAAATTGCGTTGCGGCGCTCCGGAATGACCGAATGAACCAAGAAACGAGGAACGCCCGCGTCATGAATGTCCCGAAGCCCTCCGTCGGCATGTTGCCGAACGACCGCCTCGACTATTCCGCCATCCCCACCCGCAAGCCGCTGAAGCTGCCGAAGGGCGCGCGCATGGTGGTGTGGACCGTCACCAATGTCGAGGAATGGGACCCGACACAGACCATGCCGCGCCAGGTCATCACGCCACCGGCCGGCGGCTCGCCAATGCCGGATATCCCGAACTGGTGCTGGCACGAATACGGCAACCGCGTCGGCTTCTGGCGGCTGTTGCAGGTGTACGACGAATTCAAGATTCCCGGCGTGATGAACATCAACGGCGTGGCGGTCGAGGCCTTTCCCGACATCGTCAAGGCCTGCGTCGAGCGCAACTGGGAATTCGTCGGACACGGCTACACCCAGCGCAACATGCAGAAGGTCGAGAACGAGCGTGCAGATATCCAGAAGAGCGCCGAAATCCTGGAAAAGGCGACCGGCAAGCGCCCGCGCGGCTGGCTCGGGCCCGGTCTCACGGAAACCTGGGAGACGCCAGATATTCTGGCCGAGGAAGGCTACGACTATGTCGCCGACTGGGTGCTCGACGACCAGCCGGTGTGGATGAAAACGCGCGGCAAGCCGATCCTCAACATTCCCTACACGCAGGAATGCAACGACGTCGCCATGATGCTGATCCAGCATCACAAGGCCTCGGAATTCTATGAGCGCGCGATGGACCAGTTCGAGCAGATCTACAAGGACGCCAAGGGCTCGGCGCGGGTGATGGCGATTTCGGTGCATCCCTACATCATGGGCGCACCGCATCGGGCGAAATACTTCCGGCAGATCTTCCAGAAGATCAGGAAGAAGAAGGACGTGCTGTTCTGGACCGGCGCCCAGATCGCGGACTGGTACAAGAAAGTGGGGCCGGCCGCGCCGTAGACCGCCGAAGCCGCGGAGTGAGTTTCTTGTCATGCCCGCGCTTGTCATCACAAGTCGGGTTTACCCGACTTGTGACGATTACGTACGGAAGTCGGGCAAGCCCGACTTCCGATGGCATCCCGCTTAGGGACGCACGGCATTGCCAGCCTAAGCGAGATGGCCGGGACAAGCCCGGCCATGACGTTTGAAGGCGCGGGCTCACTGCGCTTAGCCCACCCTACATGCGGATAACCCTCCCCCCACCCTTGGTTTCGCGGCCGCAGTGGATTATCGGTTAGGCCATGACCACACCGTTGGCCACCCCGTTCCTCGACAAGAAGACCATCGCCGAACTGACCGCGCGGATGTATCTCGACACCGGCGCGGTCCGCTTCATGACCGACAAGCCCTTCATCTTCACCAGCGGCTGGGCGAGCCCGGTCTATAACGACTCGCGCTGGCTGATCTCGTTTCCCGACGTGCGCTCGGCGATGATGGATTTCGCGGTCCATACCATCGAGCGCGATATCGGCCGCGACAAGATCGATTCGGTGGCGGGCGGCGAAACCGCCGGCATCCCGTTTGCCGCATGGGTGGCCGACCGCATGCATTTACCGATGCAATATGTGCGCAAGAAAGCGAAGGGCTTCGGCCGCGGCGCGCAGATCGAAGGCCTGCTGATCCCCGGCCAGCGCGTGCTGCTGGTGGAAGATCTCGCCACCGACGGCAAGAGCAAGGCCAACTTCATCAACGCCATCCGCGAAGCCGAAGGCAAGTGTGAGCACTGCTTCGTGATTTTCTTTTACGACATCTACCCGCAGAGCAAGAAAATCATGGGCGACCTCGGCGTGACGCTGCACGCGCTCACCACCTGGAAAGATGTGCTGGCGGTCGCGAAAACGAGCGGGAAGTTCGAGCCGAAGATGCTTGCCGAGGTGGAGAAGTTCATCCACGACCCGGCCGGCTGGTCGAAAGCGCATGGCGGCGCCGCCGAAGCGGCGGAGTGATTGGCAGCACGTCATGCCCGGCCTTGTGCCGGGCATCCCGCTTAGGAACGCACGGCACTGCCAACCTAAGCGAGATTGCCGGGTCAAGCCCGGCAATGACAACGGAGAGGCTATACGCGGGAATAAGCGGCGTTTGGACTACCCCTGTCCCGCCGCCTTCCGTTTCAACCGCATCACCGCCAGATCAAGCGCCGAGAGAAACCGCGACAAATCCTGACGGCTCAAGGGCGGCGGCCCACGCGTCGCCGCACCCGCCGAACGCAAATCCGTCAGCAGGTCGCGCGTCGCCAGCGCCATGCCGATCGAGTCCTCGGTGAACGGCTTGCCGGTCGGACCGATCACGCTCGCGCCGTTCTTGACGCAACGGCCCGCCAACGGGATATCGGCAGTGATGACGATGTCGGCCTCACCGGCGCGCTCGGCAATCCAGTTGTCGGCAATGTCCGGCCCCTCGGCCACGATCACCCGCTCGATCAAATCGCTGCGCGGCACGGTCATGAAGGCATTGGCGACCACATAGACCTTGAGGCCATAGCGCTCCGCCACCCGGTAGATCTCGGGCTTGACGGGGCAGGCATCGGCATCAACGAAGATGCGAATGACGGGCGTTTTCGGCTCTTCCATGACCTGCGCGCGCGTGGTCCAATTCAGGAAACTGATGGAGGCATCAATGGCCAAGGCACGAAAGATGGCAAGAAAGAAAGTCCATGCACGGCGGAAGCCTGCCCGAAGCAAGGCGAACACCCGGCGCGCCGTGAAGGCGAAAACGCGCGCCAAAGCGCGCAAGCCGCAACGTTTTACCGTCAGCCATCATCGCGAGGAAGATTTCGACCAGGGCCTACGCGCCTATTCGGCCTATCGCGATCTTGGGCTGGCGCCGGCCACCGGCGGCTTGGTGCAGGCGCACGTTATCCGGATGACCAAGCCGTTTACCGCCGCGGAGGTCGCAATCCCGCATTATCACGACGTCGATTTCCAGATGGTCTACGTGCTCAAAGGCTGGTTCCAGAGTGAGTTCGAAGGCGAAGGCGTTCACACATTCCACGCCGGCTCCTGCTGGATCCAGCCGCCCGGGATCAAGCACACTGTGCGCGGCTATTCCGACGATTGCGAGTTGCTGGAAATCGTGCTGCCGGCGGATTTCGAGACGGTGACGCTGGCGTAGGTGGGCTTCTTGACAGATCAAGCGTGCCTCAGCTTACGCCGGCAGTTTGACGCCGAGCTTGGCCGAGATCGCTGAAGCGATTTGCGCAGGCGTATCGACGACAGTCACACCGGCCGCTTCCAGCGCCTGGCGTTTCGATGCATAGCTGCCGGCATTGCCGGTGACGATGGCGCCAGCGTGGCCCATTTTCTTGCCGGCCGGCGCAGCAGCCCCTGCAATGAAGGCCACCATCGGCTTGCGCATTTTTTTCGCATACTCCGCCGCGTTTTCCTCCATGGCGCCGCCGATCTCGCCGACGATAACGACGGCTTCCGTGCCTGCATCCTGGTCGAGTGCTTCGAGCGCATCGCGCGTGGTGGTGCCAAGCATCGGGTCACCGCCGATACCGATGAAAGCGCTCTGGCCGATGCCGGCGCGCGTGAGGTTGAGGCAGATCAGCGTGCCGAGGCTGCCGCTGCGCGAGATCACACCGACCCGGCCGGGTTTGAAGACGCTCGGCACGAACGCAGGCATGATCCCGACGAAACATTCGCCGGGCGTGACGAGGCCGGCGGTGTTGGGACCCACGATCCGCGTGCCGTGCCGGGCGGCGGCGGCGTGCATTGCCATCACATCTTGCGCCGGAATGTGCTCCGTCAAAACCACCAGCGTCTTGATTCCGGCCTGCGCCGCCGACACGGCCGCATCCTTCGCCATCGGCGGCGGAATGAACATGACGCCGACCTCGCCGCCAACCGCCTTCACGGCCTCGCTGGTATTGGCGAAAATCGGCACGCCGACATGCGTTTCACCCGCGCGCTTGGGATTGATGCCGGCTACCACGTTGGTGCCATAGGCCATCATCTTCTCGGTCCAGAAGGTGCCCTGCTTGCCGGTGATCCCCAGCACAATGACGCGGTCTTGTCTGCGGACGATCATTGCGCTGCCTTCACCGCCGCTTGAATTGCATCTTCCATGAAATCATAGGGCTCGATGCCGAGCTCGCCGCGCACCAACCTCACCGCTTCTTCCTCCCCGGTGCCGTGAATGGAGAAAAACACCGGGATTTTCGGCTTCAGCTTGGCCCAGGCTTTCACCACACCGTCCGCCATCACATCGGTGCGCGCAAAGGCGCCACAGAAATTGATGACGAGGCTTTTTACGCCGGGATTCGACAGCACCAGATCGAGCGCAATCTCCGACTTGGTATAGGCTTCACCACCGATCTCGAGAAAATTCGCGGGCCGGCCGCCGTAGTGGCGGATGACGTCCATGGTGGTCATGGTCAGCCCTGCGCCGTTGGCTAGCACGCCGACATTGCCATCAAGCTGGATCAGCTTGAGACCCGCCTGGGCGCCGCGTTTTTCCAGGGCGGTCATGACACCGGGCGCGCCGCTCTTGGCGATTTCGGCCTGCCGCTCGACCGCGGCGTCGTCGAGCACGAATTTGCAATCGAGCGCGACGACGCGACCATCGGCGAGCAGCGCCAGCGGATTTATTTCCAGTAGTTCGGCGTCGCGCAAACGATAGGCGGCATAGAGCTGCCCGAGAATACGCGCGACCTGCGCTTCAGCACCGCCGAGATTGAGCCCCTTGAGCATGCCGACAATGGCTTCCGGCGAAGGGTGAACGTCGATGTCGACCAGCAGGCGGCGGATCGCGGCCGGCTTTGCAGCGGCGATCTCCTCGATGTCCATGCCCCCTTCGGTGGAGAAAAGGATGAGCGGCTTGCGCGCCGTCACGTCATGCAGCACCGCGGCGTAGAACTCGCGCTCAATCTTGGCTTGCTCCTCAACCAGCAGTCGCTCGACCGTATAGTCGCCAATGCGCATGCCGAGAATTTGCCGGGCCACTTTCTTGGCTTCATCCGGCGAGGCGGCAAGCTTGATACCGCCGGCCTTGCCGCGCTTGCCGGCCGGCACCTGCGCTTTCACAACACAGGGCCCGATTTTTGCCGCCGCCATCGCGGCTTCCGCATCGCTGATGCAGAGGGTGCCGCGCGGCACCGGAATGCCGGCCGGATTCAGAACCAGCGATTTGGCAGCGTGTTCCTCGAAGTTCATGCACGCATCTCTGCGTCATTCCGGGACGGCGCGTTTGCGCCGGACCCGGAATCCAGACGCACGCATCGAATATATTTCTGGATTCCGGGTTCGCGGGCCATAGCGCGCCGAAGACGCGCGTAAAACGCGCTCATGGCCCGCGCCCCGGAATGACCGGAGGAAATGCAATCCACTCGCGCCATGCGCTACTTCCCGTATTTCTTCCAATACGCGCCGAACAGCGCGTCTTCGCTCGGCTTGTCTTCTGGAATGGTGGCGACGAGGTGGGTGATGTTGATGAAATTCTTGTAGTTCAGGTTTTCCGTGATGCTGTTGCCGCCCCAGGTGCCGCAACCCATGCTGAGCGTGAAATTGAGACCGTTGTCGAAACCGCCGCCATTGCCGAACGTGTGCGCCTGGTTGATCAGCACGCGCACCACGTCGGTGTCTTCGGCCAGTTTGCGGCCGCGCGTCATATCCTTGGTGTGGAGACCAAGGGAATGGCCACGCCCCTGGTGATCCAGGATTTCGCGCGCGCGCTTCGCCGCATCATCAAAATCCTTCGCGCGGTAGACTGTCAGCACCAGCGACAGCTTTTCGCTCGAGAACGGATAGGCCCGGCCGACGCCGGTCTCGGACACCATAAAGAATTTCTTCGCTTCTGCCGCCGCCGGAAGCCCGCAGCCGCGCGCGAACACATCGGCGTCGCGCGCGATCAATGTCCGGCTCAATTTTCCATCCGGCCACAGCGCGGCCTGGATTTTCTCTTTTTCCGCGCCCGAAGCCATGTATCCGCCCGCGCGTTCGAGTGCGGCAATGGCCTTGTCGTAGACGGCGTCAACGATGAGCACCGAGTTTTCCGACGAGCACGATGTCGAGTTGTCGAAAATCTTTGACGCGCAGATCTTGCGCGCCGCGTCATCAAGATCGGCGGTTTCATCAATAATCACGGGCACATTGCCGGTGCCGACGCCGATCGCCGGCGTGCCGCTGGAATAGGCTCGGCGCACGTTGTCCTGCGAGCCTGTGGCCACCACCAGATCGGCCGCCTGCATCAGCGCCTGCGTCATATCCTTGGAAGCCGGCGGCGGCAGGATCTGGACCAGATCTTCTGGCAGCCCGATCTTCTTGAGCTCCGCGCGCATGTAATCGACGGTCTTGCCGGTTGTCTTCATGCCGGCGGGCGACGACGCAATAACAATGGCGTTGCGGCCCTTGATCGCCATCATCGCCTTGTTGACCGGTGTGGCGCCGGGATTGGTCGACGGCGTGATGGCGCACACGAGGCCGACAGGCTTGGCATATTTGACAATACCGAGCGCCTTGTCTTCTTCGATAATGCCGACGGTCTTGACTCGCAGCAGGTCGCGCAGGGTGCCGAAGGTCTTGCGCTGCTTCTTGATGATCTTGTCGGGCACGTTGCCGAGCTGGGTGTCCTTCACCGCCAGTTCCGCCAGCTCCTTGGCATGGGCGGGATTGTAGAGCGACCAGGCCAGCGCGGTGACGGCTTCGTCGACGCGCGCCTGATCGGCTTTCGCGAATATAACCATTGCTGCGCGCCCGCGCCGCACCAGTTCGTCGACGACGGCCATCGCCTTGGGATCGGCCGACGGTTTCACTGCGACAGTCATTGCAATCGCTCCATTACAGTGCTGGCTGTGGACGCATGTCCTCGCGCTTGATGCCCGCCACCACCACAGGCTTTTTCATGGCGTCGCGGCGGAACGGCTCGCCCAGCTCCTGATTGAGAATGACCTCTATGAAGGTCGTAATGCGCTTCTTCTGATCTTCACAGGACTTGCGCAGGGCTTCGGTCAATTCGGATTGCGTTTTTACTACGACACCCTTGAGGCCGCAGGCTTCAGCCACTTTTGCATAGCTCAGATGCGGATCGAGCTCGGTTCCGACGAAGTTGTCGTCATACCAGAGGATCGAATTGCGTTTTTCGGCGCCCCACTGATAGTTGCGGAAGACCACCATCGTCACGCCCGGCCATTCCTCACGGCCGATCGAGCTCATCTCGTTCATCGAAATTCCGAACGCGCCGTCGCCGGCAAACCCCACGCACGGCGTGTCGGGGTTGCCAATCTTGGCACCGATGATCGAGGGAAAGCCGTAACCGCAGGGCCCGAACAGGCCGGGGGCCAGATATTTCCGGCCTTTGTCGAAGGTCGGATAGGCATTGCCGATGGCGCAGTTGTTGCCGATGTCGCTGGAAATGATTGCGTCCTTGGGCAGGCCGGCCTGGATCGCGCGCCAGGCCTGGCGCGGCGACATCCGGTCGGCGTCGCGCTTGCGCGCATCCGCATTCCAGGTGGTGCCGGGGTCGTCGTCCTCGTGGTCCATGCTGGACAGCGTCTGCAGCCAGCGGGACTTGGTCGTATGGATCAGCGCTTTGCGATCCTCGCGCCCAGCATTTCCCGCCGACGGCGACAGCTGTGCAAGTAGGCTCTGCGCAACGAGCTTGGCATCACCACAGATGCCGATCGTCACCGGCTTGGTCAGGCCAATGCGGTCCGCATTGATATCGACCTGGATGATTTTGGCCGTCTTCGGCCAGTAGTCGATGCCATAGCCCGGCAGGGTCGAGAACGGATTGAGGCGGGTGCCGAGCGCCAGCACAACATCAGCTTTTGCGACAAGCTCCATTGCCGCCTTCGAGCCGTTGTAGCCGAGCGGCCCGACCGCCAGCGGATGGCTGCCGGGAAAGCTGTCGTTGTGCTGGTAGTTGTTGCAAACCGGCGCATCGAGCTTTTCCGCCAGTGCGACGCATTCCCCGATTGCATTACCGATAACGACGCCCGCACCCGACAGGATGACCGGAAATTTCGCCGTCGACAGCAGCTTTGCCGCCTCCGCAACCGCATTGGCGCCACCGGCGGGCCGTTCGAATTCGACGATCGCCGGCAAGTTGATATCGATAACCTGCGTCCAGTAGTCGCGCGGAATGTTGATCTGCGCCGGCGCCGACAGCCGCTTGGCTTTGAGGATGACGCGATTGAGCACTTCCGCCGTGCGCGAAGCATCGCGCACCTCTTCCTGGTAGCAGACCATGTCGCGGAACAGCGCCATCTGTTCGACTTCCTGGAATCCGCCCTGCCCGATCGTCTTGTTTGCCGCCTGCGGCGTTACCAGCAGCATCGGCGTATGATTCCAGTAGGCGGTCTTGATCGCAGTAACGAAGTTCGTGATGCCCGGGCCATTCTGTGCAATGGCCATGCCCATCTTGCCGGTCGAGCGGGTATAGCCGTCGCAGATGAGCCCGCCATTGGTCTCGTGCGCAACGTCCCAGAATGTAATGCCGGCCTTGGGAAACAGATCGGAGATCGGCATGAATGCCGAACCGATGATGCCGAAGGCATGCTCGATGCCGTGCATCTGCAGGACCTTCACGAAGGCTTCTTCCGTCGTCATCTTCATCGTCAAATCCTTTACTCAACCTTGGCGTTATTCAATGTCGTCTCGTCGTCGCTAGATGCCGGAATCAGGTCTTGTCCTGGAAGATTTCCGCAAGCTCTGACGCAGCATTGCGCAGCGCCGGCAGATGCCGGCGTGCGGTTTGCACATTCATCCGCGCCTCCGGCGCCTGGATGGCAAGCGCGGCCAGCATCTCGCCATTTTTACCGATGACCGGCACCGCCATGCAGACGACGCCGACGAGATATTCCTCGCGGTCGAAGGAAACCTGCTCCTTGCGGATCTGGCGGAGTTCGGCATCGAGCTTCGCGCCATCGGTAATGGTGGTGTCGGTGAAGCGGCGCAGGTCGAGGCTTTGCAGCAGGCGCCGGCGGCGTGGCGAGGCGGCGAGCGCCAGAAACAGCTTGCCGATTGCGCTGCAATGAAGCGGGACGCGCGACCCGATGGTGTAGTGCAGCCGCAGCGGCCAATGTTCAGCCTCCACACGATCGAGATAGACAACTTCGCCATTGAGCAGCGTGCCGATATTGCAGGTCTCGTTGAGCGTGTGGACCAGCCGTTGGAGCACGACGTGTGGCGTGTCGTGACGCATCGAAGATGACAGCGCCCCGAACGCGAGATTTGTGAACTTTGGGCCAACGATCAGCCGCCGCCGGCCGGGCTCACGCGAAAGGTAACCTTGCGTGACAAACCAGTCGACCAGGCGATAGGCCGTCGCCTTTGGCAATTTCAGCGCCGCGATGATGTCGAGCACATCGACCGGCGTGCGCGCGCTCGCCACATGCTCGAGGATCGCAAAGGAACGCGCGGTGGCGCCGAGCTTCTGTTCGCGCGCGTTGGCGGACTTCAGTGCGTTTTGGCCCGGTTTGAGGTCCGCGACCGTCCGACGTGGACTGGCCGGCGGAGTGCCGGTCGTCCTTTCATCAAGTCCAAGATTGGTACGCATGGGTCACCTAGCCTCGATTCAAGCCGTCACCAGACGGCTTTTAAGCAAACGCTGAATGAAGGGCAGCAACAGGACGATGATCGTCAACGCCACGATCGTCCCGGATATCGGTCGGGTAAAGAAGACGGTCCAGTCGTTGGAAAAGCTGATCATCGTATTCATGAAGGCCTCTTCGGCGATCGGGCCGAGGATCACACCGAGCACCAGAGGCGCGACCGGAAATTTCAAACGCTCGAATCCGTAACCAAGGACGCCAAAGCCAATGATCAGCCAAAGATCGGTGATGTTGTTGCGGATCGACAGGGCACCGATGAAGCACAGGATCAGCACGTAGGCCGAGACGACCGCTTCGGGAAAATCGAGAATCTTCACCAGGGGCCGGATGGCGAAATAGCCGATGGCACACATCAGCAGAAGCCCGAGAAACAGCGACGCGAACACGGTGTAGACCAGGGGCGCCGAGCTCACGAGCACCTGCGGTCCAGGCTGGATGCCGTGCAGCATGAAAGCGCCGAGAATGACCGCGGTCGCGCCGCTGCCGGGAATACCAAGCGCGAGCAGATGAACCATCGCGCCGCCAACCGACGCGGTTGCCGCCGCCTGTGGCGCGATGATCCCTTCGGCGATGCCGGTACCCATCTGGTTTCTGCGCTTGCCGAACCGCGCCTCGATGCCGTAGCTCACGAATGACGCGATGGTCGCGCCGGCACCCGGCAGCAGGCCGATGAGATCACCCACGATCGACGAACGCAGGAACATGCCCTTGATATCATTGAGTTCCTTGAGGGTCGGCAATTCGGTGCGGGCGTTCGAGATTTTGTCGATTGGCTTGGTCGCAAAGCCCGTCTCAAGGCGCGTGAGGACTTCGCCGACACCGTAAGCGCCGACCATGACAACCAGGAATTCAATGCCGTCGGCAAGGATCGGCGAGCCGAAGGTGAAGCGATAGGCGCCGTAGATCGGGTCGGTGCCGACGGTCGAAATGAGGATGCCCACGCTCATGCTGATGAAGGCGTTGGCAAGCGAACCCTTCCCGATCGCAACCACGCTCAACAGGCCGAACAGCACGATGACGAAATATTCCGGCGAGGAAAACCGTAACGCAAACTTGGCGAGCGGTTCGGTCAGCGCGACCATCACCACGGCGGAGAGAAGACCGCCGCCAAGCGCGGCAACCAGCGTCCAGCCGAGCGCTTTCGCCGGCTTGCCCTTGCGCCCCATGGTGTAGCCGTCCCACAGCATCGGGACATCGATCGGCTCGCCCGGAATCCGGAACAGAATTGCGGTAAAGGCACCGCCATAGGTGCCCGACACATACATCGCGGTCAGCAGTACGATCGAGGCGGTGACGTCCATTTTGTATGTGAATGGCAATGCCAGCGCGACGCCCATGACCAGCGTCAAGCCCGGCAACACACCGATCAGCAGACCGATGACGATGCCAACCACCAGCATCGCCATGTTGAGCGGCGTCAGGCAGTGGACGAAACCGGCGGCGAGCTGGGTGAGAATGTCGATCATGCCGTTACCACAGACTCGGGATCGCGAAGAAGACATCGGTCGCGCGATCGAACGGCGCGATGCCGCGCGGCAGAGACACGTAAGCGATGCGCAAAAACAGGATTCCGCAGAAGATCGTCACCGCGGCGCTGGTACCCCAGATCGCCTTATGGTCGCGATAGCCGCCGACATACATAAATGCGGCAAGAAACAGGAACGTGCCGAGGATGAAACCGAGGACAGGTACGGCCACGGTGTAGATGGCCATCAGCACGATGCCCCCGATGAGAAGGCGCGGATACACCGGCTGCTTGTCGTCCTCCTCCGGCTCGCGGTCGAAGGCTTCCAGAAAGCCGCTCGCGTCCTGATTGCCGGCAATGAGCCGCCGGGAAATCTCGAAGACGCAGGAGCCGCCCATCAGAAGAATGGCAAGGCGCGGCCACACCTCGGGCCCGAGCTGGCCGGGCCGCGGGGCATAGTCGATCGTACCGGTATAGATGTAGAGCGCGACGGCGAAAGCGAGGCCAATCACGTAGGGTACGATCGAGCGGAACAGCGCCTTGTCCATGTTTATTGATCGGCGTCAGTTCGTTGCGATCGTCTTCTTCATGTCTTCGAGTTGCTCGTTCACGAAGGCCGGTGCTTTCGACGCATCCTCGAAGCTGTTCGGATCGGCGTATTGCTCCTCAAGGAATTTCTTGTATTCCGGCGAGGCGTAGACCTTGGCGAGCGCGTCCGAGAGCTTCTTGACGACATCCGGCGGCGTGCCGGCGCGCACGACAATCGATCGGAACTGCGGCAGTGCCACTTTGTAGCCGAGCTCGAAGGAGGTCGGGATGTCCTTGAATGCAGCCAGGCGCTTTTCGCCGAACAACAGGATCGGCCGCATCTGTTTGCTGTTGAGGAATTGGGCGACGTCGCCCGCCTGTTCGTAGAGCGCATCGGCATGGCCGCCGAGGATCGACACGTAACGCTCGCTCGGCTTCGCGAACGGCACCTGGATGACTTTGATGCCGCCGCGATCGAGCACGGTCAGCGAGAAATCGTCGACGCTGCCGAAACCGAGCGTCGCTACTTTCAGCTTGCCGGGATTGGCCTTGGCTTCCTTGGCGAAGTCGGCCCAGGTCTTGATCGGACTGTCCTCCTTGACGAAGAGGAACGACGGACCCTTGATCATCACGGCCACGGGCGTGATGTCGTTCATGGTCCAGCGTGGCGTTTTGCCGGCAAGCAGGGCGTGGCTGTCGGCGATGTAGATTGCCATCGAGTAGCCGTCGGCAGGCGCAGACATCAGCTTGGCCATACCGGTTGCACCGGTGCCGCCTGGCACGTTCACGACCGGAATACCCTGGCCGAGCATCGGCTCCATGAGCTTGCTGACAAGGCGCGCAAGTTGATCGGCGCCGCCGCCGGGGCCCCATGGCACGATCAGTTCGATCGGACGCTCCGGATAGCCGGCCGCAACGGCGCGGCCGCCGAACAACGCGGCGCTCACCGCCAACGCCACAAGCACTGCGAAACTTCGCGTGGTCGAACGCATGGACTTTATCCTCCCTGCCGTCGGCCGCTTGCTCGTTGCGCCCTGCCCGCGGCCGTGCCCGGCAGGAATGCTGGTCCGGCTTCTACGGCCGGTTCATTGCCGCGACAGACCCGTCTGCCTCGACATAGTCTCGTTTTTTGAGACTGCTGTTCTCAATACGCTAACAGAAGACATCGCACCTGCAAGGGTGAATTCGAGCCGTTTTGTCCCGCGATATGGGAATTCGATTTCAAGATTGGCGGGTGCGGTGTGATTTTTTGTGGCGCCTGGATCGAGCCCGTTCAAAACTGAGATTCCGACCGACTCTCCTCGTCATGCCCGGCCTTGTGCCGGGCATCCACGACTTTGCTTCAGCGCGCTGAGACGTGGATGGCCGGCACAAGCCCGGCCATGACGAAGGGGCCTACCGCTTCTCCAGCGGCACGTAGGTGCGCGCATCAGGCCCGTTGTAGAGCGTGAGCGGACGCAGCAGGATGTTGTTCTCCAGCTGCTCAAGCACCTGCACCACCCAGCCCGGCACACGGCCGATGGCGAAGATCGGCACGAACAGATCGCGCTTGATGCCGAGCAGGTGGTAGACGACGCCGGAATAGAAATCGACGTTCACGTTCACGCCATGGCGCGCATAAGGCGCCATTGCCGCCACCACGGCTTGCAGGATTTCGAACCACTTTGGTTCGCCCATTTCCTTCGACAAACGTTCGACGCCGGCGCGCATGTGGCGGGCACGCGGATCTTCGGCACGATAGACTCGATGGCCAAATCCGGTGACGGCGATGCCGGCCTTGCGTTTTTCCTTGACGTAGTCGGCGGCGCGCGCGGGATCGCCGA
Organism: uncultured Alphaproteobacteria bacterium; assembly: GCA_963801955.1. GTDB lineage: Bacteria > Pseudomonadota > Alphaproteobacteria > Rhizobiales > Xanthobacteraceae > Pseudolabrys. The sequence continues at coordinate 238,975 of CAWDGS010000005.1, forward strand.
TCTCCTCCGCCATTTTCATCACGTCCTCTGCCGCACCGCCGTGCGCCGGCCCCGACAACGCCGCGATCGCTGCAACAATTGCGGCATGCAAATTCGCCTCGGTTCCGATCACCACGCGGGCGGCGAAAGACGATGCGTTGGAGCCGTGCTCCGCATGCAGAATGAGATCGCGATCGATCAGCTGCGCGGCATCGGCGCTCGGTTTTTTCGCGGTCAGCATCCAGAGCAGATTGGCCGCGTGGCTGAGCGTTGCGTCGGCAGCGACCGGCTCCTGGCCGGTGCGGATGCGCGAGTGCGCGGCGACGATCATCGGCACCTGCGACGTCAGCCGCACGGCCTTGCGCAAGGTTGCTTCGCGCGAATTGTCGGCCGTTTCCGGGTCAAAGGCGGAAAGCGCGGACGCCGCGGTGCGCAGGACATCCATCGGGTGCGCATCCTTGATGGCGCGGATGATGTCGAGGACCGGCGCCGGCAATTTACGGGCGGCCTTGAGCTCGCTGTCGAATGCCGCAAGCTGCTGCTTGTTCGGCAATTCGCCGTTCAACAGCAACCAGGCCGTTTCCTCAAAGCTCGATTGTTCGGCCAGATCGTGGATCGAATAGCCGCGATAGCGCAGTTCGCCGGCCTTGCCGTCAATAAAGGTACAGGGCGAGCGATCAAAGTAGACCCCCTTGAGGCCGCGCTGAATCTTGATCGCCTCGGCTGTTTCGGTCATTGATGCCTACTCCTGATACGCATGGCTTGCGGCTATTCGCGTCTTTCTCACCCGGTGAGAAGCATGGATTTGCTTGATCGATTGTTTGATATCGCACGGCAGCGCAATCGCAAAATCGTTTTGCCGGAAGGTGACGATGCGCGCATCGTCGTTGCCGCGGCGCAGCTCAAACAACAGAAACTCGCACGGCCCATCCTGCTCGGCGCGCCGGATGCGATCGAGCAAATTGCAAGTGACTTGAAGATCTCTCTGGACGGGATCGAACTCCGCGATCCGCGCAATGATGCTCGGCTGAACGATTACGGCGCAGTGCTGGCGACGACGCGCGAATCGATGACGGCGCCCATGGCAACGCGGCTGGTGTCCAAGCCGCTTTATTTCGGCGGCATGATGGTGCGGGAAGGCGACGCCGACGCAATGGTTGCCGGCTGCGCCAACCCGACCCGGCGCGTCATCGAGGCCGGACTTATGACGGCCGGCATGGCGCCAGGTATCGCGCTGCCGTCGAGCTATTTTCTCATGGTCGTGCCGGATTTCCTGGGCAAAGGGCCACGGCCTTTCGTTTTCGCCGACTGTGCCGTCAACGCCGACCCCAGCGCCGGCGAACTTGCTGATATCGCGATCGCTTCGGCCCGCAGCGCGCAGGCTCTCCTGGGCGAGACGCCACGCGTAGCCATGCTCTCTTTTTCGACCAAAGGCAGCGCACAGCATGCGCGCGTCGACAAGGTGCGCGAGGCGCTTGCGATTGCGCGTCAGCGTCAACCGGATCTTGCCATCGATGGTGAGTTTCAAGGCGACGCTGCGCTGGTCCCTGATGTGGCGAAAAAGAAAGTGAAGGAGCAAAGCGACGTCGCCGGTCACGCCAATGTGCTGATTTTTCCGGACCTCGATTCCGGCAACATTGCCTACAAGCTCACGCAGTGGCTGGGTGGCGCGCAGGCAATCGGGCCGTTTTTGCAGGGCTTTGCCAAGCCGATCAGTGACCTGTCGCGCGGCGCCAGCGTGGAGGACATCGTCACCACCTGCGCCGTGGTGGCGGCTAACTAGTTGTCATGGCCGGCCTTGTGCCGGCCATCTCGCTTAGGAAGGCACAGTGCCACACTAAGCGGGGTCACCGGGACAAGCCCGGTGACGACAAGTGAAAAAGCTACTTTTCCAAATCGTCATCCGACAGCACGCGCAAGGCGGCGCCGTCGACATCACTGTATTGACCACTCTTGAGCGCCCACAGGAAAGCGAACAGGCCGGCGAGGCCAAGCCCGAGTGCCATCGGCACCAGATAGATCAGGACGTTCATGATCGCCTCGCACGAAGCGCGTTGAGCGTCACCAGCAGCGACGAACCCGACATTGCCAGTGCTGCGATCAAGGGTGTAACCGCCCCCGCGATGGCGACCGGAACCGCAATCGCGTTGTAGATTGCGGCCAGCCAGAGGTTTTCCGTCATCAAGCCGCGCGCCCGGCGTGAGATCACGACGGCATCCAGGACGGGCTTGAGACGTTCGCCCAGAAAGACCGCATCGGCCTGCGCCTGCGTCACGTCGGCGGCGCTGATCGGCGACATTGAAACGTGCGCGGCAGCGAGCGACGGCGCGTCGTTGAGGCCGTCGCCGACCATCAGCACGCGACGGCCATTGGCCTTCAACGACTCGATGAGAGCGATCTTGTCTGCCGGTTTCAGGCCCCCCTGCCAGTAATCAATGCCGAGCGCGCGAGCGACCGGCGCGACCGCCTCATCACGATCACCGGAAAGAATACGCGGGTCGAACCCAAATTGGACCAATGCCTTGATGACCTCTACCGCGTCCGGCCGCAGCTTCTGGCTGATGGCAATGATGGCGGACCGGCAACCCGTGCGGAAATAGATGTTGAATGACTCGATCATTTTCCATTCCGCTCATTCTTGCGTGGGTGAAGCCACAGAACTCCGCGCTTCCCAGCCGCGCCTCGACGCCATCAATGAAGGCCCGCACACCCTGCCCCGGTTCTTCGACGGCGCCCTCGTATGGCGCGCGCATGCGCGCTTCACGCGCCAGATGCAACCGCGAGCGGATGCCTACTCGACAGCGCCAGCCGCGCGGCCATCTGCAACAATTCAGGATCGAGCGCCTCGATATTGACCACGCGCGGTTCCGGCAATGTCAGCGTGCCGGTCTTGTCGAAGATGACCGTATCGACTTCGGCCAATCGCTCGATGGCGTCGCCGGCATTGAGAATGACATTGGCCCGGAACAATGCACCGGAGGCAACCACCTGGACGGCGGGAATTGCCAGCGCCAGCGCGCACGGACAGGTGATAATGAGGACGGCGATCGCCGTCACCAAGGCATCGTGCAGGCTGGCGCCCGCAATCAGCCAGCCTGCCAATGTCAGCGCGGCGGTCGCATGCACAAGCGGCGCGTAGATGCGGGATGCACGGTCGGCAAGCCGCATCGCGCGTGATTTTGCGCTCGCCGCCTTGTCGAGCAGCTTTTCGATTTCGTCGATCAGCGCTGCGCCGCCGGCGGCCGTCACTTTCAGGGTCAGCGCGCCGGAATAGTTCATGCTGCCGGCATAGACGGTCGCGCCGGATATGATCTTGCGGCGCGCGGTCTCGCCGGTAATGAGGCTTTCGTCGATCTCGGAATTGCCACCCAGCACCGTGCCGTCGGCCGGCACGCGCTCGCCCGGCTTGACCAGCAACCGGTCGCCCGCCTTCAGCGCCGCCACCGGCACGCTGACCAGTTCGTCGCCTGCAAAACGATGGGCCGTTTCAGCCTTCAAGGCCGCCAGATTGCCGGCGATCGCGCGTGTTTTGCGGCGCATCGCATGATCGAGCGTGCGCCCGACCAGCAGGAAAAACAGCAGCATAATAGCGGAGTCGAAATAGGCATGTTCGGCGTGGTTGGCGGTTTCCACCACCGACATGCCGAGCGCCAGAATGACGCCGAGCGAGATCGGCACATCCATGTTCAGAGCGCGCGATTTGAGCGCGCGCCAGGCGCTCGCAAAGAATGGCCGGCCGGCATAGGCCGCCGCCGGCAAGGCGATCAGCGCCGACGCCCAGTGGAAGAAATCGCGCGTCTCCGGCGTGATATCGGTGACATTGCCCGACCATACCGACACCGACAGCAGCATGATGTTCATGGCAGCAAAGCCCGCAACCGCCATGCAGCGCGTGAGCTTCCGCGCCTCCGCCGCCTCAGCCTGTTCAGCACGCTGCGGCACGAACGGATGACCGTGATAGCCGCTGTCTTCCAGTGCCTGCAGGATCTGTGCGGGCTGCGTCGTGCCATCGGTCCATGACACTTGCAGCCGGCGATTGGTGTAGTTGAGGCGAGCCTCGGTGACGCCCGGCAGGCGTTTCACCGCGCCTTCAATGCGCGCAATGCACGCACCGCAGGCGATACCGTCGACCGCCAATTCCATGCCCAGCGTGCCGTTTCCGGCGGGCTTTGCGTAAAGTGAGAGGTCGAGCGCCTCCGGCATAATGTCACCGCAACGTGACACGGCTGCGCGAACGGAATACGCGCGCCTCGCCACGGTAGAGATCAACAATCAATTCCCATTGACCGGGCTGGACCTGCGCCTCGCCGTGAAAGCGCCCGGCGTTGGTGCGATCCAGCGCGATCACATGGTCAAGCCGCTCGTCGGCCGGATGTGCAAGCCGCGCCCGTGCGGTTATTCCTGTAAGAGGAACCCCCTTGGCATCGCGCGCGGAAATATCGAGTACGGCTTCACCAACTTTGCCGCGCGCAATCTTGCCATCGACCTGCCAATGCAATTCGTCCTGCTGCTCGGCCCTTGCAACCTCCCGCTCGAACATCAGGCCGGCCTTGTAAGAACTCGACGTCTCGACGCCGCCGAATGTGGATGTTGCCGCCTTCATCATCACGGCGTTGACCGCAAAGACCACGCCGAAAAATCCCAGCAAACAGAACAGGACATGCTTGCCGGTCAATTCTCGTGTCTTGCGATGGGTGCTCATCATAGTCTTCCGTCATGGCCCGAAAAAATGGTCGCGCATTTCGGCGGTCTCGTTGGAATCGATGTCGATCAACTTGAACAAGATCGAGGTCGACGGCGGCGGCGGCGTTGCGCTGTAATCGGTCACGACCACACGTACTTCCTTGGTCTGGTCGGGGCCGACGGAGACCAGTTGACGTCCGTCGGCGCGTGGCGGCAGCCCGACAAAGTCCACCAGCGTCGAAGGCAAACCGTCAACGTTGACAATGAAGTCGCGGTATTTGAGACGCTTGTTGACGATGCGGATCGTGTAACCGTTGCGCAAGGCGCCGTCCGACAGCCGGACATACATCGGGTTGCGGTCGTGAATGATGCTGATGCCTTCGCTGTCACGGGTGGCGAGCGTGTAGATCATGATGCCGCCGACCACGGCGATGATCGCGGCGTAGAGCGTGGTGCGCATGCGCACCAGTTTGTAGAAAGCCTTCTTGCCTTCGATCCGCTGCTTGATGTTGAGATCGGTGTCGTAGGCGATCAGTCCGGTCGCGCGCCCGAGCTTGCTCATGATCGTGTCGCAGGCATCGATGCACAATCCGCACTGGATGCAGCCGAGGTTTGCCCCGCCGCGGATGTCGACGCCGGTCGGGCAGACATGCACGCATTGCAGGCAATCCACACAATCTCCTGCCGGCTGGTTTTGTGCGCGCAATTGCTCGGCCTTCTTGACCGAACAGCGCGGTTCGCCGCGGTCGTAGCGATAAGTGACGTTGAGTGCGTATTCGTCGGTCAGCGCCGCCTGGATTCGCGGCCACGGACACATGTAAAGACAGACCTGCTCGCGCATGTGGCCAGCAAGTGAGTACGTCGTCACAGTAAGAATGCCGATCCAGGCATAGGCGATCAGTGGCGCCTCGCCAGTGGCGAGTTCTTTCACCAGCGTCGGCGCGTCGGCAAAGTAGAGAACCCAGGCGCCGCCGGTCCACCACGCCACCATCAGCCAGAGGAAATGTTTCACGCCCTTGCGGGCCCAGGTGACAGCCGTCCATCTACGGCCATCGCGCTGCATGTGCTCGCGACGGTCGCCTTCCACGAAACGCTCGATGGCGAAGAACAGATCGGTCCACACTGTCTGCGGACAGAGATACCCGCACCAGATGCGGCCAGCGACCGCGTTCATCAGGAACAGCGCGATCGCCGCCAGAATGAGCAGGCCCGTGAGGTAGTAGACTTCTTGCGGCCAGATCTCGATGAAGAAGAAATAGAAACGACGGTTCGGGAAGTCGATCAGCACCGCCTGCGAGGGCGCGTTGGGGCCGCGGTCCCACCGCACAAACGGCAACAGGTAGTAGATACCAAGCGTGACGATGAGTACCGCCCATTTGATCGTGCGGAATCTGCCGTGCACGCTTTGGGGATAGATCTTTCGGCGCGGCGCATAGAGCGGGATGTCGTCGTCGGGTTCGAGTCCGGGCACGTCATGCACGGGCAGCACTTCGGCGTCGTTCACCAGTGTCTGGAGGGCGTTCATGGTCAATTGAGTAGCCCGCGGCGGGCGGCCGTATCTTGACTTGGCTCAATCCGGAACATGACAAAAGCCCCGGTTCACGGGGCTTTTTCGTGTTTCAGGCTATTTCTCGCCACCACCCAAGGTGTGGACGTAGACCGTCAAAGCCTTGATGGTCGGATCGCTCAGGCGGCTACCCCAGGCCGGCATGACGTTGCCGCGGCCGTTGCGCAGGCCGTCCATGATGGTCTGCTTGTCGGACCCGTAGAGCCAGATCTTGTCCGTCAGATTGGGCGAGCCCATTTCGCGATTGCCCTTGCCGTCCGCGCCATGACAAAGGGCGCAATTATCGGCAAAGATTTTCTTTCCTGCAGCCAGGTCGGCACCGGCTTCAACCGGCAGTCCCGACAGCGAACGTACGTAGTCGGCAACCGTGGAAATCTGTTCAGGCTTGAGTATCCCATCACGGCCAAAGGCCGGCATGACCCCTGTGCGGCCTTTATCGTCGCTGCCGCGCGCGCCGTGCCGGATCGTCTGCTCGATTTCAGCAAGCCTGCCGCCCCACAGCCAGTCATCGTCATTGAGATTTGGATAGCCCTTGCCGCCGCCACCGCCGGCGCCATGGCACGGCGCGCAATTATCGGCAAAGGCCACGCGCCCTTGTGCGCGCGCGAAGTCGAGCAGTTGGGGATCGGCGATAATATCGGCGACCGAGGCCGTCGTCAGCTTGTCCATCATCGGCCCGCGCTGGCGCTTGAGCGCGTCGAGATCCTCGATGATCGCGGTCCGCGTGTGATAGCCGAGCAGGCCTTGCGTGGAATTGGTGAGCAACGGCCAGGCCGGATAGACGATCCAGTAGCCAATCGCCCAGACAATTGTCAGGTAGAACAACCACAGCCACCAGCGCGGCAGCGGGGTATTCAGTTCACGCAGGCCATCCCATTCGTGCCCCGTGGTTGCGGTGCCGGTCAAGGCATCGATCTCTCTATGCTCTTCAGCCACGGCTCAATCCTCCCGCAGCGGAATGCGCGCCGCTTCCTCGAATTGCTTCTTGCGCGACGGCCAGAGCGCATACAGCAGCACCAGCATGAAGATGACGACGAAGTATGCGAGGCCCCAGGTCTGCGCAAACTCGGCGACGGCTTGATAGGTCGGGTCCATTTCACTCACCGGATATTGGCTTTGTCGTCGTAGAGCTTGAAGTCGACTTGCGTACCCAATAGCTGCAGGTAGGCGATCAGAGCGTCCGCTTCAGAGATACGCGCAGGATCGCCGTCGAAGTCGCGCGCGGTCGCCTTTGGATAGCGCTTCGCAAGATCGGCAGCCTCCGGACTATCGGTGGTCGCCTGCGTCACGACATCGGTGGTGGCATTGGCGATCATGTCCGGCGTATAGGGTACGCCAAGCAGCGCCTGGACTTTCAAATCCTGCGCGATGTGCTGGAAGTCGAGATCGGTCTGCGCCAACCACGAATAGTCCGGCATCACCGAGCCCGGCACCACCGAGCGCGGATTCTTCAGATGGTCCCGGTGCCATTCATCGGAATACTTGCCGCCGACGCGCGCGAGATCCGGGCCCGTGCGCTTGCTGCCCCACTGAAACGGCTTGTCATACATGCTCTCGGCCGCAAGCGAGTAATGGCCGTAGCGCTCGACTTCGTCGCGCAGCGGGCGGATCATCTGCGAGTGGCAGAGGTAGCAACCTTCGCGCACATAGATATTGCGGCCGGCGAGCTCGAGCGGTGTATACGGCCGCACGCCATCGACCTTTTCAATCGTGTTCTTCAGGTAGAACAGCGGGACGATCTCAACCAGGCCGCCGATCGCGATCACGATCAGGATGCCGATCACCAGGATGATCGAGTTCTTCTCGATAATGGCGTGCTTGTGCCAGAGCGACATGTTCGTCCCCGCCTATTCCGCTGGCGCCAGCGCGAGGCCGGCGGGCGCGGCGGAAACCGCCGAGTTCACGGTTTTCCAGAGATTCCAGGCCATCAGCAGCGCGCCGGTAAGGAACAACAGGCCGCCCAGCGCACGAATGACATAGAAGGGATGCATCGCTTCCACGGTTTCGACGAACGAATATTCGAGGAAGCCGAGCGAGGTGTAGGCCCGCCACATCAGACCTTGCAGGATGCCTGACACCCACATCGCGCTGATGTAGAGCACGATGCCGATGGTCGAGATCCAGAAGTGCCAGTTGACCAGCTTGAGCGAATAAAGCGGGCGATTCCACAGCCACGGCACGAGACAATAAAGCGCGCCGAATGAAATGTAGCCGACCCAGCCGAGCGCACCAGAATGCACGTGCCCGATGGTCCAATCGGTGTAGTGCGACAGCGAATTGACGATCTTCACCGACATCATCGGACCTTCGAAGGTCGCCATGCCGTAGAACGCAACCGACACCACCATCATGCGCAGCACCGGATCAGTGCGCAGCTTGTCCCACGCGCCCGACAGCGTCATGATTCCGTTGATCATCCCGCCCCAGGACGGCATCCACAGAATGATTGAAAAGGTCATGCCGAGGGTTTGCGCCCAGTCAGGCAGCGCCGTGTAGTGAAGGTGATGCGGGCCGGCCCAGATGTAGAGAAAGATCAGCGCCCAGAAGTGAATGATGGACAGGCGATAGGAATAGATGGGCCGGTCGCAGCGCTTGGGTATGAAGTAGTACATGATCGCGAGAAAGCCGGCGGTGAGGAAGAAACCGACTGCGTTGTGGCCGTACCACCACTGCACCATGGCATCCTGTACGCCCGACCAGACGATGTAGGACTTCGGCGAGTACAGCGACACCGGCACGGCTGCATTGTTGCCGAGATGCAGCACCGCAATCGTGAGAATGAAGGCGAGATAAAACCAGTTCGCCACGTAGATATGCGGCTCGCTGCGCCGCATGATGGTCCCCAGAAACACCAGGAAGTACGTCACCCACACCACCGTGAGGAACAGGTCGGAATACCATTCCGGCTCGGCGTATTCCTTCGACTGCGTGATCCCGAGCAGATAGCCGGTGCCGGCGATGACGATGAAGAAGTTGTAGCCGAGGACGACGAACCACGGCGCAATCTCGCCGACCAGCCGCGCGCGGCAGGTGCGCTGCACGACATAGAGCGAGGTCGCAACCAGCACATTGCCGCCGAACGCGAAGATGACCGCCGAGGTATGCAGCGGCCGCAAACGCCCGAAGGTGATCCACGGCAAATCGAGATTGAGAAATGGAAACGCCAGCTCGAGCGCGATGTAGAGTCCGACGGTGAAGCCGGCGATGCCCCAGAACACAGCGGCGACGGCCGAGAATTTGACCGGACCCATATTGTAGTTGGGCTTGCCATCGATCGTCAGCGGCGCAGGCGCGGCCGGACGTTCGTAGTAGCGATTGATGATCGCGAATACTGCCGCAATGCTGGCCGCCGAAAAGAGGTAGGCATGGAACGCGTATTCAGAGGTGTAGGCCTTGGCGGCAATGACGATGGACAGGAGCGCCAGGGCGGCAAAGGCAAGGGCCGAGCCCCCTTCGCCGATGGTCATCGTTTTCTGAGGAGCGAGCGCGGTCGCCATGCTGATGAGGTCCGTTTTCTGGCTGGGCGGAGGAATTCCGGGGGCCTTCCGGAAGACTTATCGCCGGAGGCCCCCGCGTTTTCCTTGATGCAGGTCAAATGATTAGCGTCATCCGCCGCGCCACCAGCCGTGCCAGCCCCACCGCCGCGGGCCGCTGGTGTTGATGCGCGCTTTCTGTTCGTCATTGAGCGTCGCGTAGAAGGCTTCGAACGCCGGACGCACGATCTTGATTGCCTGCTGCATCGAGTCGAGGCGCTTTTCCATCAGCTCGAGCCGCGCGGTCGCACTTTCGGGAAATTCGCGCGGGCACGCCGCCGCGACGATTTCCGCGGCTTTGGTCGAGGCGGTGCGCAAATCGTTCAGTGCTGTGCGCTGCGCCTCGTTTGGTGTGATCAAGCGCTCGATGCGCTCCATGCGCCACTCGGCAAGGCCGGCGCCACGCGGGTCGCAAACAGCACCCATCCCGCCGGCGCCGCCGCCCCAGCCCATCATGCCCGGTCCCATCATCATGCCGGGACCCCAGCCACCGCGTGGACCGTAACCGGCGCCCGGACCGGGACCTGCGCCAGGTCCACCACCCGACCCAGGGCCGCCGGCAGCCGGCGGATTACCGGGGCCAGGCCCGGCGGGTTGGGCAATTGCGGGCGCCACCAGAAGCGTTCCGGCGATGGCTATGGCCGCGGCGGATATCAGGAATGGTTTCATGGCGATTCTCCACAATGGAGGAATTTTCGCCACTGACTTTGCAGCATGCGCAGCCTGGTTGCTTTGACGCAGGTCAACGGAAGAAAGAAGTACCGTCAGGCTGAAAGCGCAAATTCCCGCTCGATATCGGCCACGGAGATCTGCGGCTTGAGGGCCGGTGTCACCGGCGCACGATCACCCCGATAGAGGACGCCCAGGCTGTAGCCGTCGTCGCCGAGCACCAGCGCAGTCGCCGCCGCGCGGTCCTGCTCAGCCGATATGCTCGAAGGCCGCACCATTTTTTTCCATTCGCGCTGCTCGGGTCGGAAGGTAACGCAGGGACTCAGCACTTCGATAAAGGCGAAGCCTGGCCAGCGAATCCCATCAACGATCAGATCAGCGAGGCCATTCGGGTCCCCGGAAAATCCGCGCGCCACATAATTTGCGCCGGCGGCAATGGCGACTGCCAGCGGATTGAACGGCCGCAGACCGATGCCGCCGGGAGCAATATCGCTGTCCCAGTCGGCCTCTGTGGTTGGAGACGGCTGGCCTTTCGTCATTCCATAGACGCGGTTGTCCATCACGACGTAAAGCATGTCGACGTTGCGGCGGCAGGCATGAATGAAATGGTTGCCGCCGATCGAATAACCGTCGCCATCGCCGCCCACGGTGATCACTTCAAGGTCAGGCCGCGTGAGTTTCAGGCCGGTGGCAACCGCCAGCGCGCGGCCATGCACGCCGTGGAATCCATAAGTGCTCATATAGCCCGGCAATCGCGACGAGCAGCCAATGCCGGACACCAGCACAACTTCATGCGGCGGCCGCCCGAGCTTTGCGAGTCCGCGCTCGAGACCGGCCATAACGCCGAAGTCGCCACATCCCGGACACCACACCGGATGCGCGCCGGATGAAAAATCCTTTGCGTTGAATACGCAGTGAGGCTCTTCGAATCTTGTTTCGAGCGCGATGTCACTCATGATCGTAGTCCATGTTCAGAGTCGTTCCGGGCGAGCGCCAAAAGCGACGGCGAAGTTCACACCACATAGCTGGCAATCTCCGAAGGCCGGAACGGAAGCGGGCCTGGCCGCGCCACGCTTTCGGAATTCACGGGAATGGCCTTTTGGCCAATCAGATGGTGGTAGAGCTGCGCGCTGTGATTTTGCTCGATCACAATGATGCGACGTACGCCGGCGAGCGCTCGCGCGAGCGCTTCCATCGGCAACGGCGACAGCACCCGGAGGGCGATGATGCGGACTTGATGGCCGGCCGAAGCAAGCCGCCGCGCGGCTTCGCGCGCGGGCGCAATTGTCGAGCCGAAGGCAAGAATAGCAACGTCGCCCTTGCCCCAGCATTCGCCCCAATACTCCCCCGCATCGAAGCGCTGAATCTTCTTGGCCCGCTTGTTGATTTGAGCCACGTGCGCGCCCGCGCCGCTGGCCGGCAGGCCGGCCTCATTGTGCGTGAGGCCTTCCGCTACCCATTCAAACTTGGCTGTGCCCGGCAGCGGCATCGGCGTGACCGGATCGCCGCCGAGCGCGTAGCGCTTGAATGGCCCTGTCGGCGCAACACCGTTGGTGCGCCGCTTCAACGGTTTTGGGCGATCGCTGACCGGGTCAATGACAGTGGTGGCTTGACCGAGCGACTGGTCGGACAACACGATGACCGGGGTTTGTAAAGATTCCGCGACATAGACCGCGTATTCGCCGGTCTTGATGCAATCGGAAACCGACGTCGGCGCCAGCACAATGCGTGGCGCGTCGCCATGCGCACCGTAAATCGCAAGGTTGATGTCGCTTTGCTCGGTCTTGGATGCGATGCCGGTGGACGGCCCGGCACGCATCACATCGATCAGGACAAGCGGGATTTCGGCGGCGGTGGCGAGCCCGAGGCTTTCAACCATCAACGAGAACCCCGGACCCGAAGTGACGGTCATCGCCGGTGTACCGCCGTACGAGGCCCCCAGCGCCAGATTGATGGACGCGAGCTCATCCTCGCCCAGCACCAATCGTCCACCAAGCTTGAGCATATGTGGCGCGAGCCATTCGACCAGATCGGTCGCGGGGGTAATCGGATAGCAGCCGACAAACCGCACACCGCCGCGCAATGTCCCGAGCGCAACGGCCTGATTGCCGCTGATCAGCCAGCGCGCCGCGGCCTTGGGCGGCTCGAGCCGTCGATCGATCGTCAATGTTGCGGCAGCCGCCGCACCCGACGCTGCACCTCTGGCATTGGCCGCAATGAGCGCGGTGCCTTTTTCTTCGAAAATATGGCAATCGCCGCTTCGACGTTTTTCGTTTCGATCCCAAGCAACGCCGCCACCATGCCGGCGGCAAACATGTTGACCCGCCGGCCCTGCAAGCCGCGCTCGAGCTTGCTTGCCTGGCGATCGCTCATTGAGATTGCGATCACTTTGCCTTTCGACTTGGCGATCGCGACCGGAACCGGACCCGCTTCAGGATCCGTAAGGATCACCGTCGTTTCGTCGAGCGGAATTTCGGCCGCGAACTGGTCGACCTTGTCCCAGTCGAGGGCCACAAACAGGTCGTAGCGATCGGGCTGGCTTTCGACTGGCGCAGTCGAAATCTGCACCAGCGCCGCCGACTCGCCGCCGCGCACTTGCGCGCCGAATAGCTGCGTCATCAGTCCGTAGTACCCGGCGCGCGCAGCGGCACGCAAAAGCACGGCGCCGGCGCTCATCGCGCCGGAGCCGCCACTGCCCGCAAAAACGACAGCTATGGAGGTGCGTGCCACCACATTGGCTCCGCTAGACGTAGCCGAGCCAATGCCAGTAGGTAGATCCGAGTACCATCACCAGCGCCAATGCAATGATCGTCAGCACGAATCCGGTGCGGACGAAATCGCGAGCGTTGAATGTCTCGGTGCCGTAGGCGACCATATTCTGCGGCGCATTCACCACCAGGATGAAGCCAAAGCTGACCACAAATTGCAGCACCATGGTCATGCCGATGATGTTGATTCCTGGCGTTGCCACGCTCTTGAGCACGGCGATCACAATTGGAATCATCGCCGAGGCAAGCGCAGTCGCACTGGCGAAGCCCAGATGAATGACAACCAGGAACAGACTCATCACACCGAGAATGAACAGCGCGGTCGCATTCGTAAGCCCGAACTGGGCGACTACGATATTGGCGAGCCAGGTTGCCGCATTGGTCTGCAGCAGCGCGGTGCCAAGGCTGATGCCGATGCCGAACAGGATGATGGTGCCCCACGGAATTCTGTTCTGCGCATCTTTCCAGGTCAGAATGCCGAAGCCGGGCATGAACATCAGCGCAACGGCGGTGATCGTGGTCGTGCTGGTATCGAATTTGTGCAGGATGCCTTCGGTCGCCCAGAAGGCGATCAAGGTCAGCGACAGAAGCAGCAGCTTGATCTCCGACGCCTTCATCGGGCCGAGCGCTGCAAGTGATTTACGGATGCCTTCACGGCCGCCCGGAACTTCCGCGACTTCCGGCGGCATCATGCGCGTCATCACGAAATAGAGCGCGATGCACATCAGGATCGCGAACGGTCCGGCGGCAATCAACCAGTCGAGCCAGGTGATCGTTTTATTGAACGCCTTCTCGATGAAGCCGATGGCCACCATGTTCTGCGCCGCCGCGGTCTTGATGCCGACATTCCAGATGCTGGCGGTCTGCACCGTGACGATCATCAGCATGCTGGCGAAGGCACCGCGCTTGTTGACGCCGTAGGCCGCGATGATGCCAAGCGTGATCGGAACCAGGCAGGCAACGCGCGCGGTGGTGGACGGCACCATGAGGGCGATCACGAAGCCGACCAGGATCGTGCCGATGACGACGTGGCTGGTCTGGGTGCCGACGCGCGACAGGATGCTGAGCGCGATGCGCTTGTCGAGACCGGTTGCCGTCATGGCGGCGGCGAGGAACAGCGCTGCGGCTACCAGCACCAATGCCGTATTGGCGAAGCCGCCGAATGCGAGCGTCAGCGCGCCGCTGGTGCCGAGCAGGACCTTCGGATTTGCGACGCTCGGCGCCAGGCCGAGCAGGAATGCCATCAGGACGGCGATCACGATCGCCGACACGGCATAGTCGACCGCTTCGGTCATCCAGATGATGACGGCGAAGGCAAGGATGGCGAGCATGCGATGGCCGGCCACCGGCAGACCAGCCGGCGTTGGCAATAACAAAATGGCAATCAACGCCGCCGTTGCGGCCAGCAGGCCCCAGTTCGACGCAAACCAGCCCTTTTCGGTCGCAGCAGGCTGCGCGACCGGGCGAACTGACGGTTGAGCTGCGAGTGACATGGGATTCCTCCGCGCGAATAAAAATCTGTTGCGCAGATATCATCGGCCCGGCGCCACATAGGACGTTGAGAAAGATCAATTGTTGAAATGCCGCCTGCTACGGAATTGTCCGTAGTGCCGAACGTTTATTGCAGCGCAGCAACGCACCATGATTAAGGAGAATTGACAAAGGCGCACCCCGCGCCCCTTGGGCCGCGGCGGCGCGCCTTCTCGTCGCCCCTGAACTCAGGCGGCGGATGAGCAGTTAGTGCGTGACGACTTCATCCCTCGGCTCGATGACCATGCCCGAGGTCGGCTCGACCCACACAAGGTGGTCAACCACCATCTTGACGCCCGGTATATTCTCGGCTGCCACTTTCATCGCTTCGCGTTGTCGTTCATCGACGATCACACCCCACAGTTCGACAACACCATCACGCACCACGACATTAGTCATGGCTGCCGGCGCCCAGACTTCCTTCTGGAATTCTGCCAGCAGCTTTTCGCGGATGGCCCCATCGTCCTTCGCGGGGGGTTCTGCTACTCGTGCCATGCTCACCATTGCATGCATCAGGTTCGATCGTGTTACGATCCCGACCAGCTGGCCGCCGCACACCACCGGCACGCGCTTGATGCGCTTGCGCTCCATCACATCAACAATGTCTTCGAGCGCGGTCAACTCATCGACCGTCTGGACTTCGGTCGTCATCACTTCGGCGACCTTGCTGCCGTGCGAATGGCTGTATTCGGCGGCGATTCGGCCGGGACCCATGAGGAATTCGAGCCAACGCGAACGCTTGTGTTCCGTCCGCGTTTCCTGGCGCCGCAGGAAGTCGCCTTCGGACAGCACTCCGACCAGTTTCCCGTCTTTGTCGACCACCGGCAGACCACTGATGTGGTGTTGAAGCATCAACCGGGCGGCCTGCAATACGGTCGCCTCAGGAGCAATCGATATGACGTCGCGCGTCATGACATCTTCGGCTTTCATGGCGGTCCTCCAATGTATGGAAGCCATGAAATCACGGGTCTCGCCGGGCCGTCTTGACGCAGGTCAAACGGCGCTAGTGCTTCCACTCCGGTGCCGGCACCGGCGCCCAGCTGCGTTTCAGCCGCAAATCATCAACGATCGCATTGGCCGCAATATAGCCAGGTGCGCCATTCACGCCGCCGCCATTGCCGGATGAAGACCCGCAGAGATACAGCCCCTCCACTGGCGTGCGAGAGCCTGGCATCAGCGGATGGGGCCGGTTGATGCCGAGCTGATTGGGCACATAGGCGCCGACGCGGACCGCGCCCTGCCGCATATTGGCGTTGAGTTTTTCGACATCGAGCGGAGTGAAAAGATAAGTCCCAAGGAGATTGTCGCCTTCAAGATTTGAAGCATAGATTCGCCAGTAGTCGAGCACCCGCTGGGTGTAGTCGGCGCGATTGCGCTCCCATTCCTGCGGTGAGCCGTCGACCGAATAGGGCGCAAACGGCCACCAGAACGCGACATGCTTGCCGGCCGGCGCATAACTTGGGTCGAACTGGCTGTTGCAAGCGCCATTGCCCATCAGGACCTTGGGGAATTTCTTCGCCGCGCAATCCTCGAAACAACTGGCCACGTCGTCGATGTGGTCCATGCCAAAGAAGATGTTGTAGGCGCGCGCAATGTCGGGATCGAATGCGGCGGCGCGATAGGCTGGCGGGTTTTTGAGCGCGAGATGCAGGGTGACCAGACTGTGGTTGCCCCAATGCCAGGCTTTCGCCTTTTCGCGCACGGGCTCCGGGAATAGCTCCTCCCCGGCCATCTGCACCGTTGTCGGAAAATCGATGGCGCTGGCGACGAATTTTGTCCCATTGATGGTGCGCCCGTCGTCAAGCTTTACGCCGGTTGCGCGGCCATTGGTGACAGTAATTTCCCTGACATCCGCGTCGGTGATGATTTCGCCCCCGCCGGCCTCTACAACCCGCGCCAGCGCGAGCGGAAGCGACACCGCGCCGCCGACCGGCAGCGTAAAACTCGCGATATTCGCAAAGATTGCCGGAAAGACGATGCCCGCGCCCGGCACATTCTCCGTGGTAATCACGTGCATGTAAGATGTGAACAGCGTGCGGATGCGCTCATCGACGAAATGCTTGCGCACAACACTGAACAGGTCGTGCTGGGCATGCGATAGAAGCTCTTTCGCCTTTGGCCCGCTCAGCCGGTCAACCAGCTGCTCCCGCGGTAGCGGCGCATTATAGAGCAGCGACACCAGCAGCGGACGCATGTCTTCGCAATAGGTATGCCAGAGCGCCCGAAACGTCTCGGCGTCCTGCCTGGAAAATCGCGCCAGCGAGGCACAGGTCTTGTCGAGATCCTTGTAAATCACGATGCCGGTGCCATCGCGGAAGGTTGCTGCCTGCTGCACCGGCGGCTCGATATAGGAAAATCCGTATCGGTGAAGTTCAAGATCCTCGAGCAAAGGACACAGCCCAAGCCCCATATAGAAATTGGCGTGCATGTTCATCTTGTAACCGGGAAGCATGCGCTCCTCGGTGCTCGACCCGCCGCCAATACGATCGTTTCTTTCGAGGACGGCGATCCGCATGCCCGCACGCGAAAGATAAGCGGCGAGTGTCAGCCCGTTGTGGCCCGCGCCGATCACGACGCCATCGAAATCTGCCATGACCCCCGCCCGTACCCGGCAACACCGGCAATGTCCGGTGAGGGTATCTCCTCCCGGCCACCGGAACAACGACGCAGAAATTGTCCTGGCCGTTCTTTGCCATCAGAAAGGAAAAAGCCCCGGCATGAGACAGCCGGGGCCAGTGTGACCGAACACAGTCGAGGGAGGACGACGTTCGGCTCTAGGAATTCAGGCGGCTCAATGCGCCGCGGTTGCGCAGGACGATGCGGCGTGAACTCGGCACTGCAATGGTGGCAGCGTTCTCGAGTTGCGTTAGCGTACGCGATACCGTTTCAATCGTCAGACCAAGATAGTCCGCGATATCCTGACGCGACATCGGCAATTCAACTTCATTTCCGGCCGACGCACGCGCTGACATTTCAAGCAGGAACCCGGCGACACGTTCCTGGGCGGTTTTGATAAGCAGCATGATGTGGCTCTGAGCACGCTGCAATTCGCCCGCCGTCATGGTCCAGAGCTTGTGCGCAACGTCGTGGTCGTGTGCCGCGAGCGCAACCAGGGCGCTCCGCTTGATCACCAGGACCTTGCAGTCCGTGATGGCTTCCGCAGAAAAAGTGTGCTCGCTGCCGATTTCGAGCCCGAAAAGATCGCCCGGCAGATAAAAAGCGCCGATCTGACGACGGCCATCGTTCAACACTTTATAGGTTCGGACGCTACCGCTGATCACCTTGTAGAGATATTCGGCCCGTTCGTTTTCGCCGTAGATCTCGGCATTGCGCCCGAACGGCATGGTGGCGCCCATCAACTCAATTTGGCCGGTAAGCGGCTGCGAGACGACAGGGGAGACCGGGCGTACGGCACGAGCAGGCTGTTGATGTGACGTTCCGCGGTTGGTCATCGTCTGGGTGAGCATGGCGCTGGTCCTCGGTGAATTTGATGATCGATGGATACCGATCGAACCGCCCGCCCGAAATTCAGATAATCTCCATAGGGGATTTACCGGAGGCGCCAGCAGGGCTTCGCCACGGTGGATTGGACGTGCTAAGGATCGAGCCGGGCATGGCCGAAGCCGTTGAAAATACGCAATATTCTTCCCCAATCGACCGGGGCTGGCCGCTGCGATACGGGGTGGCGCCGAGCACGGTTGCGCTGGCATTGGCGGTCCGCGCTTTGCTCACGCCCGTACTCCACGATGATGCGATTTTTTTCTATTTCATCCCGCCAGTCCTGATCGCGGCCGGGATCGGTGGCCTCGGGCCCGGTCTGCTGGCGACGGCCCTGAGCCTTGCGGCTGCCCTTTTCATTGTCGTGGAAGCCACGACATTTTCGACTCTCGTTTTAGTCAATGGCATTGCATTCACGATCATTGGCGTCGGCGTGTCCTTGGGTGGCGAGTCCCTGCACCGTAGCCGCGTACGGGCGACGGTGATGACGCGTAATGCCTTGGCACGCGAAGCGCATCTTCAATCAATTCTCGATACCGTGCCCGAGGCGATGATCGTGATCGACGAGCGCGGTATTATGCAATCATTCAGCAGCGCGGCCGAACGCCTGTTCGGACTACGAGCGGCCGAGGCAATCGGCCAGAATGTAAAAGTCCTGATGCCCGAACCCTATCGTGAAGGCCACGACGGCTACCTGCAGCGTTACCGAACGACGGGCGAGCGACGCATCATCGGTATTGGCCGCGTTGTGGTCGGCCAACGCAAGGACGGCTCGACCTTTCCGATGGAGCTCGCCGTTGGTGAAATGCAATCCGGCGACCAGCGCTATTTCACCGGCTTCATCCGCGACCTGACGGAGCGGCAGCAGACGGAAGCGCGCCTGCAGGAATTGCAATCAGAGCTGGTCCACATTTCGAGGCTGACCGCCATGGGCGAGATGGCTTCAACGCTGGCGCACGAACTCAACCAGCCGCTGTCGGCGATCTCGAACTATCTCAAGGGGTCAAAGCGCCTGCTCGAAGACAACCGCGATGAAAAATCCATCATGATGCGTGATGCCCTGGAAAAAGCCGCCGACCAGGCCATGCGCGCCGGCCAGATTATTCGCCGTCTCCGCGATTTTGTTTCGCGCGGCGAAAGCGAGCGACGTGTGGAAAGCATCACCAAGCTCGTCGAAGAGGCCAGCGCCCTCGCATTGGTGGGCGTGAAGGACCGCGGAATTCGCGTCCAATTCCAGTTCGATCCGAATGTCGACCTCGTGCTTGCGGACCGCGTTCAGATTCAGCAGGTTCTCCTCAACCTGATCCGCAATGCCATGGACGCCATGGAAACATCGCAGATGCGCGATCTCGTCATCTCAATCATCCCGGTCGAAGATAAATTTGTTCGCATCAGCGTTGCCGACACCGGTTCCGGTATTGCCCCGGAAATCGCCGAGCAGCTATTTCAACCGTTCGTCACAACGAAACGCCAGGGCATGGGCGTGGGCCTGTCAATCTCGCGCACCATCGTGGAAGCACACGCTGGACGGATCTGGGTCGAGCCGAATCTATCCGGCGGCACGATTTTCCATTTCACGCTTGCGGCCGTAGATGAAGGAGATGTCGACGATGCAGCCTGAGCCAATCGTCTACGTGATCGATGACGATGACGCCGTTCGGCAATCCCTTGAGTTTCTGCTCAAGACCGCGGGCATCAGCGCCCGTGGGTTTGATTCAGCCAAGGCGTTTCTGGACATACTGCCGGCGATCAAATCCGGATGCATCATAACCGACGTGCGTATGCCGGAGATCACCGGCATCGACCTGTTGCGCCGCCTCAAGGAGGGTGGACTTGATGTTCCGGTCATTGTTATTACCGGCCACGGCGATATATCGCTGGCCGTGGAAGCCATGAAAATCGGCGCCGTCGATTTTCTCGAAAAACCGTTCGACGACGACCTGTTGCTCGCCGCGGTCCGCTCCGCCCTCAACACCGAGGCCGGTGCTGCCAAGCACAAGGCCGAACTCGCGGACATTCATGACAAGCTTGCCGCGCTATCCAATCGCGAGCGACAGGTGCTCGAGGGTCTGGTTGCCGGCAAGGCCAATAAGGTGATTGCATTCGACCTCGGCATCAGCCCACGCACGGTCGAGATCTACCGCGCAAATTTGATGACAAAAATGTCGGCCAATAGCCTGTCCGACCTGGTGCGTATGGCCATGACGGCCGGCATTCTCGAAAACGCAACCAAAGGCGGCCACTGAGCATCGTGCAACGCGGCGCGTTTCTGAAGGTGCCTAAGCCTTGGCACCGATCCCGCGCATGAAGCGCTCGCGAATTTGCACCGGATCGCGATCGGTGGCGCCGACCGCTGGCTTGCCGTCGATGCGCACGACAATCAGGCTGGGCGCCCCGCCCTTGAGCGCCGATGCCACCAGGCGGTCGAAGTCGCCTTCATCGGCTACCCACGCGCTGTTGGCGATGCCGGCGCCGCGCGCAATGGCGACCAGATCCGCAGCGGCCGCACCCGGCGTCGGCTGCGATCCGGTGATCTGGTAAATCCCGTTGTCCCACACGACCATCGTGAGATTCTTCGGCGCCCGCTCGGCGACGGTGGCAAGGCAACCGAGCTGCATCAGCAGCGAGCCGTCGCCTTCGAGCGCCACGACGTGCCGGTGTGGTTGCGCAATCGCTACACCCAGCGCGATCGGAATGGTCAGGCCCATGCTGCCCAGCATGTAGAAATTCTGCGGCCGCTGGCCGCTGGCCCACAGGTCGAAATTGGCGTTGCCGATGCCGCCGATCACCGCTTCGTCGCGCTTGAGCTGGCTCACCAGCCGCTTGGTCAGCTCGAAGCGGTTCATCACCTTCGCATTGTGGGCGCCGATGGCTCCTGCCGGCTTCATGGTCATGACGCCCTCACGCCTCAAATACTTTTCCGCCGGTCAGCAGCGGCGAGAGGATGAAAGTCACCGGGGCCTGCGTCGCAACGGCCTGCTTGATCGAGCGGTCGACGATGAATGCAAGTTCGTCTTGCCGGGTGATCGTTATATTTTCCACGGCAAGTGAATCGAGCACCGGCCGCATGGTCTTGCAGACCAGCGCCTGGCCGAGATTGAACTCGCCGAGCGTGCCGCGTTCCGACACGAATATGAGGGCCGGGATCTGCGACGGCACCACCAGCGAGGCAAGTGCATTCGGGATGGTCGCAAACCCGCTGGTCTGCATCAGCACCGCGCCGCGCATGCCTCCCATCCAGGCGCCGCTGACAATACCGAGCGCCTCTTCTTCGCGGGTGGCGGCGAAGGTCGTGAAAAAACTGTCGGCGTGGATGGCCTTGATCAGCGGCGTAAACACCCGATCGGGAACATAGACCACCAGCCTGACGTCGTTGGCCTTCAGAGTCTCCAGCACGATTTCGTGCCAGGTCGCTTGCGCGCGTTTGCGGATTTGTCATGACGGGAAGGACCGGGCCGCTGACTTTTGAATACCGTGAAATTCTCGCACTTTGACCGACCCGCTGACGCCCATTGCTCCAATAATCGCAAAAGCTTAGCCTAAGACATCATACGGCGCTAATCAGAAAATATTGCCGAAACTCAGGGGAGGACAATGAGCAGATCCAAAGGACATTCGGCGCCGACGCGTCGCACCATTATCAAGGGCGCGGGCGCACTCGCCGCCGGCGCGGCAGCGCCGGCGTTCCTGCGCGTTCGCTCGGCCTACGCCGCCTATCCTGACCGTCCGGTCAAGATCGTCGTGGCCAATACGCCCGGCGGACCTTCGGACATCGTCGGGCGCATCACCGCCGCTGCGCTCCAGCAGTCAACCGGCAAGACATTCATCATCGAGAATATCGGCGGCGCCGGCGGCAATATCGGATTCAGCAACGCCGCGCGATCCGAGCCGGACGGTTACACGATCCTGCTCGCCACCAACGCGCTCTCGGTCAATGTCAGCCTGTACAACAAGATTCCCTTCGACCCGCTCAAGGATTTCGTGGGCATCAGCGAACTGGCGACATCACCCAACACATTCGTCGTCAAGTCCGATCTGCCGGCGAAGACCATGAAGGAATTCGTCGCGCTCGCGCGCGCCAATCCGGAAAAATTCAATTGCGCGACGCCGCCGATCGGCACGACGCCGCAAATCCAGCTTGAGGTTCTCAAGCTTCGCGAGAAGCTGCCCAAGCTCGAAGACGTGGTCTTCAAGGGCGGCGGCGACGCCATCCAGGCCTTGCTGAGCGGAACCGCGCAGTTGAGCTCCGGCTCGTTGCCGCCGGCCGCTCCGCATATCAAGGCCGGCACATTGCGTTGCCTTGCCGTGACCGGCGAAACCCGCTGGCCGGATATGCCGGATGTGCCGACCATGCAGGAAGCCGGCTACAAGGACTTCGTGTTCGCCACCGATACAGTCCTGCTGGCGCCGGCCAAGACGCCGACCGAGATCGTGAAGTGGCTGGAGAAAGAGACACTCAAGGTCCTCGCCACCGATGAGATGAAGGAAAAGCTCTACAAGTCGGGCTTCCAGGTCCGGCCGAAAGGCGCCGACGCGGCCTGGGCGCGCGTGACCAAGGAGATCACCTTGTTCCGGGACATCATCGACCAGGCCGGTATCAAGAAGCTGTAACAGTTGTTGTCATTCCGGGGCGCGAGCCATAAGCGCGTTTACGCGCGTCTTCGACGCGCTATGGCTCGCGAACCCGGAATCCAGCTGCAAGTCCTGTGTGTATTTCTGGATTCCGGATCGCCGCTTTCGCGGCGTCCGGAATGACCTCGGAGGCGGCGTGCAAATCAAATCAATCGAGCCGGTTGCGGTCAGCCTGCCGATGCTCAAGCCCGTCATCATGGCGGGTGAAGAGGTGCGGCGCGCCGACAACGTCCTGGTGCGCGTCGAGACCGACACCGGCGCGATCGGGTGGGGCGAGGCCGCGTCCGCACCGGTGATGACCGGAGAAACGCTCGAGAGCATCGTTTCAGCCGTTCATTATCTTGAGCCTGCATTGCGCGGCCGCGATGCCGCTGACATCGCCGGCGCCCTCACCGCCATGGACGGCCGCATGTACGGCAACCACGGCGCCAAGGCGGCCATCGAGATTGCGCTGTATGACCTCGCCGGCCGCGCCGCCGGAAAACCGGTGCATGCGCTGCTCGGTGAAAAGAAGCGCAGCCGCATGCCGTTGCTCGGCGTGATCGGCGGCGGCGATTATGACGGCGACCTGGCTGATGCGGACAAGAAGAAGGCCGCGGGTTTTACGGCGTACAAGATCAAGGTCGGCATCGGCACGCCTGAAGATGACGCCGCGCGCACGCGCGACATCTGCAAGGTTCTGGGCGGCGGCATGCTGATTTCCGCCGATGCAAACCAGGGTTTCACCACCGAACAGGCCCTCACCTATGTCCGCGCGGTGAAGGGATCCGGACTCGATTTCTTCGAGCAGCCGGTCGAGGCCTCCGACCTTGCCGGCATGGCATCGGTGGCGGCCGCGACCGATATCGCCATCGGCGCCGATGAAGGCATTCATTCACTTGAAGACATCAAGCGCCATCACCAACACAAGGCCGCGCGCGGCGTCAGCCTGAAGGCCATCAAGCTCGGCGGCATCCGCGCGGTCACCGAAGCCGGAAAGCTCTGCGACCGGCTCGGCATGAGCGTGAACATTTCCTGCAAGACCGGTGAATCGAGCATTGCCTGCGCGGCGGCGCTGCATGTCGCTTCTGTCATCCCCAACATCGCGTGGGGACTGACGCTGACGCACACTGGCCTGGCCGAAGACGTCACCGCCCATCCCATCCCGACTGCCAGAGGGCATGTCGACGGCCTCGACCGGCCGGGCCTCGGAGTGGACGTCGACGAGGACCGCATCCGGCGCCACCGCGTGGCGATTGCCGCCCGCAACGTCGCGTGACGCCGTCCCTTAGCTCACGGTAAAGCCACGCGCCTTGAACTGTTCCTTGGCCGCTGATGTCGTCAGCTCCTGGATCAGATCCTCGGCTGCCTTCTTGTTTTTTGACGCCGCGTGCACGGACGCAGAAAACGTCACGGCGCCCTGGATTTCCGCCGGGAGCGGCCCGACGAGCACCACATCTTTGTTGGCCAGGATCTCGCTGATCTGGCCAAGGCCGATTTCGATGCTTCCGGCGGCGACTTCCTTTAGTCCATCCGGCCCGCGGTCAGGCAGCTGCAACTTCGGCTCGATCTGCTTGTCGATACCGAGCTTGGCGAACATTTTAGCGACGTGAATACCGCTCTGGCCGCCTTTGGCCGGATTGGCATACATGATCGACTTGGCGGCCAGCATCGAGGCCTTGAACGCATCGACATCGTGAATGTCCGGTTTGGGCGCGCCGGCCTTGACCGCCACGCCCACGCCCATGCTGCCGAGATCGCGGATGCTGCCGCCGTCGACCTTGCCGTCCTTGGCGAGCGCGGTCAGTCCGGCATTGGTGGCCAGCACCACATCCCCGCCGGCGCCTTCAGCCACCCGCTTGGCAATGGCGCCGGCGGTCGCAAATTCAAATTTCACCGTGTTGCCGCTCTTCTGTTCGTACGATTTGACCAGCTCGCGCACCACCGATTGCACTGCGCCGGGGCAGAACACCACCACTTCGCCGGCCATCGCCGGTGTTGCAACAAGGAAAGCAAGGATCGCAGGCAGCAGGATCTTACGCATGGCATTCCCCCGTTTTGACATTGCTGTGCATTTCATCGGGCCGCACCCATGATCTCGTTCAAGGTCACAATGCGGCTACCGTCCCTTGCCGACGCAAGCGCGGCATAGACTGCCGCGACTGCCTGGCAGCCATTGGCGGCCGACAATTCGCACGCCGTGTTACGCGCAACGCTGTCGGCGAACATGTCCAATTCGTCGCGATACATATTGCCCGGCGGCACCGCGAGCGCTTGCCGCTCGGCCGGACCTTTGCCGCGCGCCTGGAGATAGAGCGTCGCGTTCTCGTGCAACCGCTCCGGCCTGGCCCAATGGGTCTGGTCGATATCATAGACCATGAGCGCGTCGAGCCCGGTGGCTCGCACGTTGAAGGTGCCGGGGCTGGTCCAGCTGGAGATCACCGTGCCCAGCTTGCCGTCGGCAAAATGCACGGTGACGATCCACTGGTCTTCGACTTCGGCACCGGCCGGTGAGTGGCGGCCCGCGCTGGCGCTGACCGCGGCAATGTCGCCGCCGAGATAGCGCAAGGTGTCGAACTGGTGCACGCCGATCTGGCTCAGCGAGCCTCCGGGCGCGCTTTTCGAATACCAGCGCCAGTCGTCGCGTGTGAGGCGCAGGCCGCGATCGTTTGAGAACGTCGCTTCGACCTGGCTGACTTTGCCGAGCCTGCCCCCATCGATCGCTGCACGCATCGCGCGCACGCCGCTCAGCAGTCGTGCACAATGGCCGACCACGATGCGGACGCCGTGGGCCGGTTCCAGCGCTGCCACCGCAAGTGAATTGGCCATCGTATTGGCGATCGGCTTTTCGATATAAATGTGCTTGCCGGCGCGGGCCGCGCGTTCCGCAAATTCGAAATGCAGTTCGTTTGGCAGCGCCAACACCACCGCAGCGATGTCCTTGTCGGCGAGCACGTCGTCAAAGCTGCGCGCGGGAATGCCGGTATCGCGCGAAAACGCAGCGAGCTTGTCCGGATTGCGGCCAACGCAGCAGGTAAACCCGATCTTTTTGGACTGGCCGGCGGCATTCGCCAGCACGCGGCCCCAGGCACCAACGCCGATCAAGGCGGCCTTGAGTGGGGCCTGCGCCATCATCCCTCCCCTGCACGAATTGTCGTTTTCTCACCGGGCGGGTTTGCCGCGATGAGCCCTGACTCGAGCCTAGGAAATGGCGTGAGGCGAGATCAAGTCTCGGATTTTCGAAATTGCCGCCGTGCTGTCTCAGAATTTCCGCGCGGCGCAGCATTATCCCCGCTTGCGCAGGAACACGAAGTCGGCGGAGTAAGGTATGCTGCGATAAGCGCCCGCCTTTTCACACGAACCTTGCATTGCGCCGCCCTTCGTATTGATGCGCTGGATCGTTGCGACACGCGACATCACGCCCTCGCCGTGATGGTCCGTGACCTCAAGCTTGAGCCACGGAATATCGCTGAATGTCGCGCCCGGCGCCGCGCTCACCATCTTGGCCCGGACAGCGCTTCCATCGATGTGCTGCCAAAGTGGCCCGGCCGCGTGAAATCCCAACCGTCTTGCCATCGAGAAGCAAAGTGGCGATCGGCTCGCGCATCATCCAGAAAAGCTTGCTTGACTGATCATGCCGGCATTCATAGATCTGCCGGTACTTGGACGAGGACGCAAATCAGTTGGCCTAGAGCGCAAGAAACTCGCGGCTATCGAGCGAACCCGGCGGAGATTGATTGCTGAGAGAGGCTGTATTCTCGCGCTTAATTCATTTGTACACGTTTGATTCGACGCGCACTGAGATCACTTGCCTGAACCCATGCTTAATTCAAAAATTATCGCCAATAGACAAACGAGGCGTTGCCGCGACTCTTCTTCAATTTGAGTTTGAACCTTAGGGATCGCTAGTCGCGATGGACCAGCGTTGAAAGCCGTTGCTGTTCATCGCGGCTGAGCGGCGTTGCATCAACGGCAAGCCTGCTTCGACGCCGTGCCGTCACCAACAGCCCAATGATACCCGCCATCAGCGCGGCCGGGGGCAAGCCCCACAGAAGAATCGTCTGCCACTCCAGGCGAGGTCTCAGCAATACAAACTGGCCATAGCGCGATACCAGATAATCGAGCACCTGCGTGTCGTTGTCGCCTTGCGTCAGACGCTCGCGGACGAGCAGCCGGAGGTCGCGAGCGAGCGGCGCCTCGGAATCATCGATCGACTGATTTTGGCAAACCAGGCAACGCAGCTCGCTCGACAGGCTGCGCGCGCGGGCTTCGAGTGCCGGATCCTTCAGCATTTCATCCGGCTGGACCGCAAGCGAAGGCGCTGTCGTACCGAGCACGAAAAGGAGCGCCGCCGCTGCGAGCCGGTGCATCACCGCTACTCCGCCGCCTGCATTGCCGATCGTGCGGCCGGCTTCGGCGCCCCCACACGCAGCCTGCGGTCCGACAATGACAGCGCGCCGCCGAGCATCATCACCACGGCGCCGAGCCAGATCAGCATGACCATCGGCTTGTAATAAAGACGGATCGCAAGCGCGCCGTCGTCATTGGGATCGCCCAATGACAGATAAAGCTGACCCGCACCGATTGTCATCAAGGCCGCTTCATTGGTCGTCATACTGCGCGAAGAGAATGTGCGCTTCGACGGCTCCATGACCCCGATGACCTCGGCGCCATGGCGGACCGTGAACCTTGCGATCAGGGACTCATAATTCGGGCCCGGCCTTCGCGCGATGCCGTCGAAGGAAAGCTCATATCCGGAAATGGAAACAGTCTGTGTCGGCTTTAGCGCGATAATGCGTTCGCTGCCCCAGGTCGCGGCGCAAATGATGCCGAGCATGGACACGGCAACGCCGAAATGCGCCACCGCGGTGCCCCAGGTCGAACGCGGCAGCCCGGCCGCGCGCATGCGCACCGTCGCAAGCGGCAACCGGAAAAGGCCTGTCCGCTCCACGAGGTCGATCAGCGATCCGGCCATCACGTAAAATGCAAGGCCGACACCGAACGGCGCCAGCACCGACTGGCCATTTTCCACCGCGAATGTTGCAGCGACCGCGACAATTCCGATGGCGAAGGCCGCCATCAACCGCTGCGCAACACCAAGGATGTCGCCGCGCTTCCACGCCAGCAACGGGCCGAACGGCACCACAAACAACAGCGCCACGAACAACGGACCGAAGGTCAAATTGAAAAATGGTGCACCGACCGAAATCTTGTCGCCGGTCAGCGCTTCCAAAGCGAGCGGATAGAGCGTTCCCACGAACACGGTGAGGCACGCGGTCGTCAGAAACAGATTGTTGAACACCAGCGCGCCTTCGCGCGATATCGGCGCGAAAATTCCGCCCTGCTTGAGCATCGGCGCGCGCCAGGCGAACAACGTGAGGCCGCCGCCGATGAACAATATCAGGATCGCGAGGATGAAAACGCCGCGGGTCGGATCGGTTGCGAAGGCATGCACTGAAGTGAGTACGCCGGAGCGGACCAGGAATGTGCCGATCAACGAAAGTGAAAACGTCAGAATGGCCAGCAAAATCGTCCAGATTTTCAGCGCATTGCGCTTTTCCATCACGACGGCGGAATGCAATAGCGCCGTGCCGGCAAGCCACGGCATGAACGAAGCATTCTCCACCGGATCCCAGAACCAGAATCCCCCCCACCCGAGCGTGTAGTAGGCCCAATACGATCCCATCGCGATGCCGATGGTCAGGAACATCCAGGCCGCAAGCGTCCAGGGCCGCACCCAACGCGCCCAGGCCGCATCGATGCGTCCTTCGATCAGGGCGGCGATCGCGAAGGAGAATGCAAGCGAGAACCCGACATAGCCGACGTAAAGCAGCGGCGGATGGATCGCGAGGCCGGGGTCTTGGAGGATTGGATTGAGGTCGCGGCCCTCGGATGGAGCCTGATCGAGCCGAAGAAACGGATTCGAAGTCAGCAGAATGAAGAGATAAAAGGCGCTGGCAATCCAGGACTGCACTGCCAGAACATAGGCTTTCAGAGTCGCCGGCAGATTGCTGCCGAATGCCGCCACCAGCGCGCCGAAAAGGGCAAGAATGAGGACCCACAGGAGCATCGAGCCCTCGTGGTTGCCCCACACGCTCGTGATTTTGTAGATCAGCGGCATTCTCGAGTGGGAATTCTCGAATACGTTCGCCACCGAAAAATCAGAGTTGACGTAACAGATCGTCAGTGCCGCGAATGAAAACGCGACAAAGGCAAACTGCATCAGGGCGGTGGAGTTGGCGAGACGCATGAGCGCGGCATCGCCGGTGCGCGCGCCAACGATCGGCGCAATCGCCTGGATCAGGCCGAGGGCCAGTGCCAGCACCAATGCATAATGACCGAGCTCTGCGATCATCGCGGTGTGCTCCCGGGACGCCTGGACTCGCTTTCCTCCCAGCGGCCACTTTTCTTCAAGGCGTCCACGACCTCGCGCGGCATATACCGCTCATCGTGCTTGGCAAGCACGAAATCGGCAGCGAAGGTCCCGCCGGGCTCAAGCTTGCCTTCTGCAACCACGCCCTGCCCTTCGCGAAACAGGTCGGGCACGATGCCCTGATAGTGGGCCGCGATATCGGTTTTGCCGTCCGTAATCGCGAAGCGAACTTGCAGATTGTCCCCGCGCACGACGCTGCCGGGCTTGACCAGCCCGCCGATTCGCAGACGCGCGCCCGGAGGACTGTGCTTTTCGACGACGTCGGTCGGCGACGTAAAAAAAACGATCGAGTCCCGCATCGCACTGAGGATTAACCCGGCGGCGACTGCGAGGACGCAAAGGCTCGTGCCGATCAGGACCAGGCGTCGTTGCTTACGCGTCATTCCGCCTTACTCAACTTTCAAGCCGTCTTTTATTGTTGATCGTAACTTCGGCGCGGCGCCGGTTATCGCTGGCGCACCCGCTTCGCCGAGCACCATATAGACCCGCAACGGCTGCCGCCAGTCATCGCGAAAGCTGCGTCTATTCAACGCATATTGCGCACTTCAGTCACGCATGCGGCGAGAAAATATCCAAGATAAATGCATGCCGCCAATAAGAGAGAGACTTGCGCAGCGTCCATCGTCCAGTCGGCGATATGGGTCACACCAAGAAACGCGGAAACAGCCAGAAGCATGAATCCCAGCAGCGCCAGCGCGGCGGCGAGTATGGTCGCGACCATGAGATTTCCCCCGACATTCTGCAACGCCACGCGGCAGGACCCACACGTGTGGGAACCCGATCCCCGATAAAAGCCGGCGGCCGGCGGCGGTATCAGTCGCTCTGCGGATAGATCCTGAAGAAGACGCCGTTAGAGTAGCCCAATTCCGGCACATAGCCGAAGCGCGGATTGACGACCGACGAATAGTAGCCGCCGCCGCCCGTGATTACGGGACCGGGAGTCGCCGGCGCTGCGGTCGAACCGGACGACGGAGTTCCACCACCAGCGCTCGTCTTGGCTGGCTTGGCCGTCTTGGCCGGCACCTTGTGGCCGTTCGCAGCGAAAGCATTGCCAAATGCGGTGCGCGCACCGCCGCCCGCCGGGCTGACGTGGCAGCGACCACAGGCCAGGCCTGTTTGCTGTGCGTAGGACGGCAGCGCGCCGGCCGGTCGAGGGGTAACGACAGCCGCCAAACCCACGATCAGCGCGATAGCTCCGGCCGCGACTAAAGCGTGCACAGGCCCTGATACTGGCTTCAGATCCGTCATGACCTCGGTCTCCCCTCGCCTGAACCAAACTATAAAGCGCAGTCTATTTCTTCTTTGACTCGTCCTCATCCTCATCAGGAAATTTCGGCAGATGATGAGCGATGCCCTTGTGACAATCGATACAGGTCAGACCGGCCTTGAACCCTTCGGCCATGACCTTCTGAGCGGCCTCTGTTTGTTTGTGCGGATCCATGGACCCCGCCGAATGGCAATTGCGACATTCGTGCGAATTATTTTCCTTCATTGTCGCCCAGACGTGCTGGGCGAGCTCAAGCCGATGCTGTTCGTATTTTTCCGGGGTATCGATCGTGCCCAGGATTTTGTGCAGGACTTCGTTGCTGGCCTGGATCTTTCGCCGGATCTTGTAAAACCACTCGTGGGGAACATGGCAGTCGGGACAAGTCGCCCGGACTCCCGACCGGTTCTTGAAGTGAATGGTTTCCTGCAGCTCCTTGTACGGATTGTCCCGCATTTCGTGGCAGGAGATGCAAAACGCCTCGGTGTTCGTCAGTTCCAGGCCCCAGTTGAAGCCGCCCCAGAACAGGACGCCGCCTATACCGCCGACAATAAGCAATGTCGCAAGCGAAAACCGCGAACTGGGACGCGTGAGAAACGTCCAGATCCGCATGATAAGGCTACTGCGAGATTCAGGGCTGCCTGGCGCGCTCATTGCGGTTCCCGACGATAATTCGGATCAGCAAGTTTAACCAATCTGCAGTCTCAAACGTCCGCATCCGATAATCGATCAGCCGGCAAAGCGTGTTGATTGAGATCAACACCGTACTGCCGCCGGTATCGATTCAGCTTGGGCAGTAATCTGCCCCTACCACTTGACGCCTAGCGAAGCGCCGATCAGGTGAACGTTGTAGTTCGGGTTGTTGTAGGCCATCCAGGTCATGAAACCGGTATTGTTGATCAACGGGTTCATATAGGCCTGCATGATGTCCTGGTCGTAATTGTTGACGCTGTTGCGCTCCCAGGCATAGCGGAGCTTGGCATAGGCCTGGCCGTGGACACCAAGGAAGCGGACGGAATCCTTGTCGAAGGTGTACTTGGCCTGAGCTTCCAACCGCGACCACTGACCCTTGACGTCGGGGAAATTGCCGCCCGTTCCGGCTGCTCCCGATCCCTGCGCCGGCTGGGCGCCGCTGTCTGCCCGGATCGGCTGATCGTTGCTCGACAGCGTCACCGTATATGAGAGGCGGAAGTCGAGCTTGTCCGGGATGGCGCCCCAATTGGCCGCCGCCATGAAGGTGTTCACGTGATCGACGATGTCGGCATGCCAGGTGTTGGCCGCAGTCATTGGATTTATTGCACAGCACGCGGTCGTGTATTTAAGATTTTGCCGGTAATTCTCATACATGTAAGCGAACAGGACGTTCGTCCATGGATTGTATGCGTAGGCTACTTCTGCGCCAGCCTTGACTGATTGCGAGCGGGTCAGACCGGCCTCGGTCGCACTGATTGAGTAGTCATCGTCCTGATAGCCGAAGGTCGGTGTTACAGTCAGGCCGCGGAGCACATCAATGGCAAGCGAAAACTTGGCGACCTGGCGCTCCCGATTGTCAAGATAGAACTGACGCATTGCGGTCGAAATCTGCACGTTACATTGCTGGGCGGGCGACGGCTGGGGATTAATGCATAGCGGATCCGACCATTGAAAATTGCCATAGAGGCCACGGTAGTCGTAGGTGTCATAGTGTCGGTCTGAAATGGCGTAACTTGCGCGCGCCGTCAGCCAGGACCACGGCTTGTAATCGGCAAAGACTTTACCGCCGTTCTCGTGGGTGATGTTGGCGCTTTCCCGGGTCCAATTGTAGCGTTCATAGCTGTAACCGGTGCCTAAATTCCACTGGCGGTTGGGTGTCCACACCAGTTCGGCGCCCGCATTCTGTTTCGTATACGACATAGAGAGGCTGCTGACCGGCGCGTAGGTGGACGTGGTGGTATTGGCACCCTTGACGTCGGTCACCGTCCAATCACTGAAGAACAACTCGGGCGTATTGTTATCGTAGTTATAGTAACGATAGCTCAGCTTCGATTTGAGTTCGGGCGAGATCTGCGTCGTCACGACGTTGTTCGAAAGAAGCGTGTTGATCGCCCCGTTGAGGCTGCCCGCCGGCATGGTCGGCAATGGCCCGGGAGTGGTATTGCCACTGGTGAACATCGTCCCGAATGGAGAAAACGGCAGGAAAGCCTGGTTTTGCCGCATCATCGTATAGGCCAGCGTGCCCATGTAGCGGCTGTTCAGTGGAAGATCCGCGCCGGCCGTCGCTGACAGGCCATGCGCCGAGTTGTCCGGCCACAATGACATTTGCGCGAATGGACTGGACGGCGAACCGTTGCGCGCGCATTCGCCCATGCCGGAGCCGGTTCCGCAGAACGGATTCTGCACCGTGTAGGAGCCCATGCCGTCCTCGTAGATGGAGCCGGCATAACCAAGTTTGAACGTGAAGGCCTTGCCCCACGGCGACGTGCCCTTGTATTCGCCGTTGACGCCGAAGTTCTGGGTCCTGTCGTCGACCGGCTTCGGCACCTGCGCTACGACGCCGGACGTGCCGGGCGAAAAGACGACGCCTTCGACCTGCGAGCCCCAGCGGTGCATGTTCGAATAGTTGAAGTTGATGTCCCAGGCATCGGTCGGCGTCCATCGGAACGCGACCGCCGCGGTGTCGCGGCGGATGCCGATATCCGTCGTGTAGAGATTGCTTGTGATATCGCGCTGTATGGCGGCTCGTTGTCCTGCCGTGGGGTTACCGCTGGTGCATCCAGCCGGCTGTGCCCCTGCAACCCTGACGCACCCGGCATCAAGGAATAGAGTATTCGACAACCCCGGCGGTAGAACGAGAGCGTTACCACCAAGGCCGCTATACAGCGTCTGCGCATTGGTGCTGTATATGTGCGGCGTCTGGTCCCAGCCGATGTCGAAGTAGTACTCACCCGCCTTCGAAACGCCGGCTTCGAAACGCTGGTCATTATACCCAGGATTTTCGGCCCAGATGTCGAAGTTATAGAGACCATCTTTTGTCTGGCCGTTGAGCCATGCATTACCGAACACGCCGGGCTTTATGTCGCTGTATTCGTAATATTTGCCGAGGCTCTTCTGGCCCTGGCTGGCAATGCCATTCTTGTTCGGATCGTTTGCGAAAAAACGGCCGCCGAGCTCAACGTCGCCGTGATAGACCCACCACGTATCAGCGATCGACGCCACAGGGGCTTTGGTCACCATATCCGCCGCGGCAGCTGGGAAGAACGCTCCTGCCAGGAGCAACGATCCTGCGGCTACTGAGAGAACGACTGGCCTTCTCATTTCACTCGCCCCCCCGGGCAATTGGGTCTTCATCGAAGCCTACGCTCAAAATCCATCAGCGATGCAGCAATGGTCCTGATGGGCTGTTGGTGCCGTGGACTTCGGTATGGCAGTTCTGGCATTGGCGGCTGATCGACTGCACGGCCAGTGGACCGCTGGTCGTGCCGTGACCGAAGGCGTGGCATTCCGTGCACAGCCGCGGCCGCGAGACCTTCAGCATGAATTCATTCGTCGAGCCGTGCGGATCGTGACAATTCAGACAGTTCTCGCGCACGGGGAGGTGTTCGAACAGGAACGGCCCGCGCTTCTCCGCGTGGCACTTGTAGCAATTGTCGTTGATTGAATTTTCGCGCAGCATCGCTTCGGTCGCGCTGCCATGCGGATTATGGCAGTCCGAGCAGACCATCTTGCCTTCGCGCAGCGGCATATGCGACGTGCGGAACATCTGCGCGCGCCGATCCTTGTGGCACTGGAAGCAGGTGTCGGGTTCGAAGGCCGTCTTGATCTGGAATTTGCGCGACACCTGCTTCATCACGGTGTGGCAGTTCGTGCACATCAGGCCGCGGGTTTCGTGCGTGCTGCCGCTCCAATAAGTACGATCGCCGCGTTGATGGCAGGTCGAGACAGATCGCGTTGTTTTCCTCGGCGGTGCGCGACTGATCTTCCGGCCGGAACGAGATGATCCCGCCGACGCCGCGCCCGCCGCCGGCCTTCACGTGCGCCGACCCGGGGCCGTGGCAATTCTCGCAATCGAATTTGCCTTTTTGGGTTTTACCAATCCGGCCCATGAGCGTATGGCTGAACGACTCAGCCTGGGTCGCATGGCAGGTCACGCAGACCTTCGCACCGACAAAGCTCGCTTCGACAGGCGCGCTTGATTTTGTCCCGCCGGCGACGGGGCCATTGCCTTTCGCCGTTCCTTTTGACGCTGCAGCAGGTGGTGTAGACGATCCCCGTTCGCGCAAAAAATCCAGCAGATTGTCTGCGTCCGCCAACTTCGGCAGTCCCTTGATCGACTCGGGCTGATCAGAACCGATCTGCTGCGCAAATTCGCGCAGCGCTGCAATCGTGGCGTCGGTCGATTCCTTTGGCGCAGGATTGTCGGAGTTTTGATCAAGCGCGCCGGACGGCTTGCGCGCCGTATCGATCAATTGAGCGTAATCACGCAACGCCGAAAAACTGTCGTTGCTGACATTCGCTTCGACGGCGTTCGACCGGCGCAACGAAAGAGGTCATCGCAAGCCAGGAAATTACAAAAGCCGTGGCAAGCAACGACAATTGCCGATGACGCGTACTGCGAGCAACGCGCCCACTGACAAACCGCCACCAATGCAAATGCGAAACCGCACGGTCGGTACTGACCGGACGAACCATCCCCAACCCCCGCCCCAGTACAACTGAAATTATTCTCTGCTTATATTTGCGGCGATCAAGCACAAAAGAAAAATACGCCACGAATAAATCGGTGCGTGCTTTTGATGTACCGCAAAGCGCGGAATTGATTTTTCGGATTTATCGATTGCTCGACCGTCGATTCACGAGACAACATCCTGATTATGTTGTTCTATTTGGTGTTAGACACCATCTAATGCACGGGCAACAAGTTGCCCACGGTAACTAAGTATTCCGCACGCCACCCTTGCAATCTTGCGTTTGTGCGGCAGTGATACAGCGCTATGATTTTTCTGAGACGAGCCGAAAAGGAAAAGGGGTTTTCCATGGTGCATTCAGGACGTCGCGACGCTTCCAAATCGATTCGTACCGCTGCACTTTGCACTGTGGCGGGCATCGGAACGGCACTGCTGGTAGGCATGACCGCCGCCCTCACGGTCTCGACCCCGGCAAGCGCGAAGCCGGAATTCGCGGCCCAGACCGGAATGCCGTGCGGGCAATGCCATTCGAACCCGGCCGGCGGCGGAAAGCTCAAGCCATTCGGTGAGAAGTTCAAGGAAAATGGCTTCAAAGTGAAGAAGTAGCCCGCCAATTCAGTCTGCGACAACCCGATGAATCCGGGCTAATAACGCCCCGCCAAGGCGCCGAGGGCGACTGGCGCCCGTGGCGCAAGCCACCGGCATCGGTGGTGGTTTGGTAGACTAGTGTAATGACCCTGTGGCTGATCCTGGCGTTGATGACCGCGGCCGCGATTTTCGCTGTCATCTGGCCGCTCGTACAAAATGGCAAGGCTGCCAGCTCGGGCAGTGACGTGGCGGTTTATCGCGATCAGCTGGACGAGGTCGAACGCGATCTGGCGGCCGGCACAATCGGCAAAACCGAGGCGGAAGCGGCGCGCGTTGAAATCTCTCGACGCTTGCTTGCCGCAGCTAGACACCGCAAAGGCGGGGCCCGCGCTATTGCCCACCGCAACCGCGTGGTATCGGCGCACAAGCGTCATTGTTGCCGTTCTGTTGCTGCCGATCGGCGCTGGCTCCCTTTATCTTCGTATTGGCTCGCCGGGCCTGGCGTCGGAGCAGATCGTCGCCCAACGCGATGGACAGCCCAATCGACAGGCAGGAATTGAAAATCTCGTCGCCAAAGTCGAAGAGCATCTTCAAAATAACCCTAAGGACGGCCGCGGTTGGGAGGTCCTTGCACCCGTCTATATGCAGCTCGGCCGTT
This sequence comes from uncultured Alphaproteobacteria bacterium, assembly GCA_963801955.1. Lineage (GTDB taxonomy): Bacteria > Pseudomonadota > Alphaproteobacteria > Rhizobiales > Xanthobacteraceae > Pseudolabrys. Next base: position 275,420 of record CAWDGS010000005.1, read on the forward strand.
ACGCGGACGCGGTCGATGCATGGCGTAGCGCCTTGAAGTTTCTTGGTGAGAGCGCGGATCGCCAGGCCAATCTCGGCGAGGCCTTGATGGCACAGGCCAATGGCGTTGTGACGGCGGAAGCCCAGGCTGCCTTTACGCGCGCGGTCACTCTCGATGGCACCACCGTGAGCGCCCGTTACTATCTTGGCGTTGCCGCCGAACAGGACGGCAGACGGGAAGACGCTGCGAAAATCTGGCGCGACCTCATTGCAGATGCCCCTGCCGGTGCGCGCTGGGTGAGCGATGTGCGCACCGCGCTTGCGCGCGTCGAAGGCAAAGCGGCCGCGCCATTGCCTGGGCCGACGCCGGCCCAGATGGCAGCCGCCGCAAACCAGTCACCCGATCAGCAAACGGCGATGATCCAGGGAATGGTCGACGGGCTTGCGGCACGCCTGCAGAAGGACGGCTCCGACCTCGACGGCTGGGTGCGCCTGGTGCGCTCCTACAAAGTGCTCGGCCAGCCTGACAAAGCGCAATCCGCAATTGCTGACGCGCAACGCGCGTTGGCGGGCGATCCCGATAAACGGCAACGACTCGATATCGCCCTGAAAGAACTTGAAAGCGGCAACGGCCCCGCTCCGGCAAATTCACCGGTTCAGCCACCCAATCCGGCGGCCGCGCCTCCGCAACATGACGGCGACACGACCCCGAGCATGGTGGAGAAGCTGGCTGAACGGTTGAAACAATCAGGATCCGATCCGGAGGGTTGGATCATGCTCGCCCGCTCGTATCTCACGCTCGGCGACAAAGACAAAGCGGCCGCAGCCATCAAAGATGCCCGCGCCGCGCTGGCCAGTGATCCCGACAAATTGCAACTGTTCAATGACGCGTTGCAACGGTTCAAAATTGATGACGCCGCAAACGCTGCACCGGCGACAACAGCCTCTCCCGCCGCGACCGCTCCTGTCCCGAACCAGGCCAACAGCCAGACGGACGAAATGGTTCGCGGCATGGTGTCGAAGCTCGCCGAGCGCCTGAAACGGGATGGATCGGACATCGACGGCTGGATGCGGCTTGTGCGCTCGTACGCGGTTCTGGGGGAGCGCGAGAAAGCATTGAGTGCCGCAACAGCCGCGCGCGAATCCATCGGCACCGATACGGACAAGCGCCGGCGCTTCGACGAATTTGTAAAATCCCTGGATCTTGGCGGTTAACCGGCGTCTGAAAAACGCGCATACTGCGTGACATCGAATTGGTTGATACAAATCAAACCATTGAGCGGGAATTTGAATTTCAATATCGAGCTAGCGTCGGCGGCTTTCAGGCCGCCAAGTCGCGGGAATAGCAATAGGAGAAACACATGAAAAAGCGGCCTCTGCTGTTCATAAGCGCTATCGCGCTAGGTGCGGGGATTGTCACAACCGCCGGCATTATGAATGCTCAAAACGCATGCGCAGCGGTGGAGATTGTCAGCTTCAAGGAAGACATTCTCCCGCTTTTGAAATGGCGATGCGCGGGGTGCCACGAACCCGGCGGCGCCGGCCTTGAAAAGAGCGGCCTGGATTTAACGAGCTATGCGGGCGTGATGAAGGGCACCAAGTTTGGTCCCATGATCATCCCGCGCGAGCCGGAAAGCAGCAATTTGATGTTGTTACTGGACTGGCGCGCCTCTCCGGCCTTGCGAATGCCGCACGGCCAGAAGCAGCTGTCGAGCTGCGATCGCAACAGCATCCGTACGTGGATCCGGCAGGGCGCCAAGGATAATTGAGGTTCGCGATTGGCCGCTTTTCGTGCGGCCGCCACTGCCTGGTCGTCAATGTGGTGAAGTCGCGAGCGGCGCGGCTCACGCCTCACGCAACGAGTAAGTTCGGAAGAAACTCCGCGGCGAGCTCGGCGTCGGACTCCGTTTTTTCAACGATGTTGTCCGTTGTCTCAAATTCGTAGCTGCAAACCTGGCATTGCCAGATATGAACGCACCCGCCAGCGACGTTTTCTGACCATTCAGGCGCGATCAGCGTCCCGCCACACTGGGCGCATTTTATTGAAAGCACGGGGGTGCTCGCCGATTCCAATGTCTCGTTGGTTGTTCCCGGCATATCAGACTCTCCCTTGGGAGCCGAGGTGGACGCTCTCGATCAGCCTAACGCTAAGCAGCTGCTCAAGAGCGTCCTCCGGCGCATCGAAGAAAGTCTGAAGCTCCCCAGCAAGGACTCTCCCCGACACAGTTAGAAACTAAAGAGCATACCCACACGAAAAACATTGATGTGAATCAAGGCCGTCAACGCGGCCAAATCGCCGGGTAAAGATATTCCGGTCGACGCCGTTGCTTTTCACCGTCTCGGGCGATCTGCAACAATCTGTCCGTGCAATCGTCGTGAGGCGGTAGACCGCACTGTTCGTTCCGCTCGCAATCCCCGCAGTTGAACTGCGATGATGCCCGCGGTGCGAAGAAGCTTGCCAGTGCGCTGAATTGTTTCCGGAATGGCCCCGTTTTGCTCATTGTCTGCACCCGCGATTTGGTTTGCGCCAACGGAAATCTTTAGTGGTTATTTTTGATGAGTTTACCTTCGGCTGCCTTGATTCAGGTCAATGGCGGCGGCCTTGCGCTCAGCTGATGGGCCGCTGCGGAGGTAACGGGTGTGCGAATAAATTTTTGATCCGCCCGTTCATGGCGCCAATTGAAGATCAACTGTGAAATCAACGGGTAAGAGAAGGGTCCGAATCACAAAGATTTAACCCCCACAACGAGAGCCATTCGATAATCTTGACCCTGCTCAGCTGCGGCAAAACCTAGAAAAGCCGCGCAAGCAAAGGGAGCGATGACATGGCCCGGTACGACCTTCGCATCAACGGCAAAGCGCAAACTGTCGAATCATCCGACGCCGACAAGCCTTTGCTTTATGTGTTGCGCGACCTCAAACTGACGGCGACGAAGTTCGGCTGCGGCCTTGGCCAATGCGGGGCATGCACGGTGTTGATCGACGGCGCGGCCGTCCGCTCATGCCAGACCACAATCGACGATGCAAAGGGCAAGCCGATCGTCACGCTGGAAGGACTAGGTACTCCCGACAAACCGCATCCGCTGCAGACCGCCTTCATCAAGGAGCAGGTGCCGCAATGTGGCTACTGCACCAGCGGCATGATCATGAGCGCGGCAGCCCTCCTCGCCACCAACAATAAGCCCAGCGAATCCGATATCCGATCGGCCCTCGACGGTAATCTTTGCCGGTGCGGAACGCACACACGAGTCTTGCGCGCAGTCATGGCGGCAACGGGACAGGGAGGCTGACATGAACGCTCCTTTCAAAAAATTCCGCTTCTCCCGCCGCGCGATTCTCAAAGGTGGCGCGATCACGGTCGGCTTCGCGGTGACCGGTTTGCCCGGGCGCGCGCTCGCGCAAGGTGCGAGCGAGCGCAACGCGGCGCCTCGACCCCAAAGCGGTGGATTCCTTTCTCGCCGTCAACGGCGACGGCACCGTCACGCTCTATTGCGGCAAGGTCGATCTTGGCCAGGGGCTGCGTATTTCCATGCCACAGATCGCCGCCGAAGAGCTCGGCATCGGCGTCGACAAGATCAAATTCGTGCAAGGTGACACCGCGCTCACGCCCGACCAGGGCCGTACATCCGGTTCGAATGGAATCCAGCGCGGCGGCATGCAGATCCGCCAGGCGGCGGCAACCGCCCGCAAGGCCCTGATTGATCTTGCGGCACAGCGTCTCAATGCCAAGCCCGAGGATCTCATTGCCAGCGGCGGCGAAGTGAAGCCGAAGGCCGGCGGCGCGGGTGTCGCCTTCGCCAGCCTGATTGGCGGGCGCCAGTTTGATCTCAAGCTCGACCCCAAGGCGCCGCTGAAGGACCCCGCGACCTACACCATTGTCGGCAAGGCGCTGGCGCGGCCGGACGTCCCGGAAAAATGTTTCGGCACGCACGTCTACATGCACGATTTTGCCGTACCCGACATGCTGCACGCGCGCGTTATCCGGCCGGCGGCCGTCGGCGCCAAGCTTGTTTCGGTCGACGAGGCCTCGATCAAGGACATTCCCGGCGCGAAAGTCGTGCGCGTAAAGGATCTGCTCGCGGTTGTCGCGGACGATGAATGGAATGCAATCCGCGCGTCACGTGCGTTGCGCGCACAATGGAGCGAGTGGACCGGCCTGCCCGCCCAGGCCGATCTTGCCGCGGCCCTGCGCACCGATCCCGGCATTGTCGACGAGACCCTCGTCAACAAAGGCACCCCCGCCGCCCAACGGCCGGATGGCGCCAAGGTCCTCAGCGCAACGTATTACTGGCCGATGCAAAGCCATGCCTCGATCGGCCCTTCCTGCGCCGTGGCCGATGTCCGCGGGGATTCCGCGACGGTATGGACCGCGTCGCAGGGCACGCACGGAAATCAGGAGACGTTTGCCAGGTTCCTCGGCTTGCCGAAGGACAAAGTGCGGTTGATCTATCTCGAGGGCTCCGGCTGCTATGGCATGAATGGCCATGAAGACGCCGCGGCCGATGCCGCGATCCTGTCGCGCGCTGCGGGCCGTCCCGTGCGCGTTCAGTGGACGCGCGAAGATGAATTGGGATGGGATCCGAAAGGACCGCCACAGCTTATCGGCATTTCCGCTGCGGTCATGCCCGACGGCCGGATTCTCGACTGGCGCACAGAACTGTGGATTCCGAAGACGACGCGCGGCATGCCCAATATTCCTTTGCTGGCGCCGGAGGCCGCAGGCCTCGACCATGTGCCGGGCCTGAACCCCGGTCTGATTTCCCAGAACGGCGATCCGTCATACGCCGCCGAAAGCATCCAGGTTGTTGCGCACTGGCTTAAAGACGCGCCGTTGCGTCCCGCTCCCATTCGCTCGCCCGGTAAGCCCGCCAACTGCTTTGCGGTGGAAAGCTTCGTGGACGAACTCGCTTCCGCAATCGACGCCGATCCGGTCGAATTCCGGTTGCGCGGCCTGAAGGACCCACGCGCCATCGAGGTGCTCAAGCGCACGGCCGCGTTGATGAACTGGCAATCACGACCTTACCAGGTGGCGAGCGCCGGCAATGGCATTGCGCGAGGACGCGGTATCTCCTTTGTCCACTACAAGCACAGTGAAACTTATGTGGGCATGGGGATGGAGGTCGCCGTTGACCGCGCCAGCGGCCGGATCGCGGTCGAACGCGTCGCGTGCGCGCATGATTGCGGGCAGATCATCAATCCGGACGGCGTCCGCTCGCAGGTCGAGGGCAGCATCTTGCAGACGATCAGCCGCGTGCTGATGGAAGAGGTCAAGTTCGACCACTCCCGCGTCGTGAGCGTGGATTGGTCGAGCTATCCGATCTTGCGGTTTTCCGGTGTGCCGAAGATCGATATCGACTTGATCGACCGGCCGACCCAACCCCCGCTTGGTGCCGGCGAGGCCGCCTGCGCCGCCGTCGGTGCGTCACTCGCCAACGCGGTGCATGACGCGACCGGCGTCCGCTTGCGCACGGTCCCGTTCACGCCGGATCGCGTGAAGGCAGCCCTGACCGGCAAGGCGTAGCCTGCGCTTGCCAGGGATGACGACCCTTGACCCGAGTTCAATCTCGCTTGAGCGGCGTGGCTCGGGTCCGCCGCTGGTCCTTTTGCATTGCCTCGGCGTCGATCATCACTTCTGGGATTTTGCCGGTGAGCTTGCGCGCGATTACACGCTGATCTCCTACGACCTGCCGGGTCACGGGCGTACGCCCGTTCCTTCCGGTGCTTATACGATCGAAGATCTTTCGGCCCAGCTTGCCGAACTGCTGGCGCGGCACAATATTGCCCGCGCGCATATCGCGGGAATTTCGCTCGGCGGCCTCATCGCGCAACAATTTGCAGCGACCAACCCCGCATCCGTCGACCATCTGATCCTCGTCGACACCACGCCGCGCTATACGGATGAGCTGCGCGCCATGTGGGCACAGCGCGCTGCGGCTGCACGCAGCGCCGGCGTGAAAGCGCTCGTCGACGGCCTGCTCAAGATCTGGTTCACGCCACAGTCCGTTGCAGACAACACGGAGGCGGTCCAATACGTACGCGCGGCGCTGGAAAAATCATCCGGCGAAGGTTATGCGCTGGCCTGCGAGGCGCTCGCGGCCGCTGATCTTCGTGCGAGCGGCCACCAAGATCGTGGCCCCGACTTTGGTCATTTGCGGCGACGATGATATCCCGAGTTTTCTGGATGCGGCGCGCTGGCTGGAAGGCAATATCAAAGGCGCTCGCCTTGCGTGGCTCGCCAAGGCCCGGCACGCCTCCGTGATCGAACGCCCGTCCGAAGCGCTCACGATCATGCGCAAATTTCTGCGCGGGTAATGCGATCAACCCTTCAGATGCTGGTTGAAGAAATCCAGCGTCAGCTTCAGCGCGCGGTCCGCTTCCGGCTTGCTGTAGGTCTTGCCGCCAAAACGCGCAAAGGCGTGATCGGCCCCGGGATATTTGTGAATTGTCACGAGCGGATTGGGCGATAGCCGCCTTTCCAGCAGTTCGTTCACTTCCGCCTGCACCCAGCGGTCCTTCATGGCCATATGCAAAACGAAAGGCCGGTGCAGATTCGGCGCCTCGCGAATACGATGCTCAATATAGGTGCCGTAATAGGCCACGGCACAATCGATGTCGGTGCGGCAGCACATCAAATAACAGAGCTTGCCGCCGAGACAGTACCCGACCGCACCGACCTTGCCGTTGCATTCCGGAAGCTGCTTCAGGTAGGCGCGCGTGTCCTCCATATCGCGGACTGCGAGGTCGTAGTCGAAGTCGTAGTAAAGATCGAAGGCCTTCTTGACGTCATCCGGATTTTTGTCGGAAAGCTCGACGCCCGGTTCCTGCCGCCAGAAGAGATCCGGCACGAGACAAACAAAGCCGGCCTCGGCGAACTCATGGGCATGATGGCGCATCGTGTCATTGACGCCCCATATTTCCATGATGGCGATGATTGCGCCGGCCGGCGTTTTATCGGGAATCGCAACATAGGCTCCCATCTCGCCGTCGCGCAGCCGCACTTTGACGTTTCGCGTTTGCATGAATGTTCCTAATGAAGCTTGAGGAGCGCGCGGGCGTTGCCGCTGAAAATACGGCTTCGTTCCTCGCCGCCGATATTGAGTGCTTCGACCGCGGCGATGGTCTTGGCGATCAGACCCCGGCCCTGCTCCGCATCGAACGGCGCGTCGGTGGCAAACAGGCACCGGGACGTGCCGAAATAGGCGTGCCCGCAGGCCGTCGCGCCGACATCTCCGTTCAGCGCGGTATCGGCATAGAGCATCTTGAAATAGTCACCGGGCGGCTTTTTCAGGCCTTCCGCGCCCGGGTTGCGGTCCGGCTCCCCGAAAAAGATCTGCCGGAACCCAAGCGCAATTCGACCTGCAAAATACGGGATCATTCCGCCCATATGGTGGGTGATGATTTTCAGCTTTGGCAGTTCATCAAATAGGCCTGAATAGATCAGCCGCGTCATGCAGGCCGTCGTTTCATAGGGCCAACCGAAGGTGAACCAGATCTCGTTTTCCGAGGCCTTCTCGCTCGCATAGTCGGAAAACTGCGGGCCCCGCATGGGATGCACCCAGACCGGCAAATCGTGCTGCACCATGCGCGCGAAGATCGGCCGAAATTCCGGCGCGCTCAGCGGCTTGCCTGCAACATTCGTAAACACCTGAATGCCTTTCGCGCCGAGATCGTTGACCGCACGATCGATCTCTTCAAGCGTGGCATCGACATTATTCATCGGCAGGGACGCGATGAAGGTCGGAAACCGGTGCTGGATACCGCCGGCAGATTTCGGCCAATCCGTCGTTGGCCATGCGGGCGTAGTCCGGCGTCTGCGCGGACGAAGGCAACAACTCGATTGGCGGATTGGCGAGCGACAACACCTGCTGATAGTCGCCGAACTGGTCGAGCAGCCGGAGTCGTGCCTCCAGATCCCACAGCGTGCGCAGGCGCGGAAACGCCGTGGCCGCCGGAAGGTCGGGTACAAGTTTTTTCAGCCGGTCGAAGTATGGCGCCGGCATGAAATGATTGAATATGTCGATAATCACAGCTGTGTCCCGGGAAGAGCCGCGAACTTACGCGCTATCGCGACGTCGTTTCAAGCCGCACAGGTCGGCCTGTGGGGCCACCGCTTGTCAGCAAATTCTTTTCTCTATTAACTGCTCGCCGCGGCGCATGGCCTCTGCGCTCGCGCGCCGCTTCGCGGCCATAAACAATGAGGCGCGTCGGGGGGACGTCCATGCAAGCCAGTGACAGCAAATCGGCCGAATTGGTGGGCCGCCTTGAGCGGCTGCCGTTTTCGCGCTGGCACCGAAACCTGTTCACGCTCTGCTTTATCGGCGTGATGTTTGATGCCTGCGACTTCGCGCTTTTCGGCATGGCACTCCCGCCGGTTGCACGCGAATTCGGACTAAACCAGGCGCAGGCCGGCCTGCTCGCAACTGTTGGTCTTGTCGGCGCGTTTCTCGGCGCGCTCTTCTGGGGCACGATCTCCGACTACATCGGCCGGCGCACGTCATTTGCCGCGACCATCGGCATCTTTTCGGTCTTCACCGGCCTGGTTGCGGTGTCCTGGAACGTGCTCTCGCTTTCGATCTTCCGCTTCATCTCGAATTTCGGGCTCGGCGGCGAAGTCCCTGTCGCACTGACATTGACCGCGGAATACAGCCCAAGCCGGATTCGCGGACGTATGACCGGCTCGATGATGGCGGCGTTTCCGCTCGGTCTCGCGCTGGCCGCCCTGCTCGCCTACTTTATTATCCCGACTTACGGCTGGCGTACGGTGTTTATCATCGGCGTCATTCCGGCCGTGCTGCTGTTCTTTGTGCGGCTCATTATGCCTGAATCGGTGCGCTATCTGATCAGCCGCGGACGCGTGGCGGAAGCCGAACGCACGGTCGCCGACATCGAGGCAAAAGCTTCCGAAGGAAAACCGCTGCCGCCAGTGACTGTCGTTCCGGCCGGCGTTGAAGAACGCGGCGTAACGGTTTTTGAGCTGCTCACCCCTGAGCGCCGGAGGCAGACGATCCTGTTGTGGATCGTCTCGTTCTGTTTCCTTTGGTCGTCGAACGGCATCATCTTCATGCTGCCGCAAATTCTCGTTCAACGCGGCTTTGAACTGAAACAGATTTTCATCTTCCTGTTCGTCCAGGCTGTTGCGGCCTTCGTCGGCTATACCGCCTGTGGCTTCCTGATCGATCGCTACGGCCGCCGCCCGGTGCTGTTTTTGTATTACTTCATCGGCGCGTTTTTCCACCTGTGGTTCGCGCAGGCGACCGGCGTCTGGATCTATTTCGCGATTGCAGCGGTCGGCTGGGTGAACCCGGGGGTGTACGGCTCGAACGGAATCTACGTGAGCGAGCTGTATCCAACACACCTGCGCGCGACGGCCGTGGGCTGGTTCTTTGGCATTGGCCGCATCGGCTCATTCCTTGCACCGGCGGTGGTGGGCTTCATGCTCCAGTACGGGCTTGGCGCCTATGTGCTGCACACGTTTGCGTTGACCTTCCTTATCGCATCGATCGCGCTCTGGATGGTCGGTATCGAGACCAAGGGCCGCGTGCTGGAGCAGATCACCGCGGCGCCAAAGCCCGCCTGATTGGAGGCGAAAGTGCCGTAGGCGGCGAACGCCTCGTACCGGCGGCCATCAACGAGCGGGACGTTAATCGGGTTGCTGATGTCAAAATCTCTTGCGGTCGGCATGGTCAAACTCCCTCTCTATGTATGCATGCCTACGTCGCGCCATTCAGGCGACGTCACATTGACCAGGGTCAAATCTGTCACGGCGAAACATTACGTATATGTCCGTAACGACGAACGATTTCTCGAATTGTGGCCCATCGATCTCCTTTACGCGCGTGTCGGAGACCGGATTACAAGGCCTTTAATTTGCGCTATTTTGAACGGTGAGCGTCAATTTGCATTTTTTGATTGCGCGTTCGGCATACCCGAGGAAACGCAAATGCTTCGAATGATTTGGCTCTTGAGCCTCGCACTCCCGCTGACGGCGGTGACGGCACACGCTGAGCAGTATCCCGACCACCCGGTCCGGGTCATTGTCGGTTATGCCGCGGGCAGCGGTCCCGACATTCAGGCCCGCACAGTCTCGGCGCAACTCAGCCTCGATCTCGGCCAGCAGTTCTTCGTCGAGAACCGCACCGGCGCCAACGGTACGATCGGAACGCGCGCGGTCGTGCAATCAAAGCCGGACGGCTACACCCTGCTGTTTTCCTCGAACGGAATTGCGCCGACACCCTTTGTCTACAAGAACCTCGGCTACGACATCTTCACCGACCTGACGCCGATCGCAACCATCGGCATTCTCGACGGACTGTTCATGCTGGTCGACGCCAAATCGCCCTATAAGACGCTGCAGGAATTCATCGACCACGCCAAGAAAGAGCGTGCGGTGTTCGGCTCGCCGGGCGTGGGCAATGGCCTGCATCTCGCCGCCGAAATCTTCAGCAAAAAGGCCGGCATCACGATGCAGCACATTCCCTACAAGGGAGCGTCGGAAGTCATGACCGGCATGCTCAGCGGCAGCGTCGAGGTCATGTTTGTGACGCCGCCGTCAGTCATGGGCTTGCTGAAAGACGGGCGCGTGCGCGCACTGGCGTTCACCGGCAGCAAACCGTTCCCGGCATTCCCGAACGTACCGCTGATGAAGGATATGCTGCCGGGGTTCGAGCCGATCGGATCATGGGGAATGTTCTTTGCGCCGGGTAAGACACCGCCCGAGATTGTCGACAGGCTCAATGCGGCTGTCCACAAGGCCTTGCTGGCTCCGGCGGTTGCATCGGTCATGCAGCGCGACGGCTACATTCCGGACACTCGCAATGTCGCCGACACCGCGACTTATTTCCATCGCGAAGTCGAGCTGATGGGCGACGCCGTAAAGGCCGCCGGCATCGAACCTAACTAAATGAGTTAACCGACGGCGTGCAGCGGCTTGCCTGCCGCGGTCACCGGTCGTGCGCTGACCAGCACGAAGGCAATCACGCAGTCTTCGGTGCCGCGATTGACCCAGTTGTGCATGGTGCCGCGCTGGACCAGCACGTCACCGGCCTTGAGCTTCACGACCACCCCGTCGTCCATCTCCATGTCGATTGCGCCTGAGATTACGACGGCATAGTCGATCGAATCCGTCCGGTGGTTACGCGGTGTCACGCCCGGCTGATAACGAACGATGCGGAACACGGTACCGCCTTCGACCGTCGTCTTGAATGAGCCGGATGTCGGGTCGTTGAAGCCGTCATTGTCGACTGGAAAGCCCTTGGTCGACCAGACAACGCAGGATGAGGCGCCGGGCCGGTTTGAGATTACATTCTTCGCGATCTCGTCGACCTCGACCTTTGCGCGCCCATCGGCAGAATGCCCGGTGACTACACGTCGAATTTGCAGACTCATGACGTCTTTCCCTGCCTGTCATTGATTGGTCTATTTGCCTTCGGACTTTTTCAGGAAGGCCGCAAAGATGGCGGCAACGCGTGGTTCGGCGGCACGCCACTCCTTGCGATCCCATTCCTTCAGAAGATTGCTGTCCGTGCGCTTTTCCACGACATCGTCGTGCAGCTCGCTGTTGAGAATGAGCGTGGCAGCCTTGCGCGCGGTCGCCGGCGTGTGGATCACATCGTTGCCGGCAATCAGGCAGGCCGGCGCCGTGATTGCGCACAGTTGCGCTTCGGTGGCACCCACGATCGGTAGATTGGCCGATTGCAGGAAACATTCGCGCCAATAGGTCATGACCTTGATGAATTGTTCGGAATCGGTCGTCAGCAGCCGATCGCGGTTCGCGGGCCGGGCCTTGATGCATTCGCTGAAATGCTCGCTGTCACACACTGCCTGCATCCCGCCGGCACGCGCGATCTTGATGAACTGCCCATAGTAATTCTCGGCCAGACGATCCACTGCCTCCTGCCCCCCGGTGACGCGCCAGAGCAGCAGGCCGCGCAGGCCGTCGGCGTGCCGCAGGGCGTACAGGATCGCCAGGCGCGCACCGGCGGACGAGCCGCCGACATACATCGGCACTGCGCCGAGCTCTTTGCCGAGAGCATAGAGGTCATCGGCCCAGATTTCGTGTTCGGACCCTGAACCCTCAAAGGCAACATCAGAGGCGCCGCAATTGCGCCGGTCATGCAACAAAACGCGATAGCCGGACGCTGCAATGGCCTTCGATAGGTCGATCAGTTCGTCAAAAGACCGCCGGCTGCCGGGGGTGAGCGCAATCCAGGGGCCGCGGTCGCCGATCACCTGGTAATTGATGTGGACGCCACGCACGAGCGCTTCAGGCATTGTCACTCTCACCGGTACTTTCCCGCAGGATTTCTGCAGCAGCGGGTGCGGTCTGGCAAGCTGGATCGGGCGGAAAGCCCCCTTCGGCCTACGCGTGAACTGGCATACAGTACGCGAAATGGGGAGGACGCGATGACGGGCATAACAAAAATCGCCACTGCGTTGATCGCTACACTGCCGTTCGTATTTTCGGCAAGCAGCGCTGGCGCGCAAAGCGGGTATCCGGATCACGCGGTCAAAATGGTTGTTGGTTATCCGCCGGGGGGACCGGTGGACATCATCGCGCGCGTGATGGGTGACCGGCTTTCCGAAGTCTGGAGCCAGCCAGTGGTCATCGAAAATATTTCCGGCGCCGGCGGCAACATCGGAGGCGAGCGGGTCGCCAAGTCCGCAGCCGATGGTTATACGCTACTGGTCACGACGAACGCCCAGATCGCCATCAATCCAAGCCTCTACAACAAAATGGGTTATGATCCGGCCACAGATTTGACGCCGATCACACTGGCCGTCTACTCGCCAAATATTCTTGTCGTTCCCAATGACGTGCCTGCCAAGTCGGTGCAGGAGCTGGTCGCATATGCGCGCTCGCACACCGGCGAAAAACTGACCTTCGCGTCCGCCGGCGTCGGGACTACGCAACACCTTGCGGGCGAACTGTTCAAGGCCATGGCGCACATCGATATCCAGCATGTGCCCTATCGTGGCGCTACGCCGGTGATCACCGACTTGCTGGGAGGCCGCCTGACAATGTATTTCGGCGCCATCTCACCTTTGATTCCGCTCGTGCGCGAAGGGAAAGTGCGCGCGCTCGCGGTGACGTCCGCCAAGCGCTTCGGGGCATCGCCCGACCTCCCCACCATGATCGAAGCGGGATATCCCAATTTTGTATCGATCCTCTCCATCGGCTTGATGGCGCCTGTTGGAACGCCGCCCGCGATCATCGATAAAATTCATCGGGACACTGTGAAAATCCTGGCCCTGCCTGACGTGCGCAAGAAACTGAGTGATATCGGCATGGAAGTGATCGGCAGTTCGCCCGCGGAGTTTTCGGCCACCATGAAGGCAGAAACCCCGCAATGGGCGCAGGTCATCAAGGACGCCGGAATCAAGGCAAGCAACTAGCCTATTTCCTGCCAAATTGAGCCGGGGTGTGTTCTCCCGCGTTTGAAGGCGCGTTAGACGCGATAAATGCTTTCACCGTGTGCAATTTCAGCCCATTCGTGGCACCAAGCTTTTGACAATTGAACCCGTGCCGGAGAGACTTTAGCCCCATCATGTCTCGCCGAGTGCCGCGTACACGGCCATGAAATCAGCACCATTTGAATATTGCCGCGTAGCGAACGTCGACGAAGCCTGCGCGATGCTGGCATCCGACGAGAGCGCGCGCGTCATAGCGGGCGGCCAGACGCTCGTCCCCATGATGGCGATGCGGCTCGCACGCCCGACCCGGCTGATTGATATCAGCCGCATTGCCGAACTCTCCTACGTCCGGGCCGACGGCGATGCCATTTCGATCGGTGCGACTACACGGCAATGTCTGCTCGAACGCGATGCGCTGATCGCGGCTAAACTCCCGCTGCTCGCGCAGGCGATACCCTTTATAGGGCACGCCGCGACACGCGCGCGCGGCACCATCGGCGGATCGCTCGCCAATGCCGATCCGGCGGCGGAGTTGCCGCTGATCGCCGTTACTTTGGACGCTGTCCTCGAATATCGAGCCGGCGGCCGTACCGAGAAAATAGCCGCGCGTGACTTTTATATTGGACCTATGACCACAGCCCTGCCGGGCGATGCCGTACTGACCTCAGTTCGCATTCCTGTGTGGCCCGGCATAGTCGGGATCGGCTTTCATGAGGTCAATGCGCGGCGAAGCGACTTTGCCTTTGTTGCAGCCGCGGCACAGGTCGAGTTGGACAGTGGAGGCAAATGCAAACGCATTGCCATTGGTGTCGGCGCCGCGACTGATTTTCCAATCCGGCTACCGGATGCCGAAAAGAAATTGACGGGCAGCACGCTCGACGACGCCGCCGTCAAAAACGCGGTGGTTGAGGCACTCGCCGGCATCGTACCGCTATCGGACCTGCATGCTTCCGCCGAATATCGGCGCAGGGTCGCCGCAAATCTAGCAGTACGTGCGGTTGCGGATGCGCGATTGCGTGCATCAGGAAAGAAGACGCATGCGCATTAAGCTCAACGTTAACGGCGGCGACCATGCGCTCGATGTTGAGCCGCGGACGACGCTGCTCGACTGCTTGCGCGACCACCTTGGCCTCAAGGGGGCGCATGCCGGTTGCGAACACGGCGTTTGCGGCGCCTGCACCGTCCTGTCCGACGGCGTTGCCATACGCTCTTGTCTGATGTTCGCAGTCCAGGCAGAAGGCACGAATATCACGACCATCGAAGGCGTCACGCCCGGGCCCGGCGAACTCTCGCCGATCCAGGATGCATTTTGCGAAACGCATGGCATGCAATGCGGCTATTGCACGCCCGCCATGGTGCTGGCGGCACACGCGCTCCTCGCGGACAATCCGAGCCCGACGCGCGACGAAATTGTCGAGGCGATTTCCGGCAACCTCTGCCGTTGCACCGGCTATGCGCAGATTGTGGAGGCGATCGCGCTCGCAGCGGAGCGTATGCGCGGCGCCAATCGGCCCTCGGAAAAACGCCGATGAACAAATTACACCACCGTTACGTATCGGCCGACCGGCGCGTACGCGAGGATCGCCGCTTTGTCGTCGGCAAAGGCGCATTTGTCGCCGATATCGATTTGCCGAATACAAAACATATTGCGCTTGTAACCTGTCCGCACGCCGCCGCACGCATCAAGTCGATCGACAAGCGCGCCGCGTTGAAAATACCGGGCGTGCACTACATCGTCGACGGCCGCGAGCTTGCCGAAGCCACGTTGCCGCTAATGACGGGGCTCGACACACCAAATGTCCCGCGCCGGCCATTGGCGCTCGATGTTGCACGCTATTCCGGCGAGTGGGTCGCAGCGGTGGTCGCCGACACGCGGGCGCAGGCCGAAGATGCCGCCGAAGCCGTGGAGGTCGACTACGAACCATTGCCTTTTATTCTGGATGCCGAACAGGCGCTTGCCGGCGGTCCGCTGGTGCACGAGGCACACGGCTCAAATGTCCTGCTCGACAAGACATTCGTCTGGGGCGAAGTCGACAAGGACTTCGCGGCCAGCCCGCGCAAGCTTTCGTTGCGGGTGAAATGGGGCCGTTCGTC
Source organism: uncultured Alphaproteobacteria bacterium (assembly GCA_963801955.1). Taxonomy (GTDB): domain Bacteria; phylum Pseudomonadota; class Alphaproteobacteria; order Rhizobiales; family Xanthobacteraceae; genus Pseudolabrys. The sequence continues at coordinate 290,902 of CAWDGS010000005.1, forward strand.
GACCGTTCCAATCGAGACCTTCGGTGTGGTGGCAAGCTGGGACCCGTGGCGCGAAATCCTCGACGTCTACGCATCGATCCAGATGCCGCGTTATGCCGACCAGATCGGCGCCGCGCTGAAAATACCGAGTTCCTCAGTGCGCGTGCACTACGATGTGGACGTCGGCGGCAGCTATGGCGTCAAGCGCGGTATAAAGAACACGGTGCTTGCCGGCTATCTCGCGCGGCGGCTCGGTGTCCCGATCCGTTTGATCGAGGACCGCCTGGAAAACATGCGTGGGGGCGACGCGCACGGGCCGGAACGGCTGTTCGACGTCGACGTCGCCTTCGACGATAGTGGCATCATCCGGTCGATGAAGATGCGCGCGCTTGAGAATGTCGGCGCTTATGCCGGCCGCTCCCCGTTCCAGCTCGGCAAGCCGATCGGCTCCATTGTCGGCCCCTACAAGATCAAGAGTGTGCAGTACCGCGCCATCGCGGTCGTCACCAACAAGACGACGCAGGATGCGGTGCGCGGTTTTGGCCAGGGACCGACCAACCTCGCGCTCGAGCGCGTCATGGATGAGGTTGCGAATGCACTCGGCCTCGATCCGCTGGAAATCCGCCGGCGCAATCTCATCCGGCATGAGGAATTCCCCTACCTGATCCCGAGCGGCACCACTTACGACAGCGGCGACTATCACACCGTCATCGATAAAGTGCTCGCCGATACCAGTTACGAAGCGCTCAAGCAGGAGCGCGACCGCCTGCGCGCCGAAGGAAAACTGGCCGGCATCGGTATTGCGGCCTGCCTCGAACCGTCCGGAGGCAATGCCACTTTCGAGGCCTTGCTCAACCCGAATATCACCACCTCAACCTTCATGGATTCGTGCCGCATCAATGTCGATGGCATGGGCACGATCGCCGCCACCATGCACACCACGTCCTCCGGACAGGGGCACGAGACCCTGGTCGGCACCGTGATCGGCGAGGTGCTGCAAGTCGATCCGGACACGATCCGGGTAACGCGGCCCGATTCGCTCAACTCATTGCCAAGCGGCACGCCGGTCGGCAGCCGGATGGCCATCATGCTGGGGGGCGCGGCCTTCCATGCTGCGCAAAAGCTCAAGACGAAATTGATCGCGATCGCTGCGCATGATCTCGGCATTCCGCTCGAGCGCGCCGTTTATGAGCACGGCAATGTTTTCGATCGAAGCGCCCCGCAGACCAAGCGCAGCTGGGCCGATCTGGTGCAAATCGCGCATCGCAACATTCACCGGATGCCGAACGGTTTTGAACCCGGCCTGGCGGTCAGCCACATCTACGAGGTTCCGACCGGCGGCACGCCACCGACGGCCGACGGCCGCGTGCAAATGTATCCCTGCTTCTCGTTCGAGTTTCATCTGATCCTGCTGAGCATCGACCCCGATCTCGGCACGCCGCAGATCCTGCGCTACCGGCTCGGGCACGATTGCGGAACGCAGATCAATCCGAAGATCGTGCGCGGCATGACCATGGGGGGAATTGCCCACGGCATCGGCGCGGCTCTTTTCGAGGAATTTGCCTACAATGACGACGGCCAACTGATCGCTCAGACCTTTATGGATTACCCGTTGCCGTCGTCGCACGAAGTTCCCCCGGTCGAGATCATCGACCACGAAACTCCATCGCCGCATACGGTGTTCGGACAAAAGGGCTCGGGTGAATTGGGTTATCTCGGCGCCCCCGCGGCGCTCGCCAATGCAATCAATGACGCGCTCAGGCCGCTCGGGGTTTCGATCAATACGCTGCCGCTGAAAATATCGAACCTCGGCGATCTGATCGCTGCCGCGCGCGAAAAAGGAAAGTGAATGATCGTCGATTGCCACGCCCATCTGGTGCCACCCGATCTTCTGGCAGCGATCCGCAAGGATGCGGCCAGGTTTCCCAATGTGCGGCAAATCGAGGATGGCGGCTCGCTGGCGCTCGCCTTTGCCGGCGGCAAGCCGACACGGCCGGTCTCCAAGCCGCTGTCGGATATCGCGGGCCGCGTCGCCTGGATGCAGAAAAATGGCATCGACAAGCAGGTGGTGGGCGGCTGGGTCGACATGTTCGGCTATGAACTGCCCGTCACCGAGGCCGAGGCATGGGCGCGGTTGACCAATGACGCGCTACTGGCGGCGTCAAAAGCCGAGCCGCGCTTCGTACCGCTGGCAACCGTGCCGCTCGGCGACGGCGCGCGCGCCGCGGCCGTGCTCAAGGATGCCGTGAAGGCCGGCTTTCCAGGCGCCATGATCGGCACGCTGCCGCGCGGCGTCGGCTCGACCCTCGATGCCGTCGAGCTCGATCCGTTCTGGCAGGCTGCCGACGAGGCCGGCGCAGTGATCCACATCCATCCGAGCTTCGATGCCGGCGACAAGCGCGTGAATGATTTCGGGCTCGCCAACGGTCTCGGCCGCATCACCGACGCAGTGGTGGCGGTGGCGCGGCTGATCTCGGCTGGGCATGTCACGAAGTACAAGAACGCGAAGGTCTTCGCGCCGATGGGCGCCGCCGCGCTGCCCTTCGTGCTCGGCCGGCTCAAGCGCAATGCCACGATCACACCCGGGATCGGCGATCCGGTGGAGGCGTTGTCGCACATCTATACCGACACCATCCTGCACGACGTGCGCGTGCTGAATTTCGTCATCGAGATGATGGGCACCGAGCGCCTAATGATGGGCTCCGACATGCCCTTCCCGATCGGCGATATGGAGCCGATGAAAATCGTCGCGGACGCAAAATTGTCCAAGGCACAATCCGATTCCATCAATGGGGGTTTGGCGGCGCGACTATTTCGAATTCAATGACAAGACCAAGGACCAAAGGTCCACTCTGAAAAGACGACTTGGAGGAGGAACAAGATGACGATTTTATTTACCGCATTGCGATCGACGCTATGCGCCATGGCCGCGCTTGGATTTGCCGCGCTGACGCACGCGCCGGCTGCTGCGCAGGCGCCGAGCAAAGTCACCATCGTGATATTCGGATTCCCTTCGCTGGGCGCCTTCATGCCGCCGGTGATCAAGGCGAAGAAGCTGGATGCCGCACATGGGCTCGATATCGAATTCGTCGAGCGGCCACCGGATGCCTACACCACCCAGTTCAACTCGGGAGAGTTCAAGGTCGGCGGCAGCGCCGCCGTGCTCACCGTGGGCCTCGCCGACGCACGCGGCGTGAAGGTGAAGTACCTGTTCAACCTGTTTGACTTCTGGGGCACCGTTGTCACGTCGCGGCCCGAAGTGAAAACGGTCAAGGACCTGGAAGGCAAGCAGTTGGCTGCTGCCGCTTCGACCACGAATTTCGTGATGTTCGAGTTTTTCGCAAAAAAACTCGGGATGGATCCGGCAAAGGTCCAGGTGGTCAACACCGCGCCGCCTGGCCTGGTCGGCTATGCATTGGCCGATCGCGCGGATGCAATCCAGCTTTGGGAGCCGGCTTATACATTGCTCAAGGCAAAAAAGCCCGATATCCGCGCCATCGACACCAGCATCGTGGCGACGTGGAAAAGCTTTGCGGGCGGCGAGCGCATCCCGTACCTCGGTGTTGCCGCGCACAGCGACTGGATCGAACAGAACCAGGCACTGATCCCCAAGCTGTATGCCACCTACAAGGATGCCGGCGAATTTATCGCCAAGAATCCCGAGGAAGCCGTCGCCCTGATCGCGCCGAAATCGACACCCGAGGACCGTGCCGCTTTGGTCTCGCTGATCAAGGCCAACGACCGCCTCGGGATGAGCGTGGTGCCGGCCGGTGACGTCGCAAAGCAGATCGACGCCGTCTACAAGGCCGGGGTCGATGTCGGCTATTTCAAGTCAATGCCGTCGAACGACACGATCTACAGCAAGCCGATGAAATGACGAACTCGCGCACGATGCGCGTGCTGCAAGCCGCCGTCGGCATTCTGGTGCTGGCGGCGGGTTGGCAGATTCTGTCGATGATCTTTCCACATTATCTGTTTCCACCGGTCCCCGAGATCGTTTCGCGAACAATCGAGGTGCTCGTTACCGGCTCGCTGCTGGTGGACGTGCTGCTGACCGCCGGACGTATTTTCGGCGGGCTGTTCGGCGCATTCATCCTCGGCGGCATTCTGGCGATGGTCATTGGCCAATCGAAAACGGCGGAAAATATCATCGGCCCGGTGCTGACTTTTTTCCAGGGCATTCCGGCGCTGTCCTGGGTGGTGTTTGCCATCATCTGGTTCCACGGAATCGAATTCCGCGTGCTGTTCATCATGGTGATGACGACCCTCCCCGCCTTTACCTTTCAGATTCTCGACGCATTCCGGTCCATGTCCAAAGACCTGTTCGAGATGACCATGTCGTTCCGGCCGTCGCGCTGGACACTGTTCCGTTTCCTGATCGTGCCGACCATCGTGCCGGGCATCCTGACCGCATGGAAAGTGAATCTCGGCAACGCCGCCCGTGTCGTGGTGGTCGCAGAACTTGTCGGCGCGACCGGCGGCGTCGGCTACCAGCTGCTGCGGCAGCAGCAACTGTTCGACATGGCCGGTGCCATGGCATGGACGCTGCAGCTTGTGCTGTTTGTGCTGATTGTGCAGCAGACCATCAACGCCATCGAAAACTGGGTCTTGCGCTATCGCGCCGTGTCCGAGCGGGCGATGTAGCCGATGCAAAACGCCGAACCGGTTATTCGATTCGAGAACGTCACCAAGTCCTTTCAGCGTCCGGACGGGCGCGGCGAATTTACCGCCGTGGATCGTCTGTCGTTCGAGATCGCCAAGGGTGAGATCGTTGCAGTTCTCGGCAAGACCGGGTGCGGCAAGTCCACGATGTTCAATATCGTCGCGGGATTGATCGAACCGAGCGGCGGCAAAGCCACGATCGTGGGTCACGATCCATTTCGTGAGTTCGATTTTTTCCGCGGCAAGATTGGAATTGTCTTTCAGGGCGACCGCCTGATGCCCTGGCGTACGGCGCTTGATAACGTCTTGTTGGGCCTGCAAATTCTCGATGCCGACCCGAAACAGGCGGAAGAGAACGCGCGCCAGTGGCTGACACGGCTGGGACTGTCCGGGCACGAAAATGACTATCCGCACGCGCTTTCGGGGGGCATGCGCCAACGCGTATCAATCGCGCGCGCCTTCGCGGTCGATCCGGAAATCCTGCTCTGCGACGAACCCTTTTCGTCTTTGGATGAGATGACCGCACGCGATCTGCGAGCCGAGTTCGTTCGCCTTGTCCGGCAAAGCAACAAAACCGCGGTCTTCATCACCCATCAGATAAATGAAGCGATGGAAATCGGCGACCGTGTCCTCGTATTTCATCGACCGGCCCGCATCGCATACGAAGCAAGGCTCGATCCCGCTTCGCCTGAGGAGGCGCGGCGAAAAATAAGCGAGGACATCATGCGTGTGCTGGCCGTGGAACAGCCGCCGTCCAATCCATGAGCCAGCCCCTTCAAAACCTGAAAGATCTGATAGTCGTCGGCCACGGAGCGGCAGGACTTGCGGCCGCCCTCGCCGCCGCTGAAACCGCACACGCGCGCGGCGCGCCGGTCAAGATCACGCTGATCGACAAGGCTGCCGAGAGCGAAGCCGGCGGCAATACACGCTGGTCGCCCTCGTATATGCGCATGGCTTCGCCGACGCATATGGAACCGACCTTTGTGAATGACATGAAAGAAGCGACCAGGGGCCAATGCGACGAGGCCTATTTCACGCGCCTGGCCACGGATGCCCCGGCAACGGTCAAGTGGATCGCCCAGCACGATATCGAATTCATTCAACCGACTTATTATCTGGCCAAAGGCCCGCCGCGCATTCAGCCGTCCGGCGGCGGCCCGGCCCTCATCAAGCAGCTGACGCACGCGGCCCGGCAGGCGGGCGTCGCTTTCCGCTATGGCTGCACCGCCGGCGAACTCGTGACTGACAATAATCGTATCTGCGGACTTACCGTCGCGCAGGACAACGTCCGCGAACTATTGCCTGCGGATGCTGTCGTGCTGGCCTGCGGCGGATTTCAGGGCAACCACGAAATGATGCGTTCGCATTTCGGTCCGCGGTCTTCGACCATGCAGTTGATTTCGCCCGGGTCTCATTTCAATTCCGGAGACGGCATACGCATTGCGGCGCAACTCGGCGCCGATCTTTCGGGCGACTGGAACGGCATGCACGCCGAGCCGGTGGACGCACGCAGCAAGAATTCCGCGCCCGTCGTCCTGGTTTATCCGTTTGGGATTGTCGTTGATAAGAACGGCCACCGTTTCTTTGACGAAGGTGGCGGCCTCGTGCACGAGACCTGGGAATGGTTCGCGCGCGACATCCACTTCAATATGCCGGGGTCGATTGCCTACGCGATTCTCGATGCCCGGCTGTTTGAGATTGCCGACTACCAGCGCGCCATCCGTTCCGAAGTGGCTCCGGTTCGCGCCGATACGCTCGTCGAGCTGGCAGAACTGATCGGGATCAATTCCAGGCAACTTCGCAGAGACCGTCGCCAGGTTTAACGCCGCCTGCAAAGGTGACGCCCGTGAATTCGATGCCACGCGGCGCGATGGCCTCGCCGCAGCACAGACGCTGCAACCGCCGAAGTCCAATTGGGCGCGCGCCATCAGCGAGCCGCCATTTTTGGCTTACCCGCTGGTCGGCGCCATCGCATATACATTCGGCGGCGTTGCGACTGACAGCCGCGCGCGTGTGATGCGCAACGGCGCCCCGATCCCCGGCCTGTTCGCCGCAGGCGAAGTGACGGGGCATTTCTACGCAACGGCGCCAAATGCAGTATCGGTGCTGCGTGCGTTGGTCTTTGGACGAATAGCAGGATGCGAAGCCATTGATCACTTGGGATCCGGCTGAGTGAGCGCTTTTCCGGGTTTGTCCGAACACGAATTATAGCGGGCTTCGGTCATCCCCCGTTGAGTACCCTGCCATCACGCAATAGGGTATCGGCCTCAAGGCTCGGTGAGATTGGCTTATGCTCGACGCTCCGGACAAATCCAAAAAGCCACAGCGGACGGTCGGCGCTGCCCCGCGCGACTTTCAGGAGCATTTACGTTTGCTCGACGCGCAGGGCCTCCTGACGCGGATTGACCGTGCAATCGATAAAGATCGCGAGCTGCACCCCTTGGTCCGCTGGCAATTCCAGGGCGGACTTGCCGAAGACCAGCGCCGGGCATTCTTGTTCACCAATGTCGTCGATGGCGCCGGACGACGTTATGACATTCCGGTCGCGGTTGGCGCACTCGGAGCATCCCCGGCGATCTACGCCACAGGAATGGGTAAACGAGTCGAAGACATCGGGACGGCATGGACCCAAGGCATTGCAAATCCAATCCCGCCCGTGATCGTCCAATCGGCCGCGTGCCAGGAGGTCGTAACCAAGGGCGCGGATCTTCTGCGTCCCGGCGAAGGTCTCGCGCGATTGCCGGTCCCGGTTTCGACCCCCGGCTTTGACTCCGCCCCCTATCTCACAGCAACACTGTGCATCACCCGCGATCCGGACAGCGGTGTGCAAAACATGGGCACCTATCGCGGCGCGTTGAAAGCGCAAGACCGGCTTGGCGTGCGCATGTCGTCACGGCCCGGCGGCGCCGGCGGTTATCTCCATTGGAAAAAGTACCAGAAGCGAAAAGAGCCAATGCCCTGCGCGATTGTGATCGGTTGCGCACCTGTCGTCTTGTTTACCGGTCCGCAAAAACTTCCCGTCGATCTTGACGAAATGGCCGTGGCCGGAGGATTGGCCGGCGCGCCCATTCGGGTGGTCAAGGCCGTCAGCGTGGACCTTTATGTTCCAGCCGACTCCGAAATCGTTATTGAAGGGCTGGTCGACAGCGAATTGCTGGAGCCGGAGGGTCCGTTTGGCGAAAGCCACGGCCACGTGGCGCTGGAAGATTTCAACATGTCGATGAAAGTGACCGCGATCACGCACAAGCGTGCGCCGGTCTTCGTGTCAATCATCAGCCAGGTGACGCCCAGTGAATCGAGCGTCATGAAAAAAGTGGCGTTTGAGCCGATGTTCCTGTCACATCTGCGCGATCAGCTCGGTGTTCGCGGCATCAAAGGGCTGACGATGCACGAGCCCTTTACGAATCTGCGAAAGGTCATCTTCCTGCAATTTGCGCGCGGAACGGCACGAACGGAAGTATGGCGCGGGCTCCATGGGGCTGCATCGCTACGCGCGGACTGCGGCAAAATCTGCATTGCCGTCAGCGATGACATCGACCCGGCGAATACTGATGCGATATTCTGGTCGCTGGCCTATCGCTCCGATCCTGGAGCAGACGTTCATATTTCGCCATACCGTTCTGCCGGCCATGGGCCCAAATCAGGAGCCCGCGAAGACTCAACTATTCTCATAGACGCCACGCTTAAGCATGACATGCCTCCGCTGGCGCTGCCCAAGCGGGAATACATGGAAAATGCCCGGGCCATCTGGAATGAATTGGGGTTACCGGCAATCTCGCCACAGTCACCGTGGCACGGATATTCGCTCGGCGATTGGGATGAACGGTTTGACCTTTACGCCAAGCGCGCCGTCGAGGGCCAATGGGCGGAAAGCGGCCACGAGACCATAAAACGTCGCCGCGGAGGGCTCATACCGGAAACGCCCACGCGAAACGTCGAAGGGTCAACGAAAAAAACCTGAGAGCGGTCGCCGCACATGATTCGATTGAAAAAACTCCTTGTCCTCATTGCGGCCCTCCTGCTCGCCGCACACGAGCCTGCCCCGGCCCAGGAGAGCTATCCGACGCACCCCGTTCGCCTGGTGGTCGGATTCGCGGCGGGATCAAGCGGCGACGTTGCAGCGCGGATCATCAGCCACAAAGTTGGGGAACTGCTGGGCCAGACGATGGTCGTGGAAAATCGTCCGGGCGCCAGCAGTATGATTGCAACCGACTATGTCGCGCGCAGTGCCAAGGACGGCTACACCTTGCTGTTCGGTACCATTGCAATGACCATCAACCCGATATTGATGCCGAACAAAGCGCCTAACATCGAGAAGGATATGGCGCCGATTGTGCTTGTCGGCTCGATTCCGAACATCCTGGTCGTCAATCCCGAGCTCAACGTCAAAGACGTCAAGGAACTCATCGCGCTTGCCCGGCAGAAGCCGGATGAGCTGCTTTACGGCGCCGCCGGCCTCGGCAGCGGACCGCATATTGCGACCGAATTGTTCAAGCAGATGGCGGGAATAAAGATGACCGGCGTTCTTTATCCCGGCAGCGCGCAGACCGCGATGGATCTTATTTCCGGCCGCATCCAGGTCATGTTCGCGCCGGCCTCGACCGTGCTGGGTTTCATGAAGGACGGCCGCGTGAGAGCCCTGGCAACGAGCGAGGCCAAGCGCGCCAGCATCGCGCCCGATCTTCCGACCATCGGCGAAGCGGCCCTGCCCGGCTACGCAACCGGGCTCTGGTTCGGCATCCTGGGACCTGCGGGCATACCGCGGCCGGTCATCGACAAAATTTCCGAGGCAACGAACAAAGCGCTGAAGGATCCGGACGTCGTCAAGCAACTTGAGACGCAGGGACTCAATGCACTCGGCGGCAGCCCGGATGATTTCGCCGCCTTCATCAAGAGCGAAACGCAACGCTGGGCGCGCGTCATGCACGATATGGACGCGAGCAAAATGAAGAACGAGGAAACAAAGCGACCATAAACGGCCGCGTAAATTATTTTGCCAAAAGTTGCGCCGCGCGGATCAGCAATGGCGCGGCCGGCACGGGCGCCGCGGCGCCGGATAACATCGAAATATACTCATTGACGTTCCGCGCGACGGTCGTGCGATTCCGTCAGGAGAACTTTGAATCCCCTGCGCATAGGCAAACAGCATTGCCTGCTCGATCTGTTCCGCCTGCAGCTCATCGTCTTTGATACGCGACCTCAGGCCCTCGAGAGCGTCCCCATATTGCGTCTTGATGTGCCGGCGCACCCCGCGCAGGGGCCGAACAACGCTGTTATGCCAAAGGGCAACGACGCGCGATGCGGCCTCGATATCGCTGCGGCTTAAAACGATTCCACGCGTCCCGAGCCAGGTACAGAACAGCAGAAGATTGACGTCGAGGCCGACGGCCTCCTGCAAGGCCAGGCACTCGGCCGCGACATCGGGCGGCTTGTAGACGGCGAGCGAGAAGCGCCAGAATTCGTTGTCGTATTGGAGTTCGCCGTCGCGCGCGCCTTGTTTGATCACGCTCGTGCCTGCCCGCTACGAACGATCCACCGGCTCGCGGGTTTTCGGCCGTTCCCGCTCGCCCGTCCAGCGGTGGACCTGGCCGGTATCAATATCGAAAAGCTCGAGCACGCGGGCGAGCGTATGATTCACCATTTCGTCGATCGACTTTGGCAGCGCGTAGAATGCCGGCACCGGCGGATAGACAATGGCGCCGGCTTCCGTCACCGCCGCCATGTTGCGGATATGCCCGATATGGAGCGGAGTTTCCCGCAGCATGAGAACCAGGCGTCGCCGCTCCTTCAAGGCAACATCGCCCGCGCGCGAAATCAGATTTGCCGTGTTGCCGGTGGCGATTTCCGCCATTGTCTTGATCGAACACGGCGCGATGACCATGCCGCGCGCGCGAAAGGAACCGCTGGCGCAGGCGGCGCCCACATCATTGTTGGCGTGCACAACAGTGGCGAGGCCGGTGACGTCGGCAAGTTTCAGATTGGTCTCGTAGGCAAGCGTCAATTGTGCGGCGCGCGAGACGATGAGATGGGTCTCGACATTGCAGGCGCGCAGCATTTCCAGCAGCCTGACCCCGTAAATCACGCCCGACGCGCCGGTGATCCCGACCAGAAGCGGCGCATTGTTGGATTTGATGGCGATATGTTTCATGGCTGCGCAAAAAAATTGGGCCTGCTACGAGTATTTCCTATGGCCGGGACCGCAGCAAGGCATTTCGCGGGCGCATAACCGCCCATAGTTAAACACCGGTTGGATTTTGGCTGTTTTTACGGTCAACTGCGCGGCGACCTTCACCTCACAACGGCGCCGATGACCGAGCAGCCCGCCAAATTCCGCTTTATTGGCCAGCCTCTGCCGCGCACCGAAGATGCGCGACTGCTTACAGGGCGCGGACAATTCAGCGACGATTTCTGTTTGCCCGGGCAAACCTATGCGGCCATCGTGCGTTCACCGCATGCCCACGCCCGCATTGTCCGGATCGACACTGCATCGGCAAAAAATATGCCTGGTGTGCTCGGCGTCTTCACCGGCGCGGACTGCCAGGCCGACAATCTCGGCGCCATCCCGCACGATCCGCTGCCGAAAACTCGATACGACATGAAATTGCATGGACCCGGCGGCGGCGACGTCTTCTTCGGGCCGCATGTCCTGCTCCCGACCGACAAGGCGCGTCACGTCGGTGAAGCTGTCGCAATGGTGGTTGCGGAAACTTCGAACCAGGCGGCCGATGCGGCGGAAGCGGTTGAAGTCACCTATGAAGTGCTGCCGTGCGTCTTGCACGCCGAGGACGCCATGCAGCCCGGTGCCCCGGCGGTCTGGGACGAGGCCGCCGACAATGTTCTGGTCGATACCAGGTTCGGTCATGCGGCTGAAACGGATCGAATCCTGGCCAACGCCGCCCATGTCGTAAGGAAGGATTTCCACGTCGGCCGGGTGACCGGCGTGCCGATGGAGCCGCGCGCAGCGGTGGCGCACTACGACGAATCCACGGAGCGCTACACGATTTACGCGGGGAGCGGCGGCGCGGTGCGGCAAAAGCGCGAGCTTGCCGCCGTCCTTGGAGTCGACCCCGAAAGGATTCGCGTGCTGTCTTACGACGTTGGCGGCAATTTCGGTACGCGCAATCGTGTGTATGTCGAGTTCGGCCTTATCTTGTGGGCTGCGCGCAAACTGGGCCGTCCGGTCAAGCACACGGCCACGCGTTCGGAATGTTTTATCAGCGACTACCAGGGCCGCGACCTGGTGGCAAAGTTTGAACTTGCCCTTGACGAGCGTGGACGCTTCCTGGCTTTGCGCGCGACCAATATCAGCAATGTCGGCGCGCGCTGCGTGTCATTGTCGCCGCTGAGCAAGGGCGCCGGGTTGATCACCGGCAGTTACAATATTCCGGTGGCGTCGCTCCGGGCCATGGCGGTCTTCACCAACACGGCACCAACCCAGGCCTATCGCAGTTCCGGCCGGCCGGAGATTACATTTGCGCTTGAACGACTCATCGACATCGCAGCGAAGCAACTCGGCATTGATCGCGTCACCTTGCGGCGGCGTAATTTGGTGCGGCCGCAGGCCATGCCATATCGCAATGCCGTCGGCATGCTCTACGACAGCGGGCGCTATGCGGAGAACATGGACCTTGCCATGCGTCTGGCCGACTGGGACGGGTTCAAAAACCGCCAGCGCAACGCCAAAAAACGCGGCAGACTTCTTGGGACGCGGTCTTGCCAATTACGTCGAGTCCTCGATTGGCGCGCCAAAAGAACAGGCCCGGATCGCGGTGTCCGCGGCGCGTGGCGTCGAGGTTGTCATCGGCACCCAGCCGGCCGGCCAAGGGCACGAAACCAGCTTTGCCCAGGTGGTGGCGGATCTGATCTCGGTGCCGGTCGAGAAGGTCCACATCATTCTGGGCGACACGGATGTGGTGAAAGCGGGCGGCGGCACGCACTCGGGGCGCTCCATGCGCCATGCGGCGACCGTGTTTTCAATGGCGGCCGGCGAACTGATTGCCAAAGGCAAACGTGCCGCAGCGGTGATTTTCAACACCGCGCCGGAGCGCGTTGATTTCAGCGATGGCCGCTTTTCCGTGCGCGACAGCAACCGCAGCTTCGACTTTCTCGAGCTCGCCCAGGAAATGGCGCGCCACCCTATGCCGGATGATCTGGCATCGGGCCTTGCGGTGGTCACCGACAACGAGATGCATGAGCCGGTATTCCCCAATGGATGCGCCATCTGCGAAATCGAAATTGACCCGTCGAGCGGCGGCCTGGAGCTGACGCGCTATACGTCGGTTGACGATGTCGGCCGATGCATCAATCCGATGATCGTCGACGGGCAGACGCACGGCGCGATCGTGCAAGGCATCGGTCAGGCGCTGTGGGAGCAATGCGTCGTAGAGCCTGTATCGGGCCAGCCGCAGTGCGGCTCGTTCATGGACTACGGTATGCCGCGCTCCAATCGCCTGCCGTCATTTACGACCAGGATTGTCGAGGTGCTTTCTCCGACCAATCCGCTCGGCATCAAGGCCGGCGGTGAAGGAGGCACGACGGCCGCACCGGCCGCGATTATCAGCGGTGTTGTTGATGCGCTCGGCCCTTATGGTGTCGATGACATCCAAATGCCGGCAACGCCGTACCAGATTTGGCAGGCAATCGAACGCCACAAGTCCGGCCAGAAATAGAGAATTCAGCCTTTTAAACCAGCCTTCTGCAGCCCCAGAAGAAACCGGGATCGATCAGACGCATCGGCATAGACGGTGTCTTTTGCGACATGGTCACTCGAGAGGTTGGGCTGGAGCGTAAGGGTACGCATGAGCGACTCTCTTGCTTCGCTCTCCTTGTCGAGCAACCCCAGGGACACTGTCATTAAGCGGTGCGCACCGACGTGATTGGGATGGCGCGTGGTCATCGCACGGCACACCGCAACCGTTTCTTCGTAGTCGTGCATGGCAAACGAAGCCATATAGCGGACCACCGGCGCATACATTGAAAGAAAGGGATCCAACGGGCTGAGCCGCTGCGCCTCCCTCAACGAATCCAGGCCGCGCTCGGGCTGGCCACCGCACGCAAACGCATAGCCAAGCCCCGCGTGGCCGAGCGCAAAGTTCGGATTTAAGGCAACGGATTTCGAAATATGCGCAACCGCCTCCTCGGGCCGCCGCCGCCGCGCATAACCAATTCCAAGCACAAGATGTCCCCAGTGCGCCTGCTCATCAAAAGTCACGGCTTTGGCACCCGCATCAATGGCGCCGTCGGTCAATTCGCTGATGGGAACGTGAGAATTCAGGTTGAACATGCTGGCGTAGGTCCAGCCCAGCAACGCATGGGCGTGCGCGCACTTCTGGTCAAGCTTGACGGCACGCTTCAAAAGCTCCTGGGCCTGCAGATGCTCGGCCATGCTTGTGCGCCACATATGCGGCAGCGCCTGGATCACGAGATCCCGCGCGGATGTGCTCTCTATTGGCTTACGTCGCAGTTGTGCCGCCTCGGCAACAATGATCTGCGACGTCACGGCGTCGACGATCTGGCTGGAAATTTGGTCCTGGCGCGCAAGTGAAGTGATCGGTCCACAATCGTAACGGTCGGCCCACACGTGCACATTGCTGCAGGCGTCTATCAACCGTCCGGTCACCCGAACCCGGTCCGCCGCGCCGCGCACGCTTCCCTCAAACGCATACCGGACACCCAGATCACTCGCTACTTTGCGCAGATCGACGGTATCATCACTCGTCCCGGAATGCGCGTTGAGGTTGATAACTGAAAACCAGGGCTGCCGCGTCAGTCCCGTAATGACATCTTCAGTGAGTCCGCCGGCAAAACGTTCCTGCTCGAAATCACCGCTCAGGTTGCGAAACGGCAAAACGGCAATATAGGGCCTGTCGCACCGCACGATGGCCGGAGCCCTCACGACGGCATCGGTCACGGCCGGTTGTATAGCCGGCGTTGCTGCGGGCGAATCAGCCGGCGCGGGGTGATTTTCGACTTTTCCGACGAATGAAAAACCGCGCTTGTAGTGCGTCCGAATAAACATTTGTCCCGCACCGTCATCGCCGATCGCACGCCGGGCCGCGCTCAAACGCGAACTGAACGCTGCTTCCGAGACAATCCGTCCCAGCCAGACGGCATCGATGAGTTCATTCTTGCTGACGATTCGATTGCAATTTCGAACCAGGTAGACGAGCAGATCAAATACCTGCGGTTCGATTGCGATGACCTTGCCTGCTCGCCGCAATTCATACCGCGCAACATCAATTTCGAAGTCGGAAAAACGAAACTTCAAGATGCCAGTTCCCTTTTTGTGCAATGCGGAGTCGCTTTCGAACTCTTTACCCACCAAACCCCATGGGAAGTGTGATCGGCATCACACTTATGCCGGCGGCTGAATCATTTCATCTTTATCGCCCGCTCGGGAAAACGCAGGGGCTAACGAGAAGAGAGGCCGCCTTTGCAGGCGGCCTCTCGGCAGTCAGGCACAAGCTGGGGAAGGGGACGCTTAACGCTGACTGCCGATGCCGAAATCAACGGCCTCATCGGCCCACACGCCGGCCGGGGCATAGGCCCGCGCATCGGTGGCGCGGTGTGCACGGTCGCGCTTGACCATGACGTGTTGCTCAACCGATGCGTTGGCGGACATATAGGTTCCGCGCTCGACCAGCGCATCTTCCTCGGCAGCGTAAGCCGAAGTGGCAGCGGACAGCGCGAGGATGGAAGCAAAAAGAATCTTGTTACCGATATTCACGGTTCATCTCCGTTGTGTTTGGGGCAAGAGGAATCTTGCGGGCGCGCTGTGTCGCCCAGCGCGGTCACGTTTACAACTCACCGCGATGTCACAAAATTAGCCATCCCGTTCACGGAAACGTTATGGACTAGGCAATTGTCGGAAAAGCGATTGATAATCAAGGAGTCACGCCGACCGATTGTGCAGCAGCCGCCTCAAATTCAAGCTTTCATTCCAGCAATTCAGTTTTGCGGTAGCTGTGGAGGCGTCAGCGCGGACATTTCTCAGCCGAATCAAACGCAGACATCTTTTGGCCTGTTTTTTGCTGTCACCCGTCTGTTCAAGACGAGGCAAAAAGAACATGCGCGAGAGCCTGACGCCTATATTGTATGTGATTATCGTTATTGCGATGACGCTCTTATACGTCGACTACGACAATATCGAGCTTCTGAAGCATCCCCTCAACGCTCTGCATTCGCTCTCGACGGCGCATGACGAGGCAGACGACGATTGATTCTTGAGCACGTAAATGCCGGCAAAAATCGAAAGACCGCCCCGAGGCGGTCTTTCTTGCTTTCGATCGGCCGCTCTGACCGATTTCACCGTAGCTGCTGCCAGGCTTCAGATGAGGCTGTTCAGCAATCGCAAGGTATCGCGCGACAGCTTGCCGGTCCGGCAGGCCTCACCGTAGGCGTTCGTAAACGCCGACTGATCACCCGCCGTGTGCTTTTTCACAAAGCGGAAAGCCAGACGCGCAACCTGGAAGGTCGCCTTGTTGTCCGGACAAGTCGCCTGAGT
The DNA here is from genome assembly GCA_963801955.1 of uncultured Alphaproteobacteria bacterium. Classification (GTDB taxonomy): domain Bacteria; phylum Pseudomonadota; class Alphaproteobacteria; order Rhizobiales; family Xanthobacteraceae; genus Pseudolabrys. The sequence goes on from CAWDGS010000005.1 coordinate 307,046, forward strand.
GATCAGGGCCCACGGCAGAAGGAACGGACAGGCAGCTGAATGCCAACCGGCTTCATTGATGGTCAACTGCCGCGGATCTTTCTTGTCGCCGGCATGGATGGCCGTGCCAATCATCAAGGATCCAGCCGAAGCAAACCCGCAACCAACGGCCCACGGCCCGGTATGATCCGTGCTACGCAGCGCTGGCACAGGCTGCCTGGGTGCCACCACTGCAGCAAAGCTCGCGCCGAACGGCACAGCCGTAAACGCCACCGCAACCAGCAGGCTGGTCAGAGTCTTAGACTTACGCATACAAATTTCTCCCACGATCACAGCACTGCCTTCGATGCTGTGTTGAATTCCGCAGCGCGTTCAGGGAAATGATGACGCAACCGCGTAAGGCAAAATTCCTATAGCGGGCGAACAAATGCCGGTGGTTTTAATCGCGTAGTAACCTGAGCGGGTAACGTCACCGAGTAGGGTTAATTGCTAAGCGTCTGCTTGTGCGCTAGACGGCGATTGGACTGGCAACAGGACCTGTCACGAGCCATCCATGTCCTACGATCCGATGCGCGCCGAAACTGATGTCCTGGTGATCGGCTCCGGGGCCGCAGGCATGTACGCCGCGATCGAGGCGGCACGCGATGGAGCCAGCGTTCTGCTCGCCGAGCGCAGCCTCATTGGCCGCGGCGGCGCCACCGTGATGGCACAGATGACGGTTGCGGTCGCGCTCAGGCGCAGAAACCCCGGATCACTGGAGCCATCATTACCAGGACACGCTCGCCGCCGGGCGCGGCCTGTGCAACGAGCCGCTCGCGCAACTGCTGTGCGAGGACGGGCCGGAATGTATTCGGGCAATGGATGACTGGGGCATCGGATGGGCGCGAAAAGACGGCCACATTGCCCAGGCAATGGCGCCAGGCCACGACCGCCCGCGCTGCGTCTATGTGGATTTTCTCAACACCGGCCCGGCAGTGTCGAAGACCTTGCGGACAGTGCTGAACAAGAACGCCGGCATCCGCAAGGCGGGCGATCTGTGCATCGTCGAGCTTCTGCTCACCGATGGCGCAGTCACCGGAGCGGTTGCGCTTCATCTCGGTTCGGGCGCGCCGGTCATTCTGTCGGCCAAGTCGACCGTTCTTGCGACCGGCGGTCTCACGCGGCTTTACCGGCGAAACAGCGCGTCGGCCAACATGGGCGGCGACGGTTATGCGCTGGCATTGCGCGCCGGCGCTTCGCTTGTGGATATGGAATTCGTCCAGTTCTTTCCCATCGGCCATCTGGCGCCCCGGCTGATCGGCATGGATCCGATCATGTGGGATCCGTTTCGCTACAAGCTCGGCGGCCGGCTGCTCAACAACCGCATGGAAGAATTTACGCAGCGCTACGGAGTCGCCGAGGACGGAAAATATGTCATCACGCGCGATGTCGGCAGTTATGCGATTCTCAAGGAGGTCGAAGCCGGCCGCGGCTCTCCGCATGGCGGCGCCTATCTCAGCTTCCAGCACTGTTCGGCAACGGCTTTGCGCGAGGCGTTCGGGCCTGTCATCGACCGCCTCGCCGCCAATGGCATCGATCTCACAAAAATGCCAATCGAAGTGGCGCCGATCGCGCACTATCACATGGGCGGCATTGCGGCTGATCCGCAGATGCGAACGGATCTGCCCGGCCTGTTCGCAGCCGGCGAAGCCGTCGGCGGCGCCAATGGCGCCAACCGTCTGTCCGGCAATGCCATCACCGAAGCGCTGGTGTTTGGCCGCCGGGCCGGGCGCAGCGCTGCTGACCATGCGAAGCGCACGCGCACGATGCCCGACCTCGCGGACAACGCCCAGGCGGCGCTTGCGTTGACCGTCGCTTCGTCCAACAGCGACGTCAATACCGCTGAAATCGTGCAGACGCTTCAGGCAACGATGCAAGACCATGTCGGCGCGTTGCGCAGCCAGGCGGGACTTACCCGCGCGCTTGACACCATCGCACGCCTGACCCGCGACATCGGCGACTGCCCGCCCGGCGACGGCAAACGCTTCGACATGCGGCGAATTGACTGGTTCGATCTACGCAATATGCTTTTGGTCGCACGCACGGTCACCGAGGCCGCACTTGCGCGCGCAGAAACCCGTGGCGCACATCAGCGCGAGGACTATCCGCAGCTATCGCCGGACTGGACGCTCAATCAGTTTGTCAGGCTACGTGACGGTCGAATTGTGATGTCGGCAGACAGCCCCACACGCGAACGCGGCGGTGGCGTCATGACGGAGCACGCGACGCTCAGGATCTGGCGCGGCCTCGACGCAAACGCGGGACGCTGGGAGACATACGAAGTGCCGTTCGAACCGGGCCAGTCGGTGCTCGACGGCTTGCGTTGGATACGGGTCAATCGTGATCCCTCGCTGGCGATCCGCTTCTCCTGCATCAACGCCAACGCCTGCAAGGAGTGCATGATCGAGCTTGACGGCAAGACCGTCTATGCCTGCACCGCCCGCCTGCAACCAGGCGAGATGACACTGGCGCCGCTTTCGAACAAGAAACTGATTCGCGATCTGGTCACCGAAATCGCGCCGCCGGCCGAGCGCTTTGCGAAATCCTAGTGGATCATGGCCGACATAATAGCCTTGCGGTTTCGCGATTGGACGGGTCTTGGTGCCGCAGAGCATGCACGGCTTTCCGCAAGCGCAGGTGATTTTGCGCGCAGTCTTGAACCGCAGCTCAATGCGTTTGTCGCTTTCGAAGCTGGCGATAACGCCCCAGCGCGTGGTGTTCTCGACGGAATGCCCTATGCGGCAAAGGATATCTTTTCGATCCGCCACGCGCATGCCGCATGGCGGACTGTCGCAACCGCCACTGATGATAGAAGGCGGGCAAGCAACGGTGCTCGACTCTGCTCGATCGCGCCGGTGGCCGGCGCATCGGCTACACGGCAATGACCGAACTCGCCTATGAACCATCCGGCTACAATGCGGTACACGGCCGCGTCGGAAACCCATGGAACATTGATTTCATTTCTGGCGGGTCGTCATCTGGTTCAGCCGCTGCGGTCGCGAGCGGTTCGGTGGTCTTCGCTTTGGGGTCGGATACCGGAGGTTCACTGCGTATTCCCGCGCATTGTTGCGGTGTTACCGCATGGAAACCAAGCTACGGCGCCGTGTCGGCCGCGGGTTCGATACCTCTCGCACCGACGCTCGACACCATAGGCCTTCTGGCACGCAGCGCGTCCGATATGGTCGCTCCCGCACGACTCCTGTTTGAATCTCGCCAGACAGCAACGATCAGCAAGGTCGTTGTGGCCAGCGACGTGCTGGATCTTGCCGAGGCACCGATTGGAAAAGCGTGCCGAGACGGGATCGATACGATCGCCGGTTGCGGGATCACGATTATCTCTCGTGACGCGGTTGCGGCCATCGAAGCACTCGACCCCCACGTTTTCACGATCATGCAGGCAGAGGCGGCACGCATGCATCGAAGGCTCGTGGAAGGCGGTTCGCTGGATCCTGTTCTGACAAGGCGATTGGCAAAGGGTCTGGCCATCGACGACGAAACGCTTGCAGCGAGCGTGTCCGCACGCTCACAATTGGCTATGGATTTCATCGACAACATTTTTCGGGATGCCGAGGCCATCGTCCTGCCGGCGATTTCGATCCGAACACCGCCCGCCGTCGAATGCGACCCGCGCTCGGCATCGTTCAATGCCAAAACGCTTTACGAGCTCAGCCGCTGGACGCGGTTCGTCAATATGCTCGGCTTTCCTGCGGTTGCCATTCCCGTCGGCTTCGACGACCGCGCCATGCCGGTCGCCCTGCAGATAGTCGGCAGACCGCAGTCCGATCACGCATTGATCGCGCTGGCTGTGGCTGTGCAAGCTCGCAGCGACTGGCACGGGCGTGTTCCCGCCGCAGTGATCGATTTGGTGAAAATGTCAAATGAGGCACTGGTGCAATGAGTGTTTCGCAACCTTCAGCCGCGTTGGCCGGGCTTCGCGTGTTGGACCTGACGCGCGTACGGGCGGGCCCAACCTGTTGCCGCATCCTCGGTGATTTTGGCGCGGACGTTATCAAGATCGAGGCCCCTCCCGGAGTCGATCCGAACGAGGGCATGAGCGGGGCGCGCGATGGGTCCGACATGCTCAATCTTCATCGGAACAAGCGCTCGCTCACGCTCAACCTCAAGGAGAAGGCCGGGCACGAAATTTTCATGCGGCTGGTCAAAGGCGCCGACGTGGTGGTGGAAAATTTCCGGCCCGACGTGAAAGAACGCATGGGGATCGCGTACGAAGCACTTAAGGCGGTCAATCCCCGCATTATTCTCGCATCCATCTCCGGGTTTGGGCAGAGCGGCCCGTACCGCACGCGCGCCGGATTTGATCAGATTGCGCAAGGCATGGGCGGACTGATGTGGGTCACCGGAGTTCCGGGCGAAGGGCCGATGCGTGCGGGTATTGCCGTGGCCGACAGTTCAGCCGGAATTTACGCCGCGACAGGAATTCTGATTGCGCTTGCCGAACGTGAACGTTCCGGTGTCGGCCAATGGGTGCAAACGTCATTGCTGGAAGCTCAAATCGCATTGATGGATTTTCAAGCGGCGCGATATCTCGTCGACGGCGCAGTACCGGGACAGGCCGGCAACGACCATCCTTATTCAACGCCGATGGGCGTGTTCGAAACATCGGACGGGTTTATCAATATCGGCGTGGGTGGCGATGGTCAGTGGCGCGCACTTTGCGTGGCGCTGGAGCAACCCGATCTTAGCAAGGCGCCTGAATATGCGACGCTCGAACTGCGCTTCCGCAACCGGCCGAAGCTGACCGCGCTGCTGGCCGAAATTTTCAGGACAAAAAGCTGCCCGCAATGGCTGGAAAAGCTGGAGCAGCAAGGCGTGCCGGCAGGCCCGATTTACAAGCTCGACGAAGTCTTTGCCGATCCGCAGGTGCAGCATCTCGGTATCGCGGTGCCGCTACATCATCCCAAGCGCGGTGACATCCGCGTCGTCGGTCAGCCGGTCACGCTGTCACGCACCCCCGCGCGTGTCGTTTCGACTTTGCCGGAGTTGGGTGCGCACACCGACGAAATTCTGCATGATGCGGGATATAGCGATGCTGAAATCACCAATTTTCATGCCAGCAAGATCGTCTGACGAACTTTCCGAATGTCGAACAATGTAACTCTGGTCACAGGCGCAAGCGGGTTCCTTGGCCACGCCGTGATGAAATTGCTCGCCCAAAACGCGCATCGCGCCATTGGGCTTGATCCGCAGCCCTCGCCCACGACGCAGATCCGTGACGATCTCTCGGATTGCGAAAAGCTCAAAGTGTTGCTTGCGCGCGAGGGAGTCACGCACATCATCCATGCCGGTGGCGTGTCCGGTCCGATGGTGATGGCCGACGACCCCATCGGGGTTGTTGGAATTAATGTCGTCGGCAGCCTTAATTTGCTGCGTGCCGCCGTGGAGACCGGGGTTAAAACATTTATCTATTGTTCGTCGGTCTCGGCGCTCGGCAGTTTCTATGAAGGCGAACCCGTGGGCGATGATTATCCGTTGCGTCCGACGTCGGTCTATGGCGCTTCGAAGGCCGCGGTCGATATCGTGTTGCGTGGATTGTGGGGCAATATACCGCTCGATCTTTGTTCTTTGCGCTACACGGTGATTTATGGCCCTGGGCGGCAGACCGTGTTCACGATCGAGAAAATTGTCAGTGCGGCGCTGGCAGGTGATGTCGCGCGGATCGAGCCACTGACCGATTGGCCCTACGTCTATATCGACGACGCTGCACAGGCCGCCGTGGCCGCCTGCTTTTCTCACGGCCGCAGGCAGTTCAGCTATTTCATCGCGCATCCTGAAAAAGTAACCCCGGACGATATCGCGACGGCGGCGGCGGCAGCAGGAAAACCGGTGCGCCTTGAGATTGACCACAGCAAGCCGGTGACTGCGCGAGGGCCGGTAGACACCGAGGCGCCGGCCCGCGATTTCGGATTTCGCGCCAAAGTGGGCCACCGCGAAGGTATTCGCCGTCTGATCGAAGCGGCGCGCTGACAAGGGTGGTTGCCGATGGTCGGCGTGGCGGCCATAGTCGCTTTACCGCAGTATTGTGAGGGGGTAGCACCGATGGACTTGAAGCTGGCTGGCAAGACCGCATTGATCACCGGCGGGTCCAAGGGGATCGGCCGCGCCGCCGCCGAGATATTGGCCGCCGAAGGCTGCAACGTCATCATGGTCTCGCGCAGCGCCGATGCGCTTGCTGCAGCCAAGTCAGCCATCGTGCAAAAGACCAACGTACGTGTTGATACCGTCGCCGCAGATCTGTCCGACAGCACCAATGTCAACCAGCTTGCACGCGACTACCCCGACATCGACATCCTGGTAAACAATGCCGGCGCAATTCCCGGCGGCACACTGCTCAATGTTGACGAAGCGACCTGGCGCAAAGCCTGGGACCTCAAGGTGTTCGGTTATGTCAACATGTGCCGGGCTTTCTACGCACTGATGCAGAAGCGCAAGCAGGGCGTGATCGTCAATGTGGTCGGCAATGCCGCCCAAACCCACGACCCCGAATACATCTGCGGTGTTGCAGGAAACGCCGCCCTCGCCGCTTTCACCCAATCGCTGGGCAGCGTCAGTGCGAAGGACGGCATTCGTGTTGTCGCAATCAATCCGGGTCCGGTGGCCACCGACCGGCTGGTCGGCCTGATGAAGAAGAAAGCACTCGATCGCACCGGAAGTGCGGACAACTGGAAGGATTTGCTCAAGCCGCTGCCATTCGGACGCGGCGCCAGCGCGGAAGAAATCGGCGCTGCCATCGCGTTTCTTGCTTCAGAACGGTCGGCCTATACCAGCGGTTCTGTCGTCACCATCGACGCCGGATTGTCTGCGCGCGCCCAGGCCTTCTAATAGGCGCCGAGCATACCTAAAGAGGAATTCATGCCACACCTTACGACCGACGATGGAATAAAGCTCTATTACGAAGAAACTGGCAAAGGCATTCCAGTCGTTTTCATTCACGAATTTGCTGGCGACTATCGTTCATACGAACAGCAAGTTCGTCATTTTTCGAAATATTATCGTTGCATCACCTTCAATGCGCGAGGCTACCCGCCGTCTGACGTGCCGACGGACGGAGAGCGCTATTCGCAAGATCGCGCGCGGGATGACATTCGTTCCGTGCTCGATGGCCTCAAGATAGACAAGGCACACATCGTCGGCCTTTCCATGGGCGGCTTTGCGGCTCTCCATTTTGGTTTCACATATCCGGCGCGCTGTCGCTCGATCGTGATCGCGGGTTGCGGATACGGTGCGGCACCCGGCGAGCGCGCTAAATTTGCCGATGAAGCGGAAGCGTCCGCGAAGCGGTTCGAAGAGCTGACGATGAAAAAGGCGGCCGAGGGTTACGCGCTCGGCCCCACGCGCGTGCAACATCAGAACAAGGATCCCCGTGGCTGGCGGGAATTTGCCGACCAGCTTGCCGAACATTCGACGGAGGGCGCGGCCCTGACCATGCGCGGCGTGCAGAAACGACGCCCATCGCTTTTCGATCTGGTCGAAAAGATGAAAACAATAAAGGCGCCAACTCTGATTATGACCGGCGACGAGGATTGGCCCTGCCTTGAACCGGGGATTCTAATGAAGAAGAACATCCCAACCGCCGCATTGGTGGTCATGGCGAATTGCGGCCACAACATCAATCTGGAGGAGCCGGCTCTCTTCAATATGCACTTGTCTGATCTGTTCCAGGCCGCGGACGCCGGCGCGTGGCCGACGCGCGACCCGCGCGCAATGGCGGGCAGCATCCTCGGGCGCTGAACAGGGGCTAGGTCGCGTTATAGCCACCGTCGACCAAAAGGTCGGCGCCGGTCATGAAGCTTGAGGCATCGCTCGCGAGAAACACCGCTGCGTGAGCGATTTCTTCCGGTTGCCCCAGCCTTTGCAACAGATGTTTCGGACCCGACACGCGACGGGCGGTCTCCATGTCGCCAAACCGCTTTATCAACCGCTCGGTTTCGACTGCACCCGGCGAAAGCGTATTGACGCGGATGTTCTGCGCCGCGTGATCGGTCGCCATTGCCTTGGCAAGTTGAAGAAGTGCGCCCTTGGTCGCGCAATAGACCGCGCGGCGCGGAGCGGCGACGGAACCCAGTTGCGAAGCGATATGAATAATGCTGCCACCGCCTGCCGCAATCATCGCAGGCAATATCGCACGGCTCATCAGGAACGCTCCGCCAACATTCACCGCAAATACCCGGTTCCAGTCGGACAAAGTGAGGTCGAGCACAGTCCCGTTCGGATCGTAGCCGGCGGCGCCGTTGACCAAAATCTGGACGGCCGGAAATTTGTGCAAGATCGCCTTTGTCGCGGCTTCGACATCCGCCTCGTTGCCAACATCGCAACGCACGCTCAGGGCCTCCACACCGCTTTTCGCAACCGCCGACGCAGTTGCTTCGGCGGCGCGCGCATCCAGGTCGACACAGGCGACCGAGGCTCCCGCCTCCCCGAATGCGAGCGCGATCGCCTGCCCGATACCGTTGCCGGCACCAGTCACGACCGCAGATTTTCCCGCCAGTGAATACTTGTTGGTCGTCGCCACCCCACTCCCCTATGAAACGGCAGTGGCGATGCGGCCGAGATAAGCCTCTTGGACGCGCGGGTTCTGCTTGAGATCAGCGCAAGTCCCGCTCGCGATCACCGATCCGGTCTGCAGGACGTAACCGCGGCTGGCCGTTTCCAGCGCGTAACGGGCATTTTGCTCGACCAGCAGCACGCTGGTGCCGGTCGCATTGATGGTGCGGATGGTGCGGAATATATCCTGCACAACGATCGGGGCGAGGCCGAGCGACGGCTCGTCGAGGCAGAGCAATTGCGGCTCCGACATCATGGCGCGGCCGAGAACGAGCATTTGTTGTTCGCCGCCACTCAGTGTCCCCGCGTTCTGGGCACTCCGTTCAGACAAGCGGGGAAACATGTCGAATATCTCGCCGATCATTCGGCGAACTTTTGTGCTGTCGTTGCGATTCTTGAAGCCGCCGAGTTCAAGATTTTCCCGTACCGTGAGAAACGGAAAGACGTGGCGACCCTCAGGAACGAGTGCGATGCCGAGCTTGCTGCGCTCATGCGAGGGCATCGCCGTCACGTCGCGTCCACGAAATATGATCGAGCCGTGCCGCGGTGGCAGCAAACCCGCGATTGCGCGCAACGTGGTCGATTTTCCGGCACCGTTCGCCCCGATCAAAGCGACGACTTCGCCTGTTTCGACGTGTATTGAGATGTCGCGGCAAACAGCCACCTGGCCGTAAGCAAGTTCAAGCTTTTCGGCCGATAGCAGCGCGCTCACGACAATTCTCCCCCGAGATAGGCTGCGATCACAGCGGGGTTTTTCTGCACTTCGGCCGGCGCGCCCTGGAACAGATAGCGGCCGTATTCCATCACCATGATGCGGTCGGCAACGTTCATCACCAGATCCATATTGTGCTCAACAACAATGACGGTAATGCCATTGCCGCGTAAGGTACGGATGCGGTCAAGCAATACATCGACTTCCGCGGCATTTAAGCCCGCCGCCGGCTCATCGATCAGCAGCAGTCGCGGCCGGGTCGCAAGAGCGCGCGCGATTTCGAGCATGCGCTGCTCGCCGTAGGATAGCACCCCGGCAATCACGTGCAGGCGCGCCGTCATGCCGAAGAATTCGAGCAGCCGCAGCGCTTCTTCGCGGCAGCGTCGTTGGTCATCTGCGAAGGCCGCGCCGTGCAAGACATATTGCCAGGCCGGAATCTTGTGATGGACGTGAAATCCGGCAAGGACGTTGTCGAGCACGCTGAGTTGCTTGAACAAACGTATCTTCTGGAACGTGCGCGCGAGACCAAGCCGCACGCGTCGGTGCGACGGCATCCCGGAGAGGCTGTGACCATCGAACGACAGTGACCCGGAATCGGGCTGATAGATCCCGCTGATCAGGTTGAGCAGCGTGGATTTGCCGGCGCCGTTGGGGCCGATGATCGCAAAGATCGAGCCGCCCGGAACGTCCAATGAAATATCGGAAACGGCGCGTACGCCACCAAAGCTCTTGTGCAGGCCCTGTACGCGCAAAAGCGAGGTCGCTGGCGGTGACGCGCGCGTATCAACTGCCGCGGCTGCGATCATTGCGCCCGCCCGCCAAATGTGAGCTTTTCCCGCACGATACGGGCGGCCTGAGCAAGGCCGCCGGGCATGAACAGCACGACAAATGTGAGCGCGGCGCCATAGACGACCAGACGGAGATCGCCGATCCCGCGCAGCAGCTCGGGCAACAGCGTCAAAAGAATCGCGCCGAATACCGGGCCAATCAAAGTGCCCATGCCGCCGACGATGACCATGGCCAGGATATTGAAGGCTTCGGTGACGAAAAAAGCGTCCGGCACCAATGTCCCGACGAAACTCGCGTAAAAACAGCCCGCGGCACCGCCGACGGCGGCGCCGACGCCGAACGCAAATACCTTCCAGGCGGCGCCGTTAATGCCGAGCGCTGCTGCCGATACTTCATCCTCGCGGATTGCAGTCAGCGTTTCTCCGATCGGAGACCGCACCAGCTGCCTGAGCAGCAGATAGACGAGAAACGTGAACCCGGACACCAGATAAAAAAAGGCAGCCAGGTTGTGAAAGTCGGCAAGCTGTACGCCGGCAACGACAAGCGCAGGCGGTGGTGGAATCCCGTAGATACCAAGCGGACCCTGCGTCAGGCTGATCCAGTTCAGCAGGATTTGATAGACGATGACCGCAAAACCGAGCGAAGCGATCGCGAGGTAGTGGCCGCGCAAGCGCACCGCAAACAATGAAAGAAACATTCCCGCCAGGCCGGAAAATACGACACCGGCGGCGAACGCGCCCCAAAACGGAACCCCGAGCCTTACGATCAGCAACGTGGAGACGTAGGCGCCGAGTCCGTAAAAGGCCGAATGGCCAAGATTGAGCTGACCGGCATAGCCGAGGATAAAATCCAGTCCGAGCGCGAGCAGCACGTTGATTGCACAAATCGTCAGGTTCGTGCGCCAGTAAGTGTCATTAAAAATCAGCGGCAGCGCGATGATCGCAAGTGCCGCGACCAGAAATCCCATGCGCCGTGCCAGCAGCGGGACTCGTGGATCTGCCGGGTATTGCGCGAGCGCTGGCTCAGACATTCTCTTCGCGCCTCTCGGAGATCAAGCCGGTCGGCTTGATGGCCAGCATCAGCAACAAAAGCGCAAAAACGACGATGTCGATCAGCCCGGGGTCGAGATACTGCGTCGTGTAGCTTTCAATGAGGCCGACGATGAGCCCGGCGAGAATCGTTCCCTCGACATTGCCAAATCCACCAATAATGACGATGGCAAAAGCTTTCACGATGACCGAGGTTCCTGCGAACGGAGTGAGGACGAGAACGGGCGCCAGCATGGCCCCCGCCATGCCAGCCAGCGCGGATGCAATGACGAACGTCAGCATGATGAGTTGATTGGGATTGATGCCCATCAGCCCCGCAGTCTCACGATCCTGCGACACCGCGCGCAGCGCCTTTCCAAGAAATGTGAATTTCATGAATGCGTAGAGCAGCACGATTGTTATGGAGGAAACCGCAATGATGATGACGCTTTGCCAGGATACGAAGATGCCGGCGAAGCGGATGACCTGGCTGCTGTATGGCGTCTCAAACGCGTACGGAATCGGCCCGAACCACGTCAGCATCAGGTTCTGCATCATGACCGAGACGCCGATGGTGGCAATCAGCGGCAAAAGTTCATTTCCCTTGCGCCGCAAGGGCGTGAAAATCGCCGCGTTGACCAGCCAGCCGAGCACGGCGCCGACAATAAATGCGGCGCCGATGCTGGCGATATAGCCGGCGCCGACCAGATGCATGAAGAAGTAGGCGGCGAAAGCGCCGAGCGTGACGAAATCGGCGTGCGCGAAATTGATCTGTACGAGCACGCCGTAGATCAGCGTCAGGCCCAACGCCACCAGAACATAGAGACTTCCGAGAACGACGCCGTTGATCGCCTGTTGGAGGACGATCGTTGTTGTCATTGCGGGGTCAGTTCCACTTCAGGCTTGTCCATGACATGTCTGGCTTGGTTTCCATGTAGTGGACGGTATCCATCTTGGTGTTCTGGTTGGTCTTGTCGAATTCCACGCTACCGGTGACACCGTTATAGTTTTTGGTAGCAGCAAGGCCGTCACGGATCGATTGGGGATCCTTGCCGCCACGCTTGACGACGTCCGCGATCAACATGATCTGGTCATAAGCGTGGGCATTCAGGTGCGTCGGATCGGCGCTAAACTTTGCCTTGAACGCTGCGCTGAAGTTTTTGACGGCATCACGCGTCTCGGTCGGATCGAACTGCACGATACGGATATAGCCCAGAGCGGCCTTTCCAGCCTTCTGCTCGAAGCCGAACGGCAGCCAGATCGTGCCGATCTGGATGGCATCACCGCCACCGCCTTTGGTGACACCGGCCTGTGCGAGCGCCTGCGTGATCTTCAGGCCCTGACCTTCCAGCGTGTAGGTTGGAATCACATCGATTTTGCCGAGACCTGCAACGCGCGTCGCAATCGCGGTGAAATCGTTGACGTCACGGCCGAAGCCGATCTCCGCCAGCACCTTTCCGCCGGACTTGGTGAAGGTGTCCTTGAAGACCTGGGCGTTGCCGATACCGGCATTGGTATTTTCGAACAACAGGACTGCCGTGCGTGCATTGAGCCGTTTATAGGCGTTGTCCGCGAGGTTGATGCCTTGCATGACCTCGTTCGGCATAATCCGGAATGTCCAGGGGTTGCCCGGCTCGGTGACCTTTATAGAAGAAGATCCGGCATTGAGAAGCGGCACCTTCGCCTGCTCGACGATCGGCATGACCGCAAGCGTCGCATCCGAGCACTCTTCGCCGATGATGACGTCGGGCTTGAATTGCTCGATCAAGCGCTTGGCTGCCTGCGTCGCAGGAAGCGGCCCGCAGCTCGAATCTTCATACTGAACAGCGAATTTGTAGCCGTTCACACCCGTCTTGTTGAGCTGCTCAAGCGCGAGCTCGACGCCTTGTTTGTCTTGCGCGCCGAAATACGAACCTGGTCCCGACATCGGGAACAGCGCGCCGATCTTGATCGTCTTGTCTTGTGCGTGTGCGGTTGGGGCGAACATCATCAGGCTGATCGCCGCGGCGCCTACAAAGAGAGCACGTGCTGTCGTGATCATTTTTTTATCCTCCCCGGAACGGTCGTCATTTGTGTTTAAAAGCCTACCAATGATCGCCCGGCCCGGTAAAGTGACGTTGCGGTGCGCTGCTCATTGCCCGAGGGCCAGACGGCCTTTCACAGGCATTTTTCATCGTCGCCGGGTTGCTTTTTTGCCGATTTCACCAAAAAGGACGTCCACACAGCGTGCGAAGGTACGCGTCCGAATTCGGATATTCCTCCGCATTGCGGCAACCGCTCGTAGTGACCGCTCATAGCGACCGTTCATGGCCATCTCCCATCGTAGACTAGGATTGCTGCTCGGTTTCATTGGCATGTGCCTGTTCGCAGGGACACTGCCGGCGACGCGGCTTGCGTTATCCGGTTTCGACGCCCTCTTCCTGACTGCCGCTCGCGTGACGCTTGCCGGATTAGCGGGCCTCGTTCTTCTCAGCGTGATGGGGCGGCCAATTCCGCCGCGATCGCTCTGGCCAGAACTGTTCGGTGCAGCACTCTGTACCGTGGTCGGCTTCCCCCTGCTCGCAGCACTTGCGATGGTGACGGTGCCTGCCGCTCATGGCGGCGTCGTCCTCGGTATCATCCCGCTCGCGACTGCGGCCGCGGCGGCGCTATTCGCCCACGAGCGGCCAAGCGCCGGTTTTTGGCTGGCGAGCGCCATTGGCGCAATACTGGTTTTGATGTTCATGCTCCGCCGGAACGGTGGTGGCGCGGTTTCCGCCGGCGACTTGTTCCTGCTTGGCACGGTGGCGTGCGGGGCACTTGGATATACGCTATCCGGCCGCCTCGCAGCCGGGATGCCTGGATGGGAAGTCATCTCATGGCAGGTCGTGATTTTTCTTCCGATCGCGGCACTGGCGACATTTTTGATGTGGCCCCCCCATATTGCGAGCGCCCCGGTTTCGGCATGGGCCGGTCTCGGCTACGTCGGATTCGTAAGCCAGTATGTGGCGTTTTTTGTCTTCAACGCGGCGATGGCCGTCGGAGGCATCGCCCGCGTCGGGCAGGTCATGCTGCTCCAGCCATTTGTCATTGTCGCGCTCGCGTGGCCGGTGAACGGCGAGCCAATCGATGTTGAGACCATTGTTTTTGCCACGGCCGTTGTCGCAACTGTGCTGATTGGTCAGCGGATGCGGGTGTCGCGCCGGTAAAAACAGCCGCGTGTGCACCGCACCCTGATTTAATCGCACTGGATATGCGCGCTGAAGCCCTGATAGAACGAATGAAGAATTCGAGTGCTGGCGCGGTCAAACGCGCTCACCTAGTATCTGGATTGAGCGCTTAACGCCCTCTGTGGCTGGAGGATAAAATGAAATTCAATCGCCGTCGTCTTATTGCGGGCACTGCTGCGCTTTCGTTCGTTGCCGCCACACCGGCTATCGTCCGGGCACAGTCGAAGTCCACCAAAATACGAGTGGGTCTCGTCCCCCTGATTTCATCCGGCCCCATATTTATCGCCGAAGCGCGCAAGTTCTTCGAGAAAGTCGATCTCGACGCTGAGCTGAAATATTTTGCCGACGGCGCCCTCGCCATGCCGGCGCTCGTGGCAGGCGAGCTCGATCTCACTGCAACCACCTTGAATGCCGGGTTGTTCAACACAGTTTCCAAAGGTGCACCGTTCAAGCTCATCCTCGATCGGGGCAGCGAAAAGCCTGGCCACGGTTCGATGACCATCGTCGCAAGCAATGCCATGTACGAGCAAGGCTACCGATCGGCCAATGACGGCGCGAAGCTAAAAGGTAAAACAATCGCCATTCAAGCGCCGGGGAGCATCGATCAATACTTGTTGGGGCGCGCTGCCGAGAAGGCCGGGCTCAATCCGAAAACGGATCTTAACTGGTCCACCGGAATGCCATATCCGGACATGATCAAGCTAATGGGCGCGGGGCGCGCCGACGCTGCCAATATCCCGGTTCCTCTTGCTTTTCTCGCGGAAAAAAACAACGTCGGCAAGATTGTCGGCCCGGGCTCTGACATTGAGCCTGATGCCCAACTCGCATGCTGGGTCATTTCCAGTTCCTACTTGCAATCCAACAGATCGGCCGCCGTACGCTTTTGCATGGCTCACACCTACGCGGGACGGCTATTCAACAAGGCTGCGGCGGAAAAAGACCCGGACGTGGTGAAGATCATTTCAGACGCCACGAAGGTGCCCGCCCCGCTCATCGCCGCTGCTGCTCCGCGCTGGACCTGGTATACGGACGATGGATCGCCAAATGTTGAGTCAGTGATGGCACAATTCAAATTCGTTTCGCAGTCCATGAACATGGTCAGCGGCCGAGTAACACCCGAGATGCTGTTTGATCTTGCGGTGGCCAAAGAGGCTAACGATCGGCTCAAGACGACCAACCCCTTCACGTGAGCGACCGGGAAATGGGGGAAGATGTCGCAATCGAATGCGACGATATCAGTCTGACCTATAGCGCGAAGTCTGGGACGCCAGTTGAGGCGCTTCAGCGCGTAAGTTTTCGCGTCAACCCACGCCGGGTTACAGCAATTATCGGTCCTAGCGGCTGCGGTAAGAGTACTCTGCTCCTGATCATTCGTGGGCTGCTCGCACCCAGTGGCGGTCGAGTTCGTTTTGTCGATGCACAATCGAACGCAGCCGTCTCGGCCAAGCCTCGCATGGCGACAGTCTGGCAAGGCTTCAACCTCTTTCCATGGCGAACTGTCAGTGAAAATGTCGGATTCGGCCTCGAGGTTGGTGGAATAAGCCGCAGCGAGCGTACTGCACGAGCGCGTCGATCTCTCGCCCAGGTTGATTTGGCGGGATTTGAAAACAAATATCCGCGTCAACTTTCGGGCGGCATGCGCCAACGCGTTGGCCTCGCAAGGGCGCTGGTGATGGAACCTGATATTTTGCTACTCGATGAACCATTTGGCGCGCTCGATGCGCAGACCCGTCTCGTATTGCAGGAGCAACTTGCGCAACTGGTCGAAAAATCCGGGACCACCGCGCTGCTCGTTACCCATTCAATTGAAGAAGCAATCCTTCTGGCGGACACAGTCCTCGTCATGACCGCGCGCCCCGGTCGAATTGCCGCCGAAATTCATGTCGATCTGCCGAGACCGCGCTCGATGGCCACTACGCACGCGAGTGGCTATTCATCGCTATTCGATCAAATTTACAGTCTGCTGCGCGATGAGGTCGTCAGGGCAATGGCGACCGAGACGGAAAGCGCGTAGATGCCGGGTGAGCGCTCGCCAATGGAGGCAACGACTGAGGACGCGACACGTCGCCCTCGAAATAAGTTCATCCAAAAACTTGGTGAACCGCGTGTACTTGGATGGATTGCCGTCGCTTTTGTACTAATCATGTGGGAAGCCATTGTCGCCATTGCCCATCTGAACCCGATCTACTTACCGCGCCCAACACAGATCCTTATTGCGCTTGTAAGCATGTTCAGGACGGGCGGTTTGCTAAACGATCTTTTGGCCACATTGGGACGTATTTTCGGTGGTTTCGCCATTTCCCTGGCGATCGGCTCGCTGCTCGGAATATGGATGGCGACCTCGGACCGCGTGCAGGCAATCGCAGATAACTTCATTGCAGCGCTTTATCCTTTGCCGAAGATCACACTTATTCCTTTACTGATCATATGGCTCGGCACTGGCGGGCCGTTCATGCTGGCGATTTCCGCGCTCGGCGCGCTCTTCCCCATCGTGATAAATACGGTTCTCGGAATCCGGCAATGTGACCCCGGTTTAATTCTTGCTGCGCGAGACCTGGGCGCAACGAATCGCCAAATCATTCGCATGGTCCTGCTTCCGTCGGCGATTCCGTCGATATTTGCCGGAGTGCGTCTCGGCATCGGTGTCTCTATTATCCTGGTTGTTGCCGCCGAAATGGTGGTCGGTAAAGTCGGATTGGGCGCCAGGCTGTATCTCGCTGGGCAAATCCTGGAAACCGAACAGGTCTTCGCTGTGCTTATCGTGCTCGCAATACTGGGTGTCGTTGTGACCAAAGCGCAGGACTGGGTTGATGTGCGGCTGAATCAGTGGCGTCTATCATAGAGCCGGAATTCCACTCCGCGGCGAAATTGCCGCCAATTGTGCATATGGAGGAGTCAATCGTGGCAGCCCGCAAACACAAACCGGCCGCTGGAAAGAAAACCGGTTTTAGAAAGAAACACTACAATTACGGACGCTGGACCAAGGGCCGTTTCTCCGAAGCCGTAACGGTAACCGGCCCCGCCAAGATGATCTTTCTCGCCGGTATCGGGTCCGAGCACGAGCAGACCGGAAAAATCATGTATCCCGGCGATTTCGTCGCGCAGTGCCGTTACGCCTATAGGAAGCTTAAAAAAGTTCTCGCGCGAAACGGCGCCAGTGTGAACGATGTAGTGAAACAAGTGACCTATGTCATCGATGCGCGCCACCAGCAGCAAGCCGGAGAATGCCGCCGGGAGGCCTACGGTAAAGCGCCTCTGCCGGCGCACACATTCCTGAACGTGAGCCAACTTGCCTGGCCGGAAATGCTGGTCGAAATTGACGTGACTGCAATGGTGCCGCTGAAATGACGGCCCGATCCCATAAACAGCAGCGCTGAGAAATCAAAAGGCTAATTCTTTGTACGTGTCCGCGGTCTGGTACCCTTTTTCATTTCCTTCAATTTGATACACACGATCGTCAACCACGTAATGTCGAAGGCATTGCCAAGCAACTCGTCATCCTGGTGTTTCATTCTGCTGTATGTATCGTCGATGCCCACGCTCCAGATTTCTTCGCCGGCTTGCTTTAAAGCGATCACGACGTTGGCACCATCCATACCCTTTGCTTCTTTTTCAAAAAGTTCCCACAACTTGTCCCGGAACGGGGACACAGCGTCGCGGCGTAACTTGGCTTTTTTCGTCACGACGCAGGTCCTGGTCGACGTGATTTTCTCAGCCTAACCGAGTTGGCCTCCACGCGCCGAAAAGCAGGACGAAGAGCCGCGTCCGCAATCGAGACAGGCGTTTGCGCCATGGCCAGGAAATCGAGTGGGTTCATCATCGCGGCGATTGCGACGCGCAGAATCTCTCGCTGAGCATCGATAGCACCCTCAACCATGGCGCTCGCCTTCTCGCTGACCATTCGGTCGAGCTCACGCGCATGCCGTTCTTTCCCATGCGCGGTAAACGAGGCGGCAAGCATGGGCAGGCGATAAAACAGCGTAATGCCTGTGTGGACGCTGGCCACACCAAGTCCGCCTGCGAGATCTAATATGTTGCGCCGCCGCTGTGCCATCGCAATTCAATCCTTGCCGACGCAAACGGTTCCGGTCTTTGTCATGATTGCGGGTATCGCAATACACGGGCGGCTCGTGAATTACTCTCACGTTTGCCGAATATGTCTCCGGCCCCGAAACTTCCTGTGCAGAGGCACGTTAGAGAGCAAGGGGTAGCACCCAAGGAGAGAAAATATGTATCTTAAGTATGTAGCGGCGGCTGCAATTGGAACTTTGCTTTCGACTGCGGCATTCGCCCAAAATTCGACCCAGACCGCGTCCGCGAAGGGCGAGTGGCAGGGTTCAAAATTGATCCACATGAACGTCTACAATGGCCAAAATGAAAAGATTGGCGACATCAAGGAACTCATGCTCGACAAGAGCGGAAAGGTCGAAAATGTCGTGATCGGTGTCGGCGGCTTCCTGGGCGCAGGCGAGCACGATGTTGCAGTGAAATTTGATCAGCTCAAGTGGTCAAACGGTGCAGCGACGACGGGCTCCGCTCAAACCGACACTAAAAATTCGGATCGGACCTATCCTGATCACGCAGTACTAAACGCCACCAAGGATCAGCTAAAGTCCATGCCGAAATTCGACTACAGCAAGTAGTATTTTCCTTACAACGAAGAAGGCCCAGCTCACGCTGGGCCTTTTTTATGTCCGCGCCGCCATTGCGACTAGTCCGCTGGAACGGCTAACTATTCGCGTCGGGCTCGACTGGAATAAGTAATGTAAAATTGGTGCCGTTGATTGATGCCGGCCGCGTCACCTCGGCTCCCAGCTGCTTCGCGAGCGCGTTGACCAGGCGCGTGCCAAGGCGCTTGCTGGTCACGGGGTCAAATCCAGCCGGAAGGCCAGCGCCTTCATCACGAACTGAGACCAGAATTGAACTCTCTTCTATTTGATCGATGCGTACCCAGATCAACCCTTCGGAGGAATTTGGATACGCATATTTGCCGGCATTCAAAACCAATTCGTTGATGACAAGAGCGACAAGGATTGCGCGATCTGCGGCGAACTGAATTTCATCCGGCGCCTCCAGCTGGATTTTGCAAGGAGCAACCGCCGCCTCCAGGTCATCAATGACTTCACGCAAATAGGAGACAAGGTCAATTTTCTCGTAGTCTGCATTATAGGCGAGGCGCTCATACGCGCGCCCGACTGCTGATATGCGGGTAGACGCCTCGTTCAGACGATCACTCAATTCTGGATTCCCAATCGCGTTCGCCTGCAGAAGAAGCATGCTGGAGACGACCTGCAGACTATTCTTGACGCGGTGGTTGACCTCCTTGAGCAGGATTTGGTGGCGCCCAAGGGCCGCTTGTAGCTTGCGCTGGTACTGCTGCTGCTCGATCGCCATGCCGAGGATATTTGCGGCACCTTGCAGAAAGGCGATGTCCTTCTCGCTGAATTCCCCTTCGGATCGGCTGTCGACTTCGAGCACGCCAAATGGTGAGCCGTCGCCTTGCAAAATGACGTTCATCGCCCGGCGAATACCGTGCTCCACGAGTAATTCGGGAGTTCGAAATCGCTGCTCGTTTTCGAGGTGATTGGAGATTACCGGCTTGCCAGTGTGCAGGGCGTAGCCTGCGGGCGAGGCCGAATCCGCGCCGACGGTAGAGTGCCCGACGACGCCCTCGCCCCACCCGATTCCAGCGCGCACAAGCAGCCGCTTCTCGGCCGGAATGTATTCCAGCACTTTGCAATATTCCGCTTCCAAACCTTCGGCCGTCACCCGGGCGGTGTGATTGAGCATTTCGACGAAGCTCGTCCCTTGAAGGGCAAGCACACCGAGTTCGGCGAGCAATTCCTGTTGGCGAATGCGCACGTGGAGCGCGCGAGCGCTCAAGTCATCTGAACGACCGTCGTTGGGTGTTTGCTCAACGACCGGCTTTTTGGGTTCGGAGGGGCGTGCCATATCGGGCTGCGTTACCACACATTGACGGGCCTGGAACGACAAATGTCCCGGGAACCCGGAACACTTTGGCGGAATGACGGCCAAGCCGCCGATGATGAATTGTCACTAATTCTCTCGTCCCTCGGTCAAATGCGGCAACGGCCGCATGTGGTCATACACCTGGGTAGAATTGCGCTTATCGACCCACGCCCCGCACAACTCACACCGATAAAAGTACTTAATATCCTCTTTGAGCAGTTCACCTTTATTAGGACCGATGAATTTTCCGTGCCGGTCGTCTGCCATCAGCTCCGTCCAATCTTCAACTGTACATCCTCATGCGATCCTGAGGAGAGTCGCGTGCCTTCGGACGGCCACCACCGGTCCACAACCCAACGTGTCGTTGCAGCTTTTGTTCAAAGCGCATGCCGGAACGTAATCGCCTTTCGGGCGTTCGGTTTGCAGCGTGGCGCGCAACGCGCGGCACGTCTCCTGTCAAATTCAAACTGCGACCAGCGTCCGGGTAGGGATGAGAAATATGGCCGAGAAAACAGCAAGCAAGCCAAGCGAGCCAGCGCAGAACGGCCTGCATGAAGCATTGCACGAGAAGATCGTCAGCCCGGCGGACCAGATACGCCAAACCCTGGGTGCAAGGGCCGCAAAGCTCTAGGTCGGAGCTGCAAGGATAATAATCAAGTGCCGCGAACCGTTATCGTTGAACAGAAAAGCGCCAAAACCGGACGCATAAAAACGGTAACCCGAAGCGTTCAGTGTGAGCTCACGCAGTCCATGGCAAAGAGACAAGCAAGACCTGGAACTGCCAGTGCCGAGGCGTTTTTCAAAACGAAAAGCTCCACGCCAGCCCCGACTAAAGCGACTTAACCATCTTATGTCCGTTAAAGCGCGTCGATGACCGTGTACGCATTGTTCCGTGAGGGAACCAAGGTGAGGCGAAGCGTATTAGGGGTCAAAGGTCTAATCCCTCAAGGACGAGAAAATCTATGATGTTCATGTCTTCGATCCCCACAAGCGTGGTGTTACGCGGGTCCACTTTGGCCCTGGCGATGTTGTGTCTCGTCGGCGGCGGCGCTCATGCGCAACCCGCGGCCACCCAAGGCGCGGCAGTGGCCGCGAGCCCTTTCGATCAATTGTCTGGAAACTGGTCCGGGTCCGGCACCATCGATCTGTCCAACGGCAAGCACGAGTCCATCAAATGCAAGGCGTCTTATGATGTGCTCGAGGAGCAAAAAAAACTTCAACTCAATATTCGCTGCGCCAGCGACAGTTATAATTTCGATCTACGCGGCAGCGCGAGCTACACTGGCGACGCGATCACGGGCACCTGGAGCGAGTCCACCCGAAATGCGGCCGGGACCCTGTCGGGCAGCGTCAAAGGCGCCGGTTTTCAGGTCGTAGCGAAGGGACCCACGTTCATCGCCAATTTGGACTTGGTGACGCGGGGCGACAAGCAGTCTGTGACAATCAAGTCGCAGGACGCGCAAGCCACGGTGCAGGGTGCGACAATTGCTCTGACGCGTGGATAGTAGAGATTGCGCCGAACCTGCCGCTCTGCGCCGAGGCATTCGCGCTCAGGCTTCCTGCTCCATGGTGACAGCGACATCGGCATTTGCCGAAAGCCGGACTTTGTCACCTTCGACTTCAGCAACAAGGCTTAAATCGATGAAATGGTGGTGACCCTTATGGGGCCCCTCGCCGCTGTCTGCTTTAACGAGCTTGATGCGGTTGTTTTCGACCCGATCGACTGTACCGACGTGCGTGCCGTCCGCTCCGATAACTTCCATATGTTCTTTAATCTTGCTCATATCAGTCATTGAACTCTCCGGTTTGCCTACAATCAACGTGCCAGCAACCCATTAAGTTCACTCGCTCCGGCTGATTGTGGCCATGCGCGGCGGTGACTGGGAACGAACGCATCTCCAGTGACTTAGAGCCTTGGGCACGACTGGACACATGAGATGAATTTCATGCGCTTAATCACCACGTTTATAATTCTCGCTTCGCTGGCTGCAGCAGGCGGAACAGCAAGGGCTGAGATCCTTATCAAAGTTGACAAGAACGTTCAGCAGATGACGGTCGTGCGCAATGGAGAAGCGCTCTACAGCTGGCCGGTGTCTACCGGCCGCACTGCCCACCCTACGCCGTCTGGCTCATACACCACCTTCCGCATGGAGGCGGACCATTATTCCAAGGAGTGGGACGATGCACCGATGCCGCACTCGATATTTTTCACCAAGATCGGCCACGCCATTCACGGCTCGTACGACACCAAGAGGCTCGGGATGCCGGCTAGTCATGGATGCGTGCGAATTTCGCCTGCACATGCGGCAACGCTATTCGCATTGGTAAAACGGGAGGGCCTCGCCAATACAAAGGTGGTGCTGACAGGCAGCGAACAAGTGGCGCTGGCACAGCGCGGCATGCGCGCGCAGCGCCTGCAACCTTCCTCCAACTTGAATGCCGGATACATGGGCGAGTCGACGCCACAATATCTCTCCCCCGGCTCCCGCGAGCCGGCGCGCGATAGTTCGCAGCCCCTTTATGCCGATCGCGATGGAGAATTTAGACCGCAGGACTACGCCCGGCCAAGCTATGAGAATCCAAACTACGGTTTTGTCCGACAACCACAGTATATCCGTCCGCAATATTAAGCGGCGGCCGCGGTCCCATGTGTGGGTATTTGCCCGAGCTTACGACGGGCCCCACGGTGGCATGGTCGCGAGGCTGGAGGTCAGATCGGAGGTCCTGACCTGGCCGTCGGCGACGCCATCTTCATCAATGTCCACGCCTGACCAGACGCCGGACTGCGCAAGAATCCTGACATTGGCATTCTTTGGCACGCGGCTGTCGAGCTTACAGTTGCCGCCTCCACCGCTCTCGACCGGCGTCGCGCGAATCGCAAAGCGGCGCTGATCAAAAATCTTCTGGTTGCGGCCTCTGTCGACTTCGCCAGCACCCCACGCGCCGATACCGGATACGCTGGGGTTCTGCAAATTCGTATCGACATCGAGGCCGGTTGCGCACTTGCCGGGCGGACCAAACCAGCGGCGATCAACCTGGTTCTGGAAAAGATGCCATTGCCCGCTGTTGTAGAATGCGACGGTTTCCTCGTGCGACCGCGATGCGCTGATCCAGTTGTACGCCACGAGTTTTTCCTGGCGGAGCGTGCGATTGACGAAGCCATTGCCGTAAACCCCGATCGCATAATGGCTGCCAACCGTCTGGCCGATGACGCGGAAGTACTCGAGAACAGGATCGACGGAGGCGCGAGTTACGTTGAAGTCGACGCCGAAATAGATCGCCGATCCTTCCGGCTGCCCGACCAGCTTGGCCTGCTCCAGCGCGGCCTTTGCATCGGCGGCGACTTCCGCCCGGGCCGAACCGGTATCTTCCAGGCCCTTCACGAATTTCTCAGGAAGATTATTCCGGTATTGGTACAAGGACAGGATCGAAAGGCCGTTCCTGATCAATATCGTCGGCTCGCGCACGCCGTCGATCATGTTGCCATCGGACGCCATGACTTTCTCGCGCAAACCCGGTTGGGGCTTTCGCGCGAAAAAGCGCACGACAACTTTCACATTCTGGGCCGCCAGCTTCGAGGCGACTTTCGCGGCATTGTTCGGGGTATCGATGATGGCAACGCCCGCCGGATCGTTGGGTTGCCCAAACGCCAAATGGCCCGGTACCAAAGTGCTCGCAAGCAGACCGGTGGTGAATGTTCGTCTCGATACGATCGACATAGGCCCCCCGAAGAGCTATTGCCTGCCGTTCAACCTTTTTGCTGCGCCTTGATCTCGCCGAACTTGGCCAGCGCGCGATCAAATATATCATTGAACAGCCACATCGAATCCAGAATTTCGCGCATGGTCGCGGATGTCCTTGCCCGGTCGGCCTTGCCGTAAGCAAACATGCTGTTGTTGCGCAAGTATCCCATGATTCGCGGCTCGGAAATGCGGTAATTGAGTAAATTGCCGGAATTCAGCGCGGCCTTGGCCGGGCTGGGAATGATCTGGATCAGCTCGAAAAATCTCATCTGGTCGATCGGGTCCGGCAAGGCTTTCATGATGGCCGGTATTTTCGGGAAAAGCTCCGCATGCGCGTTCATGAGGCCGTTTCTCACCGCGGTCCAGTGATTGTACCGCTGGTCTGAATTGCCGACCCGCGCTTCTTCCTTGTCGTCGCGCGCGTTCAATTTTGGATCGAGGGCCGCAACGGACTTCTTGATGGCCGCCCACTTCTTCTGGCCGATTTTATCCTCGGATACCCCTGCCTGGAAACTTCCCTTGTAGGCATTCGAGCGCGCATTGCCGATGTTCTGATGGCCATCCGTCTCGGCATAGAAAACCGCGAGACTGATGCGGCCTGCAACGTCGGCATGCGCAGCATCGAGGCCCTTGATCCGCGCAATGACTGTGCCGAGGTCGACGACGTCCTTGAAGGGCGTATCGGATGCCTGCGCATTGGCGGGCGGCGCCTGCATGATGGCGGAAAGATTCTTGTACTCATCAATGAGCGGCTCATTGTCGGCATCGAAATAGGCCGGCGGAATTTTGAATTTGTTGGGCCGCCCGATTCGGGACGGCATCGCGTCGGTGAGGTCCTTGTACGCACCCATCATCGCGACGCGGGCAAGATAGAGCGCCTGCCCCGGTACATCCGGTAGCTTTTGCTTTGCATCGATCTGCGCGCGCCGCTCGCGCAGGATCGCCCTGAAATCCCGCACCGTCTTGTTGTAGGCATTCAACGCCTCCGTTTGCGATTTCGTGAGGCCGGCGGCCTGACCCAACGCGGAGGAAATGAACCCGAGATTTCCGCGGCTGACCGGGAATTCGACAACAATGGGGAGACTGCACAATCCAACGACGGTTGATAAACGAAGACAGGTCAGAATTCGCACGAGCGCCGCTCCAGCTCTTAGCCCAGAATTAGACAAGTGTTAGACTTTCCAACGGATTATAGTGGCGGAAACCAGGATAGCGGAAGAATGCGGCCATGTCCGTTTACCTCCGAAAGCGGGCATTTGCAGATACGACGGGAATGCGCGGTACGTGCCAATTTCAGCCGCCAGCACACCCTTCGTTCGTACGCTCGTTATCGTATATAAGAAAATCGCCAACCGAACATGCGAAAGGCGCTAGGAACAAATTGGCGGCGTTGGTGTTGGCTGTTGGTTATCCAGGCATCGCAAATTTGACACTTGATCGGCGCAATCTCGGACACACATTCCAACCGGGCATGGCATGATAAATCGATTGACGACGGGGCAATCCACCGTGGCTACGCGACGCTGGGGGCCTGGCACCATTGTGACGCTCGCGGCGATGGCCGCCCTGACGGCGCTGACCGCCGTCGCGGCGGCCAGGGAACCACGCCCTGCGCAACCCAAAGAGGCGACGGCGCCGCGCCAGGCAGGCGAACCGATCATGGCGATCGTGTCGATCAAGAGCCAGCAAGTCACTTTCTACGACGCCGAAGGCTGGATCGTTCGCGCACCGGTATCGACGGGCGTCAAGGATCGCGAGACGCCGGCCGGCGTCTTCACGGTCATCGAGAAGGACAAGGACCACCACTCGACCATGTATGACGATGCCTGGATGCCGAACATGCAGCGCATCACCTGGAACGGTCTCGCGCTGCATGGCGGGCCACTGCCCGGCTACGCAGCCTCGCACGGCTGCATTCGCATGCCCTATGGCTTTGCGGAGAAGCTGTTCGACAAGACACGGATCGGGATGCGGGTGATCATCTCGCCGGACGACGCCGCTCCGGTCGATTTTTCCCACCCCGCGCTGTTGGTGCCGAAGACCGAAGCTCTTGCGGCCGCTCCCGCACGCGCCGAGACTTTTGCCCGCGAGGCCGCGGAGGCCGCCAAGGCGGCCGTCGAGACGAAGAAAGCCGCCGTGGCGGCGGCGCGCGAGACGGCATCGCTCACCGCATCGCTGCGCAGGCTGGAACTGCTGAAGAAGAGCGCCGACGCCGAGCTCGCGTCGGCCGAAAAGGCGCTCGCCGCTGCAAAGACGGACCAAGCCAAGGCGCGGGCGGAGGATCGGAAGCAGAAGGCCGCGGCCAAGGCCACGGAAGCGGTGACGCGGCTCGACGCCGCCAAGGCCGACGCGAAGTCGAAGCTCGACGCCGCTGCCGCCGCAAAGGATTCAGCCAAGGCGGCAGAAACCAAGAAGACGGCCACGGCCCAGGTGGCGAATGACGCGAAGCTCGCGGCTGAGCCGGTCTCGATTTACATCAGCCGCGCGACGCAAAAGCTTTACGTACGGCGCAACACGCATAAGCGCTGGCCGGACGGGGGCGAAGTGTTCGATTCGTCCATCGAGGCCCCTGTCACAATTCGCAATCCCGACAAGCCGATTGGCACTCATGTGTTCACCGCGATGGCGCGCGAGGGCACCGGCCTGCGTTGGACTGCCGTCACGATCGACGACGCCGACGATGCCAAGGGTGCGCTCGACCGCATCACCATCCCGCAGGATGTGCTCGATCGCATCGCGCCGACCGCTTCGCCGCGTTCATCGATCATCGTCTCGGATGAGCCGCTGAGCAAAGAAACCAACTATCGTACCGAATTTGTCGCTGTGCTGAGCAATCAGCCCCAGGGTGGCTTCATCACGCGCGAGCCTTCGACCGAAACCTTCGTTGCGGGCGACAACTACCGGAACGACGGAGGCTTCGGGTTCTTTTTTCAGCGCGGTTGGAGCCCCGGATCGGGCAATACCCGTCGATGGGACGGTCGGTACTATCGCTGAGTACAAATAGCGCCTGCGAAATGCGACGCCGGGTTGACCCTCGAAAGTGGAAATTCGAGAGCGGCATGGAAATGTCCGCCAGCCGCCAATAGAGGCACTTGGCTAACGACCGTGAAGACGACGCGTCAATCAGACAGACCTTTCTTTAATGTCGCTGCTTTGCGGGCTTGCTCAGCGTCGTCGCGGTCGGTCTTTTTCATGTCCTGCAATTCAATTGTCACTTTGGCAATTTTCCCGGTGAACTTAGCCGGGACCGTGTAGGCCTCGGTGACCGGCGTGCCCTCATCCGCACCCACGTCGGCGGCGTCGTCAACTGAGAATGCACAGCATTGAGTACGTTCGAACCGACCTGTGGCGACATTTTTTCCGTTGACGAACAGCGTACCAGTCCCACCTTTGCCGGCACCGCCGCCATCATATGCGAACTCGAAGCGGACAGTTGCCTTGCCGGCCGGTAGTGCCTGCTTTGCGGCGATCGTGTACAGCTGCAGGCCGAGCCAGTTATAGGTGTATGCCGGCTTGCCATCCTTCACGTAGAGGCTCCAGCCACCGAAGCGTCCGCCCTGGGCGAGGATCACCCCGTTGGCCGTAACCTTGGGGACATCCACTTCCGCGGTGATCGTGTGCGATCGGTTCTTCACGTTTATGAAGGCATTCTCCGACATTCCCGTCATGCCTTCGTGCACGGTCAACGATGTCCGGCCCGCCATCAAATCGGGCCGTCCAACCATAGCGGCGTTAAAGCGCTCCAGGGTTCTGTCATCCAAAGGCAGCACGGTGTACTTCACCGCTTCCTTCAGGAAGAGATCCTGGAGTTCTTTCAACTTGTCGGGATTCTTCGCGGCCAGGTCGTTCTCCAGGCTGAAGTCCGACCGTGTGTCGTACAATTCCCATTTGTCATTCTCGAGCGTATTGCGCGGTTTGAATTCCCACGCGGCACGGTGGATGGTGCCCGCGAGCCAGCCATCGTTGTAGATGGCTCGGTTTCCGAAGATCTCGAAATATTGCGTGGTGTGCGTGCTCGGCGCCCTGGCGTTGGTAAACGTGTAGGCCAGGCTCACGCCTTCGATGGGTGTCTGAACTGTTCCATTCACGCTCTTCGGTTCGGGCAAGCCGGCCGCTTCGAGGATCGTCGGCGCGATATCAATGACATGGTGCCATTGCGAGCGTAGCTCGCCCTTCGCTGAGATGCCTTTGGGCCAGTGGACCACCATTCCGTTGCGGGTGCCGCCGTAACTGGAGGCAACCTGCTTTGTCCATGCGAAGGGCGTATCACCTGCGACCGCCCACCCGGCTGCATAGTGGCTATAAGTCTTCGGCCCACCGAGTTCGTCGTAATGTTTGAGCACGTCCTGGACGGTCTCATTCACGCCGTTAAAGTAGGTGTATTCGTTGTAGAGGCCGACCATGCCGCCTTCGGCGCTCGCCCCGTTATCGCCCACGATGTAAAAGATCAGCGTGTTGTCGAGTTGACCATTTGCCTTGATAGCTTCGACTAGCCGTCCGGCTTCCGTATCGGCGTACTCGCCAAACCCGGCGAAGACTTCCATTTGGCGCGCGAACAACTTCTTCTCGTCTGCACTGAGCGTTGCCCAGTCCTTGATGGCTTCCGGCTTTGGAGCAAGCTTCGTCCCCGCGGGCACCACGCCCAACTTGATCTGGCGAGCGAGCGTCTCCTCGCGCAGCTTGTCCCAACCCTGGTCGAACTTGCCTTTGTATTTCGCGATCCACTCTTTCGGAACGTGATGCGGGGCGTGGGTGGCGCCAGGCGCAAAGTAAATAAAGAACGGTTTATCCGGCGTCAGCGATTTCTGGTACTGCATCCAGTTGATCGCCTGGTTGGTCATGTCGGTCATCAAATGATAATTTGGATCATGCGACGGCGCGACGATGTTCATTCCGTCATAGAGCAGCGGCGCCCACTGGTTGGTCTCTCCGCCCATGAAGCCGTAGAACTTGTCGAATCCCGAACGCGTCGGCCAGCGATCGGTTGGGCCGGAGGGACTGACCTCCCAGGCCGCGGTTTCGTGCGACTTGCCGAAGGCCGCCGTGCTGTAGCCATTGAGCCGCAACATCTCCGCGATCGTCGCTACGCTGTTGGGGCGCTGCCCGGTCTGTCCGGGAAATGAGGTGGCGGTCTCGGCGATCGAGCCCATGTTGTTCACGTGATGATTGCGACCGCTGAGCAGTGCGGTTCGCGTGGGCGAGCAGAGCGCCGTGGTGTGGAATTCGTTGTAGCGAAGTCCCTCATTGGCCAACCGCTCAACCGTCGGCATGCGGATCGGGCCGCCAAAGGCGCTCGACTGCCCGAATCCCATGTCGTCGATCAGCACGATGAGAACATTGGGTGCGCTGGCCGGTGCCTTGACCTCAAATCGAGGCGGCGGCGTCGCATTTCGCGCATCGAGGACGGTACTGTGCGGATATTGCGGTTCCGGGAGCGGCAACACTGTGCGGTCTGTAGGTAACACAACACTTACAGGGGCAGATTGCTGGGCGGCGACGGGTCCTAGCGGGGCAAGCATCAGCGCGAGAGACAGGCCGACTGCAAAGGTCATCGACATCCGTGTCATTTTTCGCTTCCTGTTTAGGTGACGGCGTGTCCGTGCGGATGCGGACGTTTGCCGTGGCACAGACCACGCCGGCCCGGTCAACGAACTCCAAAGTTAACACACGACCGGCGGCTTGGGCGATCATTGATTTAGATCAAAGCTGTGCTCGGCCGCACTTTATGTCCGCATTGGGTCATTCGCGGCCATTGCAGATCGTTTTAAAATAAAAGAGGCCGTTAACCGGAGCGGCCTCTGAAGCTGCGAGAAACACTTGGGCTGAAAACACTTGGGCTGAAACACTTGGGCTATTGCGGCAGGCCCTCGACGGCATAGAGACGGAACGTTCCATATTTATTTCGCGGGCGGCGCAGCAGCAAAAATGAATGAGAGCCCGGTTCGGGGGAAGCCGGGCTCTCTCAGATCACGCTGCGTGCGTGACCAAAGCATAGACCGGGTCAGGGGGACGGCGGTCTACGCCGACAAACACCATCGACAAATCTTCGATGCCGAAGGGTACAAGCGCATGCTCACGGAGCCGGGTCGGATTGCGCTCGCCATTCTTCGCGGCCTCAATAATTCGCCTTGCGATGATCTCACGCACTTCGCAGGTAGACCCTAAATTCCGGAGAGATTTGCAAGCCTTGTGAAATGCTTCTCCCATCACGGATGTGGCGGCGTCGTCGAATGAAACGTCATTGATGGAACGGATACTCATTGGCACCTCCCAAAACAACACAGGCGGGAGCACAGACGCGTCTCTCGGTCACCGCAGCCCGAAGCCATTTCGGTGATATGAAAACATGTGACGTCCAGAGAAGACCGTCTGTCCAAAACAGAACACTTTTGGAGGACGTGCTAACTTGCCGCATAAACCGTTCCGGCAATAACTCAAATTTGTCTGGAAAAAATTCTCGTCATTGACCCACCCGCGCCATTCCCTGAAGCGGACATTGACGGCTTGCGCGAAAAAGTTCGCTAAGTTCCAATTTACTCTCTTCAAGGTTGGTAATTTGCTGTCGATTGCTCGGATTTGAACTTTTCTATCGAAGCATACAGGTTGGGCGCTTTATTGTGCGTGCCACGGACTGCTTCGACATGGCCGCAGTCGTGGAACGCGCAGCCGTCGTACAGGCCGGCTTTTTTGACCATGTCGTTCATGTGATAGACGAACGCTGGTCCGCGATTCCAGCCTGTCTGAATATCGCACGCCGCACCGATATAGTGGTTGGAGCCTGCGACATGTGTGCCCCTCGGGGCCCAGCACTTTGTGATATGGGCTGGTACCCTATAACCACGGTCCTTCAACAGGGCGAAGAGCTTCTGAAACTTGATGGCATAGGCCGGGTGCACGGTGATGTTGAAACCGTAGCTCGTTTGCACCGTTACCATCATAACGTTGCCGTTCGCATCGACGGCCCGCCGCGGTTTACTTTTTGACGTATCTGCGTTCGAATTTCGTGCCTTGCTCGGTTTAGATGCTGCGACTTTTAGAGTCGCGCAATCGCCCTCATCGTCACAAAACGACGAAAATCCGTGTTTGGGATCAGGCTGTCCAGCTTCAGCCGAGAGCGCGACAAGAGCGCTGAACGCGACCAGCGCGGCGACCTTTATGCGATTCATCGGCAATTGAGGTCATTTGCAGCGTCGGCGAAACGCTCAGTCGCAGTGTCGGTCCGTCCCATAATTGTCCCCGCCCCAACCGGAAAGGTGCCCCGCCACTATCAATGGGGGCGATGGCGATAGGGCGGGGCCGCCGGACAGGCATTCGTATCTTCGGCTAAGGGGCCATCCAAATCTGTTCAAAATTGAACACTTGGTGGCCGGTCATGAGCCCGCCGAAATAATGCCCCCATGGTCCGCTGATGGTCCGCCGCAGGCCCGCTCACCCCTGAAAGCGGAACTATTCGGGGTCTCAGCGGACTTCGAGCACCAGCTTGCCCTGAAGATGACGAGCTTCGCTGACCCGGTGCGCTTCGGCGGCGTCCGCGAGCCTATAGCGGACGATCGTGGGCGGCCTGACCGCACCGGCTTCGATGAGGCGAAGCATTCGCTCGAGATGACCGCGATCGCGACTGACATTGGGACGTAGGGTCTGGACATCGCTGCGGGCAGGTCGAAATCCCTCCGGCGCCGGCGCGATCCACACCAATTTGCCACCGGGCTTTAGCACTTCATAGGACCGGGCCTGAACATCACCACCAACTGTATCGAATACAACTTCGCAGACAGGCCCAATCTTGGTGAAATCTTCGGCGTTATAGTCGATCACCTGGTCCGCGCCGAGATTGCGGACATAGGGATGGTTGCCGGCGCTGGCCGTCGTGATCACCTTGGCGCCGAGGTGCTTCGCGAGTTGAATGGCAAATCCAGCAACGCCGCCGGCACCGCCGTGGATGAGAATGGTTTGGCCGGCCTTGAGCTGCGCCGTATCTTCAATTGCCGTAAGTGCAGTCAGACTGGTGAGTCCAAGGGCTGCCGCCTCGGCATGACTGAGACGATCGGGCTTTTTCGCAATGATCGCGGCCTTGATGGCTATTTTTTCGGCGTAGGTTCCTTCAACGCCCTGATCGGTCACCCCAAACACCGCATCGCCAATTCTGAAATCAGTGACGCCCGCGCCCACCGCGCTGACGACACCGGAAAAATCACGCCCGAGGATATGCGGAAAATGATCGAGCTTATAACGGCCATTTCCACGCCGCACTTTCGGGTCCGCCCCGTTGACACTCGCCGCGTAGATGTCGACCACCACTTCGCCAGGTCCTGCCTTCGGGTCCGACGCCTCGCCGTAGCGCAGCGTGTCTGGCCCGCCATGATTTATTAGCAGCATCGCTTTCATCCCCGACCTCCACCGGCGGACATTGGCCGGACCGGGGCGGCCTGAACAGTCGCGGATACAAGTGCCGCTGGCACAGGAACGCGCCACCGCTCACCGTAAGCAAACCGCTTTCGTACTGTCTCGGCCAGGGCCGATCGGATCGCAGCGAGATTTTGTGAGGGTTGTCTGCCGAGGAGCATTGCTGCGCGCACCGTCCCCTTCTCGTAGATTTCAGACAGGGCCTCCGGGGCTTTAAGTTCCCAAGCGCAATCAACGATCTTTAGATCAATACTGTGGAATCCGGCGTCGGTCAGAAGCTTTTCCGCGACTGCCCTTTTCGCGAACTGGTGAAAATCTGGTCCTGGCGGTGCAGATACTTCAGCGCTGCCGTGGGCCTTGATCGCCTCGTAGACAATCTCGAAGCAAGGGGAAACATCGGGCCCGCACCACACCGTCATCGCAAAGCGGCCATTTGGTCGAAGTACACGTCGCACTTCGGATAGTGCGCGCGGTTGATCAGGCACATGGCAAACGCCCAGATTTGAAACGACGACATCAAACTGTGCATCGCCGAAAGGCAGTTTCTGTGCGTCTCCCTCGATAAAGATCGCGCCTGCTGCCCGGACACGCGCAAATGCCAGCATTGCTGGGGAGAAGTCGAGACCAGTGACCTTGCATCCGCGACGTATTAGCGCTTCTGAGACATTGCCTTGTCCGCAACACAGATCGAGCACCTCCATGTTGGGTTTTACGCCCCCTGCATCAAGCAGACTTTCTATCGCCTGGTCGGACGCGGCAGCAAATAACTCGACGTAGCCAGTAGCTCGGGCCGGATCAGACCAACTACCTTGCTCCAAATTCCCAAACGCCGCGAAGTCACTCACGCGAGCCTCCCTTTCAAGGCAGATTGCGAGCATATCGATACCTAAGCCTGTTGGGCAGACCAAACGTCTGTAGCGGATATTGCGATGCGAAAGGCATGACCGCGTTACCCCGAAGCGGAAACTCGTTGCAGCAAGCGTCATGTGCGCTAAGTGCCAATAGCGGACTTCTCGAGCAAACAGAAAGACCGCCTTGCGGCGGTCCTTCGTATTGCTGAATTAAATTCGACGGTCAGCCAGAAACCATCTCGGTTCGCCACTTCGGCTTAATAGTAGTTAGTAACTTGTGGGTTGAACCTTTGCCGGGCGTTCGCGGTCAGCAGTGGCGGCGCGCGGCCGATTGAACACAGTGCTGCAGGCTGAGCTGAGTTGCTGTTTGTTTTGCGCAAGGCATTGGGTGATACGACCCACATCCGGGATTGCGCTCATGCAAAGCCGCATCACATCCGGCGTGCACGCATTTACATCTTCTTGCGTATACGCGATTGCGGGAAGCGGAGCCAAGGCCGTCACGATGAAAGCAATA
This sequence comes from uncultured Alphaproteobacteria bacterium, assembly GCA_963801955.1. Classification (GTDB taxonomy): domain Bacteria; phylum Pseudomonadota; class Alphaproteobacteria; order Rhizobiales; family Xanthobacteraceae; genus Pseudolabrys. The sequence continues at coordinate 340,848 of CAWDGS010000005.1, forward strand.
ATGCTCAATTTACGCATAGCGTTTCGCTCCAGTTGATTTGGTATTTTCTTGCAGTCTATTTATAGCTTTGCGCTTTCACCCGTGAGCTGAACCGCGGAGTAACGTGACGAAGTAACGTTAAGTCCCAGACCGGGCAAAAATAAAAAGACCGCCGTGAGGCGGTCTTTCTCGCTTTCGGTCAGTCGATCGAGCCGACTGGCGTTGAGCTTACGTCCCTTGTTCCGTATCCGCCGCCAGGCTTCAGATGAGGCTGTTAAGCGATCGCAAGGTATCCCGCGACAGCTTGCCAGTGCGGCAGGCTTCGCCATAAGCGGTCGTGAACGCGGACTGATCACCAGCCGTGTGCCTTTTCACAAAGCGGAAAGCCAGGCGCGCGACTTGATAGGTGGCCTTGTTGTCCGGACAAGTTGCCTGGGTGATCAAGGCCCACGGGAGCAGGAACGGACAGGCCGCTGAATGCCAACCTGCTTCGTTGATGGTTAGCTGTCGCGGGTCGTTCTTGTCGCTGGCATGGATCGCTGTACCGATCATCAGAGATCCAGCCGCCGCGAAGCCGCATCCAACTGCCCACGGACCGGTATTATTTGCGCTGCGAACCGCCGCCGCTGGCTTTTTCGGCACCTTCATATACCGATACCATCCCTCGCTGGCGAAGCTCGTGCTGAGTGGCGCAGCCGTAAATGCAACCGCGGCCAACAGAGTCGCTACAGTGATAAGCTTACGCATACAAATTTCTCCCACTAACCACAGCACTGCCTTCCGTGCTGTGTGAATCCCGCAGCGCGCTTCTGAGAAATGTTCACGCGCCCGCGTAAGGCAGAATTCCAATAGCCGGAGAACAAATGGCTGTGGTTTTAAACGCGCAGTAACCTGAGCGAGTAACCTCACTGAGTAACCTGATTGAGTAGGGTTAAGTGCGTGCCGGTGAACGTCACAAACAAAAAGACCGCCTCGCGGCGGTCTCTTGCAGTTTGTCGTTATTAAGAATGTGGACTAGCGCTTGTGACGCTTGCCCTTATGAACAGTCGGGCACTGGGGAGTCATAACGTTCATCCCCACCTTGAGAGGCTCGCTGAAACCCGGACCGCCGAGACCCAGGAAGTCGCCGCTGCAAGTCGTGCGACGAATGATGTCATAGATATCCAAAGCCGCGACGAAGCCGATGAAGCCGCCAACAGCTGCGGCGCCGGCGCTTGAACTGCCGGCGACCACCACCGGATGAACCACTGGTGCTGGCACTGCAGACGCCGTATTTGGAGCCACGGCCGCGAACACGAGTGCGCTGGCGATCGCTACACGGGTAACTTTTTTCATTCGATTCTCCTCAAAATTACTTGATGCCAGGTCTTGTAGCGGGTGGTGTTCGGCTCTGCGATTTGATCCGCTGAGTAACCTGACCAAGTAACGTTAAGCCGCTCGCGCGGCCTGAACCGAGCCAAAACGAGCAAAGCCGCCAGGCGGGATACATGCCTGACGGCTTCGCATTCGGAGGTTCGGACAGAAGACTACTGCCCGAGGTTAAAAGCTGTTCTTTTAGTTTGATGCCGCTACGAAACTCGCTGATTAAGCTAAAGCACAAGCCTTAAGTCGCGCGCCTCAATTGCACATTGCGGGCATCAGGCAACGGCGAATGTCCGCGTTGGGTCATTAAAGGACAGCGCGCGGCGCAAACGCCATGCCCGCTTTACCCCGAAGGCGGATATTGCCGGCTCGCCGTTTGTCGTCCGCAAAGTGCCAATAGCGGAAAATTGGTCGCGCACACGCGCCGCGCAGGTAACTGGCATAGGTGTAAGGTCACTCTTCGGCTGCGCAAGGCATCGCGTCGAGCATCGGGGGCACAATGATCAATTTAAAGCCGGTAGACCGACTAGAGGTGCATATTCTGGTCGATAACGCGACCGACAGTCTCTCCAGTGCTCCAGCGCATATCGAATCAGAATTCTCATATTTGCGACGAAAAGGCATGCGGATCCTTTCCGGCAAATGCATCTGCTGCGCCAATCACGGCCTTTCGTGCTTAATCACTGCGCACCGGGGAGAAACCAGCCATTCGATGCTCTTCGACACAGGCCCCGAAGCGGATACTTTCGAACGAAACACCGTCCGGCTTGGAATCGATCTGGGTGTGGTCGAAAGCGTGGTGCTCTCCCACGGACATTGGGATCACGCGGGAGGAATGCTGCGCGCCATTGACATGATCCGTGCCGACGGAGGTAACCGTGATTTACCTTATTATGCCCACCCAGAGATGTTCCGTCCCCGCGGGCGGCAGCTGCCTGATGGGGAAATACTCCCGATGGAAGACGTGCCCAGCATCAAGGAACTCGGTGATCATGGGGTCCGTGTGGTAAGCACACGCGAACCGCAGGTATTTCTTGATGAGATGTTTTATGTCAGCGGCGAAATTCCGCGTGTGACGACGTTCGAGCAAGGCCTTCCATTTCACTACGCCAAGACTGAAAAAGGATGGGAGCCAGACCCATGGCTGATCGACGAACGATGGCTGGGCGTCAATGTTGCCGGTAAAGGCCTTGTGGTTTTTACGGCTTGCTCCCACGCAGGCGTCGTCAACGTCCTCAAGGACGCCCGCGCAACATTTCAAGATGTCCCGCTGCATACAGTCCTAGGGGGATTACATCTGTCAGGGCCCACAGAAAAGATCATTCCCGAAACAATCGATGCCCTGCGTGAGTTTCGCCTTACTACAATCGCCGCCGGGCATTGCACCGGTTGGCGGGCCATGGCCGCACTGACCAACGCATTTGGCGATAAAACCGTAACGCCTACGGCGGTCGGCAAGCGCTTCACGTTTTAGCGGCCCTGAACATGTCCGCTATGGGTCATTGGCGGATATCTTAGGCGATCGGCACAATGTCCGCTGTACTCCCGAAAGCGGACATTTGCGTCATGCGTTGCCATGTCTGGCCTGGTGGTCCGCTCATTCAGGCAGTCCAGCGATCCGGAGACCCGCATAGAGATGTTCCTGCTGGCTGACAAACGCGGCTTCCGTGGAAAGTGCCACCGCTCGCATGCCAGCGATGGTCGCTGAAGGCTTCGCTCTCCGGAAATCGGCAAGCGCGGCGCGCGCTTCGTCCGGGCGTCCGGCGAGCGCGAGCGCGCTGACGAAATAAGCGTGCTGCACAGCCGTCGGGGTGCCCGGATCCATGTTGATCTGGACGGCGCGAGCGAGCCAGGTGGTCGCTTCGGTGTATCGCCCGCGATGGAACTCGGCGACGCCGATAAAGCCGAGCCAATGGCCGATGCTCGGATCCCGCGGGCTGAGCCTGATCGCGTGCTCGAGCGACTTGATGGCTTCCTCGGGCCGGCCGAGCTCCAGCTCCGTCACGCCCAGCTGGGCATAGCCCGGCGCAAAATTCGGATTGAGGGCCACGACCGTGCGAAAAGCATCGCGCGCGGCTTCAGGGTGCTGCTGCCGCCGCAGCAAAAATCCCCGCACATGGTGGCCGATGACGTGATTCGGGTCGATGGCGAGCAGTTGGATGACGGCCGCTTCCGCCCGGGCGATGTCTTCGGCCGGTGCGGCACTCCATCCGTTGAGCACCGAGACTGTCGAAGACCAGCCGATCCCGGCCATCGCATTGACCGCCCGGGGATCACGCTCCAGTGCCTGCTTGAAGAGGACGCGGGCAGCTTCGTAGTTGGCGGATGTCTTCGCCGTATAGATCATCGCCCAGCCCCGCGTCGTGAGGTCGTGGGCGTCAGGAGAGTTCGCGTCCCTCACGGAACGTGCGCTCGCTCTCAATCTTGGTCAGCCGATAGTTGAGCGCGGTGGCAATCCGGCCCACGATATCGTTTTGCCAGGCCGGAAGACGTTCACGATCAAGCTCGAAGCGCTCGGCCCAGAGATGTGCGCCGGTCCCCGTATCGACCAGCTCAACATTGATGCGGAGCTGGTTCCCCGACGGGTGCACGCTTCCTTCGAGCAGGTACCGCACGTTGAGATCGCGGCCGACCTGCCTCGCATCGATACTCTTTCCGTTGAAGGTCTGCGCCGTGGCCGGCGAGATCACGAACATCCCCGGAAGCCGCGACAGATCGGTCGTCAGATCGGCGGTCACGCCCGCGGCGAAATAATCCTGATCCGGGTCGCCGCTGACATTGTTGAAGGGCAGGACTACGACCGAGAATGGCGGCAGTGTCGTGAAAGGATTGCCTGCTTTGAACCACCACCCGACCGTTCCGAGCGTCACAGCGAGCATGGCAAGTGTGCCGATCGCAATGAGCATCGTGGCGTGCCGAGGACGGACGATCTTACGCCGGTCGTGACCGGTCAGAGGATCATCGGTCGCCGATCGGGCTGGAGTGTCGGCGGCTTGCGGCACCGCGGCTGGCAATTCGGCCGACACCGCCGCTTCGAAGCGGTAGCCCCGCCGCTGCACGGTCTTGATGAGATGCTGGTCGTGATCCTGTAACGCGCGGCGAAGCTCAGTGACGCATTGCACGAGGGAATCCTCGCTCACGATGACGTTCGGCCACACCGCCGTCAGCAATTCATCCTTGGACACGAGGCGGCCAGGATTGCTCACGAGGTACCGCAGAAATTCGAAGGTCTTCGGCCGAATGGCGATTTCTTCGTTCCCGGCCAGAATGCAGCCGCGCTCGAGGTCGAGGACGTAGCGCTCGAAACGCAGTCGCATCGGGCCCGCGACGGTCAGTTTGGGTCGGCCTTCCGCGTCGAGGATTGCCGGTCTCGCTCGAACGGAATTCGGCGCATTTTCGTCGTTCGTTCGGGCATCCTTCGGGACGTCGACGCCGACAATGGTGTTCATTGCGCTCTCTGCATCGCGGTGAAAGCAAACTCGCGAACTGTCACGCTAGTCTTATTTGGCAGGTAATGCCACAGGCCGGCGGCGGTGCTCCGCGGTGGCGCAATCGCCAAAACAATCGGTGCGAGAACAGCGGATACACCTGTCACTCGCTACCAGTGGAGAATATTCAATGCGAACGCTCCTTTTGGGACTTGTAGTCGCAACCGCTTGTGCGTCTCAACTCCTTGCCGACGGCAATCTCATGAAGATACCAAGCCGGTATTCGGTGGTAGAAACGATGGATCGACTTGAATCCGCGGTCAAAGCCTCGTCGAACGACTTTCAGATTTTCTCGCGCGTGAATTTCCAAGAGCTTGCAGCAACGCGGGGCGATAAGATTCGACCAAGCCAACTCCTCATATTCGGACGCGGTGGCTTGCTCCAGCCGCTGCTCCCCGGGTTCCCCACGTCGGCGATCGATCTGCCATTGAAGGTGCTGGCCTGGGAGGACGATGCCGGCAAGATTTGGGTTGCTTACAACACCGGTGAGCTTCTGCGAGAGCGGCACAACATTAAGGACAGGGACGAGTTCCTGAAACGCATGACGGAGGTCACGGCATCATTCGCCAAGAAAGCCACGGAATAGTGGGTCGATGGCGGGATGTGCGGGACTTCAACAGAAAGAGAGCGAACGTGAAAATCCACCAGACATTTTTCGGTGCCTCGTTGATCGCTTTGGCAACGAGCGGGCTCTCGCTGCCGGCAACCGCGCAGTCGGCCGACACGCCCTACGGAACGGCGAAATTCGCCGCCTATTCCGACATTAAAAGCGTGAAGCAATTAAAGGTCGTGTGGGACTTTAATTTTGTGGATCCAAAGGCGGTCGGCGTTGTGTTCAACAATCTTAACGCGCTGCTCAAGGCGACCGCGGATTTCGGGCCGCACGAAATCGAACCGATCAAAGTCGTGATCGTGTCGCACGGGCCGGAAATCGTCGTCTTCGCGACAAAGAACTATGAAAAATACAAGGAGATCGTCGATCGGGCATCGAGTTTCGCCAAGCAGGGCGTCAAATTCGAAATCTGTCGCAATGCTGCAGCCGCCCAGGGCTTTGCTCCGGAAGATCTCCACGGCTTCGTGACCGTGGTTCCGGCTGGACCCTATGCGCTGGCCTACTGGCAATCGAAGGGTTACACGCTCAATGCGGTGGGCGCGACAATGCCGACACCGCCGATCAGCGAGCTGAACAAAGCCGACATTAACAAGAAGACGAACTAGGGTCCGGACTCATTGATCAGAAATATTGGTTTGGAATTAGCGCCGCTTGCTGTCTCCGCTTGGCCTCTTCGGAAGGTGGCGGACGGAGTGTCCTCCTAAAATCGTAAATTGCTTCGTGATATCAAATCATTACGAATGTGCTTCTCTGATACCCACAAATCTACCCGTGACGTGACGCACGATTTCGACGATCGAGGACGAACGCCAGCGAATTTTTCATCGAAAGTTGAGCTGACCAACATTGGTCGGCTCTCGCCTCGAAAGCAGACGTCCAAGAGCGGCTACCGCGCTGGGGAACGATTGCAAGAGCAGCGGAACCAAGCGCCAACCCAATTAGTGGTCAATTTTATACAGACTCGCCCTCGTAATTGGAATTAGCATTTTTTAGCTCCCACCGGTCGTCGCTGCAATAAGTGATCCATCCTCGGCGGGTCTCGCTCAATCTATGGAAATACTTCGTCGAGGCGTTATGCAACCAACCAACTTCAGGAAACAGTTCACCGCCGTCGCTGACGCGTGCGCACTCGCTCAAGGCATCGTCGACACTGTTCGCGAACCCGTTCTTGTGCTCGACAAAGAACTGCGTGTGATTGCCGCGAGTCGCTCTTTCTATTCGGCATTCAAGGTAAGCCCGGAGGATACCCAAGGTAGACTTCTTTACGCGTTGGGTGACGGACAATGGGACATTCCAAAATTACGAGTGCTGCTGGAGAAAATCATACCCGAGCACGGCGTGATGGAGGGCTATCAAGTCGAGCATGAGTTTCCCGACCTCGGGGAGCGCACGATGCGTTTGAACGCCCGCCAAGTGTTCTACGAGGAAGGTGCGGAGCCGACGATTCTGCTCGGCATGGAGGATATTACCGAGTGGCTAATCTTGGAGCGCGAAAAGGACGAGTTGTTGCGACAGAAAGACGTGCTGCTTGAGGAGATGGACCACCGAATTGCCAATAGTCTGCAAATCATTGCTAGCATTATTTTAATGAAAGCGCGGGGCGTAGAATCGGAAGAGACGCGTCGCCATCTGCAAGACGCACACAAGCGGGTCATGTCGGTTGCTGCCGTGCAGAAGCAGCTCCATGCATCCGCGGCCGTCGGACCCATCGAACTGATCCCTTATCTCTCAAAGCTTTGCGAAACTCTTGCAACTTCGATGATTGGTGACACTCGGCCAATCTCGTTGAAAGTGGTTGGCGAAGGTGGCATCGCTACGTCCCGTCAGGCCGAGAGTGTCGGCTTGATCGTGACTGAACTCGTTATGAATGCTCTGAAGCATGCATTCCTCCCCGATAAGGTCGAAGGAAGAATCACCGTCGCATATGATGTTGCCGGAACGAATTGGAAGCTTTCAGTTTCCGACAATGGGATTGGCAAAAAGGACGGCGTCTTTGCTCAACCCAAAAACGGGCTCGGCACGGGTATCGTCAAGGCGCTCGCACAACAATTAGACGCCCAGGTTGAAACTCTGATCGGCCCTGCGGGCACGACCGTGGCGATCACTCACGCCACTTTTTCGTCGAAGGCAATCCGTGCCGCACAAATGGCTGCCATGAGCAGTCCATAGGAAAGACGGCCTTGTTATTCATTTCACTGTTTTGCAGCTTCCTCTGCCGCATCAACAAACGCGGCAATCTCACGCCAGTTATCACGGTCTTTGATATGACGGGCGTAGCCGCAACGGCTCGTGCCACGGACGAGCAGAAAGATCCGGACGCAAGAGGACATTTGGAGACTACTTGGAGTATGCGGCTTTTCATTCAGGACGAAATTCAGGAGCCATTTTGGACCTTCAGGTGGCCGTTATAGTCGATCAAGCCCAAATGTCGAAACTTGTTCATGAATACCTTAACGCGCGAACGCGTGGTGCCGATCAACTCGGCGAGTGTCTCCTAATTCACCGAGACCGGGATCGGCTCGGGACCGGCGTCCTCGCGGAAATTCGCCAATAGCAAAAGTGCGCGCGCGAACCTCATCTCGGTGGAATTAAAAAATTGGTCGACAAGATCCGATTCAACTCTTGCGGTTCGCGTAAAAGATGGGTCAGAAAATAATCGGCAAACTCCGGTGCTTTTCAGGAGCCGCGCGATGGTCGCCTTCTCCTAACCGGCGAGTCAAAGTCACGGTCGTCTCTGAGCCGGGCAAGGAAGCGTGTCGCAGTTAGGACCGGTGAAGCGGAAGGGATGCCCGCGGGCAGTGCGCGCTTAGCGACCGCACGAAATGTCGGAATCCGAGATCATGCGCGTGGAAAAGGCGATCATGGTCCGTGTCCTTCACGAGGAGCCAGCTTTTCCGAAATGTACGTCACTTGACTCTTGCCGCACTGTTCGGGTTGAAGCGGACCTAGTCGACCACATCTTCAACTGGGCGAGAGCGTTTGCCCCGCATTGTATTTTTGTACGGGCAGCGCGATGGATGCCGGGAAAAGCATTGCCAAGGTCAGCCAGGAGACGCTTGCAGGAATGATCGGTACTGACGCGCTTGGCGTAAGGCTGGTTTATGAACAAATTTCGAGAATTGGGTGTGATTGCTAGATCAAGGGTCACGATCGAAATCGACAGCTCCTGCTTAATGTGGTTCCTGCACGAAGAACCGCACATCAGCAGGTGAGCACTGCCAAGAGTGCTTGAGCGGATGTCCCGTGAAATCCGAACGATTCGCATCTTATCTCCAAAAGCGAACATTGATCGCGGCGCAACCGGTCTGTCCGCGAAGTTCCAATAGCGGACATTACCTTCCAAAAGAATTTCTCTGTGGCGTAGACCACCGACAGCACCGTCGAGACGTGCGACCGCCATGGCGGGACCTCAACGAGGTACGCTATGTCCAAGGCGGAACAATTGCGAAAACATGCCCTGGAGTGTCTGCGCCTGGAGGCAGACTGCTGGCAATTGGCCGGCGACGCTCGCAACCCCAATGCGCAGTCTCACTTCGTGCAGAAGGCACGGATCTGGTCCAGCCTAGCGGTTTCGGGCCCAAGCACAAATTCCGGCCCGGCAACTTGCCGATGGCAAAGCGCGGACGACATGACAGGTGGCGAACTTTTCCGACCTGACCATTCTGATCGTAGAAGACGATCAGCTTTTGAGGTTGCTGACGGTCGATATTGTGGAGGACGCCGGCTTTGCGGCACTCCAAGCCGACAGTGCGGACGAAGCCGTAGCCATTTTGGAAGCTCGCTCGGACATTGCCCTGTTGCTTACCGACATCAACATGCCCGGCAGCATGGACGGGTTGAAGCTCGCGCATGCGGTGCGTCAACCGCTGGCCGCCGATCAAGATCATCATCGTATCCAGCCGAATGCCGGATTACGTTTTGCCGACGGACAGCCGCTTTTTTATCAAGCCCTATCATGGCGAGGAATTGATTTCCGAAATCAATTCGCTGATGGCCGCGTAAATTGAAACTGCGGTTTTGGCTGCCACTTACCTAACGCGTATCGATGAGCTATTCTGCACAGACTTGGCGCTGCAATGCCCTATTCTGGGCTATTGTTAGCTCACCATTGATAATGCCATGTCAGAAACTTTAGGCGGTCAGCGGCACAATCAATTGCTCGGTGCCTTAGAGCCTGCGAGCCGGAAACGGATCGAATCGCATCTCGAACCGATCAAGCTCAAGCTCGGCGCGGTCGTTTGCGAAGCGGGGGGGCTCCTTGAGCATGCATATTTTCCGGAAGGTTCAGTTCTTTCGCTGCTCACAGTATTGCAAAACGGCTCAGCGATTGAGACGGCGAACATTGGGCGTGAAGGAGCATTCGGACTCTTCGCTGCCATGTACAGCCGGGTTTCCTTTAATCGCTGCATCGTGCAGTTAGAAGGTCGCATGGCTCGCTGCCCCATCGAATTGTTGCAATCCGAGTTCAGAAACAGCGAACACGTGCGCGATCTGTTCGTCAGCTATTCGGAGACGCTGCTGTCGCAGGTTCAGCAGACAGTCGCCTGCAATGCCATGCACACGACCGAAGAGAGAATGTGCCGCTGGCTCCTGATGATGCATGATCGGGCGGAAGGTGAATCTCTCGACCTATACCCATGAATTTCTCGCAAACATTTTAGGCGCCAATCGCAAGTCGGTGACGCTTGCGGCGCAGTCCATGCAGAATGCGGGTCTTATCAGTTATCGCCGCGGAACGATTCAGGTTCTCAATCGCAAGGGCCTCGAGAAAGCATCGTGCGAGTGCTACGCTATTGTTCGGGAACGGTTTGACGCGTTCTTGAAGCCGCCTGCGACGGCTGTCCAGGGAGACACTAAGGGGCGGAGTAAGGATGAGTAGACATAAGCGCCCTAAGCGCTATTTCGTTACGCATCGTAGGCAGATTTTTCAGTACCAGGAATTTGTTTGATTGGTTGAAAGCCAGGTCAGTGACTTGGCTTCATAATTAGAAAGAGGATATCTCAGCTTAGCCTCTTCGGAAGGTGGCGGAGGGAGTGTCTTCCCAAAATCGGAAATTGCCTCGTAATTTCAAATTATTATGACTGTGCTTGTCTGATACCCACAAATCTACCCGCGAGTCCATCCCGGATTGGGACGGCCGGAGGCGAACGCCAGCGAATTTTTGTTGAACGTTCTAGTTGCGCAACGCATGTCCGCATTCGTCTCAAAAGCGGACCTGTGCAGCGCACACAATGTCCGCTAAGTGCCATTAGCGGACATCAGCTGCGGGTGAAGCAACCTTTTAACTATTCCGGCAAACCAATTTCGCGCCAAGCGTCGGCAAAAGGCCTGAACACCGTCGGCTCAAGCTCCACCGAACGCGCCCACCCATGAATTGTAAAGGTCGGCTCACATTCCAGCACCTCGCGCGCGGCCGCCTTCGCATCCATTGTGCGTCCAATTCGTAAAAGCGCGGCCACCAAAACCGCGCGAGCAGCACAAAAGTGCGGGTTGTAGTCGACCGCATTTTGGGCGGCGTCGACTGCATTCTTGTATTGTCGTTTGTAAAAGTACGCGATGGCGAGCGCGTAGTGCGGTCGAAAGTTATAGGAATCGAAAGGACTCAATTGAATTGCCCGGCTGGCCCGTTCCATCGAAAGCTCGGTTTTTCCAATCCAGGCAAGGGCAATGGCGCTCAAGCTCAGCGCCAGGACATTCGAGTTGCTTAACTCAAGCGCGCGATCGAATAGCTTGAGTGCCGTGGCGGTGTCATGGTCGTCGTACGCTATGACGTGAGCGGCAACCGCCAGTGCCGTCGCATCGTCATTACCGTGGGTGATCGCCATGCGGGCATGCTGAATTGCAGCAACGCGGTCGTCCTCGCGTCGTTCAAGAACGAAGCGGCGGTGAAGAAACCAGCCCAGAAATGCATGTGCGGCACCATAATCGGGTTGGAGCTCTAAAGCTTTCTCGAGCAGCGGAATTGCGGTTGCAAAGTCCTTTGCCATCTGCGCGAAAAAAGACGGCAGCACCCGTAACACAAGATCATAGGCGCTGAGATTATAAGGCCGCTTGCGTCTAACGCGATCAATTTCGGCCTTCCTGACGCTTGGTTCGATCGCGCCAACCACACACATGGTGATCTCGTCCTGAAGGGCAAAGACATCGTCCAGGACGCGGTCGTACTGCTCAGCCCAAAGATGGGCGTCGGTTTGTGCATCTATGAGTTGCGCGGTAATCCGAACGCGACTCCCAGACTTACGCACGCCACCCTCGAGTACGTAGCGGGCTCCGAGCTTTTCGGCGATCTCCTTTATTACGACCGGCTTGTTCTTCGAGATGAACGTCGAATTGCGCGAAATTACTGAAAGCCATTTTATGCGTGAGAGCCCTGTGATGATTTCATCCACCATGCCGTCGGCGAAATAATCCTGTTCCGGATCACCGCTCATGTTCAGGAAGGGCAGAACGGCAATTGATGGCTTGTCCAACGGCGCTGGAGTGGATGCGCTGTCAGCACCACCGTCGGCGACTGAAGGCTGCGGCTTGACGCCGACCAGCCGGTAGCCACGCCCCGGCACAGTCATCAGGTGAGTCTGGCCGCTCGTTCCCTCATCGAGCGCCTTTCTCAGCGCCGAGACATGGACCCTGATTGTATTCTCGTCGACAACCAACCCGGGCCAAACATGGGTCATCAGATCATCCTTGCTGACGACGTCGCCCTTCGCCGCGGCGAGCACGCAGAGAATGTCCAATGCTCGGCTTCCGAGCGGAACCGCCTCGCCGGCGCGTGAAAGCTGCCGCTGGCTCAGATCAAGCCGGAAACCCCCAAAGCTAAGCTCATTCCGATCCGTCATATCCGACTGCAATGTCCGCAGCTTAAGAACAATTAAGGTCGTGAACGATGGACCTTAGCCAGCCCCCGCAGCTAGCGTCCAGCATCGCGTTGAACGGGGCCAGTCGCTCGATCGCCGAGCGGGCTAATTCCTGAGAGGGGTTAAAGCCATGCGACTTCATCGGAGAGCCATGCTTCGTCTCGCGGCTGGCGCTGCCGCACTTCCGGCCGTTTCGCGTATTGCCCAAGCCCAATCCTATCCGTCCCGACCGGTGCACATTATCGTCGGCTTTCCCCCTGGCGGGTCAATCGACATTGTCGCGCGCCTGATCGGTCAATGGCTGTCAGAACGGCTCGGACAGCAATTCGTGGTTGAAAATCGCGGAGGCGCTGGCGGCAGCTTGGGTGCGGAGGCGGTCGTGCGTGCGCCGCCGGACGGCTACACGCTTCTCCTTTGCAACTCAGGCGACGCAGTCAACGCAACGATTTACGACAAGCTAAATTTCAATTTTATTCGCGACATTGCCCCGGTCGCGAGCATCGCCAATGGGCCCCTAGTCCTCGTCGTACGCCCGTCGTTTCCAGTCACGACCGTCCCGGACTTTATTGCCTATGCCAAAGCCAATCCGGGCAAGGTCAGTTTCGGATCGGCCGGAATTGGCACCGTGCCCCAAATGGCCGGTGAACTATTCAAAGCCATGGCAGGGGTAAACCTCGTACATGTCCCATATCGCGGCTTGGGACCCGCACTGAACGATCTGCTCGGAGGAACAGTTCAGGCGGTATTCTCCACCATGCCGCCGGCCTCCGGGCATATGAAAGCCGGAACGCTGCGCGCGCTGGCAGTGACATCGACGACGCGTTCCGAGGCACTGCCGGACGTACCGACCGTTGACGATTTCTTGCCGGGCTACGAAGCGACGTTGATGGCCGGACTCGCCGCGCCCAAAAAGACGCCTACTGAAATCGTCGAGAGGCTCAACAAGGAAACCAACGCCGCCATTGCCGATCCGAAGATGAAGGCTCGGCTGGCTGATCTCGGCGTCGTACCATTGCCGATGACGTCCGCGGACTTCGGCAAGCTCATCGCCTACGAAACGGAGAAGTGGGCCAAGGTGATCCGGGCAGCCAACATCAAGGCGGGATGACGTTACGTGCTCCCGGATCGCTAGGTTTCAGCTGCTCGACATGTCCGCTTTGGGTCAAAAGCAGACATTGCGGCAGGCCAGTACGATGTCCGCTTTACCCCCGAAAGCGGACAATGCGATCACAATGCAGCTGAGTTATGGTCGAGTAGGGCAACTCGGTTATGAGGGGAGGATAGGATGCCTTACGCATCAATTACGGCACTAATCTTCACATTGGTAGCGATCTTGCACGGCTGGAGGATATTTAAAGGGTGGACCGTGCGGCTTGGACCCCATTCCGTGTCCATGACTGTTTCGTGGGTCGGCCTTATCGTCGCTTCCCTGCTCGCAATTTGGGGATTTTCGTTGAGCGGCTAGCGCGAGCAGAAACATTACCTCTCGGCTTTAAAGTGAACGTTGTCCGCCCGTTGCCCCACTCGTGGGCAGATTTGTGGGTATCGCAAATCTGTTTGCCTGGTCACAAGCCCGATCAATGACTTGGCTTCACAATCAGAAAGAGGCTGTCTCTGAACGCCCGCGAACATCTGCGAACAGATGTTGGCGGAGGGAGTGGGATTCGAACCCACGTTACGGTTTCCCGTAAACACGCTTTCCAAGCGTGCGCCTTCAGCCACTCGGCCACCCCTCCTTACCAACTTCGCAAAGGCGCACGCCGTCTTACATAAAGACGCGCGCGATGCGCGCTTTTGCGCCTTCAGGCACTCGGCCACCCCTCCTTACCAACTTCGCAAAGGCGCACGCCGTCTTACATAAAGACGCGCGCGATGCGCGCTTTTGCGCCTTCAGGCACTCGGCCACCCCTCCTGATCGCGCCCTCGCAAGCGCAACGTCCTCCTACATCAAAGTGCGCAATGCGCGCTTTTGCGCACGCGTCATTCGCACATCTTTCCCGGCGGCAAAATCGACTGCGCCATCCCGCAAAACACACATCGGCGCTGCGATCTTGCCTTTGCGTGTCGTGGAAACACGGCGGCGGGGCGACAAGAGGCCGGGACTATAGCCATGGTGCGACGCCAGACAACCCGCCTCGCCGATCGAGAACTCATATCAGCTAATAAGCATATTTATGTTTTAATTCCAATTATTGACCGCCTATGGAGTCTATGCGCAAATAAATCGAAAATAAGCACAGGCAAGGCTTGGTTTGGCACCCTGCGCCACTGGCCTCCGGGACCCCCAATGACGGGCGATGTATCCGCATTTCAGTTGGTGTTGAACGGCGATCCCGGCCTGCTTGCGATTGTGCGGCTGTCGCTGCTGGTGAGCCTGAGCGCAGTGCTGTTCGCAGCGCTACTCGGAGTCCCGCTCGGCGCGCTGCTGGCGCTCACGCGCTTCCGCGGACGCGAACTGGTTATCGTCTTTCTCAACGCGTTAATGGGCCTCCCGCCGGTGGTCGCCGGCCTGGCGATATATCTCCTGTTGTCGCGCTCGGGCCCGCTCGGGCCGCTGGGCCTGTTGTTTACGCCACAGGCGATGGTGATCGCGCAGACCGTGCTCGTCGCGCCGATCATCGCAGCGCTGACGCGGCAGACGATCGAGGACCTCTGGGTCGAGTATCAAGACGAACTCGCCGCCCTGAACATCGGCCCAATCCGGCGCGTCACGACGTTGATCTGGGATGCCCGCTTCAGCCTCGTCACTGCATTGCTTGCGGGGTTCGGGAGGGCGGCTGCCGAAGTCGGCGCCATCATCATTGTCGGCGGCAATATCGATGGCTTCACCCGCACGATGACGACGGCGATCGCGCTGGAAACCTCCAAAGGCGACTTACCGCTCGCGATCGGGCTCGGCCTCGTGCTGATCGTGATCGTGATCGTGATCAACGCGCTGGCGTGGGGCATGCGCCGCGCCGGCGAACGCTACGCGGGATGAGCATGCGCGCACCTGTGTCCGATCTACCATTGATGTTCCAGGACGCGCGGATCACCGCCCGCGAGGTAACGATTCTCGACGGCATAACGCTCACTGTTAACGACGGACCACCAACAGTCCTGATCGGGCCGAACGGGAGCGGCAAGACGACCCTCCTGCGCACGTCGATGGGACTTATCCCGCTGACGAGCGGCCGCATCACCTGGGGCGGCCGGGAGACCTCGTCTCCGGAACGCGGCGCCATCATGTTCCAGCGTCCCGCCATGCTGAGGCGTAGCGCCGAAGGCAATGTTCGCTATGCACTATCGGCTGGTATCCCGCGTACAAAGCGTAAAGAGCGCGCTGCCGAACTGCTAGCATTGGTGGGCCTCGATAAACTCGGCCAACGCCCGGCGCGGCGGTTGTCGGGAGGGGAACAGCAGCGGCTTGCGCTTGCACGTGCTCTCGCGCGCGATCCCGCAATCCTATTTCTTGACGAGCCGACGGCCAGTCTTGATCCGCACGCGACCAAGGCAATCGAAGATATCATTCGCGCGGTCAGCGCGCGCGGCGTCAAGGTCGTGATGTCGACGCACGATCTCGGCCAGGCCAAACGCCTGGCCGGCGACATCGTGCTGCTGCACCGCGGCCGCCTTATTGAAGCTGCTCCGGTCGATGCGTTCTTTGCAAAGCCGCGCACGCAAGAGGCGCGCAAATTCATCGCGGGCGAATTGCTCGTCTGACATACCAAATGATGGAGGATCATATGTTCAGTCGACGCACCCTGATGGCCATGGCCGCGCTCGTGACCGCAGCATTCGCCACGCCTGTCCACGCACAGGACAAGTCGATCGTCGTATCGTCGACAACATCGACGCAGGATTCAGGCCTGTTCGGCTACATCCTGCCGCTGTTCAAGCAGAAGACCGGCATCGAGGTGAAAGTCGTCGCACAAGGGACCGGCCAGGCGCTCGATACGGGCCGACGCGGCGATGCCGACGTCGTATTCGTGCATGCCAAATCGGCGGAAGAAAAATTCCTCGCCGAAGGCGAAGGCGTGAAACGCTATCCGGTGATGTACAACGATTTCGTGCTGATCGGGCCCAAGAGCGATCCTGCCGGCATCAAGGGCACGAAGGATGTTGCCAAGGCCCTTGAGACGATCAAAAACAAACGGGCGCCCTTCATCTCGCGTGGCGACAAATCCGGCACCCATATGGCCGAACTAGCGCTCTGGAACAAGGATGCCGGTATCGACATCGAGAAGGAAAAAGGACCCTGGTACAAATCGATCGGCCAGGGCATGGGTGCCGCACTCAACACCGCCAGCGCCAGCAATGCCTATGTTTTGTCGGATCGCGGCACCTGGATTTCGTTCAAGAACAAAGGCGATCTCGTCATCGCGGTTGAAGGCGACAAGCGCCTGTTCAACCAGTACGGCGTCATGCTGGTCAATCCAGCCAAGCACCCGAACGTGAAGAAGGAGCTGGGCCAGGCGTTCATCGATTGGCTGATTTCGCCCGAAGGACAGAAAATCATCGCCAGCTACAAGATCAATGGCGAGCAGCTGTTCTACCCGAACGCCAGCGACCCGGGCGCGTAAGTCCCGATCAAGTTAATGCGCTAGATTTCTCAGCTTGACGCGTGTTCTTGGATTCGTCGTCTTCGAGCTTTCCATCGCGCAAGTGGAAGATGTGATCGAAGCGGTCGAGGATCATCTCGTCATGGGTAACAACGATGATGGCGGCGTTTTGCTCGATCGCGATTCGTCGCAGCAAGTCCATCACGATGCGGGCCCGCGCCGAGTTGAGCGGCGCGGTCGGCTCGTCAGCAAGAATGATGCGCGGCCGGTTGGCGAGCGCGCGAGCGATGGCAACCCGCTGGGCTTCGCCGCCGGAGAGCTGCTTGGGCAGCGCATGCTTGCGGTGGCCGACCTCAAGATAGTCGAGCAATTCGATGGCGCGGGTGCGGGCGGCGGCGGCGGCCATTCCCATGAGATGCATCGCTATGGAAACGTTGTCGCTCCCGTCGAGGAACGGCAGCAGATTGGGGTATTGGAAGATGAAGCCGATCTTCTCGAGCCGCAGCCGGCGCAGGTCGGTTCGGAGCCAGCGCTCGTCGTAAACGACTTCGCCATCAAGCATGATGCGGCCGCTGCTCGGCTCGAGAATGCAGGCGATGCAATGCAGCAGCGTCGTCTTGCCCGAACCGCTCGGGCCCATCAGCCCGACCACCTGTCCTGGAAATACTTCCATATTGATGTCGCGCAGCGCGTCGACGCGCGCGGTGCCCTGCCCGAAGTGCTTGGAGAGGTGCTCGACGCGGACGACCGCTTGTTTGCTGAGCTCGGCCATCGCTCTATCCTGACGATGCAAGCGCTTCCGCCGGGTCCACCTTGAGGGCGAGCCGGATCCCCAGGATGCTGGCGAGCAGGCAGATCACGACGGTGATGACGAACACGATGGCGACGCTCTCGGGATCGAGCACGAGTCGCCGCGGAAAATAAGGCTTGAAGATCAGGACCAGCGCAAGCCCCGTGAAATATCCAAAGATACCCATCGACAGCGCCTGCTGCACAATCATGCCGACGATGGTGCGGTCGGGCGCGCCGACGAATTTCAGCGTGGCGATCGAGCGTACCTTGTCCATGGTGAGCGTGTAGATGATCAGCGCGATGATCACCGCCGAGACGATCACCAGCAGCACCATGATCAGACCCTGCTGCTTGCGGGCGCGCTCGATGACAAATTTACTCAGTAAAGTTTCCTGCTGATCCTGGGTGAGCGCCGAAAGGTGTTTCCAGCGCGAGAGCGCACGCCGCGACCTCGTTGACCGAAACAAATGGCGACACCTTGGCGATGACGGCATTGATCTGATCATTGGTTTGCAGCGGCCCGCCGCGCGCCAGCTCGCGCCGTGCAGACGGCGGCGCAGACTCAAATTGAAGCGTTTGTGCGTCGCGCAAAGTTATGTAGGCGACCGGATCGCCAGAGGAAGTGACCTCGTTGCGCATCAACCCGACCACAGTGAATTTATGACCGCGGGTGCCCAGCGGCACTTCCTGGCCAAGTGCGAGGCCGGCGGAAGCATCGACGATCATTTCGTAGTGACTGCGTAGTATTTCGCGGCCGCCAATCAATTGCCGGGGCCCGCCCGGGCGGCCAGCCTCGAAGCCGATAAGAAAGATACGCAGCGGCTTGCCGTTGAGCTCGGTCTGCACAGATTGGTAGGTAACGGAGCCGGCGCGCTGCACCCCGTAGACCCGGCTGACCAGTTCGCGCGTATCGCCGGGTATACGCGACGCTTCAGCGAATGGACCGTTGGTGCCGGATTCAATTACCCAGAGATCAGCGCTTGCTGCACGCGCCTGCCGCAACGCGTCGTCAATCAACCCACCATAGACACCGGTGATCATGATCACGATGCCGAGCAGCAAGCTCAATCCGAAATTGGTCAGAACGAACCGGAGCAGATTGTGCTTGATGTCCCGGTACGCCAGGTTCATTGGCCTGGCTCTTCGGCGACCCCGGCGGCACGGCCCGCGCGCAACCCGCTGCGGAGCCGCACGACCACTTGCGCCTTGTCGGGCAAGCCACCGACGATCTCATAGCGCCCGTCGAGCAGGCGGTGGCCGAACGTTACGTCGTGCCTTTGGATATGACGGTCCTCGACCGTCCAAACAGATCCGCGATTCTTGCCAAGCCCGATGATGGCTGCTTCCGGCACCAAGACGGCCTGAGACAAATGCACGGTCGTGATGTAGACCTCGGCCTGCTCGCCGATGTTGAAGGTATCCGGCATCCGGTCGTAGGCAATCGCGACCCTGCGCTCCTCGTTGACGCGATCACTTTCCGGCTCGATGCGGGCGACCTTCCCCCGGAGCCGTTGGCTAGGACGTGAGCGCAGGACGATCTCGGCTGGTTCTCCGACCTTGATCTCACCGGCTTTGCTCTCATCGATATAGGCGAGCACCCAAACGGTGTTCGGATCGATCAGCGTAAACACCGGCTCGCCGGCGCCGAGCGCGGAGCCCAGCTCTTTGGAGCGCGCAGTGACCATCGCATCATAGGGCGCGGCGAGAGCGTGAAAATCGAGCGTCGCGCTTTCCTGCTGCAGTTGGGCCTTGGCGTCGCTCATAGCAGCGCGCGCCACCGCGACGTCGCTCGTGGCCAGGTTTACATCTGCGAGCGCGGCGTCCTGCGAGGTCTTGGCCGTTTCCGCCGACTCGACCGAGGTGGTGGCGGTTTGCACCAGTTTTTGCCGGCGTTCATTAATGGTCTTGGCATTGGCATAGTTCGCCTCCGCCTTTTGCACACTCGCCGTGGCGCGCTGAAAATTCGCTTCGGCCTGCTCGGTGGCGGCTTTGGCGCGGACGGCGCGGGCGGCCTGTTCGCGGTCATCGAGGCGGGCAAGGACCGTCGCCTTTGGCAACGCGGTCGCCGACATCCGCGCGCAGCTCGACCAGCACGCCCGAGACCTTGAAGCCGACCCTGGACGTTACGCGCGCCTCAACGGTACCGAGCCCGAATACCTGGACCGGCACGTCATGCTGAATGGTCGCTACCTGAACCTGAATGGTGCGTAAATATGCCGACCACGCACCGAACAGAACGCCGGCGCCAATTACAACAGCCACGCCTGTCAAAATCAGGCGTTTGGAACTCATTGATTTTATCCAAACAGGCGCAAGCATTGCCCTGTCTATCGCGCATGCGGACGCCTAACATTGACCGGGATCAATTAGCCGGACCACCAGAGCCTTGTCAGAACGCAGCGCTGGCCGCCGATGCCACACGCGGTTCATGCGCTGCTGCAACGCTTCAAGCGCGCCCTTGGCCTCGGCATGCAAGGCGTCAAAGTCAATTTCGGCAGCGCTCACCTGCGGCTCCGCGGGCGCGGGTGGCTGCGGCAACGCCAGCAAGCATAAGGCGCAAGCAATGGCGACAACAAGAAATCGAACCTGCATCGGCAAGCCTCCTGGCCTGCCCCTCCCCCACAATCACCCTACATCGGCACCGATTGAAACCGCGCCAATGCGGGCTCCCGATTGGGAAACAACAAGGTCACCACATTTTAACCTGGGTTAATTTTCGCGGCCCGAACCCTTATTTGGCAGGCACAACAAGTGAATACCGGCCATCGGCGGCCAGGCAATCGGCCTGCGGCAGGCCAAGCTCCTTGCGCACAATGTTGGTGCCGAGCACCAGCGACACGATCTTGTAGTAGGCGTGGCGGCGGCTCATTCCTTCGCGGCCCATGCCGCAATCGGAGGAAAGCACCAGCCGCTCGGCCGGAATGTATTTGAGCGCGCGGCGAATATGCTCGGCGATCTCCTCGGGCCGCTCGACCTGCAACGAGTGATGATCGATGACACCGATCGCAATCTTTTTATCGGTGATGATCTTTCCGAACGCTTCAAGGTCCGCGCCGCCGGCACTGACGGATTCGAAGGTGATGACGTCGGCGTCAACCTTGTTCAACATCTCCAGCGCCGCCTTGTAGCTCTGCACCTCCTTGAACATGCGCTGCTGCGATGGATTGCCCCAGCAGGTGTGGCACCAGACCTCGGTCTTGGCGCGCAGCCCCTTCACCGTGCGATTGAACACTTCGACACTGAAAGCCGGATTGATCACGTCATTGACGATGTTCCGCACCGCCAGCAGGTGGATCTGTGGCTCCTCAAACTGGATGACCTGACAGCCCGCATCGGCAAGGTCGTGCAGCTCTGCGTTCAATGCGTCGGTCACGGCCAGAATGCGGTCTTTCAGCGACTTGTAATGCCGGTCCTGCACGGCAAACGCGACGAGCTCCGGCCCGATGGTGCCGAACTTGACCGGTTTTCTGGTCAATCGCTGCGCGACCTTCCACATGGCGGCATATTGCAGATCGCCGCGCGTGACTGGCCCGTTGATGCTCGGCATGACGCGCGACTCGAGATAGTCGTGCAGGATGTGGCCGGGTGGAAAACCCAAACCGCCCTGGCCGGCCGGGATCGGCTGCGGGTTACGATCGAATCCGCCCATGTGCCGCGGCGGATAGTTTGTCCAGCTCTGGCCGCCGACATCGGAATCGAAGTGCGCGTCGCCGTCGGTCACGATGTCGAGACCGGCGACCTCCTGCTCGTGCAGATACACGGAGACCGTATCGACATATTGCTCGCGGAACTGGTTGTTCACCATCGCGTCGAGAAAGCTGCGCATGCCGAGATTTTGCGTGTACCAGCTCGGCCGCGGCAGCGAGCCGGTAATGGTGGTCGGCAGCATGATGTCTTTGGTGGCGCGAAGCATGTCGGCATCTCCCCGGGGCATTATTAGTCGTTGGCCCTAGTCTATGTCCGCCGCGTGCGGCTTGGAAACGATCTTTGTAAAATCGCCGCAGCAGGTCATGGACAAAGCGTGCTTTGCTGCCCACTTAAGTGGGCAGTTTTCATCCTGCGCCAAAATGTCTGCTATAGTTGAGCCATGAGCAAAGACGGCTACATCATCAAGCCTGATCCGGCCGACCCCCGGCTGACGGAGCGCGTCACCGGCGTCGATCAGACCGGCGCACGGGTCGGACACGTCGGTGACGGTCGAGCGCGCGCTGACCATTTTCCTCAACAGCCAGGAAATCGTCACGGCCATGACCATTGCCGACTATCCGGAATATCTGGCCGTCGGCTATCTGCTCAACCAGAACATGCTGCTTGCGGACGACGTCGTGACCGGTGTGGACTACGACGAGGAGCTATCGGTCGTCGTGGTCCGCACGAAACGCAAGACCAACTACGAGAAGAAGCTCAAAAAGAAAGTACAAACCTCCGGCTGTGCCCAAGGCACCGTTTTCGGCGACCTGATGGAAGCGCTCGAAAATGTTTCATTGCCGAAGGCGGAACTGCGTACGTCGTGGCTGTACGCGCTCACGCACAAGATTAACACGACGCCCTCGCTCTATCTCGAGGCCGGCGCAATCCACGGCTGCGTGCTGGCACGGCGGGACGAACCGCTGGTGTACATGGAGGACGTCGGCCGCCATAACGCCGTGGACAAGATCGCCGGATGGATGTTCAAGGAAAAGGTGTCGGCAGCGGACAAGATTTTCTACACCACCGGCCGTCTGACGTCCGAAATGGTGATCAAGACCGTCCGCATGGGTATTCCGATCCTCATTTCACGCTCGGGCTTCACGGCATGGGGCGTGGAACTGGCGCGCAAGGCAAACCTGACCCTGATCGGCCGTGCGCGCGGCAAGCGCTTCGTCGCGCTCGCCGGCGAGGATCGCATTGTGTTCGATCAGGACCTCTCTTTCGTTGAAGATGAAGGCGCCAAACATCGGCGCAAAGCGGCGGTGCATGACGACTAATCATCCGCCAACGCTTGGTCTTGTTCTCGCCGGTGGCTTGGCGCGGCGCATGGGCGGCGGCGACAAGGCGCGCATCGAGATCGGCGGTGTGACGATCCTCGACCGGGTGCTGGCAACGCTCTCGGCGCAATGCACCGGCATCATCATCAATGCCAATGGCGACCCCCAGCGCTTTGCCGATACCGGCCTGACCGTTGTTTCCGACAGTGTTCCGGATTTTGCCGGCCCGCTTGCGGGAATTCTGGCCGGCCTCGACTGGCTGGCCAAACAGAACAACGGCATCGAATGGATCGTCAGCGTACCAGGTGACTGCCCCTTCCTTCCGGATGATCTGGTGGAACGTCTGCATCGCGCCCGCCGCGAGATGGGCGCGGGCGTGCCTCTCGCCTGCGCGCGCTCCGGCGAATGGCGCCATCCGGTTGTCGGATTATGGCCGTTGGCGCTGCGCGAGGATTTGCGCAAGGCGTTGACCGAGGATGATCTCCGCAAGATCGAGGTCTGGACGGCGCGGCACGGTGTCGCGATTGCGGACTGGCCGGATCAACCGATTGATCCATTTTTCAATGTGAATACGCCGGAAGACGCCGCCCGCGCTGAGCGCATTGCATTGCAACATACGTAACGTACGTCATGAACACGACGCAATTCTTGATCGCCATCGCGCCCAGTCCATATTTATTATAACGTTTGTCAGTGGGTCTCGGAGAGGAGCCGGTTCATGAAGTCATTTATCGTCGCGTGTGTCATCGCTGTTGTTCTTGCCGTCATCGGTGGCGTGGTCCTCAACAGCGTACCGGATTCGGCGGAGAAGGCCTTTAGCAGCTCGACGGGTGTGCGTCTGGGCGCATAGGCCGAGGTAATCTCAGCCAATAAGCGACGCGTAGGAGAGGAAGCCAACGCGGGCACCCGGCTCAATTGTCGTTACATCCTCGGGAAACTCCAGCAACCCGTCGGTCTCGGTCAGCGATGTCAGGATGCCCGCGCCATCCTGCGGATGCTTGACGGCTTCGATTTCTCCGTCGGCGGCACGCCTGAGCGCGACGCGGACGTATTCACGTCGATCTTTCTTTTTCCTGTAGGCGAAGGCCGCACGCACCGGGAGCGCCACGGACCTGTCGGGCCGTGCGCCTGACAGCCTGCGCAGCAAGACCCTGACCACCCGCACAAACGTCACGAACACCGCGACCGGATTACCCGGCAATCCGACGAAAGCCGCGCTATGTCCGGATGTCCCCCGGATTACGCCGAGCGCAACCGGGCGGCCGGGCTTGATGGCGACACGCCAGAACACCAGATTGCCGACGCGCTCGACCGCGTTGCGCACATAATCCGCTTCTCCGGTCGAAACCCCGCCTGAGGTAATAATGAGATCGTGGCCGGAGGCCGCTTCACGCAATGCGTCCGCAAGTCTGTCCGGATCGTCCGCAAGAATTCCAAGATCGGTCACGACCGCGCCGAGCCGCTCCAGCAGTTCGGCGAGCAGATACCGGTTCGCGTCATAGATTGCGGCACCGCTACGCGGCGCGCCCGGCTCCACGACTTCGTCCCCGGTGGAAAAGATCGCGACCGTGAGGCGCCGCCTGACCTCAACCTCGGTCAGGCCGAGCGCGGCGAGCAGCGCGATGTGCTGCGCTTCCAGCACGGTGCCGGCCGGAAGCACCACGGCACCCGCGTGCGCATCCTCGCCGGCAAGCCTGCGGTTGGCACCGAGTTTCAGCCCTTGCGGCACGACCACGTGGTCGCCTTCGACCGTCACGTCTTCCTGCATGAAAACCGTGTCGGCGCCCCTCGGCATCGCAGCGCCCGTGAAGATTCGAATGGCCTGGCCGCGCTCGACCGCCAACCCGGCACGCGCGCCGGCCGTCAGCCTGCCGACGATGGTGAGTTTCGTATCAGAATTGGGCGCGAGGTCGGCATGACGCACCGCGTAGCCGTCCACTGCGGAATTGTCGAATGGTGGCAGATCGACAGGCGCGCTGACATCCGCAGCGGCGACCCGGCCGCGCGCACCGTGCAATCGCACGCGCTCGGTCTCGGAAACCGGTGCTATACGTTCCGCAATCAAGCGCTCCATCTCCTCGAGCCGGAGCAGCGGCCCGGAAAATGCGAAGCAGTCGTCGGTCAACTGCGCCATGACCGGCCCCGCGCTGCGGTTGATACGGCCGTGACCGGCACCGCACATTTGAGCAGAAGGTCGGCGATCGCATCGATGTCGTTGAGATCGACAATCGGCACCTTTGCCTGTGGCAGCGCAACATCCGATGCAATCGCGACGATATGCGGGTCTTCAGGATGAATGAGCGGCTTGCCATTGGCGGCACGATGGATTTCCAGCTTTGGAAAGGCATCGCGCTTGAAACCCTCGACCACCACCAGATCGACCGGCGACATTTTGGCGACCAGTGCGCCCAGGTCCCATTCCGGCTCGTCGCGCAATTCATGCAAGATCGCCCAACGCTTGGCGGATGAAATGATGACCTCGGTTGCGCCGGCGGTCCGGTGGAAGAAGGAGTCCTTACCCGGCTGGTCGAGATCAAAGCCGTGATGCGCGTGCTTGAGCGTGGATACCCTGACCCCGCGCGCGATCAGGCACGGAATCAGCTTGGTAATCAGGGTTGTTTTGCCGGAACCGCTCCAGCCCGCGAGACCGATGATGCGCATGGGCCCCTTATAGCAAAACGCCCGGCCATGAAGCCGGGCGTTTTCTAAGAGGATTTAGAGCCAATTATTCGGCGGGCTGCATGTCGGCGCGACCCTTGGCGCCGGCTGCGCGCTATCTCGTCCTCGACCCAGAGATTGTGATGTTCCTTGGCCCAGTTGAGGTCCACGGTGCCCTCGCCCATGGCCTCGAAGGCACCTTCCATGCCGAGCGTGCCGAGATAAATGTGGCCGAGGATAAGCGCGACGAACAGCACGCCCACCACGCCGTGGAAGATATCTGCGAGCTCCATATTGCTGATGTCGAGTCAGTCCGTAGAACGGGAACATCAGCATATACCCGCTGATCATCATCGCCAGCGCCGCCAAGCACGACGAACCAGTAAAGCAGCTTCTGCCCGCCGTTGAACTGTAGCGCCGGCGCGTGCTCGTCGCCTTTGCCCATGCCGCCGCCCTCTTGAGCCATTCGACATCCGACCGCGGTCGGGAAATTGCGGCCGATCCACATCAGGAACATCAGCACGACACCGAGGGTGAAGGCGAAAGCTCAGATAATTGTGCGCGTATTTCGCCCATTCTGACCAGGCGCTGAATGCCTCCGGGCCCATCCACGGCAGGATCAGGAGGCGGCCGAATGTGATGTTGAGGCCGGTGATACCGAGAATGACGAAGGTCAGGTCGCCGTCAGCCAGTGCACGAAGCGTTCGAAGCGCATTGAAGCGCACAATCTTGCGGCCCGAACGTCCGCCTTTGATCGGATCGGTCCCGCGCCACAGGTAGAATACAGGACGACCAGCGCATCATCCCGAGAATGGCAATGCCGCCGATCCATTTCAGCGTGACGTTGTGGAATTCGCGCCATTCGCGGCCGGCCGGATGTTCGAGCACGTAGGATTTCACGTCGGGAATTGTGCCGCGGCCCTGGATTGACTTGAGCTGTTGAAGCAGCTGCTGCTCTTTCACCGCAGCTGCGTTCGGATCGACCGAGTTCGGCTGCTGGGCCGAAACCGGAGCGGACATTGCGACCATGAATGCAAGCGCCAACGCGCCGGCAATCAACCGCCAATGTGCAACAAGTTTGGCCATACGTTCGTCTCCCTACTCTCGAATAGTCTTTTTTTGGCGGTGCAACCCGGGCCGCACCGTCTTCTTTACGTCAGGTCGCAATCGACTCACGATAGGCGGTCTGCCAACCCCAGGCGCCTGAACCATAGCCGCGCTTCGACACGCGCTCTTTGTAGATCTGGGCGATGACATCGCTGTCGCCGGCCAGCAGAGATTTGGTCGAGCACATTTCGGCGCACAGCGGCAGCTTGCCTTCGGCCAGGCGGTTGTTGCCGTACTTCTCGAACTCTTCCTTGCTGCCGTCTGCGTCGGGGCCGCCGGCGCAGAAAGTGCACTTGTCCATCTTGCCGCGCGAACCGAAGTTGCCGACCTTGGGATACTGCGGCGCGCCGAATGGACAGGCGTAGAAGCAGTAACCGCAGCCGATGCAGAGATCCTTCGAGTGCAGCACGACCGCATCCGCGGTGGTGTAGAAGCAGTTCACCGGGCACACCGCCGCGCATGGCGCATCGGTGCAGTGCATGCAGGCCATGGAAACCGATCGTTCTCCGGGCTTGCCGTCATTGAGCGTGACGACGCGCCGGCGGTTGATGCCCCAGGGCACTTCGTGTTCGTTCTTGCAGGCCGTGACGCAAGCGTTGCATTCGATGCAGCGGTCGGCGTCGCAGAGAAATTTCATTCGCGCCATGGTCGTTGCTCCTTACGCCGCTCGAATCTGACAGAGGGTGACTTTCGGCTCTTGCATGCCGGTCGCCGGGTCATAGCCATATGATGTGATCGTATTGGCGCTTTCGCCGAGCACGACCGGGTCGGTGCCTTGCGGGTAGTTCGCCCGCAGATCCTCGCCGCCCAACCAGCCACCGAAGTGGAACGGCATCCAGGCCACGCCCTTGCCGACGCGTTCGGTTACGAGCGCCTTCATCTTGGCCTTGGAGCTGTTTTCGGCACCGGTGACCCAGACCCATCCGCCGTCCGTGATTCCGCGGTCAGCGGCGTCAGCAGGATTGATCTCAATGAACATGTCCTGCTGCAACTCGGCCAGCCACTTGTTGGAGCGGGTCTCTTCGCCGCCGCCTTCGTATTCGACCAGACGACCGGACGAGAGAATGAGCGGGAATTGCTTGGCAATTCCCTTTTCGACCGCCGCCTTCTGCACCGAGAATCCGATATTCGGCAGCCGGAACTGCTTGGCATCCGGCAGTGTCGGATACTTGGAAATAAGATCGATCCTTGGACTATAAATCGGTTCGCGGTGCACCGGGATCGGGTCCGGCAGGCCGAACGCGTTCATGCGCGCCTTGGCGTTTCCGTAGGGAATACAGCCGTGCTTCAGGGCAACGCGCTGGATGCCGCCGGACAGGTCGAGCGACCATGACACCGCATCCGGCGTGGTCGGGTTGACCTTGTTGATGACCGCCATTTCAGCTTCGGTCAGGTCCTTGTCCCAGCCGAGCTTCTTGAGCACGGCCAGCGTGAATTCCGGATAGCCGTCCTTGATCTCGGAATCCTTGGAATAGGACCCTTCGGCAAGCAGGTTGACCTTCACGGTCGAGCCGTCCGGCTTCTTCTCCTCACGTTCGACGCCGAAGCGGGCGCGGAAGCAGCCGCCGCCATCCATCGCGGCGAGGTTGGTATTGTAGAGGAGCGGCGTTCCGGGATGCTTGACCTCGGGCGAGCCCCAGCACGGCCACGGCAGTCCGTAGTAGTCGCCTTTGTTCGGACCGGTGGTCGCACGCTGCGTGCGCATGTCGAAGTCCGCCTGGTGCGCCATGTGCGACTTGATGCGCTCGGGCGATTGCCCGCAGTAGCCGGTCGACCAGCTGCCGCGGTTCATTTCACGAAGAATGTCTTCCGCCTCAGGCAGATTGTTCTCGACCTTGATGTTCTTGAACATCTCGTTCGCGAAGCCGAGCTTCTTGGCGACGAGGTACATGACCTCAAGATCGTCCTTCGATTCGAAAGATCGGCTTGACGATCTGCTCGCCCCACTGCATCGCGCGGTTGGAAGCCACGCGCGAGCCCTTGCATTCGAACTGCGTCGCAACGGGCAGGAGATACATGTTCTCCTTGCGGCCGGCTTGCACGGCGAGCGACGCCCAGGTCGTCGGATGCGGATCGGCGACGACCAGCAGATCGAGCGCCTTTAATCCCTTCAACGATTCCGGAATGCGCGTGATGCTGTTGCTGGCGTGGCCCTGCACGAACATGGCGCGCACATTGTCTTTCTGCGCGACCTGATCCTTCGGCAGGATCGCGGCATCGAACCACCGGGTGAGCGGGATGCCCGGCGTCTCCATGATCTGCTTGGAGTCGAAGCGGCCTTGCAGGAAATTGTAGTCGACTTCCCAAACGCGCGACCAGTGCTTCCAGGCGCCTTCGGCCAGGCCGTAGTAGAACGGCAGCGTCACGATATCGAGGCCGACGTCGGTTGCGCCTTGCACGTTGTCGTGGCCGCGGAAGATGTTGGCACCCATGCCCGGACCGCCGACATTGCCGGTGAGCAGCAGCAACATGCAGCTCGCGCGCACGTTGGCGGTGCCGACCGTGTGCTGGGTCTGGCCCATGCACCAGATCAGCGTCGACGGCTTCTGCGTCGCGAACATCTTGGCGACGCGCTCGAGCTGCGCGCCCGGAACGCCGGACACGCGTTCAACTTCTTCCGGCGTCCACTTCTCCATCTCCTTGCGCGCATCCTCGAACCCGTAGACGCGCTGGCGGATGAATTCCTTGTCTTCCCAGCCATTCTTGATGATGTGCCACATCATCCCGTAGAGCACCGGAATGTCGGTGCCGGGCCGGATGCGAACATATTCGGTTGCGTGTGCGGCAGTGCGCGTCAAACGCGGATCGATGACGACGACGTTCGCTTTTTGGAGCTCGGCGCCCTCTATCAGATGCTGCAACGACACCGGATGGGCTTCGGCCGGATTGCCGCCCATGATGATCTGGGTCTTGGCGTTGCGGATGTCGGTGTAGCTGTTCGTCATCGCGCCGTAGCCCCAGGTATTGGCGACGCCGGTGACGGTGGTTGAATGGCAGATGCGCGCCTGGTGATCGGTGTTGTTCGTGCCCCAGAATGCGCCGAGCTTGCGGAACAGATACGACCCTTCGTTCGTCATCTTGGCCGAACCCAGCCAATAGACCGAATCGCCGCCCGATTTCTGGCGGAGCGCGTTCAGCTG
The DNA here is from genome assembly GCA_963801955.1 of uncultured Alphaproteobacteria bacterium. Lineage (GTDB taxonomy): Bacteria > Pseudomonadota > Alphaproteobacteria > Rhizobiales > Xanthobacteraceae > Pseudolabrys. Next base: position 370,350 of record CAWDGS010000005.1, read on the forward strand.
ATCGCCGATCTCATTGATCGCGACGTCCCAGGACACGCGCGTCCATTGGCCGTTCGTGAGTTTCATCGGGTATTTCAGCCGCCGTTCGCCTGAAACGAGTTCGCGCACCGATGCGCCCTTGGCGCAATGCGAACCGCGATTGATGGGCGAATCCCAGCTTGGCTCCTGGCCAACCCAGACGCCATTCGACACTTCCGCGGTGACCGTGCAGCCGACCGAACAATGCGTGCAAACACTCTTGCGAATGGTGGCGCCGGCAAGATTTGGTCCGGCCGCTTCTGCCTTGCGCACCGTTGCAAGCGGCAATGCACCGATCGTGGCGAGACCGCTCGCCACCAGGCCGGACTTGCGGAGGAAACTGCGGCGATCGAGGCCGCCAGTGGCTTGATTGCCGACCGTCGCTGCGAGATGGCTGCGACGTGTCTGACGTTCTGCTCTCTTGATCAGCACGGCTGCATCTCCCTCAGCTCGGATAGCGGTTTGATTTGTAGTAGCTTTGTACGTCGGTCGAATTCGCCTGGTAGCGCGCCTTCTTCTTTTCCGCGTCCGTTTCGGAGGCGGCGGCGTCGGTGGCGAGCGGCACAGCCGCGGTCGCGGCCACTCCCGCACCAGCGCCCATCGCGCGCAGGAAGTCGCGACGGCCTAGCTTTGTTTTGTCCTGTTGTTTCATCGCCGTTCCCTCCTAGAATTCGAACTTTAGTTCTTCGTTCGCCTCAAGCCGGCAGAGTCAAAGGCTTCTCTTTCAATGTCGATGTAGGTGCGACCGAGCGCGCCCACCCGCCTGTAGAAGTCCGCACCGTCGGCGTTTTCCAGATCGACGAAGAAGCGTCCGATCCAGGGCGCCATATGTTTGTCGAAGATCAGGCGATCTGAATCGGGCGGGGCAGGAAGCCGTTTGCTCGCCAGGCCCGACATGATCTCACAGAGAATGCCGGCATGATCTTCCGGTTCCACCACGCCATCGCTGCGCGCGATTCCAATGACGCGCCAGATCGTCGCGGAGCCGCGCCAGCGGGCGCTCGTGCAGAAAGCCGGTGAGATAGTAAGAGCCGTACGGCAACAATTCGCCGCGGCCCAATCCGATAAACAGATCGAAGAATTCACGCTCGACCGACTTGACCGTGGCCTTGTCGGCAGCTTCGGCAAGCGCGGCGTGCGCCAAACCGAGCGGCGAGGCATCGGCGCGCAGTTTCGAAATGCCGGACAGCAACGCGGCGTCCGGTGCGCGCGTCAGCAGCGCACCGAGCAGCGCATATTCCTGCGCACGCGCGGCATCGATTTCATCCATGTCGCCGCCCGCCGTCTGTCCCGCCATAGAGATCCGGGCGCAGCACACCGCGATCGACGCCGGTGACGGCTTCGACCGAAACGACACGTTCGGCGGGAACACGATTCCAGTTCGAAACGGAGGGTTGGGAAATACCAATCTGACGCGCAAGTTCACCGACGCCGCCTGCGGCGCGGATTGCTTCGGACAGGCCTGGATCCCTCATCCGCTTCTCTTCTTTTTTCGAATTATGACAATTAAAGCGTAATGGCCCACCGGAGAGTGGGTCAATAGCCTCAGGCTATAACTAAGGAACAATCTTCCGCGACTTTCATTCCGGCAGCGCGCCACCATGACGGCGCGTCATTTTTTGCATCGGCTGATTCTTGGGCCGTTTGGGCGACCTTTTTTTGCGGCGCACCATTCTCCATTTGTTGCGGCGCACTTTGCTGAGGCGTGGAAGACGCCGTTTTGCTGCAGTCATCCGACGATTTCTAAATTTTCGCCGGACTGGACTACCGCTGTCGCGGAATCGTGTTGTTCCGCCTCAGGTTTGTCCGGAGTCGTTTCGCCGAACAGTTCCGCAGACCATGCGCTTGACGTCGAGGCCGGGATCAAGCTCGCCAAAACCCGGGATTATTCCGTCCGGCCCGACGTCGTCCCAGAAGTTCTCGTTGAGCCCGACGAAGTCTTTGATCGCCGGATCAGCGGTCCAGGCGCGACGAAGCGCCGCATGACGCAGCGCCGTCGGTACACCGGTTTGCATGAAGGCCGAAATGTCGGTGCCGGCTCCGATCGACTCGATCGGAGGCAGGCTGGCGACGTCGAATGCCGGTGGATGCCCGGCGTCATCCGCGGGAGCAGCCTGCCTCGGTTGGGCCAGGTGACGGCGCGGTCCGATCATCCGGCTTGGGCGTCAGATCTTGTCCGCGCGGGAATTGTCGGCGTCGTTCTCACGTTTGCGGCGTGACCAGCGGCTGAGGAAATTGTCGGGATCGTTCATTCGCGATCCTCCCGCGCTGCCGGGCCGCGGCGCGCCAAGACTTCCGGATTGGCGCGATCGCGTTTGCGCTTTACGAATTCCCGTTCGACATGGTGCTCCGCCACGAAAGCCGCAATAGCCTCTCGCAACGGCTCCGGCATCGCCACCGCTTCCACGATATTGGCGCCCGCCTCGGTCATGCCTTCGCCTTCCGCCGGGTCGGCGGTGACCATCGCCAGCTCATAGGGCGGGTCGCCTTCGACCGGCCGCAGCACGATCCACAGCAATGGCGTTTCGATCTGCAGATTGTCGAGATAGTGCGCGGTTTCCGTCCGGTACAATTCGACCGGAGCCGCGCCGACATAAAAACTCGTACGCTCGCTGTCTTCGGTGAGTTTGGTCCAGGGCGGCGTATCAGGCACTCCGGCAAGAACCCTGACAGGACGCCAGTGAAAATCCGCCCACGGGCTTGCACTCTTGCTGCGCTCGACAACGACGCCGACCGGAATGCTGATCAGCGGATCGACGTTGCTCAACTGACGGCCTCCAGATGCCGGACCGGCAAGCCGGTCAGCAAATTCTGCGGTTTCATGCGGATGGTCATGTCGGCCGTCATCGCCAGAATAAGATAGACCGGCTCGCCCCTGACATTATCAAGCATCATCGCCGGATCGCGGAAGTTCAATCGGAACAGACCGACCACGCGCGACATGGCCGTTTCGTCGATGTCTTCGCCGTGCCAAAGCATGTCGCCGAGTTTGGTGGCGTCGGCATCGAGGCCAACATACCAGGCCATATCGACCTCGCTCAGCTGGGTCAGCGCTTCGATCGTGACTTCTATTCCGAGCACATGCGCGATCCAGCGCTGCATCGCCTGCGCCAGTGCGTCGAACCCTTCGCGGCCGGCGGTCAGGTCGAGCGCCATGTCGAATTGATCGCTTCGCTGCCAGTAACTGTCGGCATTGTCGCTATTGATGATATCGATCTCGGCCTCCGCGGGAATGCCCAGCATCGAAACCAGCGGAGTGACCGGAGACGTATTGATGCCGCCGATCGTTTCTTCGTCCGCCGCAATCAATGAACCATCGTGCAAGCGTGACGCGCTGGGTGCGGAAAAACATTTCCGCGGCACGCAACACCCGGGCGTCCTCGATGCCGTCCAGCGCGTTACGCAAGATCACGTGCACCAGCTGATTGACGAACAATGGCGGAATCTTTCCCACACCATTGCGGATGAGCTCAACATAGGCTCCTTCCAGCGTCTTATGGCGCAGCAAGTAGTCCCTGAATTCCAGCAGCAATTGCCAGTTTTCGCGCGCGTCGGCATCGGCAATGGCCGCAATATCCGACGCCGAAACCGCCATGCGCGGATCGGCAAGCAGCGCAGCATGTAATGTGCGCTCGACCGCGCAGGCCTCCGCCGGCGGAATCATTTCCGGCCGCGCCAGGTAAAGTTTCAGGAACTCGTCGGTCACCAGCAGACCACCGCCCTGCTCGCGGTCGAGCAGATGGTGTCCACTGGAAATCCAGAAATCGCTCATTTTTGTTCTCGCTCGACCATGGAGACCAGATTGACCTCGTCGTCCGGCGTCTCGTTTTCGCCCTCGACCTCGAGGAAGGAGAAGGCGCGGGCCGGTTTTGCGCCATTGCGCGGGCGCAATGTGCGAAATGACTCGCGAACGGCGCCTTCTTCAAAGGTACGATGGACCGCGATCAACGTGTCGCTTGGTTGTGTGCACAGCGACTCGACGAACGCGACCTCTTCTTCCGCCGCCGCGACAGCATCGCCGACCGTGGGCGCGCCAAAACTCGCAACAAGCTGCTTCGCCAGGGTATCGATGACCGCCATCCGGTCATCCTCGCTTGCTTCAACAATCTGAACGAGCGTCGACCACCCCAGCGTCGATATTCCAAGAAAGCCGCTGCGAAACGCCGTGCGCGCTTTGCCTTCCAGCGTTGCCGGGTCGCGGTTCCAGAAAACGAACGCACCCGACACCGCCCACTCGCCGGGTTCGGCCGCCTTCTCGAATACGAATGTATCCGATGGGTCGAGCCGTATTGTGCGGATGAGTTTCACGTACGTGGTCCCTTCGTCGCGGGATCGAACCAGGCGGGCTGCGCAAGCCGTGGCAGGAACTTTTCCCGGCCAACGTCGGCTTTGCCGGCGCGGCGGATGAGCAAATCGCCATTGTCGTCGATGTCGCGACGCACGCCCTGTTCGCGCGGCAGACGCTCAATATAACTTCTTGCCACTGCGGCGAAGCCGCTCTCCTGCCAGGAATCGAGCGCGACCATCAAATGGCGCGCGAAACTTTCCACGACATGGCCGGACAGGACGTCAGTAAATCCTTCCTCCTCAAGCGCGGTGACGAGCGGATTCAATCCCGGTTCGTTTCCCGTCATCGATACGGTGCGGATCATCCCGCCGAACACCAGCCATGGCGGCGTTTCGATTTCGCGAACGTCTTGCGGCCACGCGAGCCGGCCGCCGCCCACAAGACCATGATTGACGAAAAGCGAACCCGGCCAATCGATCACGATCGATGTTTCAGGCTGCGCATAAGTTGCGAGTGCATCGGCGAGCGCGGCTCATTCCGGCATAGAAGACACGCCGCGCTTTCAGCAGAGGCTCGTCGGGCTCGAGGACGACCGCAAATTCGGCGAGATCGAAACGCCCGACATAGACTAACGTGCCCGCGCCCTGCTCGGCCGCAATTGATACTGCATGCGCGAAAGCGTCGCCGACTTCACGCAACCGCACCGCCGAAAAAGGCGGTGGCAGCGCCAATTCTGACGCAATTGGCGATCGCGGGCGAGCCGGCGTCTCCAGCGGCATTGGATCTCACTCTACCCTTCCTGTTTGAATACATATAATTATAGCTGCGGACGGTCCCGAGGCCAGTCCCGTGGCCGCAGGGATCGCTGACGGACAATGCCTGATTGGCATTGTGCCATGATAATGACGGGACAAGCAGAAAGGTTAATGAGCCTGATGGCCGAACGGCCGCGTACCATCCTGATTTGCTCCTGCGAAGACACCATGCCGCTGGACGGCGCGGGCAGTGCGCCGCGCTTGCCGCGACACGGAGATCATTGAAGGCCGTCAATTTTGCCGGGCCGAGCTCGAACGCTTTCGTAAAGCGGCCGCGAGCGGTGAGCCCATCACCGTCGCGTGTACGCAGGAAGCTCCGCTTTTCAGCGAAGTCGCCAACGAGATCGGCGACGGCACGCCTGTGACTTTCGTCAATGTTCGCGAGACCGCCGGCTGGTCGAAAGATGCGGCCAGGGCCGGCCCCAAGATGGCGGCACTGATTGCGGCGAGTGCGGAGCCGGCGGCGGACGTTCCGTTCGTGTCGCTGTCGAGCGATGGCGTGGCACTGCTTTACGGCAAGGATGAACGCGCAATCGAAGCCGCCAATCTGCTCAAAGACCAGCTCGACATCACCGTGCTGATCAAACCGGGCGCCGAAGTCGCCCCGCCACGCGTGACGGAGTTTCCGGTCGTGAAGGGAAACGTGCGCAGCGCCAAGGGTTATCTCGGTGCATTCGAAGTCACCGTCGATGACTATGCCACCCCGAACCCGTCATCGCGTGGCGCGCTTGAATTCGGGACGCCGCGCAACGGCGCGGTATCGCGTTGCGATATCATTCTTGATCTTTCCGGCGGCCCGTCGCTGTTCCCGGCCGCCGATTTGCGCGACGGCTACATAAGAGTCGATCCCGGCGATCCCGCTGCGGTCTTGCGCGCGGTGCTGAAAGCCCGCGAACTCACCGGCACATTCGACAAGCCGCGCTACATCGATTTCGCCGAAGATCTGTGCGCGCATTCGCGCTCCAAGATCGTCGGTTGCCGCCGCTGCCTCGATCTCTGCCCCACCGGCGCAATTACGCCGGCCGGCGATCATGTCGCGATCGACGCACATATCTGCGCCGGTTGCGGACAATGCGCCGCCGCATGCCCGACCGGCGCCGCTGGCTATGCCTTGCCTCCTGCCGATACGCTGATGCGCAAATTGCGTACGCTGTTGTCGACCTACCGCGATGCCGGAGGCCAGCGCGCCATCGTAATGTTCCACGACGCCGGACATGGCGGCGAATTGATCGACGCATTGGCTCGTCACGGCGATGGATTGCCGGAAAATGTGCTGCCGGTCGAGGTCAACGAAGTCACGCAAGTCGGCATCGAAGCGATCGCAGCGGTGTTTGCCTACGGCGCCTCGGCCGTGCGCTTTCTCCTCCGCGCCAGACCGCAGCACGATATCGCCGGCCTGACCAAAACAATTGCACTGGCCGAGCCGATCCTGACCGGTCTCGGATTTGCCGGCCCGCGCGTCGCAACAATCGAGACCGACGACCCTGATGCGCTTGGCGAAATCCTGCGCGCGGTCGCGCCGATGGACGGCGCGGCCAAGCCCGCCACCTTTTCCGCAACCGGCCGCAAACGCGATGTGATGCGGCTTGCCCTGCGCGAACTGCACGCGGCGGCCCCAGCGCCGGTCGATATCGTGCCGCTGCCGGACGGCGCACCGTTTGGCACGGTCGAGGTCAACGTCGAAGGCTGCACGCTGTGTCTCTCGTGCGTATCGGCGTGTCCGACCGGGGCGCTCTCGGACGATCCCGAGCGACCGATGCTGCGCTTTGCCGAGGATGCCTGCGTCCAGTGCGGACTGTGCAAGGCAACCTGCCCGGAGAAAGTCATCAGTCTCAGGCCGCAAATTGATTTCCGGGCCGCCACCGCCATGGCCAGGATCATCAAGCAGGAAGAGCCGGCCGAATGCATCCGTTGCGGCAAGCCGTTCGGGGTGAAGAGCTCCGTCGAGCGCGTCGTTGCCAAGCTCGAAGGCAAGCACTGGATGTACAAAGACTCCAAGAAACGGCTCGACGTCATCCGGATGTGCGAGGACTGCCGCGTGGTCGTGATGGCGGAGGAGCAATTCGATCCGTTCGGCGCGCCAAAGCGCGCGACCGGTGCGCACGACCGACGACTATCTGCGCGAGCGCGAGCAGAAGAGCGACAGCTAGCTACTTCTTCGTCGTTGCCTTGGTTGTTGCTTTGGCGAGAAAATCCACCAGCGCCTTGCGGTCCTCAGGCGATCCGATCGTCTGTTCCGGCATCTTGGTGCCGGGCGTGTAGGTCATGGGACCCACTTCGAACATTTTTGATACGGTGTCCGGCGTCCAGACAATGTTCATGTGCTTGAGCGCCTCGGAATAGTGGTAGCCGGGCAGCGTCGCGATCCGGCGGCCAAATATTCCGGCCAGGCTTGGACCGGCCTTGTTCCCCTCATCGGGCGTGAGCGTGTGACAGGCGACACAGGCGCGGAACACTTCGGCGCCATGGTCCCCGGCATAGGCTGCCAGCGGATCTTCCGGCGCACCGACGACGACGGCGTCAACCGGCTCGCCGCTCGACGCATCCCACCGTCGGATCATCCGGTCGGCGCCGCCCGTCAATAGTGTCCGGTTGTCGGGAAAAAAGCGACCGACCATACCGGCAGACCGGGGCCGACCAGCGTATGCGCGAGCTTGCGCGTCTTGCGCTCGATGATCGCGACCGATCCGCGGATACCGGCCGCAGCCACAAGAGTGCCATCGGGCGATATCGCAAGCGCAATAATGGGAGTCGGCGAGGCTTCGATTTCGTCCAGGATCTTGCCCGCCGGCGACACGAAATAGACTTTGCCGTTGGCGCCGGCCGTGACGATCTTCGCCGTCGGGCGCGACCGCCACAGCATTGAGCGGGCTCGGCACAGTATATACCGCCCCACTCCCGCCGCTGACCGGCCAGATACGCACATGTCGCATCGTAGCCGGCACTCACTACATTCTTTCCGTCCGGCGAGAATGCAACGCCGTTGACGTTTTGCGTATTGCCGTCGAGCACGCGTGGCGCACCGCCCGATAAAGACCAGAGCCGCACGCTGTGGTCCCATGATGCGGATGCGAGCAGAGTTCCGTCCGGAGAAACCGCAAGGCCCGCAACGGGAGCCGTGTGTCCATCAAGCACCCTGTCGGGCTGCTGCTGACCGGTCGTCCAGATCGCAATGTGCGCATCCGCGCCGGCAGTGACGATGCGACCATCCTTCAGAAATGCGACAGCGTTCACCGCACCGTCGTGAAAGCGCATCACCTGCTCGGCGACGTTGCGGCGAGCGACCAGCGGATCGCAGACGTATCGAAGCTGCCGGAAACTGCGTGCGCGCCATCCGGCGAGATCGCCAGCGCGCGCACCGGTCCGCCATGACCACGCAGCTGTGCATGCGCCGGGCACATGGCGAGCAGCAGCAGAGCCAAAGCGGCGCTCAGATCTTTGATCTCTCGGCGCATCGTGGCTTCCACTATATCGCGGCCGCGGCGGAATTTAGTCGGTGGCGGGTTCCATGCCGAGTGCGCGAATGCGCGCGCGCGTCTCCTCATCACGCAGCGCAGCGAGGAATGCCTGCACCGCGGGACGCTCGCGCCGTTTTTCGACGACGAGAAAATCGTAGTGCTCCGGCGACACCGGCAGGAAGCCGAGGCCATAGAGCTTCGCCACCGGTTCGATGGCGAGGCCCCAATCGGCGCGGCCCTGCGCGATCGCCGCCGCAACCGCATTGTGCGATTTCGGCTGATTGGCGTAGCCCGCAGGCCGCGCGCCATCGAGCAGCTTGTCGATGAGCACGCGCGTGCCGGCACCGGCATTGCGGTTGACCATCAGGGCGGAGGAATCGGCCAAAACGATTTTCAGCGCCTCTTGCGCGCTGCGGCCTTCAAATCGCTTATCGCCGGGCCGAAACAGAATGCCCTGCATCCGCCGCCACCCCGGCACCAGGCTCAGGCCCGGCGTCACCAGATGCTTATTGTACTGACCGCTCGCCGGATCGATGAGATGAACCGGGGCGATATCGCATTCGCCGCGGTTCGCCGCCGCCACTCCGCCCTGACTGCCGACAGCCAGAGTGCGCGCCGAAAAACCACGATCGGCGAGCGCCCCGACGATCACGTCGAGCGCCACGTCGTGGCTGCCCATGATCACCAGGTCCGGCGCGCGCGCCGTGCTGCCAATGAGCGTCACACGCGCAACGCTGTCGGCTTCGAGGACCGTTGCGAGCGCGTCGATCTCGAGAAAACCATCCGCCTGCGAGAAACTGGTGACCGCCCCGGAGCCCTTGCCGATCGGAAATGCGACCGTCCCTTCATCACCCTCGACCAGCGATACCAGCACGAACTCTTCGCGGCCGAGTTCGGAAGACGACACGCACCGGCACGCGCGCGCTGATCGTCTCAGCCGCTTCCGGCGGCAGGCCGGCACGGGCGCGGATGATCGGCGCGACAAAGGCGTGGAACGTAAAGATCGCCGAGGTCGGAAAACCTGGCAGCACGACAATCGGTTTGTTGCCGATCACACCGAGGCAAAGCGGCTTCCCCGGCTTGAGCGCAACGCCGTGCACAAGAATTCCGGGCTTGCCCAGCTGCGACACAACACGATGCGACAGATCGCCGGCGCCTTTCGACGTGCCGCCCGAGAGCACCACGATATCGCTGGCGGCGAGCGCCTCGCGCACGGCTTTTCCAGCACCGCAGCATCGTCGGGATAGGCGCCGAACACGATCGGCTCACCGCCGGCTTCGGCGACGGCAGCGGCAATAATCGCGCCGTTGCTGTCGTAAACGCCCGCCGGCTTGAGCGGCTTGCCCGGCTCGACAAGCTCATCACCCGTCGAAAGCACCGCAACTTTTGGACGTCGCACCACATCGATGCGGTCGAGACCGCAGGCGGCCAGCATGCCGATCTCGCGCGCGCCGATGCACGTGCCACGCCGCAACAGAGTTTCGCCACGCGCAATGTCCGATCCGGCATAGGAGACAAATTGGCCCGGCGCAGCTGCGCGGCGCAGCTCGATGCGCGCCGCACCTTCCTCAATCAGTTCGGTCTGCTCGATCATCACGACCGCATCCGCGCCGCGCGGGATGACGCCACCGGTGGCGATCGCCGTGCATGTGCCCGGCATCACCGCAATCGCCGGCGCAAAACCGCATGCAATGACCTCGGCGTTGAGCGTGAGGACTTTGGGTTTGCCATCGCTTGCGCCGACGGTATCGGCAGCGCGAACGGCAAAGCCGTCAACATTTGAACGATCGAATGGTGGCGCATCGACCGCCGCAACGACGTCATGCGCAAGGACGCGCGTGCGCGATTGAGCGAGCGTCACGCTCTCGGCTGCAAGCGGCGTGAGCTCGACATGGCTTTCGAAACGCCTGCGTGCTTCTTCCGCCGACACGACCTCAAGAAATTGCTCCTGGCGCGCAGCGGCGCGAACGCGCGCGATCAGTTCGGCGTCTCCGTCCGACTTCGATTTCCGGCTTTCGCTCATGCCGTATGCTATCGCTCATGGCCAAGGCCTTACCTGAACCGCTGAGCCTCCGGAATATCCTTCGCTGTCGGCCGGAACGAAGATCCATCCATCCGAGCGGGCAAGCGACGACAACGGCAGATATTTCGTGGCCAAAGGCTCGGCCTGGCCGGCGTTGCGTCGCACCGGCACCACCTCGGCCAGTCCCACCGTTGAGGTGACCTTGCGCGCGAGCGTCAGGACTTCCATCGGTTCATTCTCGCTGTTCTTGGCCGCCGCAAGCCGATCGAGCAGACGCCGTCCGATCACAAGCCAGACGCTCAATGCCGCATCGAGCCTTCCCGGTAACAGCAGTACCGGTCTTGCGCCGACAAAACCAAGTGCGGCGGTTTCGCCGGGCGTGAGGCCCATGCCATGGACCGCGAGCCGGCCTTCGCGAATGAGCGTCTGCACGCTGCTGTCGTTGCGCCCACTCCCCGTGCCGCCAATCGCGACAATCGCGTCGGCACTTTCCGCAGCCATCGCAACGTCGAGACCGCGGCCACTGTCATCGAGGCGCGCAACGCCGCCACGGCGCTCGATATCCGCCGTCACCAGACGGGCCGCTGCGCTGATAATGCCGCTGCCGCGCACCGGCAGAACGCGAATGCGCGGCTCGCGCACCGTGATCCGGGCGATGCCAGCGGCAGAAAAGGAAGCCAGATCGGTGATGCGCAGGCGCTCGCCGGCGCGCCGCAACGGAATTGCCGAGTCGCTGTCTCCCCCGGCCGCCAAAACGCCATCGCCCGGATTGATGACGGCCAAGTGCTTCGGCTCGGCCGCCAACAACCTTCACCGCATCAATCGGCGCAACGCTGTCGGTGCCGGCCGGCAGCGATTGCCCGACCTCGATGCGCGAGGGCGTGCGCAAGAGAAGCGACGGCGCGTAGCCACCGGCGCCCAGTGTTTCGTCGGCGGCCAGTGCCCAACCATCCTGCAATGCAAGCGCCGATGCCGGACGCGCCGGCGCCATCGCGTCCGCGGCAAGCGCTCGCCCTGCTCCGGCTGACACATCGATCGTGCGCTGGGTGACCGGCTTTACTTCGGCGTCGACAATAGTCAGCACATCGGCGAGCGGTGTCAGCCGTGAGATTGTCTGTATTGCCTCGGACACCGCCATTTTGCCGTGCTTGACCTTGTTGCATTCAGATACTTCAGTCAGTTTACCTCAACAATGAGCCGCGTGCAGCGCAGCTTTCCCTAGGTGAAATCAGGAGAACGACGCGTGTTTACGGCGACTAAAGACAAGGCTCTTCTGACCACCACCACCGGGGCACTGCCCCGGCCAAGCTGGTACACCGAAAACCTGCGCGGCATTCCGCTTTCGCAAGGATTTTCCCGCCTCGCCTACCGCGAGCAGCATTTCGACTGCCTCGCCTGCCACGTCGCTGCCCAGCATCGCGCCGGCATCGACATTTTCGTCGACGGCGACACACGTCTCGATGACGACGTCGCCGGCCGCTCCTGGGTGAGCTACGTCACCGAACGCGTCGCCGGCATCGGAACGCCACGCGTGGAAGTGCCGCCTGCCGGCTTCATGGCGGACAAAGGCCCGGGCGATTTGATGTGGGAGGTGATCGAGACGCGCATGACGCCGCCGGTGACCGGCAAGATCGGCGCAACAGAATTGCAGCTTGATCGCGCCTACAAGGCGATCGCGCCGATGACCGACAGGCCGGTGAAGATCGGCTCGATCTCGGCACAGATCCTCGCGTTGATGCTCACCAACGAGCACTACAAGAATCGTCTCGATCTGCTGATGGATCTGTCAGCCGCACTCAACAAGGAATATCACGCGCTCGCCGATGCCGGCGCGCCGCTGGTGCAGATCGAGGAGCCCGCAATCCATCAGGTGATCGCCGACCCAAAGCAGCCGATCAAGCCGGAGCAATGGGTGGAGGCTTTCAACGTCGAGGTGAAAGGGCTGCGCGGCAAATGCGAAGTGTGGTGCCACACCTGCTGGGGCAGCCCGGCGGCGCAACGTGTCGCAAGCAAGGACCAATCATACAAGGCGGCGCTCCCCTACCTCGATCAGCTCGACGTCGATGTGCTGACCGTCGAAGGCGCCTTCAACAAGGGCATGGACCTCGAGCACGTCGGCAAGATGATTTCGAAGGACAAGAAGATCGCGCTCGGCGTCATCAGCCATCGCACGCTGCAAGTGGAGCGCCCGGAAGAAGTCGCCGACCTTATCCGCAAGGCGCTCAAATATATCGAGCCGGAACGGCTGATCCTCACGAGCGATTGCGGCTTCGGCCGGCAGTCGATGAGCCGCATGCACGCCTTCTACAAAATGGTGGCGCTCACGCGCGGCACGAATATCGTGCGCAAGGAACTGGGAATCGAGGAAGCCTATATTCCGGCAACCGACAAGCAGCTGTCGATGGTGCCGTTAAGCGCATGACCCCGGGCCGTCATGACTGAAAAGACAATGAACTTGCGCGGACTGAAATGCCCGTTGCCGGCGTTGCGCGTGCGCAAGATGTTATCGGGCCTGACGACGGGCGACGTGATCGTGGCGGAATGCACCGATCCGCTGACGACGATCGACATTCCCAATTTGCTGCGCCAGACCGGCGACACGCTGGAAAGCAAAAGCGAGGCGGACGGCGTGCTCACTTTTCGCATCCGCAAGGCCTGACGCCCGTCAATCGAAGCGAAAACCCTTGGCGCGAACGAAGGCGCCGAAGTCGGCGCGCAGCGGCACGGCGTATTGCCGTGCCTTGTCCTCCGACCAACCGTAAAATTCGGCACGGCCGAATTGCTCGGGATCGCGCTGATTGCGATAAGGCCACACACCGGCGCGGCGGCGGTCGTACGCGTCGATTTCGGCAGCGATATCTTTCTTCGCGAAACTCTCTTCGTGCACCGTCGTTGCCGAGCGACAGGCGCGGCGTGATTCCGCCTTGTTCGGCCGGCCAGCCGACACACATGCCGGCGACCGGAATGACTTTGTCTGGCAACGCAAGCATCTCGCTGACGGTCGCGGCGTGGTCGCGGATCACGCTGATCGGACAGCACCCGAGACCGACCGCCTCGGCCGCGCGCAGAAATGTCGCCAGCACGATCGCAGCATCGACCGTTGCGTTGAACAACAAATCGAAGTGATCGTTGGGAAATGGCTTGCCGCGCATTTGCGCGATTTGCGGCAACCGTCCGGCCATTGGCGAGGAAAACAAGGAACACCGGCGCGTCGCACACCCATGGCATTTCCGGAAGCAGCGCGCCGATGGCCTTGATTTTTGCCCGGTCCCTCACGATGAGAATGTCCGCCTGCTGAAGGTCGCTTTTCGATGGCGCCGACAGGGCGCATGCGCACAGCAATCGCAGCAATTCGGGCGTAACCTCGCGCGCAAGGTAGCGGCGATGCACCCGATGCGCTGCGATGCGGGCGAGCTCCTCCAGGCCGGGCAAGCCGGAGTCGATTTCCAGCCGTTCGCCGAACCGCGTCGACAGCGCGGCCTGAATGCGTGAAGCGAGATCCGGCATCGAGCGGCTCCTTGCGTGAATTGCTGCTTGCCACGTTATCGCGGCGTGGGGGATGATGGGTCAATAGAACAAAGAACAAGTCGGCCTGGGAGGGCAATTACATGAACCCGGTTATTCGGCGCGACGATCTGGCTGGCTGCTGACGGCGTCGGCCGATGACTTCCACGTTGCTCGACGTCAGCGGAGTGACCCTCCAGTACAAGACGCCACGCCACCTGGTGACGGCGACCTATCGCGTGGACTTTTCCGTCCACCAAGGCGACCGCTTCGTGATCCTCGGGCCTTCGGGCTGCGGCAAGTCCACGCTGCTCAAGGCGGTCGGCGGCTTCATGCCGCCGGTGGAAGGCTCGATCCGCATTCACGACCGCGAAATCGACTCGCCTGGACCCGACCGCATGATGGTGTTCCAGGAGTTCGAGCAGCTGATGCCCTGGAAAACCGTCTATCAGAACGTGCTGTTTCCGATGAAGGTGACCAGGAAGTTTGCTCCGGCGGAAGCAGCCGCCCGCACCGATGCGGTCATTGAAAAGGTCGGCCTCACCAAATTTCGCGATGTCTATCCGCACATGCTGTCGGGCGGCATGAAGATGCGGGTGGCGATTGCACGCGCGATGGCGCTGGAGCCCGATATCCTGTTGATGGACGAGCCGTTCGCCGCACTCGATGCGCTCACGCGGCGCACGATGCAGCAGGAACTACTCGCCCTGTGGGAGCAGCTCCGCTTTACCGTGTTGTTTGTGACCCACTCGATCGAGGAAGCGATCATTGTCGGCTCGCGCATTCTGGTGCTGTCGCCGCATCCTGGCCGCGTGCGCGCCGAACTCGACGCCGGCGGCCTCGATCACAACAGCATCGGCAAACCCGAATTTGGCGCGCTGTCAAAGCGGATAAATTATCTCCTGTTTGGCGACGATCAGAAACAGCACACGTCAGAAGGCGGCCGGGCGTGACCGAAAGTTCCCGACAAAACCCGATGCGGGTCGAGCGCGAAATCGAACTCATTGACGCGGGCGTCATCGGCGACGTGGAGCGCCCC
The DNA here is from genome assembly GCA_963801955.1 of uncultured Alphaproteobacteria bacterium. Classification (GTDB taxonomy): domain Bacteria; phylum Pseudomonadota; class Alphaproteobacteria; order Rhizobiales; family Xanthobacteraceae; genus Pseudolabrys. Next base: position 385,495 of record CAWDGS010000005.1, read on the forward strand.
CTGACTGTCGTCGAACGTGTCGTCAACAATGACGCCGTGCAGCGGCTCACTATCCTCGTCGCTATCATCGTTATCTGGGAGCTTTATGCTCGCTGGCTGGACAATGCACTCCTGTTTCCGACCTTCACAGAGACGGTCCAGACGTTCTCAAGGGACATCGCCAACGGCGTGCTCATCGATCGCACGCTCACCTCGCTCCGCACGCTGGCGCTTGGTTACGCCTTCGGACTTGCGCTGGCGGCACTTCTGACCACGTTCGCGGTGGCCAGCGGCATCGGCACGCGTATCCTTTCCACGCTGACAGCGATGTTCAATCCACTGCCCGCAATCGCGCTCTTGCCGCTGGCGTTGATCTGGTTCGGGCTGGGCACGCCGTCGCTGGTGTTCGTCATTATTCATTCGGTGCTGTGGGCGGTCGCGCTGAACACCTTGATCGGTTTCCGCAGCGTGCCGGAAACGCTCCGCATGAGCGGCCGTAATCTCGGCCTCAAGGGCGCGCGCTACGTCGGCCTCATTTTGATTCCCGCCGCATTCCCTTCGATCCTCGCCGGCCTGAAGATCGGTTGGGCCTTCGCCTGGCGCACGCTCGTTGCAGCAGAACTTGTGTTCGGCGTTTCCTCACGTTCCGGCGGTATCGGCTGGTATATTTTCGAAGCCCGCAATGACCTCGATACCGCGACGGTTTTTTCCGGGCTTCTCGCCGTCATCCTGATCGGCCTTGTCGTCGAGTCGGTGATCTTTCGCACCCTTGAGGCACGCACGGTCAATCTCTGGGGCATGCAGCGCTGAATTGGCGGTGCGCAAACTGTCGAATTTCCAATCCGCAGAACGATACTATATGTATGCCGCAATCGGTCACAGAAAGCGGCAATGGCAGAGAGCGATTTCGAGACCGTGGTTGTCGGCGGCGGCGCGGCCGGCATCGCGGCGGCGCGGCGCCTGCATCACGCGGGAGTCAAATGCCTGATCGTCGAAGCGCGGTCGCGGCTTGGCGGTCGCGCATGGACCATTACCGGCGCGTCCGGCTATGCAGTTGATCTTGGCTGCGGCTGGTTGCACTCCGCTGACCGGAATCCCTGGGTCGCCGTGGTAGAGGAACAGCACCGAACCATCGACAAAACGCGGCCACCTTGGGCAAGCTCCGCTCTTCCCCACAGATTTCCCGAGGATGAGCAGCGCGAATTTCGCAAAGCGCAGGAGGATTTTTTCAAGCGCATTGGCGAACGTGCCCAGCGCGACCCGGACGTTCCGGCAGCCGCGCTGCTCGAACCCGACTGCCGCTGGAATAGCCTGATCGGCGCAATCGGGACCTACATCAGCGGCGCCGAGCTGGACCGCGTATCGGCGCGTGATTTCGACAACTATGACGATACCGGCGTGAACTGGCGCATTGTCGAAGGCTATGGGGCGACGATTGCCGCGTGCGGCGATGCCTTGCCAACCATTCTCGACTGCCCCGTACAGCGGATCGACCATCACGGAAAGCGCTTGAAGATCGAAACCCCGCGCGGCGTCATTACCGCCGACCAGGCGATTGTGACGCTCCCTACGACGCTTCTGGCCAACGCCGAACAATTGTTCGCGCCAGCACTGCCGGAGAAGACGCAAGCCGCTCGCGGTCTGCCGCTCGGTCTTGCCGACAAGCTATTCCTGTCCCTTGAAGGACGCCGAAGAATTCGAAAAGGACAGCCGCCTGTTCGGCGCAACAGATCGCAGCGCGACCGCGACTTATCATTTGCGACCGTTCGGGCGGCCGCAGATCGAAGCCTATTTCGGCGGACGATTGGCCGCTGAACTCGAAGCGGGCGGCGCGTCCGCATTTTTCGATTTCGCAGTATCTGAATTGACACGGCAACTGGGAAGCGACTTCGCCGCCAGGGTAACGCCAATCCATATTCACCGCTGGGGTGCCGACCCGTTTGCACGCGGCTCGTATTCATACGCGCTGCCGGGCATGGCGGACTGCCGCACCACGCTCGCTGCGCCAGTGGATAACCGCCTGTTCTTCGCCGGCGAAGCCTGTTCAAGCGGCGATTTTTCCACTGCGCATGGAGGCTGGATCACCGGCGTCGCCGCCGCAGATCAGGCGATACGCGCGCTGCGCAGGAACGTTGCAAAGCCCGGCGAATAGTACTTTCGGGCAACCTGCTCGACATTGTTATTCATTCCCAATAAAACTTACGGTGTACATTTTCAGGACAGTGAATGTTAAAAACCTCGATGCGGGTTCGGTTCTGGGGCGTCCGAGGAAGCATTCCCTGTCCCGGCCCCACGACGATTTGCTATGGCGGCAACACCCCCTGCATCGAGGTCCGCTGCGGCGACCGCGTCCTCATTTTTGATGCCGGAACCGGCCTGCGTTCGCTTGGCCTGGAGCTTGTGAAAGACAAAAAGATTCGGAACGTCGATATTTTTATTACACATTGTCATCTCGATCATGTCTCCGCCCTGCCGTTCTTTGCTCCGTTTTTTCGCGAGGATTTTCACGTCCGCGTCTGGGCGGGCAATCTGAAACCGGGAGACAGTATCGAGCAGGTCATGCGGCGGCTTATGAGCTCGCCCTGGTTTCCCGTGCCTATTGATATTTTCAAAGCAAAGATCGAATTCCACGACTTTCAGTCGGGAGATATTTTGCGGCCGCACGACGACGTCGTGCTCCGGACAACGCAGCTCGATCATCCGGACGGAACCAATGGCTATCGTCTTGAGTACGCCGGGCGCACATTTGCGCTGCTCAGCGACACCGAAGGATTTCCCGGAAAACGCGACAAGGAACTGGTGGCGCTCGCGCGCGACGCCGACCTCGCGGTTTATGATGCGACGTTCACGGAAGAAGAAATCGTGTCACGAGCGGATTGGGGTCATTCCACCTGGGCTCGCGGCGTTCGCATGGCAGACGAGGCTGGTGTCAAACATCTCTGCCTGTTTCACCACGACCCGGCACACGACGATGACTTCATGGACAGACTGGCGGCCGAGGCCAATGATGTGCGCGCCGGTACGATTGTGGCGCGCGAAGGCCAGATTATCGATCTGTAGCTGGATCGACGACAGCGGCCGCAAAAGTCCGTGATGTTTTTTGTTCGAGCACGAACAACGGATTATAGTAACGAGCGTCCTCGGCATTGACGATGAACATCGTCCGATTGTCCAAGATCAGCCATTCCTGTTCGTCTCGCACTGCCACGATTGCATGTTCGGTCAGGTGCTTGTCATCGCGCACGATCATGAGCCGGAGATCGGCTTCCGCCATTCCCAGTGCGCGAAGCACGACGTACTTCACGATTGCATAGTCCTCACAATCGCCCGCTCCGCTGCCAAGCGTCTGGAGCGGCGACGCCCAGAAGTCGGCGTAACCATATTGCGCCCAGTCACTGGCCGGCCGGATGGCCAGGTTTACCGCGCGATTGATCGTCCCAAGCTGAATGCGCCGGTCGTTCTTGCCGCCGGATTCGAGCAGCGACAGAAAACGCCGCGCGGCCGGAGAACACGAGGCTTCGTCTGTGCGGCAGGCCGCAATCGTCTTTTCGTCGGCGAGAATACGCAACTGCAAATCACTCCATTTCGAAGCGATTTCTTCCGGCAGTGCGGCTTTTGCCGGCATATTGAATGGCTCGGCCGGCCGCACAGAATTTGTGCCGGCGCCGGGCAATGCCGGCGCGAGCAAGGCAAGCCGCTGTAAGGGGAGTTTTAGGGCAATACCTTCAAACGTGCCCTGCAATTCACTCGCGCTGTTGCCTTGCGGTTCCGCAACCGGTGAGGAGCGGCTCGGGTGCATATCGGTGAAAGCGGCGCTGCAACAAACAGCGACCGAAAAAATAATGCGCGCGGTCCGCACGAATGCCGACATGTTCGAACGCCCCTGTTTCCGGAGACGTCGGTCGGGTTTCCCGATCCCATTTCCGGAGAATTACCGGGCGTTGTGCGCCAAAACTTTTTCAGCCGGGTTTATGTCGCGATGGCGGGGTGCGGTTATTGGACAGTGGGGTGAATGGATTCTGAAAAGCGGATTTTGGTGCGCCCCGAGCATAAAAGGGGCCCCAAATACGCCGACAACCACGGCCCGTCGCCGTTGGACGTTAGGCAAATGTTAACCGCGCCGCGGTGGCCGGTTCGAAAAATCTCCGCAAGAAAGCGCGTCGGAGATCGAGTTGTGATGTGTGCAAAAGCCGCCAGCGACGGCGGATTTCAAATCGGCGTTAGTTCACGCCGTAGCGGGAGAATTCATCCGCAACTGTTTTCTCAAGCTTCTTTGCAGATGCCAGATCCGCATTGCCGCCGGCAGCGTCGCCCTTCTTGAGCCGGGCGAGCCCGCGCCCGTACATCGCACTCGCCATCTTTGGTTCGATGCGCAGCGCCGCGTTGTAATCTGAAATCGCGGAATCAAACTGACCCATCTTGAGATAGGTCAGGCCGCGCGAGTCGAGCGTTGCAGCGTCGCCAGGCTGAATGAGAAGGGCCTTGTTGCAGTCTTCGAGGGCCGGCTGCAGCTCGCCGACGATCGCACGGGACCAGCACCGCCCGTTCCACACTGCTTCCAAGCTTGGATCGAGCCGGATTGCATTGTCGTAGTCTCGTACGGCGCTCTGATAATCGTGCCGTCGCTGGTGTGTTTCCGCGCGATTGGCAAATGCTCTGGCGTAGTCGGGACTGAGTTTGATGGCCTCGTCAAAATCCTTGATCGCGCGGTCGTAGTCGCCCTTCTTCTGGTAGGCGACACCGCGGTTATTGAACGGCTTCGAAAAGGTCGGGTTCAATTTGATTGAGATATCATAATCCTGGATCGCGCGGTCATAGTCGCGCTTCGTGGCATAGGCATCGCCTCTATTATTGTGAGCAATTGCCAGAATGAGCGTGGTCTCTCTCGGAGCGTCGATCAGCGCCGTGCAACCCTTGATCTGCGGCTCGGTAGAGCTGCGATCGGTCCCGTTACACAACTCGATATTTTTCAGACGACTTGCAATTCTCTCCTCGGCCGGCGAGGCAGCAAATGCCGCGGTCGTCGAAAGACTGAATAAAAGCACCAGGGCGGTCCCGCACAGCATGCGGCGTCCTGGCGCGAATGACTTCTCGGTTTTTTCGGAATTAGACCAAACGCCGGCGCAAGCCTTTTTTTTATCGCGCCGACGCCGACCGATTAATGTGTTGGGCTGTGTTGGCATCGCGCGCACCAAAAACAGCTTTTTCAACAAAGCCGACTCAGCACCCTCGACAAATGTCGAGACTGGGCTTCTTGACTTCATCTATGGCCGGCGATGCCGCGGGCCTGGCGGCACCTGCACCATATTTTTGCAGGACCTGGTCCTTGCCTTCTTCAAGCAGGGTTGAAAACCTGACGGTACCGTCGTCGGAGATTTCAACGTGCGGCGTCGTGCCTCGAATGCCCATCGTTGCAACGGGCGTATCGACTTTCATGTCACCGCTTTTTGCAATCTTGCCGGCAACAAACGTGAACGTTCCCTTTGTCAGGCTCAGGAGCGTTGAGTTCGCTTTGCTGTTCGGGTCATAGATGAATTCCGTCATGACCATACGGGCGTTGTTGGACAGATCGAACGCAGTGTCGTCGGCAAACGTAATCGCGACCTTTCCGTCGGCGCCGGTTGATACGATATCGCCGAGATAGATCGCGTCGCCGATCTTGGCCTGACCGGGTTGTGCACTCAGTGCGGCCTGAACGACCACGGCATTGATATGCTCAAGCGTGACCGAACCAGTGGCGCTGACGACTTTTCCGATTGGCTTTATCGAAGCGGTCTGGACAGCAGGGCGAGCCTGATTGTCCTGAGCCCGCGTCGGCTCAGCAAGAAAACTGGCAACGGATAAAATAGCACCCGTTACGAACACGGCCGTGGCATGCACGCGCATCGTCCTACCCTCTGGGCGGGTGTCCCCGATATAGAGACAGCACTATTATCGCGATTTGCTCGACACATCAATAAGGGCCAAGTCCAAATCGACCGAATTGCCCGTTTCGCGCGTAGCCACACAAGATTCCATCGGTAGACGCCGGAGATGTTCCGTAAAAAACGGCGTAAAACCCTCGAAATAAACCATTAATTTGAACCTATAAAACGCCTAGCCGTTGATTTAAATTGTAATCAGCGCGATAAATCGATCAGAAAACAGTTCAAACGCTGGCAGGTACAGGGGGGCAGGGCCAAGTGTCCGGTCATTGCCGCATTACGCCGGACGGTAGTCCGAGTGGTCTTGTTTCGGAGCCGGCAGGCGAGTTCGCGCCTGTCATCGGCCGAATCGAGACGCTCGTAGGCTCGTGCACCGTTTCCCGGTCCGGTAGCCCCGCAGTTGCGATCAAAATCGGCGATCTCGTCGGCCCGAGCGATGTCATCGAGACGTCGGCTGGCGGGCGGCTCAGCATTCGCTTCGCTGACGGTACAGCTTTTACATTGTCCGACAGCGCCCGCATGGCGTTGAAGGACTATGTCGGCGACGAGACGTCGGCGATATTCAATATCGACCGCGGCACGTTTTCGTTCATCGCCGGGAAAATGGCGGAAGCCGGCCGTCTCGGTATTCAAACGCCTTTTGCAAACATTCGCGCTCGCCGCAACGGCGGCGGGATCGGCATGCTGTCGTTGATTTCGCTGTTCTTTGCCGCGTTCGAGGAAGCCCAGGCTGCTCCGCCCGATATCGCGTTCCTGGACGACGGCAAAATCACGTCAAAAGACCTCGGGCAATACGGCGTCGTCGAGTTGCTGATCAAGGCGACAGCCACAACGCCGGAGCAGGTAAAATTTCTCGATGACCCGGGCGAAACCATCGTCATTCGCGCTTCTGGATCGTCCGTCAGCGTAGACAGCGTCACGAATTCCATTGCGCAAATGGCGCAATATCAGGCTGCACAACAAGAAGCGCTCCACACCTTCACGGTAGGACTGCAAGGCCAAGGCCCAACCGGCAACGGACCCGGTGGATCGAGCACGCCCCCGCCGCCCGAATTCACGCCGCCTCCGCAAAACATCAACTTCATTCCCAACAACAATCCGCCGCCGGTTTTCACGCCACCTCCCGGGCCGGGGACGACCCAGCAGAACAACGTTACGGATCCGCCGCCGCAGGGGCCGCCGCCACCGCCGCCGCCACCACCCGCTCCGGGCCTGGTGGTCGAGCTCGAAAATCAGACCGGGAGTCCGTCGTCGGATACCACGACCGGTACGCTGAGCGCTCCCGGCATCTCCGCTGGAGTTCCGACCTTCGTATGGTCGAATGGCGTGCTGACGCCGGGCGACCAGAGCAATCTTGCCGCGGTGAGCACCCTGAGTTTTACCGGCTCGAGCCCGAACGATTTCACTTTTCACATCCCCGACCAGGCAGTCGACTTCCTTGCCGCCGGAGAGACGCTGACCGTTACATATAATGTGACGGTCGCCGGCGGCGGTACGCAACAAGCAATTGTCACGGTGTTCGGGACCCAGGATAAGCCGAAGCTTGTTGCGGATGCGTCGGGCCCGCACACAACCGCCGAACTTCCAAACGACAAGAACGACTCGGCACTCGATCACACCGCTCCGGGCACGCTTACGTTTACTGATGTCGATCTCAACGACACCCATACCGTCAGCAGCAGCCTTGTTTCAGCGGCGTGGTCGGCCGGCGGCTCGCTTCCCAGCGGGCTCTCCACGACGCTTGCAACTTCGCTTTCGCTGACGCTGCACGACAGCACACCTTCGCAAACGGGCGTGGGTTCGATCGATTTCACCTTCAGTGCCGCCGACAAGAATTTCGACTTCCTCGCTGATGGCGAAACGCTGACTGTCACCTACAACGTGACGGTCACGGACAATTTCGGCGCTTCCTCGACGCAGGCTGTGATCGTGACGATCACCGGCAGCGAGGACGCGCCGGTCATCACCTCAGGCGCGCAGTCCGGATCGGCGATCGAGATCGGCGACAACGTGTCGGGCGAGAACACCGACATCCATCATTCGTCCGGCACCGTCACATTCAATGACGTCGACCTCTCCGACATCGAGACGCAATCAATCACGAATACGCAGGTTTCGGCGGTTCTGGCGCATGGCTACGCGCTGACAGTGGCCCAGCAAAATACGCTGGTGAATGCCTTCGGCATTGATCCGGCGACGCATTCGAATGTCACTGGTGATGGCACCATCGCATGGCACTATGATATTGCCGACAGCGCACTCGATTTCCTGGGCGCCGACGATGTGGTGACGCTCACCTATACGGTGCAGGTCGCCGACGGCCATGGCGGCACCGCCAGCCAAAACGTCACTATCACCGTGCACGGCACGGAGGATGCGCCCACGATCACCTCGGGCGTGCAGGCCGGATCGGCGACAGAAATCGGCGATAATGTGTCGGGCGAGAACACCGACATCCATCACTCGTCCGGCGCCGTCACGTTCAACGACGTCGATCTCTCCGACATCGAGACGAGCTCATCCACGCTCAAGCAGCTGTCGGCCACACTGGCCAACAGTTACTCGCTGACGTCAGCGCAACATGATGCACTGGTGAATGCATTCACGATTGGCGCGGCGTCACATTCGAACGTCACCGGCAATGGCAGCATAAGCTGGCATTACGACATTGCCGACAGCGATCTCGACTTCCTCGGTGCCAACGACGTCGTGACGCTCACCTTTACGGTTACAACCAATGACGGCCATGGCGGCACTGCCAGCCAGGACGTCACTATCACCGTGCACGGTACGGAAGATGCGCCCACCATCGACTCCGACCTGCAGGCCGGATCGGCAACGGAGATCGGCGACCTCCAGCCGGGCGAGAACATCGACATCCATCATTCGTCGGGCACCGTCACATTCACGGATGTCGACCTCTCCGACATCGAGACGCAATCAATCGCGAATACGCAGGTGTCGGCGGCGCTGGCACATGGCTACGCGCTGACAGCGGCCCAGCAGGATGCGCTGGTGAATGCGTTTACGATCGAAGCGGCGACGCATTCGCAAGCCGACGGGACCGGCACCATCGCCTGGCACTATGACATCGCGGACAACGATCTCGACTTCCTGGGTGCCAACGACGTTGTGACACTGACCTTTACGGTACAGGTTGCCGACGGCCATGGCGGCACCGCCAGCCAGGACGTCACCATCACCGTACACGGTACCGAAGATGCGCCGACCATCGACTCCGACGTGCAGGCCGGGTCGGCGATCGAGATCGGTGACAACGTGTCGGGCGAGAACACCGACATCCATCATTCGTCCGGCGCCGTCACGTTCACCGACGTCGACCTCTCCGACATCGAGACGCAATTAATCACGAATACGCAGGTGTCGGCGACGCTGGCACATGGCTACGCGCTGACGGTGGCCCAGCAGAATTCGCTCGTAAATGCCTTCACCCTCGATGCAGCCACACATTCGCAGGCCGATGGGACTGGCACGATCGGCTGGCACTACGACATTGCCGATAGCGCACTCGACTTCCTCGGCGCCGACGACGTGGTGACGCTCACTTATACGGTGCAGGTTGCCGACGGCCATGGCGGCACTGCCAGCCAGGACGTCACCATCACCGTACACGGCACGGAGGATGCGCCCACGATCACCTCGGGCGCGCAGGCCGGATCGGCGACCGAAATCGGCGACAATGTGTCGGGCGAGAACACCGACATCCATCATTCGTCCGGCGCCGTCACGTTCAACGACGTCGATCTTTCCGACCTCGAGACGAGTTCGATCGCCAATACGCAAGTGTCGGCGGTGCTGGCCCATAGCTACGCACTGACGGCGGCCCAGCAGAATGCACTGGTGAGTGCCTTCACGATTGGCGCGGCGTCACATTCGAACATCACCGGCAACGGCAGCATTAGCTGGCACTATGACATTGCCGACAGCGCACTCGACTTCCTGGGCGCCAATGATGTCGTGACACTGACCTATACGGTCCAGGTTTCCGACGGCCACGGCGGCACCGCCAGCCAGGACGTCGCCATCACCGTGCACGGCACCGAGGACAAACCTGTCATCACCTCAGGAGCGCAGTCGGGATCCGCAACGGAGATCGGCGACCTCCAGCCGGGAGAGAACACCGACATCCATCATTCGTCCGGCACCGTCACATTCCAGGATGTCGACCTCTCAGATAGTGAGACGAGTTCGTCCACCCTCAAGCAGCTATCGGCCACACTCGCGAACAGTTACGTTCTGACGTCGGCGCAACACGATGCACTGGTGAATGCGTTCACGGTCGATGCGGCGACGCATTCGAGCGTCACCGGCAATGGCATTATTAACTGGCACTACGATATCGCGGACAGCGATCTCGACTTCCTCGGCGCCCACGATCAGGTCGTGTTGACCTTTACAGTGAAGGTTGACGACGGCAATGGCGGTACCGCCAGCCAGGACGTCACCGTCACCGTACATGGCAGCGAAGACAAGCCGACGATCGCGGCAACAAGCAATTCGTTCTCGGAGCTGGCGGGCACAAACAATCCGAACACCGATTCGGTTGGCGGAACAATCAGCTTCACCGACGTCGACGCGAGCGACCGGCCAACAGTGTCGGCACCGTTTGACCATTACAGCTACATCGCCGCGGATGGCACGACCGCATTGACGTTGACCCCCGCACAACAGACTGATCTCGAGAAGGCCCTCGTTATCGTCCCGGCTGCCAGCAATACCGACAATGGATCGGCGACCTGGACGTATAGCGTTGCTGACAAGGCCCTCGACTTTTTGGCGCAGGGCGAGACGCTTACCTTCACCTACATCGGCACGGTCGATGACCATCAAACTGGCGGCGTGGTTACACAGCCAATTACCGTCACCATCCACGGCACAAATGACGCGCCGGTCATCAAACTCGACGGTACCTATAGCCTCGACCAATTCATTACGCAGGACTACGGTGCCTGGATCGAGCAGGGCAACAATTCCAATGGCGCTGTGAACGGCAGCCCGTTTAACGGCGAGTTCCAGCTCGTTCATGATCCGGCCACCGCGGGCGGAGATTTCCAGATCCGGTTGACGGACCTCGATGCCGAGTCGGACGTTCCCGACACACTCACGCGCACCTTCAATCTCGTTAATGCAGGCACAACTGCGAAGGTCGAGTTCGATTATCGCCGTGACATTCCGAGCGGACAGACCGACGACAAATTTGACGTCCTGGTTTCGATCAATGGCGGTGCATTCATTTCAATCGGCAACATCGGCGCAACCGGGAATGGCAGCTTCGTCGACGGCTCATATCTACATTTCAGCTTCGATATCTCGTCGCCTGTCACGATTAACAGTGTGGCAGTACAATTCTCGGTCGGTGACAATGTCGACGACGGTGACATTGTTTATGTCGACAACGTTAAACTGTCATACGCGACGCCGGCCGGCTCGACGCAGACAATAAATTACGCCGAGAACAGCGCGGTCGGCATCCTGCCGCCGCAGATTACTGACGCCGACCACAATGCAACGATACAATCGGCAACGCTCCACCTGACGAACCACCAGGCTAATGACCTGCTGTCGGTGACCGGAAATCTGCCTGGCACGATTCACGCCTCAGCCTACGATGCATCAACCGGCGTGCTCACATTGACCGGTACAGCGAGCCTGGCCGATTACCAGACGGCGCTGAGCCACATCATATTCAGCAATACCAGCGACAATCCGGACACGACCGACCGCACCCTGACGGTGACGGTGAACGACGGACTGGCTGACAGCAACGTCGCGACAGAGACGATCCATGTCACTGCAATTGACGATCTGCCCTTCGCGACGGCCGACAACGTCATCACCAATTTTGGAACTGGAACTCCGTTCCAAATTCCTACTTGGGCGCTGCTTGCCAACGACCAGGACCTCGACAATCCGCTCAGCATTACCGGCGTTTCGGGCTCCGGCGGGACGCACGCTTGGCAGTGGCGTCGTTACATTCAACGATTCAGCTCCGAGCGGAGGCTCGTTCAACTACACCGCCACTGGTGGTTCTTTGACCACGACCGCCCAGGTGACGATCACGCAGGATACCAGCGGCCCCATGGATGGCACCGCGGGCGACGACATCCTCATTGCCAAGCCCAACACCGCCGTCACAATGAATGGTGGTTCTGGCAACGACGTCCTGATCGGAAACACCGGCTCCCAGATCATGAATGGCGGCCCCGGCAGCGATACTTTCGTGTTCAAGACCATCGCCGACTCCACGCCGGCAGCCTTTGACACCATTCAGGATTTCACGCCGGGAACGGACCACCTCGATTTCACGACGATTGCCGGCACGACAAACCTGCATCAACTCGCCACGGCCGCTGAACAGGTGGCTGCAAACAGCATCAGCTGGTTCAAAGATGGTTCGCAGACCATTGTTTACGTGAATTCAACCGCAAATCCCGGCCACGTCGACATGGAAATCCATCTCACTGGCGCGAACGTCAATCTGACCGGCTCGGATATTCTCCATCACACTTGATGGAGCCAGTGCTGAAAATCGGCGCGGCAGATGCGGAATCATCGTTAACGCCGTCATTGCGCCTTGGCGACAAATTTCGCCCTCTGTGGCATAATTAACAATCAGGGGGCTGAATTATCGGCAACAGTGCGGGCCTGCAGCCAGCTTTGCAGCCATTGATTGTCGTCAGGTATCTGGTCGATGCAGCAATTGGATCGAAATCGTCCGGCTCGCTCGGAACTTGCGGAAGCGCTCGCCGCATGCCGGGGCGCTTTCTACGGCACCGCCTTGATCAGCGGGATGAGCAATATCCTGATGCTCACCGGCGCGATGTTCATGCTGGAGATTTACGATCGCGTGTTGCCAAGCCGGAGCATGCCGACGCTCGTTGGCTTGCTGGTTCTGGCCGGCGGACTGTTCACCGCTCTCGGAATCCTCGACGCGATCCGCGGACGGATCCTTGTCCGGATCGGCGGCGAGCTTGACGAAACGCTCAGCGGGCGCGTGTACGACACGCTGATGCGGGCCCCCTTGAGGGTCGGCGCGCGCAGCGAGGGCACACAGCCGCTGCGTGATCTCGACGCTCTCCGGTCATATCTTTCCGGCCTCGGCCCCATCGCATTGTTCGATCTGCCCTGGATACCGCTGTATCTGGCAATCTGTTTTGCCTTCCATCCGCTCATTGGTTTCACCGCACTGGGCGGCGCAATCATTCTGATTGCGCTGACTTTGGTCACCGAAATTCTGATGCGCGCGCCGACGAAAGCGGCGACAGAAGCCGCAATCGCGCGCAATGGTCTCGCGGAATCCAGCCGGCGCAATGCCGAGGCACTCATCTCCATGGGGATGGCCGGCCGCATCGCGGCGCGCTGGTCCGATGCCAACCGGCAATACATGCGCAGCCAGCAAGAAGCGAGCGATCTCGGCGGCGGCCTCGGGGCAGTCTCCAAAGTTCTGCGGATGATGTTGCAGTCCGTTGTTCTCGCCGTCGGCGCCTACCTTGTCATCAACCAGGAAGCCAGCGCAGGCATCATCATTGCGGGATCGATCCTCAGCGCGCGCGCGCTGGCACCGGTCGATCTGGCCATCGGTAACTGGAAGGGATTCGTTGCCGCACGGCAGAGCTGGCACCGGCTGAACAATCTGCTGCAAGTGTTGCCCGCGACAGCCGCGCCGATGCAGCTGCAGCCACCGGTCCACCGGCTCACGGTCGAAAGTGTCAGCGCGTCACCGCCGGGCGTTCCGAAAATTGTCGCACAGGATATCGCATTCGAGCTGGAGGCCGGACAGGGGCTCGGCGTCATCGGCCCCAGTGGCTCCGGCAAATCGTCGCTCGCGCGGCTGCTCGTCGGTGTCTGGCAGCCGGTGCGTGGAAAGGTGCGTCTTGACGGCGCCGCGCTCGACCAATGGGCGCCGGATGCACTCGGGCGCCATATCGGCTACTTGCCGCAAGATGTGGAGCTGCTGGCGGGAACAGTGGCGCAGAACATCGCTCGCTTTGAACCCGAACCCGACAACGAAGCTGTGATCGCTGCCGCCAAGGCGGTTGGCGTGCATGACCTGATCGTTCGGCTGCCATCGGGCTATGATACGCAAATCGGTGAGCAGGGCTCTGCTCTTTCGGCCGGCCAGGCGCAACGTATAGCGCTTGCGCGCGCCGTCTATCGCGACCCTTTCCTGGTCGTGCTTGACGAGCCCAATTCGAATTTGGACTCGGAGGGCGAAGAAGCATTGACGCGCGCAATTCTCGGCGTGCGTGAACGCAAAGGCATCATCGTTGTCGTCGCGCATCGCCCGAGCGCAATTGCGGGCGTCGATCGCCTTTTGATGATGAGTCAGGGCAGAGTGCAGGCCATCGGACCGAAAGACGAAGTCTTGTCGAAGGTTCTGCAACGCCCCCTCGCCATCCCGCGGCCGCTTAAGGTCGTCCCCGAAAGCGGGAGTGCCGGCGCATGAAAATGCCGCACGTTTCAAACCTAAGTGAGCGCTTCGTCGAATGGGTCGAGCGGTTGCGGCCCGCCGCCCCGTCGGGGAGTTCGCGCGACTCCATCCATCGCCACCTGCTCGCTGGCGGCCTCATTGTACTGTTGCTCGCCGGCGGCGTCGGCGGCTGGGCGTCGACCACGCAAATTGCCGGCGCGCTCATCGCGCAAGGCTCCATCGTCGTTGACTCCAACGTGAAGAAAATTCAGCACCCGACCGGCGGCGTCGTCGGCAAGCTCAATGTGCAGGATGGCGATCGAGTCAAGGCAGGCGACGTTCTCGTGCAGCTCGACGACACGGTCACACGCGCCAATCTCGCCATTGTGACCAAAGGCCTCGATGAGCTGGGCGCACGCAAGGCGCGGCTTGAGGCCGAACGTGACGGCGCAGAGACCGTTACATTCCCCAAGGAATTGCTTGCCCGCGCCGGCGAGCCGTCGGTCGCCGTTGCGGTGGCCAATGAACGCAAGCTGTTCGAGCTTCGCCGCTCGGCCCGCCTGGGCCAAAAAGCGCAGCTAAAACAGCGGATTACGCAGCTGCAGGACGAAATCAAAGGCCTTACGGCCCAGCAGGATGCCAAAGCGCGCGAGATCGCGCTGATCGGCAAGGAGCTCGAGGGTGTGCGCGAGCTATGGAAAAACAATCTCGTGCAGATCACCCGGCTGACCGCGCTTGAGCGCGACGGTGCGCGGCTGGAGGGCGAACGCGGGCAACTGGTCGCTTCCGTCGCCCAAGCCAAGGGCAAAGTGACCGAGACCGAGCTCCAGGTCATCCAGATCGATCAAGACCTGAGCAGCGAGGTCGCCAAGGACATGCGCGAGGTCGACGCCAAGTTCGGCGAATTCGTCGAGCGCAAGGTGGCGGCCGAAGACCAGCTCAAGCGCATCGACCTCCGCGCGCCGCAGGATGGCACCGTGCTGGAGTTGAAGGTGCACACGGTCGGCGGCGTGATCCCGGCCGGCGATACGATCATGTTGATCGTTCCCGATACCGACAATTTGCTGGTTGAGGCGAAAGTCAGCCCGCACGACATCGATCAAATACAGATCGGCCAGTCGGCCGTGTTGCGATTTTCGGCCTTCAACCTGCGGACGACGCCGGAAATCAACGGCACCATTACCCGCGTTTCCGCCGACACCACGACGGACCAGCGCACGGGCCAAAGCTACTACACCACCCGCATCGCCATGACGAAGAGCGAAATCGCCCGGCTCGGCGATGTTAAGCTCATTCCCGGCATGCCGGTCGAAGCCTTTGTCCAGACCGGCGAGCGGTCGGTCATGTCCTATCTGACCAAGCCCTTGCAAGATCAATTCATGCGGGCGTTCCGGGAAAAATGACGAGCTCGCCGCTTCGCTCGCAGATGGGCGATCACCGATGACATGGCTTTCGCGCAATGCGCGGAAATTCGGGCTCGCGCGTGTCCTGGCGCTCATATTGCTCGTCGCGCTTGCCGCACTGCGTGTCGTCGATCCACTGCCGCTCCAGGAACTTCGTGTTCGCGTCTTTGACCTGTTCCAGGTGCTGCAACCGCGTGAAGCATCGGAACGACCCGTCGTCATCGTCGATATCGACGAGAAGAGTCTGCGGACGGTCGGTCAATGGCCCTGGCCGCGAACGCGCATCGCGGATCTCATCAATCGCCTGACGCAAATGGGCGCCCTCGTGATCGCCTTTGATATCGTCTTCGCCGAACCGGACAGAATGTCGCCCGGCGTCGCCGCCGACGTCTTTCGCGATCTCGATGATGCGACGAAATCGAAACTACGCGCGTTGCCGAGCAATGATGCTGTTTTCGCCGAAGCATTGCGCAATTCGCATGTCGTGCTCGGCGAGTCAGGCCTCCCCTTTGCGGTCGCGCAGCCCGAGGGCGCCAAACCGGCGGTCGGCATTGCGACCATGGGCGGCGATGCACGGCCTTTTCTGCTGAACTTCCCCGGCCTGCTCCGCAATATACCGATCCTCGAGCAGTCAGGCAGCGGGCGCGGCCTGTTCACCATTCGCGCCGAGCGCGATGGCATCGTGCGGCGCGTGCCGATTGTGATGCAGGCGCAGGGCACGATCATGCCGTCGCTCACGCTCGAAATGTTGCGCGTGGTGAGCGGGAGCAGCACGGTCCTGATCCGCTCCGATAAGGCCGGCGTGCAAAGCGCGGCCGTGCCAGGCTTCGTAATTCCGACCGACCGCAACGGCCAGCTCTGGATTCACTTCGCGCCGCACGATCTGGCGCGTTATGTGTCCGCCGCGGACGTCCTTGAGGGAAAGGTTCCGGCGGAGCGCGTCAATCGTCGCCTTGTACTGATCGGAACCTCGGCCGTCGGGCTGCTCGATTCCAAAACAACGCCAATCGATCCGGTCATGCCGGGCGTTGAAGTGCATGCCCAGGTGCTCGAAAGCGTACTGACGCAATCGGTGTTGTCGGCGCCCAATTATGCTGTCGGTGTCGAACTGTGCGCGGCTCTCCTGCTCGGCGTCGCCATCATCTGGCTGACGCCGATTTTGAGTCCGGTCTACCTGCTGATGTTCGGCGCGGCGATCATGGCGCTGACGGCGGGCGCCTCGTGGTATTTCTACGTGCAAGACCGCTTGCTGTTTGATTTCACCTACCCGCTGTTGTCGAGTGCGTTCGTCTATCTCACGCTGGTCTTTAGCAACTACATCAGCGAGCAGGCGCAACGCCGCCGCATCCGCTCCGCCTTCGGTCAATATCTGTCGCCTGACCTGGTCGAGCAGCTGGCAAATTCACCGGAAAAGCTCGTGCTCGGCGGCGAAGAGCGCGAGATGAGCATTCTATTCAGCGACGTGCGCGGCTTCACCACGATCTCCGAACTCTACAAGAATGACCCGCAGGGTCTGACCTCGCTGATGAACAGCTTTCTGACGCCGCTGACCAACGCCATCATTGAGCATAACGGCACGATCGACAAATACATGGGCGACGCCATCATGGCGTTCTGGAATGCGCCGCTGAACGACGCCCAGCACGAAGTCAACGCCTGCGAGGCGGCGCTTGAAATGCTCCAGCGCGTCGAGACGCTCAACCAGCAACGCGAGCAGCAGGCAAAGGAAACCGGCCAGCGCTTTATTCCGCTCAATGTCGGCGTCGGTATCAATACGGGGAAATGCGTCGTCGGGAACATGGGCTCCGATTTGCGCTTCAACTATTCGGTGCTGGGAGATCCGGTCAATCTTGCGTCCCGGCTGGAAGGGCAATCGAAGAACTATGGCGTCCCCATCATTGTCGGCTCGAAAACAGCGACGAGCCTTCGCGACAAATTTGCGGTGCTGGAACTCGACTGCATCACCGTGAAGGGCAAAACCGAGCCGGAATCCGTTTACACGGTTCTCGGCCGCGCGGATGTGGCCGGCAGCGATCGCTTTGGCCAATTGCACAAAGATGTCAGCGCGATGCTCGCGCAGTTTCGACAACGTGATTTTTCAGGCGCTGCAAATACAATTGTGCGATGCCGCAAGATCTCGAATGGCTTCGGTCTGGACTACCTGTTCAATCTTTATGACGAACGCATTCGGATGTTCGAAAAGGAACCGCCGCCTGCGGATTGGAATGGCGTCTTCGTTCTGGACTCCAAGTAGCGCTCCTCTTGTCATCTACATTAGACCTAAGAGTCGCCACACCGGGACACTGAGCGCAGCCGCGACGACGGTCCAAAAAGCATAGGCGATGGCCGTCGGTAAGGCCTGGGCATGGGTGTACAGCATTCCGCCGGTACCGGCGGTAAGCGCAAGGTAGGTCGTGCTTTGATACGGTAGGAAGAACGGGTTGCAGGCGACGACTGAAATCAATCCGACGATATACGGATGAATGCCGGCCGCGCTCGCTACCGGCGCGAGCGCAATGGTGACGAGCGGAGCGGCGGCCTGCCAACGCACAATAAAGCTTATGGCAAAACAGAATAGGGCCAATGCGACGACAAAAGTGACTCGTGAAGAGGACAAATCGCCCATTATGCCGGCAACGCTGTCCGCGACCCAATGATCGAGCCCGGTGTGACTGAATACCGTGGCGAGGCTTATAAGGGCTCCAAACAGCAACGCGAAATTCCAATTGACGGCGCGCAATGTGCTGACCGTAACAACGCGAGCGGCCGACAGCACGCCCACCGCCAGCGCGGCTACCCAACCCGGATCGACATGGTGCAACGGCTGCGTGATAAATCCGGCCAGCAGCGCGATCCCTACCCCCAGTGCAATTTTTTCATCGCGCGACATCGGCCCGAGCAGGGCGCGTTGCAACGCGAGCGATTTCGCGCGTTCACTCGATGGCTGGCGCGTCTCCGCGGCGGGCCGGTAGTACCACAGGATCGTTCCGAGAAGGCCTGCGAACAAGATGATGTTGAACGATGCTCCGTAGATCGTCCATGTAATCCAATTGATGTCACCGCGCACCTGCGCCGGAAGAATCGCGGCAACCAGGACCGACGTCGTGCCACTCGTCAATGTCGTAGCGGCGAGCTGACCGAACCCGATCAGTACCGCCATGGAAAGGCCCACCGCCCCTTTTGATTTTGGTGGATAGCCCAAGGCCTCGACCAATTCGCGCAGCATCGGGGCAATGATGATGATGCGGCTTGTTGCATTCGGCACGGCGGGGCCCAGCAGCTGTCCCGCACACGCCAAGGCCGTTGCCTCGCCGGCAAATCCGCCTCGCATGCGCGTGATGGTCTCGAGCGACAACCGATAGAGAATGCCGGTTTGCGAAATCGCCGCACCGATGATCAACACTGAGACGACGAGCACCCAGCTCGGGCTGGCAAAACCTGAGAGAGCGTCGGTAGCGCTCGCCGAACCGGTCAATACCCATGCACAGGCGAGCAACAGTCCGAGCGCGCCTTCGAGAATCGCATCCAGCACGAGCGCAGGCAATATCGCGAGCAAAGCAACAAGGCTATGCCACGCTGTTAGATTTAACCCGCGCGGCGGTGAAACAATCCAACCAAGCGCGAAGATTACAATGGCGGCTCCAATTGCGATTCCCACGCGCCCAACGGACAATCGCAGCCATCGGATTGCGGCAGAAACTCCGGTCTCGGTAGCATTTACTGGACCGGAGATTCGGTCGGCGGCGTCCGGTGTCCGTTTTCGCTTCGCAATAGCGGCTGGAACTGCGCCGGTGGGGCGATTCAACATGTCGGCAAGGCGTCTGCTGAGCGTCGCGGCGATTGCCAGCGCAACGCTTGGCTGCTCACGCACGAGCTCGACAAACGCACTCCGATTCAAACGCAAAACCTCACAATCGGTCTCCACCTTTATTGTAGCGGTTCTCGGAATACTGCTGAGCAAAGCCATCTCGCCAAACGGCTCGCCCACGCTGAGGAGCCTGACCAGAGTTTCTGCCGTACCGGTCTTGTCGGTTGCGTAGACACCTACGGTTCCGCTGGCCACAACATAAAGCGCGTCACCTGCGTCACCTTGACGAAAAATGATCGAAGGTGCTGCGTAAGACTGAGGCTCCAAATGTGCTGCAAGCTTGGCCAGCGTGACTCGCTCAAGACCGGCGAATAGATCGACCTCTCGGAGCAAGCGAGCAAATTCATGCTGATCCCCGCTTGGCGGAGCTGCGAGACCTTCCGAATTATCTGGCATAAAATGTATCTCGCGGGCTGCGACGGAAGTTTAAGGAGCGAGTGGGCACGCGAAATTAACACGATTGCGTAATTCGGCTAGATGGGTCTCGGCACCATCGAAGATGAGCGCGGGCCGTGCGAAGCTACTTGCGGATGACGGCTTCCTGCGATCATCTATACGCCGTTGAAATTCGCAATTGGAAAAGACATGGGAAAAACTGCCCGAAAATCCGCTCGCCGGCTGCGATCGCAGCTCTGGTTCGACAATCCTGAAAATCCGGGCATGACCGCGCTCTATCTCGAGCGCTACCTCAATTTCGGCCTTACGCCTGCCGAGTTGCGGTCCGGCAAACCGATCGTCGGCATCGCACAGACCGGCTCGGACCTTTCTCCCTGCAATCGCCACCACATTGAGCTCGCCAAGCGCGTGCGTGAGGGTATTCGGTCCGCCGGCGGCATCGCCTTCGAGTTCCCATGTCATCCAATTCAGGAGACCGGCAAGCGTCCGACTGCCGCGCTCGACCGCAATCTCGCTTATCTCAGTCTCGTCGAGGTGCTTTACGGCTATCCGCTCGACGGCGTCGTGCTCATGACCGGCTGCGACAAGACCACGCCGGCGTGCCTGATGGCGGCGGCAACGGTGAACATACCCGCGATCGTTCTTTCCGGTGGGCCGATGCTCAACGGCTGGTGGAAAGGCGAACGCGCGGGTTCCGGTACCGTCGTCTGGAAGGCACGTGAAGACCTCGCTGCCGGCCGCATCGACAATCGGGAGTTCCTGGAAATTGCGTCAGCATCGGCACCGTCGATCGGCCATTGCAACACCATGGGCACGGCCTCGACCATGAATGCATTGGCCGAAGCACTGGGCATGTCGTTGCCCGGTTGCGCTGCCATCCCGGCGCCGTACCGCGAGCGTGGGCAGATTGCCTACGATACCGGCGTGCGCGCGGTCGAAATCGTCAGGCAGGATCTGAAGCCTTCCGACATTCTCACGCGCAAGGCTTTTGAAAACACCATCGTCGCCAACTCGGCGATCGGCGGCTCCACCAACGCTCCGATCCATATCAATGCGATTGCCCGGCATGTCGGCGTGAAACTGTCAATCGAGGACTGGGAGAAGATCGGCTACGACGTGCCGCTTCTGGTCAACATGCAACCGGCCGGGAAATATCTCGGGGAAGAATATTACCGCGCCGGCGGTTTGCCGGCGGTGATGCACGAACTCCTTAAAGCAAAGCGCATCCACGCCGACGCGCTGACGATCAACGGCAAAACAATGGGCGAGAACGTCAGACTTGCGAAGAGCACCGACGCCGATGTCATCAAGCCTTACGGCGCGCCAATGAAAAAACAGGCGGGCTTCAAGGTTTTCAAGGGAAATCTGTTCGATTCCGCGATCATGAAGACCAGCGTGATTTCCGACGACTTCCGCGCGCGCTTCCTCTCCAACACGAAGGACAAGAACGCCTTCGAAGGCCGCGCCGTGGTGTTCGAAGGGCCGGAGGACTATCACCATCGCATCGATGATCCGACGTTGAAGATCGACGAGCACACTTTGCTGTTCATGCGTGGCGCCGGCGCGATCGGTTATCCTGGCTCAGCCGAAGTGGTGAACATGCAGCCACCGGCCGCGCTGATCAAAAAGGGTATTACCTCGCTGCCCTGCATCGGCGACGGGCGGCAGTCCGGCACATCCGGTTCGCCCTCGATCCTCAATGCGTCGCCCGAGGCGGCGGCCAATGGCGGAATTGCACTGCTCAAGACCGGCGATCGCGTGCGCATCGACCTCGGCAAGGGCACTGCCGACATCCTGATCTCGAAAGCGGAAATGGCCCGCCGGCGCGCCGCCTTGCTCAAGAACGGTGGCTACCACTATCCAGAGAGCCAGACCCCGTGGCAGGAAATCCAGCGCGGTATCGTTGATCAACTGGCCGCCGGCATGGTGCTCAAGCCGGCGGTGAAATATCAACGTGTCGCGCAGAAGAGTACGCCGCGCGATAACCACTAGGTTCTCGTCATTCCGGGGCGCGCGCAAGCGCGAACCCGGAATCCAGAACCCGGCAAAGAGTATGTTTCTGGATTCCGGATCGCCGCTTTCGCGGCGTCCGGAATGACAACGGAGGTGGTGGTGACTGATCGATTGAAGAACAAGGTGGCGCTGGTGACGGCCGCCGGCCAGGGCATTGGCCGCGCCATCGCCGAGGCGTTCATCGCCGAAGGCGCGACGGTCATCGCCACCGATGTGGCTGTCGACAAGCTCAAGGGGCTGAAGGCCACGAAGTGCGCCAAACTCGATGTTCTCTCGACGAAAGCTGTCGAGACTTTCGCGAAGACAATCACAAAGGAATTTGGCGCGCTCGACGTGCTCGCGAACGTAGCGGGTTATGTGCACCAGGGCACAGTGCTCGACTGCTCGGACAAGGACTGGGATTTTTCCTTCGACCTGAACGTCAAGTCCATGCACCGGACGATTAAAGCCTTCCTGCCGGCCATGCTGAAGAATGGCGGTGGCTCGATCATCAACATGTCGTCGGGCGTCTCCTCGATCAAAGGTCTGCCGAAACGCTACGCCTACGGCGCGACCAAAGCCGCCGTCATCGGCCTGACCAAGGCGGTCGCCGCCGATTTCATCACCCAGGGCATCCGCTGCAACGCCATCTGCCCCGGCACCATTGTGTCTCCGTCCTTCGAGGACCGCGTGGTGGCGGTCGCCAAGGAGACCGGCCGGCCGCTCAAGGACGTGCGCGGGAACTTTATTGCCCGCCAGCCGATGGCGCGGCTGGGAACGGCACAGGAAGTCGCCGCGCTCGCGCTGTTTCTGGCCTCCGATGAATCGAGCTACATCACCGGTCAGCCGCACCTCGTCGATGGCGGCCTGGCGCTCTAACCCCCTGCCGGCCCACCATTATTGGGCTGCTTCCAACTCCAAAGTCGGGCTTGCTTTTCGACAGGCGAAAGCCCGATGATTTGACGTGCGCGGGTGTCCGGGGGCTGACACCGACCAATACGGCGAAGTGGCCGAAGAAAATGCGCGAAGGGCGCTGCGGCGCCCTTGGGAGGACTGAATGGCTTCGGTTGAGATCCGCGACGTGCGGAAAGCCTTTGGCGCGACCAACGTCATCCATGGCGTCAATATTTCGATCCGCGACGGCGAGTTCGTCGTGCTGGTCGGGCCGTCCGGATGCGGCAAGTCGACCTTGCTGCGCATGATCGCCGGCCTCGAAAACATCACCGCCGGTGAAATCCGCATCGGCGATCGCGTGGTCAATAACCTGCCGCCGAAAGAACGCGACGTGGCGATGGTCTTCCAGAACTATGCGCTCTACCCGCACATGACCGTCGCGGCCAACATGGCGTTTTCCATGAAGTTGCGCGGTGCGCCGAAGAGCGAAATCGAAGAGCGCGTGCACGGCGCCGCCGACATTCTCGGCCTGTCGCAACTGCTCGAGCGCTTTCCGCGCCAGTTGTCCGGCGGCCAGCGTCAACGCGTCGCCATGGGCCGCGCCATCGTGCGCGATCCGCAGGTCTTCCTGTTCGACGAGCCGCTGTCGAACCTCGACGCCAAACTGCGCGTGCAGATGCGCACGGAGATCAAGGAATTGCACCAGCGCCTCAAGACCACGACGGTCTACGTCACGCACGACCAGATCGAAGCCATGACCATGGCCGACAAGATCGTCGTCATGCATGACGGGTTGGTCGAGCAAATCGGCGCGCCGCTTGAGCTTTACGACCGGCCGAACAACATCTTCGTCGCTGGCTTCATCGGCTCACCGGCGATGAACATGATCAAGGGCCGTATCCGCAACAACGGCAGCGCCAGTTTCGAAGGCCCGGCGGGCGTCAAGTTCTCGCTGCCGGGGGCCGGTGCCGCCAGCGATGGCCAACCCGCGGTCTACGGCGTGCGGCCGGAGCATTTCTCGCTCGCCGACGACGGCGCCGAGGCGGAGGTGCAGGTCATCGAGCCGACCGGTTCCGAACTGCAGGTCGTCGCCAAACTCGGCGGCGAAGATGTCATCGCGGTGTTCCGCGAACGACACCAATTCAAGCCGGGCGACAAGATCCGGCTCAAACCCGATCCGCAGCTCGTCCATCTTTTCGACGAAGCATCCGGACAACGACTTAACTCATAAAATTTCACAACGGAGGAACGACCATGACGATATTCACACGCCGCGCTCTGGTGAAGGGCGGCACGGCCCTGGGCGCCGCAAGCGCTCTCACTGGCCCGGCCTTGCTCGATTGGGCGAAGGCCTGGGCACAGAACGCACCCTGGAAACCGGAAAAGGACGCGAAGCTTTCGATGCTGCGCTGGAAATATTTCGTGCAGTCGGAAGACGATGCATTCGTCAAGCTGATCGAGGCTTTCACCAAAGCGACGGGCGTGAAGGTCGATATTTCGCGCGAGTCATACGAAGACGTGCAGCCGAAAGCTTCGGTCGCCGCCAATACCGGCACTGGCCCGGACCTGTTCTGGGGGCTGTACTCGCTGCCGCATTTGTTTCCGCAGAAGTGCCTCGACGTCACCGACGTCGCCGATTATCTCGGCAAGAAGTACGGCGGCTGGGTGCCGAGCGCGATCACCTACGGCAAGAGCGGCAACAAGTGGATCGCGATCCCGATTTGCTATTCCGGCAACATGATCAACTACCGCATCGAGGCTTCGAAGAAGGCGGGCTTCTCGAAGTTCCCGGAATCCAGCGACGCCTTCCTCGAATACGCCAAGGCGATGAAGACGAACAACACGCCCGGCGGCTTCGCGCTCGGTCACGCTTCGGGCGACGGCAACGGCTGGGTGCACTGGTGCCTGTGGTCGCATGGCGGCAATACCGTCGACAAAAGCGACAAGGTCATCATCAACTCGCCGGAAACCGCCAAGGCACTCGAATACGCCAAGGCGCTCTATGCGGAGATGATCCCCGGCGTCGCGTCCTGGAACGATGCCTCGAACAACAAGGCGTTCCTCGCCGGCGAAATCAACTGGACCGACAACGGCATCTCGATCTATGTCGCGGCCAAAAAGGACGCCACCAAGAAACAGATCGCCGAAGACATGGACCACTCTTATTGGCCGGTCGGCCCAATCGGCAAGCCGACCGAACTGCATCTGATGTATCCGGCCATGGCGATGACCTACACCAAGTATCCGCAGGCCTGTAAGGCGCTGATGGCGTTCATGCTGGAAGCGGACAACTTCAACCCGTGGATCCAGTCGGCACAGGGCTATCTGACGCACTGCCTCAACGCCTACGACAAGAACCCGATCTGGACCGCCGACCCGAAGAACACGGTTTTCGGCCACGTCGCGAAGCGGACCTTGACCGCGGGCGGCCTCGGCTCGGTCGGCGAGAAGGCGGCGACTGCGATTGCCGATTTCGTCGTGCTCGACATGTTCGCCAACTACTGCACCGGCCGCGAAGATGTGAAGGGCTCGATCGCGATCGCCGAACGTCAATTGAAGCGCATCTATCGGTAAGACAACCGCTCGAACGTCATGGCCGGGCTTGTCCCGGCCATCCACGTCTTACTTCGTTTCTGACTGCAAGAAAGACGTGGATGCCCGCGACGAGCGCGGGCATGACGATCGAGAGACTTCGATTAACGGGCTACGAAATGGCCGACCTGGCGCTGAAATCGACGACAAGCAAACGCGTCATGCGTGAGGTGTCGGCATGGGAACGCCTCAAGACCAACCGCGAGTGGTTGAGCCTGTGGTTCATGCTGCCGGCGGCGGCCTTTCTGATTCTTTTTCTGGCCTATCCGCTCGGCCTCGGCGTCTGGCTGTCCTTCACCGATGCCCGCATCGGCCGTTCCGGCGTATTTGTCGGGCTCGAGAATTACGAATGGCTGTGGGACGATTCGACGTTCTGGCTCTCGGTGTTCAACACGCTGCTCTACACCACCGTCGCCAGCACGATAAAATTCGCGGTCGGGCTTTATCTCGCGCTGCTGCTCAACGAAAATCTGCCGTTCAAGGCGATCCTTCGCGCAGTTGTGCTGGTCCCGTTCATCGTGCCGACGGTGCTGTCGGCGATCGCATTCTGGTGGCTGTTCGATCCGCAATTCTCGATCATTTCGTGGTCGCTCAAGAAAATGGGCCTGATCACAGTCAACATCGACTTCCTCGGCGACATCTGGAACGCGCGCTGGTCGGTGATCTTCGCCAATATCTGGCGCGGCGTGCCGTTCGTCGCGATCACGCTGCTCGCCGGCCTGCAAACGGTGTCGCCATCGCTCTACGAAGCCGCAACCATCGACGGCGCAACGTCGTGGCAGCGATTCCGCTTCATTACCTATCCGCTGCTCACGCCGATCATCGCTGTCGTGATGACATTTTCGGTGCTGTTCACATTTACCGATTTCCAGCTGATCTGGGTGATGACGCGCGGCGGTCCGGTCAACGCCACCCACCTGATGGCGACGCTCTCCTACCAGCGCGCGATCCTGGGCGGCCAACTCGGCGAAGGCGCCGCAATTTCGACGGCGATGATCCCGTTCCTGCTCGCTGCCATCCTGGTCTCGTGGTTCGGCCTGCAGCGAAGAAAATGGCAGCAGGGAGAGAGCAATGACTGACGCTCTCGCCGGCAAGGCTGCCAAGCCGCGCGACGTGCTGACCGGCTCAGCGCCGCTTGCCGACGCAACCGAGGGCATGAGCTATCTGCATTCGCTGCCGCGCCGGCTCATCACGCTCTATCTGCCGCTGTCGATCATTCTGTTCGTGCTGTTGTTTCCGTTTTACTGGATGGCGCTGACCTCGATCAAACCGGATGAGCAATTGCTCGATCTCGAAACGTTCAGCCCGTTCTGGACCTGGAATCCGACGATCAAGCACATCTACAAGCTGCTGTTCGAGACCGATTATCCGATCTGGCTGTGGAACACGATGCTGGTCGCCGTCTGCGCGACCGCGTTGTCGATCATCGCCAGCGTGCTCGCCGCTTATGCGATCGTGCGGCTGCGCTACAAAGGCGCGCAGTGGGTCGGCGGCGCGATCTTTCTCGCTTATCTGGTGCCGCCGTCGATCCTGTTCATTCCGCTTTCGACCGTTGTCTTCCAGTACGGGCTGTTCGACACGCCGTTCGCCCTGATCCTCACCTACCCGACCATTCTCATCCCGTTTTCGACGTGGCTGCTGATGGGCTATTTCAAGACCATCCCGTTCGAGCTTGAGGAATGCGCGCTGATCGATGGCGCCAGCCGCTGGCAGATCCTGGCTGCGCATTGTGTTGCCGTTGTCGATTCCGGGCCTGATCTCGGCTTTTATCTTCTGTTTCACGCTGTGCTGGAACGAATTCATCTACGCCCTCACCTTCATTTCCTCGACGCAGTACAAGACCGTGCCGGTCGCGATCGTGACCGCGCTGGTCGACGGCGATATCTATCGCTGGGGTTCGCTGATGGCGGGCGCGATGATCGGCTCGCTGCCGCTCGTCATCCTCTACGCCTTCTTTGTCGAGCACTATGTCTCGGCGATGACCGGCGCGGTGAAGGAGTAGACGTCCCGTATCCTGCGGTCAGACCCCGAGATGGCGCTGCAGGATTTCCGGCTGCATCTTGATCTCCTGCGCCGGCCCTTCGTGCGCGATGTGGCCGTTGTTGATGATGTAGACGCGTTGCGCCAGCGCCAGCGTGGCGGCGAGATTTTGCTCGACCAGCACGATGGTCTGACCCGCTGCGGCGAGATCGCGGCAGGCCTTCATCAGGTCGCGCACGATCACCGGCGCCAGGCCCTCGAACGGCTCGTCCAGTAGAATGATTTTTGGATCGCGCATCAGCGCGCGCGCGATCGCCAGCATCTGCTGCTCGCCGCCCGACAGATCGGTGCCGCGGCTGCCGCGGCGTTCCTTGAGCCGCGGAAACATCTCGTAGATGCGCTCGAGCGGCCAGCGCTTCGCCGCGGTCAGCCCGGCAAGGACGAGGTTTTCCTCGACGTTGAGGCTGCCGAAAATGCGGCGGTCCTCGTGCACCAGCTGCATGCCGGCCTGCGCGATCGTATGGCTCTTCTTGCCGGCAATTTCGACGCCGTCGAGCATCACCGAACCCGCGCGCGGCGTCACCACGCCCATCAGGCTCTTCAAGGTCGTGCTCTTGCCGGCGCCGTTGCGGCCGAGCAGCGCCACCACCTCGTTGCGCTCCACGCGCAGCGAGACGTCGAAGAGGATGTGCGAATCCCCGTAATAGCTGTTCAGTCCTTTGACCTCGAGCAGGCTCATTCGCCGCCAACACGCCGTGCACGCCGCCGAGATAGGCTTCCTGCACTTTCGCGTTGCCCTTGATTTCGTCCGGCGTGCCTTCGACCAGCACGCGGCCCTCTTGCAGTACCGTGACGCGCTCGACCAGCTCGAACAGCGAATCCATGTCGTGATCGATGATGATCATGGTGCGGCCCCGGCCGATCGACTTGAGCAGCGCGACCGTTTCGACGCGCTCGCGCGGGCTCATGCCGGCGAGCGGCTCGTCGAGCAGCAGCAGGCTCGGGAGCGTCGCCAGCGCGAGGCCGATTTCCAGCCGCCGCTTTTCGCCATAGGCGAGCGCCGACACCGGCGTGTCGGCGCGCCCGCCGAGGTTGACGAGCTGCGAGCGTGTGCTCGACCTGCTCGGTCAGGCCCGGAATACGGTCGGGCCGCTGAACAGATCGAGCCTGAACTTGCCGCGCAATTCGGCGAGCGCAGCGATGGTCAGGTTTTCGCGCACGGTCAGCCGATTGAACAACTGGTTGATCTGGTAGCTCTTGGTCAGGCCGAGCTGACAGACGTCGGTCACGCTCATGCCGGTGATGTCGCGGCCCTCGAACACGATCGTCCCGGAGGTCGGCGGCACCTCGCAGGTCAGCATCTTGAAGAACGTGGTCTTGCCGGCGCCGTTCGGGCCGATGATGCCGCGCAGCTTCGCCGTGATTGACGGTGAAGTCGATGTCGCTGTTGGCGACCAGGCCGCCGTAGCGCTTGGTCAGGCCGCTGGCCTGCAGGATCGGGCCGGATCTTGCGGTCGGTTTCGCGATGACGCGCCGGCATGGCAGCGACCGCCGGCTCGCGCGCAAGGTCGGCTTCCGCGGCTTTCTGCTGTTCCTCGGCGGTGAGGCCGCCAATGGGCGCGTCGGCCGGCGGCTCGGCCTTTTTCGCGCCTCGGTCCGCAACAAGTTATAGAGATCCTCGATGCCGCCGATCAGGCCGCGGCGCAGGAAGCAGACCAGCAGCACGAAGACGACGCCGAGCACCAGCTTCCAGGAGGCGCCAAGGTTCAGCGTGGTTTGCAGGAAGTCGTGGAGATAGAGCCAGACGGTGGCGCCGACCAGCGGCCCGAACAGCGTGCCGGCGCCGCCGATCGCGGTCTGCATGACGAGCTGTCCGGACGTGTCGAACATGAAGGCGTCCGGCGGCATGAAGCCCTGCATCAGCCCGAGCAGTCCGCCGGCAAAGCCGGCATAGGCGGCGGCAATGACAAAGGCGGTCAGCTTGTAGCCGTGGATGTTGTGGCCGACGGCGGCGGCGCGCAGCGGATTGTCGCGGATCGCGCGCAGCACGGCGCCGACCGGCGAGCGCACGATGCGCAGCGCGATCACGGTGCCGACGAAATACCAGAACGCGAGGAACGTATAGAGCGTCCAGTCGGTGTTGAAGTGGATCGTCGTGAAGCCGAGATACAGCGTCGGCGACGGCACGCCCGGCAGGCCGTTCTCGCCGCCGGTATAGGCCGAGAGCGGATTGAACTCGACGAAGTAGAACACCTCCGCGATCGCCACCGTGATCATGGCGAAGTAGATGCCGGTGCGCCGGAGCGCGATCAGTCCGACCAGATAGCCGATGACGGCCGCAACGATCGTGCCGGCGAGCAGCGACGGCATCACGTAGGGAAAGTTCACGACCGTCAGCAGATAGGCGGCGACCATGCCGCCGGTGCCGAAGAAGGCGGATTGGCCGAACGACAGCAGGCCGGTGAAGCCGAACAGGATGTCGAAGCCGAGGCCGAACACGCCCCAGACCAGGATGCGGTTGATCGTGGTCGGCGTGAATCCGAGGTACGGCAGGACGAACGGCGCGGCGATCAGCGCGGCGGCGGTCAGGACCTCGACGAGGAAGGGGCGTTGCCTGAGCATCAGAGGGCCGCACTCATTCGCGGCCGGCCGTGCCGAGCAGACCGTACGGCCGCAGCACCAGCACCAGCGTCATCGCGACGAACAGCATGACGTAGGCATAGCCGGGATTGAACATCGAGGTGATGCTGATGATCTCGCCGGCGATCAGGCCGCCGAGGATGGCGCCGGGGAACGAGCCGACGCCGCCGATCACCACAACGACGAAGGTCTGCACCAGGATCGCCTCGCCGACGTCGGGCGCGATCGACACCACCGGCGCGTTGACGATGCCGGCAAAGCCCGCCGCCATGGCGCCGATGCCGAACACCAGCATGAACACCTTGTAGACGTCGATGCCGAGCGAATCGACCATGACGGAATCCTCGATGCCGGCGCGCACGATCATGCCGATACGCGTGCGATAGAGCACGATGTAGAGCGCGAGCAGCGCGACCGCGACGATGCCGAGCAGCGCGAGGCGGTAAGTCGGATAGAACATGAAGCCGAGCGGCGTGATGCCGACGAGCAGCGGCGGCGGCGGCACCGCTTTCGACAGGCTGCCGAAGAAGAAGCGCACCGCCTCGACGAAGACGATGCCGAGCCCGAAGGTGACCAGCAGCTGGTCCTCGTGCGGACGGGCATAGAAGTGACGAATGATGACCCGTTCCATCACGATGCCGACGATCATGACGAACAGCGAGCCGGCGATCAC
Organism: uncultured Alphaproteobacteria bacterium; assembly: GCA_963801955.1. GTDB lineage: Bacteria > Pseudomonadota > Alphaproteobacteria > Rhizobiales > Xanthobacteraceae > Pseudolabrys. The sequence continues at coordinate 416,267 of CAWDGS010000005.1, forward strand.
CGCGACGATGAACGAGCCGGTATAGGTGTAGGCCACCCAGCCGGCGTAGCCGCCGAGCATGAACATCGCGCCGTGCGCGAGGTTGAGAACGCCGAGCGTGCCGTAGATGATGGTCAGGCCCGACGAAATCAGCGCGAGCAAAGCGCCGAGCACCAGCCCGTTGAAACATTGCGAGATGAAATTGGCCCAGTTGATCACGTTGTCGCCCTTGGACGCATTGAAATGTCAAACCACCGCCGTCATGCCCGGCACTCGGGTCCGGCCTTCGGCCGGCCCGAGCACAGGCCTTGTGCCGGGCATCCACGTCTAACCACCCCTACAGCAAGAAGACGTGGATGGCCGGGACAAGCCCGGCCATGACGAAAGCGGGAAGCGCCCTCTCCATCTCGACTACGGAGAGAGCGCTGTTCGGTCAGGTGTAGTCGCCGAGATTGCAGCCGAACGCGTCCGGCTTCTGCATCAAGCGGTGCGCCCGGCACGACCTCGAGGACTTCCCAGTAGTCCTCCTTGTTCTTCATCGCCTTGGGCGCCTTGCCCTTGACGATGATCACCGGGCGGACGAGCTGGTGGTCTTCCTTGCGGAAATAGACCTCGCCGACGGTCGAGTCGAACTTCTCGCCCTTCTCGTACTGCTTGATGACGTCCGGCGGATAGAACGAGCCGGCTTCCGACACCATGCGCGCCCAGATGGCGAACGACATGTAGGCGTTGTTCGCGCCCCACTCCGGCTTGTAGCCGTACTTCTTGTCGAAGGCCTCGACGAACATCTTGGCCAGCGGATACTTGTCTTCCAGCGTCCACCAGAAGTCGGTGGCGGCGTAGACGTCTTCCATCAGCTCCGGACCCGCTTCCTTGGCGAGGAACGGGATCTGATACGGGATCACCATCTGCATCTTCGGCGTCACGCCGAACTGCTTGCCCTGCTGCACCGACAGCACCGCGTCGCGGCCCCAGTTGACGTTGATGATGACGTCGGCGCCGGAGTTGGCGATGTTGGTAAGGTACTGGCTGAAGTCCTGCGTGCCGAGCGGCGAGACCTGGTTGGTCACCTGCGTCCAGCCGCCGTTCTTGGTCAGGTACTCGTTCACCGACTTCGTCACGGTGTGGCCGTAGGTGTAGTCCGGCGTCATGAACGCCGCCTTCTTGTTCTTGCCGTAGGCCTTCACCAGCACCGGGCCGATCGCGTTTGCCGCGGTCTCGCCGTAGAAGTTCTGGCGGAAGCCGTAGCGCACGCAGTCCTTGCCGGTGGTGTCGTTCGAGCCGGAGATGCCGGTGACGTAGAGGACCTTTTCGCGCTGCGCGAACTTGTTGAGCGCGACCGCGACCGCAGAGGAGGTCGAGCCGGTCATCAGGATGATCTTGTTCTGGTTGATGAAGGTCTGGATCTCCTGCACCGCCTGGTTCGGCTTGGCGGCCGAGTCGGCGGACAGCAGATTTACTTTCTTGCCGAGCAGGCCCTTGGTGACCTTCGGCGCGATCTTCTTGAGCAGCGGATCGCCGCTATTGATGTGCTCGACCGCGAGCTCCCAGCCCTTGAGCTCGTCCTCGCCCTGCACCGCGTAGGTGCCGGTGCGCGGCACTGCGGCGGCGATATTGACCGTGTCGCCCTTGGAGCCTTCCGGCCAGGTGCCGATCGGCGGGAAATCGCCGACCGCAAAAGCGGCAGTGCTGAATGCGGACGGCAGCAGAGCGCCGCCGGCAAGGCCGGCGCCGGCCTGCAACAAGGTCCGGCGCGATACCGTCCCCGGATTTTTATGTCGTGACATTTTCATTTCCTCCCTTTGATCGAAATTTAATTGTCTCGATCATTTTGTGCGAACTTGCATCTTGTCATTCGGCTGGTTCATCGACACCCGAAAAAACAGAACAGGGTGTCGAAAATATTTTCCGAGAAAGCATTGCCGCGCGTGATCGGGTTTTTCGTCAATGCCACTTTCGTCGATGCGCGTCGCTTGCGCAGGCGGGTTATCTGCCGCATTGCTGGCTGTGACACCCGTCTCGATAATTTTTTTAAATCGAAGCATTGCATTAGCAAATCAAGAGGCTCACAGCGTCGGAAACGTGCTGCAAACCGCCCCTAACTTGACACCTTTGCGCTCGGAGTTCCGTAAGACTAGGATCGCCACAGTCGGCTTCGGTAATCGCAACATGAGAAATCACAATGCTTGAGAAACTGGAATTCATGATTGCGCTTGCGCGCGAACAACATTTCGGCCGCGCCGCGGAAAGTTGCGGTGTCGCCCAGCCAACATTGTCGCTTGGCATCCAGAGTCTCGAGCAGATGCTCAACACGCCGCTGGTAAAGCGCGCCTCGCGCTTTCAAGGTTTCACGCCTGAGGGTGAACGCGTGCTGATGTGGGCACACCGGCTGGTGGGCGATGCGCGCGCCATGCGACAGGACCTTCTCGGATTGAAAGATGGCTCGGAAGTGCATTTGCGGATTGCCGCGATCCCGTCTGCGATGGCGCTCGTGGCCAGGATCACGGTTCCGCTGCAGGTCCGCCATCCGAACGTGCGTTTTACCGTGCTCGGCCGCACGTCCGGCGTCCTTCTGGACATGCTGCGGCAACGCGAAATTGAAGCCGGCGTCACTTATTTGAGCAACGAGCCGATCGGCGACGTGAGCGCCATTCCGATTTACCGCGAGGAATATCTGTTGCTCACGACGGCGGGGGGGCCGCTCGGAGATGCTGATCGCGTCACGTGGTCGCAGGCGGGCGAGGCGCCGCTGTGCCTCCTTGCCCGCGATATGCAGAGCCGGCGCATCGTCGACAGCATTCTCCGCCGCATCGGCGTCGAGTTAACGCCTCTGATGGAAACGGATTCCCTGAGCGCGCTGATTGCCCATGTTCACGCCGGCCGCTGGGCCAGCATCGTTCCCAATTCAGCACTCGAAACCGTCGAATTGAGCGATACTTTGCGGGCAATTCCGATTGTCGAGCCGGAAGTTTCTCACACCATCGGCCTTGTCGTTTCTGACCGCTACCCGGTCCAGCCCGCTGTTGCCTCGTTGATCGAGGAAGCCCGCGCCCGCGCCCCGCACGGATTGCTGCCCGCAGCCTAGTTCCCTCTCCAACTGCCCATCTTTCCCGAGCCACGATTGCAGTTCGCAATGGAACGATTGCGTTCGCCTGCTTGATGCAAAGGCGCGCGCATTTTCTCTTGGCAGGGCGCAAGCGCCGACGGCGCAAAAGAAAACAAGAGTCCAAGGGGAGCAAGTGAACAATGGCAATACTGTCATTCCTCGACCGCGAAAAAACGGTCGCGAAGCCGGGATACAGCCGATGGATGGTGCCGCCGGCGGCACTGTGCGTGCATCTGTGCATCGGGCAGGCCTACGCATTCAGCGTGTTCAATCTGCCAATGACGAAACTTCTCGGCATCACGCAGTCGGCGCCGAACGACTGGAAATTGACCGAGCTGGGCTGGATATTCTCCATCGCTATTTTCTTTCTCGGCGTCTCGTCGGCTGTGTTCGGCCGCTGGGTCGAGGAAGGCGGCCCGCGGCGCGCAATGTTCACCGCGGCCTTGTGCTGGGCCGGCGGATTTTTCATCTCGGCTTTCGGCGTTTCCATCCACAATTTATGGCTCGTCTATCTCGGCTATGGCGTGCTCGGCGGCATCGCGCTCGGCATCGGCTACATCTCGCCGGTGTCGACCTTGATTAAATGGTTTCCCGATCGTCCGGGCATGGCAACGGGAATGGCCATCATGGGCTTCGGCGGCGGAGCGTTCATCGCATCGCCGCTCTCGGTCTGGCTGATGAGCATCTTCAGGACGCAGCATCATGTCGGCGTTGCTCCGACATTCATCGTGCTGGGTGCTATTTATTTCTTCTTCATGATGGTCGGCGCGATCATCGTTCGCGTGCCGGCGCCGGACTGGAAGCCGGAAGGCTACACACCGCCGGTACAAACCAAGAAGCTGATCAGCAACAGCGACGTGTTCGTCTATGACGCACTGAAGACGCCGCAATTCTGGCTGATCTGGTGGGTACTGTGCCTGAACGTCACTGCCGGTATCGGCGTGCTCGGCCAGGCCTCGGCGATGAGCCAGGAAATGTTCCCCGGCCGCATCACGCCGGTGACGGCGGCTGGCTTCGTCGGCCTGATGAGTCTGTTCAACATGGGCGGCCGCTTCTTCTGGGCGTCCACGTCGGACTATATCGGCAGGCGCAATACCTACTTCGTGTTCATGGTGCTCGGCTTCATCCTCTACTGCCTCGTGCCATACACGGGCTCCGTCGGTAGTGTGACCGGCTTCGTGTGCGCGTTCCTGATCATCATCAGCATGTACGGCGGCGGTTTCTCCACCGTGCCGGCCTATCTCAAGGACATGTATGGCACGCGTTACGTCGGCGCCATTCATGGCCTGCTGCTGACGGCGTGGTCGATGGCGGAAATCTTCGGCCCTGTGCTCGTGAACTACATCCGCGAGTACAACGTCACGCATGGCGTGCCGAAGGCGCAGGCCTACAACACGACCATGTACATCATGGCCGGGCTGCTGGTGATCGGATTCATCTGCAACTTCCTCGTCAAGGCGGTCGACGCCCGCTTCCACATGAAGAAGAGCGAAGCCGACTTGCGCGGCGCCGCCGGCGCTCGGGCGTAAAAAGAAGGATCAAACATGACAACAGCAAAGCAAGGCACCACCCCGCTCCAGCTCCTGCTGGCATGGGGCTTCGTCGGCATCCCGCTCGTTCTTGGCGTGCTGCAGACTTTGGTCAATTCGATGAAGCTTTTCCAGTAAACTCGCAGCTGCTGGAAAACACTGCGGCGGCTCAAAAGGCCGCCGCTTCTTTTTTGTCACGAGACGCGGCTGCGCCCCGCAAGTAACGGGCCAGAAGTGCATATTTTACGCAAGCTTCGCCGCCCAGTCTTGATCTCGTCCACATTCGATGGAACCGTATGTCCGGACCTATGTTGGCTGGCCGTAACGTCGACAGGTAGGAGCAGATGCCATGCCCCGCTTTGGAGTTCATGTCCGGGACTTGAATGAGGCCGCGCGCACAACGGCGCCGATAAACTGGCGCCGGGGATTGTTACGCGTCTGGCTATTGGCATCCGCGGCCTGGATCATGGGCTGGATCGTGTATTTGATCCTCTACGGAATTCAGGGTGGATTTCACGCGCCCGCCGAATTTATCGCAATCCCTGTCCTCTTGCTCGGGCCGCCGATTGCCCTGCTGTTGTTCGGGTTGATGGCGGGGTGGGCATTTCGCGGCTTCAAGCCGGAATAGCGGCGCAGCTGGCCATCGCGTTCAATCGTAGTACGGATCCATCAGATCGGAACTCGAGCAGATGCAGCGGGGGGCCGGCTGTGCGCGCCTGACGTCAGCATGCCGCCGCTGATACCCGACGCACTGGACAATGATCCACTCGGGACAGGATTCATAACTGCAGTCGCAATACACCGGACGCTCAACCAGCCGGCTTAATCTGAGCTCACGTCTGTGGTGTCGATGGCCGTGATCGTTTTTCGCGACAATCGAATGAATGGTGTTCTGACTGTGAGTCGAACTTACGCTCGCGCGAGTCTGGTTCCTCGCACTGGCGCCGTCCGTTGCGGCAAGCAGAACGAGAGCCGTGACAAGAGTTGCGATGAATCCGGTCAATGCGGCGGCGCGTTTGGAGATGCTCATGAGGTCACTCTGTTTGTTCGTCTGCCGAACCAACAGGGTCCGCGACTGATCGGGCGGCGGGTTTCCCCGCCGCCCATTTGAAATTATCAATCCTGACGGTTAGCGGCCGCCGCCACCCATACCGATCGGAACCGTCGTAGAAGTCGGTGCCGGCTTTGGCTTAAGGCCGGCTTTCTCCAGATCGGCGTCAGTCGCAGTTCGAGTGACCGTGCCTGTCGGGCCCGAACTCACAACGACAACGGGTTTTCCGTCGGCACCGTTGCGATGGTCACGAATGATCGTTCCCGGGGCCGGATAGGCTGCATTGCCACCCGGACGATGGTCGCGAACGACGGGTCCATTATCACCGACCGGAGCAGCGGGCGGAGGCGTGTTGCCACTGGTCGTGGTGCCGCCGGTGCCCGTGGTCGTGGTGCCGCCAGCGGTGCCGCCGCCATTGCTGGTCGTGGTCGTCGCGCCACCATTGGCCTTTGCAGCCCTGTCCAGTTCATCCTTGGTGGCTCGGCGATAGTATTCGGTGCCGTTGGGAAGCTTGTCGCGAACGAAGCCACCGTTGACGATGACCGGGACCTTATCTTTGTTCGCGTCTTTATCTTTATCTTTATCCTTGTCCTTGTTCGCATCCTTGGTCTTATCTTTGTCTTTGTCCTTGTGATGCGTGTCCTTGTCCTTGTGCTTATCTTTGTCTTTGTCCTTGTGCTCCGAATTGCTGGACTTCATCCCGGAATGACTGCCGGAATCGCCCCCTTTTTTGGCAAGGGCGCTGTCTGTGACGGTGAGCATCAGGAATCCCGCCATCAGCATCAAGCTCAGGCGGAAAGTCTTCGTGAGGGGAGTCATAAAACACCTTTTATTCATGGCAGGCACCGCAAGCCTGCGAATGGATGAGGACGTCGCCGATGCGGGGACCGGGGCGACACATTGCCAGCGCCGCCGCTGCGCTGGACGCTTCGTTAAATTTTCACGGCGTGCGCGAATGAAAAGGCATTCGCTGTTCACTATTGATCGCGGGGGTACCAGCTGACGGTTTGAAATACATGCAGGTTCGCCTGAGGCGACCTTCATTTTTTATGCAGAATTTCTTGAGACTGCCGTTGCGGTTGGCTGATTACACAAAGCGATTGATGAGATCACGCCGGCGAATATCTGCTTTGCATGTAACAGCGGACATCACGATGAGAGCGCGTCAGGTGGCCAACGCCGCCTCAATAGCGACTGAAGGACACTTCGCGCAGCGGCTCGAAAAGCCCTCGCTGGGGCTGAGCCAAGGATCGGCAATGCAGAACTGGAGAACAAGATTCTTTTCAGTTTGATTTGGCGGAGAGGGAGGGATTCGAACCCCCGATACCCTTGCGAGTATGCCGCATTTCGAGTGCGGTGCTTTCAACCACTCAGCCACCTCTCCGGAGCCCGAAACGGGCCTGAAAAGCCCCGAATGGACGGCCGCTATGTAACCAAGCGCGCCAAGACAGACAAGGGTCGCTCGGCGTATATTGCACTATCTTCAATGGACTAGGCCACGACCCGCAAAGCGATGCAGAACGCGCTCAAATTCGACCGCATCCGCAGGGAATTGCCCGGCGTCTTCATGACGCTCGGGCTGGTCGCAATCCTGACCGCCGTGCTGTTCGCCCTGGTCTGGGAAGTCGGGCTTGCCCACGGTTCCGTGGTTTTCCTGGTCCCGGTGGTGATCGCGGCGACGCGCTGGGGCGTCGTTTCGGCGGTGGTGGCCGCCATTTGCGGCGTGCTCGCATCCGCCTTCTTCTTCTATGAGCCGCTCTACAGCTTCCGCATCAAGGATCCGCAGGAAGTCATCGACCTGATCCTGTTCATCTTCGTGGCGGTGGCCGTGAGCCAGCTTGCCACGCGCCTGAAATGGCAACTGGAGATGGCGCGCCAGCGCGAGATCGACCTGCGCGATCTCTACGCCTTCTCGCGAAGGCTCGCGGTGGCGTTCGATGTTTCCGACATTCATGCCGCTATCGAGGATCATCTTGCCAGCATCATGCAGCGCAACGTCGTGTTGTTCCCGAGCGCGCGCGAGGCGTCAAACAGCAGCGGACGGCGCGCCGGCGTGACGGTGCCCGACCGTGTCCTTACCGAAGTGGTGGAGGTCGCATCCGGTCACCGCGACACAGCAGCCGGCGCAATGGTAACAGCCGAGGGCGGTGAGATCTGGCTCGTGCGCGCGGTGTCGCCGAAGGCGCCCGAGTTCGGCGTCATCGCCATCAATCTTGGCCGCGAATCGAAAGAGCGCTCCGACGAACTGCGCATTCGCGTCGATGCGGTGCTGGCCGACGCAACCGCCACGCTCGAACGGCTCGGCGTTGCCCACGCCATCAACGAAGCGCGCATGCGCTCGCAGACCGACCAGTTGCGCGAGGCCCTGATCGGATCGGTCAGCCACGAATTGCGCACGCCGCTTGCGTCCATCCTCGGCGCGGCGACAGTGCTGAGCGCGGCGCCGGCGCTGCAAAAGGAAAAGAAGCTCACCGCACTGGTGAACGACGTGCGCGATGAAGCGGAGCGGCTCAACAACGACATCCAGAACCTGCTCGATGCGACCCGCATCAGCAGCGATGGCGTCAAGCCGCATGCCGAATGGGCGGACCCGACCGACATCATCAACTCGGCTATGGAGCGCTGCCGCCATCGCCTCGCGGATCGCCGGCTCGCGGTCGATTTGCCGCCCGACCTGCCGCTGATTCATGTCGATCCGGTGCTGGTGCAGCAGGCCCTGATCCAGATCTTCGACAATGCGGTGAAATATTCCGCACCCGGCACGCAGATCGCGGTTGATGCGCGCACGCACGACGGCCGGCTCATCATCAGCGTCACCGACCAGGGCGCCGGATTGACCACCGCGGAAAAATCGAAGATCTGGGATCGCTTCGCGCGCGGCGAACGCCATGCCGCGACCACCAGCGGCTCCGGGCTCGGCCTGTGGATCGCCAATGCATTCATCGCTGCGAATGACGGAAAGGTGAGCGCCGTCAGCGAAGGCCCGAGCCTTGGCACGACGGTGTCGATCGAACTGCCGGTGACGCAAGCTGCCGTCCCGCAACTTGAAAGCGATGCCGATGAGTGAACCCTCCCCCATCGTTCTCGTCGTCGACGACGAAATCCAGATCCGCCGATTCCTGCGCACCGGCTTCGAGCTCAACGGCTTCGTCGTGCACGAAGCCGGAACGGGAGCCGAAGCGATCCGCTCGGCAACGTTGCGCCCGATCGATCTGATGATCGTCGATCTCGGCCTGCCCGACATGGACGGCTCCGACGTGGTCGAGCGAATCCGCTCGTGGTCGAGCGTGCCGATCATCGTGCTGTCGGTGCGTTCAAGCGAAGCGGAGAAGGTGCGCCTGCTGGAGCTCGGCGCCGACGACTATGTGGTCAAGCCGTTCGGCATGGCGGAATTGCTGGCGCGGGTGCGGGTGGCGCTGCGCCGGCAAATGCGCGCTGTCTCCGGCGAACCCACCGTCAAGGCCGGCCCGCTCACCATCGATCTCGCCGCGCGCGCGGTGCTGCTCAACGACAAGCGCCTGACCCTGACGCCGAAGGAATACCGGTTGCTGCAGGTTCTGGCGCAGCACGCCGGCAACGTGGTCACCCACCAGCATCTGCTGAAGGAAGTCTGGGGCTCGATCCACGTGCATGACACGCACTACCTGCGCATCTTCGTGCGCAAGCTGCGCCAGAAGATCGAGCCGCACCCGGATTCTCCAAAAATCCTGGTGACCGAACTGGGCGTCGGCTACCGGCTGGTGCAGTCCGGCAGCGACGGCGAAACCGGCACCTGGTCGGACTCCGCGCCCGCCAAAAGCGAAAGCTGACCGTCCGGCGTTAACGCTATTTCTCCGGTCCGGCGGACGGCCGTGGGGCTGCCGGGTTTTCTTGACAGGCCGCACTATTCCCCGCCATAAGCATGGCGCGCGGACCTTTGGGTCCGCGTGCTTTTTCGAGGGCTTTCTAAGCCCTTAAAAACACAAAACAAACCGACTGAAAGAAGCCGGTCCGGAATAGTCCGAGCACCGGGGACGAACACAAGGGAAGAACGATGTTCGCAGTCATTAAAACCGGCGGCAAGCAGTACCGGGTTGCCGCCGAGGACGTCATCCGGATCGACCGGGTGAACGGCCAGCCCGGCGAGATCGTCGAGTTCGGCGAAGTGCTGGTGGTTGGCGGTGACACGCCGCAACTCGGCATGCCGACCGTCGCAGGCGCGACTGTTGCCGGCGAAGTGCTCCAGCACACGCGCGGCGACAAGGTCATCGCCTTCAAGAAGCGCCGGCGCAAGAATTCGCGGCGCAAGCGCGGCTACCGCCACGAGTTTTCGGTGATCCGCATCACCGAAATCCTCACCGGCGGCGCCAAGCCGTCGAAAACGGCAGCCCCCCGGCCCAAGCGCGAGCCGAAGCCCAAGGCGGAAGCCGAAGCTGCTCCGGCAGCGGAGGCCAAAACCGCCAAGACCAGGGCCAAAAAGCCGGCGAAAGCGGCCGCAAAAAAGCCCGCCAAGCCGGCTACAAAGAGCAAGAAGAAGTGAGATGATTCCGTCACGGAATCGGTGTACACAGTAAGAGAATTCGAGAGACCACTATGGCGCATAAGAAAGCAGGCGGATCTTCACGAAACGGCCGCGACTCCGCGGGCCGGCGGCTCGGCTTGAAGTCGACCGGCGGCGAGATCGTGCTCGCCGGCAATATCCTTGCGCGCCAGCGCGGCACCAAATGGCACGCCGGCCGCAATGTCGGTACCGGCAAGGATCACACGCTGTTCGCGCTCGTCGATGGAAAGGTTCAGTTCGCAACGAAAGCTAAAGGCCGCACCTACGTGTCCGTTGTACCGATGACGGAGGCTGCGGCCGAGTAAAACGGTGGACAAAATCGAGGTCCGCCGGTCATCCAGTCGATCCGGCGGGGCCTCGTAGGGCTCTGAGAGGGGGAGACGGGTGACCGGCTCCCCCTCTTCGCTTTTTAACCTGGAGCCCGTGCCATGACACTGCTGGAAGAAATACCAACCGGACGATTCCGCGAAGCCAGTATCCCCGTCCTCGAGACCAAGCGGCTGACGTTGCGCGCAGCACGCCTCGAGGACGCTAAAGCGGTAGCAGCGCTCGCCAACGACCGCCGCATCGCGGAAAACACCGCGCGTATTCCGCATCCCTACAAAGAAGCGGATGCCGAAAAATTCATTGGCGGGGCAAACAAGGACGGCGAAGCCGCGTTCCTGATCACGCTGCGTGACAAGACCGTCATCGGCGCCTGCGGGATCATGTTCCACTACGACGAGACGCCCGAGCTCGGTTACTGGCTCGGCGTGCCCTACTGGAACAAAGGCTACGCAACCGAGGCGCTGCACGCAGTGATCGACTACGCCTTCACCGACCTCACGCACGAGTCGTTGCAGGCCGGAGCGCGCGTCACCAACCCGGCTTCGCGCCGGGTGCTGGAGAAGTGCGGCTTCCAGTGGACCGGCGTCGGCCTCTACCGCATCAACTCGATCAAGTCGTCGGCGCCGATCGATCGCTTTCGGCTCGAGCGGAGCATCTGGTCGGCGCTCAAGACCTGGGGCCGCATGAAGAAGGTGATGTGAGCGCAACGCTCACGGACGCGGAGTCATTGCCATGTATCAGCCGCCGCACTTTCGCGAAGACCGGCTCGAGGTTCAGCACGCGCTGATCCAGGCACACTCACTCGGCCTGCTGGTGACAGCAGGACCGGGCGGGTTGCAGGCCAACCATATTCCGTTTCTCGTCGACGCCGACGGTTCGGAACATGGGACGCTGCGGGGCCATCTTGCGCGTGCCAATCCGCAGTGCGGTGAATTGGCTGCTGTCGCCGAATGCCTTGTCGTGTTCCAGGGACCGCAACAGTACATCAGCCCGTCCCTCTACCCGACAAAACGCGAGCATGGAAAAGTCGTGCCGACGTGGAATTACATTACCGTGCACACTTGGGGCCGGCCGCAGGTGCTCGACGATGCAGCCTGGCTTCGACGTCAGGTCAACGATCTGACGTCGCATAAAGAAGGTTCTCGCCCCGCACCATGGTATGTTTCGGACGCTCCCGAGCCATTCGTCGCAGCACAGTTGAAGGGCATCGTCGGGATCGAAATCCCGATTGCACGGATCGAAGGCAAATGGAAAGTCAGCCAGAACCGGCCGGCGGTCGACCAGATCGGCGTGGTTGCAGGCCTTCGCGGCAACGGCGACGACGCGGAAATCATGGCGTCGCTGGTTGCGGAACGTATTAAAGACGCGCCCTAGGCCGCTGGCGTTCGGCGCGTCTTTGCGCAAAAATGTCCGCGGCTGATTGTCGGGAGGACGCCATGGCCTACACCCTTGAAAAATTCATTGCCGATTGTCGCACGACACTTGCGCGCGATCCCGGCCCTGCCGGCCGCGAACAAGTGCGCGCCGATCTTGAGCGGCTGCTCGCCAACCCCGAATTCATCAGCGCTTATTGCGGCGACGACCAGCCGCGCGGATTGAAGGTCCTCTACGAAGACCCGAAGCTCGGCTTCCAGGTGCTCGCCCATATCAACGACAAGGCACGCGTCTCACCGCCGCACGATCACGGTGCCTCATGGGCGATTTACGGCCAGGCGACGAAGCACACCGACATGATCGAATGGGCGCGCGAGGATGACGGACACGATCCCAAGCACGCCAAGCTCAACCCCGTGAAGAAATACCGGCTAACGCCGGGCAAGGCCGGCATCTACCAGGACGGTACCATCCATTCGATCGATTACCCCGACTACGCCCGTTTCATCCGTGTCACCGGCACCAATCTCGACAAGATCAATCGCATCCGGATCGACCTGAAGACCGGTGAAGTCGAGCAGATGACGGCACAGCAGGCGACGTGACGCTGCATTCTCCCGCCGCAAAGCCATCGTTGCGTCCTGTCAGCGCCGTTGCCGTCAAGGCCATGTTCGGCGACGGCACGGAACTGGCGCTGATCGACGTGCGCGAGGAGCTGACCTTCTCGCAAAATCACCTGCTGTGGGCGCGCTCGGTGCCGCTGAGCCGGCTCGAATTGCGGTTGGCGCGGCTCGTCCCTCGCCTCACCACGCGCATTGTGCTGATCGATGACAATGACGGCCTGGTCGAGCGCGCGGCCACAATCCTGGCGAACGCCGGTTACACCGACCTTTCTTATCTGGATGGCGGCAATGCCGCCTGGACCGGGGCCGGTCTCGTGCTGTTTTCGGGCGTGCACGTGCCGAGCAAGGCCTTCGGCGAGTTCGTCGAACACGACAGCGGCACGCCAAGCGTGAGCGCGAGCGAACTCGCCGCCATGTTGCGCGACGGCACCAACCTCAAAGTTCTCGATAGCCGGCCCTTCGACGAATATTCGCGCGTCTCGATCCCGACCGGCATCAATGTTCCGGGCGCGGAACTGGTGCTGCGCGTGCGTGACATCGTGCCCTCGCCCGACACGACCATCGTCGTCAATTGCGCCGGCCGCACCCGAAGCATCATTGGTGCGCAATCACTGATCAATGCCGGGGTGCCGAACAAGGTGGTGGCGTTGCGCAACGGAACGATGGGCTGGCATCTGGCGGGACTTACCTGCGACAGCGGCAAATCTGACCGCGCGCCGGGTTTTTCCGATGCCGGCGCCGCCTGGGCAAAATCGGCCGCGGAAACGGTTGCGCGCAAATTCGGCGTCGAGCGGATCGACCGCGCCCAGGTTGAAACGTGGCGGAAGGACACGACGCGCACGACCTACATATTCGATGTGCGCGACCCGGCGGAATTCGCAGCGGGGCATGTCCCGGGTGCGATCTCGGCGCCCGGGCGGGCAATTGGTGCAGGCGACCGACATTTATGCCGGCACGCTGGGCGCCCGCATTGTACTGATCGACGACCGCGAAGCACGGGCGCTCATGACGGCATCTTGGCTCAAGCAGATGGGTTGGAAGGATGTCTACGTCCTGCCGGAAAGCGGTGATGAAACAGGTCCGGCCAAGCCGATCGTGCTGGGCACAGCCCGCCGCCGATGCCGCAATCGATCCCGGCAAAGTTCTCGAGATTGACGACGTGACAGTTGTCGATCTTTCGACCAGCCCGCATTACCGCCGCGGCCACATTCCCGGCGCATGGTTCGCAATCCGTGGGCGGCTCGATCGCGCGCTGAAGAAGATTGAGTTGCGCGGCACGCTGGTGCTCACGTCAGAGGATGGCGTATTGGCGGGCCTCGCCGTCGCGGAAGCGCGCGCGCTGACAAACGTCCCGGTGCGATGGCTCAAGGGCGGCAACGCCGCCTGGACCGCCGCGGGATTTCCGCTCTCAACCAGCGCGCAAATGGCCGACGATGCGGTCGACGTTTGGCTCAAACCCTATGAGCGGTCGAACGACACGGAAGCGGCGATGAATGCCTACCTCTCCTGGGAAGTCGACCTGCTCGAACGCATCAAGCAGGACGGCACCACGCACTTCCTGCACGCGCGCTAACCGGATTACGGCGGCGCAGCGCTCCCAGTTTGCGCCTCCACGACGATTGTCCCGGTCATGTGCGGATGCAGGGAGCAAAAGTATTTGTAGGTCCCCGGCGTCGTGAACGTGAAGGAATAGGTCCCATCGGTATCCATCACCTTGGACCGGAAGGCATTCGGCGACACAACCGTGTGCGGGATATCGTCTTCATTGGTCCAGGTGACGGTCGTTCCCGCTTTGACCTTCACTTCCTGCGGTCCGAACGTGAAGTTTCCGATCTTGACGGCAACGTCTTCGGCTGAGGCCGGTGTTGCGGCCAGAAGGAACCCGGCCGCAATACCGGCGATGACGCTCATTATCAGTGATTTCGATTTGGTCATTTTGTAATCAGCCTTTTTGGATTTAGCTTTGCAGCGCCGTGTCGATGATGGCGAGCCGCTGCTCGTTTTGCTTGAACGTCACGCTCGCGATGCCGAGCATGGTGCGCAGCTTGTCGTCGGCCACTTTCATCGGGCCTGGCGACGGCGCGGTACCGGGCGCCGGCTGCGGGAATGCCGTGGAGCGCGCCGTGTGAAACGCGACGTTGCCCTCGATCTTCTGCATGACCTGGTGAATGTGGCCGTTGAGCACGGTGACCGAGCCGAATTTTTTCAGGTAGCCCAGAGCCTGCGCACCGTCCTGCGTGCCCCAGCCCCAGTCCGGATAGACGGTCCACAGCGGAATATGCGCAAACACGACGATCGGCTGCGATGCCGAGCGGCCTTTGACGTCATTTTCCAGCCACGCGAGCTGCTCGCTGCCGAGATTGCCGAGGCCGCCGGCTTTGAGATCGACGACGTTGACGAGGCCGATGAAGTGCACGCCATCGGCGTCGAAGCTGTACCAGCCGGCACCCTTGGTGCCGCGTCCGTAGCGGTCGAGATAGAGCTTGCCTTGATCTTCATCGAGCAGGTCATGTTCACCGGGCACGTAATGCACGTCGAGGCCGGCCTGAGAAATGATCCGGTCCGCATCATCGAATTCAGAAGGCTTCGACAGATGCGAAATGTCGCCGGTATGAATCATGAAGGAGGGCTTGGCTGGCAGCGCGC
This sequence comes from uncultured Alphaproteobacteria bacterium, assembly GCA_963801955.1. GTDB lineage: Bacteria > Pseudomonadota > Alphaproteobacteria > Rhizobiales > Xanthobacteraceae > Pseudolabrys. Next base: position 431,442 of record CAWDGS010000005.1, read on the forward strand.
GCACACGCGCAATGCATTCCTCGAGCGTACCCTTGGCGTTGGGGTTGGCTGGCTTGTCGAAGCCCATGTGACTGTCGCTGATTTGCAGGAAGGTAAACCCTTTCTGCGGCGCAGCCACCGCTTCATCTATGATGCCGAGCGACGTTGGCACTCCGCCAGCGACGGTCCAGAGCACGCCGGTTCCCGCCCAGGTCATGCATTCAAGTACCTTTCGGCGATTCATTCCGTCATCGCGGTCTGCCATTGTCGTGTCTCCCATGTCGAATGTGACGCTTACGGAGACAAGACTGGGCAGCACGACGATTTATTCCCGCACGCGTCGACATCACGGAAATGTCAACACCGCACTCGACCATTTAAAATGTGCAGTGTGTCTTGGCCTCAAGTCGCGGCGTAAACAAAATTTATTCCCGCTCGGCCCTCTCAATCTTGTTTCATAAAAACGTTATCGAAATCGCGGCGTTAGTTTCGTCCGCAAAGGAATTTTTCATCCATTTTCCGGTCTTCCGTGCGTGGCCACCACGGCCGCGCCATTCGCCGCCACACGATGACGCCGGATGTTTCCACTAACCCCTGACGATTTTGAACTGAGGAGAAAAGACGTGAAAAAGTTTCTGACCACACTCGCCGTGCTGACGGCCGTTGCAACCCCGGCATTTGCACAGTCGTTCGATCCGGACAATGGCACCGGCAATGTTCTGCCATACTCAAAGGCCGCGACGGCCACGCATCACGAGAAAAGCGCCGTCAACCAGAACGGGACGCACGCATTCGCGTCGGTCCCGGGTTTCGGGTCTGTCGGCAATCCGGACGCTCCCCAAGCCACCGGCGGCGGAAGCATCGGCTACAATGAAATGCTCCGTAACTACTGAGCTGCACAAACAGGGCAGGCCAAGGCCTGCCCTGTTTCTACGGAATAAAAATGTGCCGCCACCGGGAATGAATTGAACGGTGCCTGAGTCTTATTGCTGGGTTCACTCTGCCTATAGTCTATAGTGTGACCTAACTTATTGCAGGAGTTGGTAAAAATACCGGTGCGGCCCGTGTCGGACACGTGAAGCGCTGAAATACCAGGCCGGGCGGCCACTATTGGAAAATCGACCATGACCCCTTCAAAGCCCGACGATAACTCCGTGCTGCTGGTCCATGCTTACCTTGACGGTGAGCTTGATCCCGCCAACGCATTGGGCATCACGCAGCAGATGGACAAGGAGCCGGCGCTCGCCGCCGAGGCCGAGCGCGTCAAGGCGCTCCAGCAGCTGATTCACGACCGCCTCCCTCGCGAAACGACGCCGCCCGGGCTACGCGGGCGCATTGAGACGTCGGTCGGCGGCCTGCGGCAAGGCCAAGCGCGACGCATGCCATCGTGGCGCGCACTCGCGGCATCGATCGCGGTCACCGCCATGGTCACCAGCACATCGACCTGGCTCGTGGTGGAGTCGCAACAGCAACCGACCATGGTCGCAGACGCGCTCGTCTCCGATCACATCCGTGCGCTGATGGCGCCGGAGCCGGTCGATGTCGTCTCGTCCGACCGCCATACCGTAAAGCCATGGTTCAACGGCCGAATTACGAACTCACCCCGGGTCGTCGACCTGACCAAGGAGGACTTCACGCTGATTGGCGGCCGCATCGAAGTGGTTGGCCACGCGCCTGTTTCGACGTTGGTTTATCGCCGTGCCAAGCATCTCATCAGCCTCACCGCGGTGCCCGCCGAAAGCCGGTTCGAACTGGAGCGCACGCCGCACGCCGTCAACGGCTACAACATCGTGCATTGGGTCGAAAAAGGCATGAGCTACTGGGCAATCTCGGATCTCGAAGCGAAAGAACTGGAGGATTTCGCTCAGTTATTCCGCACCAGCCAAACCGAATTGTAGCGGACCGGGACCGGCGCTATGTCAATTATCTCTCTGCAGGCCAGGACCCGGCCCGCTCAATCTGAAAGGCCAGCGATGCGCTTGGTTGCGTCTGACGCCCATGATCCGACGAGCGGGCTCGACGATAACGCGCGCTTCAGGAGCGTTGTGTTGCCGCACATCGATGAGGCCTATCGGCTGGCGCACTGGCTGACGGGCAACCGCACCGATGCCGAGGACGTGGTGCAGGATGCGTCGTTGCGTGCCTTCCGTGCCATTCGCGAATATGCCGGCGGCAATCCGCGCTCGTGGCTGCTGAGCATCGTGCGCAACACGGCCTATTCATGGCTCCGCAAGAATCGCCCGGCCACCGTATTCACGGTCGATGATCTCGAGGCGGTCGAGCTCGAGCAAGCCAAGCCAGGCGACTCGAACGGCGAAACGCCGGAAGCCGCGCTGATTGCAAAAGTCGATGCCGAGCAGCTCCGCGCCGCAATTGCGGCGCTGCCGTCTCCTTTCCGCGAGACGCTTGTGCTGCGCGACGTCGAGGGTCTCGATTATCGCGAGATCGCCGAGACGACTGAAGTGCCGATCGGGACTGTGATGTCACGGCTCGCCCGTGCCCGCCGCCGGCTGATGCAGACTATCAAGAAAGACCGCTGAACAACTACTGTCCGGCCTCGCTGGGGTGACATAAAATCTTGTCTCCCGGCATATCTCTCTGTATCGAAACTCAACTCTGTGCGAGACCGTCGCCGATGAGCGGCGGTCGAATCGTTTGCGCAAGCGTCGATTCGTCGGCGGCATGATTCGATTTGCGCGAATTGTTGGCTCAACGTGCTCCGGGAATATTTTTCACTTTCATTTTTCTGCGCAATGTTTGCAGCAATTTGAAATCAAAACAGCGCGCCTCATGCGCGACACACTCGCCAGAAATGCAAACAAAGATGGAATTTTTTCGAATATCATTTGTTTGTTGAGAGTACGTGATTGAAGCGCACGCGCGCCGTCTTGCAAAACAGTGCGCGACAATCTGTTTTAAAATTCGAAAATTTATTCCCGGATTTATTTCACTTCTGTCACAACACTCCGTCAGAAAATTCGTGAAGTCTAGAACGAATCTTGGTGATTCGAATCTGCTCCTGCGAGCTGTCACGTTCGCATCACTCTTCGGGACAGATGTCGCGAGGAGAGGATGATGGAGGCGACAGTCCTGACGCAGCGTGGTGCTGCGGGACTACTCCTCAACACACGGGAGAATGACGATGGGGAGAATTCAAAACGTCCTGCTTGCAGGAGCAGCCGGTCTTTTGACAGTCGCAACCGCCCAGGCGGCAGACTTGCCATTGAAGGCCAAGCCGATCCAATACGTGAAAGTGTGCTCGCTCTATGGCGCCGGCTTCTATTACATTCCCGGCACCGACATCTGCCTCAAGGTCGGCGGCTATCTGCGTGCTGAAGCCGACGTCAATGCAGGCGGCACACTGACGGCGGCGGTTGGACCTGGGTCGGTGAACAATCGCGATAACATCAACAATCGTAGAGTCGAGTTCGTTCGTGCAGCGTTCACGTTCCTTGTGGACGTTGGACACACGCGCGCAGACCGACTACGGCATTGTGCGCAGCTACGCCCGAACGGGAATCCAATGGACGACGGGCGATAACGTCAACGCCGGAAGCGGTGCGCAAGCCTATATCGACCGCGCGTTTCTGCAATTTGGCGGCCTGACCGCCGGCCGCGCCGTGTCGTTCTTCGACATCTACAGTTTCAGCCTGCATTCGTATCAGACGAATATCATCGGCAGCGATTCCGGCGGTACCGGTATCAACTTGTTCGCGTACACCGCCGATCTCAAGGACGGTCTCTCAGCGACGGTGTCAGCCGAAGAGCACACGTCCCGAAGCAAGCCGGTCGTGAACACGATCGGGACAAGCGGCTTCTTGAACCTGAATACCGTCAACAATCTCGGCACCGGCACATCCACGTCGCAGGCCGGACAGACCCTGCCAAATCTTGTCGGAAACGTCCGGCTCGATCGCGCCTGGGGCGCGGTACAGGCCTCGGTTGCCTTGTCCGACGTCGGGGCCACCTACTACTCCTCCGGTACTTCGGCGGCGAATGGCGGGTCGGCGTTGGCGATCGGCGGCGGTGCCGGCGGTCTGCAGGCTCTCGGACACCCGGATGACAAACTGGGCTACGCGGCAACGATCGGGACAGTCCTCAACTTGCCAACGGCCCGCGGCGATACGCTCGGAATCCAGGCCGTCTATTCAAGAGGCGCTTCGGCTTACGCCGGACAGGGACAAAGTACTTTTAACGTTGTCAGAGGCGACAGCATCGGCATGGGTTTCGTCACTGATGCCGTTTACGCCGGTGTCGGGAGCGATCTGGAATTGACGACCGCCTGGAGCGTGACTGCCGGCGTCGAGCACAACTGGAATCCGGCATGGCGGACGTCGCTCTACGGCGGCTACGAGAACATCTCATACAATCAAAATGCCACCGCGGAGATCTGTGCGGGCCTGGCACCAGGAGGCGCTGGTGCGTTCGACGAGCGCCGGCGGATTTACGCCCGCCAATTGCAATCCCGATTTCAGTTTCTGGCAGATCGGCAGCCGCACCATCTGGACTCCGACCGCGGGTTTGGAATTGGGATTGGACATTCTCTACAACCACATCAATTCGGCATTTGAAGGCCCGGTGACCGTGTCAGCCAACGGGACCGTTCCGGCCGGACTGTTCAGTGCACGCGATCAAAACGTGCTGTCCGGCGTGTTCCGAATTCAGCGAAGCTTCGTGCCGTAAGATTGACCAGCCCCCCATCGAGCAGCACGAAGTCGAGGCCCCGGCGGGAATCTGTCACCATCTTTTCCCGCCGGGGCCTTTCCTTGATTGAGCCAGGACCTTCAACCGAAAACAATTTGGAGAAAGACATGCACAGAGTTGCCTTGCTCGGATTGTGCGCAATAGGGTTCGCTCTCAACGCGAACAGCAGCCAAGCCAATGGATATAGTGACGGCCCCTGGTGCGCCCGCTTCAGCGGCGGCAATGACTACATTGAGAACTGCTCGATGCGCAGTTTTGCAATGTGCCTGACTGAAATACGCGGCACGGGCGGCAACGCGCTTTGCTCTCCCAATCCGCGCATGGGGCCCCTGGCACCCAATCAGCCCCGCCATTCAGCCGTACGACCCAAGCCATAAGATCCTGCCGGCCGCGAAGCGCTTGAAATAGCCAAAGAATCATGGCCGGCGCTCTTTCGCGTTGGGGCTCGCGATGCGATATACCCTGACGCCATGAAATTCCTCGATGAAGCCAAGGTCTATATTGCGTCCGGCGCGGGCGGGAACGGCTGCGTGTCGTTCCGGCGCGAGAAATTCATCGAGTTCGGCGGTCCAAACGGGGGCGATGGCGGCAACGGCGGCGCCGTTGTGGTCGAAGCCGTAACGGGCCTCAACACTTTGATCGATTACCGCTACCAGCAGCATTTCAAGGCGCAGCGCGGCGGCAACGGAATGGGCCAGGACTGCGCCGGCGCAAACGGCAAGGACGTCGTCCTGAAGGTGCCGATCGGTACGCAGATCTACGAGGAAGACGGAGAAACGTTGATCGCCGATCTTGCCAAAGTCGGTGAACGCATCACGATTTCCAAGGGCGGCAATGGCGGCTTCGGTAATGCGCACTTCAAGTCCTCCACCAATCGTGCACCACGCCACGCCAATCCCGGTCAGCCGGGCGAAGAGCGCACCATCCGGCTGCGCCTGAAGTTGATCGCCGATGCGGGGCTGATCGGATTGCCCAACGCCGGCAAGTCCACATTCCTTGCGACGGTGAGCGCTGCCAAGCCGAAGATTGCCGACTACCCCTTCACCACGCTGCATCCGCAGCTCGGCGTCGTGCGCGTGGACGAACGGGAATTTGTATTGGCCGACCTGCCGGGCCTGATCGAAGGCGCGCATGAGGGCGTTGGTCTCGGCGACCGCTTTCTTGGCCACACTGAACGCTGCCGCGTGCTGCTGCACCTGATCGACGGCACCGTCGAAGATGCCGGCGAAGCCTACAAAACTGTTCGTGCAGAATTGAAAGCTTATGGACAGGGATTGATCGACAAACCCGAGATCGTCGCATTGACCAAAATCGATGCGCTGACACCCGAGGCAATCGCAGAACAGGTTGCGAAACTGAAAAAGGCCACAAAGAAAACGCCACTCACTCTGTCATCACAATCGCGTCAGGGTGTGCCCGAAGCATTGCGTGCTCTTTGGAAAATCATTATCGCCGCCCGCGAAGAGGCTGACGTGGGTCAGCCCGTAGAAACGGCCTGGCAGCCGTAGTGGGTCAAGAATGGATAAGCACGCGATCATTGTCGCCGATGCGAACGGCGTCATACAGCTATGGAACGTCGGCGCAGCCGATTTGTTCGGCTACGCGGTCAACGATGCGGTCGGCAGGAAACTCGATCTTGTCGTTCCGGAAACTTTTCGAAATGCGCATTGGGCAGGATTTGGTCACGCAATGAGCACGGGCAGCGCAAACGGTGAAGGTTCATTCTTCGATGCTCCTGTGCTGTGCAGCAGCGGCGAGATCAAGACATTCCGCGGACAGCTTCACGTCCTGCGCAACGAGGAAAAGAAAGCCATTGGTGCTATGGCGATTTTCATTTCGTCCTGAGGAGATAAATCCATGCAAACCCGCGCCGCAGTCGCCTGGAAAGCCGGCGAGCCTCTGACCATCGAGACCATCGAGATCGAAGGACCGAAGGCCGGCGAGGTCATGGTTGAAATCAAGGCGACCGGCATTTGCCACACCGATGCCTACACGCTGTCGGGCGCCGATCCGGAGGGACTGTTTCCGGCAATCCTCGGCCATGAAGGTGCCGGCATCGTGCGCGAGGTCGGTGCCGGCGTGACGACGCTGAAAGTTGGCGACCATGTCATTCCGCTCTACACGCCGGAATGCCGGCAGTGCAAAACCTGTCTGTCGCGCCGCTCGAATCTCTGCACGGCAATTCGTGCCACGCAGGGCAAGGGCGTGATGCCGGACGGGACCAGCCGCTTTCGTTGCGACGGCGACCCGGTCTTCCACTACATGGGCTGTTCGACCTTCGCGAATTTCACGGTACTCCCGGAAATTGCGCTCGCGAAGGTCCGCGAGGACGCCCCGTTCGACAAGATCTGTTACATCGGCTGCGGCGTCACCACCGGCGTCGGCGCTGTCATCAACACCGCGAAAGTCTGGCCGGGCGCGAATGTCGCCGTCTTCGGTCTCGGCGGCATCGGGCTCAATGTCATTCAGGGCGCGCGCATCGCCGGTGCCGACAAGATCATCGGCATCGACCTTAACCCGGCGCGCCGCGCCATCGCCGAAAAATTTGGCATGACGCATTTCATCAATCCGGACGAAGTCGGCAAAGACAAGGTCGTGCAGGCGATCGTCGACCTTACCGGTGGCGGCGCGGATTTCTCGTTCGAATGCATTGGCAATGTGAACGTGATGCGCCAGGCGTTGGAATGCTGCCATCGCGGCTGGGGCGAGAGCATCATCATCGGTGTCGCCGGCGCCGGCCAGGAAATTGCAACGCGGCCCTTCCAGCTCGTTACCGGCCGGGTGTGGAAAGGCACGGCCTTCGGCGGCGCCCGTGGCCGCACCGACGTGCCCAAAATCGTCGACTGGTACATGGACGGCAAGATCAATATTGACGACCTGATCACCCACACCATGCCGCTCGACAAGATCAACGACGCCTTCGACCTCATGCACGAAGGCAAATCGATCCGCTCGGTGGTGGTGTATTAGCGATCGAACCGGCGGGGCCGCGCGCTACCAGCGCGGCCCGCGCGTACGAAATATGCGGATGCGATCCGAGCCGTCGTCATCATCGTCCACGTCGCTTTCATCGGGGTCGTCATAAACGCGCCGTCCGACCGTACGCTCGCTGTCGCGCGGCATCACATCCCTGCTCCATTGGCGCCGTTCCGGCCGCTCCGTCTGGTCGCGCGCGGTGCGCTGCACCGGCGGTTTTTCGCAGACGCGCCGCGGGCCCTCGAAAGGCTGGTAGGTGCAATCGGAAGCCCGGAAGGACTGATATGAACTCGAGCAGGCCTGCACGTCGCAGCGATTGTTCGACGTTGTGGCTTGCGCCGGTATGACAGAGAAACCCTGCCGGTTGTCGGTGCCTTTGTTGGCGCCATTTTCGGTGCCTTGCGAAATGTCGCCGCGGTTCATGAATGTCGTGGCGGTCGCGATCTCCTTGTTGTCATCCGCGCGCGTAGCAACACCCGTCGTCTCTGCCGCCGGCTTTTGCGGCTCAGGATTCGTCGCACCCGCGGCTGGAGCAGCTGCCGTGTTTGATTGCTGCGGTTGCATTTCTGGCGCGTTGGCCGGGGCCGCGGGCGTTGTTTCCGCCGGCTTCGGGTAGACCGGGCTGAGCGCTGCCGTTGGGCCTTCGATTTTCCGCAGCGGCGGGGACACATTCGCCGTCTGCACTCCAGGCTTGGGCTGCGGTGCCGGCGAGGTCAGCCAATGCACTTCCAGCAGCACGGTGCTGATCGAAACCATCAAGACGGTGAGATAGACAAGGAACTGCATGGTTGGATCCGCGGTGAACGTGGCCCGTGTCGAGACGCAACGCCCGCGCAGCCACGCCGGTTCCGCGCAAGTTTCTGCAGCCTTTTGGAACTATCCGGCGGGTTATTTCGTGCAAAGCCTGCGCTGCCCGGCGCTTGGCATATATGTACAATCGGACGCACGGAACGACCGGTATGCGGCCGTGCAGGCATCCACGTTACATTGCACCTGCGGTTCTGGCGCTACGATCGGCGGCGCGGGCGGAGCTTGCGCGGCTGCCGCCGCGGGCGCACTCGGCGCTGCCGGCGCGGTCAGGCTTGGTGGCACGATCGGCGCGCCGATCGGCGCATTGGGCGCAACCGGCGTGACGGCCACTGGTGCCGGCGGTGGCCGGACCGCGGGTGGTGCATGCAGCCCGGCTTCGGTGTCAGCCATCGGCGACATCGGCGCCGACAGCCAGTCGAGCCCCAGCAGGACACTGCCGAGGGTAATCACCAGCACCGCGCCATAGACCGCAAGCCGCATCGCTTTGCCCCGGCGAGTGACGAGCTTATGTCGAACAGCCTATGCCGACACTAGAGCGTCGAACGCCAAATATCGAGGCTTTGCCGCGCGCACGAGCGGCGATGACGAACCCGAGAACGGCATGCTAGACAGCCGGCGGTATCGCAATCATATCGCCGGGACCATGTCGAAAACGCCGTCGCTCAAGGACTTTCGCCGAATTGTCGTGAAAGTCGGCTCATCGCTGCTGGTGGATGCATCCGCCGGCGGACTCAAGCGCGACTGGCTCGCGGGCCTCGCCGCCGATATCGCCGCCTTGCACAAAGACAAATGCGACTTGCTGGTCGTGTCGTCCGGCGCCATTGCACTTGGCCGCGCAGTGCTCAAGTTGCCTGCCGGCGCACTCAAGCTTGAGGATAGCCAGGCTGCTGCCGCAGTCGGGCAGATCGCCCTGGCACGCGCGTGGTCTGAAGCGCTCGGCAGCCACGGCCTCACCGCCGGTCAGGTGTTGGTGACATTGGGCGATACCGAAGAGCGACGTCGCTATCTCAATGCGCGCTCCACGATCGCCAAACTTCTCGAATGGCGCAGCGTGCCGGTGATCAACGAAAACGACACGGTCGCCACCACCGAAATCCGCTACGGCGACAATGACAGGCTTGCCGCCCGCGTCGCGACGATGATGAGCGCGGATTTGCTTGTCCTGCTCTCGGACGTCGACGGCCTCTACGACAAACCTCCCGGCGCGGGATCCGGCGCCAAGCTGGTTCCCGTCGTTGCGCGCATCACGCCTGAAATTGAAGCGATGGCGGGTGTTTCTAAATCGGCGACCGCGCGCGGCGGCATGCTGACCAAGATCGAGGCCGGCAAGATCACCACCACGGCCGGCACGCACATGGTGATCGCATCGGGTCACGTGCAAAATCCACTGCAAGCGATTGGCAAGGGGGCGGCGTGCACATGGTTCCTCACTCCGGCCAATCCAGTGACGTCGCGCAAGAAATGGATCGCGGGCTCGCTCGAGCCGCGCGGCGCTCTGGTCATTGATGCCGGTGCGGTGCGCGCCCTTCATTCCGGCAAAAGCCTGTTGCCGGCCGGCGTGATCAAGATCGAGGGTGCGTTCGGGCGCGGCGACGCAGTCGTCGTGCGCGGACCGGATGGGCATGAAGTCGGCCGCGGGCTTGTCGCCTATGACGCCGAGGATGCCGAGAAGATCAAGGGGCGGTCGTCCGCTGACGTTCTGCTGATCCTCGGTTACACCGGTCGAACGGAAATGATCCACCGGGACGATCTGGTTCTGGGTGGGGAATAGGACGATCGGGAACCGCGAGTCGGTCCAGACGTTGTCCCGGCACGACGCAACTCATGTGACGAAGAGCAAACGAGCTAAACTGCAAAAGGCGATTGACCGATCGCCCGTCAACCCCAGCCCACCGGAGGCTGGGGTTTTTGCGTTCCTCTCCTTCAATGGGTTGCCCGACTAGGCCAATGGCCGACAGGCAAAGCTTCGCGAGGGGCTCTGAGGCCGAGCCTGGCCAGGGGCCTGGCCCATAAGCCGACCCAACCCGTCCGGGAACTCCCACAGGAGCTAGGTCTCTGGCCGACTGCTGGGTCAGTGGCCGCGCGAGCGCGATCGCCGGGCGCGTCGTCCTGCTGGCGCCGATTTGCGTTTGGCGGGCCGGACCGGCAGCGGGAAGAACGTCCCGTCCGGGAATTCCAGATAACGGCTGAACACTTGCACCTGACCTTCCCGTCCGCGTTTTCCCTCGATCACGAACTTAGTGCCGACCGGAAAACGACTGGGAAGACGGTCTGAACCGTACGCCATGCCCACCTCCTGCAACCTCGCCACCCTGCCGTACCAATGTGTAGGTCAATTAATGCGTTGCATTCCCCGTTGCGTTATCCACGTTATCCCCAGGCCTCCGCGGCTGAAGCGCAGTCAGGCCTGATCTCGCCGGGCGAGCCCCGGCATGGTAGGAAAGTGCGCTCGGGCAAGGGTTTCCGAGGGGTTTCAAGGGTTTTCAAGAGTTTTCTGCCGAAAATGACCGCGCCGCTCAAAAGCATCGAGGGCTCCGGCGATATCGCCGCCGCCATGAACGAGATCGGACGCCACGCACGGGCGGCGGCGCGGATCCTCGCGCTGGCTTCTGCCGAGCAGAAAAACCGGGCTTTGCAGCTGATGGCCACCGCCGTCCGTGCGCAGACGGCTTCAATTTTGGCCGCGAATGCCGAGGATGTCGCGGAAGCGCGCGCCGCCGGCATGGCGGGGGCGTTTCTCGACCGGCTTTCCCTGGACGCCAAGCGCGTGGATGCGATCGCAGAGGGCATCGATATCGTCCGCGCGCTCAAGGACCCCGTCGGCGCCGTTACCGAATCCTGGACCCGGCCCAATGGCATGCGCATCGAGCGCGTTCGCGTGCCCCTCGGCGTGGTGGGCATTATCTACGAGAGCCGGCCAAACGTAACCGCCGATGCCGGCGCGCTGTGCCTGAAAGCCGGCAACGCTGCGATCCTGCGCGGCGGATCCGACAGCATGCGGTCAAGCCGTGCCATTCTTGCGGCACTGACCGAAGGCTTGCGCGCCGCCAACCTGCCCGAGGCTTCCATTCAGCTTGTCCCGACCCGCGACCGTTCGGCCGTTGGCCTGATGCTGGCGGGGCTCGATGGCAATCTCGACGTAATCGTGCCGCGTGGCGGTAAAGGTCTGGTCGCGCGCGTGCAGGCCGAGGCGCGGGTACCGGTATTCGCGCACCTCGAAGGAGTCTGCCACGTCTTTGTTCACGAGGCGGCCGCACTCGATATGGCCAAAAAAATTGTCCTCAACGCCAAAATGCGGCGGACCGGAGTCTGCGGTGCGGCGGAGACGCTATTGGTGGATCGCCCGGTTGCATCCACCCATCTCAAGCCGCTGATCGACATGCTGATCGACGCCGGCTGCGAAGTCCGCGGCGACCAGGCAACCCAGGCAGCTGACAAGCGGGTGAAACCGGCAACCGAGGAGGACTGGGGCACCGAATATCTCGATGCCATCATCACCGCCAAGGTGGTGGATGGTCTTTCCGCAGCGATCGAGCATATCGAGCACTACGGATCGCATCACACCGACGCGATCGTCACCGACGACCAGACAGCCGCCGCAAAGTTCCTGCGCGAGGTCAACTCGGCCATCGTGTTGCACAATGCGTCGACACAATTTGCCGACGGCGGCGAATTTGGCTTCGGCGCGGAGATCGGGATCGCCACCGGTCGGCTGCATGCGCGCGGACCGGTCGGAGTCGATCAGCTCACGACGTTCAAATATCGTATCCACGGTAGCGGTCAGACCCGGCCGTGAAATCCAAAAAAACCGCGAACGCCGAGCGCCAATTACCCCCCCATGCGCCCGGCATGAGGATCGGCCTGTTCGGTGGTACATTCGATCCGCCGCATCAGGCGCACCTTGCGGCCGCGCTACTCGCGCTCAAGCGTCTCAAGCTCGATCGTGTCTGGTGGCTGGTCACGCCCGGCAACCCGCTCAAAAATACGCGCGGCCTCGCGCCACTCGCCAAGCGAATCGCTGCGGCGCGCGCGCTCACCAGTCATCCGCGCATCGACATTACCGGTATCGAAGCTGTCATTAAGACGAGATACACTTACGATACGATATCCTGGTTGCTGGCCCGATGCCCGAGGGTCCAATTCGTCTGGATCATGGGCGCAGACAATTTGCGGAGTTTCCATCGCTGGCAGAAGTGGGACAAAATAGCGAAGCTGGTGCCTATCGTCGTGATCGACCGCCTGGGCCCAAGCCTTTATGCCGCTGCCAGCCCGGCGGGCAACGTCCTTGCCCGCGTCCGAATTCCGGAACACGACGCCGCCGCACTGCCCGACCGCAAGCCCCCCGTCTGGGCCTACCTGCACGGCCTCAAATCGCCTCTGTCCTCGACGGCATTGCGTGCGCTACGCACCGGCGATGCAATGCCCGGCCGAACCCGTCGCAAGAGTTCAAAGAGTTCAAAGGGCACCAAGAAGCCCAAACACACGAAAACTGGGGCTGGGAAACGTGGAAAAACGGCCGCAAAACGCAAAACTGCTGCCAAAAGCCCCAGGCGTCGGGGCACCAAGACCAGGCGTTCGGTTGGCAAGCGCCGCGGACGTCGGGCTGGAAAGAAAAGGTCGAGATAACTATCATTTATGAAGACCCCCGGTTTGAGCCGGGGTGAGTGCAACCCACGGAAAGGATCAGCGCCTCTGAATACTCATGCACTCTCTCGGGCTTCGCGTCGTAAGCCCGAACCCGTCTCCCGGCACCCGACTGCCAAGGAGACGCTCCGCACCGTCCTTGCGCGTCTTGATGACATGAAAGCCGAGGACAGCGTCGCCATCGATCTCTCCGGAAAATCGTCAATCGCCGACTACATGGTCGTGACCAGCGGCCGCTCGCAGCGTCATGTCAGCGCCGTTGCCGAACACGTGGTCAAGGACCTCAAGGACGCTGGCGCCGTGCACATCCGCGTTGAGGGAATGCGGCAGGGCGATTGGGTGCTCATCGATGCCGGCGACGTCATTGTTCATGTCTTCCGGCCGGAGGTCCGCACCTTCTATAATCTGGAGAAGATGTGGTCGGCGACCGGCAAGGACGTGCGGCGGTCAAGCTGATAGTCTGGCGGCGCGATGCGCATCGTCGTTGCCGCTGTCGGACGCCTGAAAAAGGGTCCGGAAACCGAACTGTCCGAGCGCTACCGCAAGCGCGCGGTGCAGACAGGCCGTCAACTCGGCCTGCGCGATGTTGACATCATCGAAATCCGGGAAAGCCGGGCCGACGATCCCGCCAAGCGCATGCTTGAGGAGTCGATCGCTCTGGCCAATGTCATCCCGAAAGAGGCCGCGGTCGTGCTCCTCGACCCGCGCGGCCAAAATGTCGATAGCGCGGGGCTCGCAGCGCACCTTGCAAAGTGGCGGGCCAATGGCCGACCTGCGATTGTTTTCATGATCGGCGGCGCCGACGGGCTGGCGCCAAGTATCTGCGAAAAAGCCGACTTGCGCCTGTCTTTCGGGACGGCGACCTGGCCGCATCAGCTGGTGCGCGTCATGTTGCTGGAACAGCTTTACCGCGCCACGACCATCCTTACGGGCCACCCTTACCATCGGGCCTAAATTGACGGCTGCCCACGTCATACCCAGATTTGGTCGCAATCCACGTCAATAGGTTACCGATGATTAGCTTGTCGTTCGCAGTTGCCGGCGTATCGTGACATCGATGATTTGCCCCGGGGGATTCGGCCAATTCGATCTGCGCACCGCGCTTGTCGCGGGGCTCGGTCTGTTATTGCCGATCGCCTTGATCGCGACCGCGGGGGCGCAGCAGCGCCCCGTCTTGCTTGCGCAGAACAGCAACGCGGAAAAACTTGACGCCCTCAAGCAGCGCGATGAAGAACTCAAATCCGCGCGCGATGAACAACGCAAATCGGCAGAAGCCGAAGCGGCGCTGAAACGGGAAATCGAGCAGATCGGCGCCGACCGGCGCAAGCTCAACCAGGATCTGATCGACACCGCCGCGCGCTTGCGTGGTGTTGAATCGAAAATCGCTGCCACGCAAGAAAGGCTCAAGCCGCTTGATGACAATGAGCGCAACATTCGCAAGTCGCTCGATGGTCGCCGCGCAGTGATCGGCGAGGTCCTTGCAGCGTTGCAGCGCATCGGACGCCGCCCGCCCGCCGCTCTGATCTCAAACCCCGAAGATGCGTTGCAGTCAATACGGACAGCAATGGTGCTCGGTGCCGTGCTGCCTGAAATGAAACATGAAGTCGAAGCGCTCGTCAGCGATCTTTCGGCGCTGGTCGCGTTGCGCAAAAAAATTGATGCGGAGCGTGATCAGCTGAAGGTCGAATTGGCCTCGCTTGACGGCGAGCAGACTCGCATGACCGCGCTGGTGGGAGAACGTCAGAAGCAACTGGGCGAGCACGAGAAAGCACTCGAGACGGAACGGGCCCGCGCGGGAAATCTCGGGCACCAGGTCGACAATCTCAAAGATTTGATCGCCAAACTCGAACAAGGCCTCGACCCGGCGACGCGCGAAGCCCGTGAAGCCGCTCGCTCGGATAGCCGTCCCGCGCTATCGGCATTCCGCGATCCGGGGCGCCTGGCCCCGGCCGTGGCTTTCGCCTCTTTGCGCGGACAAGTTCCTATTCCGGTTAATGGCGTCAAGTTGAAGGAATTTGGCACCCCGGACGCCAATGGCGGGGCCGAAAAGGGCGTTTCCATCGCAACTCGCGCCGGGGCGCAAGTAACAGCGCCGGCCGATGGCTGGGTGGTCTATGCCGGTCCATTCCGGTCCTATGGGCAACTCTTGATCCTTAATGTCGGCGGCGGCTATCATGTCTTGCTCGCTGGGATGGATCGGATATCAGTTGATCTCGGGCAGTTCGTGCTGACCGGGGAACCCGTTGCAGTGATGGGAAATGGCTCCCATATCGCCGCTATCCTAGCGACAGGTTCCAGCCAACCGGTGCTCTACGTTGAATTTCGTAAGGACGGGGTTCCCGTCGATCCAGGCCCATGGTGGGCGGCTGGCGAAGGCGAAAAGGTTCGCGGATGATGCGCAAGACCTCATTTATTCTTCTCGGCGCGGCGGTGGGGGCAGCAATGACGCTGCTCGCGGTTCAGCCACGCATCGTACTTTTCGGCGCGACGGCCAAGGCAGCAGCGGCGGATACGTACCGGCAGCTCAATCTGTTCGGTGATGTATTCGAGCGCGTGCGCGCCGATTACGTCGAGAAGCCGGATGACAGCAAGCTGATCGAGACTGCGATCAACGGCATGCTGGCCGGGCTTGATCCGCATTCAAGTTACATGGATGCCAAAAGCTTCCGCGACATGCAGGTGCAGACCCGCGGTGAATTCGGCGGGCTTGGCATCGAAGTCACCATGGAAGACGGCCTGATCAAGGTCGTGGCGCCGATTGATGATACGCCTGCCGCCAAAGCCGGCGTCATGGCGAACGACATCATCACCAAGCTCGACGACGAGCAGGTGCAGGGCCTGACGCTCAACCAGGCCGTCGAAAAAATGCGCGGGCCGGTGAACACCAAGATCAAGCTCACCATCATGCGCAAGGGCCAGGACAAGCCGGTCGAAGTTTCGATCACGCGCGACGTCATCCGGGTGCGCTCGGTGCGTTCGCAGTCCGAAGGCGACGATGTGGGCTATATCCGGCTCACGCAATTCAATGAGCAAACCACCGAAGGGCTGAAGAAGGCGATCACCGACATCAGCGCGAAGATTTCCGACGACAAGCTCAAGGGTTATGTTCTCGACCTGCGCAACAATCCGGGCGGCCTGCTCGATCAGGCAATCTCGGTGTCGGATGCCTTCCTGCAAAAGGGCGAGATCGTATCCACCCGCGGGCGCAATGCAGAAGAAACCCAGCGGTTCAATGCACGCCCGGGCGACCTGACGAAAAACAAGCCGCTCATTGTGTTGATCAATGGTGGTTCGGCCTCGGCATCTGAGATCGTCGCCGGCGCATTGCAGGATCACAAACGGGCAACCGTCATCGGCACCCGTTCGTTCGGTAAAGGCTCGGTGCAAACCATCATTCCGCTCGGCTCCGGCAATGGCGCGCTGCGTCTGACGACGGCACGCTATTTCACGCCCTCGGGCCGCTCGATCCAGGCAAAAGGCATTTCGCCTGACATCGAGGTTCTCCAGGACGTGCCGGAAGATCTCAAGGCAAAGACCGACACCAAGGGCGAGGCCTCGTTGCGCGGCCACCTCAAGGGCGATGAAGGCAAAGAGCAAACCGGCTCGCAATCCTACATCCCGCCGGAGTCCAAGAACGACAAGGCGCTTAACATGGCGCTCGATCTCTTGCGCGGAACCCAGGTGAATTCGGCGTTCCCGCCGAACTCCAAGGCGCCGGTCCCGAACTAAGCGGCGGCAGGATACGAAACGATCGTGTGGGGCGGCCGAAGGGCCGCCCCGATCTTTTTCAGGCGCCAATGCAACAGATACTGCGTTTCCACGACGGTATGGCGCGATCCCAGCGCGCAAACGTCGCGTGCTAGACTCCGCCGATGATTCGCGAGGATCCCGCGCTGTGGCACCGGACGATCTGAACAAGCCCCTCGGCCAGATCAAAAGCAGGCACCTGCCGAATATCCCTGGAACCGCCCCGCAATGGCTGGCTGGCGTGCTGGGACTGTCCGGCCTGGTGGTCGTCGGATGGGCGGTTTTCGTCAAGGATCCGCTGGGCGGCGAGCCGGTGGCGGTCGTCGCAACCCAACAGACCGCGGCAAAGCAAACCGCACGCGACAATGACAAAGACGGCAAGGAGCACGCACGTCACGACGGTCCTTCCACCGCCGCGCCCGAGTCCATCGTAGCAGCCCCTTCGCCACCGCCCGGATCGCGAACGGTCACGATCATCGACGGTTCGAGCGGCGCGAGGCAACAAGTGACCATTCCGGGCAATACGCCTGGACCCGGCAAGTTGCTCGATCCCAAGCTGCTTGAGACCACGCGCCATGGCTCGATTCCGAAAATTGGACCTGACGGCACGCGCCCCTCGGCACGTTACGCGCATCCACGCCAGATCCCGCCAAACAAGAAAGACACGCCTGTTATTGCCATCGTCGTCGGCGGGTTAGGGATCAGCGCCTCCGGCACTGCCGACGCATTCGCAAAACTTCCGGCAACGGTGACTTTCGCTTTGGCGCCTTATGGCGCCGACCTCGAGAAACTCGCCGAGCACGCCCGCACCGACGAGCACGAAGTTTTGTTGCAGGTTCCGATGGAGCCATTCGACTATCCGGATAATGACCCTGGCCCGCAAACATTGCTGACCTCGCTGTCATCGGAACAGAATATCGACCGCTTGCACTGGTTGATGAGCCGCTTCCAGGGTTACGTCGGCGTCATGAGTTACATGGGCGCGCGTTTCACCGCGTCCGAACCTGCACTCGCGCCGGTATTGCAGGACACCGCCAAGCGTGGACTCATTTTCGTCGATGACGGCTCATCGTCACGCAGCATTGCGGGCCAGCTTGCCGGCAGCCACAACCTGCCTTTTGCCAAAGCCGATATTGTCCTCGATGTCGTCCCGACACCGGTCGAAATCGACCGCGCGCTGGCGCGGCTCGAGATGCGAGCGCGTGACACCGGAACCGCGGTCGGGTTTGCGACGGCTCAGCCAGCCACCATTGCGCGCATTGCGGAATGGGCGAAGAAGGCGGAATCGCGCGGCTTCCTGCTCGAGCCGATCACCATGGTGGCGATCAAGGCCAAGTCGTCGTAACGTCATTCGAAAGCGCGGGAATACGCGCCCGAATTGACGGTTGGAAAATGCCCCCTCAAGAGTCTCTGCCTTATCGTCCGTGCGCCGGCATCATGGTGCTTAACCAAGCCGGGCTCGTATTTGTTGGCCGACGCACCGACGGTCCTGAACATGTCGATCCCACGCATGTCTGGCAAATGCCGCAAGGCGGCATCGATGAGAACGAAGACCCGTACAAGGCGGCGCTGCGTGAACTGTACGAAGAAACCAGTATCCGCTCAGTGCAAAAGCTCGGCGAAGTCGCCGAATGGCTGGCCTACGATTTGCCGAGTGCGGTCGTGAAAGAAGCCTGGGGCGGCAAATACCGTGGCCAGAAGCAAAAATGGTACGCGCTACGCTTTACCGGCAATGACGGCGAAATCGATATCGCGCAGCCCGGTGGTGGTCACAAGCCTGAATTCGTCGAATGGCGCTGGGTGGCCATGCAGGAATTGCCGGACCTGGTAATCCCGTTCAAACGAGACATCTACCTGCGCGTCGTCCGCGAATTCGAACGCTTCGCCCGCTGACATGCGGCTGTACTAGCGCGGGACCTCATAAACGCGAATGTCCGCTTTCTCAGCAAAAGCGGACATGGCCTGAGCATCGCTGGATGTCCGCTAATGACCCAAAGCGGCCATGCGCTCCATTTACGTTTATCGATATTTCCGTGTAGTCCTTTTCGGGCCATACGTAGAAAAGGCGGAGGCTATGAACAATTACACGCCCACTCATGTGCATCTTGTCGGCAGCATCGGGCTGGATACTGTGGAGGAGGTGTTTAGTACCGTAGGACCCCTTCTCGGCCGACGGTTGCGACGCATTCCGGACGGTGAGCCGGGCCCGCGCCGGCTCTGGGTCAGTTTCCAATACCCACTATTGCGCTCCAGCCCCTATCTACGTCCCGATCCAAGTGGCGCAGTGCGCAAAACATCAGGTTTTCCGCTTCTTTGCCTCGCCGAAGGGGTCGCGGCAAATGATGTGAGCTTCGGAGAATTGGGATATGCGCGTGAAGCTCGCGGGTCCTATCTCGACTTTACCGCTGCCCGGGCGCGTGGAGATATTGCGCCACGAACGCGCTTTCAGGTCTGCCTGCCGACGCCGATGAGTGTCATTTACGCATTCTGTACAGCGCGCGACGTCTCGGCAATTGAGAAAGCCTATGAAAAGGCAATGGCGCGCGAAATCGAAGTCATTTGCCGGCATATTCCGCACGAGGATTTGTGCATCCAGTGGGATGTTTGCCACGATATGATTTTGTGGGACGGACAGCCGCAGGATCAGTTTCCGCTCGTTAATGCGTCTCAGGACGAAATTACCAACCGCTTTGCTCGCATCTGTGTGGCGGTGCCCGATGATGTCGAACTCGGCTTTCATCTTTGCTACGGCGACTTCGGCGGCAAGCACTTCTTCGATCCGGTGACGGCACGCCATCTGGTCGATGTCGCGAATGCGATTGCACGAAGCGTCAAACATAAGATTGCTTATATTCATTTGCCCGTGCCGGCCCCGCGCGCGACAGATGACTTCTTCGCACCGATGCGCGATTTTAAGTTAGCGCCGACAACGGAAATCTATCTGGGTTTGATCCACGCGGCGGACGGCGTTGAGGGCGCGAAACAGCGTATCTCATTGGCAACAAAATTCGTTCCTCGCTTTGGGATTGCAACCGAATGTGGCTTCGCCCGCGCACGAAAAAAAGATCTAGTGCAAACGCTGCTCGATATTCACGCCGGAGCGACAGTGGAGCCGCCTGCCAAATAGCACGACGTCCGCAATTGGCACGGCTTTCGGGGGGTAGAGCAGACATCGGCCCATTTCGGGATTAATGGGCACGCGCTAGTGCATCGCCGTGCCGGTCAGGTGACGATCGACGTCCTTGAAGTGGTCGAGCCGCGTGATCAGCTTGTCGAGTGCCGACCCCGGTTCCGACTTCGCAATCTGGCTTTCCAATTCGCCAATGCGCGTCGCGATCGTGGCGCGATCGAAATCCTCGACGGCTTCGGCGACATCCGCCAGAACAGTCAGGCCAGCCGCTGATACTTCCGCGAAACCGCCCAGCACGACAATTTTCTGCGCGCCGCTGGCGCCATAGACAGTCAGGATACCGGGACGCAGCGTCGTGACCATCGGCGCGTGGTCCGCGAGCACGCCGAATTCGCCCTCTGCACCAGGAACATCGACCTGTTCAACTTCGCCGGAAAACAGCAGCTTTTGCGGCGAAACCAGCTCGAAATGGAAATTAGCCATCGTTCACTCAACCTTTGCGCTTGCCGGCTGCAAAACCCACGCCCAGCCCGATAACCCCGCCGATCGCCATCATGATCGCAATGTGCTGCACCTGGCTGCTGGTCAGCGGCCCGCCACCGCGGGCCACCTCATCACTGCGCACTTCGAAACTCAGCGGACCCAATTTGATCTCGGTCGATTCGGGGCGCGTCAGATATCCAGCTAAACCGCCAATCACCAGCCCGACCAACAAGAATGTAATCAGGTTGGATTGTCCCAGCATTGCCGCTACGCCGCTTCCGCCGCGAGCTTCTTGCCCTTCTCGACTGCCTCTTCGATGGTGCCGACCATGTAAAAGGCTGCTTCCGGCAGGTTGTCATACTTGCCTTCGCACAGGCCTTTGAAGCCCTTAATGGTGTCGGCAAGGTCGACGAGTTTGCCGGGCGAACCGGTGAACACTTCGGCCACATGGAAGGGCTGCGACAGGAAGCGCTCGATTTTGCGGGCGCGCGCCACGGCCGTTTTGTCGTCTTCCGACAATTCGTCCATGCCAAGGATGGCAATGATGTCTTGCAGCGCCTTATAGCGTTGCAGGATCTGCTGGACCTGCCGGGCCACCGCGTAATGTTCTTCGCCCACGATCAGCGGCGACAGCATGCGCGAGGTGGAGTCGAGCGGATCCACCGCCGGATAGATGCCCTTGGCGGCAATATCGCGCGACAGCACCGTGGTCGCGTCAAGATGCGCGAACGACGTCGCCGGCGCCGGATCGGTCAAGTCGTCGGCGGGCACGTAGATCGCCTGCACCGAGGTGATCGAACCCTTGGTGGTGGTGGTGATGCGCTCCTGCAGCGCGCCCATGTCGGTTGCAAGAGTTGGCTGATAACCCACCGCTGAAGGAATACGGCCGAGCAGCGCCGACACTTCCGAGCCCGCCTGCGTAAAGCGGAAGATGTTGTCGACGAAAAAGAGAACGTCCTGGCCCTGGTCGCGGAAATATTCGGCGACCGTGAGACCGGAGAGGCCGACGCGGGCGCGCGCGCCCGGCGGTTCGTTCATCTGGCCGTACACAAGCGCGCATTTCGAACCGTCGACCGAGCCCTTCTTGGGATCCTTGTTGACGCCCGATTCGATCATCTCGTGATAGAGGTCGTTGCCTTCGCGCGTGCGCTCGCCAACGCCGGCGAACACCGAATAGCCGCCGTGCGCCTTCGCGACGTTATTGATCAGCTCCATGATCAGCACGGTCTTGCCGACTCCGGCGCCGCCGAACAGCCCGATCTTGCCGCCCTTTGCGTAAGGCGCGAGCAGATCGACGACCTTGATGCCGGTGATCAGAATCTGCGCCTCGGTGGATTGGTCGGTGTAGGTCGGCGCTTCCTGGTGGATCGCGCGTTTGCTTTTGGCCTTGACCGGGCCCGCTTCATCAACCGGATCGCCGATTACGTTGATGATCCGACCCAGCAATTCCGGGCCGACCGGCACTTCAATCGGCTGGCCGGTGTCGGTGACGTCCTGGCCGCGCACCAGGCCTTCGGACGAGTCCATCGCGATGGTGCGCACCGTCGATTCTCCGAGATGCTGGGCAACTTCCAGCACCAGGCGGTTGCCGCCATTCGTCGTCTCAAGCGCGTTCAGGATCGCCGGCAGGTGCGTTTCGAACTGCACGTCGACGACTGCGCCGATGACTTGCGTGATTTTTCCGACTGCGTTGGGTGTAGCCATGTCGTCCTCGTTACAGAATTAAAGCGCTTCGGCGCCGGAGATGATCTCGATCAGTTCCTTGGTGATCATCGCCTGACGGGTGCGATTATAGGTGAGTGTCTGCTTGCGGATCATTTCGCCCGCGTTGCGGGTGGCATTGTCCATGGCGCTCATGCGGGCGCCCTGCTCGGAGGCAGCATTTTCCAGGAGCGCGCGGAACACCTGCACGGACAGATTGCGCGGCAGCAGCTCGGCGAGGATCTCTTCCTCTTCCGGCTCATATTCATAGGCAGCAGCAGGGCCTGTCTCGGCGGCCTTTTCGAACACCGGCGGAATGATCTGCTGCGCGGTCGGAATTTGCGCGATCACCGATCTAAAACGCGAGAAGAACAGCGTGCAGACATCGAACGCGCCTTCGTCGAACAGCGCCACGATTTTTTTGGCGATCATGTCGGCCTGCTCGAAGCCGATGGTACGCACGCCGCGCAGTTCAATCGTCTCGATGATCTGCTTGCCGTAGACGCGCCGCAGTTGATCCTGCCCTTTGCGCCCGACGCAGAGAATCTTGACCTCTTTGCCCGCATTCATCAGGGCGTTGGCCCTCTCGCGCGCCAGCCGCACGATCGACGAATTAAAGGGTCCGCACAGGCCACGTTCCGCTGTGCAAACCACCAGCAGATGCACTCTATCGGCACCCGTGCCAGCGAGCAGCCGCGGCGCGGAATCACTGCCGGCGACCGCCGCCGCGATCGAGCCCAGGACCTTGCCCATACGCTCGGCATAAGGACGCGCGGCCTCGGCGGCACTCTGCGCACGGCGCAGCTTTGACGCCGCGACCATCTGCATGGCCTTGGTGATTTTCTGCGTCGCCTTGGTCGCGGCGATGCGAACGCGCATGTCCTTGAGGCTGGCCATATCTTCTCAGTCGCTTTTAACCGTCTTACTCGTCTCTCTTCTCTGACAACTTAAGTGAAAGTCTTGGCGTAGCCTTCAACCACGCCCTTGAGCTTGGCCGCATCGGCATCCGACAGGTCGCCACTCTTGCGAATGCTGTCGAGGAGATCGGCGTGCTTGGTGCGCATCAAAGTGAGCAGGCCCTGCTCGAAGGCCCGCACACGCGCCACCTCGAATTTATCGAGATAGCCGTTGACGCCGGCATAGATCACGCAGACCTGCTCTTCCATCTTGAGCGGTGAGAACTGCGGCTGCTTCAACAACTCGGTCAATCGTGAGCCGCGCGCGAGCATGCGCTGGGTGGTGGCGTCGAGGTCGGATCCGAACTGCGCAAAGGCCGCCATTTCACGGTATTGCGCCAGCTCGCCCTTGATGCGTCCGGCGACCTTCTTCATGGCCTTGGTCTGGGCGGCCGAGCCGACCCGCGACACCGAGAGGCCGACGTTCACCGCCGGGCGAATGCCCTGATAGAACAGGTCGGTTTCCAGGAAGATCTGGCCGTCGGTGATCGAAATCACGTTGGTCGGGATGTACGCTGACACGTCATTGGCCTGCGTCTCGATCACCGGCAAGGCGGTCAGCGAGCCGGCCTTGTTCTCGTCATTCATTTTGGCGGCGCGCTCGAGCAGGCGCGAATGCAGATAAAACACGTCGCCCGGATAGGCTTCGCGGCCTGGCGGACGGCGCAGCAGCAGCGACATCTGGCGATAGGCAACCGCCTGCTTGGATAGATCGTCATAGATGATGACGGCGTGCATGCCGTTGTCGCGGAAATATTCACCCATCGTGCAGCCGGCAAACGGCGCCAGGAACTGCATCGGCGCCGGGTCGGACGCGGTGGCGGCGACGATGATCGAATAGTCGAGCGCGCCTTGCTCCTCGAGCACCTTGACGAATTGCGCAACGGTGGAGCGCTTCTGCCCGACGGCAACGTACACACAATAGAGCTTGATCTTCTCGTCCGACTGCGCGTTCAGCGGCTTCTGGTTGAGAATGGTGTCGAGTGCGATTGCCGTCTTGCCGGTCTGACGATCGCCGATGATCAGCTCGCGTTGGCCGCGGCCGATCGGAATCAGCGAGTCAATTGCCTTCAGGCCGGTTGCCATCGGCTCGTGCACGGATTTTCGTGGGATGATGCCGGGCGCTTTCACGTCGACACGTGCGCGTTTGTCGGCCTTGATCGGACCTTTGCCGTCGATCGGATTTCCGAGCGCGTCGACGACACGGCCGAGCAGGCCCTTGCCGACGGGAACGTCGACGATGGCGCCGGTGCGCTTGACGGTCTGGCCTTCCTTGATCTCGCGGTCAGCGCCGAAGATCACGATGCCGACATTGTCCGTCTCGAGGTTGAGCGCCATGCCGCGCGTGCCGTTCTCGAACTCGACCATTTCGCCGGCCTGCACATTGTCGAGGCCATAGACGCGGGCGATACCGTCGCCGACGGAGAGCACCTGGCCGACCTCCGAGACTTCGGCTTCCTGGCCGAAGTTCTTGATCTGCTCTTTCAGGATGGCGGAAATTTCTGCGGCGCGGATATCCATCAGCGGGCCTCTTTCATCGCAAGCTTGATCGAATTGAGTTTGGTGCGGAGTGAACTGTCGACCATGCGGCTGCCGACCTTGACGATCAGCCCGCCGATGATGGCCGGCTCGATCTTGACGTCGAGGTCGATGTCCTTGCCACCGGTCACCGACTTGAGCGCGCTCTTGAGCGCGTCGAGATTTTTGTCGTTGAGCTTCTCGGCGACCGTCACCTGCGCGGTGACCTCGCCCTTGTGACGCGCGACCAGCGCACGGTAGGCGCGGATCATGTCGCGCGCCGCAAACAGCCGCCGGTTGGTTGTGATGACCCGGAGAAAATTTGCAGCCAGCCCGGTGATGCCCGCCTTGGCGAGGATCGCGGAAAGCGCCTTGAGCTGCTCATCGGCACCGAAGGCCGGGCTGCGGATCAACCGGTTGAGATCGGCACTGCCGTCAACCAGCGCGTCGAACTGTTCGAGGTCTTTCTTGACGGCGTCGACGGCCTTGTTGTCGAGGGCAAGCTCGAAAAGCGCGCCGGCGTATCGGCCAGCCATACCGGAGATGATCGTACCTTCGCCTGCCACTGGGACGCTCGTTGCTATGACTTCATTCACAGGCCGGACGCCGTCGCGGGAGGCGGCGTAAACTATTGGAATCCAAGAGGGAATTCCGATCTCTGGGGACGTCGCAGAAGCCTGCGGAAACCCCCTGAAATCGAGGGCTAGCTAACACAGCGAGGATGTCGGTGCAACACGCGGGCCGGTTCGCCGCAGGGCGGGTGGATGCACTTACCGCCGATTTGCATCGCAGGGATACCTCGCCATGCGAGGTGGCGACCGCTATAGCGGACGCCACCGCAAGCAGACGAACCGTTCGATCCCGCCGGGTCCTCAGGGTCATGCCGAAGCCGACATCGCAAGGCGACGCCGCCGCCACGGCCAAGCTGCTGGTGGTATTGCTTGCCTTTGCCTGGGGCCTGAACTGGATTGCCGCGGCCTATGCGTTGCGGGAAGTCAGTCCCTGGAGCCTGCGTGTCGCTGGCTCTGCGATCGGTGCGGCCACCCTGTTCGGGGCCGCGATTTTTACCGGTCACAACATGAGGGTGCCGCGCGGCGAATACATCCATGTGATGGTCGCCGGTTTCTTCAATGTCGCGGGATTTCAGATCCTCTCCGGCTTCGCCCAGCTGAGCGGCGCGACGTCGCGCGCTATCATCATCACTTATTCGATGCCGATCTGGACCACGGTCCTGAGCCGCTTCGTGCTCGGAGAACGGCTCAATGCGATCGGCTGGTTCGCGTTTGCACTGTGCGTTTTCGGAGTGACGGTCCTTTTGTGGCCCCTGTTCGCCACGGGATTTCCGCCATTCGTCTTCTATTCGCTCGGCTGCGCGCTGAGCTGGACGATCGCGACCGTCTATATCAAGTGGGCCAAGGTCACGATGGAACCGCTGGCGAATGCGGCCTGGCAATTGTTGTTCGGCCTGGTTTTCATCACCGCCGGTACGATCGTGTTCGAAGGCCATCCGCATCTCTGGCCACTCCGGAATGAGACCATCCTGGCGGTGCTCTTCGTCGGGCTGTTCGGTGTGGGGCTGGCGCACTTCCTGTGGTGGTCGATCGTCGGACGCCTGCCGACCGTCACGGCGTCGCTCGGTTCGCTGCTGGTGCCGGTCATCGGCGTAACAGCATCCACCATCGTGCTCGGCGAACGGTTGACGCTACCCGACATCATCGGATTCGCCATGATTTTCGCCGCCGCGGCCTGCGTGCTGCTGCAGCCAAACGTGCGTCATGACGAGATGCCCGAATAAGTCGCGGCCCGTAAATTGCCAATTATGATGCTTGACACATCATAATAGCTATATAAAACATTACATATAACGTTTTAGGCTACTAGAGCCGTTCGATTCGCATGATCACTTCGGGGCAGTTGCGAGCCGCCCGGGCGCTCCTGGGCATCGACCAACGCGAGATGGCGCAGCGATGCGGGCTGTCACTGCCCACCATCCAGCGCATGGAAGCGTCGGACGGCGTGGTTCGCGGCAATGTCGACTCATTGATGAAGCTGGTCGATGCCCTTGCCGCGGGCGGGATCGAACTGATCGGCGAAGGCGCCAGCAGTAGTGGCGGCGGCCGCGGCGTGCGTTTGAAGAGTGCGCCGCCATGACAGTCGTGTACGCCCTTTATGGTGTGGCGGCACTCCTGGCACTGGCGCCGATCGCAATCATTGCATCTGCTTCGCCGCGCGCCAGTAACGTCATCTATGGCGCGAGCCTGATCGCCACCCTGGCGCTGGGCGTGATGGGGGCCATCAACCTGTCCGCACCGGCTCTGTCCACCGTGGTCTTGCCGCTCGGCCTGCCCTGGCTCGGCGCACATTTCCGAATAGACGCGCTCACCTCTTTTTTCATGATCGTCGTCAATCTCGGCGGCGCGGCTGCAAGCCTGTTCGGGCTCGGCTACGGCCGCCATGAAGAAGCCCCCGAGCGAATTCTGCCGTTCTATCCTGCATATCTTGCCGGAATGAATCTGGTCGTGTTGTCCGACGACGCATTCAGTTTTCTGGTCGCATGGGAGTTCATGTCGCTCACGTCCTGGGCGCTGGTGATCTCCCATCATGAGGACCGCGAAAACGTACGGGCGGGCTACATCTATCTGTTGATGGCAAGCTTTGGCACGCTGGCGCTGCTGCTTGCCTTCGGCCTGCTTGCGGGCAGCGACGGCAACTACGTCTTCGACGCGATCCGCGCCTCGCATCCGAATTCCCGACTGGCCGCCCTCGTGCTGATCCTCGCGCTTGTCGGCGCCGGCTCGAAGGCCGGTGTCGTCCCGCTGCATGCCTGGCTGCCGCTCGCGCATCCGGCCGCGCCCAGCCATGTCTCCGCGCTCATGAGCGGCGTGATGACCAAGGTCGCCGTCTACGGGTTCATCCGTATCGTCTTCGATCTCATCGGCGAGCCAGATTGGTGGTGGAGCATCGTGGTCCTCACTGTTGGGGGCATTACCGCCGTGATGGGCGTGCTTTACGCCTTGATGCAGAGCGATCTCAAACGCGTCCTCGCTTACAGCACCATTGAAAACATCGGCATTATCTTTGCCGCGCTCGGACTTGCGCTGGCGTTCAAAGCCGAAGGGCTTGCGCTCGCTTCGGCGTTGGCGCTCACCGCCGGACTATTTCACGTTTTCAATCATTCGCTGTTCAAGAGCCTGTTGTTTTTTGGAACCGGCGCCGTGCTCAACGCCACCGGTGAGCGCGACATGGAGCGTCTCGGCGGGCTGATCCACCGCATGCCGCAAACGGCCTTCGTGTTTCTCGTTGGCAGCGTGGCGATTTCCGCGTTGCCGCCGCTCAACGGGTTCGTATCCGAATGGCTCACCTTCCAGGCCATTCTGCTCAGTCCGCAATTGCCGTCGTGGGGCTTGAAATTGCTGGTGCCGACGGTCGGTGCGCTATTGGCGCTGTCGGCCGCGCTCGCGGCTGCCTGCTTCGTGCGCGCTTTCGGAATCACATTCCTGGGCCGTGCGCGCGCAAAGGCCGCCAGCCTCGCGCAGGAAACCGACAGCAGTTCACTGGCGGCGATGTATGCCCTCGCGGCGCTCTGCCTGATCGCTGGCATTGTGCCGGGGTTCTTCATCGATGCCTTGAAGCCGGTGATGCAAGCGCTTCTCGGTGTCAGCATGCCACATCAGGCTGGCGTTCAATGGCTTTCAATCGTGCCGATTGCGGAAAGCCGCAGCTCCTATAACGGCTTGCTGGTTTTCATCTTCGTCGTCCTGTCGGGCTCGCTCGCCGCGTTCGCGATCCATCGACTGGCATCGGACAAATTACGCCGGGGGCCGGCCTGGGATTGCGGCTATCCGGACCCACGGACATCGACACAATACACCGCGTCGAGTTTCGCCCAGCCGATCCGGCGTGTCTTCGGCAGCACCGTATTTCGCGCGCGCGAGATCGGCGAGATGCCGCCGCCGGGATCCACCGCGCCGGCGCGCCTGACGGTCAAAATCCACGACCCGATCTGGGAGTCGCTCTATGCACCGATTTCCGATCTCGTCGCGTACACTGCGGAACGTCTCAATGTCCTGCAATTCCTCACCATCCGCCGCTATCTGAGCCTCGTCTTCGCAGCGTTGGTCATCCTGCTCCTCGTGCTGGCGATATCGCCATGATCCACGATCTCGTCTTGCAGGGGACCGAGATGTTGCTGGTGCTCCTTCTGTCCCCGCTGCTCACCGGATTTGTACGCAAGGTGAAGGCCCGGCTGCTCAGGCGGCAAGGACCGCCTTTGCTGCAGCCCTATCGTGATCTCGCGCGCCTTCTGCGCAAGGAGGTCGTGCTGGCGCACAATGCATCCTGGCTCTTCCGTGTCATTCCCTACATTGTGTTTGCAGGCACCTGGGTCGCCGCATCGCTGATACCGACGTTCCGCAGCGGCCTGATGTTTTCCTGGTCGGCCGACCTGATCGCCATCATCGCGCTGCTTGGTAGCGCGCGATTTTTCATCGCGCTCGCCGGGCTGGATGTCGGCACATCGTTCGGCGGCATCGGTTCAAGCCGCGAAGTGATGATCGCCTCGCTGGCCGAGCCGGCGATGCTGATGATCGTTTTTACGCTCGCCCTGATCGCGGGATCGACGCAATTGTCGACCATGGCCGCGTTCATGGGCTCGCCGGAAGTCGGCTTACGCGTGTCGCTGGGGCTCGGTTTAATCGCGTTGATCATGGTGGCGATTTCCGAAAACGCCCGCATTCCGGTCGACAATCCAGCCACGCATCTGGAACTGACCATGGTGCATGAGGCCATGGTGCTGGAATATTCCGGGCGGCACCTGGCATTAATCGAACTGTCGGCGTTCCTGAAACTGCTGCTGTATGTCTCGCTGATCGGATGCCTGTTCGCGCCTTGGGGCACAGCTTCGCCGGATGCGGCGCCGCGCGAACTGCTCATTGGCGCCGCCGCCTATATCGGCAAGCTCACCGTGGGCGGTCTCCTGCTCGCCGTGTTCGAAACATCGATCGCAAAAATGCGCGTTTTCCGGGTGCCCGAGTTTCTCGGCGCGGCCTTGATGCTGGCGTTGCTGGCGACGCTCCTGCGGTTCGTATCGAGGAGCTTCTGATGCACGGAATTGAATTCGACATCGCGCATCTCCTCGCCGGATCGCTGGTGCTGGTGAGCTTCCTGATGCTGTATCAGGACCGCCTCTATGCGCTGCTCAATATCTACGCGCTCCACGCGGCGGTCCTTGCACTGTCGGTGGCCTGGCAGGCCTTCATCCAGCATGCGCCACACCTTTACCTCACCGCCGCCATCGCGCTCGGCTTCAAGGCGATCATCATTCCGGTCGCGCTGCACCGGATCATCGTGCGTCTCGGCATTCATCGCGAAATCGAGACCGTGGTGGGCGTCGGCTTGACCATGCTCGCCGGCATCGGGCTCGTGGCATTGTCGATGGTTATCATGCTGCGCGTGACGCCGGGCGCCGATCCGCTGGCGCGCGAGGATCTCGCCTTTGCACTGTCGGTCGTCTTGATCGGTCTCCTGGTGATGGTCACACGGCGTAACGCAGTCAGTCAGGTCGTCGGCTTCATGTCGCTGGAAAATGGCCTGGTACTCGCCGCGACCGGCGCCAAGGGCATGCCGCTGGTGGTGGAAATCAGCGTTGCTTTCTCTGTGCTGATTGCCTTCATCGTCATCGGCATTTTCCTGTTCCGCATCCGCGAGCGTTTTGACACCGTGGACATGCGGGCGCTCGATCGTTTCCGTGGAGAACGGCAATGATCGATGCGCTCACGGGCGTCTTGCTGATCCCGGCGGCCTCTGCAGCGCTGCTGGCGATCCTTCCCGGCTACCGGATGACCGCAAGGATCAATGTTGTGGCGGCGCTGGCGACGTTTCTCACCGCCTGCTCGCTATTCCTGATCCAACCCGTTACCGGCCCCTATCTGCTGGTGGACGACCTCAACAAAGTCTTCATCGTACTCACTACGTTCGTCGCCTTCACCACCAGCGTTTTCAGCGCGAGCTACATCGGTCACGAGATCGATGTCGGCCGACTGACTCCGACTTTCGTGCGTTTCTATCATGCCATGTACCAGATCATGATGTTCGGCATGAATTTGGCGCTGGTGGCCAACAATATCGGCCTGATGTGGGTCGCCATCGAGCTTGCCACGTTGACCACCGTACTGATGGTCGGCATCTACCGCACGCACGAGGCGCTGGAAGCGGCGTGGAAATATTTCATTCTTGGTAGCGTGGGCATCGCGCTCGCGCTGTTCGGCACCATCCTGGTCTATATGGCGGCCCGGCCAGTCATCGGCGAAGGCCTCGACGCCATGGTGTGGACCATTTTGGTTACCCGCGCGTCACAATTCGACCCCGCACTGCTCAACGTCGCCTTCGTGTTCCTGCTGCTTGGTTATGGCACGAAGGTGGGGCTTGCGCCCCTGCATGCCTGGCTGCCTGATGCCCACGCCGAGGGCCCGACGCCGATCTCTGCCGTGCTCTCCGGCCTGCTCCTGAATGTCGCGCTCTATGCATTGCTGCGCTTCAAGATGCTGCTCGCGCTCAATCCGGCGGCGATCGCGCCAGGGCCGCTGATGGTGACGCTGGGACTCATCTCGGCGCTGTTTGCAGCGTTCATGCTGTACCGCCGTCGCGACATCAAGCGCATGTTCGCCTACTCGTCGATCGAGCATATGGGCATCATCGTGTTTGCTTTCGGCATGGGTGGTGCACTCGCGAACTTCGCTGGCCTGTTGCACATGACCATGCATTCGCTGACCAAGTCGGCGATATTCTTTGCAGTCGGCCATATTGCCCAGGTCAAGGGCACGCAGAAAATTGCCGACATGGGCGGGCTGACGGTGACGCATCCCGTGCTCGGCTGGGGCCTTGTGCTCGGCGTGGTGGCAATCGCGGGCCTGCCGCCGCTCGGCATCTTCATGAGTGAATTCCTGGTCGTGAGCTCGACTTTTGCGCGCGAGCCGTGGCTGGCAACGTTGCTCGTACTGGCAATCCTGATTGCGCTCGGCGGCCTGTTCCTGCGCCTTAACACCATTGCCTTCGGCGAGCCGCGCGGGCCGGCGGCGCCGGCGGAAGCATCCTATGTGCCGATGTTCGCGCACCTGGCCCTGGTGTTCACGGCCGGCATCTATATGCCGCCGGCGCTGGTTACCGGTTTCGAAAATGTCGCAAGGTTATTGGGATAGCGCCATGGCCTTGCTCAGCAAGTTCACGCACCGCAAGACACACGAGGGGCACCGACCTTGGCCGCGCGCCGATGTTGCCGACGAGGGCTGGCAGCAGGCGATCGAGGCGCTCGCCGGCGGTCAATGCACGCTGCTCGGCCTGTGGGGCGATGCCCCGCAGGTGCAGATGGCCTTGCTGGATGAGACGGCGGGCCAGATCGTCGTACTGAGCTATACCTGCAAGGGGGGAAAATATCCGAGCGTTGCAGTGCGCCATCCGCCCGCGCTCAGATTTGAACGCGCGATCCACGATCTGTACGGGTTGCAGGCAATCGGCTCGCCCGACACGCGGACGTGGCTCGACCTCGGCTTCTGGGGCGTCACGCAACCGCTCGGCAAGAACCGGCCGGCGAAGAAGCCTGAACCGTATGTATTCCTGCCGGTCGAGGGCGACGGCCTGCATCAGATCGCGGTCGGGCCGGTCCACGCAGGCATTATCGAGCCGGGTCATTTCCGCTTCACCGCCAATGGCGAGCATGTGGTGCGGCTCGAGCAGCGCCTCGGCTGGGCGCACAAGGGCATCGAGTCTTTAATGGACGGGGCGACGCTCGATGAGGCGGCCAAGCTCGCTTCGCGGACGTCCGGCGACAGCACTGTCGCCTATGCATTCGCTTTCGCGCAGGCCACGGAGGCGGCCCTTCAGGTGAAGCCGCCGCTGCGCGCGATCTATCTGCGCGCGCTGATGGCGGAGCTGGAGCGGCTGGCCAATCATTTTGGCGACGTTGGCGCGATCTGCAACGACGCATCATTTTCCCTCATGCATGCGCAATGCGGAATCCTGCGCGAGCGCACGTTGCGCGCGGCCGGGGCTTCGTTCGGGCACCGGTTGATGATGGATGCCATCGTGCCGGGCGGTGTCGCGTGCGATATCACGGCCGAGGGAATTGTGCAGGTCGAGGCTTTGCTCGCTGAAGCGCGTCGCGTATTTCCGCGTTTGATCGAACTTTACGACTATACGGCGTCGTTGCAGGATCGCACCGTCACCACAGGCATTGTGAAACCGGAATACGCCCGGCAATTCGGCGCCGGCGGCATTGTCGGCCGCGCTTCGGGCCGAGCCTTCGATGCGCGGCGGGCCTTCGCCTACCCGCCCTATGATAAACTATCCTTCGATGTGCCAGTCCTCGATGCCGGCGACGTCAATGCACGGGTTTGGATTCGTATTCGCGAGATCGAACAGTGCCTGTCGCTGATCGAGCAGATTCTGGGTGCCCTGCCGACGAGCGCGCTCACAACACCGCTGGGTAAGGGCAAGGCGGGCGAAGGTATGGGCATAGCCGAAGCATTTCGCGGCGACGTGCTGGTGTGGCTGCGGCTCGACGGCAAAGGCCGCGTGGCGCGCTGTCATTTGCGCGACGCCTCATGGTTCCAGTGGCCGCTGCTGGAAACCGCTATCGAGGGCAACATCGTCGCCGACTTCCCGCTCTGCAATAAATCGTTCAACTGCTCGTATTCCGGACACGACCTGTAAATGCGCAAGACGCTGATCGAAAACCTCACCCACGGGCCGCTCACCGAGCCGGCACCGGCACCCGACGAGGCCGCGCTCGCTGAGTTGGCGAAGAGAGTTGACCGTCTCGCACGCGCCAAGCTCGGCCGGTCGCTTTCTATCCGCCAGGTGGACGCCGGCTCGTGTAATGGCTGCGAGCTTGAAATCCACGCGCTCAACAATGCGTTCTATGACCTTGAGCGTCTTGGCCTGCGCTTTGTCGCGTCGCCGCGACATGCCGATCTGCTCATGGTCACCGGCCCGGTAACGAAGAGCATGCGCGAGGCACTCAAGCGCACATACGACGCCACGCCCGATCCGAAATGGGTGATCGCCGTGGGTGCCTGCGCAGCTGACGGCGGAATTTTTGCCGGCAGTTACGCGGTTGAAGGCGGCGTAAAGGATGTCATCCCGGTCGATCTGCATATCCGCGGTTGCCCGCCATCGCCGACAGAGCTTTTGAAAGGACTGATGGCACTACTCCAGGCAGCGAGTGGCCCCCTGCGCTAGCTTGCCGTCAGTAGAAACTCTGCGGATCCACATCCACCTCGAGACGGACGTTGCCGCGCGGTTTGGGCGCGCGGCCAAGCCATTCGCGTAAATAGGCGGACAGATCGAAGGCGCGCGGCGCCTTTACCAATACGCGGAAACGATGGCGGCCACGAACCACCGCAATCGGCGCTTCGGCGGGTCCGAGTACGCGAACTTGCTCGTCCTTCGGCGCGGCGCCGGCGAGCGTACGGGCGTAACTTTCCGCGGCGTGCCGCTCGTTTGCGGTCACGACGAGGCTCGCGAAGTCGCCCAAACGGCGGATAGCCCGTGCGTTCACGTTGCTCGATCTCATTGCTATAGAAGGCCTCGCGATCGCCGGAGATCAGCGCCCGTATCACCGGGTGATCAGGCTGATGCGTCTGCAGGTAGCCGAGGCCACGCCCCTCCTCGCGGCCGGCGCGGCCGACAACCTGGTGCAGCAGCTGGAATGTGCGTTCGGCCGCTCGTGGGTCGCCATTGCCCAAACTGAGATCGGCATCGACGATGCCGACCAAATTCAGTTTTGGAAAATGATGCCCCTTGGCGACGAGTTGCGTGCCGATGATGAGATCGAAGCGCCCGGCCGCAACGTCATCGAGCTCTTGCCGCAGGCGTTCAACTGATTCCACCAGATCGCTCGACAGCACCAGGGTCCGCGCCTGCGGAAACAATTCGGCGGCTTCCTGTTCAAGGCGCTCCACACCGGGGCCGACTGCCGCAAAGCTTTCGGTTGCGTGGCAATTCGGGCATTCCGCCGGCGGCGGCATGTTGAACCCGCAGTGATGGCAGACCAGCCGCCGCTTGAACCGGTGATCAACCAGCCAGGCATCGCAATTCGGACATTGCAGCCGGAACCCGCAGGCCCTGCACAGCGTGAGCGGCGCATAGCCGCGGCGATTGAGAAACAACAGCGCCTGCTCGCCGCGCGTGAGCGATACGGCAACAGCCTCGGCAAGCCGCGGCGAGATAAAACGGCCACGCGGCGGCCCCTCGCGGCGCATATCGATCGGCTCAATAGACGGCAGATGCGCACCACCAAAGCGCTCCGGCAGATGCACATGCCGGTAGCGGCCGCGTCGTGCGTTGACTTCCAATTCGACCGAAGGCGTCGCAGAAGCGAGCACCACCGGAATTTTCGCGATCGAACCGCGCACCACGGCCATGTCGCGTGCGTGGTAGTGCGCGCCGTCTTCCTGCTTGTAGGCTGGATCATGCTCTTCATCGACAACGACAAGACCGAGATCGGCGTATGGCAGGAACAGCGCGGAACGCGCACCGACAATAACTGGAACCTCGTTCGCCGCGATCGCCGCCCACGTGCGCGCGCGTTTGCGCGGCGAAAGCTGGGAGTGCCACTCCGCCGGCCGGGTGCCGAAACGGCCGGAAAAACGGTCGAGAAATTGCGCCGTGAGCGCAATTTCCGGCATCAGGATCAAGGTCTGCCGTTTCAGCCGGATATTTTCGGCAACGGCCTCGAAGTAGACTTCCGTTTTGCCGGAGCCAGTGACCCCATCAAGCAGAGTAACTGTGTAGCCGCCTTGCGTGACTGTCGTCCGCAACGTGTCGGCAGCCGCAAGCTGTGCCAATGAGAATTCCGGCTTGCGGAAGTCTGGATCGGGCGGCGACACCACCGGTTCGGGCGGCAGCACGACTGTTTCCAGCG
The DNA here is from genome assembly GCA_963801955.1 of uncultured Alphaproteobacteria bacterium. Classification (GTDB taxonomy): domain Bacteria; phylum Pseudomonadota; class Alphaproteobacteria; order Rhizobiales; family Xanthobacteraceae; genus Pseudolabrys. The sequence continues at coordinate 467,008 of CAWDGS010000005.1, forward strand.
TGCCTTCATCGATCAGTCCGTCGATCACGCCGGCACTGACACCCGCTTCCTTCACCGCTTCGTTTTTTGAGCGCACGAGGCCATCGGCAAACAACCCAAGCGCCCGTGCGCGTGCAGCAGTCATGCGCGTGGGTGGAGGCCCGGCAAGCCTGACACCGACGCGCTCGCGCGCCGGGCCCAGATGTTCGCCCATGCGGAGCGCCATGCGCAGCACCATTCCGCGCGAGGCGAGCGTATAGCCCGACACCCAGTCGACAAACTGACGGATCTCAGGTTTTAGCGGCGGGACGTCGTGCTTGCCGACCACGTCCTTCATCCGGTTGTGCAGGCGCGGATTGGGGTTTGGGTTGTCGGCCCAGACCACGCCGGTGGTTTCTCCACGCGCGCCCAACGGCACAGTCACCACGTCGCCGGGCGCGACATCGAGGCCGGCCGGCACGCGGTAGGAATAGGTCTGGTCCAGCGCCACCGGCACCAAAACATCAACAACACGTGCGGTCATAGGCTCACTGTGGGCTCACTTGCTTGCGCATGATCTTGTCCGAAAACCGGTTCCTTTTCGGGATCATGCGCTAGGTCTCGCCGATTCCGCGCCCTTAAGGAAGGGTGAAGAAAGCGGTGCCACTCTGCCGGCCATGAGCGAAGTCGTCGCCAGCCCCGATGTTGCCGCCGAAATAAGCCGCTGGCTCGGTTATCTCGGCGCTGAGCGGCGCATGTCGGCAAAAACCCTTGATGCCTATCGCCGCGACGTATCGCAATTCCTCAGTTTTCTCGCAGACCATCTCGGTGGCGCGCCAACCCTCAAACAGCTGGCCAGGCTGGTTCCGGCCGATGTACGCGCTTTCATGGCGGCTCGGCGCGGCGGCGGGTCGGGCAACCGCTCTTTGATGCGTACACTCGCCGGCTGCCGCTCGTTTGCGCGTTTCCTGGAACGTAACGGCAAAGGCAAAGTCGCGGCCCTCACAGCGGTGAGTACGCCAAAACTGCCAAGGACCTTGCCCAAGCCGCTGGCCGCCTCCGCCGCCGTGCAGATCACCGACAGCGCAACGCGCGAAGGTGAGACACGCGAGCCGTGGATCATCGCGCGCGATGCAGCGGTGCTTGCGTTGCTTTATGGATCGGGACTTCGCATTTCGGAAGCACTCGGCTTGAAACGCAAGGACTTTGCCGCCAGCGCCGATGCCTTCACTGTGCTCGGCAAAGGCAACAAGTCACGCATGGTGCCGCTCCTTCCGCAGGTCGCCAAACTGATCGCCGACTATATCGCGCTTTATCCGACGAAGCTTCCGCCTGACGGACCATTGTTCATTGGCGCGCGCGGAGGCAGCCTCTCGCCTCGCGTCGTGCAGCTCGCGATGGCGCGATTGCGCGGCGCGCTCGGTCTGCCCGACACCGCAACGCCGCATGCATTGCGCCACTCTTTCGCGACCCATTTACTGGCGCGCGGGGGCGACCTGCGCTCGATCCAGGAGTTGCTGGGCCACGCGTCGCTATCAACCACGCAAATCTACACAGCCGTGGATTCCGAGCGATTGCTGGAAGTTTATGCGAGCACGCATCCGCGCGCTTGACCACCCTCTTGCACTCAACCGTCTTTCCGATCATCGTTGCGTCATAGCAGCGGGACGCGACCTAGGGGGCAATGGGCGATGAGCGCACACGAAAATCTTGAACACGCCGAGCACGCCGAACACGCGGCCCATTCCAACAAGAAAATTGCACTGCTGATCGCAGTCCTGGCGTTGTTTCTTGCGTTCTCTGAGACATTAGGCAAGAGCTCACAGACCTCCGCCATCACTTATAATGTCGCGGCCAGCGATCTGTGGTCATTTTTCCAGGCCAAGACCATCCGCATGACGGTGCTGACAACGGCAGCCGACCAGGTTCAGATCGAGGCCGACCGCACAACGGACGCCGACGCCAAGGCACGATTGCTCAAGGCGATTGACGGATGGAAGAAAACCGCAGCGCGTTACAATGACGAACCGGAAACCAAAGAAGGCCGCAAGCAATTGGCCGAGCGCGCGAAGGAAGCCGAGGAAAAACGGGAGCTCGCGCTGGCGCGTTACCACCAGTATGAGTTCGCCTCAGCCGCATTCCAGATCGGCATCGTACTGGCTTCTGCGGAGGTGATCACAGGCATCGCCGCGCTTGGATGGTTGTCCGGTCTTCTTGGTTTCAGTGGACTTGGCTTCATGGCCCTCGGCTTATGGGCGCCACACGCGCTGCATCTGGGCTGAAGCCGCTAGAGCTCACCGCCACGATAGGCCCGGCGGCGCAGCCGCATGAAGAGACGCAGAAAGCGCCCGGCGCGCTGCGGCTTCAACAGCCATGCCAATCGCCTGATCCGCTGCCGAATTGGCTCGGTCATCTCGTGCGACCACCCGCGCAGCCAGATGAACCAGTCGTACATGCGGTGGAACCAGGGTATCTGCAGCAACTTGCTGCGCGTGACATCAAACACGAAGGCGGTCACACCGACGCCGAGGAATTTTGCGAACAGCAACGCGGCGATGACGCCGAGCCACCCCTGTGTCGCAATGACATAAACCTCGAAGAATTTCAGCGGCAGCAAGACAACGACGAGCGGCACAACAAAAACCACAAGCGCCGCGTAAGGCGGAAGACGCTCAATCAGGGCCGCCAGTTTGACCTTGACCCGGCCCCAGGGAACGAGATTCACCACGCGCGCGATGACCGGCTCGAGATGATCCCAAAGCCAGGCTTCGATCAAAAACAGCAGCGCGAGAATGACCCACAAGGGGCGAAGAAATTGGCGGCTCATATGACCATAGGTAATAGTGCCGCGCGGCGACCGCAAATAAGGCGAAATAGCCCCGGATTCATGAGGCAACGTCAGGTGCGTACGCGTCCGCCATCCACGTTCAGCGTCTGGCCCGTAATAAACGCAGAGTCATCGCTGGTGAGGAACGACACGGCACCGACCAGATCGTCCGGGACCTCCACACGCTTGATCGCCTGCATCTGCGCGACTGCGTTGAACTCGTCGTCCATCGTCTTGAAGCCCGGACGCGGTGCGCGCACCAGCGTGCCCGGCGAGCGGGTAAGCCCCGGTGCAATCGCATTCACGGTGATGCCGTCGCCAGCGAGATCGCTGGCGAGCGCGCGCGTGAAGCCGACGATGCCGCCTTTGCTCGCGACATAGTGTGCAAAACCGGTGACCACCGAGCCGAGCGTGCTTGATGCCATATTGACGATGCGGCCCCATTTGCGCGCGCGCATGCCCGGCACAAAGGCCGCGCTCACAAGAAACGTACTGTCAAGATTGGTCGACAGCACTTTGCGCCAGTCGGCGAATGTCATCTCCGGAAAATTCTTTTGCGGAAAGATGCCGGCGCAATTCACGACGATATCGACGTGACTGAATTTTGCATTGACCTGCTTGGCCATGGCGGCGACGGATTCTTCCGACGAAACGTCGCACTTGACGTAGATCGCCTGCCGGCCGGCGGCCTCGACCAGCTTCACGGTGGCGGCGCCATCGACGAGGTCGACGACCGCAACATCGACGCCATCCTCCGCCAGACGTTTTGCGAAGGCCTGCCCGATGCCATTGGCGCCACCCGTAATAACGGCGACTTTGTCTTTGTGGCCCTTGGCCATGATAGACCTCCCGGAGTTGTCATCACCGGGCCGCGCGCAGCGCGAGTCCCGGTGATCTCGATTAGTCAGGCACTACGCCCTCCTAAGCGAGATGGCCGGGACGAGCCCGGCCATGACCAATGCTACATGTGTATTGCCCGTTTAGCCACCGCCATTGCCGCTTCCTTGACCGCCTCGGACAGTGTCGGGTGCGCGTGACACGTGCGGGCAATGTCTTCGGCGGACGCGCCAAATTCCATGGCGATGGCAGCCTCCGCGATCATGTTGCCCGCATCGGCACAGATCAGCTGGATCCCGAGGACGCGATCAGTTTTAGCATCTGCAAGAATCTTCACGAAACCATCGGTGGTGAGGTTCACCTTGGCGCGGCCATTGGCGGTGAAAGGAAACTTGCCGACATTGTAATTGACGCCTGCGGCCTTCAGATCGTCCTCGGATTTTCCGACGGTCGCGATCTCCGGATAGGTATAAACAACGTTCGGAATTGCATCGTAGTTTACGTGGCCGGCCTCACCCACCAGAATTTCGGCGACTGCCACGCCCTCGTCCTCGGCCTTGTGCGCCAGCATCGGGCCAGCGATCACATCGCCAATGGCCCAGATGCCGGGAACGCTGGTCGCATAGTAATGATCGACAACAATTCGGCCCCGCTCGTCGAGCTTCACGCCGGCCTCCTTGAGGCCGAGCCCTTCGGTGAAAGGTACGCGGCCGATCGCAACGAGCACGATATCGGCCTCGATCGTCTCCGCCGTGCCGCCTTTGGCCGGCTCGATGCTCGCTTTCAATCGCTTGCCGGTCGAATTCGACTGCCGTCACTTTCGACGACAGTTTGAACGTCATGCCCTGCTTTTCGAACAGGCGCTGGGCCTGACGGCGGACCTCGCCATCCATGCCGGGCAGCACGCCATCGAGAAATTCAACAACGGTCACCTGTGCGCCAAGCCTGCGCCAGACCGATCCCAATTCAAGGCCGATCACCCCGGCCCCAACGACCAACAAATGTTTCGGGACTTCGGACAGCGACAGGGCGCCCGTGGATGAAACGATGCGCTTCTCGTCGATCTCGATCCCCTTCAGGCGCGCGACATCCGAGCCGGTAGCGATCACAATGGATTTGGCTTCCAGAGTCTGCGATTTCCCGTCAGTGCCCTTCACCTCGACCTTGCCGGGCGCGGCAATCCGCCCGGCGCCGTGAAAAGTATCGACCTTGTTTTTCTTGAGCAGGAATTCGACGCCCTTGACGTTGCCGTCAACGCCTTCGTCCTTGAACGCCATCATGGTCTTCAGGTCGAGTTTGGGCGCAGAAACGCCGATGCCCATCTTGCTGAAAGTATGGCCCGCTTCCTCGAACAGTTCGGAGGCGTGCAGGAGCGCTTTCGACGGTATGCAGCCGATATTCAAGCAGGTGCCACCAAAGGTGGCGTTCTTTTCCACCACCGCGGTCTTCAGGCCGAGCTGCGCCGCACGGATGGCACAAACATAGCCGCCGGGGCCGGTGCCGATGACGATGAGATCGTAGGCCATCAATAAACTCCGGACTCTCAGTCGTCATGGCCGGGCTCGTCCCGGCCATCCACGTCTTTGCACAAGGTAAGACGTGGGTGCCCGGCTCAAGGCCGGGCATGACGGCGAAAACTTACAGGTCGAGCACGACGCGCGCCGGATCCTCCAGGCCTTCCTTCACCCGCACGAGGAAGGTGACCGCCTCGCGGCCATCGACAATGCGATGGTCGTAGGAGAGCGCGAGGTACATCATCGGCCGCGCCTCGATCTTGCCGGCAATAACAACGGGCCGCTCCTGGATCTTGTGCATGCCGAGAATGCCGGACTGCGGTGCATTAAGGATCGGCGTCGACATCAGCGAGCCGTAGACGCCGCCATTGGTGATGGTGAAGGTGCCGCCCTGCATCTCCTCGATCTTGAGCGCGCCATCGCGCGCACGGCGGCCGAACTCGGAGATGGTCTTCTCGATGTCAGCGAGCGACATCAATTGAGCGTCGCGCACCACCGGCACCACGAGGCCCTTCTCGGTGCCGACCGCAATGCCGATATGATAGTAATTCTTGTAAACGATATCGGTGCCGTCGATCTCGGCATTGACGGCGGGAATTTCCTTCAATGCCTGAATGCAGGCACGCACGAAGAAGCCCATGAACCCCAGCTTCACGCCGTGCTTCTTCTCGAACAGATCCTTGTATTGGTTGCGCATCTGCATCACCGCGCTCATGTCGACCTCATTGAAGGTCGTGAGCATGGCGGCGGTGTTCTGCGCATCCTTCAGGCGGCGCGCGATGGTCTGGCGCAGCCGTGTCATGTGCACGCGCTCTTCGCGCGCCGCGTCATCGGCCGGCGATGGCGCGCGCATCTGCACCGGTGCAGCAACCGGCGTCGGCGTTGCCGCGGCGCGCTCGATAGCCGCAATCATATCCCCTTTGGTGACTTGCCCGTGCATGCCGCTGCCGGCGACTCTTGAAGGGTCGACGCCGCTTTCCGCTGCCATCTTGCGGACCGATGGCGGCATTGGCATCTCGGTCGATCTTGCGGGAGTGGCGGGCGCGGGTTTTGGCTGCTCGGCCGGCTTTTGTGGCGCTGGAGATGCCTTGGGCGCGGCACCCACGCCTTCCTTGATTTGTCCGAGCAGCGCACCGACCGCGACGGTATCGCCGTCTTTCACCGCAATTTCGGAAAGTACGCCGGCGGCGGGCGCAGGCACTTCCAGCGTGACCTTGTCGGTCTCCAGTTCGACCAGCGGCTCGTCCACCGCCACCGCATCGCCCGGCCGCTTGAACCATTTGCCGACCGTTGCTTCGGTTACCGATTCACCGAGAGTGGGCACGCGGATGTCAGCCATGATGTCTCTCTTACCTCTCATTCGTCATGCCCGGCCTTGTGCCGGACATCTCGCTTAGGGGGCCGCAGCCGTGCGCCCCTGATCGGGATGGCCGGGACAACCCCGGCCATGACAGTCAATCGAATTTACCCCAGCGCCTCGTCGAGGAATTGCTTGAGCTGCGCCAGGTGCTTCGACATCTGGCCGACCGCGGTCGAGGCCGACGCCGGGCGTCCCGCATAACGCATGGTGCGGTGCTTGGCGCCGATCTGGTTGAGAATCCATTGCAGGAAGACGTCCACGAAGAACCAGGCACCCATGTTGCGCGGCTCTTCCTGGCACCACACCATTTCCGCCTGCTTGAAGCGGGACAGCTCGGTCACCAGCGCCTTGGTCGGGAATGGGAAGAGCTGCTCGATGCGCAGCAAATAGATGTCATCGATGCCGCGTTTTTCGCGCTCGTCATAGAGATCATAGTAGACCTTGCCCGAGCACATCACGACGCGTCGTATCTTGTCGTCGGGGACAAGCTTGATCTTCTCCTTCGGCAGCAGCTGCGCATCGTCCCACAAGAGCCGGTGGAACGATGTGCCGGCACGCCAGTTCGTCGAGCCGCGAGATCGCGCGCTTGTGGCGCAGCAGCGATTTCGGCGTCATCAGGATCAACGGCTTGCGGATCTCGCGCTTCAGCTGGCGGCGCAAGGCGTGGAAATAGTTTGCCGGCGTCGTGAGGTTCGCCACCTGCATGTTGTCTTCGGCGCACATCTGCAAGAACCGTTCGAGCCGGGCGGACGAATGCTCCGGCCCTTGCCCCTCATAGCCATGCGGCAACAGGCAAACGAGACCCGACATGCGCAGCCACTTGCGCTCGCCCGACGAAATGAATTGGTCGAAGACGACCTGCGCGCCGTTGGCAAAATCGCCGAATTGGGCTTCCCACAATGTCAGGGCATTCGGCTCCGCCGTGGAATAGCCGTACTCGAAGCCAAGCACGGCCTCTTCCGACAGGCTTGAATTCAGCACTTCAAAGCGCGCATTTCCTTCACCGAGATGGTTGAAAGGCGTGTGGCGCTCCTCGGTGTTTTGATCGAACAGCACCGAGTGGCGTTGCGAGAAGGTGCCGCGTTCGCTGTCCTGTCCCGACAGGCGCACCGGGTGCCCATCCTTCAGCAAGGAACAGAAGGCGAGCGCTTCAGCCGTGGCCCAATCGATCCCCTCGCCCGTCTCGATTGCTTTTGCGCGGTTGTCGAGAAAACGCTGGATCGTCTTGTGGACCTGGAAACCCGCCGGAACCACGGTGATCTTCTTGCCGATCGCACGCAGCGTTTCGACCGCAACGCCGGTATTGCCGCGGCGCGGATCCTCGGCCTCACGCGCTGCTTTCATGCCCGCCCAGCGGCCGTCGAGCCAGTCGGCCTTGTTCGGCTTGTAGCCCTGCGCCGCTTCGAATTCGGCGTCGAGCCGCGCGCGCCAGTCGCCGCGCATCTTGGCAACCTCGCCCTCGGTGACGACACCTTCGCCGATCAATTTCTTGCTGTAGATTTCCAGCACGCTCGGATGCGCGCGGATCTTCTTGTACATCAGCGGCTGCGTGAACGAAGGCTCGTCGCCTTCGTTGTGGCCGAAGCGCCGGTAGCAGAACATGTCGATGACGACCGGCTGCTGGAATTTCATGCGGTACTCGGTCGCGACTTTCGCCGCAAACACCACCGCTTCCGGGTCGTCGCCGTTCACGTGGAAGATCAACGCCTCGATCATCTTTGCGACATCGGACGGATATGGCGACGAGCGCGAGTAGCGCGGATAAGTCGTGAAGCCGATCTGGTTGTTCACGATAAAATGGATGCTACCGCCGGTGCGGTAACCCTTCAGGCCCGAGAGGCCAAAGCATTCCGCCACCACGCCCTGGCCGGCGAAGGCGGCATCGCCGTGCATCAGCAGCGGCATCACCATCGTCCGCTCATCGGGCTTCGCATGGTGCTGGTCCTGCTTCGCTCGCACCTTGCCGAGCGTAACCGGGTCGACGATTTCGAGATGTGACGGATTCGGCGTCAGCGAGAGATGGACCTTGTTGTTGTCGAATTCGCGGTCCGACGAGGCACCCAGGTGATACTTCACATCGCCGGAGCCTTCGATCTCGTCCGGGAGTTGCCGAGCCGCCCTTGAATTCATGGAACAGCGCGCGGTGCGGCTTGCCCATCACCTGCGTGAGAACGTTCAAGCGGCCGCGATGTGGCATGCCGATGCAGATTTCCTGCACGCCCAGATTGCCGCCGCGCTTGATGATCTGCTCGAGTGCTGGGATCAGGGATTCGGCACCATCAAGGCCGAAGCGCTTGGTGCCCGTGAACTTCACGTCGCAGAAATTCTCGAAGCCTTCTGACTCGACCAACTTGTTAAGGATCGCGCGTTTGCCCTCGCGGGTGAAGGTAATTTCCTTGTCGCGCCCCTCGATGCGTTCCTGGATCCAAGCTTTCTGCGCGGCGTTGGAGATGTGCATGAACTCAACGCCGAGCGTCTGGCAATACGTGCGGCGCAAGATGGCAACGATTTCGCGCATCGATGCGAATTCGATACCGAGCACCTTATCCAGAAAAATCCTGCGGTCGAGATCGGCCTCCGTGAAGCCATAGGAACTCGGATCGAGTTCTTCTTCGTTTTTTTCCGGCTCAAGCCCGAGCGGATCGAGCTTGGCGTGGAAGTGGCCGCGGATGCGGTACGCACGGATCAACATCAACGCGTGGATCGAATCGCGCGTGGCCTGCATCACATCGGAGGTGGAAAGCTCGACACCTTTGGCGTGCGCGGCGGCGGAAATCTTGCCGCTGATTTTCTTTTCGGTTTCTGCCCATTGGCCGTCGAGCGCGGCCACCAGGTCGCCGCTCGGACGCACCGGCCAGTTCGGAGTTTTCCACGACGCACCACGCGCGCTTTTGATGACGTCCGCTTTCTCGTCTTTCAGACTCTGGAAAAAGGAGCGCCACTCTGCGTCGACCGCCGCGGGGTCAGCCTCGTATTTGGCGTAGAGGTCTTCGATGTAGGCGGCGTTGCCGCCGTAGAGGAATGAGGTGTGGGCGAAGACGGCGTTGGCGTCCTGGCGAGACATGGCGGTCTAAATCCTTGCGTGGCCTGAAAAATCCACGCGTTACCGGTCGCAACCGCTCAACGCGCCCGCGACCAGCTGGTTTGGCTGTTTTAACTCTATTTATGACGACTGTAAGTCTACGAAAGGCCAAGCACTAAATCAGGATTTCAGTACTTCCACCAGCGTCTTCCCGATTCGGGCCGGGGATGGTGATACCTTAATTCCCGCAGATTCCATCGCCGCAATTTTGGACTCCGCGTCGCCCTTGCCGCCGGAGATGATTGCGCCCGCGTGGCCCATTCGGCGGCCGGGCGGAGCGGTGCGGCCGGCGATAAATCCGACCATCGGCTTCTTGCGGCCGCGCTTGGCCTCGTCTTTCAGGAACTGCGCCGCGTCCTCTTCGGCCGAACCGCCGATCTCACCGATCATGACGATCGACTCTGTTTTCGGGTCCGCGAGAAACATCTCAAGTACCGCGATGAACTCTGTGCCCTTGACCGGATCGCCGCCGATGCCGACCGCGGTGGTCTGGCCGAGATTTTCGCGGCTGGTCTGGAACACCGCCTCATAAGTCAGAGTGCCGGAGCGCGAGACGATGCCGACCTTGCCGGGCTTGAAGATATTGCCCGGCATGATGCCGATCTTGCATTCGCCCGCCGTCATCACGCCCGGACAGTTCGGGCCGATCAGGCGCGACTTCGAGCCCGAGAGCGAGCGCTTGACCTTGACCATGTCCATCACCGGGATGCCCTCGGTGATGCACACAATGAGAGGGATTTCGGCCTGGATCGCCTCGCAGATTGCGTCGCCCGCGCCAGCGGGCGGCACGTAAATCACGCTGGCGTCGCAGCTGGTTTTTTCTTTCGCCTCGGCAACGGTGTCGAACACCGGCAGATCAAGATGTGTCGAACCACCTTTGCCCGGCGAGGTGCCACCAACCATCTTGGTCCCGTACTTGATGGCTTGCTCAGAATGAAACGTGCCATTCTTGCCGGTGAAGCCCTGGCAGATGACCTTGGTATTCTTGTCGATGAGGACGGCCATTACGCAGCACCCTTCACAGCTTTGACGATTTTCTGCGCGGCATCGTCGAGATCATCGCCTGATGTAACGTTGAGCCCGGACTCCTTGATGATCTTCTTGCCGAGCTCGACATTGGTGCCTTCGAGCCGCACGACCAGCGGCACCTTCAGGCCCACGTCTTTCACCGCTGCGACGACGCCTTCGGCAATCACATCGCATTTCATGATGCCGCCGAAGATGTTGACCAGGATACCCTTCACATTCGGATCAGACGTGATGATCTTGAACGCGGCGGCGACCTTCTCCTTGGTGGCGCTGCCGCCGACATCGAGGAAGTTCGCCGGGGTCATGCCGTAGAGCTTGATGATGTCCATGCTTGCCATGGCCAGGCCGGCGCCGTTGACCATGCAGCCGATCGAGCCATCGAGCGCGATGTAGTTGAGATCGAATTTGGAGGCCTCGACCTCTTTCTCGTCTTCTTCCGTGAGGTCGCGCAGCGCAACGATGTCAGGATGGCGATAGAGCGCGTTGCCATCAAAGCCGACCTTGGCATCGAGACAGATGATCTTGTTGTCCTTGGTCACGACCAGCGGATTGATCTCGAGCAGGCTCATGTCCTTGGTTGTGAACGCCGCATAGAGCTTGGGCAGGATCGCTTCGATCTGCCTGGCGAGATCCCCCGTCAGCTTGAGCGTCTGAGCAACGCGGCGGCCATGATGCGGCATGATGCCGGTGGCGGGATCGACCGAGAAAGTCAGGATTTTCTCCGGCGTCTTGTGCGCGACTTCCTCTATATCCATGCCGCCTTCGGTGGAGACGACGAAGGCAACGCGCGACGTTTCACGGTCGATCAGCGCCGACAGATAGAACTCGCGATCTATCGCCGAGCCTTCCTCGATATAGAGCCGGTTGACCTTCTTGCCGTGCGGACCGGTCTGGTGCGTGACCAAGGTCGAGCCGAGGATCCGCGTGGATTCCTTCTTCACGTCGTCGATGGATTTGACCACCTTGACGCCGCCGGCCTTGCCGCGACCGCCGGCATGGATCTGGGCTTTCACCACCCAGACCGGGCCGCCCAGTTCCTGCGCACCCTTAACGGCTTCCTCGACGTTGAAGGCCGGGACGCCGCGCGGGACCGGCACGCCGAATTCGCGCAGTACAGCTTTTGCCTGATACTCGTGAATGTTCATGACATGCTCCCGGCCGCCTGGGCCGGCTTGTTCTAGTTGTCGAGATTGGGGGCGATCTTCTTGCAGGCCTCGATCAGGCCTTGCACCGAAGCAGCGGATTTCTCGAAGGCGGCGCGTTCGCTGCCGTTGAGATCAACTTCGACAATTCGTTCGACGCCCTTGGCGCCGATGACGACAGGCACGCCGACATAGATATCTTTCTGACCGTACTCGCCGTTGAGCCAGGCCGCGCAGGGCAGCACGCGCTTCTTGTCGAGCAGATAGCTTTCCGCCATTGCAATTGCGGATGCTGCCGGCGCGTAGAAGGCGGAGCCGGTCTTGAGCAGGTTGACGATTTCGGCGCCGCCATTGGCAGTGCGCTTAACGATTTCGTCGATGCGCGCCTGCGTCGTCCAGCCCATCTTCACCAGATCCGGCACCGGAATGCCGGCCACCGCCGAATAGCGCGTGAGCGGCACCATGGTGTCGCCGTGGCCCCCGAGCACGAATGCAGTGACGTCCTCGACCGAAACGTGGAATTCGTCGGCCAGGAAATATCGGAAGCGCGCCGAGTCGAGCACGCCCGCCATGCCGACAACTTTCTGCTGCGGGAGCCCGCAGCTCTTCTGCAAGGCCCACACCATCGCGTCGAGCGGATTGGTGATGCAGATGACGAATGCGTTGGGCGCGTATTTCTTGATGCCGGCTCCGACCTGACCCATCACTTTGAGGTTGATGTCGAGCAGGTCATCACGGCTCATGCCGGGCTTGCGCGGCACGCCGGCGGTGACGATGCAGACATCGGCGCCTTCAATCGCGTCATATGAATTGGTGCCGGTGAATTTAGCGTCGAAATCATTGACCGGGGAGGATTGCGCGATATCGAGGGCCTTGCCTTGCGGGATGCCCTCCATGACGTCGAACATCACGACGTCGCCAAGTTGTTTCAGGCCAATGAGGTGGGCCAACGTGCCGCCGATCTGGCCGGCACCGATCAACGCGATTTTGTTACGCGCCATGATGGGAAAACTCTCGACTTGATGCAGCCGCGGGGCGCGGCGGAGTGGTGGTTAAACGGTTAGGTCTGGCCCCACAAGACGCGCAAGCAGGCAATCAGTCCCGCTCTGGCCTTGTATACATTATACCAGCAGACGTCAGGGCTTGAGTCCAGAGGCGACTCCGTGTCTGCCTCGCTGCACGCACAGGTGTCGAAGCACGTGCGCCGAAGTAAATGCCACCGCACCTCCGGCCTTACAGGCAATGAACAACAGCCGAATTTCCTTACGCGGAATGTGGCGCGCCCTCGGACCCGGCCTGATCACCGGCGCCGCTGACGATGACCCGAGCGGCATCGCCACTTATTCGCAGGCCGGCGCGCAATTCGGCTTCTCTTTGCTTTGGACGGTATTTCTGACGCTGCCCTTTATGGCGGCGATCCAGATCATCAGCGCCTGCATTGGCTGGGATACACGGCGCGGGCTTGCCAACAACATCGCCCGGGTTCTGCCAACGCCGGTCCTCTATGCGCTGGTGGCTTCGCTGCTGGTGGCCAACACCATCAACATCGCCGCCGATCTCGCGGCGATGGGCGAAGCCCTCCGGCTGGTTGCCGGCGGTTCGGCGGTGACCTTTGCCGTGCTGTTCGGCGTAGCTTGCCTGATCGCTGAAGTCTTCATCCCCTATCATCGCTATGCCGGTTACCTGAAGCTGCTCACTTTGGTCCTGCTGTTCTACGTCGCGGCAGCATTCAGCGTGCACATCCCGTGGGGCGAGGTTGTGCAGGCGACAATCGTCCCAACATTCAGTTTTGATCGCGAGCTGTTGCTGATGGTAGTTGCGGTGTTCGGCACCACCATCAGCCCCTACCTGTTTTTCTGGCAGGCCTCGCAGGAGGCGGAGGAATCCAGGTTGAGCCACCGGCATATGTATGCCGGCGACCGGGTGCTGAAGAAGAATTCTTTCCGGGCCATCTCGATCGACACATGGACCGGGATGTTCTTTTCCAATGCCATCGCTTTTTTCATTATCGTAACGACGGCGGCAACACTGCACTCTCACGGCGTCACCCATATCGACACTGCCGCGCAAGCAGCCGAGGCACTGCGTCCAATCGGCGGGCCCCTGACTTTTGCGCTTTTTGCTGCCGGCATTATCGGCACCGGTCTGCTGGCAGTGCCGGTGCTCGCGGGTTCTGCCGCCTATGCGGTTGCCGAAGTGTTCAAGTTGCCCGGCAGCCTGGAGCTCCCCGCAAGCCGCGCGATTGGATTTTACGCCATCGTCGCAGCCGCCACACTGGGCGGCTCGGCGTTGCTCGCCACCAATATCGACCCGATCGCCATGCTGTTCTGGACGGCGGTGATCAACGGCATCGTTGCCGTGCCGATCATGTTTGCAACCATGGTGGTCATCGCAAGCAAAAAGCAGACGCGCCGCATTGCGTTGCCAAAATGGCTGATTTTGCTGGGTTGGCTTGCGGCTGCCCTGATGGCCATCGCGGTGGCCTTGCTGATCTGGTCAAGCCTGTAGCTGTTTATTTAAGTCTCAACGATCTTGCCGGTGTCGATACTAGGGCCCTGCCTCGGCCCGTGCGGCAAGCCAAGATATGACTGCGAGCGCATTTCGATCAGACGTGAGGCCGTGCGTTTGAATTCATTGGCCTCATAGCCCTCGGTCGCCACGTAGAGCCCGTCCGGCTGTGCAGCGGCAGATGCGAGCAATTTCACGGCGTGGTCATAAAGCGTATCAATCAGAATGATGAAGCGTTTGGCCTCGTTGCGCTGCGCATAATCCATGACAGGAATGTGGTCGACAATAATGGTGTGGAATTCGTGCGCTATCTTGAGATAGTCAGCGGCGGCCAACGGCTGCGCGCACAGGTCGGAAAAGGAAAAACGAGCCACTCCCATCGCCGTCTTCGGCACTTGGATTGCGTGACCCTTGACCATCAGCTCATGAGGTACGCCGACATGGTCGCCCGCCAGACGTCGCCACGCTTCGTCGAGCGCTGCGTCGGCTTTCGCGTCGGCGGGTACATACCATGTCGGCACCCCCGTGAGTTTCTCTAAACGGAAATCGACGCGCGCCTCGAGTTGCACGACGACGCACTGGCGTTCCAGCAACGCAATGAACGGCAGGAACAGCGTGCGATTGAGTCCATCCTTGTAGAGCTCGCCTGGCGGCAAATTCGACGTCGCAACGACGACAACACCGAGTTCAAACAAGCGCGTGAATAAACGGCCGAGGATCATGGCGTCGGCAATGTCGGTAATATGGAATTCGTCGAAGCAGAGGAGCCAGCTTTCCTCCGCAATAGCCGCCGCGGTGCGCTGAATCGGATCGTGCTCGTTGGCTTCGCCGTTCTTGATCTCCTGCCGGTAGACGTGAACGCGCTCATGCACGTCGGCCATGAATTCGTGGAAAGTGCACACGGCGCTTGCGGATGACGGCGCTTGTTTCGAAGAAAAGATCCATCAGCATCGTCTTGCCGCGGCCGACCTCGCCATAGACGTAGAGTCCCTTGAGCACGTCACCCGACTGCTCCCGCTTGCCGAACAGCCAGCCGAGCGAAGACGATTTGCGCGCCAACCGGTGCTGATCGAGGCGCAGCTCAAGTGCGCTCAATTGCCGTGCCAGCGTGGCCTGGCCGGGGTCCGCTTCGATTTTTCCGGCGGCAACCAATGCCGCGTAGCGGGTGCTGAAGGTTTCGGACATTGGGGCAAGGACGGACGGATGGCGGGCGTGCTGCGAGACCTAGGGTGAACAGCGCCTTGTGTAAATCAGTGACGGGCGCTTGCGGCTTATATTGCGCACAAAATGTGCGGTAAGACCTTGTTAGTCATGCATTTTCCGCGGATTAGGCCTTCCGAAATAAGCGTGGGGTCGTTTTTTTGCTGCAATGCACCATATAAGTGAATGCGCGGCGATTCGGGGTGTCCGGGTGCCGCCAGGGCAGGAACCGCAGACCAGGCAGGGCGACGTGACATCGAGGAGTGCCGAAATGGACGAGCCGTTGCCCGATGGTGGGATGGTCCGCAAACTATGGGTCGGCGAGACCGACGCCTACCGCGACCATCTGCTGCGCCTTGATCGAGACAGCCGGAACAGGCGTTTCTCCGGTGCGGTGTCCGATGAATTCATCACCCGTCATGCAGCATCAGCCAACGGAATTGGCGTGGTGATCCATGGATTCTTCGTCGACGGCATCTTGCGCGGTGCCGCCGAACTCCGCCCCTTTGGCCCGGTATTCGCGCGCGCGGGCGAAGCCGCCTTCAGCATTGAACAGCCCTGGCAGAGCCATGGCGTGGGCACAGTGCTGCTTGAGCGGACCCTGCTGAGCGCGCGCAATCGCGGCATCAAATCGCTGCAGATGAATTGCCTCGCTGACAACCAGCGCATGCAACAGTTGGCCCGGAAGTTCGAAGCCGATCTCAAGTTCGATTTCGGCAGTGTGGTTGGGGAGGTCGATCAACCGCGCTCGACACCCCTGTCACTGATGCGCGAGGCCGTTGCAGACGCGCACAGCGTCGCGGCCGCAATCCTCGACGTGCAATCGCGGCTGTTCAATCCAGTCTGACGGACTAGGCGTTGAGCGGGTAGCTCGCCTCGACCACATATGGGCCGCCGCCGACCGAGGCGCGCGAGGAAAACAACACGAAGCGCGAGACGCGAAAGGGCGATGTCCGGAAATAGCCGCGCGCTGCGAGATAGTCCGCCACGTCGCGACTGGACGATTCGCGCAAGCGCGCGAGCGTCACGTGCGGCGTGAACTTGCGGCCCTCCGGCTCAAGGCCGATACGCTGCATCAGCCGCTCCTGCTCGGCCTGCGCATCGAGGAGGGCTTGCGCGGGCGCGACACTCGCGACCACCGCGCGTGGTTTGCGCCCGCCAAATGAAGTCAGGCCCTCCATATAAAGCTCGAAAGGCCCGCGCTTCACGCGTCCAAGCATGGACGCAACCTCGTGCGCGGTCACGTCGTCCACATCGCCGATGAAACGCAGTGTCAGATGATAGTTTTGCGGGTCAATCCAGCGCGCGCCTGGCAATCCACCGCGCAGCATGCCAAGCGCCTGCCCGACATCGGACGGGATTTCGACACCGGTGAAGAGGCGCGGCATGGGTAACTCACTTTTTATTTCCCGCGCGCCGCGCGGGACCGAACGATCAGCTCTTCAACCTGCGGCAGAATACGCGCCACGATCACGTCCACGCCGCCGGAATTCGGGTGTATGCCGTCACCCTGATTCAATTTGGGGTCGGCTGCCACCCCATCAAGGAAGAATGGATAAAAGACGACGGGGTGAGTCGAGGCAAGCGCCGGATAGATTGCGTCAAATTCCCGCGTATATTCAGGACCCATATTTCGTGGAGCCCGCATGCCGGCGAGCAAGACGGCGATGTGGCGATCCTCAAGTTTTCGCAGAATCTTGTCGAGCGCGGCCTTGGTCAATTTCGGATCGAGACCGCGCAAGGCATCATTTGCGCCGAGCTCAAGGATGACCGCATCGGCCCCTTCCGGCACTGACCAGTCGAGACGGTCGAACCCCGCCGATGCCGTGTCACCCGACACACCTGCATTGGCAATCGTGACAGCCGCATCTTTGGCTTTCAGCGCCTTGGCCAAGCGCGACGGGAACGCTGCCTCCACCGGCAGACCAAAGCCGGCACTGAGGGAATCGCCCAGCACCACAATTTTGATCGGCCGTTCGGCCGCCCCTACCCCACATACCGGCGTCAGCGCGCCCAACAATACAGCCAACAGCCAGGTCGCAAGGCGCTGGACCCGGGCGGGGTTCCTCCCATATGAGCGGGGTTGTGAAGAATGAGGTCCCATGACGAATAAATCCCAGGCGGGGCCGGCCATTGCGCTTGCCGGTGTGAATCTCTCGCTCGGGCAGGGTGCGGCCCGTGTTCATATCCTCAAAGATATCGACCTGCATATAGGGAGTGGCGAGGCGATTGGCCTGGTCGGCCCCTCCGGCTCGGGAAAATCGACCCTTTTGATGGTCATGGCCGGCCTTGAGCGCGCCGATACCGGAACAGTCACCGTGGCAGGCGAAAACCTCAGCGTGCTGGACGAGGACGCGCTGGCCCGCTTTCGCGGGCGCCATGTGGGCATCGTCTTCCAATCGTTCCACCTGATCCCGACAATGACAGCGTTGGAGAACGTAGCAGTGCCGCTCGAATTGGCCGGCGTGCAGGATGCACAGGCGCGCGCGCGCGACGAACTTGCCGCCGTCGGCTTAGGCGAGCGGCTTTCCCATTACCCGGCTGAGCTTTCCGGCGGCGAGCAGCAGCGTGTCGCGGTTGCGCGTGCGCTCGCTCCTAATCCGGCGATTCTGGTTGCGGACGAACCGACCGGAAATCTTGACGAGGACACCGGCAAGCAAATCATCGATTTATTGTTTGCCGGCCACGCCAGGCGCGGCACGACGCTGGTGCTGGTGACGCATGATTCCGCACTGGCTGCACGCTGTGGCCGGGTCGTGCGGCTGCGGTCCGGGCGCGTCGACGGCATGGGCCCAACATGAGCGCAGCAGTGACAGCCCCATTGGCCGATCGCTGGCTACCGTTGCGATTTGCCATGCGTGAACTGCGCGGCGGGCTGCACGGCTTTTATGTGTTCATCGCCTGCATCGCGCTTGGCAGCATGGCGATCGCCAGCGTCGGCTCGCTGGCCGCAAGCCTTGCGGACGGATTGGCGCGCGAGGGCCGCGTGATCCTCGGCGGCGATCTTGCCTTCACATTAATCCAGCGCGAAGCCGCGCCCGCCGAACGCGATTTCCTGCAAACGCACGGGCAGATATCGAGCGCGGCGACCATGCGTGCGATGGCACGCACGTCAGGCGGCGAGGCGACATTGGTCGAGATGAAGGCCGTCGATGGCGCCTATCCATTGATCGGTGCAGCCGTCCTCGACCCACCCGGTCTGCTCCCCGACGCCCTGGCGCAACGCGACGGCGTTTTTGGCGCGGTTGCTGATCCGACGCTGATGGCGCGGCTCGAGCTTAAGCCGGGCGCACGAATTGCCGTTGGAAACGCCAATTTTGAAATCCGGGCGGCATTGACAAGCGAGCCAGATAAGTTGGCCGGCGGCATCGGCTTTGGGCCACGTCTGCTGGTGAGCCAGGATGCTTTGCGTGCCACCGGGCTGCTGCAGCCCGGCAGCCTGGTGCGATGGCACTACCGCCTGCGGCTACCGAACAACGACGCATCCGATGGCGCGGCGAAAACCGTCACTACGCAAGCGCGCGCGCAACTGCCGGAAGCCGGCTGGGATATCCGAAGTCGCAGCAACGCGTCGCCGCAGCTTGAACGCAACGTCGAACGCTTTACCCAATTCCTCACAATCGTTGGGCTGACCGCGCTTCTGGTCGGCGGTGTCGGCGTCGGCAACGGCGTTAAAAGCCACCTCGACCGGCGGCGCGAGACGATCGCCACCATGAAGGCGCTCGGCGCCAGCGGCCGCCGTGTCTTCACGATCTATCTTACACAGGTTCTATTGCTGGCGTTGCTTGGCGGCGCGATCGGCGTGACCGTCGGCGCCGTTCTGCCATATCTGATTTCGTGGACCTTTGGCGCAATCATTCCGTTGCCGATCGTGCCTGCATTGCACCCTGCCGAACTATTGTTGGCGCTGATCTACGGACTCCTGACGGCGCTGGTCTTTGCGCTTTGGCCGCTTGGCCGTGCGCACGACGTGCCGGTGGCGGAGCTATTTCGCGACATGGTGTCGCCACAACCGCGGCGTCCGCGCAAGCGTTACGTCGCACTCACCGCCGTCGCCGTCGTTGTCCTGGCGACAGTCGCCGTACTGCTGGCTTATGACCGCCGTGTCGCCGTCATCTACGTCGCCACTGCAGCCGGGGTATTCCTCCTGCTGCGCATCGTCGCGGCGCTGTTGATGACATTGGCAAAGTGGGCGCCACGCGCACGCGCAACCGGCCTGCGCATGGCGATCGCCAATATTCATCGGCCGGGCGCGCTGACGTCGACCATTGTGCTTTCACTCGGTCTCGGCATCACCCTGCTGGTTACCGTGATCGAAATTGACGGCAATCTGAGCCGGCAATTCTCCAACGAACTGCCGGCAAAAGCGCCATCGTTTTATTTCCTCGATATCCCGGCCGACCAGGCCGAACGCTTCGGCACATTCGTGCGTACGCAAGCGCCCGCCGCAAAGCTGGAGGAAGTGCCGATGCTCCGCGGCCGTATCATTTCCGCCGGTGGCACGCCGGCGGAAAACATCAAGCCAAGGGACGACGCGGCCTGGGTGCTGCAAAGCGATCGCGGCCTCACTTATGCGAACCAGATCCCTGCCGGCTCGCATCTGGTTGAAGGACAATGGTGGACACCTGACTACAGCGGACCGCCGCAGGTCTCGTTCGAAAAGCGGATCGCCGATGGCCTTGGTCTCAAACTCGGCGACCCCGTTACCGTCAATGTCCTTGGCCGCAACATCACGGCGACTATTGCGAATATGCGTGCGGTCGACTGGGAAACGCTCGGGATCAATTTCGTCATGGTGTTTTCACCGAATTCCTTTCGCGGCGCGCCGCATACGCATCTCGCCACCCTCACCTACCCCGGCGGCGGCACGGCAACGCAGGAAGCCGCCGTTATCCGCGCCGTGGCCGAGAACTTCCCGATGGTCACCACCGTCCGCGTAAAGGATGCACTGGAGGCGGTCGGCAGCATCATCGCCAATCTCGTGCTCGCAATCCGCGGCGCGAGCGCGATTACGCTGATCGCAGCTGCACTTGTCCTCGGCGGCGCACTGGCCGCAGGCCATCGATACAGGGTCTACGATGCCGTGATCCTCAAGACGCTGGGTGCCACGCGCCTGCGGTTGCTGGCGTCCTATTGCATCGAATATTTGCTGATCGGCGGCGCCACTGCCTTGTTCGGCGTTATCGCGGGCTCGCTCGCCAGCTGGTTAATTGTCGTCCAACTTATGCACCTGCCGTTTACCTGGCTGCCGTGGCCCGCGCTGGCAGCGGCGGTGGGCGCGGTGGTGGTAACAGTCGCCTTCGGGCTCGCCGGCACCTACGCCGCACTGGGGCAAAAACCCGCGCCGGTGCTGAGAAATCTGTAGTTTTTGCGACATTCCGCCGCGTAGCCCCGCCACCAGGCCTTTTCGTCTATAATTGGGGCACCGGAGATTAACGAACTGCAATAGTGGATTGTCATCACGAAGCCGTATCTGGCGGGAAGGCTTGGCAACCACTAGATTCCTGCCACGAGCGCGGCGGCACCAGGCCGGCGCGCGTAACGTGGCCGGCGGAAAGCCGGGACATGAGAGAGGAAACTTCGATGTCGGACTACGACCGTAATGTAGCTGCCCGCGGCTTCGGCGCCGCGCGTGCTACCGCGATCGATGTGGGCCTGCGCGCCTACATGCTTCGCGTCTACAACTATATGGCCGCCGGCGTCGCTCTGACCGGCGTCGTCGCCTGGCTCACTTACAATGCCGCCGTGGTCACCGATGCGGCGGGACGCGTCACCTCGCTGACCCCGTTCGGTCAGGCCATCTTCGGAGGCCCGCTCGCGATCGTGCTGTTCCTTGGCACGCTCGGACTGGTGTTCTTCATGAGCTTCCGGATCAACAGCCTGCAGCCAAGCACAGCACTGATGCTGTTCATGGTGTACGCCGGGCTGCTCGGCCTGATGCTGTCGTCGGTGTTTCTGGCCTATACGGGCGCGTCGATCACCCGCACGTTCTTCATCTCCGCGGCGTCGTTCGGCGCACTGAGCCTCTATGGCTACACCACGCAGCGCGATCTCTCGCCAATCGGCTCGTTCCTGATCATGGGACTGTTCGGCCTGATCCTGGCGATGATCGTCAACATCTTCCTCAAGAGCTCCGGTCTCGAGTTTGCGATTTCGGCGATCGGCGTTGTGATCTTTGCCGGGTTGACCGCATGGGACACCCAGAAGATCAAGGAGATGTACAGCGTCAACGATGACGGCACCATTGCCGGCCGCAAGGCCGTGATGGGCGCGCTGACGCTCTATCTCGACTTCATCAACCTGTTCCTGTTCCTGCTGCGCTTTATGGGCGATCGCCGCTAAGCGCGGATCACAGGACTGCAATGCGCGCCCCGGCCATAGGCCGGGGCGCTTTCGTTTTGCTAGTTTGGATGGCGCATGACCATTGCCATCCGCCCTGCCCGCTCTGCCGATATCCCGGCAATTACCCGCATCTACGCCCACGCGGTCGAACATGGCACGGCATCGTTCGAACTCACCCCGCCAGACGAAGCCGAGATGGCGCGCCGGATGGATGACCTTGTCGGCAAGGGCTATCCGTACCTGATTGCTGAAGATGGCGGGATAATTGCGGGCTATGCCTATGCCGGTCCGTATCGAACGCGGCCTGCGTACCGCCCCACTGTCGAGAACTCGGTCTATATCGCACACGGCAATCACCGCCGCGGCGTCGGACGCGCATTGCTGGCAGCCTTGATCGAGGCCTGTGCCGATGCGGATTTCGGCAGATGATCGCGGTGATCGGTGACTCGCCCAGACAGGCCGCGTCGATCGGCCTTCATCAAGGCCTTGGATTCCGCCACGTCGGCGTACTGGAGGATGTCGGCTTCAAGCACGGCCGCTGGCTCGACAGCGTGCTGATGCAGCGGTCGCTCGGGCCGGGCAGCACGAAAGCACCCGGACGGCCCTAACCGCACGGAAAATCACTGCGCTGCTATGACCAGGGGCGCTTCCGCTTTATAGTGTCACAAAAGTGAGGGTCATCCGCCATGCCGCGTTACTTTTTCCATCTGACCGACGGCAAGCAAGTTTTGAACAATCACAAAGGCATTGATCTGTCCGGCAATGCGGCGGCTCGCGAGGATGCAATGGCGCTCGCGCGCGATCTCAAGCACGGCGCCGTTATGCCGGGTTGGAACTGGGCTGGCTGGTTCGTCACCGTCGTGGATCAGCACGGCAACAAAGTCGACGAGTTGCCAATCGCAGACATTTGAGGCGGCAAGCGTGCGCCCGCGGGTGTCAAGATTGAAGAACCGATTCTAGTTCGCCACCACCGCCAGCGACACGTCGATCGAGCGAAGCACGCGGTCAAGTTCATGCCCGCGGCGCACGATCAATCCCGTTGCCGAAATGACGCTGTAAGCGCCCTGACGGCGCGCCAGTTTCGGGTTTTTTTCGATGCGATAGAGGGGCACTTCGGAGGTTCTGCGGAAGACCGAGAACACTGCGCGGTCTTTCAAAAAATCGATCGCATAATCACGCCATTCGCCGGCCGCGACCTTGCGGCCATAAAGATCAAGAATGCGATTGAGCTCGCGGCGGCTGAAGGTCACTTGATTGGCGGGGGCGGATGAACTGCGCACCGGGGTACCGCCCCCGTGGGACTGGCTGGGATCGATTTCGCCGGAACCGAACGTCATGCGGCGCCTCCTTTGTGCTTGGCTGGAATGATCGCCCCAGGAGCGCCGCACGGCAAGAACTTCCTTCGTGCACCCAGTGACTTGAAAACGTGCAGAAAGCACATTTGGGCGATCACGAACTCGTTAAAAGCTCCCACAATAACGCCTAATTTCGGTCAATCGCCCGTCACGCTGTATTGGGATAACTCGACCGTTGCCTCAAGGCCCGGTCCGGTACGAGCGCCGGATTCCTCAGCCCCCCAGCCCCCCGGGGCTCGATCGGCCGGGCCAGTTGAGTTCCGCGTACGGTTCAATCCCCTAAATGCCTTCGGGCCGGCTAGTTGCCGGCCCGATTTTTTTGGATCCTGAATTTGGAAGCGGTTCAGTTTGTCGCAGCACTGCAGCAAGCCGCGGTAGCCGTACCCAGCATCAGGCCAGGCTTGGATGCGACCCCGCTCTGCACGACGACATCAAGCCGGTCGATATCCTTGAGCGAGTCAGTGCCCTTTGGAATTTCGTTCAGCGGCAGGCTGAAGGTTTCCGCCTTGCCGGTCCAGTCTCCAAGCTTCACCCAGCGGCGCACGACGTTGTGATACGTCAGCGTCTGGCCGTGGTTCTCGCCCCGGCCGATGTCGACCGAGACCTTGCTCGTAACCGGGCAAAGCCAGACTTCACCATTTCGGTGCCCATTGACGGCAGCAGCGACGTTCACCGTCACTTTTCCATCGGCAATGCTCATGCTCACCGGCAACGCGAGCGTGGCTGAGTCACGCCGAGTCTGCGCAATGGCTTTTTCAATCGCTGCCTTGTCACTACCGAGTACGTGCACAACACCATTGACGACGATTTGCGGCGTGTACACTTCGCGGTCGCCCCGGGCCTCGGCATAAGCGCGTTGCCTGGAGCTATGGCCATGAATCGCCAGCGTGTCTTTCCAGCCGAGGTAATCCCAATAGTCGACCGCCAGGCTCATGGTGACAAGCGAGGGATCGCGCGACAGTTCGCCGAGAACCTTGTCGGCGGCCGGACACGATGAACAACCTTGGCTGGTGAAAAGTTCGATGACGGCACGCGGCTCGGCGCGAACCGGGGCGGCCACGGAAGTGGAAATGATGGCGGCTGCAAAGGCGACGTGGCGATAGTTCATATCGTTACCGCAATCCCCTGCCTCGCACTGTCTTTAATAGGCGCTCCGTCGATCACCCGCCACTCACTTCACGGTGAGCGGCCCACTGGTCCCACTGCTAGCCTCTGACAAAATTACCGGTCAACCTGCCAATTGACGCAGGACGTATTGCAGGATGCCGCCATTCTTGAAGTAGTCGAGTTCGTCGAGGGTATCGATACGGCAGATCAGCGGCACCCGCTTCAGCGTGCCGTTGCCTGAGACGATTTCGGCGATCAGCCGCTGACCGGGCTTGAGCTCGCCGTGCAGGCCGCGAATCGTGACTTGCTCATCGCCCTTCAGACCCAGCGACTGCCAGGACGTGCCTTCCTCGAAGACCAGCGGCATCACGCCCATGCCCACCAAATTGGAGCGGTGGATGCGCTCGAATGACTGGCAGATCACGGCCCGCACGCCGAGCAGCACCGAGCCTTTAGCGGCCCAGTCACGCGACGAGCCGCTGCCGTATTCCTTGCCGGCAAACACGACCAGCGGCACATGGTCGGCCTTGTACTTCATGGCCGCATCGTAGATTGCCATGCGCTGCTTGGACGGATAGTGCACGGTGACGCCGCCTTCGACGCCAGGCACCATCTGGTTCTTGATGCGGATATTGGCGAACGTGCCGCGCATCATCACTTCATGATTGCCGCGGCGCGTGCCGTATTGGTTGAAGTCGGCGGGCTTCACTTTGTGCCCGACGAGATATTTGCCGGCCGGCGAATCGATCTTGATCGATCCGGCCGGAGAGATGTGGTCGGTAGTGATCGAGTCGAGCAGCAAGGCCAGCACGCGCGCGTCGACAATATCCTCGAGCGGCTTCGGGTGGCGGCCCATGCCGACGAAATACGGCGGGTTCTGCACGTAAGTTGATTTCTTGTCCCAGTCGTAAGTCATGCCGCCTTTGACGCTGATCTTGCGCCAGTTGGCGTCACCCTTGAACACGTCGGCATATTTCTTGGTGAAGATCTGCTTGGTGATGTTCTTGGCGACAAACTCGCCGATTTCCTTGTTCGATGGCCAGATGTCTTTCAGAAATACCTTCTTGCCTTTCTGATCGACGCCGAGCGGCTCCCTCGCGATGTCGACGTTCATCGAGCCGGCGAGCGCGTAGGAGACGACAAGCGGCGGCGAAGCAAGATAATTGGCGCGCACGTCGGCATTGACACGGCCCTCGAAATTGCGATTGCCCGACAGCACGGCCGCGGCGACCAGATCATTGTCATTGATCGCCTTGGAATTCTCCGGCGGCAGCGGGCCGGAATTGCCGATGCAGGTCGTGCAACCGAAACCGACCAGATTGAATCCAAGCTTGTCGAGATCCTTTTGCAGGCCGGACTTGTCGAGATACTCGCCGACCACTTGTGATCCGGGCGCAAGCGATGTCTTGACCCATGGCTTGACGGTCAGCCCTTTTGCCGCGGCCTTACGCGCAAGCAGGCCGGCGCCGATCATCACATTGGGATTGGAAGTGTTGGTGCAGGACGTGATCGCCGCGATCACCACGTCACCATGCCCGAGATCGTAGTTCTTGCCGGACACTTTCACGCGCTTCTTCGCTTCGGAACTCTTGCCAAATTCCTTGTCCATTGAGGTCGCGAAACCGGATTTCACTTCCTTCAGCGCAATGCGGTCCTGCGGGCGCTTTGGGCCCGCCAGAGAAGGCTCCACCGAACCTAATTCCAGCTTGAGGATGTCCGTGAACATCGGGTCGGGCGTGGTTTTCACGCGGTACATGCCTTGCGCCTTGGCATAGGCGGCAACCAATCCCACCAGCTCGGCCGGGCGGCCGGTGTCCTTCATGTAGCGAATTGTGTCGTCGTCGATCGGCGAGAAGCCGCAGGTCGCGCCGTATTCCGGCGACATGTTGCCGAGCGTGGCACGGTCCGCGATTGTCAGATGGGCGAGACCGGGACCAAAGAACTCGACGAATTTTCCGACCACGCCGCGCTTGCGCAGCATCTCGGTGACCGTGAGCACCAGATCGGTCGCGGTGACGCCTTCTTTCAGTTTGCCGGCGAACTTGAAGCCGATCACCTCGGGCAGCACCATCGAGAGCGGCTGGCCGAGCATCGCGGCTTCCGCCTCGATGCCGCCGACGCCCCAGCCGAGCACCGAAAGACCGTTCACCATCGTCGTGTGCGAGTCGGTGCCTACTACGGTGTCCGGATAAGCAACTTCCATGGTGGCAGCCTTGCCGTCCACCTTCACCTTGTCCTTGCGGCTCCAGATCACACGCGACAGATATTCAAGATTGACCTGATGGCAGATGCCGGTGCCGGGTGGCACCACGCTGAAATTATCGAACGAGCGCTGCGCCCATTTCAGGAACTTGTAGCGCTCCTGATTCTGCCGATATTCCTCGTCGACATTCTTCTTGAAGGCCTGGTTGTTGCCGAAGAACGTCACCGCCACGGAATGGTCAATGACCAGATCGACCGGCACCTGCGGATTGATTTTCTTTGGATCGCCCCCGAGCTGCTTCATGGCATCGCGCATGGCAGCGAGATCGACGACCGCCGGGACGCCGGTGAAGTCCTGCATCAGCACGCGCGCTGGGCGAAACGCGAATTCATGCTCCGAGGTCTTGTTCTTGAGCCACTCGGCGACGGCCTTGATGTCGTCCTTGGTCACCGTGCGCCCGTCTTCATTGCGGAGCAGATTCTCCAGCAACACCTTCATCGAAAAGGGCAGCCGCGAAATGCCTTTGAGGCCGTTTCGCTCGGCGGTCGGCAGACTGAAATAGGCGTAGGTCTTGCTGCCAACCTGCAGGGTCTTGCAGCATCTGAAGCTGTCGAGCGAAGTCATGTCGGCTGTTTCCATTCCCGACCGGAGTACCGGCGCTAGTTCGGACTAACCTATTGGCAAGGCGATGTTTTTCTCGCTGGCGAGACTTGCGTCCGAATTTTAATAACGTAACGTCGCAAGTCGGGGCTTATAAGGTCTTTTCTCGCCCGACGCCATATTAACCGGGGAACATTACCAGAAATGCTCGGAATTCAGACGTTTTCCGGAGCCTGGACCGCGGGCCCCTCGTTCCCCGACGGACCGCGGCCGCCGTGATGCAACTCAGAGCCGATGAGCTGGCCTGCAACCGCGGCGGGCGTAGCGTGTTCCAAGGACTGAATTTCAGCCTGGACGCCGGGGAGGCAATGGTCGTCACCGGACGCAACGGGGCCGGCAAGTCCTCCTTGTTGCGCGTGATCGCCGGCCTGGTGCGACTGGCCGCCGGACGTCTGACGCTCCTTGGTGGCGAGCCGGACGCTCACATTGCCGAGCAGGCGCACTATCTCGGTCACCAGGATGCACTGAAGCCATCGCTGACGGTCGGCGAAAATCTGCAATTCTGGGCTGAGTTCTTCGGCGTCGGACGCGCCGCCGTTGCACCGGCCCTGGAAACGATCGATCTTTCGCCGCTCACGGCCTTGCCTGCTGCTTATCTGTCGGCCGGACAACGGCGGCGGTTATCGATCGCCCGGCTTGTTGCCGTGCCGCGGCCGATCTGGCTGCTGGATGAACCGACGTCGGCGCTTGATGGGCCGTCGCAGAAGCGCCTGGCCGAACTCATGCGCGATCATCTTACCGGTGGCGGCATGATTGTCGCGGCGGCGCACGGGCCGATCGGACTCGAACGCGCACGCGAACTTAAATTGGGCAGCGCATGAGCGCGTTTACCACTCTCCTTGTCCGCGATATGCGGCTGGCAACCCGTGTTGGTGGCGGCGCACTGATGGGCGCGCTGTTCTTCCTGATCGTGGTCGTCATGATGCCATTCGCCATCGGCCCGGATCTGGCACTGCTCGCGCGCATCGGACCTGCAATACTTTGGCTCGGCGCGTTGCTCGCAAGCCTGCTTGCGCTCGACCGGCTGTTTGCGACCGATCACGAAGACGGCTCCCTTGATCTATTGATGATGGGTTCATTGCCGCTTGAGCTGTCGGTGGCGGCAAAGGCGATCGCGCACTGGCTGACAACCGGGTTGCCGCTGGTTCTTATCGCGCCGGTGCTCGGGCTAATGCTAAATGTCGAATTGCATGCGATGGGGTGGCTTGCGCTGACGCTTCTCGCCGGCACGCCTGCGCTCACTTTTATCGGGCTTGTTGGTGCTGCACTCTCGGTCGCGCTGCGGCGTGGCGGATTGCTGTTGGCCGTTCTGGTCCTGCCGTTGACTATCCCCGTGCTGATTTTTGGCGTCTCCGCAGCCAATGCCGCGATCGTCGGCCCTACTCCATTCGGGCCACCTTTTACCATTCTTTGTGCGTTAAGTTTGATGAGCTTCGTGGTAGGGCCGATTGCCGCGGCCGCCGCGCTTCGCCATGGACTGGAATGACGTGATAAGAGACCACCGATGGCTGTGATCGATCTCGCCAACCCGACACGTTTTTTGAACGTCGTGAACCGCGTGCTGCCCTGGCTCGCAGCACTGACACTTGTCCTCTTCGCGATCGGTCTGTATCGCGCGGTGAATGCGCCCGACGATTATCAGCAGGGCGCCACAGTGAAGATCATGTTCCTGCACGTGCCCGCGGCATGGCTCGGCATGTTCGGGTGGGGACTGATGTCTGTCGCCGCACTTGGTACGCTTGTCTGGCGCCATCCGCTGGCCGATGTCGCCGGCAAGGCGGCCGCGCCGATCGGCGCAGCTTTTACTTTCATATGTCTCATCACGGGCTCACTCTGGGGCCGGCCAACCTGGGGCACCTATTGGGTTTGGGACGCGCGACTGACATCGATGCTGGTGCTTCTTCTCCTCTATTTCGGTGTACTCGCATTGTACTGGACGGCCGAGGAACCCGGCCGAGGCGCACGCGCTGCTGCGATCCTTTCACTGGTCGGTGCGGTCAATCTTCCGATCATCAAATTCTCGGTCGACTGGTGGAATACCTTGCACCAGCCAGCGTCTGTGTTCCGATTGGGTGGGCCGGCCATCGATCCGGCGCTTCTCTCGCCGCTGTTGATCATGGCGATCGCTTTCACGCTGTTGTTCGTGACGCTGCACCTTGCCGCCATGCGTAACGAGATTTTGCGACGTCGTGTGCGCGCCATGCGGCTGATGCAGGCGCAGGAACTGGCACAAGCAACATGAACCTGGGACCACACGCCGATTTCATAGTTGCTGCTTATGCGGTGACGATATTCGTGGTGGCCGCGCTGCTGGCGTGGGTCTTGCTCGACTATTCCGCACAACGGCGCATTCTCGGCGATCTTGAAGCGCGCGGCGTCAACCGGCGCTCACAACGCGGATCCGGACAATGAATTCGGTGTCGGGCGGCGGGCCTGAAAAAAAGCGTTTCAACCTTCTGATCCTGTTGCCGCTGCTCGCCTTCATCGGTTTAGCGGCGCTCTTCCTCTACCGCCTCGGCACCGGAGATCCGTCTGTCCTTCCCTCGGCGCTCATTGGACGCCCGGCGCCGGCGACCGACCTGCCGCCGCTGCCGGGCGTAGAGCGGAACGGCAAACCGATCCCGGGCGTCAGCAATGCAACATTTCAGGGTGCGGTGACATTGGTGAATGTATGGGCATCCTGGTGCGTGCCCTGTCGTGACGAAGTGCCGTTCCTGGAGCAACTATCGAAGGACAAACGCATCCAGCTTGTTGGCATCAACTACAAGGATGCGCCTGACGATGCACGGCGGTTTCTCAACCGCTTCGGGAATCCCTTTATCGCAAACGGCCGCGACGCATCGGGCCGCACCTCGATCGACTGGGGCGTGTATGGCGTGCCCGAGACTTATCTGATCGGGCGCGACGGCCGCATCGCCTACAAGCTGGTCGGGCCCGTCACCGCCGACAATCTCATCCACACGCTCGAGCCGGAAATTGCGAAGGCCGTGGCGCGCTAGCGTTTTCGCCCGCCCTTATGCGACGTGAATACAGAATACGCGACGCCAAGCGTCACGCTGTAAGTCAGCACCATCATCAGCGTGAAAATGGTGGGTGCGATTCCAAGCCCTGTTTGCGACGCAAACCAGCCTTTCCCGAGCGCGGGAAAGAAAATCAGGCCCATCGCCACCCAGACCCCAAAACCAAAGACCAATCCCTTCATGACTCCGGTACGGCCCGGCAGGCTTTGATAGGAACGGCCAAACAGGAACCCAAGCACCACCGAACCATTGAAATACGACAGCGCCCACGGAATTACAGGGTTGACTGCATTGCCGACCAAGGTTGTCAGCAAAGCCTGTAGATCGTCGTAGGGCTGAAAGCTCGGCAGTATTTGGGCCCAGGACTTAACCGCCATCAGCAAACTATGGGCAGCACTGCCGCAGAGACCGGCCGCGACCGATTTCCAGGTGCGATCAAAATCCATGCCCCGAACTAGTTTCTCTTGTCGATGCTGTATTTCGTCAATAGCGGCACTTGCAACGCTGCAAACAGGAATGTCAGCGGCACCACGCCGAACAGTTTGAAACTGACCCAGAAATCCGTCGTCTGCGTGCGCCAGACGATCTCGTTCAATATTGCAAGCGCAAAAAAGAACAAAGCCCATCGCCAGGTGAGCTTGCGCCAGCCTTCTTCTCGCAGGTGAAATACGGAATCAAACACCATACCGAGCAGCGGCTTGTTGAACGCGAGCCCGCCCACCAGGGTGCCGCCAAACAAGACATAAATGATCGTCGGCTTGACCTTGATGAACAAATCGTCGTGCAGCACCAACGTCAGCCCGCCGAACACCAGCACGATCGCAGCCGTGACAAGCGGCATGATCGCGACATGCTTGGTCAGAACGTACGAGACGGCAAGCGTGATCAGCACGGCCGCCATAAAGGTCGCGGTTGCGGCGTAGATGCCGAACTTCGCATTGGCGGCAAAAAACAGAATCAAAGGCCCGATATCGAGCACCAGCTTGAGCATGGGATTGAGTTGTTTTTTGCTCGCCATGGAATCGCTTTCGCTATGGTTCAAGACCGACGACGGCACGCGCAAAATCGCGCGCGGTGAACGGCGCCAGATCGGCCACGCCCTCACCTACGCCGATGAAATGGACCGGCAAACCGAATTTGGCCGCGATGGCGACCAGGATGCCGCCGCGCGCAGTCCCGTCGAGTTTTGTCATCACCAGTCCGGTTACCCCTGCGATCTTGCCAAATATCTCCACCTGGCTGAGCGCATTCTGCCCAACTGTTGCGTCGAGCACCAATAGCACCGCATGCGGCGCGGTTGGCTCAACCTTCCGCACGACACGCACCATCTTTTCAAGTTCACTCATGAGTTCAGCGCGGTTTTGCAGGCGCCCGGCCGTGTCGATTAGAACCACCTCCACGCCTTGCGTCTTGGCAGCAGTGACCGCTTCGAATGCAAGGCTTGCCGCGTCTGCACCGGCTTCGCTCGCCATGACATTTGCGCCGGTGCGCTCACCCCAGATTTTCAGTTGGTCGATCGCGGCGGCGCGAAAAGTGTCGCCCGCCACCAGCATCACGCTTTTGCCATCCGCGCGGAAGCGGGCGGCAAGCTTTCCGATAGTCGTGGTCTTGCCGGAGCCGTTGACACCGGCAACTAGAATGACGAACGGCCGCGACGTTATCTCAAGCGGCCGGGCGACCGGCGCGAGCACCTTCTCGATTTCGCCCGCCAGGATTGCTTTCACGTCGTCGGACGCGATTGCTTTTTCGAAACGACCTTCACCAAGCACCGCGGCGATACGCGCGGCAAATTCGGGGCCGAGGTCGGCGCGGATCAGTTCACTTTCCAGTTCTTCCACCGTTTCGGCATCAAGCTTGCGCTTGGAGACAAGGTCGGAGATCGCGCTGCCAAGCGACGACGATGTGCGCTTGAGCCCGCCGCTCAAGCGCTTCCACCAGCTTCCGCCCTGTGTGCTGTCGTTCATGCCGCGCCCGTGATAGCGGTTTCGGCAAATCTTGGTAAGAGACCAAATTCTGGTAAGTGACAATGACACCGGACGAGATTCTGGCGCGCCTGCTTTACCGTGACGGCCTCATGCTGGTCGTCGACAAACCGGCCGGCTTGCCGGTGCATCGCGGTCCCAAGGGCGGCGATGCCTTTGAGGACTATTTCGACGCACTGCGTTTTGGCTTGCCGCGTCCACCCGCGCTGGCCCATCGGCTCGACCGCGATACAACCGGCTGCCTGGTGCTGGGCCGACACCGGAAGGCGTTGGCTTTGCTCGGCAAGCTGTTCAAGCAAGGTAAGGTCGGCAAATGCTATTGGGCGGTGGTTGAGGGCGGGCCAGAGACAGACGAGGGTCGTATCGACATTCCCCTCGCCAAGCGCGACGAGACGCGCGGCTGGTGGATGAAGGCGGACAGCCATGGATTGCCGTCGGCCAGCACCTGGAGGGTGATGGGCCGGGGGCCCGGCTTCACATGGCTCGCGCTCGAGCCGCTGACCGGACGCACCCACCAATTGCGCGTCCATTGCGCCGAGATGGGATGGCCGGTCGTCGGCGACAATATCTATGGCAGCGCACCACGCACGGGCGGACCGGCGCTTCATCTGCATTCGCGCGAAGTCACCGTGCCGATTTCCAAGAACAAACCAGCCGTCACGGTGACGGCTCCTGTACCGGAACACATGCGCGAGAAACTCACGATGTGTGGCTGGAAGCCGACGAACGAGTAGGCATCCCGCGGAACTTCCAAGCCCTTTCGACGTTCAGGACGCATCCCCAACGACTAGCGGAGCGAACTATGTTCATCGGTCATTATGGACCCAGTTTCGCGTGCAAAGCTGCGAAGCCGGCAATACCTTTGTGGGTTCTGTTCCTCGCAGTCCAACTCGTCGATATCGTGTGGTCGATTCTTGTCTTACTGGGAATTGAAAAGGTCCGCATCGTTCCGGGGTTCACCGCGACCAATCCGCTCGATCTCTATTACATGCCCTACACGCACAGTTTGCCCGGCGCGGCACTGTGGTCGGTCGGGGCAGCCGTCGTATATCGAGCCGTTTCGCCCGCGCAAAAATGGACGGGCGCCACGATTGTCGGGGTGGCCGTCTTCTCGCACTGGATTCTGGATCTGGTGGTGCACCGGCCAGACTTGGCGCTGTACGACGATTCATACAAGGTCGGGCTCGGACTTTGGAATTACCCCGCGACCGCTTTCATTCTTGAGATCGCGCTTCTATTCGGAGGGATCGCGCTTTATCTCCGGACGACAGAAGCCAAAGACGCCATTGGCCGTTATGGAATGCTTGTCCTTGGCGTCGTGGCGGTGGCCGCGCAGGCTTATGTATTCTTTGGCCCGCCGCCGGCTTCCGACACGTCGCTGGCCTTCACGGCGCTCGGTCTCTATTTCGCTTTCGCTGCGACTGTGTATTGGCTGGAAGGCAAACGCAGCTGATCCGACCTAGGCTAGTAAAGCTGCGCCTTGATCCGCTCCGGCGCTTCACGATCATATTTTTCGCCGCCAAGCTTTCCGTGGCTCAATTCGGCAATGATGGTGCCGGTTGACGGCAGGCTCTTGCGATCGATCTTTGTAGATTCATCCCAGAGCTTCGAGCGCACGATGGCCTTCGCGCAATGGAAATAAACCGTCTCAATATGGACGATCAGCACGCAGCGCGGCAGCTTGCCGTTGACGGCGAAGCTTTGCATCAACTCGGGATCGATCGAGATCGACGCGCGGCCATTCACGCGCAAGGTTTCGCCGACGCCAGGGATGAGGAAAAGCAGTGCGATGCGCGGGTCACGAACGATGTTACGGAAACCATCGATGCGATTGTTACCGGGCCGGTCGGGGATCGCGAGTGTCTTCTCATCAAGAATGTGGACGAAGCCGGCCGGATCGCCCTTGGGCGAGCAGTCTAGGCCTTCCGGTCCACTGGTCGCGATTGCAACGAATGGCGCCGCTTCGATCAGCTTGCGATAGGCGCTGCAGACGTAGTCGATTTCCTTGACGACTGAGGCGCCCATCTTTTCCCCATAGAGAGCCTGGAGCTGTTCCATGTTCGTGATCAGGTGATCGCGGTAGCCCATCGTTCGCCCCCTCTTTCAGCCGTGTGCGTCAGGCCGCCAACAATTGCCGGCCGTCGTGCCCCGTCATTGTCACGTCGAGTATTACACCAGGCTTGACCGGCGTCGAAAGTCTCACCGGCATGAATTGTTCTGTGCGGGCAAGCCCGCGTGCCTCTGCGAGCACGCGGCGGCAGGCACCAACTTCAAGATCGAGGTGCCGGTGCAAAGCCGCTTCGCCCTTATCGCGCAGGCGGCGAGCGCGGTCTTTGACGACCGATCGGTCTAACTGCGGCATGCGCGCCGCTGGCGTTCCAGGACGCGGCGAAAACGGAAAGACGTGAAGCTGCGTCAGCCCACATTCGTCAACCAGATCAAGCGAGCGAGAAAACATGTCTTCGCTCTCGGTCGGGAACCCAGCGATGATATCGGCGCTGAAAATGACGTCGGGCCGCAGCCGCCGCACCTGTTGGCAGAAGGTGATCGCGTCGTTGCGGGAATGACGGCGTTTCATGCGTTTGAGGATGAGGTCGTCGCCCGCCTGCAATGATAGATGCAGATGCGGCATCAGCCTTGGCTCGTCCGCCAGCGCGTCAAGCAAATCGGCATCGACCTCAACGGAGTCAATCGAGGACAGCCGCAGGCGCGCCAAGTCGGGGACATTCTTGAGGATGTGCTTGACCAACGCGCCCAGGCGCGGCGCGGCCGGCAGATCGGCGCCATAACTGGTGATATCGACTCCGGTGAGGACGAT
Source organism: uncultured Alphaproteobacteria bacterium (assembly GCA_963801955.1). Classification (GTDB taxonomy): domain Bacteria; phylum Pseudomonadota; class Alphaproteobacteria; order Rhizobiales; family Xanthobacteraceae; genus Pseudolabrys. The sequence goes on from CAWDGS010000005.1 coordinate 501,952, forward strand.
CTCGCGGTAGCCGTTCGTTACCAGGCGATGTGCCTGCGCGAGCACGTCGTCCAGCGGTAGTGAACGTGAATTTCCGCGGCCAAATGGAATAACGCAGAACGTGCAACGATGATCGCAGCCGTTCTGCACCTGCAGGAAGGCCCGCGTGTGACCCTCGATGTGGTCGACCACGTAAGGCCGCATCGACTTCACTGCCATGATATCCGAAACGGCAATCCTGTCCGCCACCGTCCAGATTCCGATATCGAACTTTTCTTCATTGCCGATGACGCGGTTGACTTCCGGCATATCAGCAAACGTTTTTGCTTCTGTTTGCGCGGCGCAGCCTGTAACAACGATGTGGGCGTCCGGCTTCTCCCGCCGCACCCGGCGGATCGCCTGCTTCGCCTGGCGTACCGCTTCCGCGGTCACCGCGCAGGTATTCATAATGACAGTTTCGTCGAGACCGGCCGCGCCCGCTTTGCGCCGGATCACTTCCGATTCATACGCATTCAGACGGCAACCGAAGGTGACAACGTCGATACTCATGACGCGCCGACCTTGGCAAACAAGGCAGGATCGAAGCGGCCCTTGAACTCGAATTCCACCGGGCCGGTCATCAACACGTGATCGTCGCTCTCACGCCAATCGATCGTCAATTCCCCGCCCGGCAGCGTGACTTTCACCTTTCGATTTGTGCGCCTGAGGCGGGCTGCCGCAACGGCTGCCGCACAGGCGGCCGAGCCACAGGCCTTGGTCAATCCCGCGCCGCGCTCCCACGTGCGGATGATAATGTGATCGCGCGAGACGATTTGCGCGAGTGTGATGTTGGCGCGCTCCGGAAAGAGCGGATGATTTTCCAGCAACGGCCCCAACCGCGCGAGATCGTGGGCCTTCACATCGTCGACCCAGAAGATCGCGTGCGGATTGCCCATGCTCACGACCGATGGCGAATGCAGCACCGGCTTGTCGATCGGCCCTATCTGCAATTCGATGGCACGCGTGTCGCGGAATTCTTCCGCCAGCGGAATCTCATTCCACTTGAAGCGCGGTGGCCCCATGTCGACGGTGAATTGACCGTCGGGACCTTTCGAGCATTTGAGAATGCCGGCGGTGGTTTCAAAGATCAGGTCGTTCTTGCCGCTCTCCTTGGAGACCAGGTCGGCGACACACCGCATGCCGTTTCCGCAGGCGCCGGCCTCGGAGCCATCATTATTGTAGATGCGGATGAAGGCGTCGGTGCCGGTCGTGCGCGGCTGATAAAGGGCCATTAGCTGGTCATAAGGTGCGCCATCCGGGCCAGCGGCCGCGCGTGCCTCCGCGGCCTCGATCTTGGCGCCGCCCGCGCGCATATCGACAACAACGATCTCGTTGCCGACGCCGTTCATCTTTACAAAGGACTGATTGGCGAGCGCGCCCATATTCTGCTTTGCCCGGGTTTCGCCCGGTTTATATGGCGAATAAACACGGATTGACCAGAGGCCATGCTAGAATGCGTAAATATGCTGGCGAATCGCCGGACCGCCGCAAACGACGGAGAACCGTGATGTCGCCTTTCAGGCTTGCTTCAGGCGCTATGGCCGTAGCGTTCGCGCTGGCGGTCAATGTGGCTGCCGCGCAGAGTCCCGCACCGAAATCCAGCGATCCGATGCCGCCACCGGCGCCGCCGAAGTCGGGCACGGCCTCCCCGTCTCCCTTGCAACCGGGAGATGCTTTCGGTGAGCCGGTCACACTCCCGGAACGCACGATCATCTATCTCAAGGGCTACAGCCGTTGGGATAATGCCTTCGACACGCTCGTCGATGCGTTCAAATCGCTGCACGAGTATCTCGACAAACAGGCCCTCCAGCCGTCGGGCCCGGCCATTACCATTTACACGCAGACCGACGATTCCGGTTTCTCATTCCAGGCCGCGTTGCCTGTCGCGCAGGCTCCGAAAGACCCGCCAAAGGGCGACATCGCCGTCGGACCGGCCCCGGCCGGCAAGGCCCTTAAATTCGTGCACCGCGGATCTTATGACGCGATGGACACAACCTACGAAGCAATTACCAATTATCTCGACGACAAGCAGCTGGAAGCCAAGGATCTGTTCATCGAAGAATATGCAACAGACCCGGTAAAGACCGAACCCAGCAAGCTGGTCGTTAATGTATTCGTGCCGGTGAAGTGATGATCATTCCGCGCGTTCTGTTTGCATCGATCTTGTCTGTCGTTTCGTTTGCGCCACTGCCGTCGCTTGCAATCGAGAAACTCGTGACCGTGACCGGTGAAGCAACCGTCGCGGTCGCTCCTGACTCGGCGATGATCCGCATCGGCGTCAGCAGTCAGGACAAGACCGCACGCGAGGCGAGCGACGCAAACGCAAGGCAGATGACGGCGGTGCTCGTTGCCATCAAAGGCAATAACATTGCCGACCGCGACATCCAGACGTCGCGGCTCTCGCTGCAGCCGCAATACGATCCGAACAAGAGCGGCACCGCCCGTCTCACAGGCTTCCAGGCCACCAATCAGGTCACCGTCAGAATTCGTGATATTGCAAACCTGGCCGCGGTTCTCGACAGCGCGATTGCTGCCGGCGCCAATGAAATGTCGGGAATCGAATTTATTGTCTCCGAGCAGTCGAAATTACTCGATCGCGCGCGCGACGACGCCATTGCTGATGCGCACCGCAAGGCGGAACTTTATGCGAAAGCCGCGGGGTCCCGGCTTGGTCATGTTGTCGCGATTTCCGAGGAGGGCTCGACGCCACCGCCTCGCCCGATGCAGGCCCTGCGCGCCGGCGCGGTCCCGATTTCTCCAGGCGAGCAGACGTTAAGGGCGGCCGTGACCGTTAGCTATGAATTGACGCCCTAAATAGGCCGCATCTTGACTTGATGGTGCGGCAACCCTAGGTTCCGCCCGCTCTCGATAGAGACGTTGAAATTCAGCTTTGCCGCCCGGCCCAATGAGAGGCCGGAGGCCACCGCCCGACAGCGCAATGCGCCCTCGGGCGTAAAATTGTTTTGCAAAGGGCTTTCCGAAAGGGTGGCCGTCCGAAAGAGGCTTAACGTTGTTCGACAGTCTGTCGGAAAAACTCGGCGGTATTCTCGACCGCCTCACTCGCCGCGGCGCGCTCAGCGAAGCCGATGTCGATGCCGCGCTGCGCGAGGTTCGCCGCGCGTTGCTGGAAGCCGATGTCGCGCTCGATGTGGCGCGTGCCTTTACCGATGGCGTGAAGAAGCAGGCGGTCGGCGTCGAGGTGATGAAGTCGGTCACGCCCGGACAGATGGTCGTGAAAATCGTGCACGACCAGCTTGTTGCCACGCTCGGTGGCGACAACCATGGCGGAACTCAAGGCATCGACCTTAACGCCGCGCCGCCGGTCGCCATCATGATGGTCGGCCTGCAAGGCTCCGGCAAAACCACCACCACCGCGAAAATCGCCAAACGTCTCACCGACCGGCAGCGCCGCAAGGTACTGATGGCCTCGCTCGACGTGCGCCGGCCGGCGGCGATGGAGCAACTCGCGGTGCTCGGCCGTGACGCGCAGATCGACACACTGCCTGTGGTGCAAGGCCAGGCACCGCCGCAAATCGCGCGCCGCGCGATCGAGGCGGCAAAGCTCGGCGGCTATGACGTGGTGCTGCTCGACACCGCCGGACGTACGACGCTCGACGACGAAATGATGAACGAGGCGGCGCAAGTCAAGCAGGCCACCAATCCGCACGAGGTGCTGCTCGTCGCCGATTCACTCACCGGCCAGGACGCGGTCAATCTCGCGCGCTCTTTCGATGAACGCGTGGGCCTATCGGGCATCGTACTCACCCGTGTCGACGGCGACGGCCGTGGCGGCGCAGCGCTCTCGATGCGTGCGGTCACCGGCAAGCCGATCAAGCTGATCGGCACCGGCGAAAAACTCGATGCCCTTGAAGAATTTGACCCCGCGCGGATCGCCGGCCGCATCCTCGGCATGGGCGACATTGTCGCGTTGGTGGAAAAGGCAGCCGCCAATATCGATGCCGAAAAAGCCATGCGCGCGGCCGAGAAAATGCGCAGAGGCGCATTCGATCTCGGCGATCTGCGCGAGCAGCTCACGCAGATGCAGGCGATGGGCGGTCTTGGTGGACTGATGGGCATGATGCCCGGTGTCGCCAAGATGAAGAATCAGCTCGCCGCAGCCCATCTCGACGAAAACGTCATCAAGCGGCAGATCGCCATCATCGATTCCATGACGCCGAAGGAACGCCGCAACCCGGATATTCTCAAAGCGAGCCGCAAGAAGCGCATCGCTTCCGGCTCCGGCACCTCGCCGGAAGCCATCAATAAATTGCTGAAGATGCACCGCGGCATGTCGGACATGATGAAGGCGATGGGCGGCGCCAAGCGCGGCCCGCTCGCTGGAATTGCTCAAGCCATGGGTTTCGGCTCCGGCATGCCATCACCGGAACAAATGGCAGAGATGGCAAAGAAAATGCCGGGCGGACAATTGCCACCGAACGCGCCAGGCACAGGTGGCTCCTTGCCGCCGACGATGCCGAAGCTGCCGCCGAATATGCCCGGCCTGCCTGGCTTGCCGGGCCTTGGTGGAAAGTTTCCTGGATTGCCGGGCGGCCTGCCGCCTGGTCTCGGAAAGAAGAAGTGATCAACGATCAATAGAGTAAGAAAGGACTGAAGATGTCTCTCGTTATCCGTCTTGCCCGTGCCGGCACCAAGAAACGGCCGGTCTATCACATCGTCGTCGCCGACAGCCGCGCACCGCGCGATGGCCGCTTCATCGAGCGGCTCGGCTATTTCAATCCGCTGCTGCCGAAAGAAAAGACCGAGCGGCTCAAGCTCGATCTCGAAAAAGTGCAGGCCTGGATGAAGAAGGGCGCACAACCGTCCGACCGCGTCATGCGTTTCCTTGATGCCGCCGGCATCATGAAGCGTCCGAAGCGCAACAATCCCGAAAAGGCAGTCCCCCGCAAGGAGCGCAAGGCCAAGGACGAAGAAGCGACCAAGGCCAAGGAGGCCGGCGACGCGGCTGCGAAAACCGCCGCAACGGCGAAGGCCGCCTCCGACAAGGCTGCGGAGAAGGCTGCGGAAAAACCGGCCGAAGCGCCGGCGGCGAGCTAAGGCTCGTCGCGCCTCGCCGTGACCGACCGCATCTGCGTCGCCCGCATCGGTGCCGCGCACGGAATTCGCGGCGAGGTGAAGCTATGGTCGTTTACCGAAGATCCTGCGGCGGTTGCGAGTTATGGGCCGCTCGAAACGCAAGACGGCACGCAACGTTTTGAAATCGCGGCGATGCGACCGGCGAAGGACCACTTCGTCGCCCGCATCGCCGGCATCGACGACCGCGACGCGGCGGAAAAATTGCGAAATCTAGAGCTCTATATTCCGCGCGCGCGACTGCCGAAGATCGACGAGAGCGACACCTTCTATCACGCCGACCTGATTGGACTTGACGCCGTGACTCCGGACGGCGCGCAGGTCGGCACTGTACACGCACTGCATAATTTTGGCGCCGGCGATATAATCGAGATCGTGCCGGTCGGCAGCGGTGAACCTTTGATGCTGCCGTTCAATGAGGCGACCGTGCCGAAGATCGATCTTGCGGCAAAACAGATTGTGGTCGTGCGGCCAGCCGAAATCGAAGCGCGGGACGATTGACCATGTGGCGCGCCCATACGAATCCGCTCATTCCCGCGCAAGCGGGAATCCAGAACGACAATTCATACGCCGGATATTTTTGCTCCTGGATCCCCGCTTTCGCGGGGACGAACGGAGGCTGGTGATGTGGCGCGCCAGCGTACTGACAATTTTCCCTGACATGTTTCCAGGTCCGTTGGCCCATAGCCTGGCCGGCAAGGCGCTTACGTCGAGCATCTGGTCACTCGATACAATCGACATTCGCGCGCACGCCACCGATAAGCACCGCACTGTCGACGATACGCCGGCGGGCGGCGGCCCCGGCATGGTCATGAAAGCGGACGTGCTCGCCCGCGCGCTTGATGCCGTGCCGCATGACACGCGCCCGCGTCTGCTGATGAGCCCGCGCGGAAGGCCGCTGACACAAGTCCGGGTCGCGGACCTCGTCCGTCATCTCGGCGTGGTCATCATCTGTGCGCGCTTCGAAGGCGTGGACGAGCGCTTGATCAAGGCGCGCCGCCTGGAAGAAGTCTCGCTCGGCGACTATGTGCTCTCAGGCGGTGAAATCGCTGCGCTTGCCGTGTTGGACGCCTGCGTGCGGTTGCTGCCTGGCGTCATGGGCAAGGAGGCCTCGGCGGCGGAAGAAAGCTTTGCCGACGGGCTGCTCGAATATCCGCAATACACGCGGCCACCGGTGTTCGAGGGGGAGCCGATCCCCGAGGTCCTCGTTTCCGGCGACCACAGCAAGGTTAAGGCCTGGCGCCGGGCAGAGGCCGAGCGACTGACCGCCGAACGCCGCCCGGACCTCTGGGCGGCCTATCGGGCGGCCAAAAAGCCCGAAAAAGGGCCGCAATCCAAAGGGTGACAAGCCGAAATCTTTGTAATACAAGCTCGCCAACCCATTCAGACCAGATCAAGACCGCGCGCCGGTTGCTGGCGCTGCCGACGGAGAATTCAAAATGAACATTATTCAACAGCTCGAAAAAGAGCAGGTCGAAAGGCTTTCGGCCGGCAAGGAAATTCCGGACTTCCAGCCCGGCGACACTGTTCTGGTCAACGTGAAAGTTGTCGAAGGCGACAAGGCGCGCGTGCAGGCTTACGAGGGTGTCTGCATCGGACGCTCCGGCGGCGGCCTGAACGAGAACTTCACGGTGCGCAAGATTTCGTACGGCGAAGGCGTCGAGCGCGTGTTCCCGCTCTATTCGCCGATGATCGAGTCCATCAAGGTCGTGCGCCGCGGCAAGGTGCGCCGCGCCAAGCTTTATTACCTGCGCGGGTTGCGCGGGAAGAAGGCGCGCATTTCCGAGGCTCAGGGCGCGGCCGGACCCGAGGGCGCCGAGGCGGGCGCGCGGGAATAATCGGCAATTGCATGCCAGTCACGAAGGGGCCGCTTGTCGGCCCCTTTTTCATATTTGCCCGCTTCATTGTCGAAGCTGAAACGATTGGCTATATAACCCGCATGATTTCCAGAGCTCAGCGAATTGTCCTGGTCGACCACGCACGGCTGCCGTGGCGGTTTTTCGGCCGGCTGACGGCGGTGCAGGCGGGACTTTGACCGGTCCGGCCAGGGTCGGTCCTGATGCCGGCCGCTTGCAAACCGTTTCCTTTTTCACTCCGAGCTAGGCAATCGAGTCATGAAACCGCGCACTCTGTACGACAAGATCTGGGACGATCATCTGGTTGACGAACAGCCGGATGGCACCTGCCTGATTTATGTCGACCGCCATCTCGTGCATGAGGTCACGTCACCGCAGGCCTTCGAAGGCCTGCGCGTCGCGGGCCGCAAGGTGCACGCCCCCGACAAGACGCTCGCCGTGGTCGACCACAACGTGCCGACCACCGATCGCACGAAGCCAAATCCCGACCCCGAAAGTGCAGAGCAGATCGCCGCGCTGGCGAAGAATGCCAAGGATTTCGGCATCGAGTATTTCAACGAGTTCGACAAGCGTCAGGGCATCGTCCACATCATCGGGCCTGAGCAAGGTTTCACGCTTCCAGGCACGACATTGGTCTGCGGGGACAGTCATACGGCCACGCATGGCGCCTTTGGCGCCCTCGCCTACGGCATCGGCACATCCGAAGTGGAACACGTGCTGGCGACGCAGACCTTGATCCAGAAAAAATCGATGAACATGCGCGCGGTGGTCGACGGCAAGTTGCCGGCCGGCGTCACCGCGAAGGACATCATCCTCGCAATCATCGGCGAGATCGGCACCGCCGGCGGCACCGGCTACGCGCTCGAATATGCCGGCGAAGCAATACGTGCACTGTCGGTCGAAGGCCGCATGACGGTCTGCAACATGTCGGTTGAAGGTGGCGCCAAGGCGGGCTTCATCGCACCCGATGACAAGGCCTACGCCTATCTCAAGGACAAGCCGAAAGCGCCCAAGGGCAAATCCTGGGATGACGCCATGCACTATTGGGAAACATTGCATTCCGATGACGGCGCGCATTTCGACCGCGAGATCAAGCTCGATGCGGCCAAGCTGCCGCCGCTGGTGACCTGGGGCACCAGCCCCGAGCAAGTCATTACGGTCACGGGCCGCGTGCCGGTGCTGTCCGAAATTTCGGATGAAAAGAAACGCGTCGCAGCGGAACGCTCGCTTGGCTACATGGGCTTGAAGGGTGGCGAGAAAATCACCGATATCAAGCTCGATCGCGTGTTCATCGGCTCATGCACCAATGCACGCATCGAAGACCTGCGCGCGGTGGCACGGGTGGTTGACGGCAAGCACGTCAATGCGAACGTCAATGCCATGATCGTGCCGGGCTCCGGCCTTGTGAAGGAACAGGCGGAAGCCGAAGGCCTCGACAAGATTTTCAAGGCTGCGGGTTTCGAATGGCGCGAGCCGGGTTGTTCAATGTGTCTTGCAATGAACCCGGACAAGCTTGCACCGGGCGAGCGTTGCGCCTCGACATCGAACCGGAATTTCGAAGGCCGCCAGGGCTACAAGGGACGCACACATCTGGTGTCGCCGGCGATGGCGGCCGCGGCGGCGATCGCAGGCCACTTCGTTGACGTGCGTGAGTGGAAGTAACGCCCGCGATAAATCCAGGTTTGCAAAAAGGCCCGCCGTGTTGCGGGCCTTTTTTTGAAAATGAGATGTCAGTCGGACGCTATTGCCACCAGCAACGCATCTGTGGCGTGACCACCGTGCCGCTGACGCGGTATTCCGTCACCAACCACGAATAGCACTCCCGCTTGGCGTAGGGCCCGAGATAAACGCGACGCGGATAGATGGTCACGCGTGGGCGCTTTTTCTGAGCGGCGAATTCGTGCGCGTGAGGCGCGACAGCGACGCCCGGTCGCAAATCGTCAGCCGAGGCCACCGCCGCAGAGCCGACGGCCACGGCGACCATCAAGCCGCTCAATGTCAGGCCAGTCGCAATTCTCATCATGTACGACCCATAACTCGCACCATCACGGCCAACCGTTGCGCATCCGGGCCGGCTCCGTCAACCGCTTGGTTGGCGCGCCAAGCTCGCCTACAACATTGCCATGACAGCCCCATTCGACGATTGGCGAGGAACCGCGGCGCCGTCTCTGGCTGACATTGAAGGGCTGGCGGCGGAGGCCTATGGCCGCTTGCCCGATCACTTCCGCAAACTGTGCGAAGGTCTGGTCATCCGGGTCGAGGATTTCCCCGACGACGAGGTCGTCGACTCGATGCGGCTCGAGAGCGAATTTGATTTGCTCGGGCTGTTTCAAGGTGTTGGCCTGCCGTTCCAGTCGGAGACGGCGCCGGAACTGATGCCCAATATGATCTGGCTGTACCGCCGGCCCATTCTCGACTATTGGGCCGAACACGAGGACACTCTGGGCGAGATCGTCACTCACGTCCTGGTTCATGAAATCGGCCACCATTTCGGCCTGTCCGACGAAGATATCGAGGCGATCGAAGCCAGCGCGGGATGATTGATCTCGAAAGCCGATGGCGGCTATTCAAAATCGGAATTGGTCGTTGAAGTCCGGTTGCGCCAGCATCGCGCCTCAGGGAGATTCGCCATGATCGTTACCGTCTTTCGTTCTCGTCTCATGCCTGACGTGCGCGAGGATTACGTCGCATTGGTCGACCGCATGGTCGAACTTGCAGCCACGATGCCGGGATACATCTCGCACAAGGGTTTCTTCGCAGAGGACGGCGAACGCTGTACGATTGTCGAATTCGAATCCGAGGAAGCCCAGCGCGCCTGGCGCATGCACCCGGAGCATCGCGATGCCCAGCGCAAGGCGCGCGATATTTACTACTCCGCCTACAGCGTTCAGGTTTGTGAGGTTAAGCGGGAAGCGAAATTTGACCGAAACAAGCAAGGACAAGCTGCAGAATAGCGCTTTCTTAACGCGCATAGCTGACAAGACGGTCACGCTATTGACCAGTTTTCCGGACACCTTATGAAAGGGCCGGAAACGCCAGCGGCCGGAGCACGGAAGCCATGGACAAATTCACCACCCTCGAAGGCGTCGCCGCGCCCATGCGCATCATCAATGTCGACACCGACATGGTGATTCCGAAGCAATATCTGAAGACGATCAAGCGCACCGGACTCGGCAAGGGCCTGTTCTCCGAGATGCGCTACAAGGACGACGGCAGCGAGAACCCGGACTTCGTGCTCAACAAGCCGGCCTATCGTAAATCCAAAATTCTTGTTGCGGGCGACAATTTCGGCTGCGGCTCGTCGCGCGAACATGCGCCCTGGGCGCTGATGGATTTCGGCATCCGTTGCGTAATCTCAACGTCATTCGGCGACATCTTCTATAACAATTGCTTCAAGAACGGCGTGCTCCCGATCCGGGTGTCGCCCGAGGATCTTGAAAAGTTGTTCGACGACGCCGACCGTGGCGCGAACGCGACACTCACGATCGACCTCGAGAAACAGGAAATTCGGGGCCCTGACGGCGGCGTCGTTCATTTCGAGATCGACGCACACCGCAAGCATTGCATGCTCAACGGCCTCGACGATATCGGGCTGACGAAGCAGAAGCAGAGCAAGATTCAAACCTACGAGCAGCAGGCCGCTGCCGCGCGGCCGTGGGCATGAGCCGCGCTTAATCCGGCACCGACGGCGTCCACGAACCGCCGGGCGCCACTTCAAGCCCGGCGACGCCGCTTGCCTCGACCGATTTCTTCAGGAAGCCCGACGCCCGCACGTCGTCGATGAAACGGTTGATAGCCGCGAGCGCCTCTGTCTTGCCCTTAGGCACAATGATGGTCTGCGGCACACCGAACAGATTGTCCGGCAAAATCCGGAAGCCCGGACCCTCCTTCACGATATTGGCCAGCCGTTGCCGATTGGCGCCGAAGGCGTCGATTTCCTTGGCCAATAGCAGGCGTTTGATTTCGGCGGTGTCGTGCGAAATCTCGCTGAGTGTCGCATGCTTGAACTTGCGCTTCATGAACAGCGAGATCGAGTTCGGCCTGGCCACCGGCGATTTTCTGACCGGCGCGATCAACGTCGGCGATGGTCCGGATGTTGGACTCCTCAAGCACAAGGAAACCCTGCCCTGACAAGACGTAAGCTTGCGAGAATTCCACGGTCCCGGCCCGCTCCGGCGCATAGGCAATGAAGCCGATGTCGGCGTCGCCGCCGGTCACCGCATCGATCACGGCTTTCGGGTTGGCCAGTGGTTTGAACTCCACCGGCACGCCGATGCGCCTCGCCAGTTCGCGCGCGACGTCGGCGGAGGCGCCGCGGATGGCACCGCTCGAGTCCCGCACCGCCTGCGCCGGATTGCCGCCGAGATAGGCCGCTCGCAACGTACCGCCCGGTGCGATGTCGCGGTCAGCGGCCAACGCCGGTTGCAAGCTCAACAGGACAAAGGCGAAAGCTGCCAGTGATTTCATGATTTCCCCGCAATCGTTTCCGCAATCGCGACCGTGCGCCGCGCCATGTCGGCGTGCAAGCGCTCGACCATGCGGCCATCAATCGACACCACGCCCTTGCCTTTGTTTTCCGGCAGGTCGAAAGCAGCAATCATCTTTCGCGCCTGCTCGACTTCGGCGGTCGAGGGCGAAAACGCCTTGTTACAAGGCTCGATCTGATTGGGATGAATGAGCGTCTTGCCGTCGAAGCCGAACTCAACGCCCTGCGCACACTCCTTGCTGAAGCCGTCGGCATTAGCGATATCGTTGTAGACGCCGTCGAGGATATCGATGCCGTGGGTCCGCGCGGCAGCAACGCACATCGACAGCCACGGCAACATTGGCGACCGCCCCGGCACGAGGCGCGCGCGGGTATCCTTGGCGAGATCGTTGGTACCCATCACGAAACCGGAAAGCCGCGTTTCGGAATCGCGCGCCGCGGCTGCAATCGATAGAATGTTGAAGATCGCGAGCGGGGTCTCGATCATCGCCCACACACGGGTTTTGTGGTTGGTCCCCATGTCGAGCAGGCGGCGGCCAATCATTTCGAGCGCATCCGCGCTCGAAACTTTCGGCACCAAGATGGCGTCGGGTGCGGCATGCGCGGCGGCGGAAAGATCGTCGGCATGCCAGGGCGTATCAACGCCGTTCACCCGGATGAAAACTTCGCGCGCGCCGAAGCCGCCCGCTTTGACCGCATCGACCACTTGCTGACGCGCCGTTTCCTTGGCTTCGGGCGCAACCGAATCCTCAAGATCGAGGATTACGCCGTCCGCCGGCAATGTTTTCGCCTTGTCCAATGCGCGCGCATTGGAACCCGGCATATAAAGCACGCTCCGGCGCGGACGAATGGTCATGGGGGACAATCTCCTCTCTCCAGGCCCGAGCCTATCGTCCGAACGAGGCGCATGCCACTGCGACGCTTACACGGGTTGCCAAAAACGATCCGCTCGTGATTGTGTGGGCGCAAGCGACAATATCTCCTGAACGGCGGACCATGGCATTCCCCCAACAATTGCTCGACGGCTACCGCGCCTTTCTGATCGGACGGCTGCGCCACGAACAGGACCGCTATCGCGGCCTGGCGGAAATCGGCCAGTCGCCACAGATCATGGTGATCGGCTGCTGCGACTCCCGCGTTTCGCCCGAAGTCATTTTTGATGCTCGCCCGGGCGAGTTGTTCGTTGTGCGCAATATCGGCAACCTGGTGCCACCTTATACCCCGGACGGCGCGCAGCGTGCGGTCTCGGCTGCGCTGGAATTCGCCGTGCAGGCACTCAAGGTAAAGCACATCGTCGTGCTCGGTCATGCCCAATGCGGCGGCATTCGCGCGTTTGTCGAGGACGCCACGCCGCTGTCGCCGGGCGACTTTATCGGCCACTGGATGGCGCTGATCGCGCCCGCCGCAGCGGCAGTCGGCCCGCGCGCCGATCGCCCGCTGGGCCAGTATCTGACGCAACTTGAACAGATGTCGGTCATCAAGATGCTCGACAACCTGATGACCTTTCCATGGATCCGAACGCGGGTCGAGGATGGCACGCTCGCCCTGCACGCCGCCTACTTCGGCGTCGCCACCGGGCAGCTTTCGGTGCGCGACCCGGGCACGGATACGTTTCGGCAGGTCGCCGCGGAGGATTACGCGCGGATGTTCACGCAGCCGCGCTTCTGATTGCCGACATCGCGGATGCTTACCGCGCCTTAACCGTCTTTCGCCGAATTCACTCGTAGAATCCATGCGCAGGTAGTTGCGAAGGTTACCGACAATGTGCCGTTTTCGCCTAACTTGATGGTAATGACCGACCGCTAAAAGTGGCCGGTGCCCACATTGCGAAACGGTCTGAAACTGTGATGGAAGAGCGATCGATCATCGCCGAGATTGAAGGCAGTTTCGCGTCCGGATCGGCCGACAAACAGGCCGAAATACTTCGCCGGGTCACCGACCTGTTCCTGGCGGGCGCCGACAATTATTCAGACGAGCATGTTGACCTGTTCGACGGCGTCATCTCCCGCATCGCCGACAAGATTGAAACAAAGGCCAGGGTCGAACTCGCCCATCGCCTGGCGCCATCGGATAATGCACCGCCGAAAACCATACGCATGCTCGCGCATGACGAGTCGATCGAGGTAGCGGGCCCGATCCTCAGCCAATCGAATAGATTGTCCGACGAGGACCTGCTGGCCGTCGCCAGTAACAACAGTCAGGACCGGCTGCTGGCCATTTCGAAGCGCTCTTCGCTCAGCGAGAAAGTCAGCGACGTGCTGGTCACGCATGGCAATCGAGATGTGGTGCTTTCCGTCACACGAAACGAAGGCGCGCGTATTTCGGATGCCGGCTACGTCAAGCTGGTCGATCGCTCCATCAACGACGAGGTGCTCGCGATCTGCGTTTCCATGCGCAAGGACATCCCGCGCGAACATTTCAACGCGCTGATTGCCAAGGCCTCGGAAGTCGTGTTCGAGAAACTCGCCGCCAGCAATCCCGACGCCGTATACGAAGTGCATCGGGTATTGACCGACATCACCGGGCAGGATTCGACCGCACATCCGAAAACCAAGCGGGACTACCGCGAAGCCGCCGCGCAGTTCGACATCGTGCGGCGTTCAGGTGCGCCGGTTGACCCGGTCGTGCAGGAGTTTGCCGCCAAGGGGCAATTTGAAGAAACAGTTGCGGCCCTCTCCGCGCTTTGCGGGGCTCCGACAAAGCTCGTCGAAAGCGTGATGAACGACGCCCGCACCGAAAGTGATTTTGCGCTGATCCTGGCAAAAGCTGCCGGCCTGTCATGGCCGACCGCCAAGCAAATCTGCATCCTGCGCCGCAAGGCTTTCCGTTATTCGCCCCAGTCCATCGAGGCTGCACGCCATAGTTTCGATCGCTTGCAGACCGCCACGGCGCAGCGACTCGTCCGCTTTTACAACGAGCGCCATTCCGCGCTGGCGGATTTCCAGGAGCTGGCGCAGCACATTAAAACGCACGAACGCCCATTGCGGGCATCGTAGCCTTTCAATGTGAAATGAACCGCCCAGGCAGCGGCTACGCTGCCCGACGTTTCGCCTGAATGAGCTTGCGGTTGATCAGGCACTCGGCGATCTGGATTGCGTTGAGCGCGGCGCCCTTTCGCAAGTTGTCCGACACAACCCACATCTGCAAGCCGTTATCGACGGTCGGGTCGGTGCGGATGCGGCTGATATAGGTCGCGTCCTCGCCCACGCATTCATAGGGCGTCACGTAGCCGCCGTCCTCATGCTTGTCGATGACCAGGCAGCCTGGCGCGCTGCGTAAAATAGTTCGCGCTTCCTCGACGCTGATCGGATTTTCGAACTCGATATTCACCGCTTCGGAATGGCCGACAAACACCGGCACCCGGACGCAGGTCGCGGTGAGCGTGATGTGAGGATCAAGAATCTTCTTGGTCTCCATCATCATCTTCCACTCTTCCTTCGTGTAGCCGTCCTCCATGAACACGTCGATGTGCGGAATCACGTTGAATGCAATCCGCTTGGAGAACTTTTTTGTTTCGACTTCACCGAGCGTGAATACGGCCTTGCTCTGAGAGAACAGTTCGTCCATCGCATCCTTGCCGGCGCCCGAGACCGATTGGTAGGTCGCGACCACAACGCGCTTGATCTTCGCCTTGTCGTGCAATGGCTTGAGCGCGACCACAAGCTGCGCAGTCGAGCAGTTCGGATTGGCAATGATGTTTTTCTTCGTGAACCCGGCGATCGCGTCAGCGTTCACCTCCGGGACAATCAGTGGCACATCCGGGTCCATGCGCCAGGCTGAGGAGTTGTCGATGACCACCGCGCCCTGCGCGGCGATCTTGGGTGACCACTCCTTCGACACCGCGCCGCCTGCCGACATCAGGCAGATATCAACGTCGGAAAAATCGAAATGATCGAGCGCCTTCACCTTCAGCGTCTTGTCGCCGAACGAGCATTCGACGCCTTGGCTCTTGCGCGACGCAAGGGCGACAACCTCGTCGGCGGGGAAATTGCGCTCAGCCAGAATGTCGAGCATCTCGTGCCCGACAACACCGGTAGCGCCCACCACAGCGACCTTGTAACCCATTGTTAACGCTCCGGAATAAATTACCACTCGGCTGTCGGTATCGGGCAACCGGATTGCAGCGCTTCTAGGCGAGAACAGTCGTCAACACAACGGCGGCCTGCCGCAGTCAAACCCATGCACCCGGCCCTGCAGTCCTGGCGTGATGAACTGCCATCCAGCTTTGTGCGTCTCCTCGCATATCTGGGGGCTGTTGCGGTGCTGTCCATAGGCGCCGCACGGGTTTCGCAACCGACCGTCATAAATTCTGTTGAACCGATCCATCAATCTGAGTGGATCGAGATCGAACGTCCTTTCCCGGCCTTTGCACTGTCGATTCCGGAGGCCGCGGATGTACCGGCCGCCTATGCCATTCGACGAAATGTTGCAGGCAATGGCCGCAAGGACATCCTCACGCTGGGCGATCCCGACAACAGCGCGCCGTATCTGCGGGTCGAGATTTACCGGCCGGGAAACGAGATCCGGCGCTTCATCGATCCGGAGGCGGAAATCATTGCCGGCGCCGGGACGCTCGGGCCGATCGAGGTCAAGCGCGCCGATGAGCCGTTGGCAAGCAAGTTCGGGCCATTGACTATCGTTTCATTTGCGACGTCGACAGGGACCCAGCGACGCTGCCTCGGTTTCGTACGGGTCTTTCTTGATCCGCGCTTGCAACTCTCCGGCTGGTTTTGCCAAGGCGGCAGCGAACTGATCGGGCAGAGCACGCTGGCGTGTGCGCTCGATCGGCTGACACTACTCGCCGCCGGAAGCGAGCCGAAAGTCGGTGCACTGTTTGCTCACGCCGAGCTTAACCGTAGCTATTGCGGCCAACGCGATCCGATCCTGGCTGCCACGCCGAAGTACCACCTGCTCTGGAAGGCGCTCGCAAATCGGCCCGAGCCGCGGCGTATCGGACGCTGAGCCGCGGTCTCGTGGCCGACCAGATGCGATCTGTCGCGCTAGGTGTGAATGAACATCCGGCTGATCAGCACCAGTGCAACGAGCAGCACGATACCGAGCGACAGACTCCAGACGATCAGTTTCTTTTCGATCGGCAGAAGCGGCTCATAGGCCATCTTCTGCATTTCGTCGGCGAGCTTGGGTTGACCCTGTGCCATGATTTTTCTCCTTAACTCACGAGTGGCGGTTTAACGCCGGCGAAGAACAGCAACGAGATTATCAACCCTACCCAGATCACAAATCCGAACAGGCATAGCAGATAGACCGCGGCCAACCGGCCAATGCCCTCTTCCCAAAGTTTACGGAAATTGCTCATGACGCCGATGGTGAAGAAGGTGAGCACGAAAAATATACCGCGGAAGGTATTGGCTTCACCCATCGCCGCCTTGACCTTCGCCACCATGGGAGGCGACGCCGTGAGCGCCACCAGCAGAATGATGACAAATGTCACGACGTAGCCGATGACGAATTTCGGGAAACGCTGCCAGATCTCGGCGGCCCGAACCGTATCGCCTTTGCGCACGTCGATATGCTTGGTCCATATCCACGCGAGCACGAAGGCCCAGACGCCGATGAAGATATCGATGAAGACCTTCACGGTCGCAGCCGTACCGAGAATCCAGCCTGGCTGATATTTGATGCCCGCCGCGGCAGCCTTGGCGAGGATGAGGCCTTCAGTGATAGCGCCGCTCGCCACCGCTGCACCATCGGTCTTGACGGATAGCGCCATCCACGCGCCTGCCGCCATCGGCTGCTGGTCGAGAAAGTATCCCGCAATGAAGGGCAGGATCAGGAGTTCGATCACCGCAAAGATCACCACCAGCGACGATACCATGATCGGAATCATCGGCCGCGCACGGATGGCGCCGCCCGTGGCGATCGCCGCCGACACACCGCAGACGGAAATGCCTGACGCGAGCGGTGCCGCCCATTCACGGCTGAATTTGAACCACACGCGCGCCACATAATAGACGACCGACCAGAAGATCAGGTAGGCAACGATGATGGCGGCGAGACCGAGGAACATCAGCTGGCTCGCCAGGCCGAGTTTCTCCGCCGAGACGATGCCCAGGAAGCCGCCGAGAATGACGATGGCGATCTTGATGTACAACTCGGGGCGGATCGCCTCCTTCATCCATGCGGCCAATCCGGGCAGGAAATTGCCGACGACCAGACCGACGATCAGCGCGACGATAAAGCCGCCTTCGGAGGTCAGACGCAGGGACCAGCTGACGCCGAATTTCTGCATGTCGGCCGGGGTGTTCACGGCAAAATTGGCGTAGCTGCCGATAATCCAGCAGATGTAGCTAAGCCAAAACACCACGGTGAAGCCGAGGATGAATCGTCCGATATTGGCCTTCAAGGCCACAGCCCCGGCCGTCATCAGCACCAGCAGTCCAATGTAAGTGGCAATCAGCGAGCCGACTCCGCCCAGGTCCGCATAGGCTTTTGAAACAGGCGCCAGCGCCTTGCCCAGATCTGTCCAGACACTGGTCGTTACCGCCCAACCGAGAATGTCCAGGCCTACGGTCAAGCCGAGCGCAAGGACGAACACCACCAGACCAATGATTAACGACAGCCAGTCTTCACTGATGCCTTGAGCTTTCCCGTCCATGATTCCCCCCCGGGTATTTTGTTTGATCGATCAGGTTTCCCCAAACGCTGTCCGAGCCGACGGCCAATTCTTGCGCCTTATTGCCCCACCTACAAGCCGGGTGTGCGGTACCGGACGGCTTTTCTTCCGTGGCAATTCCTTGTTTTTAGCCCTGTCCCGGTAGAACGAAACCCTGTACATTGCATTGCAATATTGAAGTCACCGAGGGCCGAACATGGTTTTGAAAGTCTCCGCTGCCACATTGGCGTTTGTCCTAGGATTGGCTCTGGTAGCAGCACCGGCATTCGCCCAGGACGGACAGGCGAAGAAAAAGAAGGTCGTCACTTACAACCGCGATCACACGGTTCAGGTCAGCCGCGACGAGGATGGCCGTACGCGCACGCGGATCATCATTCAGAAGCGCTCCTATCTCGACCCCGGCACAGAAACTTTCCCGGGCGAGCGTGGCGATCACGACTATGCGATGCTTCCCAATCACCGCGCCAATGGCGTGCTCAACAACACGCCATTTGGCAGCAACCAGACCGCACTTCCGGGGCCGTGGACCTTGCCGAGCAAGAACAATCCCTGGCTGAATTACTGATCGATATCCGGGACCTCGAAATAAAAACGCGGCCGGATGGCCGCGTTTTTTGATTCAGGTCCGGTTTCTTTGCGCTCAGGCCGCAAGCTTTTCCAGTTCGGTCAGGATCGCCGTTCCCATTTCCGACGTCGTCACCACCTTGGTGCCCTCCGACTTGATGTCGGCGGTGCGCAATCCCTTGGCGAGCGTTGCGGAAATCGCCTGATCGATCCAGTCGGCCTGCTTGCCGAGGTTGAACGAATAGCGCAGCGCCATGCCGAACGACGCGATCATTGCGATCGGATTGGCAATGCCCTTGCCCGAGATATCGGGCGCCGAACCGTGCACGGGCTCATAGAGTGCCTTGCGCTTGCGCGTCTTGGGATCGACCTCGCCAAGCGAGGCGGACGGCAGCATTCCGAGCGAGCCGGTCAAGGTTGCGGCAATATCGGAGAGCACGTCGCCGAACAGATTGTCGGTCACGATGACGTCGAATTGCTTCGGCCAGCGCACAAGCTGCATGCCGCCGGCATCGGCCAGCATGTGCTCGAGCTGCACGTCCTTGAACTCGCGTGCGTGCAGCGCCGTCGTCACCTCGTTCCACAAGACGCCCGTCTTCATGACGTTGCGCTTTTCCATCGACGTCACTTTGTTGCGCCGTTTGCGGGCGAGCTCGAAGGCGACGCGGTCGATGCGCTCGATCTCATAAGTATCGTAGACCTGCGTGTCGACGGCACGCTTCTGGCCGTTGCCGAGATCGGTGATAGTCTTCGGCTCGCCGAAATACACGCCACCGGTCAGCTCACGCAGGATGATGATATCGAGACCTTCGACAACTTCCCGCTTGAGCGAGGATGAATTCGCGAGCGCCGGATAAACGATGGCGGGGCGCACGTTGGCATAGAGATCGAGGTCCTTGCGCAGGCGTAGCAAGCCGGCCTCGGGACGCACATCATAGGGGACCTTGTCCCATTTCGGCCCGCCCACGGCACCGAAGATGATGGCGTCCGCGGCCTTGGCCTTGTCCATGGTGGCGTCGGTAATGGCCACTCCATGCGCGTCATAACAACTGCCGCCAACCAGCGCTTCTTCGGTAGCAAACTTGTCCGGGCCTTTTTTGTTGAAGAAATCGATAATGCGCTTCACCTCGGCCATGACTTCAGGGCCGATGCCGTCGCCGGGCAGAAGAAGGAGATTGTGGGTCGCCATGTACGCCTCACCGTTACTGACACGCGCGGATTGCTAAAGGTCCGCGACGCACTTGGCAAGGCGCGGTGGGACTGGACGCTTGGCAATCAAACCGCAAGACTGAGATCAGCCCAGGCAATCAAGAAAGCCGGGAAACTGGGAGACGCCGATGGCCCATCCAATCCTGAAATTACTGGGCGCCGCGGCGCTCGTAGTAACGCTGGCGCCGGGCTTGTCTTGCGCCGTTGAACTCGATTCAAAAGCGGTGGTTTATCAGCTGCCCGACCAGATCAAGTGGGGCCCGGTGAGCCCGGCTGGTATCCAGCAAGCTGTGCTTTTTGGCGATCCGACCAAGCCGGGGCTTTACGGCGTGCTCGCGAAATGGACGGCTGGCAACCATTTCAGCAAGCCGCACTTCCATCCGCACGACCGTTTTATCACCGTGATTTCGGGGACGTGGTGGGTCGGCAGCGGGCCGAATTGGGATCCCGCTAACAGTAGCGTGCCGATGCCGGCCGGCTCATTCGTTACACATTACGGCAAACAGGTGCACTGGGATGGCGCCAAGGATATCGACGCAGTGATTTTGATTGTCGGTGACGGCCCGGCCACGACGACACCGTTCGTGAGCGCCGATCAGCTTAAGTAACGCTACAGGCCTGAGAACCAGTTGTAGCCCTGGTTTTCCCAGTAGCCGCCCTTGTCGGTATTGGTGACTTCCATCGCCACCACGTATTTCGGGTTTTTGAAGCCGAGCTTGGTGGGGATGCGAATCTTCATCGGGAAACCGTAGGCGCGCGGCAATATCTTGTGGTCGAACTTGAACGACATCTGCGTCTGCGGATGCAGCGCGGTCGGCATGTCGATCGTGTTGGTGTAGCCCTCGGCGCATTTGAACCAGACGTATTTGGCGCGGGTATCGGCGCCGATGCGCTTGAGGAATTCCGAGAGCGGCGTGCCCTGCCAGGAGCCGATCGCGCTCCATCCTTCGACACAGACGTGGCGCGTGATCTGGGAAACTTCGGGCAGTGCGTGCAGCTCATCGAGAGTTCCATGACTTCTTGTTCTCGACAAGTCCCGCCACCTCGAGCTTGTACGCTTTGCCGTCAACCTCTGGCGATTCGTCCTCGTCGTAATAGGCGTTGAACGGGAACGGCCGGGTAATGGCGCTGTCGGGAAATTCCGGCGCTAGCTTGGTACGGCTGAACAGCGCCGCCTGCGCGCCGTCATTGAAGGCGGAAACCTTGCGCAGCACGCCTTCGGCGGTATCTCCGTCGATGATGTCGCAGCCGGTCAAAAAGGCGAGTGCGCCGAGGCT
Source organism: uncultured Alphaproteobacteria bacterium (assembly GCA_963801955.1). Lineage (GTDB taxonomy): Bacteria > Pseudomonadota > Alphaproteobacteria > Rhizobiales > Xanthobacteraceae > Pseudolabrys. Next base: position 523,087 of record CAWDGS010000005.1, read on the forward strand.
TGCGGCTCCGCGCAGAAAACCGCGCCGGCTGGCGTCGGGCATCAGCTTGGCCGCATCCTTGATCAGCAGCTTGGGATCGACGCCGGGGATGAGCTTGCGCTGGCGCATCGTAGTGTTCCTATTTCCCGACGATCATGGCGCGCAGGCTTTTCGGCACGAGCAGCGCCAGCGCCACGTGGATCACGAGAAATCCAACGATCGCGCTCATTGCAAAGAAATGCACGTAACGGGCAGCATCGTAACCGCCAAACAACGCGGTCAATTCCTGGAATTGCACCGGTTTCCAGATCGCAAGTCCCGACAGCACGATCAAAACGCCGCACAGGATCACCCCGGTATAGAGAACCTTTTGTACGGCGTTGTAGTGCGAGAGGTCGTCATGCTTGAGCTTGAATGTGAGGGCCGCCTTGGCGTCGGCGAGAACCTGCGATGGATAGATCGGCAGCAGCTTGCGGCGGAATCGGCCAGTGGCAAGTCCGAGCGTGACATAGACAAGGCCGTTGACCACCAGCACCCACATCGCAGCGAAGTGCCAGAGCAGCGCGCCACCAAGCCAGTTGCCCAAAGCAATCGCTTTGGGAAATTCAAATCTGAAAAGCGGCGAGGCATCATAAATCTGCCAGCCGGAGCCGATCATCACCAGGATCGCCAGCGCGTTAATCCAATGGCACACCCGCACCCAGCCCGGGTGGATGGTTGCCTCTGCGGTCGGCATGGTCATGGTTTCGGCGGTCATTGCGGCTTTGCCCTGTCAGTCTATCGTGGTGTACCCACGAGGCATATACGGCGCGGCCGGGCCCAAGGATGCGTGAGCCCGGCCGCAGCTCCGGACTTACTTCTTCATGTTGTCCTTGGACATAGTGTCCTTCGACATATTGTCCTTGGCCATCGAGTCCTTGGACATGGTGTCTTTCGACATCGTGTCCTTTTTCATGCTGTCCTTGGCCATGCTGTCCTTCGACATCGAGTCCTTGGACATAGTGTCCTTTTTCATGTCGTCGGCGAAAGCCGCCGGCGCCAGCGGGGCGATGGCAAGACCAGCCGCAATCAGCGTCGACAAAAGTATGCTCTTTTTCATTAGGGTGTCCTCCTCCAGGAGATTGACGTTGCGCTCTTGCGCTATCACAGGGCCCAAACACGTCCTCATCAGTTTCCGTTGCCGCAAGCTGGCATTCGTCTCACGGTTTTGTGAGAATGACCCAGCCGGACATGTTCGGAGGAAGGAGTGAACTTGTGAGCGCCTCATCCGCCCCGAAAACGAGTCCGGGCAATTTCTTCGAGGATTTCAGCCTCGGTCAGCAGATTCGGCACGCCACGCCGCGTACCGTGACCCTCGGCGATGTGGCACTCTACAATGCGCTGTTCGGGGCACGGTTTGCGGTGCAATCGTCCGACGCCTTTGCACAGAAAATCGGGTACCCACGCTCTCCACTCGATGACTTGCTGGTATTTCATATCGTGTTCGGCAAGACGGTGCCGGACATCTCGCTCAATGCAGTTGCCAACCTGGGCTATGCGGATTGCCGGTTTCTCAAGCCGGTCTACCCCGGCGCCACGCTGAACGCCGTGTCCGAGGTTATCGGGCTGAAGGAGAATTCAAACAAAAAGACCGGCATCGTGTATGTGCGGTCGCGCGGTTTCGATGAATCCGGAGAAGTTGTACTCGACTACGTACGCTGGGTCATGGTGCGCAAACGCGACGATGCGGCGCCCACTCTTGAAGAAAAAGTGCCTGAACTGCCCAAGAGCGTTGAGGCGGCGCAACTTGGAACTGGCTGCCCGCATATCAATCCGGCGGCCTATGACAACGTGCTGGCCGGAAGCCCGCATCGTTTCGGAAACTACAAAGTCGGGGAAAAAATTGATCACGTCGACGGCGTGACTGTTGAGGAAGCCGAACATCAGATTGCAACGCGGCTCTATCAGAACACCGCGCGCATTCACTTCAATCAGTTTGCCGAAAGCAAAGGGCGTTTCGGCCGCCGCCTTATTTATGGCGGGCACGCCATATCGCTGGCCCGCGCGCTCACGTTTAACGGATTTGGCAATGCTTTCCACGTCGCGGCGATCAACGGCGGACGCCATGTCGCGCCGCTGTTCGCCGGATGCACTCTATTTTCCTGGTCGGAAGTGCTTGCTCGTGCCGAATTGCCGGGCCGCGACGATGTCGGCGCGCTGCGTTTACACACGATTGCAACCAAGGATCGTCCCTGTGCGGATTATCCGCTCAGAAACGCCGACGACTATGATCCTGCGGTGATCCTTGATCTCGACTATTGGGTCTTACTGCCGAGGTAACCTTTTGGCGCACGATCTTTTCATGCGCTACACACTTGCCCGCAGATGATCGACGAGTTGTCGTGCGTATGGCGGCATCGCCTCGACATCGCGCACACAGATTGTCAGTTCGCGGAGCGCCCATGAGTTGGTCAGACGTACAGCGCTGATCGCCATGGTGCGTTCGGTACGGTGCACGGTCGTCTCCGGCACGATGCCAACACCGACATTACATTCAACCAGGCGGCAAATCGCATCAAAGCTGCGCAGCTGCACACGCAGACGCAATGGGCGGCCAATGCGGTTGGCCTTATCTGCAAGGAAGCGTTGAATCGCGCTGGCGCGGTCGAGCCCCACCATGTCGTAGTCGAGCACTTCCGAAAACGCGATACGCGAACGGCTGGCGAGCGGATGATTCTTCGCAACCACCAGGACGAAGCGATCGCTCCGAAAGGGGAACGTATTGAGACCGCCATAGTCGACCGTGCCGGCTACGATGCCGATGTCGGCGTTGCCTTCGGCAATTAACCCGACAATCTCATCGCTCAGGCGCTCCTCGAGGTCCACACTGATGTCCGGATAGGCCATCAGGAACGAACTCAGCGATTCGGGCAGAAACTCGGTCAAAGCATTGGTGTTGGAAAGCACACGGACCTGACCGGCCAGTCCACGCGCAAAAGGGGTGAGATCCTCCTGCAATCGTTCGGTTTGTGCCAGGATACCGCGCGCATGTTGCAACAGGGTACGGCCGGCCGGAGTCGGCGTCACACCGGCACGGCCGCGGATCAGAAGCGCGGTGCCAAAGGCCATTTCCATCTTGCGAATGCGGGTCGACGCAGCGGCAAGCGCCAGATTCGAGCGTGCCGCGCCATGGGTTATGCTGCCCGCCTCGACGATGTGGCGGAACAGATTGAGGTCGGTGAAATCGAACCGCATGGGCTACCTTCTTATTTTACGAAGGCAGACTACGTAAAACGCATATTGCAACGCTATATTTTTAGGGTCAAGCTTCGCAAATCAAGAAGTAAAGGGTTGCCGGGCTGGGTCAAGCGGAATTTCTGGACCCCTCCCCACACCCCGTGTTCGACGTGTGTGGACGACCGTTTCGGATTTTTCGTGATGAATATTGCCGGGCGGACATTTCGTGGGATGGTGCACGCTGGCGACATTGGTTAGGTACCGGCCGCCGCCGTCGATGCAATCAAGCAATCTCTATTCCGGAGGCTGATGATGGCCGAGCTTGAGGCAGGAACGACGACAGGGGCGACGCGAGCGCGTCCGCTCTCTCCCCACCTGCAAATCTACAGACCGATGCTGACGATGATGATGTCGATCGTGCATCGCGTCACCGGCGCGGCGCTCTATTTTGGAATGTTGCTGCTCGCCTGGTGGCTGATCGCCGCAGCAACCGGCCCGAATGCCTACGCCAATGTCGAATGGTTCATGGGCAGTCTGATCGGACGTATCGTGCTCTTCGGCTACACATGGGCACTGCTTCATCACATGCTGGGCGGTATTCGTCACCTGATTTGGGACACGATTCACGGATTCGAACCAGCTGAGCGCGAGCTGCTGACGCTTGCGACGTTGATCGGCTCGATCACACTCACACTCATTCTTTGGGTCGTCGGCTACCTCGTCATGGGAGGGCCGCGATGAAAGATACGCAGCCAATGCGTACGCCCATGCGGCGGGTGCGAGGCCTAGGGGCTGCTCGGTCCGGAACAGGCCACTTCTGGCATCAACGCGTTACGTCGGTCGCTGGAATTCCGCTCACCATCGGATTTCTGCTCATTATCACTGCGCTGCTGGGACATAGTCACGCAGCAGTTATACAGATCCTCGGCTCGCCGATCGTCGCCATCATCATGCTGCTCTTCATCATCAACACCGCCTATCACATGTGGATCGGCATGCAGGAAATCATTCTCGACTACGTGCACGAGGAAAAATTGAAACTGCTCAGCCTGATGGCGAATACATTCTTTGTTTTCGCCGTTAGCCTCGCATCGATCTTCGCCATCCTGAAACTCTCGTTTGGAGTCTGATCCATGGCGACGAATGGCAAATCAAACGGCGCGCCTGCTGTGAACGGCAAGGCCTATCCTATTGAAGATCACAGTTACGACGTTGTCGTCGTCGGTGCCGGTGGCTCCGGCCTGCGCGCGGTCGTCGGGTGCAGTGAGGCCGGACTGCGTACGGCGTGTATCACCAAAGTTTTTCCGACGCGCTCACACACTGTCGCTGCGCAAGGCGGCATCGCCGCCGCGCTCGGAAATATGGGCGAAGACGACTGGCGCTGGCATATGTACGATACCGTCAAGGGCGCAGACTGGCTTGGCGACCAGGACGCTATCGAATATCTCTGCCGCAATGCACCGGCCGCTGTTTACGAACTTGAACATTGGGGGCTGCCGTTCTCGCGTCGCGAGGACGACGGAAAAATATATCAGCGCCCATTCGGCGGAATGACGACGCATTTCGGCAAAGGCACCGCCCAGCGCACTTGCGCCGCAGCCGACCGCACCGGGCATGCCATGCTGCACACGATGTACGGGCAGGCGTTGCGTCATGCCGCTGAGTTCTACGTCGAATATTTCGCGATCGACCTGATCATGGATGATGAAGGACGGTGCCGCGGCGTCGTCGCTCTCAACATGGACGACGGCTCGATCCATCGTTTTTCGGCAAACATGACTATTCTTGCGACCGGCGGATACGGACGCACTTATTTCTCCTGTACGTCCGCGCACATTTGCACCGGCGACGGCAATGCGATGGTGTTGCGGGCCGGATTACCGCTGCAGGACATGGAATTCGTGCAATTCCATCCAACCGGCATTTATCCCGCCGGCTGCCTGATTACGGAAGGTTCACGCGGCGAGGGCGGATATCTCGTTAATTCCGAAGGCGAGCGCTTCATGGAGCGCTACGCACCATCAGCGAAGGATCTCGCCTCGCGTGACGTTGTTTCGCGCGCGATGACCATGGAAATCCGGGAAGGGCGCGGAGTCGGCAAGGAAAAGGACCACCTTTTCCTGCATCTCGATCATCTCGATCCGGCGGTGCTGCACGAGCGGCTGCCCGGCATCAGTGAAACCGCGCGCATATTCGCCGACGTCGACGTGACGCGCGAGCCAATCCCCGTGCTTCCGACAGTGCATTACAACATGGGCGGCATTGCCACGAACTACCACGGTGAAGCGCTGACCAAAAAAGGCGGCGCCGACGATACCGTGATCCCGGGCCTGATGGCGCTGGGCGAAGCGGCCTGCGTGTCAGTGCACGGCGCCAACCGTCTCGGCTCCAATTCGTTGATCGATCTGGTTGTATTCGGCCGTGCCGCCGCGCATCGCTGCGCCGAGTTGCTCACGCCCGGCGACAGCCAGCCCGCGCTGCCAAAGAATTCCGCCGATCTCGCGCTGTCGCGGCTCGATCGGTTCCGCAACGCTTCCGGGGGCACCCGGACCGCGCAGCTGCGGCTCAATATGCAGCGGGTGATGCAAGAGGATTGTGCAGTGTTCCGCACCGGCGAAGTGCTGGAGCAGGGTCACAAGCGCATTCATGAGGTCCAAGCCGGTATGGGCGACGTGCATGTCAGCGATCGTTCGCTGATCTGGAATTCAGATCTGATCGAAACGCTGGAACTCGATAACCTGCTCGCGCAGGCCGTGGTGACCATGGATTCTGCGAAAAATCGAACCGAGAGTCGCGGCGCGCATGCGCGCGAGGACTATCCGCAGCGCGATGACAAGAACTGGATGAAGCACACGCTGGCGTGGCTGGACGACAAAGGCAATGTGAAGCTGGACTATCGTCCTGTACATGCCTTCACGCTTACCAACGACGTCGCCTATATCGAACCAAAAGCCCGCGTCTACTGACGGAAACCCGCCATGGTCGAATTCACGCTGCCAAAAAATTCCAAGATCACCGAAGGCAAGCACTGGCCGCGCACTGCACATGCGACACATGTGAGCGAATTCCGCATTTATCGCTGGAATCCGGATGATGGCCAAAACCCAAGTGTCGACACCTATTACGTCGACCGCGATGACTGCGGACCGATGATTCTCGACGCGCTGATCTGGATCAAGAACAATATCGACCCCACGCTCACATTCCGCCGCTCCTGCCGCGAAGGCGTATGCGGTTCCTGCGCCATGAACATTGATGGCACCAACACACTCGCCTGCACCAAGGCGATCGATGACACGCGCGCGCCAGTGAAGATTTATCCGCTGCCGCATCAGCCCGTTGTCAAAGACCTGGTTCCAGATCTGAAGAATTTCTACGCGCAATACGCGTCGATCGAACCGTGGCTGCAAACAGTGACCGCGACGCCCGAGAAGGAATGGAAGCAGAGCCACACGGACCGCGCCAAGCTTGACGGCATGTACGAATGCATTCTTTGCGCGTGCTGCTCGACGTCGTGCCCCAGCTACTGGTGGAATTCGGACCGCTATCTTGGTCCTGCCGCGCTGTTGCAGGCCAACCGTTGGGTTCAGGACAGCCGCGATGAAGCGACCGGTCAGCGTCTCGACAACCTTGAAGATCCGTTCCGCCTCTATCGCTGCCACACAATCATGAATTGCTCGAAAGCGTGTCCGAAGGGGCTCAATCCGGCCAAGGAAATTGCCGAGTTGAAAAAGGCGCTCGTCGACCGGCAGCTTTAGCGTTTGCACACATTCTCGTGTCGGCCGCAGTTGGACATTAATGACGCGAGTTGTCCTGATGCGACATACAACTCTTGCTTGAATCCATAAAATCGCTGATGCAATCTCGACCCCGTTCGCGGGGTTTATTTGCGTGCGTCTGCGTAAGAAGATGTTTTTGGTCGCAAGTGGTCTGTTGTGCACGGCTTGCGGGCCGGTCTCGAAACTGCCGCCACTGCCGTCAGCTGAGGTCGAAATCGAGCGGCGCAAACAGCAGATCGACCAGATTCGTGACTATTTCGCCCAACTCCACCGTCTCGACAACGTCTCCTTCCGTATCCGCGTCGCCAATCGCGAAGACTGCAAGGATCGGGCTTGGGCTCAGATCGGGCTAAGCGCGGGCACCGTCGCAAGCTTGCCGCGCAAGTACCGCTCGTTCTCTCACGAAGCCCTCTCGGTCAGCTGGACACAAGCAACTGTACTCTCTGTCGCAGAGACTTCGCCCGCCGCTAAAGCTGGAATCAAGCCCGGCGACCATCTCCTGACGTTCAACAACGAGCCGGTCCCGCGCACCGGCACGGCCAAATGGATTGGCGCATTCGTGCGCCACAATGGTGAACAGCCAATCCGAGTTCTCGTACGGCGTGACGGCGGCGACGACATGTACACGGTGGTGCCGGTGAATGCTTGCACCATCCCGATTGAGCTCAGGACGGATTCAGAAATCAATGCATTCACGACGGACGATGAAATTGTAGTCTATTCCAGCATTTTGCGTCTTGCACATACAGACGCGCAGCTTGCCCTTGTCGTCGGGCATGAGCTTGCGCATTCCAACCTTGGTCACCTCAGCAAGCAGCGGACCAATGCAATCATGGGATGGGCAGGCGGTGCCGCAATCGACGTCGCAGTTACGCTGACTATAACGTCCACTAACGGTGTATTTTCGAAGGAGTTCGCGCGTGCCGGCGCGCGCGCATTCAGCGTCGCGTTCGAGCGCGAAGCCGACTATGTCGGCGCTTATTACGCAGCGCGTGCCGGCTATGAGCTTGCCGGAGCCGAAGAGTTCTGGCGCGCCCTATCGCTGGAAAATCCCGACAACCTGCGCATCGCGACAGATCATCCGGTGACGCCGGTGCGCTTTGTTCAAATGCAAAAGGTTGCAGCCGAGATCGCCGACAAGCAGCGTCGCGGCCTCCCGTTAAATCCGGAATTGAAATCGATGGAAAGAGGCGCCGAGCCGGCGTCGGCCCCGCCGGACAATGTTCATTAAATCAGCAAAGCACGCGCTGCTAGACACATTTCCGCGCCTGGCAAAGTCTTTCCAACTCGGGAAACGGCTTGTACGCCGCATTGCCGCACTGTTCTTTGCTCGCGTCGACCAGTTGATTGAGCTGTCCACCATAGAAAAATGCAATACGGTCCTTGCTGCCCAGATATTGTTTGTTGGCGTCCCGCGAATCGAAGCGCACGCAAACCGTATATCGCTGATCTTTTCCAACCGTTCGCAAGACAGGATCGCTGATATAGGCACCGCGGATGTTTGTCGGATCGTCGAGCAGGTTTGTCAGCGTATTCAAAATCTCGTCCTTGTAGGCGGACGGGAATACGTTGGGATCTTCCGCAGGCGGTTTGCCGCTGGAGGAACAACCGGCTACCGCCACCGCAAATACAGAAAGCAGACACAAGCTCTTCGCGCGTATGTCCATGCTCTTCTTCCCGTCAGCGCGCGATGGCCGTTCAGTCGAGCTTGAGCTTGCGCCGCCGCTGGCCGAGCGTACGCAGACGCAACGCGTTGAGCTTGATGAAGCCCTCGGCGTCGCGATGATCGTAGGCCACTGCGCCTTCCTCGAACGTCACCAGATCCTGATCATAGAGCGAGTACTTGCTTTCGCGACCGACAACAATTGCATTGCCTTTGTAGAGCTTCAATTTCACACGGCCTGTGACGAATTCCTGGCTCCTGTCGATCGCGGCCTGCAACATTTCACGCTCGGGGGTGAACCAGAAGCCGTAATACACCAGCTCAGCATATTTCGGCATGAGCTCATCTTTCAGGTGCCCCGCACCTCGATCAAGCGTGATCGACTCGATACCCCGATGGGCGGCGAGCAATATCGTTCCGCCGGGCGTTTCATACATGCCGCGCGACTTCATTCCGACGAAGCGGTTCTCAACCAGATCCAGCCGGCCAATACCGTTGTCGTGGCCAAGTTCGTTGAGCCTTTTCAGCAGCGCAGCCGGCGTGAGTTTCTTGCCGTCAACGGCCACCGCATCGCCGCGCTCGAAATCGACGGTGATATAGGTCGCCTTGTCCGGCGCCTTCTCCGGATCGATCGTGCGGGAATACACGTAGTCGGGCACTTCCTGGTTGGGATCTTCCAACACTTTGCCTTCCGACGAGGCGTGCAAAAGATTGGCGTCGACCGAAAACGGCGCTTCGCCGCGCTTGTCCTTGGCGATCGGGATTTGATGCTGTTCGGCAAATTCGATGAGCTTGCTGCGTGAAGTGAGATTCCATTCACGCCATGGCGCGATCACTGTCACGTCGGGCTTGAGCGCATAATAGGTAAGCTCGAACCGCACCTGATCATTGCCCTTGCCGGTCGCGCCATGCGCGACCGCATCGGCGCCCACCTTCTCGGCAATCTCGATCTGTTTCTTGGCGATCAGCGGCCGCGCGATCGACGTGCCAAGCAGGTACTGGCCTTCATAGACTGCGTTCGCGCGGAACATCGGGAACACGTAGTCGCGCACGAACTCCTCGCGCAAATCCTCGACGAAAATGTTGTCTTTCTTGATGCCGAGCAGCAGCGCCTTCTGCCGCGCCGGCTCGAGCTCCTCACCCTGACCCAGATCGGCGGTAAACGTCACCACCTCGCATCCATAGGTGGTTTGCAGCCACTTCAGGATGATCGAGGTGTCGAGCCCGCCCGAATAGGCAAGCACGACTTTCTTCACTTTTTTAGCAGACTTGCCGTCGGACATTGGATGATTGCTGCATTGAAAAATCGCGGCGGACTATAGGGCCAAAGACAAACCGCGCAAAGTGCGTCCTGGTTAACGTCGCTACGATTACCGCGACTTTCGCCGTCCGCCAAACAGCCCAACAATGAAATCGTATCCCGGGCGCGCGAAACGCCCGAGCGCCCGGTCGATCTCATCATCCGACAGTCGCGTCCGCGGCCAACGATAAATCAGGGCATAGGCAAGCCATATGATCAGAAACGTGAACACGCCCGCGAAAATCACGTCAGACGGGAAATGCGCACCAGCCATCACGCGGATCGCGGCCATGCCGGTGCCAAGCGCAAGTGCTGCGCCATAGGCAACAGCACGCCATTGTGGTGGTGCGAGAGCCGCAGGCGCGATTGTCCAAAACGCACCCGCCACATCACCGGAAACAAAGGCGCAATTCGCGGGGCAATCGCCACGTGGATCCCACCAGGCCACGAAACGCTCGCTGCCGCCAAACTGGGTCACGTCAATCGGCCGGGAACGGCCCCAGTGATCCTTGAGCACAACATTGACCAGCAAGCCGGGCGCAAGCGCCATCGTGGCCATCAGGAAGACGATTGCACGGCCCGATATCAATAATTTGCGCCGAGGCAGGACCAGCTTGATGACGAGCGAAACGACCGCGGGCGTTACCAGCAAGGTGCCGATCCAAAGACCGATATCGCGTGCCCACAACACCGGCGGATAGATCCGGAAGGCGAATTTGTTGTGGGTGACGTCTTCGAACGAATAGAAAAACCGCGCGATGCGCAGGTCCAGGTCGGGATAGAGGCCGAATACCACGCCTGTAATGGCGGCGATGGCGAGCGCGATCAGTAATCCGGTGCGGTTCATGCGGGGTTCGTCTAGCCGACGCGCCGCAAAATGGAAAGGCGATTGCTTCCCGGATCAAACCGGTGGAGTGCGCGGGTCGCGCCAGCGGCCTGCATTGCGCCCGGCGATAAGCCAATAGGCAATCCCGCCGATGATCCCAGCCGCGGCCGCCAACTGCAGCGAATGGCCAACGGGCACGACGTCGGTGGTGTTTTCAAGCCGCTCGGAAACGTCGGAGCCATAGTAGGACGCCAGCCCGACCAACGCGCCGCCGACGCCGTAATAGAGAAAGCTACGCATCCGCGCAGCTTCCGCGATCACGATAACCACCAGGGCCGGCAACATCGCAACCGCGCCGGCGAAGCTGGTAGCAAAGAATGAAATGATGAAAAAGCTCACACGCTCGAAGGGATCTGAGTCGATCCCCGCCCAGTCCGGCGAAACGATACCGATGGCGAGCGTGATGCCCGCCACCATGATGGCGACCATGAGTGCGATGAAGATGACAATGATCCGGCCGAGGAGAGACATTTATATTGTCCTTCAAATAAAATTCAGCGCCGTCATTCCACCATGACCATGGCACGCAACGCCATGCGCTCGCGCGCCGACAGCTTTTCGGTCGCGCTTTTTAGCTGGCCGCACGCGGCCAGAATATCGCGCCCGCGCGGCGTGCGCACCGGCGACGCATACCCTGCGTCGAAAACGACCTGCGAAAATTTCTCGATTTGCTCCCAGTCCGAGCACTCGTATTGGCTGCCCGGCCACGGATTGAAAGGGATGAGATTGATCTTGGCCGGAATGCCTTTGAGCAGCCGCACCAGTGCTTTGGCGTCGTCGATCGAGTCGTTCACGCCCTTGAGCATCACATATTCAAAGGTGATGCGCTTGGCATTGGAAGCGCCGGGATAGTTGCGGCAGGCGTCGAGTAGTTCGGCAATCGGGTATTTGCGATTAAGCGGGACCAATTCGTTGCGAAGCTCGTCTCGCACCGCGTGCAGCGATACCGCCAGCATGCAGCCGATCTCGGCGCCGGTCCTTTGAATATTGGGGACCACGCCCGATGTCGACAGCGTGATGCGCCGCTTGGAAATCCCGATGCCATCGCCGTCCGCGACAATCAGCAGCGCGTCGCGGACCGCTTCGAAATTGTAGAGCGGCTCGCCCATGCCCATCATCACGATATTGGTGATGCAACGGTCGCCGCTCGGCACAACGCCGTCGGTTGGCCGTGTTCCGCCAGGCCAATCTCCAAGCCGGTCGCGCGCCGCCAGTACCTGGCCGACGATTTCTCCTGCAGTCAGATTTCTAACGAGGCGTTGGGTACCGGTGTGACAGAACGTACATGTGAGCGTGCAGCCAACCTGACTGGAAACGCACAATGTGCCACGTTCGGTATCCGGAATGTAGACGCACTCGACTTCGTGCGGGCGCTCCCCCTGCACTTCGCCAGGCAGCCGCAACAGCCATTTGCGCGTACCGTCGACGGACACTTGCTCGGCTACGACCTCCGGGCGCGCCAGCGTGAAACGCCCGGCCAGCGCGGCGCGCAGCTCTTTCGACACGCTCGTCATCTCGTCGAACGAGGTGAACCCACGGAAATACATCCAGTGCCAGAGCTGTTGCACGCGCATCTTGCGCTGTGCCCCTGGCACGCCGACCTCACCGAGCGCATCAGCCAACTGCATGCGAGTCAGCCCGATCAGCGACGGCTTCTCCGGCGCAACATAGCGCTCGAGCGGCGTCTTCTCGACGAATGCAGTATCTGTGAGCGTTTCCATTGGACCAGGTTGTCAGGGCTGTTCGGCCCTGACCGCAATATAGGGCGCGAACGCCCTACTTGCACTCCTCCGCCACCTTGTCGAGGGCCTGGGCAATGCCTTTGAGCGAAAAGGTGTCGGTGGTCTTGGTGCCGCGCGCGGATTCGCTCTTAACCACGAGGTCCGCGCCTTTGCGCATGGTTTCCACCATCTGCGCTTCTTCCGCCGCGTTCTTGACCCAGGCGCCATCATTCTGGGTGTACATCGAATAGGTGCTCGAACCGATAGCGGCCGTGGCGTCGTGGCCGGGCTTCTGCGGATAGCCAACGATCACAGACACCTCATTCCTGACTTTCTCCGCGGGCCGCGTGGACACAAAAGCGTAAGACGGATCGCGGTTGCGGCCGGCCGGCTCGCTCGTGGCCGATGTCGGCTTGGCAAGCGCGAAGCAGATCTTCTTACCCCCAGGTGTGGCACGGTAGGCGCCCCATTCGCCAAATTGACCGAGCAGGACAGCCTGGTCGGTAGGACTGGCGGGCTTCTTCTGCTGTGCCGACGCGCCGTCGATGAATACGCAGAGACCCAGAAGGACAATAGGCGTACGGAATAAAGCGGTGATGTTCATCGGGCCCTACCGGTGTCGATAATGACGGTCGCTGAGCCGCCTTCAATCAGAATCGCAAGGATATTAGCGCATTAGATGTGAATGTCGGCAATGTGAAGGCGACATTCTCTTCCAAGGGGCTGACGGCCCGCGCTGGCATGCTAGAACCCGCGACACTTTGACCGTTCGCGTCGCACAATTTCCCACGGAATGACATGAAAGCCCTCCTCTGCACTCACTATGGCACGCCCGACGACCTCACACTGGCCGAGATCCCCGATCCGGTTCCCGGAAAGGGCGAAGCGGTGGTGCGCATCGAAGCCGCCGCGCTGAATTTCTTCGACACGTTGATTATCGCCAACAAGTATCAGACCAAACCGCCCCTTCCTTTCTCGCCCGCCGCAGAGTTCGCCGGGACGATCGAGGCCCTCGGCGAAGGCGTCACCCAATTCTCGGTCGGTGATCGCGTCATTGCATGCTCCGGCTATGGCGCCGCGCGCGAGCGCATCGCGATCGCCGCAGTCAAACTGATCAAAATTCCGGACGGCCTCGATGCGGATCACGCCGCCGGCCTCTGCGTGACCTACGGCACGACGCTGCACGCGCTCAAGGATCGTGCCCATCTTAAGCCAGGTGAAACGCTCGCAGTGCTCGGTGCGTCCGGCGGTACAGGCCTTGCCGCGATCGAGCTTGGCAAGATCCTGGGCGCGCGCGTGATCGCTTGCGCGTCATCGGCAGAAAAAATCAAATTCGCGCGCGATCACGGTGCTGATGAAGGCATCAACTATGGCAGCGAAGATCTCAAGGAGGCGCTGCGCCGCGTAACGCAGGGCAGCGGCGCCGACGTGATTTACGATCCGGTCGGCGGAACTTATGCCGAAGCAGCATTGCGCTCGATTGCCTGGCGCGGCCGGTTTCTCGTGGTCGGTTTTGCCGCCGGCGAGATTCCAAAACTGCCGCTCAATCTTGTGCTGCTCAAGGGCTGCGATGTTCTTGGCGTTTTCTGGGGTTCGTGGATCGAGCGCGACCCGGCGGGCCATCGCGCCAATACCGAACAGTTGCTGGCGTGGTGCAAGGAAGGAAAACTGTCGTCGCACATCCACGCGGTCTATCCGCTCGCGGAAGCTCCGGCCGCACTCAAGGCCATTGCCGCACGACAGGTGATGGGCAAAGTAATATTGAGGCCGTAGCGCTACCGGAACCCAGCCAACTTGTCTCTCGCCACCGCGCGATGTTCCGGCCGGATATGGCTGGCCACCAATTTAATAGTGCTCGCCAGCACGGCGGCATCGTCGGTGAATCCGAGCACCGGCAGCACATCGGGAATCGCATCAACCGGCAAAACGAAATAAGCGAGTGCGCCGATCAGCGACATCTTCACCGGCAAGGGCGTGTCGCGGTCGAACGCACAGTAGTAGGCAGCGAGCAAATCCTCTGCGAAGGGAATTGATGCGGCAACGCGCTGCGTCTTGCGCCAGAAGCGAAGACGGAAGGCGTTCTCGTCGTCACCGGTTTGCCAGAATGCGGATTGTGCAAAGCTCATGGCCACTCATGTGGTTGTCGATTGGGGCGACCGCAAGGCAACGCTCTGATGGCGGCTACCGCATTAACCAGCGGCCATCTTGTCCATCGCCTCGGCGAGCTTCACATCGAGCTCCGTCAGACCGCCGGCATCATGGGTCGAGAGTGTGACTTCGACCGTCTTGTAGACGTTGAACCATTCCGGGTGATGGTCCATTTTTTCCGCGACCAGCGCGGCGCGCGTCATGAAGCCAAACGCCTGGTTGAAATCCTTGAATACGAATTTTTTCGTGATGGCGTCCCGGCCGGCCGCTTCGGACCAGCCATTGAGGTGCGCCAGTGCGGATTTACGAGCTTCTGCGGTCAATTTTTGCGCCATGATGTGGGTCCTTGTCGAAACGAACGCACCACCCTCGTAAAGGGTCCGCGCCGATACTACCTTTTACGCGGTCGACCCCGGCCATAAGAGGCATCCATGTCCTGGTCATTGAATATCGGCAAGGTGGCAGGCACCGTCGTCCGCATCCACCTCACCTTTCTGTTGTTTCTCGCCTGGATCTTCGCGGCCAGCTACGCCTCGGGAGGCGCCGCAACGGCGTGGAATAGCCTCGCGTTTATGCTGCTTTTGTTCCTCTGCGTGCTGCTGCACGAGTTCGGACACATCTTCACGGCACGGGCCTTTGGCGTACCGACGCCCTATGTGACGCTCTTGCCGATCGGCGGTGTGGCGCAGCTCGAGCGTATTCCGGAAGAACCCTGGGAGGAATTCCTCATCGCTATCGCCGGACCGCTGGTCAACGTCGCGATCGCGGCGGTGCTGGTTTATGTCTTCAACGCAAATTTGCAGGCCAGCGCGGCAGCGGCGGTCGATAATCTGCAAATTCCGTTGGTGGACCGGCTGGCGGCGGTGAACATTTTCCTTGCGCTGTTCAATATGATCCCCGCCTTCCCGATGGACGGCGGCCGTGTCCTGCGGGCCTTGCTGGCGAGCCGTTTGGGCTATGTGCGCGCCACCGAGATTGCCGCCATGATCGGGCAGTTCGTGGCCTTCGCCCTCGGCTTCATCGGCTTGATGGCGAACCCGATCCTGATCTTCATTGCCATTTTCGTCTATCTCGCGGCTTCGTCGGAGGCCCATATGGTGGCGCTGCGTGCGGCGTCGCGCGGCGTGCCGGTGAGCTACGCCATGATGACACAATTTGCGACGCTATCGCCGGAGGCGCATATCGACGATGCGGTGCAGACGCTGTTGCAAACGAGCCAGGGTGAATTTCCGGTCGTCGATGGCGCCGGCAAACCGGTCGGCGTGCTCGGCCGTGCCGATCTCATCCGCACGATCAAGTCCCGCGGACCGGATGTCCGCGTCGCCGATGCCATGGTGGCGGAGATGCCGACCATCAGTCATCGGGCGACGCTGGAGCAGGCGTTCAAATTGTTACAGCAGAAATCGGCGCAAGCGGTCGGCGTCACTGACGCAGGCGGCAAGCTGGTGGGGTTTGTCACCAGCGAAACCATCGCTGAAATGATGATGTTGCAGGAAGCCCTTCCGAAAGGCGTGCGTTTTGGGCCGTGGAGCCGCCCGGCAGGGGCTTAATACCCTTATACCGATGCCAGTGGCTTAACCTTGTCCGGCGTAACGGTTGCATCTCGGCCGCGCGTGACTATATTGCGCCGCAACAGAGTCGCGGGCCCCTTTGGGCCCGCGCTTGGTTTCAGGAACTCCGATGGATCTTCGCAACGTCGCCATTATCGCGCATGTCGACCATGGCAAAACCACCTTGGTCGACCGCCTGCTGCAGCAGTCGGGCGCGTATCGCGAGAACCAGCGCGTGGTCGAGCGCGCCATGGATTCCAATGACCTCGAACGCGAGCGCGGCATTACCATTCTTGCCAAGGCCGCTTCGGTGATCTGGAACGGCACGCGCATCAATATTGTCGATACCCCTGGCCACGCCGATTTCGGCGGCGAAGTCGAACGCATTCTCAATATGGTCGATGGCGCGCTGGTGCTGGTCGACGCCGCCGAGGGTCCGTTGCCGCAGACCAAGTTCGTGGTGTCGAAGGCACTCAAGATGGGCCTCAAGCCCATTGTGGTCATCAACAAGGTCGACCGCGCCGACGCGCGCGCCACCCAGGTGGTCAATGAGGTGTTCGACCTGTTCGCCGCGCTCGATGCAACGGATGAACAGCTCGATTTCCCGATTCTCTACGGCTCGGCCAAGCAGGGCTGGATGGCGACCAGCCTCGATGGATCGCATGACGACGGCATGAAGCCGCTGTTCGATCTCATCCTCAAGCACGTCAAACCGCCGGTGGTCGAAAGCGGCCCATTCCGGTTGCTCGGGACTATTCTCGAAGCCAATCCTTATCTCGGCCGCATCGTCACCGGCCGCATCACGTCTGGCTCTGCAAAACCCAACCTGCCGGTGAAGGTGCTCGACCACGACGGCAAGCTGATCGAGACCGGCCGTATGACCAAGGTGCTGGCGTTCCGCGGACTCGAACGCGTGCCGGTGGACGAGGCCGATGCCGGCGACATCGTCGCTATCGCCGGGCTGCCGGAAGCGACCGTCGCCATGACGATCTGCGATCCGTCGGTCGAAACGCCGCTGCCTGCCCAGCCAATCGATCCACCGACGCTGGCGATGATATTCCGCGTCAACGATTCCCCGCTCGCGGGCACCGAAGGCGACAAGGTCACCGGACGCATGATCCGCGACCGCCTGCTGCGCGAAGCAGAAGGAAACGTGGCGTTGCGCGTGCGCGAATCCGACGAGAAGGATTCAATGGAAGTCGCCGGGCGCGGCGAATTGCAGCTCGGCATCCTGATCGAGACCATGCGCCGCGAAGGCTTCGAGCTGTCGGTGTCGCGCCCGAAGGTTCTGCTGAAGGAGGACCCCGCTACCGGCGCAATATTGGAGCCGATCGAGGAAGTCGTCATCGACCTCGACGAGGAGCATTCCGGTATCGTCGTGCAGAAGATGGCTGAACGCAAAGCCGACATGATGGAGATGAGGCCGTCCGGCGGCGGGCGCCTGCGTCTCGTTTTTCATGCACCGACACGTGGCCTCATCGGATACCAGGGCGAATTGCTCACCGACACGCGTGGCACCGCGATCATGAATCGGCTGTTCCACGCTTACGCTCCTCACAAGGGACCGATCCAGGGCCGGCGCAATGGCGTGCTCATTTCCAACGACAAGGGCGACGCGGTCGCCTACGCACTCTGGAATCTGGAAGACCGCGGGCCAATGATGATCGAGCCCGGCTGGAAAGTTTACAATGGTATGATCGTGGGCGAACACACGCGCGGCAACGATCTCATCGTCAACGTGCTCAAGGGCAAGAAGCTCACCAATATTCGCACCACCTCGAAGGACGAAGCCGTGCGTCTCACTCCGCCGATCCGCATGACGCTCGAAAAGGCGCTGGCCTATATCGAGGACGACGAGCTGGTCGAGGTCACGCCGAAGTCGATCCGCCTGCGGAAGAAGTTGCTCGATGAGAACGACCGCAAAAAAGCCGACCGCATGAAGGAAGCCGAGCCGGCCTGACGCCGGGGACGCCTTTCCCTGTTTTTCGTTTTTGCCTGCGGATTGATTCGAATCAGGTTGTCGAATCAGCAGCCGACACGCACCGGCCACCCGCCGCGCGTCATCCCGTAGAACCCTGGAACCGGACGCCAGTTTGGATCGGCGTGTGATGTTTCAACCATCATTTTCCGCCATCGCTGCGGCATTTACACAGACGTGTGACCAGTAATCCACACCATTAACCCATCATTTACGATAGGGCTTGAAGGCCGCAAAGTTCGTTGCTTCTATCGCGAAATGAGCACGACCCTCATCGAGATTCGTCGCGCAAAGTCGGCAGACGCACTGGACGTCGCCGAGACGCATGATGAGGCGTGGCGCGCGGCCTATCAGGGCATCATCCCGGGCAACGAACTCGACAAGCTGATCAACCGCCGCGGCCCGGACTGGTGGGATTCGGCCATTCGCAAAGGCAGCCGCATTACGATCCTTCAGTTCGGCGATCGCATTGCCGGCTACGCCAACTACGGACGCAACCGCGCGCGCAGCCTGTTTTATGACGGCGAGATTTACGAGATTTATCTGCGGCCGGAATTCCAGGGCCTGGGTTTTGGGCGTCGCCTGTTTTCTGCCGCGCGCAAGGATCTCAACCAGAGCGGCCTGAAGAGCATGGTCGTGTGGGCGCTGTCGGACAACGAACCGGCGATGGAATTCTATCGTGCACTCGGCGGCCGCGCGGTCGCGCGTTCCTCGGAACGCTTTGGCAGCAAGACGCTCGATAAAGTCGCCTACGCCTGGCAGGCCTAGTCAGAGACTGGGTGCCGGTAACCCCTTCTGCGCACATGCGGCGCGCAGCGTATTCAGCAGCAAGCATGCGATTGTCATCGGGCCAACGCCGCCCGGAACCGGCGTAATCGCGCCAGCGGTTTTCGATGCTTCGGCGAAATTCGACATCACCGACGATGCGCGACTTGCCGCCATCGCCCGGTACGCGGTTGATGCCGACGTCGATGACGGTCGCGCCTGGTTTGATCCAGTCGCCGCGAACCAATTCCGGCCGTCCAATCGCTGCGACAAGCAGATCAGCGCGGCGACAGACGGCGGCGAGATCGACCGTCTTGGAATGGGCGATAGTAACGGTCGCGTTTTCGGCCAGCAGCAGTTGGGCCATCGGTTTGCCGACAATATTCGAGCGGCCAATCACGACTGCTTCCAGGCCGGCGAGCGATGGATGCACAGTCTTGGCCAGGCGCACGCAGCCCATGGGCGTGCACGGAACAAGCGCCGGGAACCCGCTGGCGAGACGCCCGACATTGTAGCGGGTGGAATCCATCCACGTCCTTGGCCGGGTCGATGGCCGCAATGATTTTGTGCGCATCGATTTGCTTTGGCAGCGGTAACTGCACGAGGATGCCGTTGACCTGCTCGTCGCTGTTGAACGCCGCGATGAGATTGATCAGTTCGGCTTCGCTGGTTGCCGTAGGTAGTTTGCGGTCGAATGCCTGCATGCCGCATTCGGTCACTGCCTTGGATTTATTGCGGACATAGACTTCGCTTGCAGGGTTCTCGCCGACCAGAACAACGGCAAGGCCCGGCACGATGCCACGATCGCGACGCAGGCGGTGGACGGCGTCCGTCACTTTGCCGCGCAGGTCCGCCGAGATTGTCTTGCCGTCGATAATACGTGCAGTCATGGTCCGCCCGCCGGCTTCACCCTGAAGCCTTAGCGCGGTATCGCGATTTTCTCCAGCGCCGCGATTACCGTCGGGCCGTGGCCTAAAATAGCGAGCCGCTTGAGACGGGCGGTGGCGCCCGCAACGAGTGTGACATCGCGCGACGGGACGCCCACGGCCTTTGCAATCAGGCGAATGAGAGCCTCATTGGCTTCGCCTTCCGCCGGCAGAGCGCGCACCCGTACAGCCAGCACAGCTCGTCCATCGGCAAGGACGTCAATGCCTTCGATTGCGTCGCGGCCGCCCTTCGGCGTCAGCCGTACCGCCAACACCGCGCCGCCCGGCGTAAGCGACCAGGGAACGGCCGCCATTTGCTAGAACACGTTGGGATAGATGTACCGGATGATCACGTTTTCGAGGAACAGGATGAGCAAAATCAGGATCACCGGCGACACGTCAATTCCGCCGAGGTTGGGCAACATCGAACGTATCGGGCGCAACACCGGCTCGGTAATGCGATAAAGAAATTCGCCAACCATCGCCACCACCTGGTTACGGGTGTTGACCACGCTGAAGGCGATCAACCAGGACAGCACTGCGGCGGCGATCAGCAGCCAGATGTAAATCTGGAGTATCAAAAGAATTATATCGAGTAGCGCGCGCATGAGTTTCCGCCTGTTCGTAATCCGGGCGCAAAGTAGCGGGTCGAGTGGCCCCGAACAAGCCGATCACCGGCTGCGCGGCCGCATCCTTGACAGGGCAAACACCTGGTCCTAAATGGCGCCCACTCGCCGCAATTTTAGCGTAACGACGTTCGTCGTTGCCTTTTGGCGGGGCCGTAGCTCAGTTGGGAGAGCGCCTCGTTCGCAATGAGGAGGTCAGGGGTTCAAATCCCCTCGGCTCCACCAACCTTCGCGGCGAACGCCGCTTCGGTTGGCAAGCCAGCGAACAGCGAAGGTTGCCCGTCGTAGCCCGCAGGGCAAAGACGGGCTGTCCGCGCGCTTCGCGAGCTCCGGCTCGGCAAGCCATCCCTGCCTCTCGGGCGAAGCGAGCGAAGGCTGCCGCGTCTTAGCCCGCAGGGCGAAGACGGGCTCATTATTTTTTAAACTGACCAATCCTCGCCCGTCTTGGCCCGCATATCGATCGCGGCAATCTCGATCGGAATGAGGATTTCACAGCGCAGTCCTTCCGGCGCGAATGCGAGGCGGGCGCTTCCGCCAAGCTCGGCGGCGATGCTGCCTTCAATCAGCTTGGAGCCGAAACCGCGCTGCTTGGGCTCGGCGACCGAAGGGCCGCCCTGCTCCGTCCAGTCAATGCGCAGCATCAGATGGCCAGTGTCACCACGCACCGGACGCCAATGGATTTCGATCCGTCCGCCGGGCACCGACAGTGCGCCATATTTTGCGGCATTGGTCGTAAGTTCGTGCACGGCCATCGCCAGGGTGAGGACCGCGCGCGGGCGCAGAACGACGTCTTCGCCACGCAAAACAACGCGATCGGCCCCGGCATAAGGCGCCAGGCTTCCCGAGAGCAGTTCGCGTAAATCGGCGCTTTCCCAATGGTGGATCGTGAGCTGGTCATGGGCCTTGGACAGCGCAATTAAACGTCCTTCAAAGCCCTCCCGGAATGCCGCCGGCGTATGCGCGCTTCGCGCGGTCTGCGATGCCAGTGATTGGACCGTCGCCAGCGTGTTTTTCACGCGGTGGTTTAGTTCGTCCATCAGGAGTTTCTGGCGCTGCTCGGCCGCCTTGCGTTCGCTGATGTCCTGCACCACACGAACGACGTAAAGCAGCCGGTTGCCAGCATCGCGCACGGGCGACGAGCGCACCGAGAGCCAGATGATGCGCCCATCCTTTCGGATGAAACGCTTTTCGACCGAATAGAAATCGAGCTCGCCGCCGACCTGTTTACGAAACCCCTCGCGATCGGGATCGGCATCGTCAGGGTGGGTGTAACGAAACAATCGGGAGGCGAGAAGCTCTTCACGGCTGTAACCGGTGATCGCGCAGATCGCTTCATTGACACGCAGGAATTGGCCATCGGGAGCGATTTCCGAGATCCCGATTGACGCATGCTCGTAGGTCGCCGCCAGGCGCTGCTCCTGCTCGCGGGCATGCAGCCTGGAGCGCTCGAGTGCGACGTCCATCCGCTTGCGCTCGGTGATGTCGAGAAAACAATTCACCGCGCCGACAAGTTCGCCCTTCGTGTTGCGCAGCGGATCGATGTTGACCGACACGATCAGCCGCGTGCCGTCGGCATGCTCAACGATACGCTCGACGTCTCGCACCGGCGGGCCGCCCGACAGAACTTCTGACACCATCGATCGAGCGACGGGTGTGCCGTCCAATTCAAAAAATCGCGCGCTTTCCCTGAACTGATCATGCGTTTGTCCGGGGTCCGGGGCGCCGCCCCAAACGGCTACGGCATGACGGTTGTACTGTAGAATTGTACCATTTGCGTCACAGATAAAAGTCGCAATCGGAAGAAGTTCGAGAAATCCATCGGACGCCCGCAATATTGTGCCCAATGCGGAAGGCGTTGGCCGCGTGAGGGATGGGCTGCGATCGTCCGAGTCAAACATCCGCACGTCCCCGTGTGGCCATCAATCCCCAGAACCCGCTGCAACGATCAGGCTGAACGGCAGTTTGTCAATGGCGCTCGCGCGCAGGAAGCGCAATCAGGACGCACCTTGGCTACGTTCGATTGGCCGGCGTACGGCCGATCCAGTGGTCGATAAATGCGGCCAGCCAATTGCGCGAAGCCAAATCGTGCACGGCGCGGTCGGCGATATGCTCGTGGCGTTGCTTGGCGCCAGGCAATTCCATTCGGTGCGCGCCGCGGACAAGCCAGCGATACATCATCGCGTGCGTAACTTCCGGATGAAACTGCAACGCATAGCCGGTTCCATATCGAAACGCCTGAATCGAGAAAGCGTCGCCTTCGGCGAGAAGCTCACCACCCGACGGCAACTCGAAGCCTTCGCGATGCCATTGATAAACATGATCCGGCCATTCGGCGCACACTTTCCGTCCCGCGTCAGTCGGACGAATCGGATAATAGCCAACCTCGGCATGGCCCTTTGGATGCGGGAAGACGCTGGCGCCGAGATGCCGCGCCATCATTTGTGCGCCGAGGCAGATACCGAGGTATGGTTTCTTGTCGCGGAGCGGCACGCCGATCCAGTCGATCTCGCGGTGCACGAACTCTTCATTGTCATTGGCGCTCTGTGGGCCGCCAAAAATCGCGGCGCCTGCATGATCGTCCATCGTGTCCGGCAGCGGATCGCCAAAACGCGGGCGCCGGATATCGAGCGGATAGCCAAGCTTCGCCAGCGTCTGACCGACGCGGCCGGGCGACGAATGCTCCTGGTGCAGAATGAGAAGGACGGGTTTCAACATATTTCAAATGGTGATTCGTCGCGTGCAACCGCGAAGCTGACTAGTAACCGCTCCAACGCGGTTTGCAAATATGGTGGGCGGGACGCGGCTATGTCTGTCGCGCGGGCCTGCGCCGCGCTTGCCGGGCTTCCGCAACTCGCAAAATGAGGCTGCGTGGGATCAGGCGTATCAGCACGGTAATCAGCTTATTAAGGAAGCCCGGCACAATTGTCCGAGAGCCCCTCATAAGCCCACGATAGCCCGCTTCGGCCACATCCTCCGCCGACTGGGTCAAGATGCTGGGCGCCAGCGTGCCGCCGCTGACGCCCGCCCGGGCGGCAAATTCCGTCGGCACTGGGCCCGGGCACAATACGGCGACCCGTATGCCGCGTGGCTTGAGTTCATTGTGCAGCGCCTCGGTGAATGACAGCACATAGGCCTTGGTCGCGTAGTAAACCGCCATCCCCGGGCCGGGCAGAAAACCGGCCATCGAGCCGACATTGAGCAGACCGCCGCGATGCCGGGCCAAGCTATCGACATAGGCGAGCGACAAGTCGGTCAGCGCGCGCGTATTGAGGTCGATCATTTGCAGCTGTTCGTTGCGGTCGAGCGAATTGGCCGCGCCGACCAGGCCGAACCCGGCATTGTTGACGACAAATTGCGGCGCGGCGCCCTGCTCCATCAACGCTTGATCGATCTGCCGCGACACACCCGGATCCAAAAGATCGGCAACAATGACAATGGGGCGGCGTGCGCCGCTTGCCGCGATTTCGTCGGCGAGCGAATGCAATCGATCTTCTCGACGCGCGACCAGCGCCAGTTCGTGGCCATGACGTGCAAACACGCGGGCCAGCGCCACGCCGATCCCGGCTGATGCTCCGGTTATCACTGTCACTGGCCGCAGTTCGTTCATTCCTGTTGATCTCCGAATGCAATCGGCCGCCCTTTATCCGGGCGGCCGACTATATCGCAAGATGGGCGCGGCTAGGCGACCTTGGGATCCAGCCCTTCCAGTGAGCGTTTCGCCGGCTCAACACCCCAGAAGAAGACCGCGATGATCTGCACCACAACGAGGCCTATCATCAGCCAAAGAACGCCTGGCAGCCCATAGTTCACCATCAGGTAACCCACCACGAATGGCGAGACCACCGTCGCACCACGGCCGAGCGTGTTGCAAATGCCGTTCGCGCGCAGGCGGATCTCGGTCGGGAACAGCTCCGGGGTATAGACGCCGAACAGCAACGCCGTCTGGATGTAGATCGCCACGATCAGCACTGCACCCACGCTCAGCACGATGATGGGATCGGACCCCGCATTAAAGCGCGCATAGGTCCAGCCGAACACGATGGTGAGGACAGACCCGAGAATAATGCTCCAGCGCCGTCCGATCGTATCGGACAGATAAGCACCGCATGCACATCCCACCAACGACGCGGCAGCCAGCACGACGGTGTAGCCAAGCGAGTTGGTGATGGTGAGACCTTGCCGCAGGAAGAATTGCGGCAGGAAGATCACGAAGCCGAAGATCAGCGTGTTGATGGTGATCAGCACCCAGCAACCGACGAGCAGACGTTGAAGAATCGGAGGCTTGAACATTGACGCGGCCGTCAGCAGTGGCGTCGCTGCAGTGATCACCGGTGCCGGCAGCGCACCGCTGGTCGCGGTCACTTCCTTTTCGATCGTTTGCATCAAGGCTTCCGCCTCAGCCGTGCGGCCCTGTGCTTCCAGCCATCGCGGCGACTCCGGCAAATTCTTGCGCAGATACCAGACGATCAGCGAGCCAATGCCCGCGATGATGAACATCGGACGCCAGCCCCAGGTTGGAATGATCAGATAACCAAGAATCGCTGTGACCGGAAATCCGCAGACCGTCAAAAACGCCATGAAGGCGAGCCACCGGCCACGCGTCTTCGGCGGCACGAACTCGGTCAACGTCGAATAGCCGACGACGATTTCCGCCCCAAGACCGAGGCCCTGCACAAAGCGGCAGATGATCAGCTGTGTCATGTCCTGGGCGAATGCTGCTGCAATCGACGCGAGGCCGAATACCAGAAGATTGACCTGATATGTAAAGCGGCGGCCGAACTTGTCACCGACAAAGCCGGTGACAAACGAACCGATCGTCATGCCGACGAAGGTCAGCGAGAGGAATTGCAGATTCTGCGGCAGTGTCGAAAACTTGGTCTGGATTGTCGATGCCAGAACACCGCCGGCGACATAGAGGTCGTAGCCGTCAAAAAACATGCCGGCGCCAACGAGCCAGAAGATACGATAGTGAAATGAGGAAATCGGGAGCCGGTCGAGACGTGCGCCGGCATTCACTGCAGTAGCCATTGGTTCCTCCCCCTCGGGACCGAAGTTTTTGACCGGTCTACGCCGGTTCGCGCGGGATGGTAATCGAGACGGCGCACAGGCGCCATGGCCTTGCAGGGCGGCGGCGAAATTTCGCAGGGCCAGTCGATAAACAACCGATTGGGAGGTTTAGTCCACGGGCACGGCAATTTGCCGAGCCAACACGCTATCGTCGCGGCCTATTGGATGGCCTTGCCCTTGCGATAGCTCTCCTCCAGGAGACGGATATTGTTTTGCACGTATTTGTTGGTGGGGTCTTTTCGCTGGGCGACGGCGAGCGTTGCATGTGCGCGTTTGTAGTCGCCGCGCAGCATGTAGGAGTAACCTTGGTTGTTGAGAATCGTAACCGTCGGACCAACGATACCTATCGCCTGGGCATACGCGCGATCGGCCAGATCGAAGCGGCGCAGACGGTCATAGGAGGCGGCGAGACCGAGCCAGGCCTCGGCATCGCGCGGATGCTTTTCCACCGCGGCGCGGAAATGTTTCTCGGCAAGGCCAAAATCGTTCGCGCGATAATGTTTCTTGCCGAGGCTCAATTCGTCGTTCGGGTCGCTGCCGAGCAGACCCGGCCCCGGGGTCGCCGGAACGCCCAATGGCGGCGGCACTGAACCAGTGGATTCGACGGCCGGCGGTGGCGCGGACGATTCGACAACCTGCTGCGGCGAGGATGTGTCGGCAGAAGCCTGGGCGTCTGTCGCTTGTGGCGCAGACGCGGTAGCGGTTCCCGTTTTCGATTTCAGGAAGTCGGAAAAATTGTTGGAGGTGCTGCATCCCGCCAGCCACAGACCCGCAACGGCGATGAGTGAAACTCGGGCAATTCCAATAGCCATGTCAAAGCCTTGCGGAAGCGCCCGGTATCGGGACGCCGTCAGGCTAGGGGAGGATGGTTAAGAAAATCTTCACCCTGTCGCCGCCCGCCGCATTTCTGGCGCCATAGGCCCACTATCGGCTGGACTAGGGGGTCGCCGAGCACCCCCGTCAGAAATAGCCGCCCACGTGCAGCTTGACGATGACCGGCAGCAAAATGACGACGAAAAGAACCGGAAAGATGCAGACCATCATCGGCACCGCCAGCTTGGCCGGCAGGGCGTAGGCCTTTTCCTCGGCGGTCGAGAGCCGCTTGTGGCGCATGTCATCGCTGTAGACGCGCATTGCGTCTGTGATGCTGGAGCCTAGATCGATCGACTGGTTGATCAGGGTCGCAAAAGCGCGGGACTCTTCGAGCGCGAGGCGGTCGGCAAAATGTTCGAGCGCTTCCTTGAGCGGACGGCCCGCGCGGATTTCAAGATTCGTCAAATGAATGTTGGCGGAGAGCGAAGGATAGGTCTGGCCCAGTTCACGCCCGACCCGCTCGAGCGATGCTTCCATCGACAAGCCGGAGTCTGCGCACACGACGAGCAGATCCATGAAATCCGGAAAGCCGGAGCGATGCTCGAGCTTGCGGGCAGAAATCCGTTTGTCGACATAGACGCTCGGGCCGACATAGCCGCCAACGCCGCCGACCATGACCAGCATCCAGAGATACGAGCTTGTTATGGTGGGCCGCAGAATCGGCAGGAATATGAAAACAGCGATGGCCAGACCGATCGCCAATGCCGTGCGCGCGATGAAGAAGAAGGCGACGGCGCGCGGATCGTAGATGCCGGCCTGGATCAGGCGACGGCGAAGCACCTTCATGTTCTCGCCATTGGTCTCGCCGTAGTGCTTGGTCGTGTATTCGATCAGCTTGCTGACGGTCTTGGCGCTGGAATTCTGCAGTGAGCGTGCACCGCCGGTGCGCTCTGCATCGTCCATGATACGCGATGTCCGCTTCTTGACCGCGCCGCGGACGCGCACGGCCGCCATCAGTCGAGAACGCGAGTGTTCCGGCCGCGAGAAATACCAACAGCGCCATCAGCATGGTGCTGCTGTCGCGAAACGCATTGCCAAACACTGAGGTGATGTATGTCCATGGTCAGATCCTGAAATTGACCATGCGATACATGATGAAGTTGCCGACGCCCATCCAGCAGCCGGCGAGCGCGAGACCGATCTTGGTCATGTCCTGGTCCCAGACGGCGCCATAGAAATTCGGCACCAGAAACTGGATGACGGCAAACATGCCCGAGCGGCAGCGACGACAGGATGAGCGCCGAGGCGCGGCCTTCCGCCGCCAGCGCGCGAATCTTGCGGCGCATCTTGAAGCGCTGGCGGATCACCGACGAAAGGTTTTCCAGGATTTCGCCGAGGTTACCACCCGTCGAGCGCTGAATGGCCACCGCGGTCACAAACAGAGGCAGATCGTCGGTGCCAACGCGGAAATACAGATTGCGCATCGCGGTTTCCAGATCGGAGCCGTAGGTGAGTTCGTCGGAGACGATGCCGAATTCGGTGCCGATCGGATCTGTCATTTCCCGTCCCACCATGGTGATGGCGATCGGCACCGGATGGCCGGCCCGCAAGGACCGCACGATGATGTCGATGCCGTCGGGAAACTGGGAGCTGAACTTTTTCTGCCGGCGGCCGCGCAAGATCCTCAGCACATGAGCGGCGGCAACACGATGCCGCAAAACAGAGCGGCAATCACGGCGTAAGTCATGTTGCCGTTGAAGGTCAGCACCGCCGATGAAGACCGCGACCACGCCGATCACGATGAACAGGATCAGCCGGCCCAAACCGATGGTCAGTCCGGATTGCAGCAGGAGCTGGTTGAGATTGATGAGCGGCAATCGATAGTCGCCGCCGCTGGTCAGACCGCGCTCGCGGCGCAGCTGCACGAGCACGCTTTCGCGGTCGGTCTTGTTGTCCATCACCTTGAGGCGGCGATTGATGTTCTTGCGGTAGGACGCGTTGTTGTAGACCAGCAGATAGATGCCTTCGGCGAACATCGCAGCCGAAAGGCCGATCAGCGATAGAACAGGTAGATTGAATTGAAATCGAACATGGCCGGTCAGAGCGGCTGCGAGGGATCGAAATAGCTGCCGGGAATCTTGATTCCCTGGTTGGCGAGGTGCGCAAGGAAGCGCGGACGCACGCCGGTGGCCTGGAAATGTCCCTGCACGGTGCCGTCAGGCGCGGTGCCGGTGCGGACATATTTGAAGATTTCCTGCATCTGGATGATGTCGCCCTCGAGCCCGGTGACTTCGGCGATCGAAGTGACTTTGCGCTTGCCGTCCGACTGGCGCTGAAGCTGCACGATCAGCTGGATGGCGTTGGCGATCTGGCTGCGGATCGAGGCAACCGTCATCGGAAGGCCGGCCATGCCGATCATCTGCTCAAGACGCGAAATCGCGTCGCGCGGCGTATTGGCGTGGATGGTCGCCATCGAGCCTTCGTGACCGGTGTTCATCGCCTGCAACATGTCGAAGGCTTCTTCGCCGCGGCACTCGCCGAGGATGATGCGGTCAGGCCGCATACGCAGGGCGTTCTTGACCAGTTCGCGCTGGCGAATTTCGCCCTTGCCCTCGATGTTCGGCGGACGTGTTTCCATGCGGCCGACATGCGGCTGCTGCAGCTGAATTCGGCGGCGTCTTCGATCGTGAGCAAGCGCTCCTTTTCGGAGATGAACGCCGAGAGCGCATTGAGCATGGTCGTCTTGCCGGAGCCGGTGCCGCCGGAAATGATCGTGGTAACGCGCGCTTTCACCGCGGCCGCCAGCACTTCGGCCATCGGCGGGCGCAGCGCGCCGACCTCGACCAGCTTCGTGAGGTTGAAAGGCTTCTTGGAGAATTTACGAATCGAGACCAGCGGGCCATCGACGCCGATCGGCCGCACCGCCACGTTGACGCGCGAACCATCCTGCAGGCGCGCGTCGCAGAGCGGATGCGATTCATCGACCCGGCGGCCAACCGCGGAGACGATCTTGTTGATGATGCGCAGGAGATGCTGCTCGTCCTTGAAACGCACGGACAGCGGCTCAAGCACGCCGTGGCGCTCGACATAGACGCATTCGTGACCGTTGATCAGGATATCGTTGATGCTCGGATCCTTGAGCAACGGCTCGAGCGGACCCAGGCCGGTCATCTCGTCGAGGATTTCCGAGACGAAGTCGGCGAGTTCCTGCGTATTGAGCGGCAGACGCTCGACCAGCACATATTGCGCGACCAGTTGCTGAACGTGCCGGCGCAGTTCTTCTTCCGGCACTTTATCGAGCGCGGAAAGATTGATTTCCTCGATCAGCCGGCGATGCAGACGCACCTTGGCGTCGAGCAGCTTGTCGCTGAGCAGGGTATTTTCGGTCGGTTGTGCAGCCGCAGCCGGCTGCTCGCCCATCTCGGGGAATACCGTCCACGTCACGCCTTCGAGCGCGGTGGGCGTCGGCTCCTCGGGCACCGGCAGCTCGGGTGCCGCAGCACGTCGGACTGTGAAACGGCCGGCCATTTTAGCCACCCACCACGGAGAGCTTGAGCTTCTTCATCAATGCCATCGGCTGACCATCGGCCGCTGTCTTGGCCGCCGGCGCGTCCAGCACCAGTTTCTTGAGCTCCGCCGTAATCTTGTTGCCCGGCTTGACCTCATCGAGCGGCACGCCGCGATCGATCGCCTCGCGAACAAGTGCGTAGTCGTTGGGAATTGCACTCAGGAACGCATCGCCCAGCGTGTGCGCGAGATCGCCGCGGCGCAGACCGGAATCGAACATGCGCTGGCTGAAACGATTGACGATGACCCGCGGGTTTGGTCCCTCGCCCAGCCGCTCATTGATCGCCGCCACCAATTGTTTCGCGTGGCGAAGTCCCGGCACCGTGGTTTCGCTGACGATGAAAAGCTTGTTCGAGCCGAGCAGCACGCTGTCGGTCCAGGAGAACCAGGTGCGCGGCATGTCGAACACGACATATTCGAAATTGCTCGAGACGAGATCGAGCAGGCGCGTCACCACATCGGGATCGAACGAGCGCATTTCCGCCGGCCGGTTCGGCGCGGCGACTACCGCGAGGCCTGAGGCGTGATACGAGAGCATGACTTCGAGCAATTGCCGGTCGAGGCGATCCGGGCGCGGTTCGATCTCCGCCAGATTGAGGCGCGGCTCAAGATCGAGATAGTCGGCGACCGAGCCGTGCTGAAAGTCGAGATCGACCAGGCACGTCGACGGCCGCGCGCGCGGGCCGCCGCTGTTGAGCAGAATCATGGCGGTCTGCACGGCGAGCGTCGTCACGCCGGCGCCGCCGACCGCCGGCAGGAACGTGTAGATCTTTGCCTCGGTCGGCTCGGCGGCCCCACCGGGGCCTTTGGCAACGCGTGCGCAGGCGCGAACCAGGTCGATCGGTTCGACCGGCTTCACCAGAAAGTCGGCGATCCGCATCTGCAGCAAAGTACGTGCGATGTTTTCGTCGAAGGCTTGCGTGACCGCGATGACCGGCGGCCAGGTGCCGACCCGCGCCATCAGCCGCGCGAGCGCGGCCATTTCATCGGCGCGGCCGGCGTCGAGATCGACCACGACGACAGTGGCATCAGTGATGTCGAACGTATCGCCTTGCTCGGCGAGACGGCCCGAGACCACGGCGAGTTCGATCGCGGATGATGCACCAAATGTTGCACGGACAGAACGATCGAACTCCGCGTCGGCGGTGAGTACCGCCACGCGGGTCCGGTTCGTGCTGGAATTACGTCCAATGCGCATGGTGCAATTGCCCGAGGTTTATTTCACCGCCGCTGCCGGCGCCGTTACAGGGGTTCCGACCGGTCCAGCGCTGTTCTGGCCACCACCACCGTTGTCCGTGTAGCTGCCGGACGTGCCAATTCCGCGCGGCGGAATGACCCGGTTGGTGCGATAGCGCTCGACGGCCGTTTCCATCTTCTGGCCGTTGAACGCGATGTTGCGGTTGGCGCTTTCGACGCGGCCAGGGATCGACCGTATGCGTCACGATATTGGTCGCGACCGCATTGCCGCCCGAAAGCGCGACCGAGTCGCGGCGATCGAGATATTCCGAGCAGCCGCCAAGAACGGCAAACAAGCCGGCAAGCGCGACGGTGCGCATGACCTTACTGAATTGCCGCATTGGATTCCCCCTTCGGCATGTCGAGCATGTGACCGGTGAACGGACGATCGCCGGCGACCGCAATTCGCGCCGTAGCGGGCGTGAGCTTGCGTGCCTCTTCCCGCGTGACTTCCATTTTTCCGAGCAGGAAGAAGTCGGTGTCGTTCGGCGGCAAGGTGTCGTCGGTCGGCGCCTTGATCTCGTCGCCGGGCCGCGCCGGACGCACGAGGCGCGGCGTGACGATGATGGCGAGGTCGGTTTCGTTCTTCTGATAGGACTTGCTGGAGAACAACGCGCCCAGCACCGGGCACGCTGCCAAGCCAAGGCAGCTGCTCGATGGAGTTCTTGTTGTCGTTTTGCAGCAAGCCGCCGATCACGAAGCTCTGTCCATCCGTCAGTTCGACGGTGGTGGACGCGCGACGCACGATCAGCGCGGGCACCGAGACGCCGTTGCTCACCGAAACCGTGTGCGTGGTGTCGATCTGGCTCACTTCCGGTTCGATCTTCAGGTTGATCAAGCCGCGGCCGAGCACAGTCGGCGTGAAGGCGAGGCCAACGCCGTACTTCTTGTAATCGACGGTCACCTGGCCAAACGAGCCGGACACCGGGATCGGATATTCGCCGCCGGCCAGGAAGCTCGCGGTATCGCCCGACAGCGCAACCAGGTTTGGTTCCGCCAGGCTACGGGCGATGCCCTTCTCTTCGAGTGCATTGATCATCACGTCGGTCGTCATTCCGCTCGCCGCGATGCGGCCAACCAGAAAACCGAACGGTGAAGAATTGGAGATGACGCCCGCCGCCGTTTCGCCGGCAATTGTGGCTGCCGTCAGCGGCAGATTGTTTGCCGACACGCGGTTACCGATATTGGTGATGCTGCTGCCGCCAAAACGGTTCCACTGCACGCCCAATTCGCGGCTGGCTGTGCGCGAAATCTCGATAAAACGCACTTCCAGCAATACCTGCTGCGGCGACATCACCGAAACCGTGTTGATGATTTCGGGGCCGAATTGCCGCGCGATTGTCACCGCCTTGTCGAGCGTGGCAGCATCCGCTACCTCACCCGACAGCATGATACGGCCGTTGACGCTCGAAGCCTGAATTCGCGACCCCGGGAAACGCCGTAGCAGCTCGTTGCTGAGCCGCGTGATGTCATAAGACACCTCGATATCGAAAATGCCGACAAGCTTCTTCCCTTCGGCATAAACCGACACGCGGGTCGTACCGATCTTCTTTCCGAGGATCGACAGCGCGTGGTCGGTCAGCGGATTGACGTCGGCAACTTCCGGATCGCCAACCGTGATGTCGACGAAGCTCGTATCGGTGTGGACGTCCTGCGACTTGCCGATCGGAACAAGCACCATAGCCGTGCGATTGTTGCCGCTGATCTGGATCAGCTTCGTCGGCGCCTGCGCATAGGCGTCACCGATCAATCCCAGGATCGATGCCGCCAACGCAATGACCAGAGCGATCGCAAGATCGCGCAGCCAATTGCCACGCTTGGTGGCCCTGTCCTCAACGCGCCAGCGGAAGCCGACGCCGATTTCATTGTGATTTTTCACGACACACTCCCCACCCCTTTAATGATCCCAAGCCTGGAGTCACCAGGCGGCTCGCCTCCGCTCCGTATCGGCCGAGGCCCCATCATGTCCCTCGACCGGCACGGTGTAGTCCTGTTTGGCCGACGCGCGTGTCACCACCACAGTCGTGGTAGCGCCCTTGTCGGCCGGTTCATTGGTCCCCAAGTCGTTGAGCGTGACCTTGCGCGTCTTTGTCTCGGCGGTTTCGCCGGCTTTGCGCAGCAGCAGTGAGAGGCTGCCGACTGAAGACGAGAGCCACAATTTCTGAGCTTCCACGGTGTCGACTTCCAAAGTCACCGACTTCGCGACCGTCGCCTTGGCCGCGCGATCATCGGCGATCTGGTCAACCGCAAGCACGCGCGTGTTCTGAAGCACGACCTGCGTCGTGGCCGATCCTTTTTCGAGCTGGCGCGTCAACACGACGTCGACGTGATCGCCAGGCAGCACAAAGCCGCCGACGCCTTCCACGTCGTTGACGCGGATCGTCACAGCCTTCATGCCCGGCTTGACGAGCGCGGACAGCGTCGCGCGCTGACCGGCGCCGGTGATCTTGAGAGCCAGCACCGGCTCGTTGGCTTCGATCGCGGCCAGCACAACGCGGCGGCCGCCCGAAATGACGTCATTGATCTTTGCGAAGGCGCCCGCCGGCAGCGAGTCAGACGGCCACGGCACTTCCTGCAACATGGATGCATTGAGCTCGGTGCCGAAGCGCAGCGGCTGCTTGGCAACGACGACCGTTTGCGACGCCACCTGCGTCGGCTTCGGTGCGTTCCGCGCCTGCATGCTCGCCTGGTTGTTGAGCCAGACCTGAGCGATGAACACAGCGAGCAAGCCGAAGACGACGGCAAACCCGATCATGACAATGGTACTGGCACGCACGACAATAAGCCCCGTTTGACGCGACCGAATACTTCCGCGGTCTGTTCAAACGAACACTAGGGGTGAGGCAGTATTGAATTACTAAAATCACTGTCGCAATTGCGTCTATGCTGAAGAGCGCCTGAATTCGTAGCGTTTACGACCCGTATCCAGCCTGCGATAAACTTTAGAGTAACCTTGCACGAAATTAACAATACTGTTGCGAATGCTTGTCACGACAGTAATCAGCGGTTAAGCGTATCGGCCGCGCCGAGCTGCAAAAGACCCTGCAAATACGGGGTTGTTGCCCATCAGGTGGGCGGCGACCTTGCCGCGTTGGGAGATCGTCAAGACTAAGGCAGAGTTACCGAAATACGGCGGCGAGCGTTGCCCGTGCAGCGGTGTTGCGGCAACATGCCCTACCTGTCGCCAAGACAAACGTGGCCGCATCGAAGCCGGTGCGTCGAAACATTTTTTCCGGGAGAATGCATCAATGTCGAAACCTCGCATTAGCTATGTCGATCCATCGACGATCAAGGATCCTGCCATGATCGCCGAATTCGAGCGCTGCGCGCGCGAGGGGACACCGCGACCGGAAAGCCAGGCCGTTCGCGCCCATGTGCCGGCGACCTTCTGGTCGTTCGCCAATACGTGGCGCGACGTATTCAAGAACGGCGTCGCCGATCACAAGATCAAGGAGCTTTGCCGGATTTATGTTTCGCGTTCGGTGCTGTGCGAGTTCTGCGGCAATCAGCGTTCGATCAAGGCCGCGAAATCCGGCCTCAAGGAAGATGACTATTCCGACCTGATCAATTTCGAGAGCTCGTCACGTTATGATGAGCGGCAAAAGGCAGCGCTGGCATACGCCGAAGCCATCACCTGGGACCTGCCTTCGACCGATGAATTGTGGAACCGGCTGCACAAGCACTTCAGCGAACCCGAGCTGGTCGAGATCGGCTACTTCGTTGCCATTACGATGGGCCAGCAGCGCTGGTTACGCACCCTCAACATCGAACATCACCAGATTCTCGCCGGTACCGATGGCTCGATGGCGCCGGGCTTCGAGACACTCGATGCGCTCCAGCGTTCGAAACAGGCCGAAGACTACTGGGCCAAGATCAACAGCAAACCTTCAAAACAGGCAGCAGAGTGACAAGTCAAACGTCGGCGACACCCGCCATCCGTTCCGCTTCGCAGGCCGCGAATAGCGAACCACGCATCCGTGTCCGGGGCCTGGGCAAGCACTACGGCACACTTGAAGTTTTCCGCAACATCGATTTTGACGTCGGTGAGCGTGAGATCGTCGCGATTGTCGGACCTTCGGGCTGCGGCAAGACCACGCTCCTGCGCTGCATCGACGGCCTGTTGCCGCACGATGCGGGCGAGATCAGGGTCGGCTCCGAACGCGTGACCGAGCCGATTGCCGGCGTCGCCATGGTGTTCCAGCATTTCGGCCTGTTTCCCTGGAAGACCGTGTTCGAGAATGTCGCCTATGGGCTGCGGATGGCAGGGGCATCAAAGGCTGACATTGACCGCAAGGTGCCGGAATTCATCAAGCTGGTCGGCTTGACCGGCTTCGAGAATGCATTTCCGTATCAGATGTCCGGCGGCATGCAGCAACGCTGCGGCCTTGCGCGCGCGCTCGCGGTCGAGCCGAGCGTTCTGCTGATGGACGAGCCGTTCGCAGCCGTCGACGCGCAAACACGCGAGATTCTCCAATTCGAATTGTTGCGCATCTGGGAGCAGCGGCCGACCGCCATGGTCTTCGTCACGCACTCGATCGAGGAGGCTGTGCTGCTCGGTCACCGCGTGATCGTGCTCAAGGGCCGGCCTTCGAGCATCCATGAAACGATTACGATCGATCTTCCGCAACCGCGTACGCGCGAGACATTGCGCGAGCCGCGCTTTGCCGAATTGCGCGAACGCGTCTGGGGCACGCTGATGCGGGAGGCGCGGGAAGCCGAATTTGTTCTCGAACGTTAAAAAGCTGAACAAGAAAATAATGAAGCCTACAGGGAGGATTCCATGATCCGCAGGACCATCACATTGGCGGCCAGCGGGATGCTGCTGGCAGCTTTGCTGGCGAGCGCCCCGGCATCGGCACAGGGCAAGAAAATCACTGTGGCAACGCCGGGCATTCCGCCGATCTTTTCGGTCATGATCGCCTACGTCGCCGAAAAACAGGGTTTTTTCAAAAAGAACGGCGTCAATGTCGAAATCAAGCCATTCGACAACGGCACCGCCGCAGCGCGGGCCGTGGTTGCCGGCGATGTCGATATGGCGTGGTCGCCGACGCCGCCCGTCATCAATCAAGTCTCCAATGCCAGCGTCCCGTTGGTCGCCGTCTACGGCATGCCCAATCCGGATTGGGTGATCGGCACGACCGAAACCGGCAAGGCCTGCAAGGATATGGTCGGTCAGGACGTGGGCGTCGATTCGATCAACGGTGCACGCTCGGTGGCACTGCGCTCAATGCTCGTGGGCTGCCCGGGCGTAAAGATCGAAGACGTCAAGCAGGTTGCGCTTGGGTCAAGCCCCGGCCCGGCGCTGCTCGCCGGCCGCCTGCAATTTTCAGTATTGCACCTCGACGACCTGGCCGAGATCGAACATCAGGGCAAGAAGCTCAACATCCTGCTGGCCATGAAGAACACCAATCCGACCAGTCACTATCTCATCATGGTCGTGCGCAAGGACAACCTGGAAAAAAACCGCGACGCCATCGTGCGCACGGTTGCCGGCATGGTCGAGGCCGCGCGCTTTATGCAGGATCCGAAGAACGCCGATACCGTAGCCGAGATCGCTGCCGTGACGGGACACAACAAAGAGGTCAACAAGGCCGCGCTCAAGGCATTTCTCGGGATCGACTTCTGGGCGGCCAAGGACGATGGCATGCCGCGCAACAAGATCGAGGCGGTGGCCGCGCTCATGAAGAAAATCGGATCGATCAAG
Source organism: uncultured Alphaproteobacteria bacterium (assembly GCA_963801955.1). Lineage (GTDB taxonomy): Bacteria > Pseudomonadota > Alphaproteobacteria > Rhizobiales > Xanthobacteraceae > Pseudolabrys. The sequence continues at coordinate 560,011 of CAWDGS010000005.1, forward strand.
CCGGACAAGGAACCGGTGACGTATGACGCCTTCGTCGACGGCTCGGTATGGAAAGATGCCAACGCGATGGTGAAGTGAGCCACGCGCGGCCAGACAGAGGCATCTTCACAGTGCCGACGTATATCAGCCGCCACGCACCGCTCTGGCTCAGCCTTTTCGCCGGCATTGCCGCCTGGGAAATCGCCGGGCGGTCGACCAGTGCGGCTTTCATGGTGCCGTTCTCCGAGACACTGGTCCGGCTCTGGCAACTCACCACCCGCGGCGAATTTCTCAAACAGCTGCTCGATTCCGCAGAGCTTTTCCTGACCGGCTTCATGCTGGCGATCCTGGTCGGCGCGCCGCTCGGATTGTTGCTGGCGCGCGTGCGCGTGCTGCGCATCGGCATCGAGCCCTACCTTATGACACTCTATGCCACCCCGATGGTGGCGTTGATTCCGTTTATCCTGTCGATGATGGGGTTTGGTTTTGCGCCCAAGGTGCTGGTCGTCTTTCTCTTCACCGTTTTTCCTGTGCTCTACAACACGGTGGAAGGCGCGCGCAGCATCAAACCCGAACTGATCGAGGTGGCGAAATCCTTTCGTTCGACCGAATGGTCGCTCTGGCGTGAAGTGATGCTGCCTTACACCTTGCCCTACATGATGACCGGCGTGCGCCAGGCGATCGGACGCGCTTTGGTCGGGATGATCGCCGCGGAATTCTTCCTGTCGTCAACCGGGCTCGGTCAACTGATCATGGGCGCGTCGCAGGATTTCGATACCGCCGGCGTGTTTGCATCCATCCTTGTCATCGGCATCATCGGCGTCGGATTGACGCGGCTCGGCCTGAAAATCGAGCAACACTTTGCGCACTGGAGGCAATGACGATGAGTCAGGCCGCCATCGTCGCTCCCGCACCCGCCGAACCCAAGACGTCGGCTCTGCCCCGCGGCGCCTTCTGGCCGCGGTTGATCACGGGGCTCACCATCTTGCTGGCGTGGGAACTCGTGGTCCGCGCCCTCGCTCCTGCCTATGTGGCAAAGCCGAGCACCGTCGTGCTCGCCATTCCGCGCGTGATCACCGACCCCGTGTTCCTGCAGGCGCTTGGCGCCACGCTCACCGCCGTGGCGGAGGGACTGGCGATCACGATCGTTGTTGGTACCGCAATCGGCCTGCTGATGGGACGCAGCAACACCATCGACCGGATGATCCGCGTCTACATCAATGGCTTTAACGCCATGCCGATGATTGTCGCGTTGCCGTTGTTCTCGTTGTGGTTTGGTTACTCTGGCGCGGCCCGCATCGCCACCATCATCTTCGCCGCGATATTCGCCATCACCATGAATGTGGCCGATGGCGCGCGCTCGGTTCCGCGCGAATATCTGGAGGTGGCCCACTCTTTCCGTTCCGGCCGTCTGCGCATGCTCACCGACATTGTATTGCCGGCCTCGATGCCTTATTTGCTCGCCGGCTTCCGGCTGGCAGCCGGCCGCGCGCTGATCGGCGCGGTGGTTGCGGAATTTTTCCTCTCGATTGGCGGACTTGGTTATTACATCCTCTACAATTCACGTTCCTACCACCACAACGAGGCCTTCGTCGGCGTGCTGTTGCTGGCCGCATTCGGCGTCGGATTCGAAGTGCTGGTGCAATCGGCAACGAAGCGCTTCATGCCCTGGTATCGCCGCGACGAAAAGGCGAGCTAGCGCACTCTCTACCGGACAATCACAAGGAAAATCCGCATGTCATCCGACCCCTTGCTCAAGGCCGCGATCGCGCATTGGGGCCCCCGCTTTGTTGCCAACGGCGTGGTGCTGACCGACTTCGAGGAAATCACCAGCTCGCTGTCATCGTATAGTGACTGGTGCCGTGCCTGGTCGGCGCGCGCCGCGCATCACGAGCAGCTCGGCCGCGAGGCCCTGGCCAAGAAGCATTTTCTCACCGCCGGCGAATGCCTGCAGCGCGCTGCGGTCTACTACCATTTCGCCTCGTTCCTGTTTGTGCACGACCAGGCGCAGATGAAAGCCGCGCACAAAAAGCAGATCGAATGCCGGCAGGCGGCGCTTCCTCACCTGCGGCCGTCTGGCGAACGCGTTGAGATTCCCTACCAGGGCAAGACGCTGGCCGGCATCCTGCGCAAGCCGGCCGGCATCGATAAGCCGCCGGTCGTGGTGATGGCGGTCGGCCTCGACTCGACCAAGGAGGAAGGCGACGCCTACGAGGCGCCGTTTCTGGCGCGTGGAGTCGCGACGCTGATCTTCGAAGGCCCCGGCCAGGGCGAAGGCGCAATATGATTTTCCCATTCGCGGCGACTATGAAGTACCGGTGAAGGCCGTGATCGATTTCGTGGAGAAGCGTTCCGATCTCGATGCCAAGCGCGTCGGCATGTGGGGCGTCAGCCTCGGCGGCTATTACGCGCCGCGCGCAGCCGCTTTCGACAAGCGCATCAAGGCCTGCATCGCGCTCGGCGGGCCATTCGACTGGGGCGCGGCGTGGGACACTCTGCCGGATCTGACCAAGGATGGCGTTCCGTGTGCGCAGCCATTGCAAGACCAACGACGAGGCAACGAAGAATGCCGCGACGCTGTCGCTGGTCGGCGTGGCGCAGAATATCACCTGCCCGATCTTCATCGTGAACGGCCGGCTCGATCGCATCGTGCCGGCCGCCGACGCCGAGCGCCTGGCGCGCGAGGTGAAGGGCCCGGTCGAACTGATGATGATCGAGGACGGCAATCACATCGCCACCAATCGCGCCTACCGCTGGCGCTCGCAAAGTGCGGACTGGATGGCGGAGCACCTCAAATAATCTGAAATCCGCGCGGAATAGTGTGAAACCGCTCGATGCCGTCGACGGTGATCAGCACCATCTCGCCGGTCTGTACGCCGGCCTTGCCATCGCGCGTCACAACGTTTGGCTGGATGACAACGGTCTGTCCCGCGCGGAACGGCTCCGGCGGGACCGGACCTGCCGGACGGCTCTTGCAGCCGAGAATGGGCGGCAGATAGCCACCGCCATAGCCGTGCAACAGATCGTCGATGATGGTGAAGCCGGCCTCCTCGATAACCCCTGAGGCCTCGATCACTTGCGCCGGCGTCGCGCCAGCCTTGAGTACCGATGCGATCGCGTCGAAGGCCGCATCGGCTGCCGCATGCAGGTCGCGATAGAGCTTGCTTGGCTCGCCCAGCGCAAAACTGCGCAGCACCTGCCCCGGATGATCCCAGAACGCAGCGGTGATCTCCGCCACCACGGCATCGCCTGCCTGCACCCGCCGCATGCGCGGAAACTGGCGTGGCACGCCGAGATCCGGCGCACTCATCGACGTGGTGCCGATATAGTGAATGACATTGATTGCGCCCTGCGCGACGTAAGCGCGCTCGACCAGGTCACCCAGTTCGCGTTCGTTCAAGCCGGGTTTTACGCCGTCGCGCAGCGACGCCATACCCAGATCGCTGAAATGAGCGCCGATGCGCAGCCAGTCGGTTTCCTCGGCGGATTTAACCTGCCGTAGGCGAACGTACCCGCGATTGAGATTTTTCAATTTTCCGAACTTCGCCGCAAGCGCGGCGTGTTGATCCGCGGTAATGGGCCCAAGCGTCGCAATGCGGTTTTCGCGCGCGCCACGCTTCGTCAACACGTCGATCGCAGCAGCAATTGATGATTCACCGCCCCACGTTACCTCCGCTTTGTCGGCGAGAATTCGTGCCTGCGGCGCGTGATTGACGTATTGCACGAACAACGCGTCGCGCTCACCCGGCGTGAATATACCAACGGCCTCGGCGGTGACTGGCCACTGCGTCAACCACTGCACGGAAGAACCGAAGCGATTGGCGCCGCAGAACACCAGGTGGTCGCAATCCGCCTCGACCAGCAACGCTTCAATGGCTGCGCGCCGGCGCGCCATCTCCGCGTCCGAGAAACGCGGATATTCGGCTTCGACGATGCGCGCGAGATGCGGTGAAAGCGTCACGTGGCTTTCTTCGGCAGCGCGACGATCATGTCGAGCTCTATGCGCGCGCCGGGTGACGACAGCGAATTGATGCACACCGTCGTGCTGGCCGGCCTCCAGTCGCCAAAATATTTATGCATGGTCTTGTGCATTGCGTCGGCTTCGCGGAAGTCGGTGAGATATTTCGTCACCTTCACGACATCGCGCCAGCTCGCGCCGACGTGGTCGAGGATCGACTTGATTGCCAACATGGCCCGATCGGTCTGCTCCTCAATCGAATGCGGATGCACGTGCTCGGCATCGACATGCGGGTGCTTGTGGTAGAGCGGCGATGGCGTCGCGCCCGACAGAAACATCAGGTCGCAGGCCCCGACAATGTGCACGGCCGGGGCATAGGGCATCGTGTGCGCCTCCTCCGGTTTCGGGTGCACGGGTTCGAGCCGGAAGCTCTGCTGCGGCTTGGTCATCACGGTCATGGCGGGCCTCCGATTGGCAAATAAACTCGCGCCATTTGGGACTGAAACGGCTTTCGAATGCAACGGGTGCAGGCCGTTTGCGTGTTGATCGGCGCGCGAGAAACGCTAACGTGCGCGCCACAGGAGAGACCGGATGCCTTCAACGATCCTTGATTCCGCGGTGTTCCGCGACATTTTCACCACGCCGGCAATGCGGAACGTGTTCTCGGACGAGAACCGCGTGCAGAAATACCTCGATTTCGAAGCCGCGCTGGCCCGTGCGCAGGCAAAGCTCGGCATTATTCCAAAGGAAGCGGCTGCCGAAATCGTCCGCCATTGCTCGGCTGACAAAATCGACATGGCGAAACTCAAGGAAGCGACCGAGCGGATCGGCTATCCGGTGCTCCCCGTCGTCCAGCAGCTTGTGAAATTGTGCAAAGACGGCCTCGGTGAATGGTCGCACTGGGGCGCTACCACCCAGGACATCACCGACACTGCGACGGTGATGCAGATCCGCGAAGCGCTCGACATCATCGAGAAGGAGATCAACGCCATTTCGGATGCGCTCGCCGCACTAGCGAAAAAATACCGCGACACGCCGATGGCCGGCCGCAGCAATCTCCAGCAGGCCGTGCCTATCACCTTCGGCTACAAGATGGCGACCATGCTGGCGGCCTTCGAGCGCCATAAGCAGCGCTTGAAAGAACTCAAGCCGCGCGTACTGGTGGGCGAATTCGGCGGCGCCGCCGGCACCCTGTCGTCGCTTGGCAAAGATGGGCTGAAAGTCCAGGAAGAACTGGTCAAGGAGCTCAAGCTCGGCCAACCGGCAATCTCCTGGCACACCGTGCGCGATTGCATCGCCGAGGCCGGTTGTTTCCTCGGCCTCGTCACCGGGAGCTGCGGCAAGATCGCCTTCGACGTGAAGCTGCTGATGCAGACTGAAGTCGAGGAAGTGTATGAACCGTTCCATTCCGGACGCGGCTCCTCGTCAACGATGCCGCAGAAGCGCAACCCGATTTCGTCGGTTTACATCACCGCGCAGACCGCGATGGTGCGCCAGCTCGTCGCCGCGCTGCTGGAGGCCCAGATCGAGGATCATGAGCGAGCCACCGGTCCATGGGAAATCGAATGGATTGCGCTGCCGGAAATTTTCATGCTCTCGGCCGGGGCGCTCGCACAGACGCGATTCCTGGTCGAAGGCTTGCAGGTGAACGAAAAGAAGATGCGCGAGAACCTCGACATCACCAAAGGGCTGATCATGTCGGAAGCCGTGATGATGGGGCTCGGTGCGGACCTCGGCCGCAACAAGGCGCACGATCTCGTCTATGACATCTGCCGAGAGGTCGTGAAAACCGGGCGGCCGCTGATCGATTTGCTCGCCGAGGACAAGGAAATCAGCAAGCACGCCGACCGCAAAAAACTGGAAAAGCTTGTCGACCCGGCGAACTATCTTGGCGTTGCCGGTGAAATGGTGGACCGCGTACTGGCGATGCGGAAATAACTACGCCGCCTTCGGCATCGTACGCCAGATTGCGACCGCTACGCCAAGCGTGGCGATGCCGATCAGCGCAAACAGCGTGGGCACCGTCACGCCCGATTTCTGCATGATTGCCACGGCGATCGTTGCACCGGTCATGAAGGCCGCGTTGAGCACGTTGACCGCGGCGACCGTGCGCGCGCGATGACCGGCGTCGCTCCAGGCCTGCACCGCAGCGAATGCCGGCACGATGAACAGGCCACCGGCGATCGCGAGGCCACAGAGATCTATGGCGGCGCGCAGACCTGGGCCCGATGACAACACGACGGCGGGCCCTTGCAATGTTTGCGTTGGTGCAATTGCATACGTCGCTACACCCAGATCAAGCGCGAAGCTGCCGAGCAGAATTGCGCCCACCAGTGTCGTCCTGAGGACGATGCGCCCCCGCGCAATCATCGCCGCAAGACCTGACCCGACGCCGACCGCGACCGAAAAGATTGCAAGGTAAACGGTCAAAGTATCTTCGTTGCCACCGATCTGTTTTTTGATGAGCGGCGGCAGCAAAGACAGCACCACGATGCCGGCAAGCCAGAACCAGCTTGTCACCATCGCGCCCCACCACAGCCGCTCGTCTGCCCGTAGGTATCGCAACATCTCCCCAGTCGATGCGACGATGTTATTGGCGATCTTAAGATGCGGCGCGCCCTCGCCGGTGGCTGGGATCAAAAGTGCCGCAATCCAGCAGGCGAGTGCGAAGCCAATGACCAGGACCGCAAACGTTGCGACCGCGCCCTGCCCACGCGCGGCAATTCCGCCGACGATCGTTCCGAGCAGAATGGCGACGAAGGTCGCCCCTTCCACCAGCGCGTTGCCGGCGGGCAAGTCTTCGCGTTTGAGATGATCCGGCAGGATACCGTATTTGATCGGCCCGAATAACGCGGCAAGCGCGCCGAAGCCGAACAACGAAATAAAAAGCAATACGAGTGACGAGCCCGCGTAGCCCCACACCGCAAGCGCCGCGATGAAGATTTCCAGGAATTTCAGCCACTGAGCCACCCGCGCCTTGTCGTAGCGGTCGGCAAGTTCGCCACCGAGCGCGGACAAAAAGAAATAGGGCGCAATGAACACCGCGCTTGCAAAGGTAATCAATACTTCGGTGTCGCGCGCGCCCGAATGGAACAGGATGACAAAAACCAGCGCAGTCTTGAGAAAGTTGTCGTTGAACGCGGCGAAAAACTGGCACCAGAACAGCGGTGCAAATCGCCTCGACAGCAGCAAGGGGTCCGGCATCCCGCCAGACTAGCGCAGAGTTTTCGCGGAACGCTCATTCATTCACAGCAAATAAAATGGGCGGCCTCGGGGGCCGCCCATTTGACGCAGGCAAACTGACTTTAAAATCTACGAATTACGCGCGACCCTGAAACCCCGCGCCGATCGGCGTCCGTATTGGCGAGGTGCCTTTTCGTCCGATTCCATGACGATCGCTCCCATGGCCAGGCCGAGGGCGATGCCGATGACGATGGAAAATAACGTAATCCACATAGCGGGCCTCCTACGTTGCCGCGAACTGCGCGGGATTCCGGCCCGGGCAACGCTTCAAAACGGCGTCCGTTCCCTTATTTTAGAAAAAGATGGTTTCGGCAGTTCCTTCGCACCTGCGGGAAAACACTGCAAATTTATGTCGATTGCGATTGAACCCGCATCGAAGACTGCAGATCAGCCAGCAATATGCGCAGATCGAGTTCCCGGAACTCCAAATAAATTCGCCGTAGCCAGCGTTGCAACTCGATATGGCTATCAAGCGGAATGCCGACCGCACTCCCCATATTCGAATTTGCGAATGAGAATGGCGGCTTGTCGATATATCTCCGCAACCCGGGCGCCAGCACCGGCAAATGCACGATCACGGTACCGCCGCCGGCGGGCATGTATTTGTCGCGATGCTGCGCAGGTCCCAGCAACTCATTGTGCACCGGCGCCAGCGTTGCCTGGGCAAAGCGGGTGCGCAGGCTGCGATAGGCCTCGACCGAAGTCTGGTCGGGCGTCACGACAAACAGGATCGCAATTGCAACCGAACGGCGCCGCGCTTCCTCAACAAAACCGATTTGATGGGCAACCGCGAAAAACGACTCAAACGATTCGTGGCCAAGATCGACGACCTTGGTGGCATCGTCGTCCGCAACCAGCCGGTCGAACAACGCCATCTGTCCGTTGATGTCGCGAATGTTCGCCGTGACCACGCGCTCAGGCAGAAACTGAGCGAGCGTATGCTCGCCGGAATTGAGATCGAATGCCGCAACTGTCCGGCCTTCCTGCGAATGAAAATCGGTAAGCAGCCGGGCCAGCAAAGTTTTGCCGACGCGCGGGCGCGGCGATGCGACAATGGTGATGGAATTGCGGAATGACATCACCTGACCGGACGCCGCCCGCTCAACCGGCGTAACTGGGATGGAGTATTAGCCAGCAACCTGACGGACGTTGCTTTCCATCTTCGGCGAAACCAAGTCAACCAGCTTCACGCGATCAAACTCACCCCAGACATTGCCAAGCCAGTGCCGGACATAACCGCGCAGGACAAACGAATAGTTGGCTGCTTCGCCCTTCGGGCCTTTGTTGCCGACAAACGACACGAAGGGAACGCTGGCGACTTCCACCTGTTCGTAAGCCATTTCGTTGAGCTTCGGGATGGTAATTTCCTCGGCGCCTTTGATCTTCTTGAAATACGAATTGTAGGTGGCTGGATCCCACTCGAAGAACGTCGTGTTGTTGATGAAGTTCTTGACCAGGAAATAGTTGGCATCGCCAACAGTGCGCGCCGTCTCCGCGATCTCCTCAAGAGAGGCGATGGACGAGCCGAGAATATGAAAAACCGCGAAGGTGATCTGACCCTTCTTGGCCGATTCCAGAAAACCGATATCGCTGAGCGCCTGCAAGGTCGACGACAGCAGACCGGCGCGTACGTCGATCACCGTGACCTTGGCATCGGCGCTGCCGAGCGTGTCGAAGATTTTCATCTGATCGGACACCGAGGTGACGTCGACGACCTCGGTCAGCTCGGGATGAAACCGCTTGAGCGTGCCGCGCGGCGACTCGGTATCGAAGGCACGGGTCGGCGTCTGATGTGCCCCGAAATAATCGATCAGGGTGCGGGCGACGGTAGTCTTGCCGACGCCTCCCTTGTCCGCGCCGACGAGAATGACAGCAGGTCTGGCCATAGGGCTACTCTACAGAACGAAGTGACTGATCCGGTGGAATTATCTTACTACCCTATGAACGGGGGAAAATGACAGGAATAACATTGGCTAGGTTAGCGATGCCGGCCGGCCACACTGTGGGTATGGTACAAAATAACTCCATCATTTCAATGTATTGGCAAAAAATCGGGTGCTGTGGCGGCCGACCGCTGAAATCGCAATTCTGGAATGCTGGTGCCGGCGGAGGGATTTGAACCCCCGACCACCCGCTTACGAAGCGGATGCTCTACCGCTGAGCTACGCCGGCTGAAGGAGCGCCACAGATATCGGCGCACGCCATGATTGGCAAGCAATACGCCCTGCCCAATACGCCTTTGTCATTGCCTGCTGCTTAACGGAACAACTGCCGCAGCCGCTGCCAGGTGTCGCCCGCTGGCGGCGCCGAGGTCTCCGGCACCGGATCATGGTCGAGACCTAGATCAGGCCCCGGATCGTCCGGTGCGTGCACCAGCGGGATCACTGGCTCGACCGGCCGCGGCTTCGCAGATGCCTTTGATGACGCCCGGGCGTCTGGCTTGGATTTTGCGGCCTTGCGCGACGGCATTTCGACCGGCGGCTCAAGCATCGCTTTCGGCAAGGCAACTGCGGCGGGTTCCATGGGGGGCGGCGTGGCCTCAATCACAGGCCGGCTGACACCGATTTCGGCCAGCGGCACCTTCCACTCATAACCGTCGAGCCGTCCATTCGGGGAAACCGGCAGCCAGCGGTCCGACACCACACCATCGGCCGTCCAGACAGGATCGCCGGACGCGCGCATCGCGCGCGCCATCCATTCGCGCACGCGGCCTTCATCGCCGTGCTCGGCCTCCTCGATCTCGGCCATCAAGGCGGCGACGCGGCGCGTGGGCGCCGAAAGATAGGGCGCGAGCGCCGCGCGAGCGGTGGCGAATTCGCGCGCATCAAGCGCGGTACGTGCTACCGCCAGCGCGCCCTCAAGTTGGCCTGGGACCTTTTCGGCGAGCTTCTGCATGCGCGCGAGCCGCTCGCGCGCGCTATCCCCCAATCGAAGGTTTGCGTAACTCTCCGCGATGTCGGGATGCGGATTGATCGTCCAAGCGGCCTCCAGGATTTTTCGCGCCTTGCGTGGCTCGCCGGATTCAGCAAGCCGCCGTCCGGCCAAGGCGGCAGCCGGCACCAGATCAGGCGCAAGCTTGACGGCGTCGAGCACCAGCGCGCGCGTGGTGTCGCGATCGATGTCCTGGAGCGCTTGCGCGCGGGCGGTGAGCAGGACCGCACGCTTGCGGCGATAGTCGGCCTTCTCGAGCGCAGGCTTCATGGCATCGAGTGCCTCGATGGCGCCGGCCCAGTCGGACGCCGCACAGCGGTAGTCGAGCACGGCCTCTCCGGCCCAGGCCGCGGCCGGTCGAATCTGCGCCGCTTCTTCCGCCGCCAGCCGCGCGGCATTGGCATCGTTGCGCCGATGCGCCTCGATATAAAGACCGCGCAGCCCGAGCAGCCGCGTATCGTCGCGCGTCGTCATCTCGCGGAACGCACGCTCGGCCGCACCGCGGTCACCCGCCATTTGCGCCGATTGCGCCGTCAGCAACAGTGCCAGCGGATCGCCGGGTGACAGCCGCGCTGCTTCGTCGGCAAATTTACGCGCAACGCGCAGGTCTCCGGCGCCGATCGCAATCAGGCCGCGGCTGATGGCGAGATAGCCCTTGATGGCGCGGCGGTGGCGGAAGAACAGCGACACTTGCTCAGGCGAGCGAATGATCGCGCGCACCAGCGACCACAGCACCATCGCCGCAATGACCAGCGCAACAATGGCGAACGCCGCCACCAGCATCGAAGTCTCGGTCCTGTAGCCCATCCAGTTGATCGCGACTTCGCCCGGGCGATCGGCCACCCACGCAAAGCCGGCGGCTATGAGCGTCACGGAAACAAGGAACAGGACGATCCGGATCATCCTGCCCTCACCGTTTGCCGAGTGCGCGCGCCGTGTCGGCGGCGAGTTGCCGGGCGGCTGCAAGCGCGGCCTGCCGCGCCTGTACCTTGGCGACCCAGGCCTGCGCCGGCGCGCGCACGGCGGGATCGAGACGTTCGAGATCGGCAAGCGCGGCTGGGATATCCGCGCGCGTCGTCTCAATGTCGAGACGCGCAAGGACGGCAGCGGCATCGTCGCCGGCCGGCGCGTCGAGCGGCCGGATCCGCACAAGTTTGCCGGCGTTAGCCTGCAAACGATCGAGGAAACCGCCGGCCGGGGCCTGCGCGCCCGCAGCTTTCTGCATTGCCGGAAGGAATGCGCGCAGCTCTTGCGCCAGTGCGGAGGGCTGCGGAATGCCGGTCGCCGCAAACGGCACCAGCGGCGCCAGAGCTTTTTCGCCGGCGCCCAACGATTTCACTTCGTCGAGTTCAGCGCTGAACGATGCGCCACTTACGACCGTGTCGCGCAACGTTGCCGCGCTCAGCGCAAGCCGCGCGCCGCGGTCGGTCGGCGCGTTTTTGACGACTTGTTCAAGTATGGCGAGGCGTTTTTGCACGCTGTCGACGTCGGCCGGAGACAGGCCGGCCGAGGAGTTCTTCGTGAGATCCTGCACGCTGTTGCGCAAGTCAGTCAGAACTTTTTCCGAAGCATCCGCGCGTGCGCGCGCCTCGGCCGCATTGGCGGCAACCTCATCGCTGCGCTTGTTGATTGCAGTGAGCGCAATGCCAAGCGACTTCAGCGCATTGTCGGCGGCCGATAATCGTTCCGACGTGCCCTGATCGCTGGCGGGAAATTTTGCGATCGACGCTTCAATCTTGGCCAGGCGCTGGTTGAGCGCGGCGCCCGAAGCCGGATCTGCGACCGACGAGCCGGTGTCGCGCGCCGGCACAAGCCCGGCGAACCAGAGGCCAAGCAGCGCAGCGGTCATGATGGCTGCGCCGACAAATCCCGCGGCGAAAATTTGCCAGGCCGCCGGCGCTGTCCGCTTTGAACCGTTGCGCAGGCCGGACTTGGGATCGTGGGCGGGACCGGCTCCATCATCAGTCACAGAAGGCTCCGGCGGCGGCGCGGCCGCCTCATCGGCCCCGGCCTGCGGCGGCTGAGCAGCGGCCGCCTCCGGCATTTCGGTTGCCGTCAGGTCGATAGTGGGCGCGGGGCGCTTGCGGCGGCGAGCACCTTCGGCAGGATCCGGTGTTGTGCGCTTATCGGCCATGTACTTTTCCTTGGCGAATCGGCTCAACCCCGCAAGCAGGAAATAACGCAAATGGCGCGGGCGCGCCAATTATCAAGCGGTCGGCGCCTGCAAAAGCGCAATCAGCGCGGCCTCGTCGGGGCGCGCGGCGATCGTGACCTGGCCGGCGCCGGCAAGCGGTTCGGCGGCTTGCGCCGACAGGCAAAAATGCCGCACCGCGAGCGCCTGGTCCCGGCAATGCCGGCCTGCCTCGCGCCGGCGACATAATTTTCGGCGCTGCGCCGCGAAAAATGCAAAACGGCGTCGACCTCGCCGGCCTTGAGCGCTTCGATCAAAGCGGATGGAAACGGCGCGGTGGCCGCGCGATAGACGACGCGCATCTCGGCGGCGATGCCGCGCGCCGACAACTCGCCAATGAGATCCACCGCGCGATCTTCGCCGGCAAGATATAGCAGCGGGGTTTTGGCATCGGTACGCGCCGAACTCAGCGTGCGCACCAGATCGCGCACGTCACCGCCCGCCGATGTGACATTGGTAAAGCCGGCCTCTTGCGCCGCCTCTGCGCTCCGCTGGCCGACGGCGAACAACGGCAATGTGACCAGGATGGCTTTTGCTGTGTTGCCGGCAATCGCGCCTGGTGCGTTCGCGCTGGTAATTACGACGGCGCCCCAGTGCCCCGACAGGTCTGCCGCCACGCTTTGCACGGTCATCAGCGGCGCGACAAGCACCTCATGTCCAAGCGCGCGCAACGCGACTCGCGGTGCGCTTGCCATCGGGTTCGGGACGAGTGACGACGACACGCATGCCCGTTTCAATCTAGTCGAAGAACGCGGCACCGGCACGATGCCGGAGCTCGCGTCCGGCGTCGGCGCCGATCGTTGCCGCATCCTTGCGATCACCCGTTCCGCTGATGTCGTGCGCGGCAGTGCCATCCGGCCGCGCGATCAACCCACGAAACTGCACCGCGTTGCCGGAGATCATGGCGTGGCCGGCAATCGGCGTTTTGCACGAACCATCGAGCACGGCGAGAAAAGCGCGCTCGCAGGCGACTGCGGTCGACGTATCGGCGTGATCGATGCGCGCAAGAATATCGCGGACGCGCGAGTCTCCGGCGCGCGACTTCAATACCGATGGCGCCTTGGCCGGCAGCTGGCAGAAATTCTTCCGCGCTCATAATGTTGGTGGCGTGCTCTGTAAGGCCGAGACGTTTCAACCCGGCAAGCGCAAGCAATGTGGCATCGACATCGCCATTGTCGAGCTTGCGCAACCGTGTCTCGACATTGCCGCGCAATGGCACGATCGTCAGGTCAGGCCGCATGCGCTTGGCGATGGCCTGCCGGCGCGGCGATGTGGTCCCGAGGCTCGCGCCATGCGGCAGCTCGGCGAGCGTGCGCGCCTTGCGGCTGATGAAGACATCGCGCGGATCCTCACGTTCAAGGCACGCGGCCAGCATCAAGCCTTCGGGCAGAATGGTCGGCATGTCCTTGGCCGAATGCACGGCGAGATCGACGCGCTGGTCGAGCAAGGCCTCTTCAATCTCCTTCGTGAAAAGGCCCTTGCCGCCCTCCTCCGCCAGCGTCCGGTCCTGGATGATGTCGCCGGTGGTACGGATGACGACGAGTTCAATCGAGTCCTCTTTCACCCCGGTTGCCGCCGCCAGCCGCGACCGCACGGTCTTCGCCTGCACCATGGCAAGCGGGCTTCCGCGCGTGCCGATGCGCAAGGAGGCAGTGGATTGCGCCATATGACCTCACGATGCTAGGCGGAACCGGGGTCGGCCCCTGGACCGGCTCTCGGGTCGGCTCTTTGGTCAGGACTAGCTATTATTTGGGCCGCCGTCACCTCGCCCGGGCCGGGCGCAAACGGCAAAAGGGCAAATGGAGCGCCATGATCGTCCTCGGCATCGAGACGACCTGCGATGAGACCGCCGCGGCATTCGTCGAACGGTTCGAGGATGGCCGGGGCAAGATTCTGTCCGATGTCGTTCTGTCGCAGGTGAGCGAGCACGCCGCCTTCGGCGGTGTGGTGCCGGAAATTGCCGCGCGCGCTCATGTGGAAGCACTCGATTTTGTCATCGCCAATGCCATGACGCAGGCTGGCTGCGACTTTGAGTCAATCGATGGAGTCGCCGCGGCGGCCGGACCCCGGACTGATCGGCGGTGTCATTGTCGGGCTCACCACCGCCAAGGCGATCGCGCTCGTGCGGAACAAGCCGCTGATCGCGGTCAACCATCTCGAGGCGCATGCGCTGACTGCCCGGCTGACCGACAACGTGCCGTTCCCTTATTGCCTGTTTCTTGCGTCGGGAGGCCACACGCAGATTCTGGCCGTGCGCGGCGTCGGCGATTATGTGCGTCTCGGTACCACACAGGATGATGCAATCGGCGAAGCCTTCGACAAGACCGCCAAACTGCTGGGCCTCGGTTATCCAGGCGGGCCGCAGGTCGAGAAGGAAGCCATGCGCGGGGACCCTGCACGCTTTGCGTTGCCGCGGCCAATGCATGGCCGCAAGGAAGCTGATTTTTCGCTGTCGGGCCTCAAGACCGCGCTGCGCCTCGAAGCAGAAAAGATCGCGCCGCTCAGCGACCAGGATGTCGCCGATCTGTGTGCCGGTTTCCAGCAGGCTATTGTCGACGTTGTGTTCGACCGGTTACGCGCGGGCCTGACATTATTCCGCGCGCGTTTTGGTGCCCCAAGCGCGCTCGTCGCCGCCGGAGGCGTGGCCGCCAACCAGGCCATCCGCAAGGTGCTCAATCGCCTTGCCTTCGAGGTCGGCACCACGCTGGTCGCACCACCGCTTGAATTGTGCACCGACAACGGCGCCATGATCGCGTGGGCCGGTTGCGAGCGTCTTGTGCTGGGTCTCACGGATCCGCTCGACGTGGCGCCGCGGGCGCGCTGGCCGCTCGATGAAATTGCCGCCGCCGAGGGCGCGCGGCGGCGGACGGCGGCGTATAAGTAAGCCGGGAAGCGGATCAGGGGACATGACCATCCAACGGATCGCGGTGCTTGGCGGCGGCGCCTGGGGAACGGCGCTGGCGCTGACCTGCGCGCGCGCCGGGCGCCTGGTCACGCTATGGGAACACGAGCCGGGCAACGCCGCCAACCTCGAGCAAAAACGCGAAAGTAAATTTCTGCCGGGCGTGCGGCTCGACAACGCGATCAAGGTGACGCGCGACATTGCCGAAGCCGCCGCCAGCGAAGCCATTCTTCTTGTTGTGCCGGCGCAGGCCGTGCGCTCGGTCGCGAAGTCGCTGGCGCCGGCAATCGCCGCGCGGACACCGCTGATCGCCTGCGCCAAGGGCATCGAACACGGCACCCACAAGTTCATGACGGAGATCATCGCCGAGTGCGCGCCCAAGGCCGTGCCGGCGATTTTATCGGGACCGAGCTTTGCGGCCGACGTGGCGCGCGGACTGCCGACCGCCGTGACGATCGCGGCAACCGATACGACAACCGCAGCGGATCTCGCGCACGCTCTCAATGCCGGCACGTTCCGTCCCTATCATTCGAATGACGTACGCGGGGTCGAGATCGGCGGCGCGATCAAGAATGTGCTCGCCATCGCCGCCGGCATCGTCACCGGCCGAGGGCTCGGCGCCAGCGCATCGGCGGCGCTGACCACGCGCGGCTTTGCCGAGCTGGTGCGGTTCGGCAAAGCCTGCGGCGCCAAGACTGAAACGATGATGGGACTGTCGGGTCTCGGCGATCTCATTCTCACGTGTTCGACGCCGCAGTCGCGCAACTTCTCGTGCGGCGTCGCGTTGGGCAAAGGCGAGAAACCGGACACCGCCGCGCACGGCAAACTGGCGGAAGGCGTCTTTACCGCGCCGGTGCTGCTCGAGATGGCGCGCGACAAGAATGTCGAGATGCCGATTTCGAGCGCCGTCGCCGCGATGCTGTCGGGAAGAATGAGCGTCGATGAAGCGATTGAATCGCTGCTGACGCGCCCGCTCAAGTCGGAAGCCTGACATGGCGTATTGGCTGATGAAATCCGAGCCCGGGAGCTGGTCGTGGGATCAGCAGGTCAAGGCCGGCAGCAAAGGCGAAGCCTGGTCGGGCGTGCGCAATCACCAGGCCAAGCTGAACCTGATGAAGATGAAGAAAGGCGACCGCGCGTTCTTCTATCATTCCAACGTCGGCAAGGACATCGTCGGCATCGTCGAGATCATCCGCGAGGCCCACCCAGATCCGACCGCCAAGGCCGGAGAGCCGTGGGTCGTTGTCGATGTCAAAGCGCTCGAGCCCATGCGCGAAGCCCGTATCGATCGATGCGATCAAGACTGAGCCAAAGCTGAAAGCGATGGTGCTGATCAACAACACGCGGCTTTCGGTGCAACCGGTGACCGCCGACGAATGGAAGACCGTTTGCAAGATGGGTGGGCTTTGAGATCGTCATGGCCGGGCTTGTCATTACAAGTCGGGTATACCCGACTTGTAATTGCTAAATACCGTGCGAAAGTCGGGCAGGCCCGACTTTCGGTGCCATCCACGTCTTGGATAATTGATATCTAAAGAAAGGCGTGGATGCCCGCGACAAGCGCGGGCATGACGTTGGAGGATGGCGAATGGCACAATTACAAAATTTGCACGCCCTGCCGATCATCCTCTCCGCAATCGCGGCCTGGTTTTTCGGCGCGGTCTATTACGGCCTCCTCGGACCGAAGTGGATGGCGGCGCAGGGCAAGACCATCGAGCAATGCAAGGCGGAAAACGCCGGCAAGTCGACCGCAGTCAAAGTCACGCCCTTCGTGCTGTCCTTTATCGCCGAGCTGGTGATGGCATCGGCGCTGTCCGGTATCATGTTCCACATCGGCATCTACACGATCGTCGCCGGCATATTTTCCGGCTTCATGTGCTGGCTCGGCTTTGTGCTGACCACGGTTGCGGTCAATAACGCCTACACGTTCCGCAAGCTCACGCTGACCGCAATCGACGCCGGCCATTGGCTCGGCGTGCTGGTCATTATCGGCGCGATCCTGGGCTGGTTTGGCGCCTAACTGACGGCAAAATCAGCCAAATCCACGACCAAAGTGGCACGACGTGCGCCTTGTCGCAAATCAAAGCGCGGGCGCATAATGACCGCCAAATGAAGTCACCCGCGGGGTCAAGGCGGGGACGGGAGGAAGCCAATGTCCGACGAAAAGATCTATGACGTTCCGGCTGACTGGCGCAAACGGGCCTACGCCGATGACGCCAAGTATCAGGAGCTGTACGCGCGTTCGATCAAGGACCCGAATGGCTTCTGGGCCGAGCAGGCCAAGCGCATCGACTGGATCAAGCCGTTCAGCAAGGTCAAGAACACCTCCTACGACCCGCACAACGTCTCGATCAAATGGTTCGAGGATGGCACGCTGAACGCCTGCTACAATTGCGTCGACCGTCACCTTGCCAAGCGCGGCGACCAGACCGCGATCCTGTGGGAAGGCGATGATCCGAAAGACGACAAGAAACTCACCTACAAACAATTGCACGCCGAGGTCTCCCGCTTCGCCAACGTGCTGAAAGCGCGCGGCGTCAAGAAGGGCGACCGCGTCACAATCTACATGCCGATGATTCCGGAAGCCGCGGTTTCCATCCTCGCCTGCGCGCGCATCGGCGCCGTTCATTCGGTGATCTTCGGCGGCTTTTCACCGGACTCGATTGCCGGACGAATCGAAGATTGCAAATCGACGGTGGTCGTGACCGCGGACGAAGGCGTTCGCGGCGGCCGCAAGATTCCGCTGAAAGCCAATGTCGATGCCGCCTGCGACAAGGTTGGCGGCGTGGCAACTGTCATCGTCGTCAAACGGACCAATGCGGCCGTCAACATGAAAGCCGGGCGCGACGTCTTTTATGACGAGATCGCAAAGACAGTGCCGGCTGATTGCCCGTGCGAGGAGATGAGCGCCGAGGATCCGCTGTTCATCCTCTACACCTCCGGCTCGACCGGAAAGCCGAAGGGCGTGCTGCACACGACCGGTGGCTATCTGGTCTACGTGTCGATCACACATCAATACGTCTTCGACTATCACGACGGCGACATCTACTGGTGCACCGCCGACGTCGGCTGGGTGACCGGCCACAGCTACATCGTCTATGGCCCGCTCTCGAACGGCGCTATCTCGATGATGTTCGAGGGCGTGCCGAACTACCCGACCACGTCGCGGTTCTGGGAAGTGTGCGACAAGCATAAGGTCAACATCATTTACACCGCGCCGACCGCGATCCGCGCCTTGATGCAGGGCGGCAATGATCCGGTGAAGAAAACGTCGCGCAAATCGTTGCGCCTGCTTGGAACTGTCGGCGAGCCAATCAACCCGGAAGCGTGGGAGTGGTACTACCACGTGGTCGGCGAAGATCGCTGCCCGATCGTCGACACCTGGTGGCAGACCGAGACCGGCGGCATTCTCATTACGCCGCTGCCCGGCGCAACCAGGCTCAAGCCCGGTTCGGCGACACGTCCGTTCTTCGGCGTCCAGCCGGAAATCGTCGACGCGGAAGGCAAAGTGCAGACTGGCGCGACCAGCGGCAATCTGTGCATTTCCGATTCATGGCCGGGGCAGATGCGCACCGTCTATGGTGACCATCAGCGTTTCGTCGACACGTACTTCAAGACCTATCCCGGCAAGTACTTCACCGGCGACGGCTGCCGACGCGACGAAGACGGCTATTACTGGATCACCGGCAGGGTCGACGATGTCATCAACGTTGCCGGTCACCGGCTCGGCACCGCTGAAGTTGAAAGCGCGCTGGTCGCTCATCCGAAAGTTTCGGAAGCGGCGGTTGTCGGTTATCCGCACGACATTAAGGGCCAGGGCATCTACGCTTACGTGACCCTGATGGCCGGTGAAAAGCCCACCGAAGACCTGCGCAAAGAGCTTGTCGGCTGGGTGCGCAAGGAAATCGGGCCGATCGCGTCGCCCGACCTGATCCAGTTTGCGCCCGGGCTGCCGAAGACCCGCTCGGGAAAGATCATGCGGCGCATCCTGCGCAAGATTGCGGAAGACGAGTTCGGCAATCTCGGCGATACCTCGACGCTGGCCGACCCGGCCGTGGTCGATGATCTGGTCAACAACCGCCAGAACAAAAAGGCCGCAAAAGCGGGAGCGTGAGCGTCCTGGCGTTTCGAATAAGAGGCCGGCAAGCGGCCTCTTATTCTTAATTTACGCTGTTTCAAGCTTTCGCCCGTACCTGCCCCGCGGCGCTTTAATATTGCGCCGACTTATTCCCTTTTTCTCTTTGGGGACAGGCATCATGAAACCGGTGCTGCTGCGTACAGCGCTCGTTCTGATTATGGCCGCCGCTATTGTCTCGCCGCATGGCGCGCGCGCCGCCACGCGCGACGTCGTCGCCTTTTCAGGTTTCGCGCCCGGCACGATTGTGGTGAAGACCAGCGAGCGCCGGCTCTACTTTGTTATCGACAGCTCGCGCGCGTTGCGTTTTCCCGTCGGCGTCGGCCGCGCCGGCATGACGTGGTCCGGCAGCGCGCGCGTGGAAGGCAAGTTCATACGTCCGGCCTGGTCGCCACCCGACATGATTCGCCGTGAAAACCCGAAATTGCCCGAGGTGATTCCCGGCGGGGCCGCGAACAACCCGATGGGCGATGCCGCCCTGACCTTGCGCGGCGGCGAATATGCCATCCATGGGACCAACCGGCCGTCGTCCATCGGCGGTTTTGTCTCCCATGGCTGCATTCGCATGTACAACAGCGATATCCGCGAACTCTTTCGCCTGGTCAGCATCGGCACGCCGGTCGTCGTCGAGTAGTAGCGCGCACCCGGCTATTTGCAGCCTCAGCCTGTACAATCCTCCGTTGCGCTGTTAAGCGGCACAATCAGCGCTGTGATCCGGTCCCAGCAAAGCTGTGTGCGGCTGAAGTTTTTTCCTGAGTCTTCGCGACCTGGACACAATTTATGGGCAACTATCCGGGTATGGCGCGTCCGCGCACTTCCCCCCAGCCGGAAGTTCCCGGCCTCGCCGCACGAAGAATTGCCGCCGATATTCTCGACGGCGTTCTGCGGCGGCGCATTGCGCTCGACGACCTCCTGTCGGGAAAAAACGCCCATCCCGGCCTTCCGACTCTCGCGGACCGCGACCGCGCATTGACGCGCCGGCTGGTCGCCACCGTGCTGCGACGTCTCGGGACTTTGCGGCATATGGTCGGCGGATTTCTCGAAAAAGGATTCCCCACCGACGCACCGCGCGCCGAAACCATCCTGCTGCTTGGCGCCGCGCAAATTCTGTGGCTCGAGGTCCCCGACCACGCCGCCGTTGACCTGTCGGTGCGGCTCGCGCAAGCCGACCGGCGCGCCGGCCGTTATGCCGGTCTCGTCAATGCCGTGCTGCGGCGCGTCACGCAGGCTTCGCCCGCACAAGTCGGCGATGTATCGCGCGATACGCCGCAATGGCTGATCGAACGCTGGAGCAAAACTTATGGGTCGAAGACAGCGCGCGCGATTGCGGCAGCCAACGGCCACGAACCCGCGCTCGATCTCACTGTAAAAAATGATGCCGAATCCTGGGCAGAGCGGTTGCGTGGCCGCGTGCTGCCGACCGGAACGGTACGCACATTGGCGCATGGCGCGATTTCGCTGCTGCCAGGTTTTTCGGAGGGCGCCTGGTGGGTGCAGGACGCCGCCGCCGCGTTGCCGGCACGGTTGTTGGGCGATGTGCGGGGCAAGACGGTCGCCGACCTATGCGCGGCACCCGGCGGAAAAACGGCGCAGCTCGCCCATGCCGGCGCCCAGGTGACCGCAGTAGACCGGTCGCCCGCGCGTCTCAACCGCCTGCGCGAAAATCTTGCGCGGCTTTCACTCGAGGTCGAAACCGTCGCCGCCGACGCCATGGAATGGCAAGCAGGACCATTCGATGCGGTGCTGCTCGATGCACCGTGTTCCTCCACCGGCACGATCCGTCGCCACCCGGATATTCCCTGGCTCAAGAACGAAGCCGACATTCCGGGGCTTACGTCCTTGCAGCAGCGGCTTTTGGATCGAACGATCGATTTGCTGAAGCCAGGGGCCACATGCATCTATTGCGTTTGCTCACTTGAGCCCGAAGAAGGCGAAGACCAGATCGCGGCCTTGCTGGCCCGCGACCCACGCGTCGAACGCAACCCAATTTCACCACAGGACGTGTTTGGTCACTCCGAATTCTTGACCGCCGACGGCGACCTTCGGACGTTGCCATTCCATCTTCCTGATTCGGATGCGCGCTGGGGCGGCCTGGATGGCTTCTATGCCGCCCGGCTGACCCGAAAAATGGCCTAATCCACGGTCAGGATTGGGATATTGGCCCTACCCCGAGCCTTCGCTATCGTGTGGCCAGCGCGTATGCACGGGAAAACGCGACAGGGGACGAACGATTTGATGATGCGGGTTTCGGTCGCGGAGCGAGCCAGGCTCTCCGTGCTCATCGGGCGCCGCGCATTACGCAGCCTCCTTGGCGGTCTCAAGGTGCATCCGCTGCTGCGGTGGCAGTTCGGCGCGAGCAAGACCGACCGTCTGGTCATCGCACCGCAGGACTTGCGCACGGCCGACGCCACGCGCGCCAGCGAAATCTATGCCGGCCGTTTTGCCTTTGCCGGCAAGGTCGTGATCTGCGACCGCCGGTCACCCTTCGAAATGATTCCGCCGTCCGAAGAGTGGGCCGTAACGTTGCTTGGATTCGTCTGGCTGCGCCACCTGCGTGCCGCCGATTCCGCCATCACGCGTGCCAATGCCCGCTCCTTGATCGACGACTGGATCAATATGCAAGGCGGGTGGCACCAAACCGGCTGGCGTCCCGATATTCTCTCACGACGGATCATCTGCTGGCTAAGCCAGGCGCCGTTCGTCTTGCAGGACGCGGACGCGCGTTTTTATCGCCGCTTCATCCGCAGCCTGTCGAGGCAGGTTCGCTATCTTCGCCGCAGCCTGAATGAATCGCGTGATGGCCTGCCTCGCCTGCAAGCGGTGATCGCGCTGACCTATGCCACGCTTTGCATGCAGGGGCAGTCCGGTCATCTTCGTACCAGCGTGCGCCGCTTGATCGATGAACTGCGTAAACAGATCCTGCCGGACGGCGGACATATCAGTCGCAATCCCGGCGCGCTGATTGAACTGCTGGCTGACTTGCTGCCGTTGCGTCAGTTGTTCTCCGCGCGGCAACTGCAATCGCCGCAAGCGCTCAACAATGCGATCGACCGCATCATGCCGATGTTGCGGTTCTTCCGGCACGGCGACGGAAATTTCGCGCAATTCAACGGCATGGGCCCGACCCCGGTCGATCTGCTTGCCACGGTGCTCGCCTATGATGATGCGCGCGGTACGCCGGTATCGAATGCGCCGCATTCCGGTTATCAGCGTATCGACGCAGGGCAGACCGCACTCTTGATGGACACCGGCAAGCCGCCGCCCGTGATCTTGAGCCAGGAAGCGCATGCCGGCTGCCTGTCGTTCGAACTATCATGGAAACAGCATCGGCTTGTCATTAATTGCGGTTTGCCGGCGGTGAACAAGGAAAACTGGCGGCAGGTGGCGCGCGCAACGCCTGCGCATTCGACTGTAACACTCAACGAGCGGTCGTCCTGCCGTTTTCTGGAATCCACCTCGGCCCGGCGGCTGCTGGGTGGCATGCCCATCATTGCCGGCCCGCGCGATGTGCCGATCGAACGCGATACTCCGTCCGGCGGAGTCATGTTGCGAGCCTCACATGACGGTTACGCCACCGATTGCGGCATCATTCATACCCGGGCGATCCGGCTCAGCGCCGATGGTCGCACCCTCGATGGCGAAGACAGCTTTTCGCCGGTGGCAGGCAGCACATTTTCCGAGCATACCAAGGATGAATACGCCATCCGGTTTCACTTGCACCCCGCGATCAAGGCGAGCCGGCTGGCCGATGGCCGCGGGGTGATCCTGCTGCTCAGCGATCGCGAGCTGTGGACCTTTGCGACCCTGGCGGACTCCGTCCAGATCGAGGAAAGCGTGTACCTTGCCGGCACCGATGGACCGCGCCGGACGGTGCAAATCGTGATCTATGGCCATGTGGCAAGCCAGGCCGCGGTGCGCTGGAGCTTCCGTCACACGCCGCCTGCGGCACCTGGCACACGTCCCGACCGGGCCTATGAGCCGGAATTGCCGCTTTAGGATCGATGCTTGTGGATGCCCCACCCCGTGGCCGCATTCGCGAATACACTTTCGCCCGCTTGATATGCTAGCTCGTGCATCATGAGCAGCCATCCGCGCCGCATCACCAGGGCCTTGCTGTCGGTATCCGACAAGGCCGGGCTGATCGATTTCGCAAAACAGCTTGCCGGTTATGGCGTTGAACTCGTGTCCACCGGCGGAACGGCCAAAGCGTTGAAGGATGCCGGGCTCGACGTCATCGACGTCGCGCAGCTCACCGGCTTTCCCGAAATGATGGATGGCCGGGTCAAGACATTGCACCCGAAGGTCCACGGCGGCCTGCTGGCGATCCGCGGCAACAAGGAACACGCCGCCGCGATGCAGCAACACCATATCAAGCCGATCGATCTGCTTGTGGTGAATCTCTATCCATTCGAGTCAACCGTTGCGAAAGGCGCGCGCGTTCGACGATTGCGTCGAGAATATCGATATCGGTGGGCCGGCAATGATTCGTGCCGCCGCCAAGAACCACGGCGACGTGACCGTGGTGGTCGAACCCACCGACTATGAAAAAGTGCTCGACGAAATGGCGCGGCACAAAGGCATGGTGTCGCTTGAATTGCGCCAGCGGCTTGCAGCAAAAGCCTATGCACGCACCGCCGCGTATGACGCCGCCATATCGAATTGGTTTGCCGAGACGCTGCACGACGAAGCGCCGGACTATCGCGCCTTCGGCGGCAAATTGATCCAGCCTTTGCGCTATGGCGAGAACCCGCATCAGAGCGCCGCATTTTATCGGGCGCCGGGCGAACGCTTTGGCGTTGCATCGGCGCGTCAGTTGCAGGGCAAGGAGCTGTCCTACAACAACATCAATGACACGGACGCCGCCTATGAATGCGTGGCGGAGTTCGATCCGAAACGCACTGCCGCTTGCGTGATCGTGAAACACGCCAATCCCTGCGGCGTGGCTGAAGGCGCAAATCTTGTTGAGGCCTATCGCAAGGCGCTTGCCTGCGATTCAACGTCGGCCTTCGGCGGCATCGTCGCGCTCAATCAAACACTCGACGCGGATGCCGCGAAGGTGATCACCGAGATTTTTACCGAGGTGATCATCGCGCCGGAAGCAACCGATGACGCCATCAAGATCGTGGCCGCAAAGAAGAATCTGCGGCTCCTCATCACCGGCGGCCTGCCCGATCCGCGCGCGAAAGGCCTCACTGTAAAATCCGTCGCCGGCGGGCTTCTGGTGCAGTCGCGCGACAATGCGGTGGTGGACGACATGCAGCTCAAGACCGTCACCAAGCGCGCGCCGACCGAGGCAGAACTCGCTGATTTGCGTTTCGCTTTCCGTGTCGCAAAGCACGTGAAGTCGAACACCATCGTCTATGCCAGGGACCGCGCGACCGTTGGCATCGGCGCCGGGCAGATGAGCCGTGTCGATGCGGCGCGCATCGCGGCGCGCAAGGCGGAGGACGCGGCGCGCGAACTGAAGTTGCCCGCGCCGCTCACCAAAGGTTCAGTGGTGGCATCCGATGCATTCTTCCCCTTCCCCGACGGCCTGTTGGTCGCGATCGAGGCCGGCGCGACCGCGGTGATTCAGCCCGGTGGTTCGGTGAACGATGCGAAAGTGATCGAGGCGGCCGACCAGCACAATATTGCGATGGTGTTTACCGGCACGCGGCATTTCAGGCACTAGCGCCTACTGCCGCGCGAGATCGCCCAACAGGCTCGCCGCGACTGACAGCTTCGACAGTGTCAGCCCAGACCCGGCAATTTGGTGGATGGCCGAGCGGATACGTTCGACTTCCGCCTGCCTCGGGCGAACCCATTCTTCCACCGCGCCGGCGCCGGCGTGGCCGTTGCCGACCATGGCGGCGGTCAACCGCCGTTCGGCATCGCCGATGGAATCGAGCGCACGATCAAGCGCCAGCCGGTCAAAGTAGTCCGACACCACGATGTTTGGCACCGCGCTCGCAACCTGGTCCAGCTGGAAGAAGGCTTCGGTCGCGAAATAAGTTGCGGTCACCTCGTTGACCGGCTTGCCGGCGCGATCGGCCACCAGAACGATGTCGGGCGCCGCCTTCAACACCGGCAGGCTTGCAATCTGACGCGCCAGCGCTTCCGGAACGCCCGCCCTGGCGAGTTCCGCGACCCGCGCCACAAGCGCGGCAGCGGCGGGTTTCGACAGCGCACCATCGAGCGCCGCCGCAACTTGCGCAATTCCCTCGCGGTAATGGCCGATGATTTTCTCCAGGCCCTGGGTCAGATCCACATTGCGCAGGAACCAGACCAGCCGGTCGAGCAACAGGTCCTGCACGGCGGTGTAAAGATCGAGCTGCACCTTGCCGGCGATCTTGTTGTCGAGCGCGTCGATTTCGCCGTTGAGCGCGATGAGATCGTAGCTGTTGCGTACCGCCGCGAAGGCGGCAGCGATCGACGGCGACGACGCCCCCGTCTGATCCGCGATCCGCACGATCAACGTTGCGCCACCGCGGTTGATCATCGAATTCGTCAGCTGCGTCGCGATGATCTCGCGCCGCAGGCGGTGCGTATGCAGCGCATCCGCGTAGCGCTCCGACATTTCAGCCGGGAAATAACGACCCAGTTCACGGCCGAGATAAGGATCGTCCGGCATCTTGCTGTCGAGCAATTCGTTGTAAAGTGACAGCTTGGCATAAGCGAGCAGCACCGCGAGTTCGGGCCGCGTCAGGCCGGCATTGCGCTTGCGCCGCTCGGCGATCGCCATCTCGTCGGGCAGGAACTCAACGCCGCGATCGAGCTCGCCACGCACTTCCAGCGTCTGCATCAGCCTCTGCTGGAAGCCAAGGTCTTCGAGGCCGCGGCGCTGCGCCATCGAGAGCGCCAGCGTCTGCTGATAATTGTTGCGCAAGACCAGCCGCGCGACCTCATCGGTCATTTCCGCGAGAAAGGTATTGCGCGCTTCGATTGTCAGGGCACCCGAACGTACAGGTCCGCTGAGCGCAATCTTGATGTTGACCTCGACGTCGGAGGTATTGACGCCAGCGGAATTGTCGATGGCGTCGGTATTGAGCCTGATGCCGTGCTGGGCCGCCTCGATGCGCCCACGCTGGGTCATGCCGAGATTGGCGCCCTCGCCGATCACCTTGCAATTGAGGTCCGCGCCGGTGACGCGAATTGAATCGTTGGCACGATCGCCCGCCGCCTCATCGCCTTCGTTCGACGCGCGAATGTAAGTGCCGATGCCTCCGAAGAACAAAAGATCGACATTCGCCTTCAGGATCGCCTTCATCAATTCCTGTGGCGTCACGGCCTCCGCAACGCCGAATAATTTACGCGCCTCCGCGCTCAGCCGGATTTCCTTCGACGAGCGCGGGTAAACGCCGCCGCCCTTTGAAATCAGCGCTTTGTCGTAGTCCTGCCAGCTCGAACGCGGCAGCGCGAACATCCGCTTGCGCTCGGCGAAGCTCGCTTTCGGGTCCGGATCCGGATCGATAAAAATATCGCGATGGTCGAAAGCGGCCAGCAGCCGGATCGTGTCCTCGCGCAACATCCCGTTGCCGAACACATCACCCGACATGTCGCCGACACCGACGACGTTGAACGGTGTCGTGCCGATATTGACGTCCATCTCGCGGAAATGGCGCTTGACGGACTCCCATGCACCACGCGCGGTGATGCCCATGGCCTTGTGGTCGTAGCCGGCCGAACCGCCCGACGCGAAGGCATCGTCAAGCCAATAGTCATGTTCGACCGAAATCGAATTGGCGATATCGGAGAAGGTCGCGGTGCCTTTGTCGGCGGCCACCACCAGATAGGGATCATCACCTTCGTGGCGAACCACGTTTGCTGGTGGAATGATTTTGCCGTTCGGATCAAAATTGTCGGTAATGTCGAGCAGTGACGAAATGAAAAGCTTGTAGGTCGCGATACCTTCGGCCTGCACGACCTCGCGTGTCGCGCCCTTCGGCATCAGCTTCGGCACAAAGCCGCCTTTGGCGCCGACCGGCACGATCACCGCGTTCTTGACCTGCTGTGCCTTCACCAAACCGAGAATCTCGGTGCGGAAATCCTGCGGCCGGTCGGACCAGCGGATTCCGCCGCGCGCGACCTTGCCGAAGCGCATGTGCACGCCTTCAACGCGCGGCGAATAAACAAAAATTTCATAGAGCGGCCGCGGCAGCGGCAAATCTGTCAGCTTGCGGCTTTCGAACTTGATCGAAATCAGCGGCTTTGGCTGACCGTCTTTGTCGGTCTGGTAGTAATTCGTGCGGATGGCCGACTGCACGGCATTGATGAAACGGCGCAGGATGCGATCTTCGTCGAGACTCTCGACGGCCTGCAATTTCTCCTCGATCTGCGCGACGATCGCGCTCTGCTTTTCGTCTCGGCCGGCATCGGCGCGTGGATCGAAACGGGCGTGGAACAGTTCGACAATATCTGCGGCAATGCCGGCATGCTTCACCAGCGTCGCCCACATGTAGTCCTGCGAGTAGGGCACGCGAATCTGCCGCAAGAATCGCGACAACGTGCGGATCAACGCAACGTCTCGCCAGGCCAGATCGCGTGCAGCGTGAGCGCGTTGTAGCCGTCGTTTTCAGCCACGCCCCGCATCACCATCAGGAACGCGGTCTCCAGCAGCGACTTGCCCTCGTCGAGCGCGATCACTTCGCCGTCGGCGCGCTCGAGCAGCATGTCGTGGAACCAGACGCCGGCGCTGCCCTGCGGCTCGATGTGGTAGGTCCGTTCATCCACCACGCGGAAACCCATGTTTTCCAGCACCGGGACGCGCTCGGAGAGCGGCAACGGACGCGCAAAAGTCCAGACCTTCAGACCGACCGACCGCTGGTCTTCCTCCTGGCGGTGGAGAAAGTCGACGCCGAGTGGGCGCTGTTCGGACAATCCCTCAATGACGCGAATGTCGCTCGCAGCAACCGCGGGCGCATAGGCTTCCCGGAAACCATCGGAGAATGCGTCGCGGTAACGGCCGAACAGCGCGCGCGCCTTGTCGGGTGAATTGGCGAGCGCCAAGTCCTGGTTCAATCCGTCGCCCCACGTGCGGATGATCGACTCAACTTCGTGCTCCAGCACACTGCGGTCGATGGCCGGCGTTGCACCACCTGAGCGGCCGATAATGAAATGCACGCGCACCAGCGGGCCTTCATCCGGAAAATACGGGTAGAATGCCGAAACGCGGCCGATGAATGCGCTTGCGAGGTATGCGCCGATCTTTACGCGGATGTGGCTGTCGTAGCGTTCGCGCGGCACGAACACGAGAACCGACACGAAGCGGTCGAAGCGGTCACGCCGCGCCAGCACGCGCACGCGCGGCCGTTCGTCGAGTTGTAGTATCGCGAGCGCAAAGTTGTAGAGCGTGTCTTCGTCGATCTGGAAACAGTTCGTCGCGCGGGTAGTGTTCCAGTACATTGGCCAACGCCTTGCCGGAGTGCGTGCTCGGATCGAATCCGGCCCGTTCCTCCACCGCGGCGATCTTGCGGCGCAGATACGGAATGCTGTGCGCGGTGCGCGTATAGGCGGTGGACGTGAACAAACCGATGATGCGGTGTTCGCCGACCAGATTGCCCGATGCATCAAAGCGCTTCACGCCGATATAATCGAGGTAAACCCGGCGGTGCACGCGCGCATGAATATTGGCTTTGGCAACGATCAGCGGCCGCGGCTCCTTCAGAAACGCCATGATTTCCGGCGTGAATTCAAGAAGCTCCGTGCCGCGCCTGAGCACGCGCAGCTCGCGCGAGCGCATGATGCCGAGCGCGCTTTCGAACTCCGGCTCGAGCGCCTGTCCGTCGACGGCGTAGTCGCGCACGCCGAGGAACGTGAAATTGTCGGCAAGCAGCCATTGCAGGAATTGAATCGCTTCGGCAATTTCGTCGACGGGCAGTGGCGGCGGATTTGTCTTCAGCTCGGTCACGATGCCGCTGACGCGGTCGCGCATGGCCCGCCAGTCCTGCACCGCCAGCCGTACCTCTGCGAGCACGACTTCGCAATGCACGCACAAGTTCTTCGCGCGCGGCATCGTCGGCGATCGGCGCAAGATGAATACTGATCAGACTCTCGCGCTTGCCTCCGGCTTCGGGGCTATCGAGCGCCGTCAACTTGTTGCCGTCACGACGCACGCTGAATATTGGATGCGCAACCAGACGCACATCGAGACGGCGATCCGCAATTTCTCCCATTACGGAATCAACCAGGAACGGCATGTCGTCGTTGACGATCTCGATCAGCGAAACTGACTTGCGCTCGCCGGAGGCTGTGAGCGGCACCGTTTCGCAGCGGACGCTTGATGTGCCCGGGTCCCGCGCCGACATGAATTCGTATGCATGCTCGGCCAGCGCGGAGAGATCGTCGGCGCCGTAGCGCACCAGATCCTCGGGCACCGAGCGGCCATACAGCTGCGCGACAAAGCTCGCGGGAATTTCCGGGCGGCGCCGGCTCAGCGCTTTGCCGGCCTGCTCGATCAAGGCGCGGGCGGCGCGTTCTTCTTCGTTGCCAGGGCGCTCAGCGGGCATGGAACCTCGTGCGCTTAGCATTGGCGCAGGACCTTTTCCGAAAGCCGTTCGTCACTTTTCGGGATCATGCGCGAGAGAGAATCGGTCGAGGCGTATCCGGAGTTTTCACGTTCTGCGCAGGGGCGTCGAGAGCAACACACCATTTGGTGACGCGGTGGTGACAATTCGGCGCGACGCGGCCAATCTTCGGCCATTAACTGTCTGAAATGAAAGGCGAAAGACCGGCGGACGGCTCGTATCGCGCAGGCCCATAACATTGTACTCTGACCCTGGGTGAGCAGCGAATTAAGGGACGGGGAAATGCCCAAGGCCAATAAATCAGCCAAAGTCGCCGGCAAGGCGGCGGCCGCAAGACCAAATAAAGCCAAGCCGATGCTGCACGCCATCAAGGGCGGCAAAGCAGCCCCTCCGAAAGCGGTGCTGGCAAAACCATCCCCGGCCAAGCCGACGCTCAACAAGACGGGCGCAAAGCCGATCCCGCTCAAACCGGCTCCGGCGGCGCCCGACGATGTGCCGGTGATCGGGCTCAATCTGGAACCTGCGAAATTGTCGCCGGCAATGACGGCCTACTTCCGCAAATGCCAGGACCGGCTCGGCTTCGTGCCGAACGTGCTCGCCGCCTATGCCTTCGACGTGGCAAAGCTCGAGACATTCGTGGCCATGTACAATGACTTGATGCTTGGCGACTCCGGTCTTTCCAAGCTCGAGCGCGAAATGATCGCGGTTGCGGTGTCGTCCCAGAACCGCTGCTACTATTGCCTGACCGCGCATGGCGCGGCAGTCCGGCAATATTCCGGCAATCCGTTGCTCGGCGAACATCTCGTGATGAATTACCGAGTTGCACGGCTGAACAAACGCCAGCGTGCCATGCTCGATTTCGCGGTCAAGCTGACAGCGTCACCCTGGAGCGTTGAAGAAGGCGACCGTGAGCGCCTGCGGCGTGTTGGCTTCACCGATCGCGACATCTGGGACATTTCGGCCGTTGTCGGCTTCTTCAACATGTCGAACCGCGTGGCATCGGCGACCGATATGCGGCCCAACATGGTCTATCACGGCCAGGCGCGGTAAACCCTGTCGATTGTCATGCGCGGGCTTGTCCCACGCATACCAATTCTATAGGCACCGTAGCATCCTCATCGGGATGGCCGGGGCGAGAATAACGACGCCGTCCTTTAGATGGCTAGGCCCGGCATTGACGAGTACGTGATGCTTCGACTGTTTCGGATTGTCTCATTATTCTTTGCGTTGCCACTTGGCGCCGTCGCCAACGCTCAGGTCGCGCCGTTGTCGCGCGCGCCGGCAATCGTCCCGGCGCAAACGGTCCGCGCGCACAACGGCGTAGTAGTTGCCCAGGAACAGCGCGCGGCCCGCATCGGCATCGAAATACTCGACCGCGGCGGCAATGCGGTCGATGCCGCCGTCGCAACAGCCTTCGCGCTCGCGGTGACCTATCCGCGTGCGGGCAACATCGGGGGGGGCGGCTTCATGGTGATCCACCTCGCCAAAGATAATCGCGATGTCGCAATCGACTATCGGGAGACCGCACCCGCGGCGGCAAGCAGCACCATGTTTCTCGATGCCCAGGGAAATGCAGATCCCGCAAAATCGCGCGACAGCGCGCTCTCGGTCGGCGTGCCCGGCACCGTCGCCGGGCTTGCGATGGCGCACGAAAAGTACGGTTCAGGAAAATTCACGCTTGCCGATCTGATCGCGCCGGCCATTTATCTCGCGCAGAACGGATTTCAGATTGAAGACGACACCGCCGACTCGCTGCCCTTGGCACGCGAACGCCTTGCACGCTGGCCGGCGACGAAGTCGATTTTCTTCAATGGCGACCGGCCATATGGCGAAGGTGAACGGCTGCTCCAGTTCGACCTCGCTGACACATTGCGAGCGATCGCGAAGGACGGGCCGCGCGCATTCTACCTTGGCCGCACCGCCGACAAGATTGCCTCCGCGGTCGCCAAGGCCGGCGGCATTATGACCAAGGACGATCTGGCAAACTATCATCCCATCGAACGCGCGGTCGTGCGCGGCCGCTATCGCGGCTATGACGTCATCTCCGTGCCCCCGCCATCATCAGGCGGCGTGCATCTGATCGAGATGCTCAATATTCTCGAAGGCTACGACCTCGCCAAGCTCAGCCGCGAGCAGTCCCTGCACGACATGATCGAAGCAATGAAACGCGCCTATGCCGACCGCGCCGCCTTCATGGGTGACCCCGGACGCCGTGAAAATGCCGATTGCCGGCTTGTTGTCGAAGTCCTACGCCGCCTCCTTGCGCGCGGATATCGGAGCGCGCGCAACGCCATCGGCCGACATCCGTCCCGGCAAGCCTGACGATTTCGAAGGCCGCAACACGACGCATTTTTCAGTGATTGATCACGACGGCAATGCCGTGTCGAACACCTACACGCTGAATTTTTCCTACGGCCTCGGCCTTGTCGCCGAGGACACGGGCGTGCTGCTCAACAATGAGCTCGATGACTTTACCGCCAAGCCCGGGACTGCGAATGCATACGGCCTCATCGGTTACACCGCCAACTTGCCGGGACCAGGCAGGCGGCCGCTGTCGTCGATGACGCCGACCATTGTCCTGAAAGACGGCAAGCCGTTCCTGGTCACCGGTTCGCCGGGCGGAAGCCGGATCATCAGCACGGTTTTGCAGGTCATTGTGAATGTGATCGACTTCAAAATGGCGATCGGCGAAGCCGTAAGCGCACCTCGCTTGCATCAGCAATGGCAACCGGAAGAAGTTTATGTCGAGCCGGGCTTTGCGCCGGACGTGCTCGAAGCATTGACGGCCCGCGGCCACAAAATCCTGCCGACCCAATCTTTCTCGTCTGCCAATTCCATCGAAATAACGGCAGACGGCTACGTCGGCGCTGCCGACCGGCGGACACGCGGCTCCCTCGCTGCAGGATATTGAGTTATCGGTAATCTAACCTAGTTCTTGATCACCAACCCCAGTTTCTTGATGACCGCCTGCCACTTGCCTTCCTCGCGCTGGATGTTCTGCGCGTATTCGGCGGGCGTGCTGGCGAGCGGATCGCCGCCGGCATCGAGCAGACGTTTCTTCATATCGTCCGAGCTCACGATCTTGCGCAGCTCCTTGTTCAGACGGTCGATGATCGGCTGCGGGGTGCCGGCAGGTGCAACGAGCCCGTAATACTGCACGATCTCGAGACCGGGCAGGCCGGCCTCGGCGATGGTCGGGACATTTGGAATCGCGGCCATGCGCGCCGGTGAGCCGACGGCAATGGCGCGCAGCGTCCCGGCCTGGATGTTGCCGATCGCCGGCGGAAGCGTGTTGAAGGCGATCATCACGTGGCCGCCGACAAGATCGTTCGTGAGCGGCCCAGTTCCCTTATAGGTGACAATCGTGATTTTGGTGCCGGTCATTGCCTTGAATTGCTCGGCGCCGAAATAATTCAGCGTCGGCGCCGGGGGCGTGCCGACGGTGACCTTGTCACCATCCTTCTTGGCGAGCGCAATCACTTCAGCGAGCGATTTCGCCGGCACCGACGGATTGGACATGATCACGATCGGAACCGAAGCAATCAGGCCGATCGGTGCGAAATCCTTTCCCATATCGTAGCCGGGTTCTTCCGGAAGGCCGGCGCCCGTCACCAGCAGAAGCAGCGTGTAGCCGTCGGGCTGCGCTCTTGCGACGTCGCGTGTGCCGATGACCGAGCCGGCGCCCGGACGATTGACGACAATCACCTGCTGGCCAAGCGCGTCGGTAAGCTTCTGCGCAATGACACGGCCGACGGTGTCGACACCACCGCCCGCCGGGAATGCCACGACCAGCGAGATGGTGCGCGCGGGATAGTCTTCGGCGGCTGCGGGTCTAGGCGCCGCAAGCGCCACCGCCAATGCAAAAGCAAAAGCCAAAAATTTTAAATGATTAGCGAGCACCGCCCTGTTCATGTTTCCGTTCCCCGATTGTTATGTGCCGGTGTTGAGCCCCGACGTCATATTATGATTGAAAAAGGCGGCCAGAATCCAGCGCGATATCGCGGGTCAATCAACGCGGACTCTTTTGGGCAATCGACGCCAGGCGGCCTCGGACGAGATTGATATGGCTGCGCAGCGTATACAACATGCTCGCGTATGATGTCGGCAGCGAGAGACGATGGGCGCGTTGGCCCAGGTCTTCGAGTTTCGCATCGATCGCATCGGCATTTCCCTCCTGCAACTCCATCTCGCTCTCAATTGCCCTCATCTCATCGTAGAGACGCCGGATTTTTGACTGCATGGCCCAGTCGTAAACTTGCGGCAGGAACCTGAACACCGGGTACAGAACGGCCGCCAAAGGCAGGAGCACGACGAGCAATCGCTCGACCAGGGTCGCGATCCAGAACGGAAGATATTTCTGCAGGAACGGCAGTCCCCGTTTGTAGAAACGCTGGGCCTCATCACTGAGCGGCAGGTCGATCGATTCGGCGGCGGGAAATTGCCCGGCTTTCTGAAATATTCCGGGCTGCGAATGAATCTGCTGGGCGGCTGTCAGCAACAGATGCTGAATGGCGGGATGCAGATCCGCGCGCACGGCGAGACTCCCTTTCGGCGCCAGCATCACAGTGTCGATCGGCGGACGATTGTTCAGGAGATCGCTGACGCCTGCGGGCAGTATGAGCTTATTCAGGAAGGGATAATGTGCAATGTAGGCGTCCGCGCGCAGGATGCTGGCGAGGGCAATGCCTTTGGCATCCATGAGCTGCTGAACGACCGGCGAATCCCACGCGGTTATGATAAATGCGGCGTCGATATCACCCGCAATCAGTTTGTCGGCGGCCAGCTGCGGCGTAAACCCGAATACCTCGCCAATGACGGTATCGAGCTTGAACTTTTTCATAAGTTCGAGCGCAAGCGCCCGTGTACCGCTTCCTTCTGGGCCGATTGACAGTCGC
This sequence comes from uncultured Alphaproteobacteria bacterium, assembly GCA_963801955.1. GTDB lineage: Bacteria > Pseudomonadota > Alphaproteobacteria > Rhizobiales > Xanthobacteraceae > Pseudolabrys. Next base: position 594,747 of record CAWDGS010000005.1, read on the forward strand.
CGACCGCGGAGCGCGCGGATGTCATCGCCAGGTTCACCCCGGAAGAAAAACCACAGCGGCTCGTAGAACACGGTGCCGAGAGACTCCACATCAGGCGATTCCTTTTCAGTGGTTGTGCCGCCCTGGATGAATCCGACACCAACCGCGGATTTGGGATCTTTCAGCAGCGCCAGATTTTCCAGGCCGCCGCTTGTCGGCACCAGCCGCAAATTGACCCCGGATTGCGCCAGAATATCGCGGTAACGAAGGCCCATTTGATAATTGGCGCCGCCTTCCGCGCCCGTGGCCATCACCACTGTGCGGGGCGGCATTGTTTCCACAATATAGATGCCGGCGGCGAGAAAGATCGCGACCAGGCCTGCAATCGTCAAAATGAACCAGGATCTTTGCAGACGGTCCACGTCGATCATCGTGCTTTGTCCCGTTTTTGTCTTCGGTCAGGTTTGGCGTCGCCAAGCTCTTGCGTGACCAACCGCGCTAGCAGAATGGCAGGATAAAGCTGGCCGAAAATGGATTCCAGATTGCAAAGGCTGCGGGCAATCGGATGCACCGGCACCACGTCGCCGTAACCGGTAGAGGTCAGGGTCACGAAGCTGAAATAAATCAGGTTGCTGGCAAGCGCCGCGTTGTCATCGACGGCAATACCGGAAAAAGCCTTCGGAATTGCCTGACCGACGATCGCGAACAGCGCCACGAATATGATCGAAATCAGAAAATACAGAAGGATCGCGCCCACAATCCGATGATATGTCACGCGTCCCGCCGCGAAGACTTGGCGAGCGACCACCCAGCCCAGCGTGATCGCCAGGATCAACCACCCTCCCGCTATGAGGTGAAGATCGAGTGCGGAAGGATTGCTGAGCCTGTGCACAACCGCCGTTATGTTCATGCCTAGCGCGACCATCATCGCAAAGAAGACGGTCGTGCTCCCCGACATAAAGGCGGCGCCGGCGATGATCGCGAACGCCAGCAAAAATCCGAAGACTTGAAAAACGATATGTCCAGTTGCCTGAAGTGGCGCGAAGACGAACATCAAGATCAGGAGAAGGATCGTCAGGGCCGTCAATATCGGGTCGCTGTACTGCTCCTGAAGTTTTCGAACTCGGGTTTCGAAAGTTGCGGCCATATCGCTTTCCCATCTTTGCAAAAGCGTCACGGTCGACGCCGCGCTCGAATGAATTGACGTTTCCTTGGTCCAGTCTACGTCCGAAGCGCCACTTCGCGCCCGCGAAGGACCACAATAGGCGACCTGCGTTGGCAAGGCAGTCAGGGCAAAGCGCCGCGATCCACGGCCATCGACCGTGGCCATTTCAATCTGGCCTGGCGTGAATTGAGCTAAGTATTGGAGCGGGCGAAGGGATTCGAACCCTCGACCCCGACCTTGGCAAGGTCGTGCTCTACCCCTGAGCTACACCCGCGTCCGTTAGATATTTGGCCGAAAAGCATTATCGGCCGCCAAGGCCGTTCCTATAGCCAAAAGGCAGGCCTAAAAGCAACCACGACGACCGACCGGGTTTTAACCCTTTCGATGCTTCCGCGGTGCAACTTCGGCCTGCCAGCGCGGATTTGGATTGCAGAAACCCCGGAACCCCGAAACCACCGTGACCCGGCACTCTTCAAACGTGCGGAACTGGCAGTCTTCGGAAATGTCGGCGCCAAAGTTGCGAATGGCACACCAGGGACCTTCGGACGCTTGAGCCGGACGTGAGCTAACCGACGCAATTGTGGCGAGCACGGAGGTCAGCAGGACGATGCGCAGCATAGTCAGCCTCCTTTAGTCGTGATGAACACGACGCTTGGCGCGCTTGGTCGGGACCGGTCCGGTCCAGCGCGGGTTTTGGTTGCAAAATCCGCGATTACCGGACAGCACAACCGAGCGGCAGGCTTCGAATGTGCGGTATTGGCAGTCTTCGTAGACCGCGCCCTGCGCGACCGCAATTAATGCGCACCATGGACCTTCAGCAGCCTGCGCCGATCTGGCGTTGAAAGACATGTCACTGATAGTCATGGCGGCGATAGCGGCGCCGGCAATGAATAAAATGCGTGTCATCTTTTACCTCATCTCTGGCCTGTTCATTATAACACCGTCCCGGCCTCGATTATTGCAATAATGCCCGAAACCCCTGCCCAGCTATTCGCTGCACTTGATGCCCTCGGCATCAAGTATTCGACAGTCAAACACCCCCCGCTGTTCACGGTTGAACAGTCACGAAATCTACGTGGCCAGATCCCGGGCGGGCACACCAAGAACCTTTTTCTGCGCGACAAGAAATACGCGATCTACCTGGTGGTTACACTTGAAGACGCCGAAATCGACCTGAAAGGCCTGCATCGGCAGCTGGGCGCCAGCGGACGATTTTCGTTCGGTTCAGCCGATCTGATGCGTGAGGTCCTGGGGGTAGAGCCGGGCTCGGTCACGCCGTTCGGCGCGATCAACGACACTGAAGGCCGCGTGACCGTCGTGCTCGACGCCGCCATGATGGAGCACGAAACGCTGAATTTTCATCCGCTTGTAAACATAATGACGACCGCGATAAAGCGCGCCGATCTGGTCAAATTCCTCGAATCCACCGGCCATAAGCCGCGAATTGAGCGCCTTTCAGGCCGGCGCCTCGAACATGCCTTGATGATTGCGTTCCCTTCCCCGATAACCCATCTAATCCGCACGGAACCCAGGTTTGGTTCATCGATGGCGGATAGGGACGACGACACATGTTGCAGGATGGCGGGGCAGTGACGGCGGCTGATGTGGTCAAGGAAACGACCACACAGGGCTTCATGAAGGACGTGATCGAGGAGTCCAAGCACCAGCCCGTGCTGGTGGATTTCTGGGCGCCCTGGTGCGGGCCCTGCAAGCAGCTCACGCCTGTTCTGGAAAAAGCCGTGAAGGCTGCAAAGGGCAAGGTCAAGCTGGCCAAGATGAATATCGATGAGCATCCGGCGATCCCCGGCCAGATGGGCATCCAGTCGATCCCCGCGGTGATTGCATTTTCAAACGGCCAGCCGGTCGATGGCTTTATGGGGGCGCTGCCGGAAAGCCAGGTGGCGGCATTTCTCGAGCGCATCACCAAGGGCGCCGTCGGCGCGGAAGAAAAAGATTTGCTGAAGGCAGCCGACCAGGTGCTGGCGGAAGGAAATGCCGCCGGCGCCGCCGAACTGTATGCGCAGTTGCTCGCCGAGGATGGCACCAATGTGCCCGCGCTTGCGTGGACTCGCGCGCTGCTATGTCGAAACCGGCGCACTCGAGCAGGCCAAGCAGACGCTGGCGCTCGTGCCCGAAGCCAAGCGCAACGAAGCAGCGGTCACCGCCGCGCGCGCCGCGCTCGAAGTCGCAGAGCAAGCAAAGGCGCTCGGTCCGCTGACGGAGCTCGAAGAGAAAGTACGCGCCAATCCGCTTGATCACCAGGCGCGTTTCGACCTCGCCGTCGCGCTCAACGCGAAGGGAAAGCGCGAGGACGCCGTCAATCACCTGATCGACATCGTCAAGCGCGACCGCAAGTGGAACGACGACGGTGCGCGCAAGCAGCTCGTGCAGTTCTTTGAGGCGTGGGGCGTTACCGATCCCGCCACCGTCGAAGGCCGGAAACGCCTGTCCTCGATTTTGTTTTCCTAGAGGTTCGCCCCGGCAACGGCACTGGGGCGGAGTAAAGCAACGATGCCGATGAATGCTCACTATCGCGGGCCGATTGAGATGCCCGGCGTTATCCCGGTCTTTCCCTTGCCGGGTGCGCTGCTGTTGCCGCGCGGGCAGATGCCGCTGAATATTTTCGAGCCACGCTATCTCGCGATGGTCGATGACACGCTGCGCGACGGTCATCGGCTGATCGGCATGATTCAGCCGGATGTTGCGCACGGCGGCGCGATCGACAAACCACAGCTGTACAAGATCGGCTGCGTCGGACGAATCACTCAGCTCGCGGAAAGCGGAGACGGGCGTTATCTGCTCGAGCTCACCGGCGTCGCGCGCTTTCGTGTCGAAGAGGAGCTCAAGGTCGCAACACCATACCGGCAATGCCGGGTGACCTATGCACCGTTCGCCGACGATTTCATTGCCCGTAAAGGAGAGAATGCCGTCGACCGGGCGGCGCTGCTCGCGGCGCTGACCAATTTTCTCAAGGCCAATGATCTCAAGGCCGACTGGGAAGGCATCGAAAAGGCCCCCAATGAAGCACTGGTCAATGCGCTCTCGATGATGTCGCCTTACGGCACTGCGGAAAAGCAGGCGCTGCTTGAGGCACCCGACCTGAAGACGCGCGCCGAAATCCTCATCGCCATCACCGAGATCGAACTGGCGAAGAAAAACACCGAAGGCGAGCCGCAGCTGCAATAACAGAAAATCGTCATGGCCGGGCTTGTCCCGGCCATCCACGTCTTTACTCTGGTCTGGTTGAAGACGTGGATGCCCGGCACAAGGCCGGGCATGACGAATGAGAGGCCGCATGTCCACTGTCCCACCGACCGAACGGCCCGCCGGCAGCGTGGATCCGAAGCTGCTGGAGATCCTCGTATGCCCACTGACCAAGGGCCCGCTGGAATATGACGCCGCAAAACAAGAGCTGATCTCCCGCAAGGCCAAGCTCGCTTATCCGATCCGCGACGGCATTCCGATCATGCTGCCGGAAGAAGCGCGAAAGCTGGAGTGATTTGCCGAAGGGTTGCCGCACGTCATGCCCGGCCCTGTGCCGGGCATCCCGCTTAGGTGGGGAGGGCCTTGCCCTTGCGATCGGGATGGCCGGGACAAGCCCGGCCATGACAAGAACGAAAAACTGAAAATGTGAGTAGGGAGCGAACGCAATGATCAAAATCTGGGGCCGCAAGACGTCGTCCAACGTGCAAAAGGCCATGTGGGCGGTCGGGGAGCTCAAGCTCGAACACGAACGCATCGACGTCGGCGGTACGTTCGGCAAAACCAAGGAGCCGCCCTACCTGGCGATGAACCCTAACTCCCTGGTCCCGACGCTGGAAGAAGAAGACGGCTTCACGCTGTGGGAATCCAATTCGATCGTGCGCTATCTCGCCGGCAAGCACGACAAGGGTGGCGTGCTCGAGCCGAAGGATGCTCACCAGCGCGCACGCGCCAGCCAATGGATGGACTGGCAATTGTCGGTGGTGGGCCCGGCGATCCACGGCGCCTTCTGGGGCCTGATCCGCACGCCGGCGGAAAAACGCGACATGGCCGCGATCAAGACATCGCAGGAAAAGACCACGGCCGCCATGCAGATCATGGATGCGCAGTTGGCGAAAACAAAGTTCCTCGCCGGTGATACTTTCTCGTATGGCGACATTCCGGTCGGCATCATGTGCTACCGCTTCGTGCAGCTGGTGCCGGAGCGACCGCCGCTGCCGAACCTCGATCGCTGGTATGCGCAGATTTCGGGCCGCAAGGCTTTTCAGGATCACGTCGGCAGCGTGCCGCTCACTTGAACGCACGCGCGCAGGAAGGGCGTTGCCTCGGCCTGATCGGCGGCCTCGGTCCCAGCGCAACCGTTCACTATTATCGCGAACTGCTCGCCGCGCACGAAAAGCAGGCGCGCATACCTCGGCTGTTGATCGCACATGCGGATGTTCAACGCGTGTACGCCGCGGTGACCGCGAAGGATTTTGACAGCCTCGCACGCTATCTCGCTGGGCTTGTCACCCAGCTGGCGGCCGGCGGTGCGGAGGTCACAGCAATCGTTGCCGCCACACCGCACATCTGCGCCGACCGACTGGTTGCGTTGTCGCCATTGCCGCTCGTCAACATGTTGACCGAGGTCGCGGGCGCGGTGCGAACGCGAGGCCTCAAACGCGTTGCCCTGCTCGGCACCCGCTTCACCGTAGAAACGCGCATGTTCGGTTGCCTGGACGAATTCGAAGTGGTCATGCCGCAGACGGACGAGATCGAGCGGATCCACAGCATCTACAGTGATTTCGTGGCGGGTCGCGGTTTGGACACACAAGCGGATGAGTTACGCAGGCTGGCGCAAACGTTCGTTGCGCGCGATGGCGCGCAAGCCGTGCTGATCGCCGGCACCGACCTTTCGACGGTCTTCACGGAAAGCAATGCCGGATTTCCGATGATCGATTGCGCCGGCGTTCATATCGACGCGATCGTTCGGCGGTTGCTCGGCTGACTTACAGCGCCTCGCCTTTCAGCAGCTTGGGCACCTCGCCGGTAAAGCCGGCGGCCTCGCGAATGAAGATGCGCTTGAGTGCAGGCATGCGTTCGACCAGCCCGAGACCGATGTCGCGCGCGAGCCGCAACACATCCGAATGATTGGAAAACAACCGATTCAGCCCGTCGGTCGCCACGCCCATGGTCATGGTGTCGAAGCGCCGCCAGCGCTGATAACGCTCAAGCACATCGGCTGCGCCAATATCGAGACCGAGGCGCGCCGCATCGGCGGTCGCCTCGGCCAGCGCCGCGACATCGCGCAGGCCCATGTTGAGCCCCTGCCCCGCGATCGGATGAATGATATGGGCGGCGTCGCCGATCAGCGCGAGCCGGTCCGCGATGAATCGGCGCGCGGTAAACAGCCCCAGCGGAAACGCGCGGCGCGGCCCGGCGACGGCGATGTCACCGAGCTGCAACCCGAATCGCTTTTCCAGCTCGGCATGAAATTGATCGTCCGGCAGCGCAATGATCCGCTCGGCTTCACGCGTGTCTTCGGTCCACACGATTGAGCAGCGTTTTCCGGTGAGCGGCAGGATTGCAAAGGGACCTGCCGGCAGGAAATGTTCTTCGGCGCGGCCGTTGTGATCGCGCTCATGCGCAACCGTCGTGACAATCGCCGACTGATCGTAATTCCAGCCATGGGTCGCGATGCCTGCGTGCTCGCGGATTTGCGATCTGGCGCCATCGGCGCCAACCAACAATCGCGCGGAGATTGTTTCGCCGCCAGCGAGCGCGACATTGATTGCATTGCCGGCATTTTCAAACCCCGTCACGGACCCGGCGCGCAAGTCGATGCCGAGTTCCTTTGCCTTGACCACCAGCGCGTTGACCAGATGCCGGTTCTCGATCATGTGTGCGAACGGCTCGCCCTCCTCCACCTCGCCACCGAACGTGAGGAATGTCGGACGCACGACGTCGTCGAGCTTTGAATCGGTCACCACCATTTCGAGGATCGGCTGCGCATCGGCCGCTACCGCATCCCAAACCTCGATCGCTTCAAACAGGCGCCGGGCGGCGGCCGCGATCGCCGAGGCGCGCGGATCCATGGACGTAGCGTGCGCGAGGCCGGGATCGATCACCGTCACGCTGAACGCCTCGCCCAAGCCCTGGCGGAGTGCGATCGCCAGCGCCAGGCCGGCAAAGCCGGCGCCGCCGACAACCAGGTCCGCCCGCGGGCGTACGAATTCGCCTTTATTCATGCGTATTCCTTGTAAAACTTGCCGCAGCATAGCAGGTTGAGCAGGCTCTTTGACCCATCCCCAGGCCCTGTCATGACGTCCGCCGTCCAGGATTTGCTCACTATTCTCGACCTCGAGCCGCTGGAAGAGAACCTGTTTCGTGGCCGTTCGCCGCAGGTCGGTTGGCAGCGGGTTTTTGGCGGGCAGGTGATCGGCCAAGCCCTGGTCGCCGCGGTGCGCACGGTTGAAAACCGGCCACCGCATTCCTTGCATGCCTACTTTTTGCTGCCCGGCGATCCCAAGGTTCCGATCATCTACGACGTCGACCGCATCCGTGACGGCAAGAGTTTCACAACCCGGCGCGTAACCGCGCGGCAACACGGGCACCCCATATTCTCGATGCTCGTGTCCTTTCACACTGACGAGCCCGGTCTCGACCATCAGGCCAAGATGCCGGATGTGCCGCCACCGGAAAAATTGCCGAGCGACACCGACATGCGCGAGAAGTTACTACCGATGATGCCGGATCCCGTGCGCCGCTATTACGAGCGCGAGCGGCCGATCGAATTGCGGCCGGTCGAGTTCGAACGTTACCTCGGCAAGAAAATTCCGGGTGGACAATTCAACGTCTGGATTCGAACGACGGGAAAATTGCCCGATCTTCCCGCTATCCATCAATGCGTGCTCGCTTACGCTTCCGACATGATGTTGCTCGACACAGCGCTGGCGCCGCACGGGCGCACGCTGTTCGAGAAAGAATTCATGGCCGCCAGTCTCGACCATGCGCTGTGGCTTCACCGGCCATTTCGCGCGGATGAATGGCTGCTCTATGCGCAGGATTCGCCCAATTTGCACGGCTCGCGCGGTTTCGCGCGCGGACTTATATTCACCCGTGACGGTACCCTGGTCGCTTCGGTGGCGCAGGAAGGCCTGGTCCGCCAGCGTCGGGAGACTTGAAACTGTAATGCAGCGGTTGCTTGTGGCCTTTTGTGTTCTGATCGCAATGGTGACGGGCGCGCTCGCCGCATCGGGCAAGCAGCCGGCGCCGACCGGCGCGTTCGACGGCGCGCCGACCCAGTACACGCAATTTTCTACGGCCGAACTTACGCGTGGATTTATTGCGCTCGCTTTCGGATCCGATTTGCGCATCGGCGCACGGCCCACGGGCATCCGCCGCTTCGATCACCCGATTGCTGTGCACGTGACCGGTGGCGGCACCGTCGATCGCCGCGCGGCAATGTCGCGTGTCATCGGCGACTATGCGCGTGCCGTGCCCGCTCTGCACCTGAGCGAGACCTCGGCAGAAGCGGCCGACATCGAGCTGCGCCTCATTGACGAAAAAGATTTTCAGTCCGCGTTGCAGGCGGCCTTCGGAGCCAGGATTGCCAGGACATTCGTCGCGCGCACCGACCCGCAATGCATGACGAGCGTCAAATCGACCGCCGACGGAAAAATCGTCCACTCCATTTCATTTATTATCGTCGACAAAGGCGACGACGTTTTTCTGGACTGCGCCTACCACGAGCTGCTGCACGCCTTCGGGCTGTCCAACCACGATCAGCACAACCCCTGGACCACGCTCAACCAGAAGCGGATGGTCGGCTACCTCACGGTCTACGACCGCGCGCTGCTTACTTTGCTTTATGACCCCCAAATCAGCCCCGGGATGACGGTGCGGCAGGCGCGCAAAGTTCTGCCGGATCTGATCCAAGAGCTCGGCCTTGCGGAGGGAACGAAGGGCCAATAAGGCAGCATTACTGACCTAGTTTGCACTCTAATACGGCGTGCTGCCTGTGGGCTTGGCAAGATTCCCGCTTAAACTTTAGGCCCCCTGTCGCTAGCTTATGCAAATCGGCCCGTACCGGTCCCAGCCGGTGCGGATTTTTCTGCGCAAGGCCCGGCGCCGGCCCCGTTCCCGGCAGCGCGCATGCGCAAACCAAAATCGGCGTGGCGCCCACACGCCCCGGGAAGGAAGCCATGAAGCTCGTCATTGCCGTCATCAAACCCTTCAAGCTCGACGAGGTCCGCGACGCGCTTACGCGTCTCGGCATCCACGGGATGACCGTCACAGAAGTCAAAGGCTACGGCCGACAAAAGGGACATACGGAAATCTATCGCGGCGCCGAATACGTCGTGAACTTCCTTCCGAAATTACGCCTCGAGGTCGCCATTGCCTCCGAGCAACTCGACCAGGTCGTGGAGGCGCTTACTGCCGCTGCGCGCACCGGCCAGATCGGCGATGGAAAGATTTTCGTTACGCCGATCGAGCAGGCGCTGCGTATCCGCACCGGCGAAACCGACGTCGACGCACTCTAAAAAAATTTGAAAATTGGGGGGATGACATGACACGCGCATTCCTGCGCCTCGCTCTGACCGGCATCGCGGCCCTCGCCGCATCTCCGGCTTTCGCACAAGGATCCAATGCGGCGTCAAAGATCGACGCTGCCGACACGGCGTGGATGATTGGCGCCACCGGTCTCGTACTGATGATGACGATCCCGGGCCTCGCGCTGTTTTATGCCGGCATGGTGCGCAAGAAGAATGTGCTCGCGACCATGGCGCAAAGTTTGGCCGCGACATTTCTGATTTCGATCCTGTGGGCGCTCGTCGGCTACAGCCTCGCTTTCACCGGCGAGGGCGCGTTCATCGGGACGTTCGAGCGCATTTTTCTCAATGGCGTGACGCTCGATGCGATTTCGCCGCTGGCGAAGACGATTCCCGAAAGCCTGTTCATGATCTACCAGATGACCTTCGCGGTGATCACCGTCGCACTGGTGGCAGGCTCGGTTGCCGATCGTCTGCGTTTCTCGGCGTTCTTGCTGTTCTGCACATTCTGGCTGCTGCTGGTTTATGTGCCGATCGCGCATTGGGTCTGGGGCGGCGGTTTCCTCGGCAGCTACGGCACCATCGACTTCGCCGGCGGCCTGGTCGTGCATCTCAACGCCGGCATCGCCGGATTGGTCGCGGCTTACGTTCTTGGCGCGCGCCGCGGTTACGGCAGCGAAAACCTGTCGCCTTATGATCTCACGCTTGCGGTGGTTGGCACAGGCCTGTTGTGGGTTGGCTGGTTCGGTTTCAATGGTGGCTCGGCGCTCGGCGCCAATTCGCGCGCGGCCATGGCGATTGTCTCAACACATCTTGCAGCCAGTGCCGGCGCCTTCACCTGGATGGCGCTCGAATGGTGGACGCGCGGCAAGCCATCCGTACTCGGCATGATCTCAGGCGCGGTGGCCGGTCTCGGCACCATCACGCCGGCGTCCGGCTTCGTGATGCCGATGCAGGGCATATTGATCGGTATCGTCGCCGGCGCGATCTGCTTCTGGGCCTGTACATCGCTCAAGCTCAAGATGGGTTATGACGACTCGCTCGACGTCTTCGGCGTGCACGGCATCGGCGGCCTGACGGGGACATTGCTTGCCGGCGTCTTTGCGGTCGGTGCGCTGTCGGCAAGCCCGGAAATGCCCGGCGGCGTCCATGGGCTGCTCGAAGGCAATCCGCAGCAGCTGGTGGCGCAGCTCTACGGCATCGTCGTCACATTGGTATGGTCGGGGGCGGTGACCTTCGTCATCCTCAAGGTGATCAGTGTGCTGGTGCCGTTGCGCGTGCGTCATGAGGATGAAGTCATGGGCCTCGATGTCAGCCAGCATGGCGAAGCCCTCCAATAATTAACGAGTGGTTACCGCGCCGGCGAACGACCGGCGCGGAACGCACCAATCCGTGGGCATCTGATTAAATTTTAAGCACGTCGTTTGAGTCTTGGCGCGTCTTTGGGCGCAGGGTCGAGGCGGTATTTTGGTCAACACCCCGCCAAACCATTTTCAGCTGCAACATCAACTAATTAATGCCTTCGCCGGCAACTGGCACGGCGTTTGATTCTATCCCACCGGCCATGCCTGCGAAGCGAGCTTCGTTGGTCGGGCTCAGTGAACCCGCCCGCACTGCGTGAAGGTAGAAAACGGGCTCAAGCGGGGATCGAATCCATGAAAATCGTCATGGCCATTATCAAACCTTTCAAGCTCGACGAGGTCCGCGACGCTCTGACCTCAATCGGCGTGCAAGGACTGACCGTTACCGAAGTCAAAGGATACGGGCGTCAAAAAGGGCACACGGAAATCTACCGTGGCGCCGAGTATGCGGTGAGCTTCCTGCCGAAGATCAAGATCGAAGTGGCAGTGGACACCAAGCAAGTCGACAAGGTCATCGGGGCCATCACCGGCGCCGCCAAGACTGGTCAGATCGGCGACGGAAAAATCTTCGTCTTCAATCTCGAAAACGCCGTGCGAATCCGCACCGGCGAGACCGATGCCGCGGCGCTTTAGTAACCCGCACCGCAACAATACGGACAGGAGTAAGACCATGACGTTGAAGAAATCCTCCCGTGCGGGGCTCTTGGCTCTCGCCTTCGGGATTGTACTCGGCCTCTTCCTGAGCGTGGCGACATACGACGCCTCCTTCGCTCAGGCGCAGGCTCCTGCCGCGGCCGCGCCCGCGGCCGCACCGCCCGCGCCTGCGGCTCCGCCGCCGGCCTGCGCCAACGACCCGGATCCGAAGAAAGCGGTTCTGGAAAAGTGCACGCCCAACTCGGGCGACACCGCGTGGATGCTTACATCAGTTGCTCTCGTTCTGATGATGACCATCCCGGGCCTCGGCCTGTTCTATGGCGGTATGGTGCGCAAGAAGAATGTGGGCGACACGGTGATGACAAGCTTTGCCGTCACGTGTCTCGTCACGATCCTCTACGCCTGCGTTACGTACAGCATGTCCTTTACGACCGGCGGGCCGTTCCTCGGTGGTTTTAGTCGGGCATTCCTGCAAGGCATCCTGAGCGACATATCGACCGGCGTCGGCACGCCAAATGGCTTGGCCGTGACGATTCCTGAAACGGTCTATATCTGCTTCCAGATGACCTTCGCTATCATCACGCCGGCACTGATCGCCGGCGCCTTCGCCGAGCGCATGAAATTCTCCGCCATGCTTTGGTTCATCGGCCTCTGGGCGGTCCTGGTCTATGCGCCGATCGCGCATTGGGTCTGGGGCGCCGACGGCTTCATGTCCAACGGCAATTCGGACGCCTGGTTCAAGGTGCTCGACTTCGCGGGCGGCACGGTGGTGCATATCAACGCGGGCGTTGCCGGCCTGATGTGCGCAATCTGTCTTGGTAAGCGCAAGGACGCTGGCCCCGGCCACAACATGGTGCTCACCTTCATTGGTGCCTCGCTGCTATGGGTAGGCTGGTTCGGCTTTAACGCCGGCTCCGCCGTCACTGCCGGCATGCAGGCAGGCATGGCAATGACCGTGACCCAGATCGCGACCGCGGTTGCCGGCTTTACGTGGATGCTTGTGGAGTGGATTGCCCGCGGCAAGCCCACCGTCATCGGCATCTGCTCGGGTGCGGTCGCCGGTCTCGTCGCCATCACTCCGGCATCGGGCTTCGTCGGCCCTGCCGGCTCGATCGCGATCGGCGTCGCCGCCGGCATCCTCTGCTACTGGGGCGTGACTGGCCTCAAGCGGATGCTCGGTCAGGATGACGCGCTCGACTGCTTCGGTGTGCATGGTGTCGGCGGTATCGTCGGCGCGCTGCTCACCGGCGTGTTCGCCATCAGCGAATACGGCGGCACCTCCGGCCTGATTGAGGGCAACGCTGCCCAGATGATCAACCAGGTCGAAGGCATTGCAGTCGTGATCATCTACGACGCCATCGTCTCGCTGATCCTTCTCAAAGTGCTTGATGCGGTCATCGGCCTGCGCGTCTCCGACGAAGTGGAACGCGAAGGTCTCGATCTCGCCCTGCACGGCGAGACTGTTCAGTAAGCGTGATCCCGAAAAGTGGTTACCGGTTTTCGGAAAAGATCACGCGTCGATGAAATGACTCCCTAGCGGTAGGGGCGGAAACCCGGCACTGTCCCTTCCGTCGAGGCCCCCGGTTCGCAAGAACCGGGGGCCTCTCTTATATTTTCAGCAGCTCGCGACGATTACATTCCACGGCGTGTCCGGCTGCGGACGCTCCACGCGAATATCACCGAATCCGCATGTCTTCAGTGCGGCAATCACATCTTCGGGCGCGCGCAATGTAAAAATATCGGCGGGCATATTCATCCGCTCCATCCGCTCCTTCGGCAGAAAGCCGACAACGACTCGCCCGCCATGCGCGAGCACGCGGCGGATCTCCGCAAAGCCGGCCTCGAGCGATTTCCAGAAATAGACAGTGTTGACGGTACAGACTTTTCCGAACGCGGCGGTTTCATAAGGAAGCGCCTCGACATGACCCGCGCGAAAATTCGCGCGGCCTGCGGCAATGGCGCTGGCATATTTTGACGTTGCCCAGTTAACGGCATCCGCCGACCGATCAACGCCTGCAACGAAACCCGCTTCGGTAATAAGAGCCGGCAGTGTCACGCCGCCGCCAAACCCGATCTCGAGCACGCGATCGTCCGGCTTCAGCGCCAGCAATTTCACGGCAAACGTGTTCATCCGGGCGTTGTGCCGGTTCATCAAAAAACCAACGAACCGGCCAAACAGGCCCTGGGGCCGGGAAAGGTGCCGGGCAATAAGTCGTGGTGCCATTTGACCTGTTTCCTGTGAACGCGAGACCGCCTCAGGCCACACAAGGGAGGCGTCAAAAAGGCAGCAAATCCCGACAATTTGGCCCGGGTCTGAGCAAAATTCTGCTGCAAAATCCGATGGTTAACGGCGTCTTAACCTGGCCCTATCTATTGTGTCGAAACCCTTGTGCGGCGGCCACTCCCGCCTCCTAAACGCATGCCCATGATGACCGCCAAGCGCGAACCTGCCTCTCCCACTGCTGCGGCGGTCGACGGTCGCTCACCTTTCGTGCGCCTGACCGAGCTCATTGCAGGCATCGAGCCAGGAAAGCCGGTCATCAATCTGTCGGTCGGCGAGCCGCAGCATCCAGTGCCACCCTTTGTCGGCCCGACGCTCGCCGCGCACCTCGCAGACTTCGGGCGTTATCCCGCCAACAAAGGCATCGAACCGTTTCGCCGAGCGGTCGCTGCCTGGCTCAACCGCCGCTACAGGTTAGCGCGCGCGGTCGATGCCGAGAGCGAAGTTCTGGTGCTCAACGGCACGCGCGAGGGTTTGTTTCTCGCCGCGATTGCCGCCAAGCGCTGGGTGACGCGCCGCGCCGGCGAGCCGGCGGTGCTCATTCCGAATCCATTCTACGCGGCCTATGCCGCCGGCGCGCTTGCCGCCGAATGCGAGCCCATCTACATGCCGGCCACGCGCACGAGCGGCTTCCTGCCCGATCTCGATGCGCTCGACGATGCGCTGCTGGCGCGTACGGTCGCGTTTTATATCGCCTCGCCGTCAAATCCGCAGGGCGCGGTCGCCGATCGCGCGTATCTTGAGAAACTCGCAGGCTTGGCACGTCGCTTCGGCTTCCTGGTGTTTGCCGACGAGTGCTATTGCGAGATCTACAGCAAGAGTGCGCCGCCCGGCATGCTGGAAGCATCGGGGCCGGACTTCGCCAACGTCGTCGTCTTTCATTCGCTGTCCAAGCGGTCGAACCTGCCCGGCTTGCGCGTCGGCTTTGCCGCCGGCGACCGCCGCTTTCTTGGCCCCTACCTCGAATTGCGCAACATCGCCGCGCCGCAAGTGCCGACGCCGGCGCAACACGTGGCGATCGCCGCTTACGGCGACGAAGCGCACGTCGAAGACAATCGCGAGCTCTATTCCGCCAAATTCGATCTTGCCGACCAGATTGTCGGCGACCGCTACGGCTACCAACGTCCGGCTGGCGGATTTTTTCTGTGGCTTGACGTATCGAAGCAAGGCGGCAGTGAAATCGTCACCAAGCGGCTGTGGGCCGAAGCTGGCGTGCGCGTTGTACCCGGGCGCTACCTCGCCCGTGAGCAGACCGACGGCAGCAATCCAGGTGCAGACTTTATCCGCGTTGCAATGGTGCAGGACAAAGCGGCCACGGCAGAGGCGCTGCATCGCCTCGTCGCCGTGCTCGGTTAAGAGCTAAGGATGTAATCGCATGCGGGCAACCGATCGCAGTCTCGATGTCGTCGCCTTTCTCACTGAGCACTTCCGCGACATTGTTCGACGTCGCCTGAGCGAACTTGCCGGTCTCGCTTTGATTACGCTGGCGCTGCTTGGCGCCATCGCGCTCGCGACCTGGTCGGTCCAGGACCCCTCGCTGAGCCACGCGACCCAGAAGCCGATCCACAATCTGCTCGGTTACCCCGGCGCGATTTTCTCCGACCTCGCAATGCAGTTGCTCGGCCTCGCCGCCATCCTGCTGCTTGTTCCGGAGGCGTTGCTCGGCTGGCGATTGCTCGCGCACCGGCCCGTCGGCGAGAAATGGCGAAGCCTGCTGTGGATCGTCGCGACTTTGCTGGCCGCGGCTTTTGCTTCGACATTGCCGCGCATCGGCTCGTGGCCACTGCCGACAGGACTCGGCGGCGTTGCAGGCGACGCAGTTCTACGCATGCCAGCGATGGTTTTTGGCACACCCCTCGCGGGCGTGACGCGCCTTGTTCTGTGCATTGTGTTCGGTCTTGCGACGGCCGCGGCGGTACTCGTTGCCGCCCGTGGCGGACAGCGTGTCGAACGGCGCGCCGCGCGCAGGGTTGAGGAAGAAGATGAGATTGAAGAAGAGGATACCGAGGACGATCACGGCTCCGCCTGGATCGGCATGATCGTGCACGCCTTGCTGAGCTGGAAAGCGCGCATCGGCCGCATGATCCGCGGCGACGTACGTGCACGCACGCCATTGCCGGCACCGCGCGGCCTGCGGCACGAGCCGCGTTTTGACGGGCGGATCGCCGAATACGAAGACGATATTGAGGATGACGAAGACGATGCGCCGGCACCGCGCAGACGGGCCGCTCCGCGCGCACCCGTGCGTCGCTCCGGCAACGGCTATACCCTGCCCTCGCTCAATCTGCTTGCGGCGCCACGCGCCACCGAACGCACGACATTGTCGCGCGATATCATTGACGGCAATGCCGCTGCGCTCGAAAGCGTATTGCAGGATTTCGGCGTGCGCGGCGAAATCATCAATGCGCATCCTGGTCCGGTGGTTACGCTCTACGAACTCGAGCCCGCGCCTGGCATCAAGTCATCGCGCGTCATCGGACTTTCCGACGACATTGCCCGTTCGATGAGCGCGGTATCGGCGCGCGTCGCGGTGGTTTCAGGCCGTAATGCCATTGGCATCGAACTGCCCAATCCGACGCGCGAGAAGGTCTACTTGCGCGAACTGCTGACCGGCGAGGACTACAACGAGAGCACGGCCAAATTGCCGCTGTGTCTGGGCAAGACCATCGGCGGCGATTCTGTCATCGTCGATTTGTCGCGCATGCCGCATCTATTGATTGCGGGCACCACCGGCTCCGGCAAATCGGTCGCTATCAACACTATGATCCTGTCACTGGTGTATCGCCTGCGCCCGGATCAATGCCGGTTGATCATGGTCGATCCGAAAATGCTCGAGCTGTCGGTTTATGATGGCATTCCGCATCTGCTGACACCGGTCGTGACCGATCCGAAAAAGGCGGTGGTCGCGCTCAAGTGGGCGGTGCGCGAAATGGAGGGTCGCTACAAGAAAATGTCGAAGCTCGGCGTGCGCAATATTGAGGGCTACAACGCGCGCGTTGCCGAAGCAAAGGCAAAAGGCGAGACACTCACGCGCACGGTGCACACCGGCTACGACAAGGAATCCGGACAGGCGATCTACGAAAAGGAAGATCTCGAGCTCGAACCACTGCCGTTCCTGGTCGTGATCGTCGACGAGATGGCCGACTTGATGATGGTCGCAGGCAAGGACATCGAAGGCGCGATCCAGCGTCTTGCGCAGATGGCGCGCGCGGCCGGTATTCACGTCATTCTCGCAACACAGCGACCGTCGGTCGACGTGATCACCGGTACGATTAAAGCGAATTTCCCGACCCGCATCTCATTCCAGGTCACCTCCAAGATCGACAGCCGCACAATTCTCGGCGAACAGGGGGCGGAACAACTGCTCGGTCAGGGTGACATGCTCTATATGGCCGGCGGCGGACGCATCAGCCGCGTGCACGGACCTTTCGTCTCCGACGACGAGGTCGAGAAAGTCGTGCGTCATCTGAAGGCGCAAGGCACGCCCGAGTATCTTGAGGAAGTGACTGCCGGCGATCCGGAAGAGGGCGAGGACGGGGCAATCTTCGATGCAACCGGCATGGGGCTCGCAGAAGGTGGCGATCTGTTCCAGCAGGCTGTCGCAATCGTAAAACGCGATCGAAAGGCGTCAACCTCCTACATCCAGCGCCGCCTCCAGATCGGCTATAACCGCGCCGCCACCATCATGGAGCGGATGGAGGAAGAAGGCATCGTCGGCCAGCCCAACCATGCCGGCAAACGCGAAATCCTCATCCCCGAGAACCCCGCTGACGACCGCTATTGAGAATCGCCCTATTCGCGATTAAGCCGAATCAGGCCTAATTTGCTGGGTCGCGAAATCGCCACAGCCGGCCCATATAGGGGCTACCATTCGAGGTGAGGGCGCGAGGCGGAGAACGTGATGGCGGCACACAGAAAGACGCGAATCAGCCGTAAACTGAGCTTCGTCGCGTTGTTTGCCTGCCTCGCCGGCCCGGCCCTCTCGCAGACGGTTCCATTGCCGGCCCCACGCCCCTCCGCGCAACCGACGGTTTCGGCCCAGGCGCTGGGAGCGCGAGCGCAGGCTCCTCAGCAGGCGCCCAATCCGATTTCCAATCCATTTGCCGCGCTGCTGGGCAGGGCCACAACCGCGGGCGTGCTCACGAATGACCAGCGCGCCATCGTCGAACGCGTCAACGGCTACCTGTCCGGCGTACAGACGCTGACCGGCAATTTCATCCAGGTCGGACCGGACGGCAGCCGCACGCAGGGTGATTTCTTCATTTCGAAACCCGGCCGGGTTCGTTTCGAGTACGACGACCCGAGCCCGATTGAACTGATTGCGGACGGCTCATCGGTCGTTGTGCGCGACCGCCGCCTCGCAACACAGGACGTCTACCCCTTGTCGCAAACGCCATTGCGTTTCCTGCTCGCTGACCACGTCGATCTGACCAAAGATACCCATCTTGTTTCGGTTTTTGCAGACGATGTATTCGTCACCGTTGTTGTCGAGGAAAGAAATGGCATCGTCGGCACCAGCCGGCTCATGATCATGTTCAGCGCCAAGGACATGCAGCTCAAGCAATGGACCGTGACCGACCCGCAAGGCTACGACACCACCATCGCTGTGTATAATCTTGATACCAGCAAGCGGCCCGACCCCGCTTTGTTCAAAATCGATTATACGCGCTACCATAATTGATGTCAGTTCGGATCTTAGATTGGTCATGGCCGGCACGCAGTCTAGCTTGCGCAGACTGCGTAAACTTGTCTGCGCTGCCGGCCATCTCGCTTAAGGGCGCACGGCTTTGCAAAAACTAAGCGGGATGCGCGGGACAAGCCCGCGCATGACAGTGACAAACGCCAATTCCGACGCTAATTAATTGCCATGGCGCTAAAAATCACAACCTGGAACATCAATTCTGTTCGCCTGCGCATCGATCTGGTTGCGAAGTTTTTGAAAAGCGCTCGGCCGGACGTATTGTGCCTTCAGGAAACAAAATGTCCCGATGACGCTTTTCCGATCAAACGCTTCAAGCGGCTTGGCTACGAGCACGCGGCACTCAACGGCCAGAAGGGCTATCACGGTGTCGCCGTGCTCTCACGCGTACCGTTCGAGCAGACCGATATTCAAAGCTTCTGCGGCAAGTTGGATTGCCGACATGTGTCGGTGATGCTCGGGGAGCGCGCCGGGCTGAAAGAGCCGATCACCCTGCATAATTTTTATGTCCCTGCCGGCGGCGACGAGCCGGATCCGGAGATCAATCCGAAATTCCAGCACAAGCTCGACTTTCTCGACGAAATGCGCGCGCACCGCGGCTTGCGACCTGCGCAAAAGGCGCGCGCCATTCTCGTGGGTGACCTCAACGTGGCGCCGCTCGAGCATGATGTCTGGAGTCACAAGCAAATGATCAAGGTCGTTTCACATACGCCGGTTGAATGCGAAAAACTGACTGCCGCACGCACGGCCGGTGAGTGGGTCGACACCATGCGCGTGCTCACGCCCGAGCCCGAGAAGCTCTACACGTGGTGGAGCTATCGTGCGATGGACAACTGGCGGGCTGCAGATCGCGGCCGCAGACTTGACCATGTATGGACGTCCGATGCGCTCGCTGACCGCGTATCAAGGATAAAGATCGCCAAGGACTACCGTGGCGCAGAGCGCCCTTCCGACCACGTGCCGGTCACAGCAACAATCGAGCTGTAGAATTTCCAGGGCGTGACGCTAATGTTTGTCGCCCGCTTCGAGAGCCCGCTTTACAGTTGCCAGCTCCTTCGTCCAGGTCTGCAATCGCTCAGTCATGCTCTCGCGCAATTTTTCTGCGGCGGCCGGGTAACCTTCCAGCATTTTCCGGAACAGGTTTCGTGAGATCCGCACAACGACCGTAGGCTCTTTTGCAATCGCGGTGGCCTGGCATACCGTATTGGTGAGCAGCGCCAACTCGCCCACCAGCGTGCCAGGACCGACGGTAATTTCTTTGCCTTCCGACAATGTGCCGGGTTCCAGCAGCAGCGAACCTTCCTGTACGACGTAGCCGCCGTCGGCGAGTTCGCCGGCATAGAATAGCACTGCACCACTTTGCAGATGACGCGTTTCAGCGCCGATCGCCAGGATTCGCAATGCCTGTTTGCCGAGCGCAGCGAGCGGCGGCACCTGCTCGAAGAAAGCGATGTCCTCTTCGAGGCCCATATCTGTATTTACCCAATTTTCACGGCACCAGCTTGTAGCCGCCGGCTTCCGTCACCAGGATTGCCGGCGCGGCGGCGTCTTTTTCGACCTTTTGCCGCAAGCGGTAGATATGTGTTTCCAGGGTATGCGTGGTGACACCGGAATTGTAACCCCATACTTCCTGGAGCAGCGTCTCACGCGATACCGGTTTCTGGCCGGCGCGATAAAGGAAGCGCAGAATTGCTGTTTCCTTTTCAGTAAGCCGTACCTTGCTGCCCTTCGGACTCAGCAGCAGCTTTGAGCTGGGTCGAAATGTGTAAGGGCCAATCGCAAAGACGGCATCTTCGCTCGCCTCATGCTGCCGAAGTTGTGCGCGGATGCGCGCCAGCAGCACGGCAAACCGAAATGGCTTGGTGATGTAGTCGTTGGCTCCGGATTCGAGTCCGAGGATGGTGTCGGAATCGGTGTCGTGGCCAGTCAACATGATGATCGGCGCCTTGAAGCCATTCTTGCGCAGAATGCGGACTGCCTCGCGGCCGTCCACATCCGGCAGCCCGACGTCCATAATCACCAGGTCGATCTGGCCATTCTTGGCCGCCTGGACCCCTTTGGTGCCGCTGTCGGCCGAAATAGGATCGAACTCCTCGTGCAGTGCCAGCTGTTCGACCAGCGCCTCACGCAGTTCGGCATCGTCATCGACAATCAGGATGGTCCGTTTATTGGCCATCGGACAAAAACCTCTTGAGAAATCGCCCCTTACGCCCCGTCTCGGTCGCGAAGTAGAGCATTAGAGGCTAAAAGAGCAAGCGTGAATTGACATTTACGTCAGAACCGCACGGCGCTGAAACGCTGATAATTATGCGAAAAAACTCGCTGTCCCGCATCACTGTACGACGCAAACCCGGCGATGTCCGCCGTGGTTGGCTCATGGCCGGGGCATTGGCAATTCCGGTCGCGCTCGGCCGCGGCGGCATCAAGGCCAACAAGCGTGAAGGTGATGGCGGCACGCCGCGCGGCAGTTTTCGGCTCAGGCGGCTATGGTGGCGCGCAGATAAGCATCCGCGTCCGCCAACATCCTTGCCGGCACAACAGATAGGAGCGGAGGACGGCTGGTGCGAGAACCCCGCCGACCGGCACTACAACCGGCCAGTCAAAGTGCCACAGCATTCCGATGCAGATCGGTTAAGGCGCAAGGACGATCTCTACGATTTCATCATCGAGATCGACCACAACACGCGGCCGCGCGTGGCGGGCCGCGGCAGCGCGGTGTTTATCCATGCGGCACGGCCAGGGTTTGCGCCGACAGCCGGCTGCGTCGCGTTGGAACTCAGCACGCTCCGGCGCTTGCTCACTCGTATCGGGCCACGCACCAGACTTGTGGTCGAGTAACGAGACAGGTGCGGATGAACATGCTCACGTCGGGTTATCGAGACTAAACGTTTTGGTGCGAGCGTCGTAAGCAAAGGCTTCCGCAAAACGCGCCCACGCGATCACTGCGCGTAAGTTCTGTTCTGCGGCTTCGGAAGTCATATGGTCTTCGAGCTCATTGAAGAAACGGCTGCGCGTCGCCGAATGATTGACGCGGTCCTGCAAAACGCGGCGGATGTGCATCGCGAGCGGAACGTGGTCCAGCAGCTGGCGTTGGAACAGCCGTTTGCGATCGTCGACGCCTGCACCGGCAAATTGCTTGCCGGTATCCGTAAGCCGGATATCGCCGCCCTCGATTTCCGCAAAGCGCAATAACTGCAGAGCTTCCGCGATGGGAAACAAATCATCCACTTCCATCTGCAACGCGCTCGCTATTACCGGAAGGTCGGCTTTACCCTCGTAAGGTGCACCGGCCACCGCTTCGATAAGACCGGACATCGCATTGGCGGATACCCGCGGCAAAACCATATCAATGCCGATGCCGACGATGCGTTCGGGCGTAACGCGCGGGGCTACCGCAGCGGGCCGCGCTGTCATGGCGACGTAAATGCGCTCGACAAGATCGCGGAAATTAGATTCAAGACGATTGCGCGGCTGCGGCAGGTCCACCTTGATCTCCTCGATAATGTGACCAGGGCTGCGCGAGAACACGAGAATGCGGTCGCACATCAGCACCGCTTCCTCGATATTGTGCGTCACGAGGATGACGCCCTTGATCGGCAACTTGCCTTCGGCCCACAGATCGAGAAAATCCGTGCGCAGCGTTTCTGCGGTCAGCACGTCAAGCGCGGAAAACGGCTCGTCCATCAGCAGAATGTTGGGGTGCACGACGAGAGCGCGTGCGAAGCCGACGCGCTGGCGCATGCCGCCCGACAATTCGCGCGGATAGGCAGACTCGTAGCCGTCAAGACCGATCAGGTCGATGCCGGCGAGCGCGCGTTGACGAATTTCCGCCTCGGGCAGGCCGAGCGCTTCGAGCCCAAGCTGCACGTTTTCCAGAACGGTCAGCCAGGGAAACAGGGCGAATGTCTGGAACACCATGGCGATGCCGGGCGCCGGACCGGTGACCAGCTGGCCGCTGTACACGACGTTGCCCGACGTAGGCCGCGCCAATCCGGAGATCAGCCGCAACAAGGTCGACTTTCCCGAACCGGAGCGGCCCAGCAATCCAACGATCTCGCCCTCAACAAGCGTCAAATTGATGTCGTTGAGCACGAGCAGCTGTTCGCCGTCCGGCTTGGGAAAGGCCTGGCAGCACGAATTGATTTGCAGCAGTGCTTCGCTCACTGGGCTTTACTCCGTCATCCCAGCCGGAATTTTCGCTCGGCATACCAATAGAGCGGCCGCCAGAACGCGCGATTGATGGTGACCACGAACAGGCTCATCACCGCGATGCCGAGCACGATCCGCGGCATGTCACCGGCCTCGGTCGCTTGCGCAATATAGGCACCAAGCCCGGTCGCCTGTAGTTTGGTGTCGCCCCAGGAGGCGACCTCGGCAACGATGCTTGCGTTCCACGAGCCGCCCGACGCGGTGATGGCACCGGTGACGTAGTAGGGAAATACAGCCGGCAGCGCGATTGTTCGCCACCACAGCCAGCCGCGCACCTGTAGATTGGTGCCGATATCGCGCATCTCGGTGGGGATCGACGATGCCCCGGCGATGACGTTGAACAGGATGTACCATTGCGTGCCGAGGATCATCAGCGGGCTGAGCCAGATATTGGGATTGAGCTTGAACGCAACGATGGCCGATACCGCGACCGGAAACAGCACATTGGCCGGAAACGCCGCCAGGAATTGCGCGACCGGTTGAACAAACTGAGTGAGCCGCGGTCTCGTTCCCACGAAGACCCCGATCGGTACCCAGATCACGCTGGCTATCGCAATGAGGACAACCACGCGACTCAGCGTGGCTAAACCCGCCACAAAAGCTGTGATCACGTCGGACAGCGAAATGCTGGTCGAGACGAAAACTTCGATGCGCCATACAGCGAGAGCCGCCACCGCGACCACGAAACCGATCCACAGACGGTCGCCCCAGTGCACGTCTTTCGCCGGATCGCGTGGCCGCCGTCTCCGGCCGCATGCGAAGAAATCGCCATTGAAACGTGCGCCGCCACACCCTGGACAGCCGGTCAGTCAGTACGGCGACGATACGAGAGCGGCGCAGCACGTCGAGCACCCACGACTGCGGCGGCAATACGCCCATCTGTTGCTCGAAGCGAAAACGATCCGCCCAGGCCACCAGCGGCCTGAACAGCAGCTGATCGTAAAGCAGGATAACGACCAGCATCGCCCCGATGGCCCAGCCGACGGCGGCCAGATCTTTTTGCTCGATCGCCAGCGCGATATAGGAGCCGATACCAGGCAGCGTGACCGTTGTATTGCCGACACTGATCGCTTCGGAGGCAACCACGAAAAACCAGCTCCCCGACATTGACACCATCATGTTCCAGATCAGCTGTGGCATCGCGAATGGCGCTTCCACACGCCAGAAATACATCCAGGGTGAAAGCCGGAACGTGCGCGAAGCCTCGGCCAGTTCGACCGGCACCGTGCGCAGCGACTGATAAAAGCTGAAGGCCATATTCCAGGCCTGGCTGGTGAAAATCGCGAAAATGGCCGCGAATTCCGCACCCAGTACGCGGCCGGGCGCCAGCGACATGAAGAACACGACCGTCACCGAAATGAAGCCAAGGATCGGCACCGACTGCAGAATATCCAGCAGCGGCACCAGCAAGACTTCGGCACGCCGGCTCTTGGCGGCAAATGTCGCATAGGTGAATGTAAAAACGAGCGACAGCACCAGCGCCAGCAGCATGCGCAAGGTCGTGCGCGCGGCATATTCAGGCAGGTTTTCCGGTGCGAGCGACAGCGGCGCAAGCTGCAATTCCGCGAGCGGCTGCAGCAGATGGCGGCTCGCTTCAGCGACAAAAACCAGCAGGCCGAGCGTGAGCAGGACCGCCAGCGCGTCCCAACGCGTGAGCCCGCGCTCGCCTTGCTCGACGGAAATCGGGATGGTCCCGCGCATCGTTGGCGTTCCGGATTGATGGCGCTGTGGTCGGTTGGGGCCCGGCGCACGCAGACGAATCGCTCCCCGTCACAAGAGCCGATCCGCCCGATTAATGCCGCCCGCCGTAAGACGGCTTAGAATGGTCATGTGCCGACCGCAAGGGCAGATGTCGTTCGCGCAAATGCGGTCACCGCGAAGCGAAAGCGAGACCACTCTCCAATTCGGCTTAGCCCTAGGCCCGCTCACCGAAGATGGCGCTGCCGACACGCACGTGCGTGGCGCCAAGCGCAATTGCGGTCGCAAAATCCGCGCTCATGCCCATCGACAGGAGCTCAGCCCGTTGCGCCCGGCGATCTTGGCCGTGAGCGCAAAATGCGGCGCCGGCGCCTCGTCGAGCGGCGGTATGCACATCAGGCCCGAAATGGTTAGCCCATATTTGTCCCGACACGCCGCAAGAAACGCATCGGCATCCTGCGGCAGCACGCCGGCTTTTTGCGGTTCGGCCCCGGTATTGATCTCGACGAACAGGACGGGTTGGCGACCCTGCTTGCCGATTTCTTTTGCCAGGGCCTCACACAGGCTGGCGCGATCGACGGAATGAATGGCGTCGAACAGCGCGACGGCCTCTTTCGCCTTGTTAGACTGGAGCGGGCCGATCAGATGCAACTCGATGCCAGTGTGCTTCGACAGCAGCTGGAGGCCACTTGGCTTTCGCCTCCTGCACGCGGTTTTCCCCGAATACACGCTGGCCGGCACCAATCACCGGTTCAATTGACCTCGCGGCGAAGGTCTTGGACACCGCAACCAGCGTCACTTCGGCCGGATCGCGATTGGCGTCGCGGCACGCGCGGGCGATCTCACTGCGAACGCGTTCGAGACCGGGTGATGCGGCGGCGGCCATGCGCTGCCTATATCGCAACCCAGACGTCACATCAAATGAAAGGCCGACGGTGATGCGGAACGACGTCGCTTCCGGCAATGCCGGCGAGCGCCGCGCGATCGACCATTTCGAATATGCGGTCCTTCCAGCGAATCGCCTTGCTGACGAACAACCGCTTCAGCGTCTTGTTGGTGTGGACCAGCGACATACCCAGCGTGTCGGCAAGATGTTGCTGCGTGAAGGGAAACTGAATGGTGCCGTTTTTCACCAGGCCGATCTCATCGGCGCGGACGAACAGGTGCAGCAGCAGATATGCCGTCCGCTCGAGCGCGGTGCGGCGCCCGAGGCTGACCAGATGCTCATCAATAAGCTGCTCCTCGCGTGCGGCGAGCCAGGTAATGTCGAAAGCCAAAGACGGGAAGCGGCTATAGAGATCCCATAGTTTGCCGCGAGGAAACACGCACAGCACCAGCGGTGTGAGCGCCTCTACCGAATGCTCCATTTCGTGCATCAAGGTGCCTTGCAGGCCGATCATGTCGGCCGGCAGAGCATAATTGAGGATCTGCCGGCGGCCGTCATCGAGCATCTTGTAGCGAAAGGCCCAGCCGCTCAGCACCGTGTAAAGATGCTCACTGCGCATGCCTTCCCGCAAAAAGCTTGCACCCGCATCGACGCGCAACTCGTCGATCTTGAACTCTTTCACGAAAGCCCAATTCTTCGGCACTGAATTCGCGCAGACAGGAACGCTTGCGCAGCGGACATTGCTCGCAAGGCGTTATGTGATTACTTGAACGGCTATTTCCAACGATCATGCCAAGCCCCGCCAGGACCTCAATGCCCGCCGTATTGTCCGAAAGCGGCACGCTTGGGAGCCGAAGCCGAAATAACTCGCGAATAAATCGCAAATAAATAAATTCGCTTGGCCTATGTCTTTTTTAAATGCCGCGCACATCAATTCATAAGAAAAGAAAAAGTTCCATTTGTGCCCCGGGAGGGCCAATCGTAGTGCCCGCTCAATCTGTTTTAAACGGAAAGCGCTGTCTGGTGCTGGACGACGAGTTCCTGATCGCGCTCGACATCCAACAGATGCTCGAGCGTGCGGGAGCGACAGAAGTCATATGTGTGGCAAGCGCGGCCGAAGCACTCGATTTACTTCGAAGTGATCCGACATTCGACATCGCAGTGCTCGACGTTAAACTCAGCGATCCTGAAGGCACCAGCCTCGGCGTCGCGGAAGCGCTCGCTGGAAAAGGCACGCCGTTTGTCTTTTTGACCGGGATGCGCGTCGACGACGTGCATGCGAAACGATTTCCGCAAGCGCCGGTGATCGAAAAGCCTTACGATGCGATTGCATTGCTCGATGCGGTTCGCCGCGCGCTTGAACCCAGGTAGCGCGGCAATCAAATCGCGATCGCTGTCACGCCGCCGTCTGCCATTGTGTCATGGCGTCTTTGGCGGACTTCTTCAGCCGCACCTTGTCGTCGATCCTGTCGACCCAATCGAGCGGGATAATGTGGTGCTGCCCGCCCGACTTGGGATCGCTCTTGGTCAGCACGATCTTGTTTGAATCCTTCGTGCAATCCACCGTTCCAACGTGGGCGCCGTCGGAGCCGCAAACTTCCATGTGTTCCTTGATCTGTTGAGCCTGAACCATCCTGCACCTCCTGTTTCACGCAGGCTAACTTGCGCGGGTGGCGGCTGGTTCCTGCTGATTTTTCAGGCGAATTACGTTGCAACGGTTGACCCTACGGCCTCTTTCGTGTCTGTTCCGCGCGCCATAAAAAGACGCGCCAATGACCGCCGATTCGAGCAAAAACGAACGCTACAATGCCGGCGAGGCCGAGGCCCGCTGGCAGAAAATCTGGGCCGAGCGCAACATTTTCGCGACCCAAAACGACGATCCACGTCCGAAATACTATGTGCTTGAGATGTTCCCCGTATCCATCGGGGCGCATCCACATGGGCCACGTGCGCAACTACACCATGGGCGACGTGGTCGCGCGCTTCAAACGCGCCATGGGCAACGCCGTGCTGCACCCGATGGGCTGGGACGCCTTCGGGATGCCGGCCGAGAACGCGGCCATCGACCGCAAGGTCCATCCGAAGGCCTGGACCTACGACAACATCGCGGCGATGAAGAAGCAGTTGCAGTCGATGGGGCTTTCGCTCGACTGGGCGCGCGAGATCGCGACCTGCGACCCGGCTTATTACAAGCACCAGCAGAAGATGTTTCTCGATTTTCTCAAAGCGGGACTGGTCGAACGCAAACAGTCGAAGGTGAACTGGGACCCGGTCGACCAGACCGTGCTTGCCAACGAGCAGGTGATCGACGGGCGCGGCTGGCGCTCGGGAGCGGTGGTCGAGCAACGCGAATTGACGCAGTGGTTTTTCAAGATCAGCGACTACTCGGAGGATCTGCTCGAGGCACTCGACACACTCGACCGCTGGCCGGAAAAAGTTCGGCTGATGCAGAAGAACTGGATCGGCCGATCGGAAGGCCTTGTTGTCCGCTTCATGCTGGATGCGGGAACGACCCCGAACAAGGAAAGCGAACTGGAGATTTTTACGACGCGGCCGGACACATTGTTTGGCGCAAAGTTCATGGCGCTGTCGCCCGATCATCCGCTTGCACAAGCCGCGGCGGCGAAGAATCCGAAGCTCGCGGCATTCATCGCCGAGTGCAAGAAGATGGGCACCGCACAGGCGGAAATCGACACCGCGGAGAAGATGGGCTTCGATACCGGCATCAAGGCGGTGCATCCGTTTGATCCGACCTGGAAGCTGCCTGTTTACGTCGCCAATTTCATTTTGATGGACTACGGCACCGGCGCTATCTTCGGCTGCCCCGCGCACGACCAGCGCGATCTGGAATTCGCCAACAAATACGGGCTCGGCAACACGCCGGTTGTGTGTCCGCCAGGCCAGGACCCGGCCACGTTCGTAATTACTGACGTTCCGTATCTCGAGGACGGCCGCATGATCAATTCGCGCTTCCTCGACGGTATGACCATCGAGGAAGCGAAAGAAGAAGTAGCCAAGCGTCTCGAAAAAGAAACCCGCGGCAATCGTCCGGTCGCACAACGCCAGGTGAATTATCGCCTGCGCGACTGGGGTATCTCGCGTCAGCGCTATTGGGGCTGCCCGATCCCGATCATTCATTGCGCCAAATGCGGCGTGGTTCCGGTCCCGGAGAAAGATCTCCCGGTAACGCTTCCCGATGACGTTACCTTCGACAGACCGGGGAATCCGCTCGACCGCCATCCGACCTGGAAGAACGTTGCGTGCCCCAAGTGCTCAGGTCCCGCGCGGCGTGAGACCGACACCATGGACACGTTTGTGGATTCGTCCTGGTATTTTATTCGATTTACTGATCCGTGGATCAAGACCGCGCCGACCGATCCAAAGACGGCCAATCACTGGATGGCGGTCGATCAATATATTGGCGGTATCGAACACGCGATTTTACACCTGCTGTATTCCAGGTTTTTCACCCGCGCGATGCACAAGACCGGGCACGTCGCCATGGACGAGCCGTTTGCCGGCTTGTTCACACAAGGCATGGTCGTGCATGAGACCTATCGCACCAAAAGCGGCGATTGGATTGAGCCGGCAAATGTCAAAATCGATGGTATGGGCGCCGAGCGGCGCGCGACGCTTGCTTCGACCGGTGAGCCGATTGAGATCGGCTCGATCGAGAAAATGTCCAAGTCGAAGAAAAACACCATCGATCCCGACGACATCATCGCCGCTTACGGCGCCGACACCGCGCGCTGGTTCATGCTGTCGGATTCCCCACCCGAACGCGATGTTATATGGACCGAAGAAGGCGTGCAGGGCGCATGGCGCTTCGTGCAGCGGCTATGGCGGTTGGTGGGCGAGATCGCAAACGTGCAAACGCCTGCATCACGGCCGGCGAGTTTCGGGGAGCCGGCGCTCAAAGTGCGCAAGGCGGCCCACCGGGCGCTCGCATATGTGTCCGACGATGTCGGTAAACTTCGATTCAATCGCTGCGTCGCTCATATCTATGAATTCGCCAATGCACTCGGCGACGCGATCGGCGATATCGAAAGTTCGCCCGCGGACGATCTTGCCTGGGCCCTGCGCGAGGCCGGCGATATCCTCGTGCGGCTGTTTCATCCGATGATGCCGCATCTGGCCGAGGAGTGCTGGGCGGCGCTTGGGCACAAGACACTGGTCGCTATTGAGGCCTGGCCGAAGGTCGAACCCGGCCTGCTGGTGGAAAATACAGTCACCCTGCCGGTTCAAATCAACGGTAAAAAGCGTGCCGAAGTCGCGGTCGGGCGCAACGCCACAATTGCGGAGATAGAGGCTGCCGTTTTGGCTCTCGATGAGGTAAAAAAGGCCTTGGGTGGCAAAAGCCCGAAAAAGGTCATCGTCGTCCCGCAAAGGATCGTCAATGTCGTGGTCTGAACTTCCGCGCTTTGCCAGGTTTTTTGCAGCCCTGGCGCTGGCCGGCCTCACCGCAGGCTGTTTTCAGCCGCTTTATGCCGAGCGGCCAACGCCTGCTGGTAGCACGGGACTTTCCGGTCAGCTCAGCGCGGTCGAAGTTGCGCCGATTGATACTCCAAGGGGCAGCAGAATCGATCGCGTCAGCGTCGGCGTGCGCAATGAACTGATCTATGACCTCACCGGTGGCAGTGGAGGCATTTCGCCGACCCATCGGCTGGACGTCAAACTCACGGCTACTCAGCTGCAAGTGATCGTCGACATCAATACGGCACGGCCGGATATCAACAATTACGGAATCGACGCAACCTACATGTTGACCGAGCTCGCGACGGGAAAGAAGGTTGTGGTCGGACAGACGTTCTCTCGCGTGTCATATAACATTCCCGGCCAGCAGCAGCGTTTCGCCGGCGATCGCGGTCTGCGTGACGCAGAAAACCGCGCGGCAAAGGTGATCGCCGACAATATCCGCTCGCGCCTGAGCTCGTATTTTGTAGCGGGGACTTAGGCCGTATTCGGCTTCATGGTGAGGATCCAAAAAAATTGCCATGACCGCCGTTAAAGCCGCCGACGTAGATCGCTTCATCGCCAAGCCAAATCCTGCCCAGCCAATCATGCTGGTGTTTGGGCCCGACGCGGGACTCGTGCGCGAGCGGGTCGACGCGCTGGTGCGCGCGTCGGTCGACGACCCCAACGACCCCTTCACTCTGGCGCGTATCGAAGGCGATGAACTGGCGGGAAATCCTGCAAGGCTCGTGGAGGAAGCCCACACCGTGCCCTTGTTCGGTGGACGCCGCGCCGTGCTGGTGAGGGCGGGCGCGCGGAACATCGCGTCCGCGGTCGAAACCGTCATCGCGTCACCATCGAGTGAGTGCCGTGTCATTATCGAGGCGGGTGATCTGCGCAAAAACGCACCGCTACGAGCGGTTTGCGAAAAGGCAAAGATCGCGGCCGCACTGCCCTGCTACGCCGACAACGAACGTGCTCTTGCCCAGCTCATTGACGAAGAATTTCGCGCGGAAAATCTGAGCATCGCGCCGGATGCACGCACAGCGCTGCTGGGCTTGCTTGGAGGCGACCGACTCGCGTCGCGCAGCGAGATCAGAAAACTGGTTCTCTATGCGAAGGGACAGAAAAGCGTCGAGCTCGACGACGTCATGGCGGTCGTGGCGGATGCTTCCGAAATGGCGCTCGACAGCGTGCATCGATGCTGCCTTTGCCGGAGGTACCGGCGATGTCGACAGGGAGTTCAGCAAGGCGCGCGCCAGCGGATCGTCTCCAGCGGCGATTGTCTCGGCGGCCATCCGCCAGGTCGCCAATCTGCACAAGATGAAGATGTCGATCGAAGGCGGAGACTTCGATTGAATTCGCCATGAAGCGTGCGGCGCCTCCCGTACATTTCAGCCGCGAACGCCAGGTCGGCGAGGCGCTGCGCGCATGGTCGCCCCCTCGCCTGCTGCGCGCCATGGAGCAATTGGCCGAGGCCTCGCTCGAAATGCGCCGTAACGCGCCAATTGCGGAAGCGATAGCGCAGCGTACCCTGCTGGCGCTGGCGGTGAATGCGCGAAAGAAGGCTTAATACAGCCACCCAGCGCTTGCTGCTTAAATCGAATTACCTGGACGATCCCAATCCGAACCAAGGCCTTTAGAACTGATCAATGCTTTTGCGTTAAGCATGTTGAATGAACGCGAGCCGCGATAGGGCGGGCGGTGCCGGAAAAAAAATGCAGATCGCCGAGACCCGCCGGGATTTTCAGCGATCACAGGAAGCGCGCACCAGCTTTTGGCGGGCGGCGATCGTGTCATCATTCTTTGTTGTTGTAATCGGCGCGAGTTTGTTTCTCGGCGCGGTCATGATGATCGGCACATTTCGTGATCAGGAGAGCGAACTGCGCACCGATGGGCGGACCACGCGAATCGCCCGCGCCCTGCGTGATGGGACCCTTTGTCATTACGTCGTTATCGACAATAAGACCGCGCAGGCTGTGGAAGATCGCATCGGCCGTTGCGATGAAGGCAAGCCCAAGCCAAAGCCCGTAACCGTCCCGACATTTCGCTGGGGCGGCGGATAAGCCCGACCCGCGCGCAGCGCTATAAATTCAGCTGATAACTGTGCGGCACCCAACGATAGCCGCTTTGCCCTTTTTCGACATATCCGATGCCAGGGAATGGCATGTGAAAGCTCGCGACAAAGAGCTTGTCGGTTGCAAGCATATCGATAATGCGTTTGCGGGTGGCGACCGCTCGATCCTTGTCGTCGTCCATCTCGAAGTGCCACTCGGGCCGCTGAACGGCCATCACATATTGAGTGAAGGTGTCAGCGGTGATCATGAAACGGGAGCCGCCGCTTTCGATATGAAATGCCATCAGGCCGGGTGAATGCCCGGCGGCGTCCACCGCCGTGATTCCTGGTACGACTTCGTCGCCCGGCTTTATGAATGTCGAACGATCGGCCAAGGGCACGCAAATCTTGACGAAAAGCTCGCGGTTGAATTTGCGCGCCTCGCGTACATTCTCGCCGCGTTTCCAGAAGTCGAACTCGGCCGCACCAAAAACATAGCGTGCGTTAGGAAAGACCGGCTTGCCGCCTTCTGTCAGCCCACCGATGTGATCCGGATGGCCATGGGTCGTGACGACGATATCGATATCCTCCGGCCGATATCCCGCCTGCGCCAGCCTCGCGGCCGTATTTCCCGGCGGCAGCCGTTTGCTGAGCTGCTCATATTCGCGCGGCAATGCACCATTGCCGGTGTCGAACAACACAAGTTGTTTGCCCGTGTTCACCAGGGTCGGGATATTCGGGTGCTCAAAGCGTTGGGTGTCGATATTGTTGGCGCGCGCAAGCGCATGCACTTCTTCGACCGAGGCATTAGCACCATAATGCGGATGCAAACCGTCGCGGATTGCCTTGGCATCCAGTACGGTCGCTACTTCGAAGCTACCAAGCTTGAAGCGATAGATTGTAGGCTGCAATTCGCCTTTTAGTGATGCGGCCACTTCTGGTCCTCCCCGATCGTTGACGCTGGCGGGGATGCTTAGCAGTTAAAACCAGATTCAATCCAGCTGAGAAAAGCGTTTCACCGGGCGCATCTGGCAGGATGCGCCTTTCCGTCTGCGCTCCTTCACGATATGCTTGGGCCAACCAGAACTATAAACCTTGGGGATCATCGATGGCTCGCAGAAAGAGAAAAACATCCGCTGGCAAGCGAAAGAAAAAATCGCGGCCGGTCGCAAGAAAGAAGTCCCCGGTCTCGAAGAGAAAGCGAAAACTGAGGAAGCGGCGCCCGAAGACCCTTGGTGCAAAAGTCTCGAGCGCCTATCGCACGGTCGTCGATACCATCAAGGGCACGGACAAACTGCGCAACAAGATGGAGCTGCCGTCAACTTCGGAGACTGAATAGTCTGCGCCTTGTCGCTAGATTTCGGCCCGGTACCACCAGACTCAAGAGTACGACCTGAAGCAGGCCAGCCCGCCTGAGGGATAGTGTTTTCGCCGATATGCGGCCGCCCGATCGCTCCAAAACAGGCGAAAATAGGCATTTGATCTAGCGCAACGCCAATCGGTGCGGCCCGTGCGAGAAAGCTCGAGATTAATATTCTCGATGGAGGGTGCGATGCCCGACGGCGACCTTCACCAGCCGAACTATCCCACGGTCGATTTCGTGATGAATGCCATTGCCGGCTGGGTTAACAAGTATCGACAGAAAATTGGAGTGCAGGACGAATTTGGATACTGCAGTCCTGATGAGGTCAGGCAGATCGCAAAAGACCTCGGCGTACCGGTCGGCGAATTGAGGGCGCTCGCGGCCAAAGGGCCGGGCGCAGCTGACCTGCTGGAGAAGATGTTGATCAATCTCTGCGTCGATCCGCAGCCCTGGCCAAGGCGAACCCCGCTGTCATGCGCGATTTGCAGCGGCTTGTGCGTTGCCTGCAGCCAGAAGGAACGCTGCCAGCACGAGCTGAAAGCCGGCACCGCGGCCGAGCATTTCCACGAATTTTGCCCCAACGCCTTCACGCTGGATGCGCTTTTCGCTCAGAAGGCGCCGTCGTCAAAGCACTGAGCTTCGGACAATCGCGACCTGGAATCCGCCTATCAGCCGTTTGAACGGCTATCGAGAACCTGGCGGATTTTTCGTGCCATGACGCGCTCTATGAGCGGCTTCGGGATGAGCTCGGTACCTGCATCCAGTCGCCCATGATGGACGATCGCATTTCTTGAGTAGCCGGTCATAAATATAATTTTGACCTCAGGACGGCGTTTTTCGACTTCATTGGCCAATTCCCGCCCATTCTTGCCGGGCAGAACGACATCCGTCAGCAACAAATCAAATTTCTTTTCGGCGTCGAGCAAACGAAGAGCGGTCGCCGAATCTTTGGCTTCGATGACCTGGTAGTTCAGGTCTCTCAGGATTTCCGCCGCATACTGGCGCACGCCGTCGTCGTCTTCCACGACCAGGATTGTTTCGCCGCGTCCGCGGTCGGAGCCCTCACTGTCGTCCGTAGAAATATCTACTTCGTCACCGTCGCGGCGCGGCAGGTAGAGCTTGATGGTGGTGCCCTCACCAGGCTCGCTATAAATTTTCACGTGTCCCTCGGATTGTTTCATGAAACCGTAGACTTGGCTCAAGCCCAGTCCGGTCCCTTTGCCGGCCTCCTTCGTCGTGAAAAATGGCTCAAACGCACGGTCAATCGTTTCAGTGGACATTCCCGCGCCGCTGTCGGTGACGGCGATCAGAACATATTGCCCGGGAACAATGCCGTCGTGTTGGCGGCAATATTCTTCATCGAGGTACGCGTTACTGGTTTCGATCGTTAGTTTGCCGCCTTCCGGCATCGCGTCGCGCGCATTCAGCGCAAGATTGAGCAAAGTCGATTCCAGTTCCGAAGCGTCGACTTCGACGCTCCAGAGTCCGGCTCCGCCGATAGTCTCTAGTTCGATATTTTCGCCTAGCGTACGGGCAAGAAGGTCCGAGATCGACAAAATAAGTTTGTTGACGTCAAGCACTCTCGGATTGAGCGGCTGGCGGCGCGAAAACGCGAGTAGTCGCTGGGTTAATTGCGCGGCGCGTTCCGCGCCTACGAGCGCGTTGTTGAGTGCCCGTTCTGCGCGCGCCTCGACGACGCCCCGTTTTGCAATTCCGAGATTGCCGATAATGATCGTCAGGAGATTGTTGAAATCGTGTGCAACACCGCCCGTCAGCTGGCCGACGGCTTCCATCTTTTGTGATTGCCGAAGCGCCTGCTCCGCAATTTCGCGACGCTCGGCTTCCGCATAGAAAGCTTGCGTTCGCCGCTTGGTCAGCAAGACAAGGATAAAGAGGAAGGTCGTGGCCGGGACCCCGAAGAACAAGTGGCTCGCCATCAACCGCATCCATTCGTTTACTATCGTCTGCGTGTCCAATCCGTCGGAAACGTACAAATTGGCATACCCAAGCTTGCGATACGCTATGCGCCGCTGAACGCCGTCGACCGAATTGTTGCTCGTGACAATGCCGCCCTCGGGATTATTGGTGACATTGAGCATGAACCCGCTATTGCGTCCGAAATGCGTGACGCCTCCTGGCGGCTCAGGATGACGGGCGAGAATTGCACCGTCGCTTCGTGCGAGCGAGAAACTTGCAGTGCTGTCGCGGCCAAGTTCGTTATAGAAGTCGGAAAACACTTGCGGCACGACCGCAACCATGATGACGCCGGTGAATTGCCCGTTGGGGGCAGGTCGTCGTCGACTGACACCGAAGAACGGCACCTTCCTGACGCGCGGCTGCAATATTTCGCCGACGAAAGTACCCATGTCGCGATCTGCCTGGGCGATGAAATAGTCGCGATCGGCCACGTCAGCGCCTTCGGGAATGGGGAAGCCTGCAGAGGAAACGAGCGGGTGCCCGCTTTTGTCGGCAACCAATATGCCGTCGACGGCGTTCAGCGCTTTTTCGAGTTTGCTCAGCTGGAAATGAATCGCCTGTGCGGACGCCTTGATCTGGTCGTCATCGAGGTCACCAAGGACAGCATCGACGCCAGCAAATGTCAGGTCAACTGACTGAAAGACCTTGGACGCTTGTTCGGAGAGAATATTCAGTGACGATGCAAGCTGTTCGTCGGCGCGGGCAAAGGCGTTCTGGTAATTAAGCCAGCTGGCATAAATAAAAAACGCCGCAGGAACAACGATTGACGCCACCAGCATTGTCTTGAGGAGGCGTAAAGCGGCATCACGGCGCGCGCGCATTCGAAATGACTCATAAAACGGACAACCGAATGTATTTCCGGATGCCCCCGGCTGCAAAGAAAAAAGCCTAGTATCGCGCGGTGGTTGTAGCAACACTTGTCGTCGCTCGGGCTGCGCTAGACCACATGGCTCCGTTGACGACTAAAGCTGTTCCAATGGGCACCGCGGAGCGGGTCTGGAGCAGCGTCACTTGCCCGACCGGCGACAGGTAAAAACACGATCACGCGTAATTTTCCGTAGCATAGGAAGTTTACGCGCCATGCTGCCCTACTTGATGACGTTATTACGCGAATCAAATCACCGCACCAAACTGCAGTTCCGAACACGTCACCTGCTGTCGTCGTTGGCTTCGTCGCGGTTCTGGATATTTGTCACCTCGTTCGCCGCCAACTTGCAGCGGCGACTTCCTCGCCGTTCGGCGGCCCGGGCTTCAACGGCTCAGGTGGGAATGAATGTCAGGCGCCTGGCGCACGAAGCGTCTCTAGGTGTCACCCGACGATATAAATCAATCGTGTGCGTGAGATGCCGCCGATGGGCGGTCTTTCCTCTTTTTGGACGAGAGACAGCATATTGGCGGAAACGTAGCTTTTTGGAGAAAGGAGGCCGGAGAACACCCGGCATTTGCATCAAAATCTATGAA
This sequence comes from uncultured Alphaproteobacteria bacterium, assembly GCA_963801955.1. Lineage (GTDB taxonomy): Bacteria > Pseudomonadota > Alphaproteobacteria > Rhizobiales > Xanthobacteraceae > Pseudolabrys. The sequence goes on from CAWDGS010000005.1 coordinate 631,501, forward strand.
TGTTTTCATGACGTATTTTACGCGCGTTTTATCAGCCTCCGGTAGAGCATTACTTCTCGAATGTAATTCAAGTGCCGACGGTGTTGATGTCCCCGCCAGCGTCGTCTTTCAAGCGTAAACGAAAATCGACGGGCTCCTCCGCACATCGCGGCCGGGCAGTAATTACATTTTTGCTCGCTGTTACATTTCTGTCCGGCATGGTCTGGGACGCGGTCGAGAGTCACTACGCAGCACCGTTGGCGGCTGCGATTCCGCCCGATCTGGATTCCGGCACTGTCGTGTTGTCGTTGACGGCGGTCAGTGCTCGAACGGAAAATGCTTTCGAAGTAGCGCCGGCCGTTGCAGCTACCCGCCTGGAAAATCGCGCCGAGACGTGTGACGAGGCTATATCTGCGGGGTTATCGCGTCTCGATTTGCCAATGACAGACAACGATCCTGCATCGTTCGCAATCGTTCCTCAGATCCACGATGACATATTTGAGTCGGTGCGAAATGCATCCGCCGCCACGAGCATTGCGGGAACGGACCTATTGTTGTTTGCGCATAACAAGGTGCTGCCGAAATTTGCGCCCGCCTATCGCTCTGTGCTGAAGCTCGCGGCGTTTATCGGACTACCGCGTATACAGAGCGAAGCCGCGCTCAATAATGCGACAATTCTGGGGACGGTCTCGACCTACAATCCGTACCGTGACGGAATTGAAGAAGGCGGTACCCAAACTGCATCCGGCGAGCTTTATGATCCTGCTGCGTGGACGGCTGCTGTCCAAACGGACTTGCGTGAGCAATTTGGCGGCGTTCGCTTTGGCAGGCTCTACCAGCCCACATTTGCACTTGTTGAAAGTGGCGCGAAACAAGTCATCGTCAGGATCAATGATGTCGGGCGGCTTAAGCCTGGTCGGGTGCTCGATTTAAATGAGCGCAGCATGCGCTACTTCGATCCGTTTCTGTCTCGCGGTCTGATCGAGGACGTCCGGATCACGCTCCTGCCTGGTGCAGATTGGACGCCGGGACCGGTCGGCGGTGCGCAACTGATCAGCCTCGCGAGTACGTCGGAGTAGCACGACGCTAGCCGCCGAGCTTTTTCAACACCGCATCGAGCTGATCGAGATTTCGATATTTGATCCGCAGCGTACCGCCCTCGCCGCGATGATCGACGCTTACTTCAAGCCCGAGCACGTCGGACACGCGTTTTTCAAGCGCGCGCGTGTCTGCATCTTTCGCGCCACTGGTGTGGCCCTTTGCTTCGCGCCGGACATCGCGCGCCTGGGCTGCGCCGTCTTTGCGCATCTCCACTTCGACCTGGCGTACGCTCAGGCCCTTGTCGATAATCTCATGTGCGATCTGTTCGGCGTTCGGTTGACCAAGCAATAGACGGGCGTGACCAGCGGAAATCTTGCCGGAGCGCACCAGTTGCTTGACTGGTTCGGATAGTTTCAGCAACCGAATGGTATTTGCGACATGCGGCCGGCTCTTACCGACGATCTTGGCAACGTCATCCTGCGTGCGATTGAAATCGTCCATCAAAGCAAGATAACCACTCGCTTCCTCGATCGGATTGAGATCGGCTCGCTGTACGTTTTCGATAATGGCAAATTCGAGCGCTTGCGCGTCGTTGGCTTCAATGACCGCGATTGGTACGTCATGCAGTCCGGCGCGTTGGGCGGCGCGCCAGCGTCGCTCGCCGGCAATGATCTCAAACGCATCACCTTGTAGTGCGCGCACCACAATCGGCTGAATAATGCCGCGCTCGCGGATCGAGTCCGAAAGTTCGCCGAGCTCGGTATCGGTAAACAGGCGGCGCGGGTTGCGCGGATTGGGCCGCAGACTTTCAACCGGTGCACGGCGTGGCTTGCGGCCACTGTCGGCAACAGACGTTTCGTCGCCAACGTCGCCGATCAGCGCAGCCAGGCCGCGTCCCAATCGCGAGTGATCCGCCATTGCTGCTCCTGAACTCCGTGCCACGCTATGCCTTTCCGTAGTCTCTGCCTATCGTCGTCAATGTGAGGGCGCCCGTGCGGTAATGAGGCGGCACGCGCCTATCCAGCTTTCAATGCTTTTTCGCGCTGAATGATTTCGGTAGCGAGCCTCAGATAGGCTTCGCTGCCCACACATTTTAAGTCGTAGACCAACACCGGCTTGCCGTAGGACGGCGCTTCCGAGATACGAACGTTGCGCGGAATTATCGTCTCATAGACTTTGCTGCCCATGTGCTGACGTACATCGGCGACAACCTGGTTGGAGAGATTGTTGCGCGAGTCGTACATGGTCAGCACGATGCCGTGGATCGACAGGGTCGGATTGAGTGTGGTCTTGACCTGCTCGACGGTTTTCATCAACTGCGACAGACCTTCGAGCGCGAAGAACTCGCATTGCAACGGAACGAGAATTGAATTGGCAGCGGCCATCGCGTTGACGGTGAGCAGATTGAGTGACGGCGGGCAGTCGACCAGCACATAAGTGAAATCGTAGTTGCGTGGCCCGCTGTTGAGCGCGCGCAATGCATTGCGCAAACGGAAGGCGCGATCGCGTTGTTGACCGATCTCGAGCTCGAGGCCGGACAAATCCATGGTTGACGGCGCGATGAATAATTGCGGCACCGCGGTTTGCAGGACCGCGTCGCGCATCGGCGCGGCGCCAGTCAGCACGTCATAGGTCGAGGTGCGGCGCGATTTACGTTCGATGCCGAGGCCGGTCGATGCATTGCCCTGCGGATCGAGATCGACAATCAGCACGTGTTCGCCGATCGCGGCCAAGGCGGTACCAAGATTGATCGCGGTCGTGGTCTTGCCGACCCCGCCTTTCTGATTTGCGATCCCCAGCACCCTCGGACGGACGGCATCCGGCCTGGCGGCCACCTTGCCGAACGCGACGACCTGGGGATCGCCGGGCGTCTCTGGGGTCGGGATATCGGTCATGGTCGGCATTCCGTCGGTTTGGTCGTTGGGCCCGCCTGGGCTGCGGTATCGTCCCCGGCCCTACGCGTCCCGCAGGGGCTGGAGGCTGCGGATCACCACGATGGAGCCCTCGGGGCTTGTCTTGCTGGGTACTTTTGTTGCTTCAAGTCTCCAATATTTAGCGGCATCGGTCAATTCAGCATCTACATCTTGTCCCTTCGGGAATAGGGCGACCGCACCTCGGCTCATCAAAGGAAACGCCTGATCGCATAGGGTTTTCAATGGGGCCAAGGCCCGCGCCGTTACGACCTGCACGGGTTCTGCACAGCTTTCACCAAATTTCTCGGCCCGCTCGCAGATGCACGATGGCTGGCGCACCCGTCGCCCTCACCGCCTCCCGCAGGAAAGCCGCTTTTTTTCCATTGCTTTCAATGAGATGCACTTTCGTACCGGGTTGATCAGCAAGCGCACAGGCGATGACTGCCCCGGGAAACCCCCCGCCAGAGCCAAAGTCCGCCCACGTTCGTGCTTCCGGCGCCAAAGGCAGCAGCTGGAGCGAATCGGCAATGTGACGCGTCCACAATTCGCGAAGCGTCGACGGCGCGACCAGGTTGAGTTTGCTCTGCCAGAGCAACAGCACATCGACGAACCGGTCGAGCCTGTTTTCTGTTTCACGTGAAACAGGAAAAAGCGCGAGCGCGCGCGCCTTGTCCGACTTCAGATCGAGCGCGCCCTGCCCGCTTTTGCTCACGCTGATTTCGCGGAATTTTTCTTGCCGCGCCGAACGTGCGCAACCAGCAACGTCAATGCGGCCGGCGTGACCCCGTCGATGCGGCTCGCATGTCCGATCGTGCGCGGACGATGCGTTTGTAATTTTTGTTTCATCTCGTTCGACAAACCCGGCAACGCCGCGTAATCGAAATTGTCCGGCAGCTCAAAACTTTCATCGCGCCGATAGGCCGCGATGTCGGCAGCCTGGCGCGAAAGATAGACATCATACTTTGCATCGATTTCGATCTGCTCCGAGATGTTCGGTGCGAACTCGCCAAAGCGCGGCCAGATCTTTGCAAGATCGGATATCGACACGTAAGGATACGACAACAATTCGAACGCGGTGCGACGTTGTCCATCTTTGTTGAGAGACAATCCGTGCCGCTCCGCTTCTTTCGGCGTGAGCGAAACGGATTTGGCGAAATCGCGCGCATCTTTCAGCGCGGAATGTTTTTCGTGGTGCAGTCGTGCGCGCTCGGCGCCGATGCATCCGATGGCAATTCCGGTTTCGGTCAAACGTTGATCGGCATTGTCTGCGCGCAACTGCAAACGATATTCGGCGCGTGACGTAAACATGCGATACGGTTCGCTGACGCCGCGCGTGACGAGATCGTCGATCATCACACCGATATAGGCTTGCGCGCGATCGAGAATGATTTCATCCCCCTCGCCCGCAAAAGCTGCCGCGTTGAGACCTGCAAGAAGTCCCTGTGCCGCAGCCTCTTCGTAGCCTGTGGTGCCGTTGATCTGTCCCGCCAAAAATAAGCCGCGCAGCGTTTTGTTTGCAGCGTCGCCGCGAGTTCGCGCGGATCGACGTAATCATATTCAATTGCGTAGCCTGGACGAACGAATTGCGCGTTCTCCAATCCGGGAATCGTCGCGACCAGTTCGTGCTGAACGTCTTCCGGAAGCGACGTGGAAATTCCGTTCGGATAAACGGTGTGATCGTCGAGGCCTTCCGGCTCGAGAAAAATTTGATGGCCGTCGCGTTCACCGAACTTCACGATCTTGTCTTCGATCGACGGACAATATCGCGGGCCACGACTTGCAATCTGTCCGGAATACATCGGCGAGCGATGCACGTTGTCGCGTATGATCTTGTGTGTGGCTTCGACGGTGCGCGTGATGCCGCACTGGATCTGCGGATTTTCGATACGGTTGGTGAGAATTGAAAATGGCTCGGGTGGATCGTCGCCAGGCTGCATTTCGAGCGCCGACCAGTTGATTGTGCGGCCATCAAGGCGTGGCGGCGTTCCGGTCTTCAGGCGTCCGAGTTCGAAGCCCGCTTTTTCCAGCGTGCGTGAAAGTCCGAGCGCCGGCGCTTCACCAACACGGCCAGCGGGAATTTGTTTTTCACCGATGTGGATGAGACCACGCAGGAATGTACCGGTGGTCAGAACAACGGCGCCCGCCGGGATTTCACGGCCGTCGGCCAATTTGACGCCGCCGACGCGGCCGTTGCGCAGTACGAGATCGTCCACTTCGGCTTCGATCACTTCCAGATTGGGTGTTTCGCGAATCGCGGCCTGCATCGCGGCGGCATAGAGCTTGCGGTCGGCCTGGGCGCGGGGGCCGCGCACTGCGGGGCCTTTTCTGCGGTTGAGAACCCGGAATTGGATGCCGCCGCGATCAGCGACCCGGCCCATAAGGCCGTCCAGGGCATCGATTTCCCGCACCAAATGGCCTTTTCCAAGCCCGCCAATGGCGGGATTACAGGACATCGCTCCAATCGTCGCGAATTGGTGGGTGATGAGGGCCGTTTGCGCGCCCATACGGGCCGCCGCAGCCGCGGCTTCACAGCCGGCATGGCCGCCGCCAATAACAACGACGTCGAATTGACTAGGCATCGAAACCCTCGGATGCCGCCTTGTAGCGGAGGCGCGGGGAGGGGTCAAAAACATCGGGTTTTTCGAAAATTGTTTCACGTGAAACACTACGTTTCGATGTCTAGGACTAGCCATAGGCATTCCGGCGCAAAACCCACTCCCGATCATGAGGATCGTCGGATGCGGCTGCTTGCCTCTAGTGACGAGGCCCAGCGCTATTTGCCGACGCAGAAGTCGCGGAAAATCACGTCCAGAACATCTTCCACGTCCACACGGCCAGTGAGGCGGCCAAGCGCCCGAGCGGCAATTCGCAGCTCTTCTGCCAATAAATCCTCATGAGCGGGCCAGATCGCCCGCCAGTGCACGCCGCAGCGCCGCCAGCGTGTCTTCTAAAGCGCGGCGGTGGCGTTCACGGGTCACGAGCGCCGATTCGGCGCCAGCCAGAAAGCGTTCGGCGTGACGCGCTAGTTGCGACAAAAGCCCGTCAAAGCCTTGCCCGGTGATGGCTGAAATATTGAATACTAATTCATTCTTATTGAATTCAAGTTCACTTTTTCCGTTAACCTTTTGTTAACCATATTTCTCAATGACTTGTTAGTATGAGAATCTTGTTCATTCTTATTTGATATTATGTTCAAATGATTCATTTCTTTGGCCAACCACTTGAAGAACATCGATTTTATTGCGGATAAGCCAGGTTGGCGGGGCAGGAAGGACCCACTTCTGGCATTGTCGGGGCGCTGCTGGATCTCACTCGCATCCACCACCCACAAGACCAAATCGGCGCCGGCAGCACGCACTCGCGCCCGAGTCACGCCCTCCCGCTCCACCGGATCATCGGTGTCGCGGATTCCCGCAGTATCCAGCAGCGTCACCGGAAGGCCACCGAGATCGAGATGCACCTCAATGATGTCGCGCGTCGTGCCGGCATAAGGCGAGACGATTGCTGCCTCACGTTTCGCTATCCGATTGAGCAACGTCGACTTGCCCGCATTCGGCGGACCGGCGATTGCAACCACCAGCCCATCGCGCAATCTTTCACCGCGGCCACCATCCGCTAGCGCAGACGCGATTTCGTCCGGCGAGCGTGCGCGCAATGTGCAAAGCGGGCGCCACAAGATCCTGCGGCACGTCCGCCTCGTCGGAAAAATCAATGCGCGCTTCGACCAGCGCCAGTGCCTGGATCAGCTGCGAACGCCAGCTCTCGACGCGATCGCCGAGCGCGCCCGTCATCTGCCGGAAGGCCTGCCGGCGTTGGCCTTCGGTCTCCGCCATCACAAGATCAGCGAGGCCTTCGACAGCGGTGAGATCCAGCTTGCCGTTTTCGAAAGCCCGACGGGTGAACTCACCGGCCTCCGCCGGACGCAAACCTTCAATGCGCGAGAGCGCCGACAACACGCCGGCAATCACCGCACGCCCGCCGTGCAATTGAAGCTCGGCGACATCTTCGCCGGTCTCGCTATGAGGCGCCGGAAACCACAGCACCAGCGCTTGATCTATAACGTCTCCCTCGGGTCCACGAACCTGCGCCAGCGCGGCCTTTCGGGGATCAGGGACCTTGCCGGTGAGGGCCTTGAGCGCTGCACCTGCGCGGGCGCCACTCACGCGCACGACTGCAATGGCCGCCGGAGGCCGCCCGGAGGAAAGCGCAAAAATGGTCTCGCGCGTCGGATCAGTCATCGCGCGCACGGAAGCGCCGGGCAGGGCAGGGGTCAAGCCCCGCGCGGTCAGACCAATTGGCACATCCGCCAAAATCGTCCTAACTTGATCCACCTGTTGCACAAGCTGTCACCGGTCGATTGGCGGACTGCCACATGGTGGGGCGGCTGACGTGAAACCTCCGGAAACACGCTACGCCAAAAGCGGCGATATTCGCATCGCCTATCAGATCGTCGGCAACGGGCCGCTCGACCTGGTTTTCGTTCCCGGATTCATTTCCAATCTCGACGCCCATTGGGAAGATCCGGGCTTCAGCCATCTGATGACACGGCTGGGTTCGTTCACGCGCCTGATCATGCTCGACAAGCGCGGGACAGGTCTGAGTGATCGTGTCGATACCCATCATCTTCCATCGCTCGAGACGCGCATGGATGATGTGCGCGCTGTCATGGACGCGGTCGGTAGCGGACGTGCGGCCTTGCTCGGCGCGTCAGAAGGCGGACCGATGTCCATTCTGTTCGCCGCGACTTATCCCAAGCGTACGCGAGCCCTCATTCTGTACGGCGCGTATGCGCATTTTCATACCTGGGTGATGGGTCGCGAGGCGCTCGAAGACTTTATCCGCGGCATTGAAGCATCATGGGGGACCGGAGAAAACGCCCCGCGGTTTGCGCCCGAGCAGTCGAAGGACGGGCGCTTTCCAGCCTGGTGGGGACGCTATGAACGCAATTCCGCAAGCCCAAATGCCGCCATCGCATTGGCGCGCATGAACGCAGCAATCGACGTGCGTTCGGTGCTGGCGTCGATCCGTGTTCCAACGCTCGTCATTCATCGTCGCGAAGATGCACGAATCAAATTCGCGGGTGGCCAATATCTCGCCGAGAAAATTGCAGGCGCCCGCTTTGCGGAATTCCGGGGACGCGATCATCCGATCTGGACCGGCGACATCGACCCTATCATCGACGAAATCGAGGAATTCCTGACCGGTACACGGCCATCGCCAGTCGGCGATCGCGTGCTCGCGACTGTGCTCGCTGCCAAACTCGTATCGCCGGTCCGGCAGGCCGCACGTCTGGGTGATCGCGCCTGGCAGGAACGGACCGACAAGTTGCGTGACAGCGCGGCGCAAGCCTTCGCGCGTTACGACGGCCATCTTGCTGCCGTAAGCCCCGAAGAAATGATCGGCTATTTCGACGGCCCTGCGCGCGCAGTGCGTTGCGGGCTTGCCCTGCGCGACGCCGCGCATGCGTTCGGACTGGAACTCGCGGCTGGCGTACACACGGGCGAGATTGAAATTCGCGATCAGGAGTTCGCGGGCCTCACCGTCCATGTCGCCAAGGATATTGTCCACCAAGGCGCGCGACCACTGAGATTTTGGTCTCCGGCGTTGTCGCAGATTTGGTCGCTGGTTCAGGTTTGCATTTCGCCGAGCGCGCCAGCGAGACACTCGATGGAATGCCCGGCGAACTCAGATTGCTCGCCGTGACCGACGCTCAACATCTCGACCCGATCGCGCCGGTTGCACGGCCAGCCGGCGTGGACGTGCTGAGTGCGCGCGAACGCGAAGTGCTTGCGTTGGTCGCGGACGGCCTCAGCAACGCTGCAATCGCCAAGCGGCTGAATTTGAGTGATCACACGATCAAGCGGCACGTCGCCAATATCCTGCTCAAACTCGACTTGCCGACACGCGCGGCAGCCGCGGCCCTTGTAGGGCGCACAACCCCGCGCGGCGGGCCATAGCCCGTACGGGCCATACGAAAATGGCCATTTCGGGCGAAGCGGCGCCCGTTTTTTCCGTCCTAACTGTGACCCTCAGAAGCCGCGGGAGCCGTCCCCGGCATATGAGAAGAGGAGAGCGGTTATGCGCACGAATCACCGGAATTGGTGCTGTTCTTGGAACGGCGATCGCAATTGGGGTCGTCACGGGTCTCGCGCAAGTGGCTCGGGCAGCTGACGAATCCTCACAAGCGACCTATCGCGATATCGAGCAGACGCTCGGCATGGTGCCGGCGTTCTTCAAGGCCTTCCCGGAATCCGGCATTGCAGGGGCCTGGGCCGAATTCAAATCAGTCCAGCTCAATTCCAAAACCAGCCTCAACGTCAAGACCAAGGAGCTGATCGGCCTCGCGGTCGCCGCGCAGATCCCTTGCCAATACTGCGTGTATTTCCACACGGCTGTCGCCAAGGCCAACGGCGCCACCGACGAGGAAATTCGCGAAGCGGTGGCAATGGCGGCGATCTCGCGCCACTGGAGCACCGTGCTCAACGGCATGCAGATCGATCTGGCGTCGTTCAAGCACGAGACCGACACGGTCCTGAAGCTGGCCGGCGAGAAGGCAAAGACCACGACCGGAATGGCGAAGTAACGCGCCGCCATCACTCATGCCGCTTCCGTTCGGCGGAAGCGGCCACCGCTCACAGCAAACAATCGGAGGATACCATGGACGCAAAGACCAATGCCGTTACCGGTGCGGGGATCAAGCGCGCGATCGAAACGCGCGATGGCCGCGCGCTGACGAACTTCTACGCTGACGACGCTGTCTTGCAGATCGTCGACCGCAACAATCCACCGAGCAAGCCACGCGAGGTGAAAGGCAAAACGGCAATCGGAACGTTTTGGGATGACATCTGCAGCCGGGCGATGACGCATCAGGTCGAAAGCAGCGTCGTCGACGGCAACCAGCTCGCGTTCCGTCAGGCCTGCGCCTATCCCGACGGGTTGAAGGTTCTATGCATGGCTCTATGCGAGCTCAAGGGCGGCAAGATCGCGCGCCAAACCGTTGTTCAGGCCTGGGACGAGTAGGGGACACATCATGATGATCGCACGCTGGCAAATCGACGCCCGGTTCGGGCACAAGCAGACTGTCATCGACATGCTTCGCAACTGGGCACAAAATATTGCGCCGCAGATCGGTTGGACCGCCGAGAAAGGACGCATGCTCACGGGCTCGATCGGCGCGCGTGAAGCGACCGTCATCCATGAATGGCAGGTGGCCGATCTGGCCGACCTTGAAAAGTGCTGGTCGGCACTCGGCAAGATCGACGCTCACAAGAAATGGAGCAAGGACATGGAGCCTTATGTCGTGTCCGGCTCGGCCAAATGGGAAATCTATCGGGTGGTGTGACCGGTGCCGCGCGATGGGCATAAACCTGAAATCGCCGACATTTGGCCGATCATCCCCAGAACTCTCATCGATCGGGTTGAACCGGGCATCCTTCCAGTGCGACAGAGGAAGGTGCCCGGCCTCCGGGCGCTGGGGGATTTCGCGTGTCCGCGCCAGATAAAGCATCGCCGGCCGAGCGTCGGTATCGCCGCCGGCTTGAGCATCATCGCCCTGCTGTTGTGGGCGATGCAGTTGGCTTTACTGACCGACCTTACCGGCAGCGATGCGGCAGGGCAATGCACTGGCGCAGGCTTACTGCGCTATCGCCATCATTTTGCTGTGGGTGCTGCTCGCCGTCCTTACGCTTATCGCGTTCTTCAAGGGCGCGATGCCGACGCCGGCGGCAATCGCAGCCCTCATCCTGGTCCCGGTCTCCGGCGACGCCGCGCTCAGCGCGCTCGAACTGCTGCGGGCTCCGGAGCTTGCGCCCTATCGCTGGCCCATCATCATTCCTGTGCTGGCGCCACCAATCGTGGTTGCTTTCACCTTCTGGGCACTGCTGCCCGGCATCCATGCACGCGTTCCAGCCAGGTACGCGGCCAGCATTGCATGGGGCACGGTACTTCTTGCTGTGCGTTGCTTTAGTGCCGCTCCAGAAAATGCGCGGCGCCGTCGGTGATCAAATGGAGGCAGTACGCGCACAAAATGCCGCCGACTTCGCCAAGCTGACGGTGGATTCACCATTGTGGGAGTGGGTGCCGTTTCTGGCTGCTCCCGACCAGACGCTCGTGAGCAATGCGGTCGACCGCATCCGCCGTCTCGAGCGACGCCAGAGCGACGCCGAGCTCATGCTTGAACGCGGCGATTTTCCGCTCGGGCAACTCGGCGCTTTCGATCTTACGCCGACGCCATCGCTGTGCGAAAAGGCGCGGAAACTTCTAAGCCGGCGCGCCGACGCGCTTGCGCTGAAGGAGCCCAATTCCAGGCCATTCAAGGATATCGCGGTTGCGGTCGGCGACGCGGTATCCGCCATGAGTTGGCTTGATCGATTACGATTGCCCGTGCGCCACCGAAGCGGAGGCCTGGGAAAGCGGTGGCCAAGTCATATCGCGATCCCGGCTACGACATTTACCGCCTGGCCGAGCTGCGCGATCCCAAACTGCTTGGACGCGCGCTTTATGAAAATCCCGAACGGTTTTCCATGCTTACGCCACGTGCGCATTTGAAGGCATGGCTCAAGTTCGCCGACGACAAATCTCTGCGCCAGCAGGTGCTGGCGGGTGCGCGCAAGCTTGACCATCGCACCGCCGACGCAATCGAGATCCTGAACAAGGACGAATTTAGCGCGCGTGTATTGCTGGAGACCTTGCCGGGCCTCGACCTCGAGCCGACGCCGGAGCTATGCGGCGCGGCGCTCGACAGCCTTCACAAGCAGTTCAGCGGCATTTACCGGCCGAAAGCGGACGACCCACGCTCCTACCAGGAGCTGCTCGGCCGGCTCGGGCGAGGCGAGCAGTTCATCGCGCTGCGATGGCTGGCTTCGCACGGCTGTGACGCGAATGCGGTATTGACCGAAGCGGAATTGCTCATCGGTGCCTATCAACCATCGCCCGACAGTGGCTTAATTCTCGGCCAGCTGGAGCGGCTGCATCGCAAGCCATAGGCCATTGGTCCGACGCGCAAATCCGCGCTAGCCTGCACCGATGTCCGGTTCCAATAGCGCGCACGAAAACCGCCTGGCGCAGGCGACATCCCCTTATCTGCTCCAGCACAAACACAACCCGGTCGACTGGTGGACCTGGGGCCCTGATGCGCTGGCCGAAGCCAAGCGCACCAAAAAGCCGATCCTGCTTTCGGTCGGCTATGCCGCCTGTCACTGGTGCCATGTGATGGCGCACGAGTCCTTTGAGGACACAGCCACGGCAGCAGTGATGAACGAGCTCTTCGTGAACATCAAAGTCGATCGCGAAGAACGGCCCGACATCGATCAGATCTACATGAATGCGCTTCACATCCTGGGCGAACAGGGTGGCTGGCCGCTCACCATGTTTCTCACCCCGCAAGCGGAGCCGGTGTGGGGCGGCACGTATTTTCCGAAAGAATCGCGGTTTGGCCGGCCGGCTTTTGTCGACGTTTTGCGCGAAGTAGCGCGGCTGTTCCGCGAGGAGCCCGGCCAGATCGAGCAGAATCGCGCCGCGCTATTGTCGCGGCTCGCCGAAAAGGCGCGGCCCGCCGGCAAGGTGACGATCGGACTGAAAGAGCTCGATGCTGCCGCCATGCAGGTCGGCAATATGTTCGACCCGATCAATGGCGGTCTGCGTGGCGCGCCCAAGTTTCCGCAGCCAGCCATTCTTGAGATGCTGTGGCGCGCAGGCCTGCGCACGAACGACGCACGCTTCTTTGAAACCGTCGAACATTCGCTCGAAAGAATGTGCGAGGGCGGAATATACGATCATCTTGGTGGCGGTTTCTCGCGCTATTCCGTCGACGAACGCTGGCTGGTGCCGCACTTCGAGAAGATGCTCTACGACAATGCGCAGCTGCTTGAGTTGCTGGCCTTGGCATATCAGCGCAGTGGCAAAGCGCTGTTCGCAACGCGCGCGCGCGAAACGGTGGAATGGCTCAAGCGCGAGATGACCACAAAAGAGGGAGCTTTTGCCGCTTCGCTCGACGCCGACTCTGAAGGCGAGGAGGGCAAGTTTTATGTCTGGTCAAAGAACGACATTATCGAGCTGATTGGCCCCGAAGCCGGCGAATTCTTCGCACGTCATTATGACGTGACCGACGAAGGAAATTTCGAAGGCCACAATATTCTCAACCGTCTCAAAAACGTTCCACGCAGCGAGACGGATGAAGCGCGGCTTGCAAGCCTGCGCGCCATTCTGCTGGAAGCCCGCGCCGGACGCGTGCGGCCCGGACTCGACGACAAGGTGCTGGCCGACTGGAACGGCTTGATGATCGCGGCGCTCGTCAATGCCGGAATCATTCTGAATGAGCCGTCATGGATCGAGATGGCGCGCCGCGCTTTCGATTTCATTGCTCAGGCGATGACCAAAGATAATCGACTTGGTCACTCATGGCGCGCCGGCAAGTTGCTCTATCCGGGACTTGCGTCTGATTTCGCCGCAATGATCCGCGCCGCATTGGCGCTCTATGAGGCCACCGGCGCGCGTATTTGTCTTGAGCACGCAGTGTCCTGGCAGAACGCATTCGACGCGCACTACGCGGATCGCCGACACTGGCGGTTATTATCTTTCCGCCGACGACGCTTCCGACTTGCTGCTGCGGCCGCATTCGACCAGCGATGACGCCACACCCAATCCCAACGCTGTCGCAGCGCAAAATTTGGTGCGGCTTGCGGTATTGGCGGGCTCGGATAGCTGGCGCGGAAAAGCCGACCGCCTGATCGAAAGCATCCTTTCGGCGGCCGAGCGCAATCTGTTCGGCCATGTCGCTCTGCTCAACGCGCTTGACCTGCGTCTGCGCGCTGCGGAAATCGTAGCGACGGGTCCGGACGCCGAGGACTTCGCGCAGTCGGCATTGAAAATGCCTTACCTCGACCGCATCGTCCTGCGCGCAGCGACCGGCAACGATCTGCCGCCTTCGCATCCGGCGCACGAAAAATTGAGAGTCGCATCCGGCAGTGCGGCCTTCGTTTGTGTCGGAGAACGGTGCTCGTTGCCGGTAACTGAGCCCGGTCAGACTCGCCAAAACGGTCGCAGCAATGCGCACTTCTTGATCCATCCTCTGAAGGGTGGACGAGCCGATCATCCAATTGAACGGCGAATTAACAATCATTCAAAATTGACGCCTGCGCCATCCGATCAGGCGACGCGCGGCGCGTTCGCTGCTTCCAGTATCGAAGTGCCGGAGCTTTCGTGCGGCCTTGTCTGGAGGGACACCATCATGAACTCGTGCACCAAGGCTTTCACCACATCTCATATCATCAGTGCTTCGAAAATCTTCGCTCTCGGCGTCGTTTTTGCCTGCAGTGTCGTCAGTGCACCGCAAAATGCAATGGCGCAAAAAGCGCCTGACGCGACGAGCGTGCCGGACTTCGCGCCGGCCATGATCGAGCACATGCAAAAAATGCGTCGGTACAAAGACGCCGACCACGGCGCTCAACCGACACCGCGAATCATTGATCGCTTCAGAGTGGATCTGGATCCAAAAGGTGCGATCGCGTCATTCCAGCCCAACGGCGCCACGATCACGTCGAACAACGCATTCTTCAAGGATATGGGAACGAACGGTAGAACCTGCTTCACCTGCCATCAGCCGCAGAGCGGCTGGTCGATCGTGCCAAATGATGTCGCGGAGCGGTTTGAGCGAAGCCGCGGCAGCGATCCGATCTTCCGGCTGGTCGATGGTGCAACTTGTCCCAGCGACGATGTCTCGACGCTTCGCGCAAAGCGGCGTGCTTACGAATTGCTGCTTAAACGCGGCTTGATCCGTGTCGGCCTGGCAATTCCAGCCACGGCGGAATTCAAGGTCGAAGTAGAGCCAGGCGACGATCCGTATGGCTGCAACAACAATCCGGCGATCGGCATTGCCGCCGGCATTGTCTCGACTGTATCGACGTCCCTTGCCATCCACCAATGTTGGATTCCTGAGCACGGTCATGTGGGATGGCCGCGAACCCAGCCTTGGAACCTGGATTCGATCTACAAGCCAGGCCGTGATGCCACTCTCGGTCATGCGCAGGCAGCATCTGCCCCTACAGCGATCAGGTTAAACGAGATCGTCGACTTCCAGAAGGGCATTTTCACGGCCCAGATCTTCGACAAGAAGGCCAAATTTCTCACCGACGATAATGCCAGAGGAGGCCCTGTCGCATTGTCGCTGCAGGAATTCTTTATCGGCATCAATGATCCACTCGGCCTCAATCCCAAACAAGGACATTCCAGTTCACATCACAGATCTTCGACCTGTACCGCCCCTGGCTCAGCGCCGAAGCACGCCACGACCACGATGATCATCGTCGGTCAATGGGAGACGACGATGATACTATTCAGGAACGTCAACGCCAACGACGATTGGCGCCACAATGATCATGATCGTGACATGGTGAGTGAACATCGCCGGTCAGTTGCGCGTGGTGAGGACAGTCTTCAACAATACCAAGATCAACATCACGGGCGTTTCCGGTCTCAACGATGAGCTCGGCATCGACCAGCATCGATGGATTCTGCGGCACCTGCCACGACTCGCCGAACATCGGGCACCACTCGGTCAAGGCGCCGTTGGACATCGGCGTGCCCGATGCCGGCGATAAAAAGCCGCCGGTGCTCGATATTTCAGGGCTGCCGGTGTTCACGATCACCTGCCAGCTCAAGGATGGTCCGCTCGCCGGCAAGGTCTACAAGGTCACAGACGCAGGGCGCGCCATGATCACCGGCAAGTGCAAGGATATCGGCCGGTTCAAGGGGCCGATCCTGCGCGGGCTCGCGTCGCGCGCGCCTTATTTCCACAATGGGTCGGCGGCGACCTTGCGGGATGTGGTCGACTTCTACGACCAGCGCTTCGCAATCGGTCTTACGCACAAGAGAAAACCGACCTCGTCAATTTCCTCAATACTCTCTGACGAGCCGCCAGACGGAGCGACACAGCCGCTGCCAACAAAAAAGGCCGGGCGAAAGCCCGGCCTTAATTTATTGAGAAAGACTGTCTGGACGCAATGCTTCGCGTTCGCCGCTCGACTACGTATTCATGCTCTCGAAGAACTCGGCGTTGTTCTTGGTGTTGCGCAGCTTGTCGAGCAGGAAGTCGATGGCGTCCATGGTGCCCATCGGATTGAGGATGCGGCGCAGGACGTACATCTTCTTGAGCACGGCCGGCTCGGTGAGCAGCTCTTCCTTGCGCGTGCCGGAGCGGGTGATGTCGATCGCCGGGAAGGTGCGCTTGTCGGCCACCTTGCGGTCGAGGATCAGTTCCGAGTTACCGGTGCCTTTGAACTCTTCGAAAATCACTTCGTCCATGCGGCTGCCGGTATCGATCAGCGCGGTCGCGATGATGGTGAGCGAGCCACCTTCCTCGATGTTACGCGCGGCGCCGAAGAAGCGCTTCGGGCGCTGCAGAGCGTTGGCGTCGACGCCGCCGGTCAGCACCTTGCCGGAAGAGGGGACGACGGTGTTGTAGGCGCGGCCGAGACGGGTAATCGAGTCGAGCAGGATCACCACGTCGCGTTGATGCTCGACCAGGCGCTTGGCCTTCTCGATCACCATTTCCGCGACTTGCACGTGACGTGACGCCGGCTCGTCGAAGGTCGAGGAAATCACCTCGCCCTTCACCGAGCGCTGCATGTCGGTGACTTCCTCCGGCCGCTCGTCGATGAGCAGCACGATGAGATAGGTTTCCGGATGGTTGGCGGTGATCGAATGCGCGATATTCTGCAGCAGCACGGTTTTGCCGGTGCGTGGCGGCGACACGATCAAGTGCGCGCTGGCCTTTGCCGATGGGCGCGACGATGTCGATCACGCGTGCTGAGAGATCCTTTTTGGTCGGATCCTCGTATTCCATCTTGAGCCGCTCGTCGGGATAGAGCGGGGTCAAATTGTCGAAGTTGACTTTGTGGCGCGCTTTCTCCGGATCTTCGAAGTTGATCGTGTTGACCTTGAGCAGCGCAAAGTATCGCTCACCTTCTTTCGGGGAGCGGATGTGGCCTTCGACGGTGTCGCCGGTGCGCAGACCGAAGCGGCGGATCTGGCTTGGCGAGACGTAGATATCGTCGGGACCGGACAGATAGTTCGACTCGGGCGAGCGCAGGAAGCCGAAGCCGTCCGAGAGGACTTCGACGACGCCTTCGCCGATGATGTCGACTTCCTGGGTCGCGAGCTGTTTGAGGATTGCAAACATCAGCTCCTGCTTGCGCATGGTGCTGGCGTTTTCGACCTGATGTTCTTCAGCGAAAGCGACGAGTTCGGCAGGGGTCTTGGACTTGAGGTCTTGGAGTTTCATTTCCCGCATTGGGGGCTTACGTCCTTGGGAGCGTCACCGGCGGAGATTCAAAAATGAAAAGACTTACGCCGCGTGACTTAGGAGAGAGAGATCGCAGGTCTGGGGTGACGAGGAGGTTGGGAAAGGGGCCCGGAACCCGATGCTGCGACCGGCCCTAACACTGGGAGCCGGAACGCGACTGCATCCGCCTGCGTTCGGTGGGATACACTCAAGATAAGTTGAGCCGGCGTTTCGCGCAAGAGGCGAGGCAGTATCTGTGCGGTTGTCAGGGCGAATTAGAACGGCTTGACGATCGCAAGGATCACGATCGCGATCAGCAAGACTGTCGGTATCTCATTGACAATGCGATAGAATTTCTGGGTATGCCAATTTCGGTCAAAACGGAATTCATTTACCCAATGGGCAAAAAGCCCATGGAGGACCGTCATGGCAAGCACCGCGATAAATTTAGCGTGAAACCAGCCGGCGCCGAGCCATTGGCCTTGCAACACCAACACGATGCCGACGACCCAGGTCACCATCATCGCCGGCACCATGATGAAGTTGAGCAATCGCCGCTCCATCGTCTTGAAGGTTTCCGACAGCTCGGAGCCGGGCTTTGCGGCCGCGTGATAAACAAACAGCCGCGGCAGATAGAGCATCCCGGCCATCCAGGCGATCACGGCAATGATGTGCAGGGCCTTGAGCCAGAGATACATCGCCGTCATCCCCGCACCCGTTTGAGCATGCGTTCGACATGCGCGATCGGAGTTTCCGGCAGAATGCCATGGCCAAGATTGAAGATCAGCGGGCCACCGGCGAGATGCGTCATGACATCGTCAACCTCACGGTCGAGCGCTGCACCGCCGGCGAGCAGCGCCAGCGGATCGACGTTGCCCTGCACTGGTACCCGTGACTGGAGCGCATCGCGAGCAATCGACCGCTCGAAGGCCCAGTCAATTCCGATGGCACTGACGCCTGTCATTTCCACATAGGGCAGAGCCATTGCACCCGCACCGCGCGGGAAGCCTATTATTTTTGCATTCCCGACCTGACGCCGCACGCCCTCGACAATTTTCTGCGTTGGCGCAATACACCATCGTTCGAACTGATCTGGCCCCAACACCCCGGCCCAAGTATCGAAAATCTGAACGACGTCAGCTCCAGCTTTCAACTGTCCGACCAAATAATCGATCGAAGCTTGCACCAGACGATCAATTAATCGTCCGAAGGTGTCCGGGTCCCGATACGCCAATAGTCGCGCGGGCGCCTGATCCGGAGTTGCCTCGCCCGCGACCATATAAGTTGCGACGGTCCATGGCGCTCCACAAAAGCCGATCAAGGTTGTCCGATCGTCCAGTGCCGCCTTGACCCGGCGGACCGTCTCATAAACCGGCGCCACGACATTTTGATCAATCGCGTCATGCAGCCCGGCCAGACCCTCAGCACCGCCCAGTGGTTCCAGCCTGGGCCCCTCACCGCTGAGGAATTCAACCTTTCGCCCAAGCGCAAGCGGCACAACCAGAATATCGGAAAATAAAATTGCTGCATCGAACCCGAAGCGGCGCACCGGTTGCAGTGTAACCTCGGCTGCCAGTCCGGGATTAAAACAGAGGTCGAGAAAGCCTCCAGCTTTCTCTCGCAATGCCCGGTATTCCGGCAGATAGCGTCCTGCCTGACGCATCAGCCAGACCGGCGGCACCGGTTCATGCCTGCCTGCAAGCACGCGAAGCAGCTTTTTCCCCATGGCACGTGTTAATCCGGCTTCTTCCATAAAGACTCTACTTAAGAATCTGTTGTGTCTGTTAGAGGGTTGATTGGACTCATGCCTGCCACTCAACATTCTGTCCACTGGATAGGAAGCGTTGGTCCAGAATCAGGCTTAATCTATCGGCTGTTCGTCCACAGGATTGGGTGTTGTTTTGCAGCACTATCTTCGTCTTTTCCCCATCGGCTATTCACATTGAAGCACGATGAGCGTGCCCGCCCTCAAATGTTATCCCGGGGGCAGTGGTGTGGATGGAAATTGAACACTTTGCCGAAGATCGCTTGCTTGTGGGGTCAAGCCATGGCCTCCTCCCGTGCTATCCACATTCTGTACGGCAGCTATACAGAGACTGATGCCTGACACCGGCTATTTCCATCTCCATCTGGTATCGGACGCGACCGGCGAAACTCTGATCACGGTGGCGCGCGCGGCTGCAGCGCAATATGCCAACGTGTCGCCAGTCGAGCACCTTTATCCGATGGTGCGCTCGAAGAAGCAGCTTGACCTGGCGCTGGCGGAGATCGGCGAGGCCCCGGGCCTGGTGCTCTATACTTTGCTTGAAGAAGACCTGATCCAGTTGCTGGAAAAGAAGTGCCGGGAACTCGGGTTGCCCTGCATGTCGGTATTGGGCCCGGTCTTGCGGCTATTCCAGTCGTATCTTGGCGCCGAGACCATCCATCGCGCCGGCGCCCAACACGTTCTCAATGCCGAATATTTCCAGCGCATCGATGCCCTTAACTTCACGATGCTGCACGATGACGGACAGCACGTGGAGGGTCTCGAAGATGCGGATGTGGTTCTGGTCGGAGTCTCGCGGACCTCGAAAACGCCAACCTCTATTTATCTCGCCAACCGAGGCGTAAAGACCGGCAATGTCCCACTGGTGCCTGGCGTGCCGGTTGCTGACGCAGTGGAAAATCTCACCCGGCCGCTCGTGGTCGGACTTTACGCAAGTCCAGAGCGCATCGTTCAGATCCGC
Source organism: uncultured Alphaproteobacteria bacterium (assembly GCA_963801955.1). GTDB lineage: Bacteria > Pseudomonadota > Alphaproteobacteria > Rhizobiales > Xanthobacteraceae > Pseudolabrys. Next base: position 651,438 of record CAWDGS010000005.1, read on the forward strand.
GAGAACCGGTTGCTGGGTCTGAAGGCCCATCGCGATGATGATCAATATATCGACAAGAGCGCGGTGGCCGAGGAAGTGTCATTTTCACGCCGGCTTTGCGCCAAGCACAATTGGCCCACCATTGACGTGACGCGCCGCTCGATCGAGGAAACAGCCGCGGCGGTCATGCGGTTGTTGAGCGAGCGGCGGCGCCATCCGGTGCTTTAGTCTTTGATGCCAAAATGCAGAAATTGGTTTTCGGAGACTCTCTCGCGCGACGTGGTAAAGGAAGGCCATGGCGCTCTGGCTAAATCCCCAGCCCCTGGTGCTCGCCTCGGGAAGTGAAGTTCGCGGCAAAATTCTCGCCGCGGCTGGCCTGCGTGTCGAGATAAGACCAGCTCAGATCGACGAGCGCGCCGAGGAAGCCAAATCCGGGATCGCCGACGCAGCCGCGGTTGCGCGCCATCTTGCGCGCGCCAAGGCCTCAGCGGTTGCGGCATCGCTGCCCGGACGGCTGGTGCTTGGTGCGGACCAGACCCTGGCGCGCGGCAGCAAACGTTTCAGCAAACCGCGCGATCGGGCCGGAGCCGCCGAGCAGCTCCGTGCATTGCGCGGCCGCACGCACGAACTACATTCCGCGCTTGCCGTTGTGCGCGACGGCACAATACTTTTTGGCTGTGTGGAAACCGCAAAGCTGACCATGCGCGATTTTTCCGACGCCTTTCTCGAAAGCTACCTTGATATGGCTGGCGCGGCCGCGATGAGCAGCGTCGGCGGCTATCAGCTCGAAGGGATAGGAATTCATCTCTTCGAACGCGTCGAGGGAGATTATTTCACAATTCTTGGGCTGCCGATTTTGCCGTTGCTTGCCTTCTTGCGGCAGAACAAGTTCGTCGACGGTTAGCGCATGATCCCGAAAAATCGGCGCCGGTTTCCGGTCAAGATCATGCGTAGGTAAAACGACATGTTCATCCTTGGTCTCACGGGCTCGCTCGGTATGGGTAAATCCGCAACGGCGAAAATGTTCGCTGAAGAGGGCGTGCCTGTGCATGATGCCGATGCCGTCGTGCATCGGCTTTACGAGGGTGAAGCCGTACCGCTCATCGAGGCGGCATTTCCCGGTACCACCGCGGGGGGCAAGGTTGATCGCGACAGACTTGCCAGCCACGTACTCGGCGATGGCGCCGCTATCAAGCGGCTGGAATCGATTGTTCATCCTCTGGTAGCGGCGGCGCGTGATCGCTTTCTTGCCGAGGCCGAAGGCAAGGGCGCAACAGTCGCGGTGCTTGATATTCCGCTGCTGTTTGAGACCGGCGGCGATGCTCGCTGCGACGCCGTCGTCGTGGTTTCGGCGCCGCCCGACGTGCAGCGTTCGCGCGCTTTCGAGCGTCCCGGGATGACCGAACAGAAATTTACCGCGATCCTCGCCAAGCAGTTGCCGGACGCGGAAAAGCGCGCCCGCGCTGATTTCGTGGTGGATACATCCAAAGGCTTCGACGCCGCGCGGAGCACAGGTGCGTGATATTCTTGCCCGTGTTGCTACAATGCCGAAACGGCGCCGGTGATTCTGCCGCTGGAAAACAATATGCGCGAAATCGTTCTCGATACAGAAACCACCGGTCTCGATCCCGGCCAGGGCCATAGGCTCGTTGAGGTCGGCTGTGTCGAGTTGCTCAATCGTATCCCGACCGGGGCAACCTTCCACGCCTACCTCAATCCCGATCGCGATATGCCGGCGGAGGCATTCGCCATTCATGGCCTTTCGACGGAGTTCCTGAAAGGACACAAGCGCTTTATCGAGATCGTCGACGAGTTCCTGGCCTTCATCGGCGATGCGCCGCTCGTGATTCACAATGCGGGATTCGATCACGCATTTCTTGTGCGCCGAGCTCAAGCGCGCCGAACGCGTATTGATCGCGCGCGAGCGGTTGGTTGATACGTTGTTACTGGCGCGCCGCAAACATCCCGCAGGGCCAAATCGGCTCGACGATCTGTGTGCGCGCTATGGTATCGACAATTCTCGCCGCACCAAGCATGGGGCGCTGCTCGACGCGGAAATCCTGGCCGAGGTCTATGTCGAGCTCATCGGCGCACGTCAGGCGCAGCTCGGGCTTGCCGAAAGCGGCGAGCGCCGCGTGAATGGCATTGAGGGCGTGACCGTCGTGCGCGCGCGGCCTGAACAGTTGGCGCCGCGGCTGAGCGAAGCCGAACTCGCGGCGCATCGCGAATTCGTGGCGAGCCTCGGCGAGAATGTGTTGTGGCAGAATTACCGGCCCGGCGAAGTCTGACGGCCTAGCTTTGCGCCATCGGTGCGGGCGCCGGCTGCATCTGCGCCATCTTCTGCCGATACAGACTGGCGAAATCGACCGGATCAAGCAGCAGCGGCGGGAACCCGCCATTGCGGACCGCGGTGGCGATGATCTCGCGCGCGAACGGGAAAAGCAGTCTCGGACACTCGATCAGCACGAGCGGATTGAGACTTTCCTGCGGGACGTTGCGAATGCGAAACACGCCGGCGAATTCCAGTTCAAAGCGGAAGAGCAGGGTGCCGCCGGTTTCGCCTTTGCCCTCGAGCTTGATCGCCACTTCGATGTCGCTATCCGATAGTGGTGTTGCGCCTACATTGATCTGGATTCCGATCTGCGGCTGCTCCTGGCGGTTGGTGAGCGACTGCGGAGCGTTCGGATTTTCGAAAGAAAAATCCTTGATGTACTGAGCCACCACAGTGAGTTGCGGCTGATCTTGTGCCGGGCCGCCATTGGTCGTCGTCATGAACACTCCTTCGCACCACGCAATTGGTCGCGCGGCGGTTGGCTAACATAGGGTCTATGAGGGAACAAGGATGCTATCGGTTTATGGCTCCGCGATCGGCGCCAAGTCCGCGCGGACATTTGTGGGTCCTCAGTTCCGGTCGTCCTTGCGGCGATCGGGCAATGTGGGATCGGGCACCTGGTGCCATTGCTCAGGTGTGAGATCGACCACGCCGTCGTTTGGAGCCGGGCGCGCGCCGCCAGCCACCGCTCGCCACAGCGCCACAAGAAGCAGAATTACCGCCAGGGCATCGGTGATAAATCCCGGAATTAACAGCAGAATCCCGGCAAATAGAATAAGGCCGCCATGCTGGTCAGCTTGCAAGGCGGTGAGGCGGCCTTCGCCCAAAGCAACACGGACGCGCGCGATATGGCTGCCGGTTGCGTGGCGCAGAATCCAGGCACCGGCGAACGAACCTGCGAGCACGAGGATCAGTGCCCACCCAAAGCCGATTGTCGCAGCCACCGCAAAGAATGCCGCCAGTTCCAAAAAAGGCAGCGCCAGTACCATTAACAGCAGCCATTTTGCCACATTCATCGGTGTTTCTCTCTTTGGGCGATGTTGGCCTCAGCGTCCTGATCGTCTAAGGTTCGCCTGAGAAAGTTGATTTTGCGCCGAAATGCTGGCGCGAGGCACGGCCTTCAGGTTTGGTGCGGTCATCTGGAGAGAGATGAGGCCGGCCACTCCGCCGTCCAGCCAGATACGCTGGAGACGCTTATATCCGGCCGATGTGCCGCCACGGTAGCCGAAAGCATGCGAGACGTGTTCGACATCTATACCATCATTTTCCTGGCGCTCGCCGTGTTCATCTTCCTGCGGCTGCGGAGCGTATTGGGCCAGCGCACGGGCCGGGAGCGGCCGCCCTACGATCCTTTTTCGGCGCGCGAACCGGTGCGGCCAGCGCCGGAGAAAGTCGTCGCGTTGCCAAATCGTACCCCTGAGACAGTGACAACGAAACCGGCTGAGCCAGTGGAAAATGTTGCCGAGCGCTGGAAGGGCATTGCCGAACCAGGATCCGCCATCGCGACAGGTCTCGATTCGATTTCGGGCGCGGATGCCAATTTCAACGGCCAACACTTTCTGACCGGCGCGCGCGCGGCCTACGAAATGATTGTGAACGCCTACGCTGAAGGTGATCGCCGCACATTGAAGAATTTACTGGCGCGCGAAGTTTATGACGGATTTGAAAGCGCCATCAGCGAACGCGAAAAGCGCGGCGAGACGGTCGAGAGCCGTTTTGTGTCGATCGACAACGCCGACATCACCGCCGCCGAACTGCGCGGACGCAACGCGCAGGTGACCGTGCGCTTCCAGTCCAAGCTTGTCTCAGTGACGCGCGACAAGGATGGCAATGTCATCGACGGCAATGCCGAGAAGGTGACCGATATCACCGATGTCTGGACCTTTGCGCGCGACGTCACTTCGCGTGATCCGAACTGGAAATTGCTCGCGACCGAAGCGGGACAATGAGCGCATGCCGGCGACTTGTCTCCGCTCTCTATTCAAATTTGGTTTTGGATTTTGCCTGATCGCGGTCGCTCAGCGCGCCTTCATTGGCGAGCGGTGGGCTCAATCTGCGGAACGCGCAGGTTGAATCGCTCAGCTTCTCCGCGCTTGATGGCTGGAAAGATGACGACCACGCTGTAGCCTTCGATACGTTCCTGAAAAGCTGCAGCGCCATTCTCAACGCTCCAAAGGCAACGCGGGCATCACGCCCGCTCTTTGGCGCACTCTTCAAAGTATGCGAACGCGCTGCGGCGGCGGGCAAGCTCGACCGCGAGCATGCGCGGGCATTCTTCGAGGATAATTTCAAGCCAATCCGCATCATGCCGGCCGGTCAGACCGATGGATTTTTCACCGGCTACTACGAAACCGAGGTTGATGGCTCGCGCTTCCCCAGCGACGAATACAAGATACCGATCTATGCGGCTCCGGCCGAGACTGTGCGCAAACATCAAAGCAAGGTGTTTTCGGATCTCGACCGCACCAGCATCGAGGACGGCGCGATCGCGGGCAAGGATCTGGAAATCTGCTACGTCAAGAATCCGATCGACGCATTCTTTGCGCAGATTCAGGGCTCGACGCGCGTGAAGCTCGATACCGGCAAGCTGTTGCGCCTCAATTACGTCGCCAGCAACGGCCAGCCCTATACGCCGGTCGGTAAATTCCTGATCGATCGCGGCATTGTGTCCAAGGAAGAGATGACGATGGACAAGATCCGCGAATACATGGAGTCCAATCCGGACGAAGGCAGGGAATTGCGCCGCAAGAATCGCTCCTTCGTATTTTTCCAGGAAACGTCGCTGAGCGCGCATGACGAATGCATCGGCGCGCAGGGCGTGCCGCTGACGCCCGGGCGCTCCCTGGCGGTGGACAAGAAAATCCATGTTTTCGGCACGCCGATATGGGTCGAAGCCGAGTTTCCGATCGACAGCGAAAAGCCGGAGACCAAATTCCGGCGTCTACTGTTTGCCCAGGATACGGGCTCAGCGATCATCGGGCCGGCCCGCGCCGACATTTATTTCGGCCACGGTGAGGACATCAGTCACATTGCCGGCCGTATCAAGCAGCATGGGCAATTCGTGATGCTGGTGCCGCAGAGTGTCGCTGTGAGCGGTACCGCAGTAGCCGCGGCCGGCGACATCCCGTTGCCGAAGCCGCGTCCCCAGATGACAGTCACGGCTGCAGCACGGGCGGCGATCGAGACGACGGGGAGTGTGCGGGCGCCGCTGTCCAAGGCGTCACTCAAGCCGTTACCTAAGCCGCGGCCCTGACACAATGAGCTCCGGCGACGGTAAGCGGCGCCGCCTGCTTTCCCAGGAAGAGCGCGTCCTCTGGACGACCGTCACCAAATCCATTGCGCCGCTGCGGGAATTGCCTGCAGGCGATATGGATGATGATGCGGCGGAGCTGGCCGCGCCGGCGCGACCCATCAAACGCACCGCAAAACCTGGGCCAACGGCACCTTCATTGCCGGAGAAAAAATCGCCCCCGCCGCTCGTGCCGCTCGGCCGCCGCATGAAGCAGCGTGTTGCGCGCGGCAAAGACGAGATCGATGGCCGGCTCGATCTGCACGGCCTGACGCAAAGTGAAGCACATGCAGCATTGTTTCGCTTCTTGCGTACGGCCAGCTCGCGCGGCGCGCGGCTGGTGCTGGTCATCACGGGCAAAGGCGCCCGGGCGGCCGAAGGAGAGCGAGGCGTCCTGAAGCGGCAGGTGCCGCATTGGTTGGGACTGCCGGAATTCCGAGCTTTGGTGATCGGGTTCGAGGATGCACATATCGCGCACGGCGGCGAAGGTGCCCTCTACGTGCGTGTGCGTCGCGCGCGCGAGTAAACCCCACGCCGAATATCGCGCGTCAATTAAAGGATGAAGCGGCTCAAATCCGTGTTCTTGGCGAGATCGCCGATGTGTTTTTGCACATAGGCGGCATCGATCTTCACCGTCTCGCCGGAGCGGTCCGGCGCCGCGAACGAGACTTCGTCGAGCACCCGCTCCATCACGGTCTGGAGGCGCCGGGCGCCGATATTCTCGATTGATGAATTCACCGACACGGCAATGTCGGCGATGGCGTCGATTGCATCCTCGCTGAACTCGAGCGTCACGCCTTCAGTGCCCATGAGCGCGATATATTGCTTGATCAACGATGCTTCCGGTTCGGTGAGGATGCGGCGGAAATCGTCGCGCGTGAGCGCCTTGAGCTCCACACGGATCGGCAGTCGGCCCTGCAATTCGGGCAACAGGTCGGACGGCTTCGAGATGTGAAATGCGCCGGAGGCGATAAACAGGATGTGGTCCGTTTTTACCGGTCCATGTTTGGTGTTGACGGAAGTGCCCTCGATCAGCGGCAACAGGTCACGTTGCACGCCTTCGCGCGACACGTCGGCACCACGCAGGCCTTCGCGCCCGGCAATCTTGTCGATTTCGTCGAGGAAGACGATGCCATTCTGCTCGACCGATTTGATCGCCTCCTGAACCAGCTGTTCATCGTCGAGCAGCTTGTCGGATTCCTCGTTGACCAGAATGTTGTGCGACTCCTCGACGGTGACGCGGCGCGTCTTGGTGCGGCCACCGCCCAGCTTGCCGAAAATATCGCCGATGTTGATGGCACCCATCTGCGCGCCCGGCATGCCGGGAATCTCGAACATCGGCATGCTGCCACCACCGGACTGGAGTTCGATCTCGATTTCCTTGTCGTTGAGCTCGCCGTCGCGCAGCTTCTTCCGGAAACTTTCGCGGGTTGCCGGACTCGCACCCGGACCGACAAGCGCATTAAGCACGCGCTCTTCCGCCGACTGCTCGGCGCGCGCCTGCACGTCTTTTCGTTTCCGTTCGCGCACGAGCGAAATGCCGATCTCAACCAGGTCGCGCACGATCTGTTCGACATCGCGGCCGACATATCCGACCTCGGTAAACTTGGTGGCTTCGACCTTGAGGAAGGGCGCGCCGGCGAGTCTGGCCAGACGGCGTGAAATCTCGGTCTTGCCGACGCCGGTCGGGCCGATCATCAGGATATTTTTCGGCAGCACTTCTTCGCGCAATTTGTCGTCGAGCTGCAGCCGACGCCAGCGATTGCGAAGCGCTATGGCGACTGCGCGTTTAGCGTCGCCCTGGCCAACGATGTAGCGATCAAGCTCGGATACAATTTCGCGGGGAGAGAAATCGGTCATTGGCTTCAGTTCCGTATCTGCGTCTCAGGTGCCGGCCTGCCAGGCGCGAACCGTTTCGAACGGGTGAATCAGCATGATAATGTTCAAGGTCAGATTGTCCCGGATCCAGAAGCCGACAGCTGCCTCCAGCAATATGGCAAGCCCAACCACCACCGATATAGGAAGCCGCCACGCCAGCACAAATCCGATGATCATGGCCGTAGTATCCGATAGTGAATTGATCACGCTGTCGCCGTAGTACTGAAGCGAAATCGTCGCGGCGCGATAACGCTCGATGATGAAACTGGTATTCTCCAGGACTTCCCATGACGCCTCCAGGCCGGTTGCAAGCGCCAATCGCAATCCGATCGGCAGGCCCGGAGCAACAAACCACAGCACGCCGTAGAAGACGAAGCCGTGGATGAGGTGCGAGAAGGTGTACCAATCGGTAATGTGCTGCGAGTTTTCCGCGCTCTGCACTACACCATGCCAGAACTTGATGCTGCCACAGGTACAGATAGGCACGCGGCCCATTGCCAGCAGGATTGCCGCCTGCAGTACGAGGATTGCCAGTACGATGGATAATCCCGCGCGCCAGAGCGATGGCGAGGCAGAGACGCTCGTCATGCCTTCAACGACTCAATGGTCACGTTGCGGTTGGTGAACACGCAAATTTCGGCGGCGATATCCAGCGATTTGCGCACAATCGCCTCGGCATCGAGCGAGCCGTCGAGCAGCGCACGCGCGGATGCCAGCGCGTAGTTACCGCCGGAACCGATGCCCATGACGCCGTTTTCCGGCTCCAGCACGTCGCCGGTACCTGTGAGCACCAGCGATACCTGGGCATCGGCGACAATCATCATCGCTTCAAGACGGCGCAGATAGCGATCGGTGCGCCAGTCCTTGGCGAGTTCGACCGCGGCGCGGGTGAGCTGCCCCGGATACTGCTCAAGCTTGGCTTCCAGCCGTTCGAACAGCGTGAAGGCATCGGCGGTTGCGCCGGCAAAGCCGCCGATCACGTCGCCTTTGCCGAGGCGGCGCACTTTCTTGGCATTGGATTTGACGATGGTCTGGCCGATCGTGACCTGGCCATCGCCGCCGATGACCACGCTGCCGCCCTTGCGGACGGTGAGGATGGTGGTGCCGTGCCAAGTGGACCTGAGGGAATTTCGTTGGATGACATACGCTCAATACCCCGCGACCAGCGTCATCTAGGCATGGCGCAGGGCGTTTGCAAACGGTTCGCAACGGCTGTGGCGAATCCGTCAAACCCCTGATAAAAGGCGCGCGAATAAAGGATATCCGCCATGCGCAAGGGCGCCATCAAGCGCAAGACCAAGGAAACCGACGTCGAGGTCGAGGTTGATCTCGACGGGGCCGGCCGCTCGCAGATCGCGACCGGCATCGGCTTCCTCGACCACATGCTCGACCTGCTGGCGCGGCACTCGCGGATCGATATCACGGTCAAGGCGAAGGGCGACCTGCACATTGATCATCATCACACCACCGAGGACGTGGGTATCGCGCTCGGTCAGGCGGTGAAGCAGGCGCTCGGCGACATGAAGGGCATCACGCGCTATGCCGACGTGCATGTGCCGATGGACGAGGCGCTGACGCGCGTCGCGATCGACATTTCCGGGCGGCCGTTTCTGGTCTTCAAGGCCGAGTTCGTGCGCGACAAGGTCGGAACGTTCGACACCGAGCTGGTGCAGGAATGGTTCCAGGCTTTCGCGACGAATTCCGGCATCACGCTGCACGCCGAGACTTTATATGGCACGAACGATCACCATATAGCTGAAATCCTGCTTCAAGGGTCTGGCGCGGGCGTTGCGGGCGGCGATTGCGATCGATCCGCGCGCCAAGGATGAAGTGCCTTCAACGAAAGGTTCGCTCGGCGGGTGACGAGTTTGCGACTGTCATCCCGAGCGAGCCACGAAGGATGACGTTGGCAGAGTAAAATAATGCCCACTTACACAGTGCACGCACCGCCACCGCGGCAAGGCGAAACAACGAGCGCTCCGGAGCGCTTTGTGTTCGTGCGCGACGGCTTTCATGTCTGGGCATTCATATTGGCGCCGCTGTGGTTGCTGGCACACCGGTTGTGGCTGGCCTTCGTCATTTATGTCGTCGGTTACGGATTGGTCGGCGTTGCCTTTGTCTTCTTGCGTGTGCCGGCGAGCGCGCAATTGCTGGCCGGCCTCGCCATCGCATTGGTGGTTGGCTTCGAGGCGCCCAGCATCTGGCGATGGACATTGACACGACGCCGCTGGAGCACGCTCGGCTTTGTGGTGGGCGAAGATGCCGAAATGGCCGAGCAGCGTTTTTTCGCAAATTGGGCCAAGCCCGCGGTCGAAACTCCGGCCGCTTCGCCGCCGGCGCCGCCCGCACCAGGCTATTCGACGCCCGTGCGCCGTGGACCACCATCGCCGTCCGACGTGATTGGTTTGTTTCCCGAGCCGGGAGGTCAACGATGAGCGTCGCCATCGTTGACTATGGCTCCGGCAATCTGCACTCGGCAGCGAAGGCTTTCGAACGCGCCGCGCGCGAGACCGGCCACAGCCAACCGATTGTCGTGACCAACGATCCTGCCGCGGTGGCCCGCGCGGACCGCGTCGTGCTGCCCGGCGTCGGCGCGTTTGCCGATTGCCGTCGCGGGCTCGACGAAATTCCCGGCATGATCGATGCGCTCGAACAGAGCGTGCGCAAGAACGGCAGGCCATTTTTTGGCATTTGCGTCGGCATGCAATTGATGGCCGAGCGCGGTCGCGAATATCAGGTGACGCCGGGACTGGGCTGGATTGCCGGCGAGGTCGATCGCATCACGCCATCCGATCCGGGTCTGAAAATTCCGCACATGGGCTGGAACACGCTCAACATGCTGAAGACGCATCCGCTGCTGGAGGATATTCCGCTCGGACCTGACGGCCTGCACGCCTATTTTGTGCACTCCTATGAGCTCAAAACGGCGCAGCGGTCGGATCTCGTGGCGCAGGCGGACTATGGCGGACCACTCACCGCAATCGTCGGACGCGACAACATGGTCGGCACGCAATTCCATCCGGAGAAAAGCCAGCGGCTTGGGCTCGCGTTGATTGCAAACTTTTTGAAGTGGTCGCCGTGATTCTCTTTCCGGCAATCGACCTCAAGGAAGGCCTCGCCGTGCGGCTCGAGCAGGGCGATATGAAGCGCGCGACCGTGTTTCATCGCGACCCGGCCGCGCAGGCGCGCGCGTTTGAACAGCAGGGCTTTGAATATCTGCACATCGTCGATCTCGACGGGGCCTTTGCCGGCAAGCCGGTCAATGCGGCGGCTGTCGATCGTATTCTGGAAACCATCGGCATCCCGGTGCAACTCGGTGGCGGCGTGCGCGACACCGCAACCGTCGAGGCCTGGCTGGAGAAAGGCGTCACGCGCGTCATCATCGGCACTGCCGCCGTGCGCGACCCGCCATTCGTCAAGCAGGCGGCGCGTGATTATCCCGGGCGCATCGCAGTCGGGCTCGATGCGCGCGACGGCAAGGTGGCGGTGGAAGGTTGGGCGGCAACGTCGGAATTATCGGCTCTTGAGATTGCGCGCCGGTTCGAGGATGTCGGTGTGGCGGCGATTGTCTATACGGACATCGCGCGCGACGGCATGCTGCAAGGCCTCAATCTTGACGCAACAATTGCGCTGGCGGATGCGATTTCCATTCCGGTGATTGCGTCCGGCGGGCTGGCCTCCATCGCCGACATCAAGGCGCTGCTGGAGCCGCGCGCGAAAAAACTCGCAGGCGCCATTGCCGGCCGCGCGCTTTATGATGGACGGCTGGATGCAACGGACGCGCTCACGCTGATCCGCGCCGCGAGGACAGCCGGATAATGTTCAAAGTCCGCGTCATACCCTGCCTCGACGTGAAAGACGGCCGCGTCGTCAAGGGCGTCAATTTCGTCAATTTGCGCGACGCCGGCGATCCGGTCGAGGCTGCCATTGCCTATGACGCGGCGGGCGCGGACGAGCTGTGCTTTCTCGATATCACCGCGAGCCACGAAAACCGCGACACGATTTACGACGTGGTGACCCGCACGGCCGAAGCCTGCTTCATGCCGCTCACCGTCGGCGGCGGCGTGCGCTCGGTCGATGATATCCGCAAGTTATTGACGTGCGGCGCCGACAAAGTGTCGATCAATACGGCCGCGGTTGACCGGCGCGCATTTGTGAAAGAGGCGGCGGAGAAATTCGGCGATCAATGCATCGTCGTCGCGATCGACGCCAAGAAAGTGTCACGCACGGGCGAAAAAGACCGCTGGGAAATTTTCACGCATGGCGGGCGCAAGCCGACCGGCCTCGATGCGGTCGACTACGCCAGGGAAGTCGGCGGCGCTTGGCGCCGGCGAAATCCTGCTCACGTCGATGGACCGCGACGGCACCAGGAAAGGCTACGACATCCCGCTGACCCGCGCGATCGCCGACGCCATCACGATTGCCGGTGATAGCCTCGGGCGGCGTCGGCACGCTCGACCACATGGTCGAGGGCATCCGCGACGGCCACGCCACGGCGGTCCTGGCGGCCTCGATCTTCCACTTTGGCGAACATAGCGTGCGCGAAGCCAAGGTTTATATGGCGAAAGCCGGGCTTCCGATGCGGCTCGATCCCTAGCCGCAACAATGCTATTGAGCCGCCAGGAAGGGCTTCCATGAGCAAATTCACCGTTGCCGATCTGGAAAAGCGGGTGCACGAGCGCGCCAAGGCGAGCGCGGTGGACTCATATACACGCTCGCTCATCGACAAAGGCGTCGCTCATTGCGCCAAGAAGCTGGGCGAAGAGGCGATCGAAACCGGGCTCGCGGCGGTGCAGGAAGATAAGAGCCGGCTGATCGCGGAAGCGGGCGATCTTCTGTATCATCTGCTCGTGCTGCTTGAAGCGCGCGGCGTTACGCTTGCCGAGGTCGAGGCCGCGCTGGAAAAGCGCACGTCGCAAAGCGGGCACGAGGAAAAAGCATCGCGTTCGCGTTGATCGGATGTCGTGATGGAACAGCGCACTGAACAAAACCTTTCGCCTTACCGCACGTTTTCGCGTGCGGAATGGGCGGCCTTGCGCGAGGACACGCCGATGACGCTGACCTCCGAAGAGGTCACGCGTGTGCGCTCGCTGCACGACCGGCTCGACATGAAGGAAGTGGAGGAAATCTATCTGCCGCTGTCGCGGTTGCTGTCGATGTATGTGGCGGCAACGCAGCGCCTGTTTCGCGCGCAGGAACGTTTCCTCGGCACCACCGACGTGAAGATGCCCTACATCATCGGCGTCGCCGGTTCGGTTGCAGTCGGCAAGTCGACCACGGCGCGCGTGCTGCAAGCGTTGCTGGCACGCTGGCCGAACGTACCCACGGTCGATCTCATCACGACCGACGGCTTTCTGTATCCGAATTCCATTCTCGAACGCGAAGGCCTGATGGAGAAAAAGGGTTTTCCCGAAAGCTACGATCTTCCGGCGCTGCTCCGGTTTCTGTCCGACGTGAAAGCCGGCCGCCGTCCGGCGCGGGCGCCGATCTATTCGCATCTCGTCTACGACGTAGTCCCGAACCAGTGGGTCGAGGTCGACCGGCCGGACATTCTCATCGTTGAGGGATTGAACGTGTTGCAGACCGGCCGCCTGCCGAAGGACGGCAAGGCAATCCCGTTCGTCTCCGACTTTTTCGATTTCTCCGTCTATCTCGATGCCGACGAGGACGTGCTCAAGTCCTGGTATGTGGACCGGTTCCTGACATTGCGCGGCACGGCATTCCGAGATCCGAAATCATACTTCCATCGCTATTCGAACTTGTCGGATGAGGAAGCGACAGAGACGGCCGTGTCCATCTGGTCGCGCATCAATCTGGTCAATCTGCACGAAAATATTCTGCCGACCCGACAGCGTGCCGATCTCATTCTGAAAAAAGACGAAAGCCACCTGGTCGAGGACGTCTCGCTGCGGCGGCTTTAATCACGCCGCGCGGCGGCTCTGGTCGAAATGTTCAAGGTAGCGTTTTTTGATCGCCGACACCGGCAGCACGATCAACACGTCGGTGGTGCCAAATTCGCGATCGATCACCGCACCGTCGCCGATATAGGCGCCAAGGCGCAAATAGCCTTTGATCAGCGGCGGTAGCGCGCGTAGCGCCTCCTTCGGATCGATGGCTTCCTTCGACATCCGGTTCATTTCGACAAAGCGTTCAGGCAAGGCGCGTGCGCGCCAGGGCTCCGGCGCGCGCGCATAATGATGAAGGAATGAAAGCGGCAGCGCGAGGCGCTTGGGATCGGTGCCGTCGAGGCTGGCGCAGCCGAACATGACGTCGCAGCGGTTCTGCAGGATGTACGCGTGAATGCCGTGCCAAAGCAGCTCGACGGTTCGCTTGTTGCGATAGGGCGCCAGCACGCAGGAACGGCCAAGCTCGAGGAACTGCAGATTGCCGTGGTGCGCGATCAATGAACCGATGTCGAATTCGCCGGCGGTGTAGAAGCCGCCATACTCTTCTGCCAGCGGCTGGCGCAGCAGACGATAGGTTCCGACGACAGCCGGCCGATTGAGCGCGCTGCGATCGCGTGAGGCGTGGTCGAGCACCAGCAGGTGGTCGCAGATCGCGTCATAGCCGTCGACGTCGCGGCGCGCGAACAGCCGTCCGGGGTTCGGGATGGCTGGACCTTCCTGGTAGAAAACGCGGTAGCGAAGTTTTTGCGCCTGCCGCACTTCGGCAGCAGTCTGTGCCAGGCGCACCTCCAGCGAGCCGATGCGGCCAAGGCTCTGCGACGGCCGGTGTGCGCGTGCGGCCCATGCCTGCAAACCGCCATAGGCCTGCAGCGACGAGATCAGGCCCGGTACGCCCGGCCCGGTCGGCGCCGGACGAAAGCGCTCGAACAGACTGCGCGGCATCTGAAGGGCAGCGCGGCTGGCCATGGGTATCAAGGTCCTCTTTGGCGCGAAAACGGACAGTCGACGTTATTGGCGGGGTTCAAGCCGGCGAATCATTGGTCGATCGATGGTCACCCCTACACCACGGGCCGGACACGGAATTATGACAATGTGGGGAAACGGGCGTCAGGCTGCAAGCGGGTTGGCGCCAGTCCCCGAGCCGGCCTCCAGCACTTCGCGCAGGCGCTCGCGATCGAGCGGTTTGACGAGAAGTCCGTCGAGGCCTGCGGCGAGCGCTGCCTCGCGGTCTTCGATCTGGACGTTGGCGGTGAGCGCGAGCATCCGGGTGGGCTTGTCGCCGGCTTGCGCTTCGGCGGCGCGGATCCGGCGCGCGGCTTCAAGGCCATCCATGCCCGGCATCTGCACATCCATCAGCACCAGATCGTACGGGCTGCCGGAAGCGCGCGCCGCCAGCCAGGATTCGACCGCGGCTTCGCCGTTGGTCGCGATGGTCGGGCGGTGGCCGAGGCGCGTGAGCAGCGCGCGCGCAAGTAGCGCGTTGATCTCGTTGTCCTCCGCAACCAGGATCGAGAGTCCTTTGCTGGCAGGAGCAGATGCTTCCGCGGTTTCCACTTCGATCTCGGTCGGGGAATGTTCGAAGGCATCTTCGACAGTCAGGCGTGCCGCCAGCGAAGCGGCGCGCACCGGCTTGATCAGATAGCCGGTGAAGCCGGCGGCTTTCAGCGCGGGCAGTTCATGCCGATCGGTCGGCCGGATCAACACGATACGTTTTGGCACGCCAAGCCTGGCGACATTGACGTTCGCAATCATTGCCGCGGCGAGCGGGTAATCGACCAGCAGCGCGTCCCAGGGCCGCTCCGGCAGCAGGGCCGCTGCAATATTTTCGTCGATCACGGTGCAGGTTTTTGCGCCCCAGCGTCCAAGTCGCCGCGCCAGCAGCGACGCCTCGATTTCCGCCGCGGCGACGATCATGACAGCAGCATGCCCGAGATCGGGCGCGACGAAGGTCGCTTCTTGTGCATCAGGCGCCGGAAGCAACGGCACGCTGACGGTGAAGGTCGAGCCCGCGCCCACGTCGCTCTTTGCCGCGATGTGTCCGTCCATGCGCTCGACGATGCGTTTGGAGATGGCGAGGCCCAGGCCGGTGCCGCCGAATTTGCGCGTCGACGAACCGTCGGCCTGTTCGAAGTCGAGGAAGATGCGCGCGAGGTCTTCCGTCTTCAGCCCGATGCCGGTGTCGCGCACTTCGAAGAGAATTTCGTTTTCGTGGTCGCCCGGCTCGACGATGACGGCAACGCCGCCCTTTTCGGTGAACTTGATGGCGTTGCCGACAAGATTGAGGATCACCTGCCGCAAGCGCGCAACGTCGCCGACGACTTGCGCTGGAACGCGCTCGTCGACGAACGACGCGATCTCGATGCCTTTGGCCTGCGCGCGTGGCGCCATCAGTTCGACGGCTTCCTCGATCATCGAGGCCGGCGCGAACGGCCGCGCTTCCAGATCGAGCTTGCCGGCTTCGATCTTCGAGAAATCGAGGATCTCCTCGATCAGCGACAGCAGTGTTTCGCCTGACGTCTTTGCCGCCTTCGTATAAGTGAGCTGCTCCGGCGTCAGCGGCGTGTCGAGCAGCAGGTCGGCCATGCCGAGCATGCCGTTGAGCGGCGTGCGAATCTCGTGACTGACCATCGCAAGGAAACGCGACTTGGCGCGGTTGGCGGTTTCCGCCTGGTCGCGCGTATGCGCAAGCGCATGCTCGGCTTCGACACGATCGGTGACGTCGCGGCCGACGCTTTGAATCTCGGTGCCGTTTTCGCTGCGCACCGTGACTTCGCGCCATGCGATCCAGCGCGCGCCATCGCCACAGGCAATTTTCTGGTCGTGCATGCGCGTGCCGTCGGCCTGCACCGTCGGTGCGCCCTGCTCGAGAACGCGCAATTCGATGGTGTTGCCCGTCAGCGCTTCGCGCGGCTTGCCGGCGAGCGCGCAATAGGCGTCGTTCGCATAAGTAATAAGACCGGTGCTATCGCGGCGTACGATCACATCGCCTTGCGCGTCCAGCAAACTGCGCGCGCGTTCTTCCGCTTCGCGCAGCTCCCAGTTGCGGTCCGACAGCTCCTCATTGCGCGCTTCAAGCAGCTGCAAGGCCGTTGCAATTTTGCGCTGGCGCGACCAGCAGGAATCCGATCACGGCGCAGGCTGCGGCAAACAGCGCGCCGGTGCCGATGGCAGAGTCGGTCAATTCGTGGCCGGTACCTTGAATGCGCGCACCGGCAAGGAAGCCGGCCGCGACCGCAAAAATTGCCAACGCAATGGAAGCCGCGCGGACCGGACGTGTTGCCCGATCGCGCTGACGATTGTCTTCGCCGATCCGCCTGTCGATCGTAATTCGGGTCGCATGGCACCAGCGCCGTGTTGGCTAGCCATTTGGCCTTGCGAACCTTGCAATTTTATTCCTGATTAACCGCGTCCTGGCTGCTCGCGCGAACGTGGTAAATGCCGGGTTAACGGCATGGTATCCGCTGGCTCATGCCGCCCTGCGCACGTCGTCGGCGAGCGCGCGGTACGACAAGGCTTCCGCAAGATGGACGCGCCCGACGCTGTCCGCGGCATCGAGATCGGCGAGCGTGCGCGCGACGCGCAGGACCCGATGGTAGCCGCGCGCCGACAGGCGCATCGAATCGGCGGCATCGCGCAGAAGGGCAAGACCCGCAGCGTCGGCGCGCGCGACATCTTCCAGCACCGGACCGTTGACTTGCGCATTGGTGCGCACGCTGCCCGCGCCCATCGCCGCGTAGCGCTCGGCTTGGATGTCTCGCGCGCGCGCGACCCGGGCGGCAACTTCGCGGCTTCCTTCGCTCGGCGGCGGCAGAATCAAATCGGCGGCGGTGACCGCCGGCACTTCAATGTGCAGGTCGATGCGATCGAGCAGCGGGCCCGGACAAGCCGGCCCTGATATTCGGCCGCGCAGCGCGTGTTTTGTCCGCGCTTGCAGATAAAGCCCGGATCGCTGGCGCGTCCGCAGCGGCACGGGTTCATCGCGGCGACCAGCATGAAGCGCGCCGGATAGGTGACGCGATGATTGGCGCGCGCGATGGAAACCTCGCCGGTTTCGAGCGGCTGGCGCAGCGAATCGAGCACCTGGCCGGAGAATTCGGGCAGTTCGTCGAGAAACAGCACGCCATTATGCGCCAGCGAGATTTCGCCCGGCCGCGCGCGCAGGCCGCCGCCGACCAATGCCGGCATCGATGCCGAGTGATGCGGCGAACGAAACGGACGCCGGTTGGTGAGCGCGCCGCCTTCGATTTCGCCGGCAACCGACGCAATCATCGATACTTCCAGCAATTCGGCCGGCGAGAGCGGCGGCAGAATTGTTGGCAAGCCGCGCCGCCAGCATGGATTTGCCGGAGCCGGGCGGGCCGATCATCAGCAAATTGTGTCCGCCGGCAGCGGCGACCTCGAGCGCGCGCTTGGCGCTTTCCTGTCCCTTGATGTCGGCAAGATCGAGCAGCGCATCTTCGCGCTCGCGGATTTTCGGCTGCGGCCGCGCCAGAACCTGCGTGCCCTTGAAATGATTGGCGAGCTGGATCAGCGATTGCGCGGCAACGATCTCGATTTCCGGACTGGCCCAGGCCGCTTCGGGTCCGCACGACGCTCGGACAGATCAGCCCCTGGCCGCGCCCGTTGGCGCCGATCGCGGCCGGCAGCACGCCGGCAACCGCGGCGATCGAGCCGTCGAGGCCAAGCTCGCCCAGCACCGTAAAGCTGCTGAGTGCATCGTGCGGAATGGCGCCGATCGCCGCCATCAGGCCGAGCGCGATCGGCAGGTCGTAGTGGCTGCCTTCCTTGGGAAGATCGGCGGGCGCGAGATTGACGGTGATGCGGCGGGCGGGAAGCGCGAGGCCGGATGCAACGAGCGCCGCGCGCACGCGCTCTTTGGCTTCCGATACCGCCTTGTCGGGCAGGCCGACAATGTTGAAGGCAGGCAATCCGGGCGCGACCTGCACCTGCACGTCGACGGCGCGGGCCTCGATGCCTTCGAACGCCACCGTTGCCACGCGCTCGACCATACAACCGGACCTCGCCGATACTCGCATAAGTAGTATCGCAGGGAATGGCCGACGGCAAGGATGTAGCGGTAGCGTCAATTGGCAACAGAAGCAGGTCTGCAGATAAATTGCCGCTCAGGTCTTGACGTGAAAGATCGGTTTTTGTCGCCCAAAGGGATCACAACCTGATGCTCGCGATGTTGGCTAAGCTCATTTCTGCCGCTCTCGGGTCTTGGGATCATCTCGCCCATTGCCGCAATCATTGCCGCGTGTGTTCTTTTCGCTCGCCACCGCAAACGTGTCGAACCGGCGCGCCAGGTGCCCGTGATCGGATTCATCTTGGCCATGGTCGTTTGCGGCGCTATTGGGGGCACTTTCGGTTTGCTTCTCGGAATTGGTCTGGCCTGTCCGGGAATGGGCAATCTTTGTGGCTTGTGGGGATTCCTCGTCACCGCGCCAATCTTCCTTGCCCTCGGAATCCTGTTGGTTGGGATTGTGATTTCTATGATTCCTGCCCGCACCGGGCCCGACACGCACTGAGCGCATGACCATCCGTCGAGGCCTTGCCATTGCCCTGCTATTGGCCGCGTGCGCGCCGCAGGCAGTCGGGCAGGAGCTCAAGCCGTGGAAGCACGGGGTGATCGAGCCCAAGGGCGATGCCGGCTTCATGGTGATGGTCGGCCAACGCGACTTTGCCTCACGCTACGGCCTCAAGGTCGAGATCGTTTCGCTGAAGAACGGCGCCACCGCTCACAAGGCGCTGCTTGCCGGCGAACTCGACAGCATCGAGTCATCACCCGGCGCTGCGATCCTGGCGGGCGCGCACGGCGCCGACATCAAGATCCTCGGCTGCGATTGGCCCGGCGTGCCGCACGGCCTGATGGTGCGATCGAGCATCGGCAAGGTCGAAGACCTCAAGGGCAAGACCATCGCGGTGGCCGCGCCCGGCTCGCTGCCCAATCTGCTGGTCAATGCAATTCTCGATCAGCACAAGATTCCGCAAGCCGATGTGCGCTTCGCCAATCTCGGCGGCGACCTCGACCGCTTCAAGGCGGTGGTCGCCGGCGTCGCCGACGCCGGCATCGTCGCCGCCGAATTCATGGCGGTTGCACCCAAGGACGTAAAGATGCTGATCGCCGGTCACGACGCGCTGCCGAATTATGTACGGCTGTGCCTGACCATGACGGGAAAGACAATTGCATCACGGCGCGAAGACGCGATCGGTTTTATTGCCGCGGAAATGAACGCGTTGAAATTCGCGGTCAGCCATCGCGATGAAACGATCAAGCTCACGCAAGAGACCATTAACGCCAAGCCCGACGATCCGCGCCCCGCTTATGCCTATGACGATACGCTCAAGCAGGGCGCCATCGATCCGGCGGTCAAGTTGCCGCTCGACAAGTTGAACTGGATGCAGGGCGAGCTGGTGAAGGCCGGCAATCTGAAGACGCCGATCGATCTCGGCAAGATCACCGATATCGATATTCGCGCCGAAGCCTCTAAAGCGCGCGGACAAATAATCAGATCTTCACCGAGGCCATGATGCCGGCGGGAAAAATTTCGTCCGGCTTGGCGAGGCGGTGCGCGATGCCCTGTTCGTACGTATAGCGCAGAAAAAGTTCGAGCGTCGGACGGTTCGCCTCGATGCCGTAGGGAAACAGGTCGCCGCCGAACACCTGCTGCATGCGCGCTGGCGTAGTTGGTCAGCCACGGCACCGGATAGCGCGATACGGCAGGATCGAGAATACGCTCGAGGCTGCGGCGTTTGGATTCTTCGAACGCATTATAGAGATTGCGCGCGATCCAGGGCTGGCCCTCGAGAATCGATTTGCGCAGCGCAATCACGTGCATGATCGGATAGACGCGGGTCTGCTCGTAATATTTCTGCTCGATCGCCTCGTAGTCGGGAAACAGCCGGACGACGTCCGGATGCTTTTCGCGAAACGAATTCGGCGGCCGCGCAATGATGACGCAATCAAGCTCGCCGGATGCAATCATGCCGCTCAGCGTCTTCTCCGGCCTGCTGGTGAGCTGAACGCCTTTTGGCAGCGATATTTCGACCTTTTCGATGCGGCCGGCTTCGTTGGTGCCGGCCTGAATCCATTCGATATCCGATAGCGCAACACCGCCTTCGTGCATCAACCAGCCGCGCATATAGACCGCTGCGGTGTGCGCCCATTCCGGCACGCCGATGCGCTTGCCCTTGAGGTCCTTGGCGCTTTTGATGCCGGCCTTGCGATTCACATAGAACGAGGCAAAGCGAAACAGCCGCGAGGCATAGACCGGCAGGCCGATGATATCGGAATCCTTGCGCGTCACCTGCGCCGCGAATTTGGCAAAGGATAATTCGGACACGTCCCATTCGCGGTTGAATGTGAAGCGCGAGAATATCTCGTGGTGGCCGAGCGTGAGCCAGTTTGCGTCAATGCCTTCCGCCCGCACCAGACCCAGGCGGAAGTCGCGGAAGTGATCATAATCGGTGGTGGCGATGGTGAGCGGAACGCTCATGACGGCTTCCCGCGCATGATCTTGTGTGAAAACCGGCTGCTACATTTCGAAATCATGCGCGCCGCTTTTGCTCGATCTTGTCCCAGATCAGCGCCGCCACGTCCGGTCCACCGAGGTTCTTGATGGCGCGGATGCCGGTCGGCGAGGTGACGTTGATCTCGGTCAGATAACCGTCGATGACGTCGATGCCGACGAACAGCAGGCCGCGCTCACGTAACGCGGGACCGATGCGCTTGCAGATCTCCGATTCGCGTTTGGTCAGCTCGGTTGCCGCCGGCGCGCCGCCGCGCACCATGTTGGAACGCAGATCGTCGGGCGCCGGTATGCGGTTGACCGCGCCGGCGTATTCGCCGTCCACCAGGATAATGCGCTTGTCGCCATGTTTGATGTTGGGCAGGAATTTCTGCACGACCCATTGCTCGCGGAAGGTCACCGAAAACAGATCATACAGCGAGCCGAAATTGAGATCCTCGCGTGCAAGCCTGAACACTGCCTCGCCGCCTTTGCCGTAGAGCGGCTTCATGACGATGTCGCCGTGCTCGGCACGGAACGCCTTGATCTCGGCCAGGTCGCGCGTCACCAGCGTCGGCGGCATGAGGTCGGGAAATTCCGTGACGAAGACCTTCTCTGGCGCGTTGCGCACATGCGCCGGGTCGTTGACCACCAGCGTCTTGGGATGGATGCGCTCAAGCAGGTGTGTCGTCGTCACATAGGCGAGGTCGAACGGCGGGTCCTGGCGCAGCAGCACGACGTCAAATTCCGTGAGCTCCACGCGCCGTGGCTCGTCCAGCGTAAAATGGTCGCCGGCCTTGTCGCGCACACTCAGGGATTCGATATGGGCAAACACACGGCCGTTGAGCAGAGCCAGCCGGTCGGGCGTATAATAGGCAAGCTGGTGACCCCGTTTTTGCGCTTCCAGCAGCAGGGCGAAGGTCGAGTCACCTTTAATGTTGATCCGCTGGATCGGATCCATTTGCACCGCGATTTTGAGGCTCATGACGACCTTTGGGCGAACAAAGCGTTAACAATTTATACGCACTATAGCCGCTTCGGGACCGATGTTGCACGGGCCGGGGGGCCAGACTGGTGAATTTGCCGAAGCTTTCGATTGCCGCAAGGCTTTACGCGATTTTCGCCCTGATGGCCGCGACAACCGTCGCGCTGTCCATGGTCGCGGTGTCGAATTCCCGTCACCATGCAACGCTGACCGACGAATTTGAATCGGCCAACGCCGGCAGCTGGAATGTCGAGCGCATCAATGGCCTGATCTACGCGACGGTCATGGAATCGCGCGGCATCTATATGTCGGCCGACACCGCCGAGGCCGCCAAATACGCCGACGCCCTACTCAAGGCCACCGACCAGATCAGCGGCGTGATTGGCGATTGGCAACGCAGCGTTCGCAACAGCGACGCGCTCGCGTTCAGCAACTTCGCCGTCCGCATCAATGGGTATCAGGATTCGCTGTACGCACTTGCCCCGATCGCCAAAAAATCCGGTCCGAAAGCTGCACGCGAATGGGCCGATAAAAATCAGCCGGCCGAAATTCGCGCTGTGCTCAGCAAGGACCTGGCGACACTGAGCGAGCACTATAGTGACACGGCGAGCCAGATCTACACGCAGATCGACGAGGGCATTGACCATACCGCCTTGTTGCTGACCGTGCTCGCGGGCATCGCGGTTGTGCTGGCGCTCATCGGCGTGGCAATTATCGCGCGCAGCGTCACCAAACCGATTACCGAAATCACTAAAGTGACCGCAGCCGTCGCCGGCGGGTGACTCCGCGATTTCCATCCCATTCAGCGATCGCAGCGACGAAATCGGCGCGCTCGCGCGCTCGATCGGCGTGTTTCAGAATGCGATGCGCAACAATGAAGAGCTCAATCGCACAGTTCTCAACAACGCCGATCTGCGAGCAAAACGCCAGCAGCAGATGTCGAACGAAATATCGCAATTCTCCGCCGAAGTGGAAAAAACGCTGGCAGAACTCGGGCGAATTTCAGATGAGATGCTGGCGGCATCGACCCAGCTCGGCGCCGCCGCGGACGATGCATCGAGCAAGACAAAACGCGCGGAAGAAGCCTCATCTGAGGCCTCATCAAATGTGCGCGATATCGCATCGGCTGCGGACGAACTTTCGGCATCGGTCAACGAGATCGATCGCCAGGTCGCGCAGTCCAACGCCATCGCGACCAAGGCGGTCAACGAAGTCGAATCAACGAACATGGCGGTCAAGGAACTCGACGAGGCTGCGGCCCGCATCGGCGACGTGGTCAAGCTCATCACGGACATTGCCGAGCAAACCAACCTGCTTGCGCTCAACGCCACCATCGAAGCGGCGCGTGCGGGAGAGGCCGGACGCGGTTTCGCCGTGGTCGCCGGCGAGGTGAAGGCGCTGTCGGGTCAAACCAGCCGCGCAACCGAGGAAATCGGGGCGCAGATCGCCGGCATGCAACGCGCGACGCAACGCTCGATCGCGGCAATCACCGGCATCGAACATACGATTCGTGAAATCGGCAATATCAGCAGCGCGATTGCCGCCGCGGTGACCCAGCAAGGCGCGGCGACAAGTGAAATCGCGCGCGGCGTCGAGATTGCCGCCGAGCGCACGGTGGAAACCGCCAACCAGGTCAATCTCGTCGGCACCGCGACCCAGGACACGCGGTCGAGTGCGGCCGCGGTGAAAGCGGTCGCCGATGATCTCGGCGGTGTCGCCAACCGCATCCGGACGCAGGTTGACCAGTTCTTCGAGCGCCTGAGCGCCTGAACCCTAGCCGGTTTCGAACGCGGCCGGGATATGCCGCGGAATTTTGCCAGGCGCCACCAGTATTGCGTCAAACCGGATATCGCGAATCATCTCGTCGGGATTTGCAGCCAGCCACACTTCGGCAGCAGCTGCGATGCGCCGTCGCTGTCGCTCGTTAATCGATTCCGCAGCGTCATCAAGGCTGGCGCGCGCTTTCACCTCGGCAAACACGAGCAGCCTGCGACGGCGCGCAATGATGTCGATTTCACCGCGCGGGCTTCGCCACCGCCGTGCCAGAATGCGGAATCCCTTTGCGATCAGGAAGGCGGCGGCACGGCTTTCGGCGGAAATGCCGACCCGAAATGCGGCTTGTCGCTCGGGTCGTGGTGTCGGCTTTAAGGGGCGCTGCTGCCGATCATTTTGCGTCACGATCCGCATCCTTGGCGAGTGCGAGCGCGCGTTGATAGACCTCGCGCCGCGGAAGGCCTGTCGCCGTTGCCACCTCGGCGACTGCCTCCTTGACCGAAACGCGCGATAGCGCGTCTACGCAACAGATCGTCGAGATCCTCCACGTTGCCCTCATCAGCTTCGGGCGGCGCGATCACAATCACAAACTCACCCCGTGTCTCGCCACCTTTGGCGTAATCGCGCGCCAGCGTTGTCAAATCGCCGCGCTTGACCTCCTCATGCAATTTCGTCAGTTCGCGGCAAATCGTGGCAGCCCGCGCGCCCAACGCGTTGGCAAGATCCGCGAGCGCCGCTGCGACGCGCGATCCGCCTTCGAACAAGATCAGCGTCGCCGGGATATTTGCGAGTGCAGCTATGCGTTTTTGACGCGCTCCCTGTTTGGGCGGAAGGAAGCCTTCAAAAAAGAAGCGATCGGTCGGCAATGCGGCAACCGACAGAGCGGCGAGAACGGCAGATGGACCTGGCGCTGCAATCACCGCATGTCCGGCTTCGCTCGCTTCCCGCACAAGCTTGTAGCCGGGGTCCGAGATCAAGGGCGTGCCTGCGTCCGACACCAACGCGACCGCCTGGCCTTCGGCCAATCGGGCCAGCAGTTTTGGCCGCGCCTGGGCCGCGTTGTGCTCGTGGTAGGGCGTAAGCGGGGTTGCGATTCCATATCGCTCGGTCAGCTTGCGCGTGACGCGCGTATCTTCGCAGGCAATGACGTCTGCGCCGGCGAGCAGTTCGAGCGCGCGCAACGTAATGTCGCTCAAATTTCCGATTGGCGTAGCCACCAGATACAGCCCCGGTGCGGGCTTATCCGCCGCAATCGCGGTTCCGAACGGGGCATAGCTGCGGGACCGCATTTTGCTTTCTGGTGCCATGGCCGGCACTCTAGACGTCCAACTTTGACGCGTCATCGGGAACAAATATTTTCGTCTATTCAGGGCCTTAACTTTTGCGGGACAAAATCGACGATACCGGTTACGACTGACACAGAACTGTCGCGTGGGGAGCGACCATGCTGGGTACGTCGCGTGAGGAGGGGGCATTGATGCACGTGTGGGCTCGCACGCGCACGGCTCTGTCTATCGCGACATTCGCAATGCTCCTCGCGGCATGTGCGACCCAGTTTGGTGGCGAGGCCGCGGCACCGCAGCCGGGCGAACCGCCGTCTCCGGCGCAGGCGAATGAAGGACAGGTCCGCGTCGGCTTGGTGCTGCCGCTTTCCGCGCAAGGCAATGCCGGCGTCGCGGCACTGTCGATGAAGAATGCCGCCGAGATGGCGCTGGCGGAATTCAAGAGTCCGAACATCCAGCTTCTGGTGAAAGACGACGGCGGCACGCCGCAAGGCGCGCAAGCCGCCGCCCAGCAGGCGATTAATGAAGGTGCGGAAATCATCGTCGGTCCGCTGTTCGCACAATCGGTCAGCGCTGTTGGTCAGGTCGCGCGTGGGCGCAATATTCCGGTGATCGCGTTCTCGACGGACGCGAGCGTGGCTGCGCGCGGTGTCTACCTCCTGAGCTTCCTGCCCGAAACCGACGTGCGGCGAATTGTCGATTTTGCCGTGTCGCGCGGCAAGCGATCATTCGCTGCATTGCTGCCGGACAACGCCTACGGCACCGTGGTGGAGGCCGCCTTCCAGCAGGAAGTATCCCGCCGCGGTGGCCGCGTGGTGGCGCTGGAAAAATACCCGCTCGACGCAAACAGGATGGCGGAGGCCGCCCGTCGCGTCAGTCAGGCCGCGAACCAGGCCGACAGCATTTTCATTCCCGATGGTGCCGACGCCGTACCGCAAGTCGTGCAGGCGCTGACCGCCAGCGGCGTCAACCTCAAGCGTGTGCAACTCCTTGGAACGGGGCTATGGGACGACCCGCGCATCTTCTCGACGGCGGCACTCGACGGCGGCTGGTATGCTGCGCCGGAATCCACCGGCTTCCGTAATTTCTCGGGGCGTTATCGCGCCCGTTACGGACAAGACCCGGTGCGGACGGCGACGCTTTCCTATGACGCGGTGGCACTCGTTGCGGCGCTGGTGAAGACGCAAGGTCCGCAGCGATTCAGCGAACAGGTGCTGACCAACGCGTCGGGCTTTGCGGGAATCGATGGCGTGTTCAGGTTCCGTCCCGAGGGCCCGAATGAAAGAGGGCTGGCGGTGCTGCGCGTTACGCCGACTGGCGGGCAGGTAATCAGTCCGGCTCCGCATACATTCGCGCCGGGGACCTGAGGTCAGGCCGCGAGATCCGCCACCACTGCATCGAGAAGCGGAAAGCCGCTCTTCGTGACGCGCAAGCGGCCGTCGGCGGTCGTTTCGACGGCACCTTCCTCGCGCAATATCGAAATGCGTTTTGGATCGAGGTTGCGGCCAGACAGCGCGCTGTAGCGCGCGGTGTCGATGCCTTCGGCTAATCGCAGGCCCATCAGGAGATATTCGTCGGCCGCTTCACCTGACGTGAGCTTCTCGTCGACGGTAAAGCCAGCGCCGGTTTCTTCCACCCGCATGAGCCACGCTTCCGGCCGTTTCTCGGTCGCGGTCGCCACCCGACGGTCATCGATCGTGAGACGGCCATGCGCGCCGGGTCCGACGCCTGCGTAATCGTGGCCGCGCCAGTAAACCAGGTTGTGACGGCACTCAGCGCCAGGCCGTGCGTGGTTGGAAATCTCGTAGGCGGGCAGGCCGGCTTCCGAGCAAATCGATTGCGTGAGATCGTAAAGGTCGCGCGCGAGATCCTCGTCGGGAACGATCAGTTTGCCGGCCTTGTGCAGGCCGAAGAACGGAGTGTCGGGTTCGATGGTCAATTGATAAAGCGAAAGATGTTCGGCGGCCTCTGCGATGGCGTGCTTGAGCTCGGCTGCCCAGGCATCAAGGGATTGCCGTGGCCGGGCATAAATCAGATCGAACGAGTAACGATCGAAGATCGAGCGGGCGACCGCGACAGCGTCGAGCGCTTCCTGCGCAGTGTGTAAACGTCCGAGCTCTTTCAATGCGGCATCGTCAAGCGCTTGCACACCCAACGAAACGCGGTTGACGCCGGCGGTGCGATATCCGCGAAACCGCGTCGCTTCCACACTGGTGGGATTGGCCTCAAGCGTGACTTCGACGTCAGGGGCGACACTCCAGTGCTTGGCGATAGAATCGAGGATCGTCTGCACTGACGAAGCCTGCATCAGCGATGGTGTGCCACCACCGAAGAATATGCTCGACACGGTGCGGCCCGGTACACGCTCGGCGGTTGCTGCAATCTCGGTTTCATAGGCGCGAAGAAACCGTGCCTCATCGACGCCGCCATGACGAACGTGGCTGTTGAAATCGCAGTACGGGCACTTCGACAGGCAGAACGGCCAGTGCACGTAGACGGCAAAGGGTGATGTTAACGACATGTTAAGCATCATAGTCGGCGCCCATGGTCGCAGCCAGCATAAACGCGTGGCGAAGAATAGAGTTGATTAAAATTGTAACGACCGGGAACAGGCTCAACGCTTGGATAAACACGCTTCGGCCAGTTTCACGAACGCACGCGCACGGTGCGACAGGCCTTTGCCTTTTGGCGGGAGCCCGTGTTTTTCGTCCGCGTCCATTTCGCCGAAGGTACGGTCGAATCCATCGGGACGAAAAAGCGGATCGTAGCCGAAGCCTTTGTCGCCACGGGGCGGCCACACCGCAACGCCGTCAACACGGCCCTCGAACTCTTCGACATGGCCATCCGGCCAGGCAATGCACAGCGCTGCAATGAAATGCGCGCGGCGCTGTTCGGGTGTCCTGGCGCCACGCTCGATCAGCAGCGTCTGGATGCGATTCATCGCACCGCGAAAATCCTTGTCAGGCCCCGCCCAACGCGCGGAATGGATGCCCGGTTCACCGCCGAGTGCATCGATAACCAGCCCGGAATCATCGGCGAACGCCGTCTTGCCGCTCGCGCGCGCCGCTGCTTCCGCTTTGATACGTGCATTGACCGCGAACGTTTTTCCGGTTTCATCCGGTTCGGACAGACCGAGATCTCCGGCCGATTCCGTGGCAATGCCGAATGGCGCCAGCAGTTCGCGCATTTCTCTCAGCTTGCCTGGATTGTGAGTCGCAATCACAACCGGCCCGGTGAGTTTCCTGCTCACATCACCGCCATTTTTTGCAAGCCAACGAGTTTCTCGATGCCTTTGCGCGCGAGCGCCAGCAAGGTCGTGAACTGGTCTTCGCTGAAGGGAGTTTTTTCGGCGGTTGCCTGGATTTCGACGATGTTGCCTGACCCGGTCATGACGAAATTGGCGTCGGTGTCGGCTTCCGAATCCTCGGCGTAATCGAGGTCAAGCACCGCGGTGCCTTTGCATACGCCGCAGGAGACGGCGGCAATGTGATCGCGCAGCACTTCGGCCTTGATCATATCGCGCGCCTTCATCCAGCTCAGGCAATCGGCAAGCGCGACCCATGCGCCGGTGATCGAAGCCGTCCGTGTGCCGCCATCGGCCTGGATCACATCGCAATCGAGCGTGATCTGGCGCTCGCCCAGCGCGGGCAGGTCGATGACCGAACGCAGGCTGCGCCCGATCAAGCGCTGGATTTCGACGGTACGGCCGCCTTGCTTGCCGGCGCTGGCCTCGCGACGCGTCCGTTCCGAGGTCGCGCGCGGCAGCATCCCGTACTCGGCAGTGACCCAGCCGCGCCCTTGCCCCTTGAGCCAAGGCGGCAGGCGCTCTTCGAGGCTCGCGGTCACCAGGACGTGGGTATCGCCGAATTTCACGAAGCAGGAGCCTTCGGCATATTTGACCACGCCGCGTTCGAGTGAAACGGCACGCAATTCGTCGACTTGTCGGCGGCTCGGCCGCATCGGGCTGCTCCTTCAGGATCGGGCGCACACCTTAACCATACGCCCGGCTTGAACAAGACCGCACTAATGGTCAATTGTTGGCTGGTAGTTTAGGAGTTGGTCCTTGGCCTCCCACGACATCCCGATCGGCGCGACACAGGTGAGCCTGGCGGCTCTCAACGAGCGTTCGCGCGAGATCTTCCGGCAGATTGTCGAGAGTTACCTCACGACCGGCGAGCCGGTGGGGTCACGCAATCTGTCGAGACTGTTGCCGATCGCGCTATCGCCGGCCTCGGTTCGTAACGTGATGTCGGATCTGGAACAGCTCGGACTGATCTACGCGCCGCACACCTCGGCTGGGCGGTTGCCGACCGAGATTGGCCTGAGGTTCTTCGTCGATGCATTGATGCAGGTAGGTGACCTGACGGAACAGGACCGCCGATCGATTGAGGCGCAGATCGCCGGATCGCAATCCGCGAAATCGATAGAAGCCGTGCTGACCGAAGCTTCGCAGATGCTTTCAGGCCTGACGCGCTCGGCCGGCGTTGTGTTGACCGCCAAAATCAACGTGCGACTCAAACATGTCGAGTTCGTGCGGCTCGAGCCCGAACGCGCGTTGGCAGTTCTGGTTGCAGAAGACGGACAGGTCGAAAACCGCGTGCTGAACGTGCCCGCGGGGCTGCCAACGTCTTCCCTTGTTGAGGCGGCCAATTTTCTCAATTCGCGCATTCGCGGCAAAACGCTCGCCGACTTGCGATCCGAAATCGAACGGACGGTTACGGAAGGCCAGGCTGAACTCGATCAACTCGCACAAAAGGTCATTGCCACAGGCCTTGCAAGCTGGTCAGGCGGCGAAAGCGATGATCGCCAGCTCATTGTGCGCGGGCACGCCAATCTTCTGGAGGATTTGCATGCGCTCGAAGATCTGGAGCGCGTGCGCTCGCTGTTCGATGCGCTGGAAACCAAACGTGGCGTGATTGATCTGTTAGGGCGGGCTGAGCGCGCCGAGGGCGTCAGGATATTCATTGGTTCGGAGAACAAGTTGTTCTCGCTATCCGGTTCCTCGACCATTGTTGCGCCTTACCGTGACAGCCAGGGCCGCATTGTCGGGGTGATTGGGGTAATAGGCCCTACACGGCTCAATTACGCCCGCGTCATCCCCATGGTCGACTACACGGCGCGGGTGGTCAGCCGCCTTCTGACGCCTTAAACGCTTGATTTTTCACGCCGGAGCCCTGATATGCGGGTCATCCGGATATTGCTGAGGATGGATTGAGTACGATGACGGACCCGACCGCCCGCCAGGCCGAGACCATGGCTGCCGACGCTGACAATACTACGGCGCCCGAGGCGGCTGATTCCAAGGCCGATTCCAAGGCCGATTTCTTGGCCGAGGCCAAGCGCGAAGCCGCCGAGTTCAAGGACAAACTGCTGCGCACGCTTGCCGAAATGGAGAACCTGCGCAAACGGACCGAGCGCGAAGTTCTTGACGCGCGGGTGTATGGTATCGCCGGCTTTGCACGCGATGTATTGGCAGTTGCCGACAATATGCATCGTGCACTTGCGGCGATCGGACCCGAATTACGTGAAGCCGCCGACGCCAAGGTAAAGGCGCTTATTGAAGGCGTCGAACTCACCGAACGTGAGCTATTGAAAAGCCTGGAAAAAAATGGCGTGAAGAAATTCTCGCCGGAGGGCGAGAAATTTGATCCCAACGTGCATCAGGCGATGTACGAAGTCCCCACGTCAGATCTGCCGCCCGGCCAGGTCGCGCAAGTCATCCAGGCCGGTTACATGATTGGTGATCGGGTGCTGCGCCCGGCCATGGTGGCGGTGAGCAAGGCCGCTCCGAAACCAGCGGCTTCCGCCAACGAAATCCGCGCCTGACGAGCGCTCCAAATAGTCACTCACCGCGACTCGATGCCATCGCGAACCGTTCGGAAGCGGCCGAACGATTGGTCCCATTTATCCGCCGGGCTCACCGCGATCACGCGCAAATAGCCGCTGGCGCCAAAACGAATCCATTGCACCATAGTGACGGGGTCACCAGCGGGACCTTTTCCTTGCGCTCTGATTTCATGACCGGGCGCGCCGCCGATCCGCATCGGCTCGGCCGACTGCAGGGAAAGGTCACGCACGGGCGCCGATCGCCATCAGGTCACGGGCGAAACGTGGGCGATCGCCCGCTTCCGCAGGTCCGCCGCGTTCCACAGATATGACCATGAACGGCTGCGGGGCGGTGTTATCGCCCGTTGTGTCAGCGAGGATGACGCCGCCCGTGGGCGATATTTGTGCGACACGAAAGCCGGCGAGATCGCCAAGCTTGAAGGGCAGGAGCGCAAGCTGCTCCTGAACCGGTGCTCGGCCTGAACGTGACGCTTGCGAGCGCCTTGCGAATGATTGCATCCGAATAGACCGAGAGGGCACTTTCAGGCACTTCCACGTTGATCAGTGCTGTCAGATTTTGGACGGATCCGCCAACGGCCTGCGCCAGGAGCGACCAGCGATGTACCGCGACGCCATTTTGGTGGCCGGTGCCGCTAATCAAAAATCCAATGCCGCTTTCAAAAGGGAAGCTCTCGCGCTTCGGCTGCTCAAGATCTTGCTGGATCTTGTTGAATACTGCGGTCTCGAGCTCCTGGTAGGCGCTCAATGGCAGATCAAGAATTGCAATGATGGCATTGTGCCCCGTGTCCTCAAACCCGGGAAAACGCGAGCTGGGGCTCATACCCACCGGGGGCTCCAGGCCAACCCGCAGGCCGGCCGGGAAAACCGGGTCGGCGATGGCGCCCGGCGCGAGGCTTGCCAGGGTGGCCCCGGCCAATAGGACGTAAACAAATAGTCGGCGGAGCATGAGCACCACGGCCTTTCAGGGGAAATGGGATGCATGTGCCTAGCCGCCCCCGCCCAAGGCGGCAATGCCCCGATAACCATCAGGACGACGTGCGGCCGTTGCCTCGCGATTTCGTGACCGCCTGTCTTGCGGCCTTAGGGGGCCCTCCTATATGAGCCATAAGCCGCGAAAACGCGGCGAATCGCGTATCCAGGGGGCTGGATCGGGGGTCTGCGGATGAGCCGCTGACATTCCCACTCGGGCGCCAAGCGGCCCGACCGGCCTGCCGCAATTGAGAGGAAAAACCATGGGCAAGGTCATCGGCATAGACCTCGGCACCACCAATTCGTGCGTCGCCGTCATGGAAGGCAAGACGCCAAAAGTTATCGAGAACGCCGAAGGCATGCGCACGACGCCTTCGATCGTCGCCTTTACCGACGACGGGGAACGTCTCGTCGGCCAGCCGGCCAAGCGCCAGGCGGTCACCAATCCGGAAAAGACCATCTTCGCGGTCAAGCGGCTGATTGGCCGCCGCTACGACGATCCGATGGTCGAAAAGGACAAGAAGCTCGTCCCCTACAAGATTGCCAAAGCTTCGAATGGCGATGCATGGGTCGAGGAAGACGGCAAGCAATATTCACCCTCGCAGATCTCCGCCTTCATCTTGCAGAAGATGAAGGAGACGGCGGAAGCACATCTCGGGCAGAAGGTCGAACAGGCCGTCATCACCGTTCCGGCCTATTTCAATGACGCTCAGCGTCAGGCTACCAAGGATGCCGGCAAGATTGCCGGCCTCGAAGTGCTGCGCATCATCAACGAGCCGACAGCGGCCGCGCTTGCTTATGGCCTCGACAAGCAGAAGACCGGCACCATCGCGGTCTATGACCTGGGTGGCGGCACGTTCGATATCTCAATTCTCGAAATCGGCGATGGCGTGTTCGAAGTGAAGTCCACGAACGGCGATACGTTCCTGGGCGGCGAAGACTTCGACATGCGGCTGGTGAATTATCTGGCCGACGAATTCCAGAAAGAACAGGGCATCGACCTGCGCAAGGACAAGCTCGCGCTGCAGCGGCTGAAGGAATCGGCTGAAAAGGCCAAGATCGAGCTGTCGTCCACCACGCAGACAGAGATCAATCTGCCGTTCATCACGGCGGATGCTTCGGGTCCGAAGCATCTGACCATGAAGCTCACCCGCGCCAAGTTCGAAGCGCTGGTCGACGACCTCATCCAGAAGACAATTCAACCCTGCAAGCAGGCCATCAAGGATGCCGGCATCGCTGCCGCGCAGATCAACGAGGTCGTGCTGGTCGGCGGCATGACGCGCATGCCGAAGGTGCAGGAAGTCGTGAAGCAGCTGTTCGGCAAGGAGCCGCACAAGGGCGTCAACCCGGATGAAGTGGTCGCCATCGGCGCCGCCATCCAGGCCGGCGTGCTTGCGGGCGACGTCAAGGACGTGCTGTTGCTCGACGTGACGCCGCTTTCGCTCGGCATCGAGACGCTGGGCGGCGTGTTTACACGCATCATCGACCGCAACACCACAATTCCCGACCAAGAAATCGCAGGTCTTCTCCACGGCCGAGGATAGTCAGAACGCGGTCACCATCCGCGTATTCCAGGGCGAGCGCGAGATGGCTGCCGACAATAAAATTCTCGGCCAGTTCGACCTGGTCGGCATCCCGCCGGCGCCGCGCGGCGTGCCGCAGATCGAGGTCACGTTCGACATCGATGCGAACGGTATCGTCAACGTCCAGGCCAAGGACAAGGCCACGGGCAAGGAGCAGCAGATCCGCATCCAGGCCTCGGGCGGCTTGTCCGAATCCGATATCGAAAAGATGGTCAAGGACGCAGAAGCGCACGCCGAAGAGGATAAGAAGCGCAAAGCTGCGGTTGAGGCCAAGAACCATGCCGAGGCGCTGGTGCATTCCACCGAGAAAGCGTTGTCCGAGCATGGTTCGAAGGTCGGCGATGCCGAACGCAGCGCGATCGAGAACGCGATTGCAGATCTGAAAGAAGCGCTGAAAGGCGACGATGCAACGGCGATCCAGGCCAAGACCAATACGCTTGCGCAGGCTTCGATGAAGCTGGGCGAAGCCATGTACAAGCAGCAACAGGAAGGCGCTCCTGGCGCTCCTGGCGCGCCCGGTGCTGATGGCGATGGTTCAGCCGAAAAGAAGGAAGACGTGGTCGACGCGGAATTCACTGAAGTCGACGACGACAAAAAGAAATCCGCCTGATTGCAGGGCGTAAGCCATGCGCAGGTCATTCGCAATTGCTGCCACCCCCGGGCTTAGGTCCGGGGGTGCATCTTTGCAGGGGCCACGGGTGGCCGAATCAAGTACGGCTGTCCCCGCGCGGTGAATTAGGGCGGTACCTGGATGTCCAAGCGCGACTACTACGAGGTCCTGGGCGTTACCCGCACCTGCACTGAGGTCGACCTCAAGGCGGCGTTTCGCAAGCTCGCCATGCAGCATCATCCGGATCGCAATCCGGGCGACAAGGACTGCGAACACCGCTTCAAGGAAATCAACGAGGCCTATGACGTGCTCAAGGACGGCGACAAGCGCGCCGCCTATGACCGTTTCGGCCACGCGGCCTTCGAGCACGGCGGCATGGGCGGTGGGGCGCATGGCTTCGGCGCCGATTTCGGTTCTACCTTTGCCGATATTTTTGAGGGCATCTTCGGCATGGGGTCCGCGCGTGGCCGCGGGACTGGCCGTGAGCGCGGCTCAGACCTGCGCTACAATATGGAAATCAGCCTCGACGAGGCATTTACCGGCAAGACTGCGCAGATTCGCATTCCGACTTCGGTCACCTGCGAAGCCTGCTCCGGCAGCGGCGCAAAGGCCGGTACCAAACCAAAACAGTGCGCGACCTGTGGCGGCGCCGGTAAAATCCGGCATGCGCAGGGCTTTTTCACGTTGGAGCGCACCTGCCCGACCTGTCAGGGCCGCGGCCAGGTCATCGACGATCCCTGCAAGGTCTGCGGCGGGGGCGGGCGCGTCACGCGCGAGCGCACGCTTTCGGTCAACATCCCGACCGGGGTCGAGGACGGAACCCGCATTCGTCTGGCCGGCGAGGGCGAGGCCGGCTTGCGCGGTGGCCCACCCGGTGACCTCTATATTTTTCTGGAAGTCGCTCCGCACGAGTTTTTCCAGCGCGATGGAGCCGATTTGCACTGCCGTGTGCCGATCTCCATGGCCAGCGCGGCGCTCGGGGGCGAATTCGAGGTGCCGGCGATCGATGGCAGCAAAGCACGGGTCAAGGTCCCGGCAGGGACGCAGACCGGCCGGCGCTTCCGCATCGCGGGCAAGGGCATGCCGGTGCTGCGTGCGAAACAAACCGGCGACATGTACGTTCAAGTAGCGGTGGAGACGCCGCAGAACCTGACTAAACGCCAGCGCGAATTGCTGGCCGAGTTCGAAAAGCTGTCGTCCGAGGATACTCAGCCCGAAATCGGCCGGTTTCTTCAGTCGAGTCAAAGAGTTTCTTGACGGTCTTGGAAGCCGGGGCAGCCAATCAGGGTAACCCATCTTGACCCCCTGCCTTGGTCCCTATACCCGTGGATGCTGCGGCGGGGCCCGCCGCGTGTAAGGCGTGACCTCGCAACTATGCAATCACCCTCAATCGCCCGAGTTGAAAAAAAGAGCCTGCGTCTCGATGACGAGATGCAGTTCATCCGTACATGGATGGAAAAGCCGATCTCGACCGGCGCGGTGATGCCGTCGAGCCGGGCGCTCGCCCGCGCCATGGCGCGCTACGTCGACCCCAATTCGACCGGCCCGGTCATCGAACTCGGCCCCGGCACCGGCCCGGTGACCGAGGCGCTCGTCCGGCACGGGGTTGACCCGGCGCGGCTGGTCCTCGTCGAATTCAATCCTGATTTCTGCCGGCTGTTGCGCACGCGCTATCCGGCGGCGACGGTCGTGCAGGGCGATGCCTACCGGTTGCGGCGCCTGCTGGAGAATTATGTCGACGAACCCGCCGCGGCGGTTGTCTCGGGACTGCCGCTCGTCACCAAGCCGCTGCGTACGCGGCTGCGTCTGATTTCCGATGCAATGACGCTGCTCGCGGAGGGCGCGCCGTTCGTGCAATTCACCTACGCGATGCTGCCGCCGATTCCAAAAGAGCTTTCCGGTATCCGCGCGGAAGCATCGGAGCTGATCTGGATGAACCTGCCGCCCGCGCGCGTGTGGGTCTATCGCGGCCGCTGATGGTGTGGTGTCATCGCCCGCGAAAGCGGAGTCGCTGATGCCGATCCCCAAAATCCTCGTTCTGCCCGGCTCGACCCGCATCGGCTCGTACAACGTCAAGCTCGCGGCATTGGCGGCGAAAGAACTGACGCTGCTCGACGTCGACGTCACCCGCATCTCGCTCGCCGACTATCCGCTGCCGATCTACGAGGCCGATCTCGACGTGCGCGCCGGTCAGCCGGCCAATGCCCTCAAGCTCAAGCAGATGATCATGGCGCACCAGGGCGTGTTCATCGCCAGTCCCGAATACAGCGCATCGGTGACGCCGCTTCTTAAAAACGCAATCGACTGGGTGTCGCGCGTGCGCGAACGCGGCGATCCGACTTATGCCGCCTTCAAGGGCCGTGCATTCGCGATTGCGTCGGCGTCGCCCGGTCGCGCCGGCGGATTGCGCTCGCTGATGGCGCTGCGGCAAATTCTCGAACTTGGGTGCGGCGCCTTGGTGATCCCCGAGCAGGTGGCAATCCAGCGTGCAGAAAGCGCATTCGACGACATGGACAATATTGCCGATGCGGGCACCGCCAATCTGTTTCGTACCGAGCTCGAGCGTCTGGTAGAAATGGCGCGGTTAATGGCGCGAGGAGGGTGACCTTTGCCGTTGGATGCGCGCGAAAGACTGATCGTGGCTCTCGACGTGCCGTCGGTGGCGTCGGCCGAAGCGATGGTGACGAAGCTTGGCGATTCCGTGTGGTTCTACAAGATCGGATATCAGCTCGCATTCGCCGGCGGCTTGCCTTTCGCGGCCGGATTGATCGCAGCCGGCAAGCAGGTATTTCTCGATCTCAAGCTGCACGACATCGGCAACACGGTGACCAAGGGTGTCGAGAGCGTTGCCGCAGTTCGGCGCGACATTCCTGACCGTGCACGCCTATCCGCAAACCATGAAGGCGGCGGTCGAAGGCAAGCAGGGTTCAAGGCTGCGTATTCTCGCGGTGACCGTGCTGACGTCATATGACGATGCCGATCTTGCCGCCGCGGGCTACGAGATGAACGTCAAGGAATTGGCGGCTGCGCGAGCGGCGCAGGCGCGCGACACCGGGGTCGACGGACTTGTTTGTTCGGCGGAGGAAGCGGCGAACCTGCGCGACATTGCTGGACCCGGCATGGTGCTGGTCACGCCCGGGATCAGGCCGGCCGGTAGCGCGCAGGGCGATCAGAAACGCATCATGACGCCCGCCACGCGCCATCGCCGCGGGCGCCGATTATCTGGTGGTCGGCCGCCCGATCGTGGAAGCGCGCGATCCCAAGGCGGCGGCCGATGCGATCGTTGCGGAAATTGATCAAGTTGTCGTGTAAGAGGGGGACGCGATATGGCGAAAGGATATTGGGTCGCAAACATCGATGTGACCAATATGGACGGCTACAAAGCCTATGTCGCAGCCAACGCCGTTCCGTTCCGGCAATTCGGTGCCAGATTTCTGACCCGCGGCGGTAAGTCGGAAGCCGTGGAGGGCAAGTTGCGCTCGCGCGTGGTGGTGATTGAATTTCCCAGCTACGAGGCGGCGCTGCAATGCTATCGCTCGGAGGAGTACCAAAAGGCCAAGGCTCTGCGCATGGGCCATGGGGTCGGCGAGATCAGTCGTCGTTGAGGGCTACGACGGCCCGCAGCCGTAGTGCGTTTTGCCAGTTCGCCGCGCTATACCGACGCCCACGTTTCAGGAGTTGGACCCGGAGTTCGACCTATGGCCGAGATGCGGCTCGTGGTCGCCGGCGCCGGCGGGCGGATGGGCCGCACGCTGGTCAAGGCGATCGCCGACAGCAAGGATTTTGCGCTCGCGGGCGCCCTCGAGGACGCGCGCTCGCCGCTGCTCGGCTGGGACGCCGGCGTGCTCGCCGGCCTGCCGGAGAACGGCATCAAGCTCACCGGCGACGCCGCGGCCCTGCTTGCGAAGGCCGACGGCATCATCGATTTCACCGCGCCGGTAGCCACCATCGCCTTTGCCGCGATCGCGGCCAAGGCCGGCAAGGTGCATATCGTCGGCACCACGGGCTTGAGCGCGGCTGACGAGGCTAAAATCAAGGATGCCGCCAGGAGCGCGGTCATCATCAAGTCCGGCAATATGAGCCTCGGCGTCAATCTGCTGGCGGCGCTGGTGAAGCGTGTCGCCAAGACGCTCGACACATCATTCGATATCGAAATTCTGGAAATGCATCACAACCAGAAGGTCGATGCGCCATCCGGCACGGCGCTGATGCTTGGCCGAGCGGCGGCGGAAGGCCGCGGTATCGATCTCGACAAGAATTCGGTGCGTAGCCGGGACGGCAATACCGGCGCACGCCATACCGGTGACATCGGTTTTGCGAATTTGCGCGGCGGCAGCGTGGTCGGCGAACACAGCGTGATCTTTGCCGGTCCGGCCGAACGCATCGAACTCGCGCACAAGGCCGAAGACCGCATGATCTTCGCGCGTGGCGCGCTGCACGCGGCGGCCTGGGGTCGCAAGCAAAAGCCGGGACTTTATTCGATGACGGACGTTCTGGGATTGAAGGATTTCTGAGGGCAGCAATGACCGATCGTCTTCTCGTGCTCGTACGCCACGGCCAGAGCGACTGGAATCTCAAAAACCTGTTTACCGGCTGGCGCGATGTCGATTTGACCGACAAGGGCGTCAACGAAGCGCGCGAGGCTGGCCGCAAGTTGAAGGCGCAGGGAATCAAGTTCGATGTCGCTTTCACATCTGCGCTCAAGCGCGCGCAGCGCACGCTCGATCTGATGCTCGGCGAATTGGGTCAGACCGCTATCCCGGTGTTCAAGGACCAGGCATTAAACGAACGCGACTACGGTGATCTCGTCGGCCTCAATAAAGACGACGCGCGCAAAAAATGGGGCGAGGAGCAGGTTCATATCTGGCGCCGCTCTTACGATATCGCGCCGCCCGGCGGGGAATCGCTGCGCGACACCGCCGCGCGCGTTTTGCCTTACTACATCCGGGAAATCCTGCCGCGGGTGCTGCGTGGCGAGCGCGTGCTGGTGGCGGCGCACGGCAATTCGCTGCGCGCATTGGTGATGGTGCTCGACAAGCACACGCCCGAAACCATCACGAAGCTCAATCTGGATACCGGCGTGCCGATGATCTACCGGCTCAACGCCGATTCGACGGTCGCCTCGAAACTCGATCTGGCCGCGTAACTACGCCGCCGCCATCCCGGCTTCCCAGCCGAGGATCGCGCGCTTGCGCGTGAGGCCCCAATGATAGCCGGTGAGTTCACCGCTCTTGCCGATCACGCGATGGCACGGCACCACGAAACATATTGGATTTTTGCCGACCGCCGCACCGACAGCGCGCGCGGCTTTCGGCGAGCCGGCCCGCGCGGCGAGGTCGGAATAAGTGGTGAGGTGGCCCATCGGGATGTCGAGCAGTTTTTCCCAGACGCGCACTTCGAAGTCCGTGCCGATCATCACCACGCGCAATGGCTGATCTTTGCGCCAGAGTGACGGGTCGAAGATGCGCCGCGCTGTCGCCGCTGTTGCCGCAAAATCTTCCACGTAACGTGCTCTCGGCCAGCGCGCTGCGCATGTCTTTGAGCGCGGAGCGCTCTTTGCCTGCATCGGCGAGTGCAAGGCCTGCCAGCCCGCGCGGCGTGGTCATCACCAGCGCCATGCCGAAGGGGCAGGGATGAAATCCGTAGGTGATCGTGAGACCTTCGCCGCCGCTCTTCCATTCGCCTGGCGACATCGCCTCGTGGGTCACGAATAAATCGTGCAGGCGGCCGGGGCCGGACAGGCCTACTTCATAGGCCGTGTCCAGAACGCTCGCAGAGGAGCGCAGCAGTTCGCGTGCGCTGTTGAGCGTCAAGGCTTGCAGGAAGGCCTTCGGCGTCAGCCCGCACCAGCGACGGAACAGGTGATGCAGGTCGGTCGGAGTTACGCCGGCCGCATCCGCGATGACGTCGATTTCCGGCTGGGCGCGCCAGTTTCCGCGAATATGGGCGATTGCGCGCCGGACGATGTCGTAGTCCGCCGCCGCGGTTGAGAGCGGTGCGAACTCGGTGAAGCGGTCGGTCAATGTCGATTTTGCCAGTGTCATGTTCATGACCGCTATCTAGGGCGATTGGCGGAGCACAACCACCCGATTTCTGCCTATTCAAATACGGTTCGGGTAGGCCCGCGCCGGGCTTCATTCAGCGCGTTTCCGAGTTCCTTAGCGAAATTGGCCTTTTCATCGGGCCCGAGGAACGTGGCTATCGACAGCTTACGGCCGCGCGACACCAGAAAAAGCCGGTCGATGCCGAATTCATCCAGTTCGACCTTGTCGAGCTGGACCCAAAGCGGATTGAGCACCCATTCCCGGGCGCGCCCCAGATGGCTGACCTTACGCACCTTCAGGGCGGATGATGTCACCGTCACCTGCTCGTACGCCTCGGCGTGGCGATAGTTGAGCCGAAAGGCCCAATACAGCAGCAGCACGTCGAGGCCAAAAAAGCCGAACACGGGCCAGGCGCCGACGACAAGAAAGAGGACGCCAGTGACGAAGCTGACGCCGCCGAACAGCAACATCAGAACCAGGAATCCGATCTGGCCGAGCGAGCGGTGAGGCGTCAGCGTCGCTGAAAAGATCGTGGGTTCGAGATCGTCGGCGTTGTCCGCGGTCATTGCGCTCAGTATACCGAAATCATGGCGAAAAAAACCGCTCGCAAGGCATCGGCGAAGGCGCGTAAGAAAAAACCGCGCAAAGCGCCGCGCGCGAAGGTAAAGCCAGCCCGCAAGCGCGCAGCAGCCGACAACAAGGCTGCGGCGGGGGCATTGCCGCAATGGACAACCGCGCAGATCGAGGAAGCGTTCCGCCGCTTCAAGGCCGCAAACCCGGAGCCGAAGACGGAGCTGCAACACATCAATCCCTTCACGCTGCTGGTCGCGGTGGTGCTGTCCGCGCAGGCGACGGATGCCGGCGTCAACAAGGCGACACCGGCGCTCTTTGCGCTCGCCGATACACCGGAAAAAATGGCCGCGCTCGGTGAAGACCGGGTGCGCGACCTGATCAAGACCATCGGTCTGTTCCGCAACAAGGCCAAGAATGTCGTCGCGCTGTCGCAGATACTCATCGCCGAACACGCGGGGCAGGTGCCGCGTTCGCGCGAGCAGTTGGAGGCTTTGCCCGGCGTCGGTCGCAAGACCGCGAATGTCGTACTTAATGTTGCCTTCGGCGAGCCAACGATCGCGGTCGATACCCATATTTTCCGCGTCGGCAATCGCACCGGGCTGGCAACCGGTAAAACGCCGTTCGACGTCGAAACGAAACTGGAGCAGGTGGTGCCGGCGCAATACAAACAGTCACGCCCACCATTGGCTTATCCTGCACGGGCGCTACACTTGCGTCGCGCGCAAGCCGTTGTGCGAGAAATGTATCATCGCCGACCTGTGCCAATGGCCGGGCAAGACGGTTGTATAAGGCGACAGTAGCCTGGGAGAGTGCGTATGGAAGGCTCCGGGATCGCGAGGACCGCCGAGTACAATCGCCGGGATACCAATGAAATCTTTCGCCGTGCCGGGCTGCCGGCAAATGCCGCTGCGGCATGGGTCAAAGCGCGCCCGCGCGTGAATGGCGCCTTTAAACGCGACAGTGCTGCAGGGACGAAATTCTGGCGGCACGGCGCCGGCCTTTTGGAAAAATTGCCGAAAAAGCCAAAGCGCACGCCCGAGCAACAACTGGCGGCTGACATTACTCTTGTCGGATTGCCGTCGTACGCGGGAAGAATATCTGATCCGTCATGCCGAAGCGATCTATCGAAAGCTCACCAAAAATCTTTCAGAATTTCGGCGCGTCGATGAATTGGCATATGCTGCCGCGAAATTAATCCCGGGATTGACACCGAACAAGAAGCAGGTCGACGCCGAAAGCGCGTTGATGCAAAGCGAGAAAGACGGCGTCGAAGTCGACCAGGGTATTTTCCTCGCCCAAGTGCTGGCCGTCCCCGACACGGGGTTGCATCTCTGCGAAGCGATGCTGATGCCAAAACCGGAGGCCTTGGAGCGCAGCGCAGAATTCATCAAGAATGGTGTGATCGACTTCGGCCCTGCGCGCGTCGAACGGCAGGGCAAGGCCGCGGTGGTCACCGTCAACAATCCGCGCTTTCTCAATGCCGAGGATGACGACACGCTCGACGATACCGAGACCGCGGCCGACATCGCTATCCTCGATCCGCTGAGCGAAATCTGCGTGCTCCGCGGCGCCGTGGTGGATCATCCGAAATACAAAGGCCGCAAGATTTTCTCCGCCGGCATCAATCTCACGCACCTCTATCGCGGTAAGATTCCCTTTCTTTGGTACATCCGCCGCGACATGGGCGTCGTGAACAAGATGTTTCGCGGGCTGGCGATGGGCAGCGCCAGTCCCGACGAAGTCTATGGCGGCACGCGGGAAAAGCCGTGGGTCGCCCAGCTCGACGTCTTCGCCATCGGCGGCGGCTGCCAGTACTTGCTGGCGATGGACTACGTGGTGGCCGGGAGCGACGCCTACATGACGCTGCCGGCGCGCAAGGAGGGCATCATTCCGGGCGCTGCCAATTTGCGTTTCCCGCGCTTCGTCGGCCCGCGCATCGCGCGGCAGGCAATTCTGATGGGCAAGCGAATCGAGTGCGACTCCCCGGAAGGGCACATGGTCTGCGACGTTGTCGTTCCGCCCGCCGAGGTGGAGCGGACGGTGATGAAGGTGTGCGACGATTTCACCAGTTCCGGCGTGGTCAGCGCCGCCAGCAATCGGCGCGCCTTGCGGGTTGGCGAAGAGCCATTCGACACTTTCCGCCGTTACATGGCGACCTATTGCCGCGAACAGGCCTACTGCCATTTCAGCCCGGCGTTGATCGCCAACCTCGAAAAACATTGGAACGCCGCGCAGCGAAAAATCTAGCGCAAGAAAACTGGTCGGGGGGACGTATGCCGCGATTGCAGCTCAAAGGCGTCAATCTCACGCCGCGCCGTGAGAGCTTTCGATGCGATCGAGATTGCCTCACGCGATGAGATCGCTGCGCTTCAAGTCAAACGGCTGAAAGCGACGCTCAATCATGCCTACAACAACGTTGCGCACTACAAAAAAAGCTTCGAGAAGGCGGGCGTTCACCCCGACGATCTGAAATCCCTCGACGATCTGCAGAAATTTCCGTTCACGACCAAAGACCATTTGCGCAATCACTACCCGTTCGGAATGTTCGCCATCCCGCGTGATCAGGTCCTGCGCGTGCATGCCTCGTCCGGCACCACCGGCAAGGCGACCGTTGTCGGCTATAGCCGGCGCGATCTCGACACCTGGGCCGATGTCATGGCGCGTTCCATGCGTGCGGCGGGCTGCCAGTCCGGCATGCTGGTGCAGAACTCCTACGGCTACGGCCTGTTCACCGGCGGTATCGGCTTTCATTACGGCGCCGAGCGGCTGGGGCTGACGGTCGTGCCGGTGTCAGGTGGCATGACCGAGCGACAGGTGCGCCTGATCCTGGATTTCAAGCCGGATATTATTTTCGTGACGCCCAGCTATTTGCTCGCAATTCTCGATGAGTTTCACGCCCAGGGGGTCGATCCGCGCCAATCCTCGCTCAAGATCGCGATGTGCGGCGCCGAGCCCTGGACCAATGCCATGCGCGCCGAAATTGAAGATGCGTTCGATCTGCACGCCATCGACAATTATGGGCTTTCCGAGATCATCGGACCGGGCGTGTCTTGCGAATGTATCGAGAGCAAGGACGGACCGCACATTTGGGAAGATCATTTCTATCCGGAGGTGATCGATCCAGCGACCGGCAAGGTGTTGCCGGATGGCGAAGTTGGCGAGCTGGTTTTCACCACGTTGACCAAAGAAGCGATGCCGATCGTGCGCTATCGCACCCGCGACCTCTCGCGGTTGCTGCCGGGCACGGCGCGCTCGATGCGCAGAATGGAAAAGGTTGCCGGCCGATCCG
Organism: uncultured Alphaproteobacteria bacterium; assembly: GCA_963801955.1. Taxonomy (GTDB): domain Bacteria; phylum Pseudomonadota; class Alphaproteobacteria; order Rhizobiales; family Xanthobacteraceae; genus Pseudolabrys. The sequence goes on from CAWDGS010000005.1 coordinate 695,286, forward strand.
ATGACATGATGATCGTGCGTGGCGTCAATGTGTTTCCAAGCCAGATCGAGGAGATCATTCTCAAGGACGAGCGGCTGGCGCCCCATTTTGTGATCGAGTTGCGCCGCGCCGAGCGGCTCGACGAAATCACGGTGGTGGTGGAGGCGCGGGCAGACGCCGACAGCGGCGTATTTGCCGCCTGCGACCGTGATCTCGCTCACCACATCAAGGAATTGATGGGTGTGACGGCAACTGTTCGCACGGTGAAACCCGGCACGGTGGAGCGTTCCCTCGGCAAGGCCAAGCGGGTCATCGATCTCCGCTCGAAAAACTGACGATCACCGCGTCGGTTCGATCAGTTGCGGGCGAGCGCCAGACAGCTTTTTGTGGACGTGCACCATGAAGGCCATGGCAAATATCGGCGTTGCCAGATTGACGATCGGAATTGACACGAATACCGCGACGACCATTCCCGCAAGAAAAACGTAGACGGCCTTGCTTTTGCGCAGGGCCTTTGCTTCGTGCGGCGGACGAAAGCGCATGGCCGCCAGCTCGAAATATTCCCGGCCGAGCAGGTAGGAATTCGCCAGGAACAAAATGATGATGCCGAGCCCGGCAAAAAAGATGAACGGCAGCGCGCAGAGATAGACCACCAGCGCCAGTGCGGCAAAACTCACGCCCTCGATCAATGCGCGGAAAAACGGCAGCGCACGTCCGGGCGGTTCGGCCGGGTAGTGTTCGCGCTCGACGGCGTCGGCGACTTCATCAACAAAAAAGCTGCCGACGAAAGCGGTGACCACCGGCATCAAGAACAGCGCGCCGGTGATGATGCCCAGGCTCGCCATGATCGACAGGACCCAGGCGAGCGCGGACCAGACCGCGTGCGGGGCAAACCCGGTTGCCTGTTCGGCCCAGTTGGCGCCGGTTTCCGCCCATGCAGCCAGCACGCGCTGCATGAGAATGCCGATGATGACGATGAGGATCAGCGCCAGGCCGACGGCCTTGAGCAGCACGTGCCGCAAGGCGGGGGTGAACATCTGCGAAAGGGCTTTGATGGCGCCGTCGATCATGCCGGCACAGTTAGTGCCAGCCGCGGCGCAGGGCAAGGCCGGTTATACGACGGGCGTGAGATCGTCGTCGGCCGGCACCAGCGCGACGATTTCGTCGGCATCGGGAGCCGGCAAATCCCTCCAGGCCATCGCCTTGTAGTCGAAGCCACGCACGATGGTCGGCTTCACTACCTCGAAATAGGGGGAAATGTCGAAATCGCGCGGCGCGTACAGGGAGGAATGGCGAATTTCGAGAATTTCCTCGCGCGCCGCTTCGCTCTCGAGCCGCGTGATTTTCGGCAGGATCGGATAGCGCACGGTTTCGAACGCCTGCGCAATCAGCGCCGAGCAGATGATCCGCGTCGGATGGCCGGAGCCGAGCGCGATCATGCGGCGGCGCCACCGTTGCGGCACCGGCAGCGGAAACAGATAGCGCAACAGATCAATGACGTTCTTGAGGTCGTAGTCGAAACCAATGCGCTCGGCTGCATAGGCGCAAACCCGCGCGCGGTCTTCGTCGTCGAGCTGGGTCGGACGGCAAATGCGGGTGTGAAAGCGCGCGTATTTCGACAGCGGCGCCGCGACGACGCCTTGCCCGATATTGGCCTCGACCAGCACCAGCGGCTCGCCGTCGGCGGTGGCGCGATCGCCGATCGGACCGACATAAAGCGCGGCATGCGACCACGTCGACTGCGTGAGATATTTGATGACGCCGGAAATGTGGTTGTTGCCTTCGACCAGCAACACGTCGCCGGTTCGTCAGGGTCGCGCGCAAAGATTCGGGATCGGACGGCGTGAACGGCTCATAGCCGTGCACCGGCTTTTCCAGATAGTGCGCTAGAAAGCGCCCAACCCCATCGACCATCCAGCTCATGACCGGCCCTCGGCGCCAGTTCTTGGCGCACAAGACGTTCCCCCGGGCGCTGCGAATACTCCGCGCCCTATCCCTTTGCCGGCGAATTTAGCGAGGAGTCATTGCAATTTGGTTCACCGGTTGGTCGGGCGCGCACTGAAATTACGGATTGTTAGGCATATAATTTGCGGCACATCGGCGCGCTCGGGCATCCTGCCGACTCGTCCAGCAATAATTTGGATACCATGTCGGGTCTTGATGCCGATGTCCCCGAAAGCCGTGATCGCGTGGTCGAGTGGCAAGGACAGCGCCTGGGCGCTGCTCGAGGCGCGCCGCGCCGGCGACTACGAAATCGTTGGCGGCCTGACCACGGTCACCGAGACCTTCGGCCGCGTCAGCATGCATGGCGTGCGCGAAGAATTGTTGCGGGCGCAGCTCGATGCCGCCGGCTTGCCCGCCATCGTCGTGCATATTCCCTTTCCATGCCCGAATGAGATCTACGAGCAGAAAATGGCGGTCGCGATGGCCGATGCAAAGCAAGCCGGCATCACACACATCGTCTTTGGCGATCTGTTTCTGGAAGACGTGCGCGCCTATCGCGAGCGGCAACTTGCCGGCACCGGCATCACGCCGGTTTTTCCGTTGTGGGGCAGGCCGACCGCGGCGCTTGCGCGCGACATGATCGATGCAGGCGTCGAGGCTCGCCTGTCAACCGTCGATCTGAGGAAATTGCCGGCTTCGTTCGCCGGTCGCCGCTTCGACAATGCGCTGCTTGCCGCGCTGCCCGCCGACGCCGATCCATGCGGCGAGAACGGCGAATTCCATTCTTTCGTTTCGGCCGGACCGATGCTCTCGGGCAAGATCGCGGTGAAAGTGGGGGAAACCGTCGAGCGCGACGGATTTGCTTTTGCGGATTTATTGCCGGCTTAGGGTTCGCAACACGCCGCCGGTGCGCTTGGTGACTTCAGCGACAATCTTGCCGGACAAGCGCGTCGATCTCGGCATCGGTCATCGTTTTTTCGCGCGGCTGGATCGTGACCGCGATGGCAATCGACTTCTTGCCGGGCTCGATTCCTTTGCCTTCGTAGACGTCGAAGACGATCACGTTGCTGATGAGCTTCTTGTCGACGTTCTGCGCGGCGCGGACGATGTCGGCGGCTTTTACCGCGCTATCGACCACGAAAGCGAAATCGCGATCGACCGGCTGAAACGGCGACAATTCGAGCAGCGGCTTGGCGCGTGTCGGTTTTGCCTTCGGCTCCGGAATTTTCTCCAGGATGACCTCGAAGGCGACCAGCGGACCTTCGGCCTTTAGTCCCGATATGACGCGCGGATGCAGTTCGCCAAAGTGACCGAGAATATTCTGCGGGCCGATCTGGATGGTGCCGCTGCGGCCGGGGTGGAACCAGGCCGGAGCCGCCGGGCACGACCTGCAAGGCCTGCATCGGCGCGCCAGCCGCGGCCAGAACTGCAAACGCATCGCCTTTCGCGTCAAAGGCGTCGACGGGCTCGGCCTTGCTCGACCAATGACGGCCGATGCCGTCGGATTTGGCGAGCGCGCGGCGCAGGCCGCTGGCTGCCGTGAACTGGTCTTCCGGGTGGTCGCCCTTGAAGATCTGTCCGACCTCGAACAGCGCGGTATCGGGAAAGCCGCGGTCGGCATTGCGCTGCGCCGCCATGATCAGGCCGGCAATGAGGCTTGGCCGCATGTCGGACAATTCGGCGGCGATCGGGTTGGCAAGCGCCAGTGCCGCGCTGCCGCCGCCGAAAAGCTCGGCCTCGTGTTTCGAGACGAACGACCAGGTGACGGCCTCAACCAGGCCGCGCGCGGCCAGCGCGCGTTTGGCCTTGCGGGTCCGGTTTTGAATTGCGGTGAGCACCGGCTTGCGCGCGAGTTCACCGCGCGGGAACGGCGTCGACGGCACGCGGTCGACGCCGACAATGCGCATGATCTCTTCGACAATGTCGGCGCGCCCGTGCACATCCGGCCGCCACGTGGGCACCGCCACTTTCATGCGCTCGTCCTTGCCGACGGCAAAAAATCCGAGCTTTTCCAGAACGCGGCGCGTATCGGCGAGCGGCAGCTTCAGGCCGGCCAGTCGCGACAAATCGCTCAAGCGGGAAGTCGACGACTTTTTCCTTGGGCGTCGGATCGCCGGCGACCACGACTTCCGATGCTTCGCCGCCGCATAAATCGAGCACCATCTGTGTCGCAAGCTCGAGGCCCGGAAGCATGAATGCCGGGTCGACACCGCGTTCGAAGCGATAGCGTGCGTCAGAATTGATGCCGAGCTTGCGGCCGGTCTGCGCGATGTTGAGTTCGTCCCACAGCGCGGATTCAATCAACACGTCGGTCGTCGTCTCCGAGCAGCCGGTGGCTTCGCCGCCCATGATGCCGGACAGCGAACTCGACCGCCTTTTCGTCGGCGATCACGCAGATGGCTTCGTCGAGCGTGTAGGTCTTGCCGTCGAGCGCAAGCAGCTGCTCGCCGTTTTTCGCGCGCCGTACCGTCAGATTGCCGTTCACCTTGGCGGCGTCGAACACATGCAACGGCCGGCCGCGGTCGAAGGTGATGTAGTTGGTGATATCGACCAGCGCATTGATCGGCCGCAGCCCGATCGCCGTAAGCCTCTTTTGCAGCCAGTCGGGCGAGGGGCCATTCTTGACGCCACGCACGAGACGCAGCCCGAAGGCCGGGCACAGCGACGGCGTTTTTCCGAAATCGAGCGTGACCTTGACCGGGCAGGGGAACGTTCCCTTCACCGGCTTTGGTATTTTGTTCTTGTAGGTGCCGATCGAAGTCGCGCCGAGATCGCGCGCGATGCCGGAAACGCCGGTGCAGTCCGGACGGTTGGGCGTGAGATTGATTTCGATAACCGGATCGCTGACGCCCGCCCATTCCGCGTAAGGTTTGCCGACCGGCGCATCGGCAGGCAGGTCGATGAATGCCGTCGTGGTCGTCGGAGACCTCGATCTCCGCGCCGGAAATGAGCATGCCGCGGCTTTCGACGTCGCGGATTTTGCCGATGCCGAGCGTGATTTTCTTGCCCGGAATGTAGGTGCCCGGCGGCGCGAACACGGCTTTCATGCCGGCGCGGGCGTTGGGCGCGCCGCAGACGACCTGGATCGGCTTTCCGTCGCCGATATCGACCATGCAGACGCGCAAGCGGTCGGCGTTCGGATGCTTTTCGGCCGAGAGCACTGACGCGACGACCAGCGGCTTGAGCTGCGCCGCCTTGTCTTCGACGTTCTCGACCTCAAGCCCGATCATGGTGAGCTTGTCGACGATCTCGGGCAAAGCCGCGTCGGTGTCGAGATGGTCTTTCAGCCAGGGGAGGGTGAATTTCATGGCCTGCTGCTCATGAGCTCAGGCCCCCGGCCAAGGTCGGAAAATCGAGCGGCCTGAATCCGTAATGTGCAAGCCAGCGCACATCGGCTTCGAAGAACGCGCGCAAATCGTGCATGCCGTATTTCAGCATGGCGATGCGATCGATCCCCATGCCCCAGGCAAAGCCCTGATACTCGTCGGGATCGAGGCCGCAATTGCGCAGCACATTCGGATGCACCATCCCGCAGCCCAGGATTTCCAGCCAGTCCTCGCCTTCGCCGAAACGAATTTCGCCTTTGTCGCGTTTGCACTGGATGTCGACTTCGAGTGACGGCTCGGTGAACGGGAAGAACGACGGACGGAAACGCATCTTCACGCTGTCGACTTCGAAGAACGCCTTGCAGAATTCCTCGAGAATCCATTTCAGGTGGCCGAGATGCGAACCCTTGTCGATCACCAGCCCCTCCACCTGATGGAACATCGGCGTGTGGGTCTGGTCGGAGTCGCTGCGATAGGTCCGGCCGGGACAGATCACGCGAATCGGCGGTTTCTGGCTGAGCATCGTGCGCACCTGAACCGGTGAGGTGTGCGTGCGCAGCAACAGGCGCGAGCCGTCGGCCTTCGGCGGGAAATAAAACGTATCGTGCATCTCCCGCGCCGGATGGCCTTCCGGGAAATTCAATTTGGTGAAGTTGTAGTCGTCGGTCTCGATGTCCGGACCTTCGGCGACCGCAAATCCCATATCGGCGAAGATCGCCGTGAGTTCGTCCGTCACCTGGCTGATCGGATGCACACGGCCGACTTCGGTCGGCGCTTCACGCACCGGCAAGGTAACGTCAACTGTTTCGGTATTCAGCCGCGCATCGAGTGCCGCCGCGCCGAGGGATTCCTTCGCAGCCGTGATGGCGGCCGTCACGCGGTCCTTCAGCCCGTTGATCACGGGACCTTGCGTCTTGCGTTCGTCCGGCGTCATCGAGCCGAGCGTCTTCAGCAGCGCGGACACCGAGCCGCTCTTGCCGAGCGCCGACACGCGCACGGACTCCAGCGCCGCCTCATCCTTGGCGGATGCGACGCTTGCAAGAATTTCTTGCTCAAGTTTCGCGATGTCGGACATGGGCTTCCCCCGACCACAAGCCTTCTAGCTGGTCATGGCCGGGCTTGTCCCGGCCATCCCGATCAGGTGGGCAATGCGCCCCTAAACGGGATGCGCGGGTCGAGCCCGCGCACGACAACTGAAAGGTCGCGGCGCGACCAGGACGTTACGCCGGCAACGCGGCCTTGGCCTTTTCGACGATCGCCTGGAATGCCGCCGGCTCGTGAATGGCGAGATCGGACAGCACTTTGCGGTCGACCGTAATGCCGGTCTTGGCCAGCCCGGCAATGAACCGGCTGTAGTTGAGGCCGAACGGACGCACCGCGGCGTTCAGACGCTGGATCCATAGTGCGCGGAACGTCCGCTTGCGCCGCTTGCGGTCGCGGAAGGCATATTGATTGGCCTTTTCGACGGCCTGCTTGGCAACGCGGATCGTATTCTTGCGGCGGCCGTAATAGCCCTTGGCGGCCTTGTAGACCTTCTTGTGCTTGGCGTGCGATGTGACACCACGTTTGACGCGGGCCATGGGAAATCTCCTTGCAGTTCGTGCAGATTGTCGACGGTGGACAGCCGCCTAACGGCGGCCAGAAATACGGATCAGCCGTTGGGCAGAAAGTATTTCTTGATGTTGTCGCCGTCGGTCTTGAACAGCACGCGGGTGCCGCGATGCTCGCGAATCGTCTTGGTGGTCCGCTTGATCATTCCGTGGCGCTTGCCGGACTGTTGGTATTTCACCTTGCCCTGCGCGGTGATCTTGAAGCGCTTTTTAGCGCCCGATTTGGTCTTCAACTTGGGCATTTGGCTCTCCTCATCGGCGCGTTGCGGGACAAGCCCGAACGGCCAAGAAATGCTCCCAAGGCCCGAGGGCCTCAGAGCGGTGCTCGGAATTGAGCGTAAATCGCCGCCACGGCAGCCCTGACTGGCCGGTCGGCGAGAGGCGGCGTTATGGCAGAGGCCGCCGCGCCATGCAACCGCGCGGCTGGCGGGGCCTTAACCTCTTGTTTTCGGGATCGGGCTACTTTATGGCCTCCGCTGGTGCCCTTCGGACCGGCTTTGGCTCGGTCGTTAAAAGGGCGCCCTCATTGAAAATCCGCATGAAATAAGGGGTTCGTCATAATGCGGCATATTATTGCTCATTCGATTCTTGCAGTTCTTGGCCCGACTTTTGGCCTTTGTCTGATTCTTTCGGCGTCGTTTGGTGCACGGGCGACCGCTGCGCACGACGGCAACTGGAGCGTATTGATTGTTACGGAGCAGGGCGGCTGCGATCGCGGCTACCGTTACAATGTGAACATCAATAACGGCCACGTCAGTTATCAGGGCGATGCGTCCGTCGACCTCAGCGGCACGGTCGCGCCGAGTGGTCTCGTCAAGGTCAACATCAAGCTCGGCGCCAATGGCGCCAATGGCACCGGTCAATTGTCGGCGAATACCGGGACCGGTACATGGCGCGGCATTGGTTCAAGCGGGACTTGCGCTGGCCACTGGGAAGCCGAGCGTCGCTGAAAACGAAAGCGCCACCCGCAGTCTGCGAGTGGCGCATTTAACCGGACGACGAAATTCGTCGCGGTGTCAGCGCGGCGCCAGCAGCATGACCATCTGGCGGCCTTCGAAGCGCGGCTCCGACTCGACCTTCGAGATCTTCTCGGTGTCCTCTTTCACGCGTTGGAGCAATTTATAGCCGAGCTCCTGGTGCGCCATCTCGCGGCCGCGAAAGCGCAAGGTGATCTTGACCTTGTCGCCTTCCTCGAAGAACCGCTGCATTGAGCGCATCTTCACCTGATAGTCGTGATCGTCGATCATCGGCCGGAGCTTGATCTCCTTGATCTCGACGACTTTCTGTTTCTTGCGGGCTTCCGCTGCCTTCTTCTGCGCCTGGAATTTGTATTTGCCGTAGTCCAGGATCTTGCAGACTGGCGGCGCGGAGTTGGGCGCGATTTCGACCAGGTCGAGCCCTGCGGCCTGCGCCATCTCAAGCGCGGTTTGGATTGGTGTGGGGCCATGGTTGTGGCCACTGGCATCGATTAGTTGGACCTCGCGAACGCGGATATCCTCGTTAATGCGCGGGCCGTCCTTCTGAACGGGCAGCGCGGACTTCATCGGACGACGAATGGCTAGTGTCTCCTCATGCTGTTGCAACGATCCTTTGGCGCGAACCGGGGGCGCTTCCGGAATAGCGAAAGATTGGTAGAAACGGTGCAGAAGTCAACGCAGTTCCGCCAATAATGTTGCCCGTGGGAGCCAATTCCGCGGTCAAAGTGTTCAAATTGTCCTTATTTTCCCTTGCTTTATCATTTTGCAGCCGATGCGGTTCGATCTCGGCTCTCGGCCACGCTGGCAATCTCGCCATAAAGTCGCAACGTCTGCTCCGCAATGACTTCTGCGTTGAAATGATCGAGTACCCAGTCCCGCCCGCGCCGGCCGATTGTGGCGCGGTTCTGTTCCGGCATTGAAAAAAGCCGCAGCAAGGTTGCCGCCAAAGCCGCATCGTCGCCAGTTGCGCAGCGGAATCCCGCGATCCGGCTTTCAGGTACCGCCGGCGCTGTCAGCACGACGTCGGCTCCTGCACCGAGGTCTGACACGATCACCGGTCTCGCCATGGCCTGCGCTTCCAGGATTGCGCGCTGAACACCCTCGGGCTGCACTGCCGCAGACACCACCACAGAAGCGGCGGCGTAGGCCGCGGGCATGTCGGATACCGGCGCGGCCATGCGGATCACGTCCATGGTGCCGGTTGTCAGCACCAGGTCCCACAATTCGCCTGTGTAGCGCGTGCGGCCGCGGTCCTCGCCGACGAAGACACATAAAAAGTCTTTCAGCCCCATTTCCTTGAGCCGCCGGACCGCCTTGACCACGACGTGATGGCCCTTGCGGCGAAGAATTCGTCCGGTGATCAGAATGACCTTTGTGTCACGCTTGACGCCCCACGCATTACGCATCGCCTCGATACGCTCGCGCGTGACACCGTCAGGATTGAAGCGATCGAGATCAACACCGCACGGCACAACCGCGATCTTGTCCCAGGCAGTGCCGTAGCGGTCGTTGATCAGCTGAGCGATCTGCTCGCTCGATGCGATCACGCGGTCGCCGCGCGCCATGATGCTGTTGTACCAGCGCTTCAAAAAATTCTGCTCGCGGAAACCTTTGTACCAGCTGGTCACAAATGGGATGCCGCGCACGCGAGCGGCAACAAAAGCGCTCCATGCTCCGGCGCGGCCCAGGGCGTGAATTACATTGCAGCGGCGGTCGCGGGCGAGTCGGTTGAGAGTGACTGCATTGCGCAACATCACGACCGGGTTGTTGCTCGCTACGTCGAGTGGAACAAATTCACCGCCCGCCGCAGTAACGTCAGCGACGAGACGTCCGGCGCGCGACACAACGATAACGCGGTGACCGGCTGCGGTAAGAATGCGTACGAGCTCGACCGCGCCTGCATCTGCAGCGCCGACATCGAGTGTCGGTACCACGATCAACGCAGCCATCGATGGACGCGCGTCATGCGTGCGCGCTTGTTTGTCCAACTGAAGGTCCGGCTCCCCTGCGGGCGCGGGCAAACTCGACATGACTTTAAGACCTCGAAATACCGGTGCTTTTCAGGGGTATTTCACCTGTCACGCACCAATAGAGACGTATAGACGCCACGAATGGCGTCGGCAACGCTTTCCGCCGAGAATGCAAATTCCGCAAACTGCCGCGCGCGTGCGCCCAGCGCTTCGTAGGACGTTTCATCAAGCGTGAGTGCGGTCGTGATCGCGCGAGCGAGATCCACAACATTGCCCGGCGCTACGATCCACCCGGTGCGCAATTCATCCCTCATGCGTGGCGGGGCGAGAACGCATTCTGGAAGCACCCCTACAGTTGTAGCTACCACAGGCCGGCCGCTCGCCTGTGCCTCGGCGACGACACGGCCCGACAGCGGCGGTTCGAGCGCAGGGACAGCCACGACATCGGAGACGGCAAAGGCAGCCGGCATGTCGGGGCATTGGCCGATGAACCGGCAAAGCGTGTCGATGCCGTGCATGCGTGTTTGGTGGCGCAACGTGCGCACATAGCGCGGCTCGCTTCGATCGTCGCCGGCAAACACGAAAACAATATTGCCTTGGCTGCCGGCGGCCAAAAGCCGGGCGGCGTCGATCATGTCGAGTTGCCCGTTCCATGGAGCGAGGCGACCGGGCACCAGAACGACGCGGGTATCTGGCAACACGCCCCAGGCGCGCCGCAGCGAATTGGTGCGATCGCCGCTGACCGACGCTGGTCCAAAAGCAGTCGTGTCAATGGCGCGCGGGATAACGGTGATGCGTTCGGCTGGGAGTTTGTAGCGCTCGATCATGGCGCGCGAAACGTAGCTCGACGGTGCGATCACGCGGTCGCCACGCGCGAGCGAACGTCGAAACCAGTCACCGGCCCATGAGCGCGCCGGTACCCGATCGGGGAACGACGTTACAAGAAAAATGGGCATGCGATTGATGGCCGCGCGTGCGCTCCAGGCGCCGGCAGCAGATTGTGCATGTACGATATCGACACGCTCGTCGTTGATCAGGCCCGCCAAGCGGTTTGTGTTTTGAAAAATCCGCAGTGGATTGATCGTGTCATGAGGCATTGGGAGCCACTCGCCGCCGAAGGCGCATAGCTTGTCGACCAATGCACCTTCGTTGCCTGCAACGATCGCGCGGGCACCTGACTGCAGCAGGATGAGGGCGATATCGACCGCGGCGTTGCCGGCCGGATCGTCGTGAAGTGCAGGCACAAGCTGGAGGATGGTTGCGCCGGCGAGCGAACGCGGGCTTCCAGAGCCACCCCGCATCATGACCGCGAGGCCCTTGCATTTCGGGTCGCGTTGCGGCGAGAAGAAGCCACGTCCAATGGATTGTCGGTCCGACCACTCATGAGCGAAGCTCGCCTGACCACCATCACGTTAGGTTCGTCCCTGGCGGAGCGGACAATCGCCGTACGCGTGCGTGAGGGCAAGACCCCGGGCCTGTTCTGGCTCGGGGGCTTCAAGTCCGACATGAAGGGTACGAAAGCCGAGGCGCTCGACCGATGGGCCGGAAGCGGTGGTCGCGCTTGCGTGCGGTTCGACTACTCCGGTCACGGCGAATCGGGGGGAGACTTCCGGGACGGCACCATCGGGCGATGGCTGGAGGAATGCCTTGGCGTTTACACTCGTTTCGCCCAAGGCCCGCAGATTGTCATTGGTTCATCGATGGGCGGCTGGCTGGCGCTGTTGCTGGCGCGCGCATTGTCCGGTCGCACGGAAACACCGCCGATTGCAGGCATGGTGCTGATCGCGCCGGCGGTGGATTTCACCGAAGAGCTGATGTGGAAGGAGTTTCCGGAGGCGACCAGGCGCGAGATCGAGCAAAAGGGATCATGGCTGAGGCCGTCTGCATATGGCGAAGAGCCTTACCCGATCACGCGCGGGTTGATCGAGGATGGCCGCAAGCATCTGTTGCTGGGCGGCCTGATCGAGACCGGCTGTCCTGTGCACATTCTGCAGGGCGTGCAGGATCCAGACGTGCCGTGGCAGCATGCGGTCGAGTTGGTCTCGCGCTTTTCGCGTGATGACGTTGTGTTGACGCTGATCAAGGATGGCGATCATCGGCTGTCGCGGCCGGAGGACATCGAGCGGCTGATTGCGGCGGTCAAGGAATTCTAGCCGAGCGCCGCCGTCCATTCCTCCCGGACGTCCGCGTCCGTTTCGCGATCATGCCGCGACAACGTTGCAACTCTTTCACGCGGCAGCAATCGCGCCAGCGCCCACACGGCTGCGCCTCGCACCAGAGGCGACGCGTCGTCGAGCAGTCGCTCAGCCTCCACTGCAAGACTGGCGTCGCCCGAGTTGCCGATCGCGATCAGGACATTGCGGACAAAACGATCGCGCCCGGTGCGCTTGATCGAGGTATTGGAAAACAGCGTGCGAAATTGCGCGTCATCGAGCCGCGCCAAATCGGCAAGTCGCGGCGCTCGCAATGCGTCGCGCGCGCTCAATTTAGCCTCGCGGCCTTGGCTTGCGAACTTGTTCCACGGACATACGGCAAGGCAATCGTCACAACCGTAGATCCGGTTGCCAATCGCCGCGCGCAGGTCTCGTGGAATCGGACCTTTGTGCTCGATGGTGAGATAGGAAATGCAGCGCCTTGCGTCCAATCGATAGGGCGCAGGAAAAGCTGCGGTGGGGCAAATGTCGAGGCAGGCGCGGCAACTGCCGCAGCTGTCAGGCTCCGCTTGATCGTCCGGCAATTCGAGCGTGGTGAAGATCGCGCCGAGAAAAAGCCAGGAACCGTATTGTCGGGACACCAGATTCGTGTGCTTGCCCTGCCAGCCAAGCCCCGCGCGTGCCGCGAGCGGCTTTTCCATGACCGCCGCCGTGTCCACGAATACTTTTACATCACCGCCGGCATTCGCTGTGAGCCAGCGCGCCAACATCTTGAGCCGCGATTTAATCAGTTCGTGATAGTCATCGCCTTTGGCGTAGACCGAGATGGCTGCGCGCTCGCGTGCATTTAATATAGCCAACGGGTCGGTATCAGGCCCGTAATTCATTCCGAGCATGATGACCGAGCGTACATCCGGCCACAGGGCTAACGGCGAGGCGCGACGTTCCGCGGTGTTTGCCAACCAGGCCATGTCGCCATGCGCGCCCTCGGCGAGAAAATTGTCGAGCCGCGTTTTCAGCTCCGGCACGGCGGTGGGCCTCGCAACACCAATTGCGTCGAATCCAACCGCGCGCGCTTGTTCGGCAAATGCCGTTTTGATTGACGTTGGCTCGCTCAGAAGTCGAGATCGGCGTAGCTTTTCGACGGCGGCAGGCCGGCCATCGTGTCGGCGAGAATCGCCCGGAACGACGGACGCGACTTTACGCGGGCGTACCAGTTCTTTGCTACTTCGTCTTCGTTCCACGGCACTTCGCCTAAATAGTCGGCCGCTGACAGATGTGCGGCTGCGGCAAGATCGGCCAAGCTCAGTCGATCGCCGGCAAGCCAATCGCGCGTCCGCACAAGCCAGCCGATATAGGCGACATGATAGCGGATATTGTGACGGGCGGCGCGCAGGGCTTCGGTATCAGGCGGTCCGCCGCCCTGGTCTTGCGTCATATGGCGCTTAAAGACGCGCTCGGTGACCAGCGGGCGGCTGACTTCCGTATAGAATTTGTCATTAAACCAGCTCGCCAACCGGCGCACCTCAACCCGGTGGCCAGGCCGCTGCGGCAGCAACCGATCACCACCGCTCTCGCCAATGTAAGTTTCCTCGATGTATTCAGCGACGATTGCGGCGCCTGGAATGGGCGGTTCGCCCTCGGCCACCAGTACTGGCAATTCTCCCGCAGGATTGAGCAGCAGGAACTCCTGCCTTCGTTCCCAGAACCGCTCTTCCACGAGGTGTACGCCGATGCCGTATTCTCCGAGAATCAGCCGCACGTAGCGCGAGTGCGGGCACAGCGGGTGATGAAACAATGTGAGCATGGGCACTCAGAATGACGCGGCGACGACGTTCGCGGTGAGAATCGGCTTTGGCACTATAGAAATCTGCGGCGACGGCGCAAATCGCGGAAAATTTCCGCGTTTTTTCGTTGCCTCGCAGGCGCCTTTGCGCCAAAAGCGCTCGCCCGCATCGTTTCTGGCAGCAAGCGCCACAATTCCTTCGGAGAAATTCATGGATCTGGTTGCCATCAAGACAGCCATGCTTGCCTCAGCCGTGGCACACATCGACCTCATCAAGGCGGCGGCTCTTGGTATCGTCGAGGGCCTTACCGAATACCTTCCTGTTTCGTCGACCGGGCACCTGCTGCTGATGGAGCATTTGTTCGGCTGGGGCGATGATGCCTTCGGGAAATCATTTGCCGTTCTGATTCAACTGGGCGCTATTTTGGCTTTGCTGAGTATCTACTTCGGCCGGCTCTGGGCGCTTGCCAAAGAAATGTTCACACAATGGGCGGCGGCTCGGTTTGTCATTGGCATATTGCTCGCGTTCCTGCCGGCCGCGGTCATCGGCGCGCTCGGCTATCACATCATCAAGTCTTATCTGTTCGATGTGCGTATTGTTTGCGTATCGCTCATCATCGGCGGCTTCGTCTTGTTGTGGGTCGACCGCTTGAACCTGCAGGCGCGCTATCACGAGGCAAATGCATTCTCTCTGCCGATGTATTTTGGCATTGGCATCATTCAGTGCATTTCAATGATTCCGGGCGTGTCGCGCGCGGGCGCGACAATCGTGGGCGCCATGCTGTTCGGCGCTGACCGCCGTTCGGCGGCGGAATTCTCGTTCTGGCTCGCGATGCCGACGATGGTCGGCGCCTTCGCCTACGAAGTCTACAAGAGCCGCGGGGAGCTCGCGCTTGGCGGCAATATCACGGTGACCGCGGTCGGGTTCGTCTTCTCGTTTATATTCGGATGGATCGTCGTGAAGACGTTTCTGCGCTATGTGCAGCGACACAGCTTCGCGCTCTTTGCATGGTGGCGCATCCTGGTGGGCGGCGCCGGGCTCGTCGCGCTGTATGTTCTTTAGGTCTTACGCAGCTGCGCGGCTGCGGAACTGACCCGTCTTGCGGAAACGCCAGAGATAAGACGGCACAATTGCTTCGATTGGTTCAGGCTCAATACCGAGTCCTTGCAGGGTTCGCTTTTCCACTGTCGCTGACTCCGAAACGATATTGTCGGTACGCAATAGTTCGACCTGATCGGGGGTCAGCAGCGGCTTCGGCATGTACTGCAAGAACATCGCCTGCATTCTGGCAACGAAGAATGGAATCGGGATCAGCAGCCGCTTGCGCTCAATGGTAGCCAGCACGAACTGCATAAGTTCCTTGAACGTTCGCACATCCGGCCCGCCCAGTTCGTAGATTGTGCCTGGCCGTACGTTGCCATCCACTGCGTCCGCAATTGCAGTTGCGACATCTCCAACAAAGGCCGGTTGAAATCGCGTAAGACCACCGCCGATGAGCGGCAGGGCCGGCGAAAGACGTGCGAGTGCGGCGAAGCGGTTAAAAAAGTCGTCCTCGGGTCCAAACATAATCGAGGGCCGCATGATGTTTGCCGAAGGCTGCGCAGCCAACACCAGCTGTTCAGCCTTGGCCTTGGAACGCGCGTAAGTGCTGGCCGAATTCTCATCCGCGCCAATTGCGGACACCTGGATCATGTGCGCGCCATGCGCGTTAGCGGCCAGCGCGATCTGCTCGGCACCGTAAGCGTGGACCGAATCGAAACGTTGGCGACCGCGCTCGAACAGAATGCCGACGAGATTGATAACCACCTGAGCGTCGCGCGCCGCAGCTTCCACCGAAGCTGCATGGCGAAGGTTGGCCTGCACCGCGTGGATTTGGCCGACACGACCGAGCGGTTGCAGGTAGCCAGCGAGCTCGGGACGCCGCACCGCCACCCGGATGCGGTAATGACGCTTGGCCAATGCGCGAACCACGTGCCGGCCAAGGAAACCCGATCCGCCATAAACGGTGACGAGGGTGTCGTAGGGGCTGCGTGCAGTCATGCCGCTCTCGATCTCGTGCGGGCAGGGATGCCTTAAGGCTCGGCAAATACAGGATCGGCCAGGGGCTGTACAGGGCCAGAAGCCCCTTCATTGACAAGCCGGAAACGGCTCCGTATCTGGTCCCGAGAAGCCCAGGTGGCGGAATTGGTAGACGCACTAGTTTCAGGTACTAGCGGTGAAAGCCGTGGAGGTTCGAGTCCTCTCCTGGGCACCAACGTTCCGAGCCTTAGAACCTGAATGACCATTCGTCTGCACCGCGGCGACCTTCCCGACCTCAGCGCCTACAAGGGCGCGGTGGCGATCGATACCGAAGCCATGGGTCTTGATCCGAATCGCGACCGGCTCTGCGTCGTGCAGTTGTCGCCGGGTGACGGTTCGGCGGACGTTGTGCAAATAGGCGCGGGCCAGCACAAGGCGCCGAAAATCGAACGGCTGCTGGCGGACAAGTCGATCGTCAAGATCTTCCATTTCGCGCGCTTCGACATGGGCATACTGGCGAAGACGTTTGGAGTGATGCCGGCGCCTGTCTACTGCACAAAGATCGCCTCGCGTCTTGCGCGTACGTACACCGACAAGCATGGACTCAAGGATCTGGCACGTGAGGTCCTCGGCGTTGATCTGTCAAAACAGCAACAGTTGTCAGATTGGGGCGCCAATGAGCTCACCGACGCGCAAGTGTCGTATGCGGCGACGGATGTCCTTCATCTGCATGCGCTGAAGGAGAAGCTCGACGTCATGCTCGCGCGCGAGGGCCGGGCTGATCTGGCGGCAGCTTGCTTCAATTTCCTGCCGGATCGCGTGCGTCTCGACCTCGCCGGGTGGGCGGCCGAGGATATTTTTTCTCATTCGTCGTAAGCTATTGTATTCTGACCGTAATTGGTTAACGACCGGAGGTCTGTTGCCGCGTCGGAGCCATATTCGAGCCGCATGGTGCGTGGTGGGGCGTGAGATGATTTCCGGAATCTTCCCAGGGTGAAGACGGATGCCAGGCTTGGCATGAACCGTGTGATCACAGCCAGAACTGACCAGGACGCAGCGCACGCCTATTGGACAACGGGCCGCGGCGACCCTGAGCGCGCGTTCAAGGCCGCACGCCGGCACAGCCGTGTGGTTCGTATCCTGCGCGTCGCGGTTCCCGCGAGTGTGGGTGTCGTTGTCGTCATCGTCGCGCTGGTCACCTTTTTCAACCCGTTACGCATGCTCGCCAGGCTCCCGATCAACATCGACAATCTTGTGGTGTCCGGCACCAAGGTGACCATGGAACAGCCACATCTTTCCGGCTTCACGAGTGATGCGCGCGCATACGAATTGACGGCCGACACTGCCGCGCAGGACATGACAAAGCCGGACATGGTTGAGTTGCGCAATATCCGCGCCAAAGTGGAAATGCAGGACAAGAGCATCATGGAGTTGACGGCGATCACCGGCCTTTATGACTCCAAAGGTGAAACACTGAGGCTCGATCGAGACATCAGGCTCAATACGTCAGGTTACCGCGCGCGTCTGAGCGAAGCGCTGATTGATATCCGCAAAGGCAATGTCGTGTCCGAACATCCGGTCGAGGTAAAGATGTTGCAGGGAACGCTCAACGCCAACCGACTTGATATTGTCGATTCCGGCGAAGTTGTTCGTTTCCACGACGGCGTCGTCATGGATATGATGCTCAACCAGCCGGCGCCAAAGACAAATCCGGGAGCGCAATAATTCAGATGCGCCGAACGATTTTGACTTTGCTCGTCGCTGCAATGCCCGGCTTGTCTGGCGCAAGCCTGCATGCGCAAACTGCGCCGCAAGGCCCGCCGAATGCGCTGCAGGGATTTTCGCAAAATCGCGACCAGCCGGTGCATATCGAGGCGGCGACGCTGGAAGTACGCGACAAGCAGAAGCAGGCGACTTTCAGCGGTGACGTGCGCGTCAAGCAGGGCGACACAGGCTTGCGTTGTAAATCGCTGGTGGTGTTCTACGAGCAGGATGGCGAAGCGGCTGATCAAAGCAAGACCTTGCAGGCGGCAACTCCCGGCCCGGGCGGCGAGCAACGGATCAAGCGCCTTGAAGCGCGGGGCGGTGTCATCGTGACGCAGAAGGAGCAAACCGCAACCGGCGATCTCGGCATTTTCGACATGAAGTCAAATACGGTGACTCTCACCGGAAATCCTGTGGTGATGACGCAAGGCCAGAACGTGTTGCGAGGTGAAAAACTGGTGGTCGATCTCACCAGCGGAGTCTCGCGCGTGGAATCGAACAAGGGCAGCCAGGGCCGCGTTCAGGGCCTTTTCCAGCCGGGCAGTAGCGGACTTGAGAAGCCGGGGAGCAACGGGGTCCAAACTCCGCGACCTGTCCCCGTGCGGCCGTTCAATTGATTTGCAATGCGCCCCCCATGAAGGTGGCCGCGCGCGCGCGCGGGAATCAGATAGTGTTACGCGCCGCAATGGCCGATTTTCGAGCAGACGAATTTATGCGCTGCGAGGTAAGCCGGTGAATATTCTGTCGCTGTTTTGGCGCCGCCAACCGGCCCGGAGCAGGCGCGTTTTGTCGCCGGAAGCCCGCGCGCAACAGGCAGCGGCCATCAATTCGCAATCGACGCAGCAGACGCAGGCCGCGGCGCAGAGCCAAATGCCCGCTCGTCCGCGCCGGGATGGCGATGGACGACAGGTTCAGCGTCATGCCTACCTGGCGGCGCACGGCGTTGAAAAAAGCTTCGGCGGCCGCATGGTGGTGAAGGGCGTCACGCTCTATGTGCGGCGCGGCGAGGCGGTAGGCTTGCTCGGTCCAAACGGCGCCGGCAAGACAACGGTGTTCTACATGATCACCGGTCTGATCAACGCCGATCGCGGTCGCATCGAACTCGACGGCTATGACGTAACCGTGCTGCCAATGTACCAACGCGCGCGGCTTGGCATCGGCTATCTGCCGCAGGAAGCATCGATTTTTCGAGGACTGAGCGTCGAGGACAACATCCGATCGGTCCTCGAGGTGGTAGAGCCTGACCGTCGCCGGCGTGAAGCCGACCTCAATGCCCTGTTGGAGGAATTCAATATCGCCCGCTTGCGCAAGACACCGAGCATTGCGCTATCGGGCGGGGAGCGGCGGCGGGTCGAAATTGCGCGCGCGCTGGCGACGCGGCCGAGTTACATGCTGCTCGACGAGCCTTTTGCCGGCATCGATCCGATTGCAGTTGGCGACATCCAGGCGCTCGTTCGGCACCTGACGAATCGCGGCATCGGCGTCCTGATCACCGACCACAATGTGCGCGAGACCCTCGGCCTCACCGATCGCGCCTACATCATCTATTCCGGCGAAGTGCTCATGGAAGGCCGGGCCGACGACATCGTGAATAACCCCGATGTGCGCCGCCTTTACCTGGGCGAGGAGTTTCGCCTTTAAGCGCGCCGGTTAAGGATTAACCCGCCCAACATTTGTGCAACGTGATGCGGCGATATTTCATATCGCTGCCATCGGCGGACTGATATAAACAAGCAAGAATCGGACCAATTTAGCCGAGACGTTTATGGCGCTGTCACAAAGATTGGAGTTTCGCCAGACGCAAGCGCTGGTGATGACGCCGCAGCTGATGCAGGCCATCAAGCTGCTGCAGCTCTCCAGTCTTGATCTGGCGGCCTACGTGGAAGGCGAACTCGAGCGCAATCCGTTGCTCGACCGTGCCGGTGAGGACGAGGGACCGGCAGCGGGCGCCGAGCCCGACGCACCGGCGATCGAACGCGATGAGGATACCGCCACCACCCCGGATTGGATCGGTGATGACCTTGAGACCAGCCGGACCTCCATGGAGCAGGGGCTCGGGACCGAACTGGAAAACGTATTTCCCGACGATGGAGGCGAAAAAACCGCGCCCACCGAGATGCCGCCGCCGGCTTATTCGGAATGGTCGGGCGTAGGTTCGGGCGGTCAGGACAGCGATCACAATCTGGAAGCGTACACTTCGGCGGAGATCACTCTTGCTGATCATCTTGCCGAGCAGTTGGCGTTGGCGATCTCCAATCCGGGTGGCCGCATGATTGGCCAATACCTGATTGATATGGTCGACGAGGCTGGCTACCTCACCGGCGATCTCGACTCGGTGGCCGAAAAACTTGGCGCACAGCGCAGTGATGTCGAGTTGGTACTCGCGGTTTTGCAGACGTTCGAGCCGCTCGGAGTGTGCGCCCGCAATCTGACCGAATGCCTCACCATTCAGCTCAAGGAACGCAACCGTTTCGATCCGGCGATGCAGGCCCTGGTCGGCCATCTCGACCTGCTGGCCAAGCGCGACCTAGGCGCGCTTCGCCGTCTTTGCGGTGTCAGCGACGAAGATCTGACCGACATGATCGGCGAAATACGCAACCTCAATCCAAAACCCGGCCTCGCATTCGGCTCTACCGTCGTGCAGCCGATCGTGCCCGATGTTTATGTGCGGGCGGCACCGGACGGCACTTGGCAGGTCGAGCTCAATTCCGACACGTTGCCAAAAGTGCTCATCAATCAGCGCTATTACACGCAGGTGTCGAAGAGCACGCACAGCGACAAGGAAAAGGCTTACATTGCTGATTGCCTGCAAACTGCGACCTGGCTGGTACGCGCGCTCGATCAACGCGCAAAGACCATTCTAAAAGTATCGAGTGAAATCGTGCGCCAGCAGGACGGGTTCTTTGCCAAAGGCGTTCAGCATCTCCGCCCGCTCAATCTCAAAACGGTTGCCGATGCGATCGGCATGCATGAGTCAACCGTTTCGCGCGTTACCGCCAACAAATACATGGCAACCAGTCGCGGTATTTTCGAGCTTAAATATTTCTTCACGTCCTCGATCGCAGCGGCTGATGGCGGTGAGGCGCATTCCGCCGAAGCGGTCCGGCACCGCATTCGTCAATTGATCGATGACGAGAGCGCCGAGGACATTTTGTCTGATGATACAATCGTGGAAAAATTGCGTGGTGCAGGGATCGACATTGCACGCCGTACGGTCGCCAAGTACCGGGAGGCGATGCGGATACCGTCGTCGGTGCAGCGGCGTCGCGAGAAACAGGCGGCAAGTGCTTGATGCACCCATCCTGACGCATTGACGTCGGGAACATATCTGAGCTGAAATCTTTAGAGCCGGACGAACCGAAGGGCGCTGCCTTACGCCCCAAGGAGACGACAGGGAGGCGATCACATGCCTTTACGCGTTTCGGGACGAAATATCAGTGTCGGGGCAACACTCCAGCGGAAAATCACCGATAGGGTCGAAGTGGCCACCTCGAAATATTTCAAAGGCGGCTATTCGGGACATGCGACGGTCGGCAAAGACGGTTTCGGTTTCCGCACCGAGTGCATATTACATCTCGATTCAGGCGCGTTGCTCGAAGCGGAAGGAATGGCCGCGGATGCATATGACAGTGCGGAGCAGGCCGCGATCCGCATCGAAAAACGGCTGCGTCGATACAAACGCCGCCGGAAGGACCATCAGGCCCGCCGCGGCCGCTAAATAGGGCTAAAATGCACGAAAAAACGCCAGTTGTGAGCTAGGTTGGGCCATTGACGACGGGACGGGTCGCTCTTATGGTCCGCCGCCTTCAACACCCCCATTGCAACTTCGGCGCTGTCATCCCCGATCATTGGACATGTCCATGACGCTTACCGATCTCGTCGCGCCGAATGCTGTCATTCCGGCTCTCAAAGTTAACAGCAAGAAGCAGGCGATCCAGGAACTTGCTGCTCGCGCGGCTGAGCTGACCGGCCAGAACGAAAAGGCAATTCTCGAGATCCTGCTTCAGCGGGAAAAACTTGGCTCGACGGCAGTCGGCAATGGCGTCGCGATTCCGCATGGCAAGCTGCCCAAGCTGGGCAGGCTGTTCGGGCTGTTTGCACGGTTGCCCAAACCGATCGATTTCGAAGCGCTCGATAATCAGCCTGTGGATCTGGTTTTTCTGTTGCTGGCACCGGAAGCCGCGGGCGCTGACCACCTCAAGGCGCTCGCGCGCGTCGCGCGGCAGCTACGCGATCCGGAGATCGCGCGCCGCCTGCGCGAATCGAGCGACGCAGACGCGCTCTACGCCGTGCTGGCGATGCCGCCGGCAAGTACAGCTGCCTGATTTTTGGAAAGCGCTGAGCGCTCAGTGAACGCTGACCGCCTCGAGCTCCTGGCTCCATGCATTCGCGACCGCAGCCTCACGCGTATCGGTCAGCATGATCGGCGTGCCGTCGGCTGCATGCAGAGAAAACAGCTTAATGCCAGGTTCGATTTTTGGCGCTTGCGGGAACAGGTTGGCGACATCTTCCGAGCGGATCGTCTTGACGTAAGCCAGACGACCATCTCCGAGCTGTGCCAGCGCCTCCTGTGTAATCACAGGATGAGTCGTGTTCGATTCAGTCTGTTTGTCGTTGGTCATGGCCCTCGACTCCTTTCTGAGTAAACGCTTGACGCGGTCGAGTCCTGCTTCACGAATCCGTCATTCCTGCTCGTTGATCGCGATGGTCTTCACGATCCGTTCCGGCTGCGGCCGGACAAGGTCGATCGACAACAAGCCGTTCTTGAGGTCTGCGCCCAGAACCTCCATCCCGTCGGCCAGCACGAAGGTGCGCTGGAACTGGCGCGCGGCAATGCCGCGATGGAGGTATTGGCGGGTCTTATCGTCCTGTTGCCGCCCGCGGATCACCAATTGGCTTTCCTCGATGCAGACATCGAGTTGGTCACGGGTAAAACCGGCGACGGCCAGCGTGATACGCAGCCGCTCCGGATATTGCCCGTCGCGCGGCAGCCGCTCGATATTGTAGGGCGGGTAGCCATCGGCCCCCTTGGCAACGCGGTCGAGCACACGCTCGATCTCATCAAAACCCAAGAGAAACGGGCTGGATAGGGACGGAACTCGCGACATTGGTCTCAAAGCCCTCGCTTGAAGCGACTTTGACGGGGCCCCTTTCAGGCACCCCAACCGGGCGGCAACCGCCGTCCGATCGCCCCCAATATGGGCAGTGTGGGTTAAAGGTTCAAGAACAAGCGGAATGCGGGCAGGTGACCGCTATACTGGGTTTTCGACGGGGTTTTTCATGAAAAATACTGCCGCAATGCCCAGCCTGACCGTGCGCTCTGTCCGCGCCACTCCAGTCGAAGTTCCATTGAATTTCGTGCTTGGGACCAGCGCGACCGCGATTCGCAGGGCGCCGCTGCTCCTGGTCGACCTCGATACAGAGGAAGGCATTACCGGCCGCGCCTATGTCTTCTGCTACCTGCGCGCGGCGGCGCCCGCGATCATGAGCCTGCTCGGCGAGGTCGAGCGCGTCGTGCAGGGCAACTTGATCGCGCCGACCGAGCTCTGGGCAAAGTTGACGCGCCGCTTCACGCTGATCGGTGTCCAGGGGATCGTGCGCATGGCGATGTCGGGATTTGACACCGCGTGCTGGGACGCACTCGCGATCGCAGCCGGTGTGCCGCTCGCCACGTTTCTCGGCGCCGAGCCGCGGCCGATTCCGGCTTACAACAGTTGTGGTCTTGGCTTGACGGACGATCTTGGCGCGCTGGCGGATGAAGCTGAAAAGCTGCTTGCCATCGGCTTCGGGTCGGTGAAGCTGCGACTCGGCTATCCGTCCTTGCGCGAGGACATCGCGGCGGTGCATGCCGTGCGAAAGCGCATCGGCGATGAAACGACGCTGATGGTGGATTACAATCAAGCTCTCAGCGTGGAGGAAGCGTTGTTGCGCGGACGCGCGCTCGACGACGAGAAAATTTATTGGCTGGAGGAGCCCATCCGCCATGATGACTATGTCGGCGCTGCGAGTCTCGCGCGCGAACTCAATGTACCGATTCAGATTGGTGAGAACTTCTCGTTACCGGCCGCAATGACGGTCGCACTCGATCAAGGTGCCGCCGATTATGTCATGCCCGATCTTGAGCGCATCGGCGGCGTCACCGGTTGGCGCCAGGCCGCCGAAATTGCCGCGGCCCGACGCGTTCAGATGTCGTCACATCTTTTTCCGGAAGTCAGTGCGCATCTGCTTGCCGCGACGCCGACTTGCCATGTCCTGGAATATGTCGACTGGGCGAATGCGCTCGTCGAGCAACCGCTCGAGATTGTCGACGGCCATGCAATTATTCCGCCACGTCCGGGCAACGGCATGGTGTGGGACAAAAGCGCGGTCGAACGCTTTCGAATAGCCTGATCTAGCGCAGCGGCAACTTGAACAGCTTGATGGCGTTGCTGCGGCCGATTTTTGCACGGTCAGTTTCGCTGATCTCGACTTTGTCGAACCACTGCGCACCTTCGCCGACATCCTCGAACGGCCAATCGACCGAAAACATGACGCGGTCGACTCCCATCACCGTCATCGCGTTGATGAGCGCGGGCGTATCGAAGTTGCCCGACGTGGTGAGGTGGAAGTGTTTTTGGAAGTAGTGCGCCACGCCGTGCTTGGCCGGATATTTATGCGGCGCGTTCATCCATCCGTTGCGGTTGTCGATGCGCCAAAGATAAACGGGAATGCCTTCACCGATGTGGCCGAGCACGATCTTCAATCGTGGGCACTCGTCGAACAAACCGCTGCCAATCAGCCGTAACGCATGCACCGCTGTTTCCGCAGCAAAGGCCCAATTCGGGCCGAGCAGCCAGTTGTGGCCCTCGTAGAGTTTCGTCCAGCTTGGCAACGGATTGCGCGGGTGAAGATAGAACGGAACATCAAGCGCCTCGACAGCGCGCCAGAAGGGCCGATATTGCGGCAGATCGTAGTACGTGACGTTGTCGGGCGAGCCGATCTGCGAAAAACCATTGACCAGCGCACCGACCATTCCGAGATCCTTCACGCAACGCGTGAGCTCGGCGATCGCTGCGTCCGGATCCTGCATCGGCAACGCCGCGAAAGCTGCGAAACGGTTGGGCCGTTTTTGCACTTCACCGGCGAGCACATCGTTGGCTTGTCTTGCGACAGCAATTGCATTCTTGACGTCGTGAATTGCCTGAATTGCGGGCGCGTTCAGCGACAGGATCATCAACTCGATCCCGTTCTTGTCCATTTCGCCCAGGCGCGTGTTCTGGATGTCCAGCAGTCGGTGCCCCAGGTCTTTCCAGACATGGGCGCCGAACACCTGTGAATCGCCCAACGTCGGCTCAATAGCGAAATGTTCCTCAAGTGCAATCTTGCCTTGCATGTCGTTTCCCCTCGTTCGCAGCCATCATGCAATGTGGCGGCTTTGTTTGTCAGTACTGCAATTTGTAGCGCGTAAAAAAACCGCCCCGAGGGGCGGTTTCAACGCAATCGCTTCTTTGCAAAAGCGCGGCCCGACGATGATTTAAGATAGCGCTCAAAGGCTACAGCTTTTTCGGGATCAGAAAACCCCAGTTAGGTTACGAGGCGCCACGGCTTGAATTTGCTGGTGTGCTTGGCTTGGCCACTATTGTGCGCTGCCACTCGAGCACGAAGGTCGTCGGTGAGACCCACGTAGGTCTCGTTGGGAAATTTGATGCTTTCAAGAAGATAGAACATACTTCATAGAGCTAAATATCGCCCGTCTTCGCCCTGCGGGCTACGACGGGCAACCTTCGCGGCCTTCGTGGGCCAGATTGCGTGTCGGTGCTTGCCGCTAAGCGCGAAGGTTGGTGGAGCCAGGCGGGATCGAACCGCCGACCTCCTGCATGCCATGCAGGCGCTCTCCCAGCTGAGCTATGGCCCCTATTCGCGATTTCGACCGCCGCGCTCGAGAGGCAGCGGATTCAGGTTTCCTCTTCCTTCTCGATCGACTCGCCGATGATGTCGGTTACATCGGGCGCGCCTTCCTCCTGCTCTTCGATGAAGGCGGCATCGTCGAGGCTCTCGTCACCAATCTCGACTTCTTCCTCTTCGCCCGCCGCAGCGGCCCCCTCGGCCGCCGGTTTCTTCCCTTGCTGCTCGGCCTCGGCGTCCTCGAGCGAAACAAATTCGGCGTCTGCGGTTTCCGGCTCGACGCTGACGGTCGGCACAACAGGAGCGGGCCGCGCTGCTGCCGGTTCTGGCCGCGCCCGCGACTGCACCGGCGCAACGATCGGCACGACTTTGCCGGTGTAGGGTGAAATCACTGGCGTCTTGTTGAGGTCGTAGAATTTACGACCAGTATCTGGACAGACGCGCTTGGTACCAAGATCGGGTTTCGCCACAGTCGAGGTTCCTCGGGGGACGGGGTCGTTTAAATCGGTGTTTCACTTGGCTAGTTGCAAGGCCCCTGTCAATAGCGCAGGCGCGTCCAGTAAGGCCAATAGCGGCAGGATGACGGCGCGCGCGGCTGCGTGGTAGGACGGCGCAGATTTTAAGGATACCACCCGGTGAACCCTGCCGAATTAACGCCTTTGACCGCCCGTCAGGGTGGCCCGATCCAGGGCCGGGCCCGCGTTCCGGGCGATAAATCCATCTCCCATCGCGCCTTGATCCTTGGGGCGCTGACGGTCGGCGAAACCACTATCGGCGGGCTGCTGGAGGGCGACGATGTCCTGCACACCGCCGAAGCCATGCGGGCGCTTGGCGCGCGTGCCGAACGCACCGGCGATGGCACCTGGCGCGTTCATGGCGTCGGCGTCGGTGGTTTTACCCAACCGGGCGGGACTCTCGATTTTGGCAACTCAGGCACTGGCTGCCGGCTGGCAGTCGGCGCTGTCGCCGGCGCGCCGGTTACGGCTACCTTTAGTGGCGACGACTCGCTGCGCAGCCGTCCCATGCAGCGCGTGCTCGATCCATTGTTGAAGATGGGCGCGCGCGTTCTGCAGGTCGCGGATGGCGGACGACTGCCGCTTACGCTGCAAGGTGCTGCCGACCCCATTCCGATTGTCTATGAGTCGCCGGTGCCGTCTGCCCAGCTCAAATCGGCGGTGCTGCTTGCTGGTCTTGCTGCGCCAGGCGAGACAACGGTGATCGAAGCGGAAGCAACGCGCGACCACACCGAACGGCTGCTGAAACACTTCGGCGCGAAGATCACCAGCAAGCCCCATGGCGACCACGGCCGCCGCATCGTCCTGCACGGTCAGCCCGAACTCGAACCCGCGAATGTACTGGTGCCGGCCGACCCATCGTCTGCAGCCTTTCCTCTCGTCGCTGCGCTTATTGTGCCGGGCTCTGAACTTATTCTCGAAGCGGTAATGACCAACCCGCTGCGAACCGGCCTGCTGACTACGTTGCGCGAAATGGGTGCCAATATCGAAGCGCTCGACAAGCGCGACGACGGCGGCGAGGAAGTGGCTGACCTGCGTGTTCGTACCTCTGCGCTCAAAGGCGTGGACGTACCGCCTGAACGGGCTCCGTCGATGATTGACGAGTATCCTATTCTGGCGGTGGCCGCGTCCTTCGCCGAAGGGACCACGCGGATGCGTGGCCTGAAGGAATTGCGGGTGAAGGAATCCGACCGTCTCGCGGCGACGGCGGATATGCTGCGCGCGAACGGCGTTGTCGTCGAGATCGAAGGCGATGATCTGATCGTGCAGGGCAAGGGCCGGCCCGCCGGCAACGGTGAGGTGAAGACCCACATGGACCATCGCATCGCCATGGCGGCGCTGGTCATGGGTCTCGCCTCGGAAAATCCCGTGCGCATCGACGATAGCGCGTTCATTGCGACAAGCTTTCCGGGCTTCGTCGAACTGATGCGCTCGATCGGTGCGGATCTGACATGATTATCGCGATTGATGGGCCTGCGGCGTCGGGCAAAGGCACGCTCGGCAAGCGGCTCGCTGCGCATTATGGATTGCGCCATCTCGACACCGGCCTGATCTACCGTGCAGTCGCCAAGGCGCTGACTGAAAGCGGTCGTGATCCGGCCGATGCAACTGCCGCTGCCGCCGCCGCGAAATCGCTCAATCCGTCGCGCTTCGATGAATTAGCGCTCAAGGCTCACAGCATTAGCGAAGCCGCTTCGATCGTGTCTGCCATCCCGGAGGTGCGTGCTGCGCTCCTGGCGTTTCAGCGTGACTTCGCTGCCAAACCCCCGGGAGCCGTTCTCGATGGCCGGGATATCGGCACGGTCATTTGCCCTCACGCAGACGTTAAGATTTACGTGACGGCAACCCCGGAAGCGCGCGCCCGCCGGCGCGCCGCCGAATACCGGGCGCAAGGCCGCAATATCGATGAGGCCGCGGTGCTTTCCGACATCCGAAATCGGGACGAACGCGACCAAAATCGCGCTATTGCGCCCCTAAAACCGGCGTCGGATGCGCACTTGCTCGATACCACGCATTTGGATATAGACGCGGCCATCCGGGCCGCCATCGACATCGTCGAGGCTACCCGAGCGGGCCGAGGGCGTGGCTAACCACCCCTCGTGTTGGAGGACAAAGCCCCGCTCGAGTTTCTGCGTGAAGCGCGCCTGATCGAACCATCGTTCCGAAAGCACGGTATTTAGCGCCGGTCACCGGGATTCCGGAGGCCGCCGTTGGTCTGCGGGACCTTCGGCCCGCGCATTCGGAACGTCATTCAAACCCGCCGGCGCGCCGCATACAGGAGACTCCATGGCCACTGCTACAGCACCCTCGCGTGAAGACTTCGCCAAGCTGCTCGATGAAACCTTCGGCGGCGGAAACCTGCAGGAAGGTTCCGTCATCAAGGGCAAGGTCGTCGGCATCGAAAAGGAATTCGCCGTCATCGACGTCGGTCTCAAGACCGAAGGACGTGTGGCCCTGCGTGAGTTCATGGGGCCGGGACGGCAGAACGATCTGAAGGTTGGCGACGATGTCGAGGTCTATCTCGAACGGGTCGAGAACGCGCTCGGTGAAGCGGTGTTGTCGCGCGACAAGGCGCGCCGTGAAGAAAGCTGGGGCAAGCTGGAAAAAGCCTTCAATGCCCAGGAGAAAGTGCAAGGCGTCATCTTCAATCAGGTCAAGGGCGGCTTTACCGTCGATCTTGATGGTGCGGTGGCCTTCCTGCCACGCAGCCAGGTCGACATTCGCCCGATCCGCGATGTCACTCCGCTGATGAACGTAAATCAGCAATTCCAGATTCTGAAGATGGATCGCCGCCGCGGCAACATCGTTGTCTCCCGCCGCACCGTGCTGGAAGAGACGCGCGCCGAGCAGCGTCAGGAACTGGTGCAGAACCTTGAAGAAGGTCAGGTCATCGACGGTGTCGTGAAGAACATCACCGATTACGGTGCGTTCGTGGATCTCGGCGGCATTGACGGCTTGCTGCACGTCACCGATATCGCCTGGCGGCGGGTCAATCACCCGACCGAGGTGCTCAATATCGGCCAGCAGGTGAAGGTCAAGATCATCAAGATCAACCACGAGACCCACCGTATCTCGCTCGGCATGAAGCAGCTGCTGGATGATCCGTGGCAGGGCATCGAGGGCAAGTATCCCGTCGGCACGCGTTTCAAAGGCCGCGTCACCAACATCACCGACTACGGTGCCTTTGTGGAACTAGAGCCCGGCATCGAGGGCCTGATCCACGTGTCCGAAATGTCCTGGACCAAGAAGAACGTGCATCCGGGCAAGATCGTCTCGACCTCGCAAGAAGTCGAAGTGCAGATCCTCGAAGTTGATCCGGTCAAGCGCCGTATCTCGCTGGGCCTCAAACAGACCATGCGGAACCCGTGGGAAGTGTTTGTCGAGAAACATCCGCCCGGTTCCACTGTCGAAGGCGAAGTCAAGAACAAGACCGAATTCGGCCTGTTCCTGGGCCTCGATGGCGACGTGGATGGCATGGTTCACCTGTCCGATCTCGACTGGAAGCGTCCCGGCGAGCAGGTGATTGAGGAATACAAGAAGGGCGACATGGTCAAGGCGCAGGTCCTTGATGTCGACGTCGAAAAAGAGCGCATCTCGCTCGGCGTCAAGCAGCTCGCAGGCGATCCGATGGAATCCGCCGGCGACCTCAAAAAGGGATCGGTGGTCACCTGCGAAGTCACCGAAGTCAAAGAAAGCGGCCTCGACGTCAAGATCGTCGGCACCGATCTCGTTGCCTTCATCAAGCGTGCCGATCTCGCACGCGAGCGTGGCGAGCAGCGCCCTGAGCGGTTTGCGGTTGGTCAGAAGGTTGACGCCCGTGTCACCCAGTTTGATCGCAAGAACTCATAAAGTCGGCGTCTCGATCAAGGCGCTGGAAGTCGCCGAGGAGAAGGAAGCGATCGCCCAATACGGCACTGCCGATTCAGGTGCATCGCTGGGCGACATTCTGGGCGCCGCGCTCAAGCAACGCGCCGGCGACAAGCCCGAGGCCGAGCCCGAGACCGAAAAGGCCGAAGAATAAGCGGCTTTTTATGCATCTATCGTGGACCCCGGGGGCCTTCCCCGGGGTTTCTTTTTAGACACGACCTTGCCAAAAGTTGGTGTCACCAGCAGGCAAAGCCCCTTGCCGGGGGTAGAATTCGCCTGCGATTCGATTGAAGGAGCGTACTGATGTCGCTCGATGCCGATGCCATCGTCGATCGCCGCCGCATGCGGCGCAAGCTTACCTTTTGGCGCGTCAGCGCGCTGGTGATCGCACTGCTGGCGATCATCGGTGCGTCGTTGCTGTTCGTGCCAGGCAGCCGTCTGATGCCGCCCGGCGCCTACGTCGCCCGCATCAAGATCCAAGGCTTAATTCGCGGCAATCAGGATCGCGTCGAAGCGCTGGCACGGCTCGGACGTTCGCGCGCGCGAGCGGTGATCGTGCATATCGACAGTCCGGGCGGCACCACCGCCGGTTCCGAGCAACTTTACGACTCGCTGCGTGAATTGCAGAGCAAGAAGCCGATGGTCGTTGTGGTCGATGGGCTTGCTGCATCCGGTGCTTACATCGCAGCGCTATCGGCCGAGCACATTGTAGCACAGGAGACGTCGCTGGTCGGCTCGATCGGCGTGCTGTTCCAGTATCCGAATTTCACCGACGTGCTCAAAACCATCGGCATCAAGGTCGAAGAGGTGAAATCGTCTCCGCTGAAGGCTGCACCCAACGGCTTCGAGCCGACCAGCCCGGAAGCGCGGGCGGCCATCGAGGCCATCGTGGTGGATTCCTATGCCTGGTTCAAAGGGCTGGTGAAGGACCGCCGCAAAATGGATGACGGTCAGCTCGCAAAAGTGTCCGATGGCCGCGTCTTTACGGGCCGTCAGGCGGTCGGCCTCAAGCTGATCGACGGTCTCGGTAACGAGAAGACCGCGCTGGCGTGGCTGGAGAAGGAAAAAAAGGTGCCGGCCAATACCCCGGTGCGTGATTATTCGTTGCAACCGCGGTTCAGCGAGCTTTCCTTCCTGCACGTGGCCGCCTGGACCTTCGAGGCCGTGGGCTTGACGGCGATTGCGCACCGCATCGAGGAATGGGGTGCAGTGCAAGCGGTCGAGCGACTCAACCTTGACGGTCTCTTGGCGCTTTGGCACCCTCCGTCGACCAATTGATTTCCAGTTGACCGGGCAGGGCGGCGTCAATGATCAAGTCAGAGCTTGTCCAACGTATTGCCTCGCAGAACCCTCATCTCTATCAGCGCGACGTCGAGAACATCGTCAACGCCATCCTGGGTGAGATCACGAGCGCGATGGCAAAGGGCGACCGCGTCGAACTGCGCGGCTTCGGTGCCTTTTCGGTCAAGCATCGGCCGGCCCGTACCGGCCGCAACCCGCGCACTGGCGCCCATGTTGCGGTCGACCAGAAGTCCGTGCCTTTCTTCAAGACCGGCAAGGAAATGCGCGAGCGCCTGAACCGGCCAGGCGCGATCTAGGGACCGGCTTCCTCCGATCATCGAGAGTGCTATGGTTATGGCCGGGCGAGAGTCCGGCTATCGATTTTTTGCGAGAGGCGTCACCTGTGTTCCGCAAAATCGTCACAGCGCTGATTGTTGTTCCGCTGGCGGCTGTCATCATCGTATTCGCCGTGGCCAATCGACAGTCGGTGACAGTTTCGTTTGATCCTTTTTCTTCGAGCAGCCCGGCTTACGCGGCGACATTGCCATTGTTCGTCGTCATCTTCACGGTGCTGATCGTCGGCGTACTGGTCGGCGGCATTGCCGCCTGGTTTGGCCAGGCCAAATGGCGGCGCCTCGCGCGCAAACGCGATGCCGATGTGCGTATTCTGCAGCAGGAGCTGGAAACGATCCGCCGCCGCTTTGCACCTGAAGCGCCGGCGCAG
Organism: uncultured Alphaproteobacteria bacterium; assembly: GCA_963801955.1. GTDB lineage: Bacteria > Pseudomonadota > Alphaproteobacteria > Rhizobiales > Xanthobacteraceae > Pseudolabrys. The sequence goes on from CAWDGS010000005.1 coordinate 727,086, forward strand.
CTTCCGGAACCCAGTCCCTATACGGTCGTGCCGCCGCCAATTCCTTAACGCAGGCAATGGTTCTGCTTTGCGGTGCGGTGGAGAAGGCGCTAGAACGCGCCCACAATGCCTCTGACGATCAAAATCTGCGGCCTTATGTCCCCGCAAGCGCTTGATGTGGCGCTGGATTCCGGTGCGGACATGGTGGGCTTTGTTTTTTTTGCCCCGAGCCCTCGCAACCTCGGGCTGGAGCTTGCGCGCACGCTCGGGGAGCGCGTGCGTGGGCGGGCCGCCAAGGTGGCACTCACGGTCAATGCGAACAATCACGCACTGGGCGGCATCGTCGATGCCCTGAAGCCCGACATGTTGCAATTGCACGGCAAAGAAGCGCCGGAGCGTGTCGCGGTGGTGCGCAGCCGCTTTGGTCTGCCGGTCATGAAGGCGCTGCCGATCGCCGAGCGGGGCGACCTTTCGCCCATCCGCGAATATGCGCAGGTGGCTGACCGGCTGATTTTTGACGCGCGCGCGCCGCAAGAGGCGACGCGGCCAGGCGGGCTCGGCAAGCCGTTTGATTGGACGCTACTGAGCGGCATCGATCCCGGCGTACCATTCATGCTGTCGGGTGGGCTGGATGCGAACAACGTGGCGCAGGCGCTGCGTATCACACGCGCGCCGGGCGTCGACGTATCGTCCGGCGTCGAGCGTGCGCCGGGCGAAAAAGATCCGGACATGATCCGCACCTTCATCCGTGCGGCGCGCGTGGCGGAGGCCGAGATCTTTTCGGTACCTCTCCAGCTTGGAGAGGCCTCGATCGTGCGTTCAATCAAGTAAAGGCATTTCGGATGACCGTGCAGCGACCCAATTCATTCCGAACCGGCCCTGACGAGCGCGGCCATTTCGGCATCTATGGCGGTCGCTTCGTTGCCGAGACGCTGATGCCGCTCATTCTGGAGCTCGAGAAAGCCTACACGCAGGCGAAAGGCGATCCGGCATTCCAGAAGGAAATGGACGGGCATCTCGCGACCTATGTCGGGCGGCCATCGCCGCTCTATTTCGCCGAGCGGCTCACGCAGCATGTAAGAAAGACGGCCTCCGGCCTTTCGGCGGGCGGTGCGAAAATCTATCTCAAGCGCGAGGAGCTCAATCACACAGGCGCGCACAAGGTGAACAACGTGCTTGGCCAGATCATGCTTGCCTTGCGTATGGGCAAGACCCGCATCATCGCCGAAACCGGCGCGGGCATGCACGGCGTTGCCACCGCCACGCTTTGCGCCAAATTCGGTTTGCCCTGCATTGTCTACATGGGCGCCGTCGACGTAGAGCGACAGAAACCGAACGTGCTGCGAATGAAAATTCTCGGCGCGGAAGTGCGCCCGGTCGAGTCCGGTGCGCGCACGCTCAAGGATGCCATGAACGAAGCGCTGCGTGACTGGGTGACCAATGTCAGCGATACGTTCTACTGCATCGGCACGGTCGCCGGGCCGCATCCTTACCCGGCAATGGTGCGGGACTTTCAGTCGATCATTGGCCGCGAGACGCGTGACCAGATGCAGGCCGCCGAAGGACGGCTGCCGGATTCACTCATTGCCTGTATCGGCGGTGGGTCAAATGCCATGGGACTTTTTCATCCATTCCTCGACGAGCGTGCGATCGAGATCTACGGCGTTGAAGCGGCCGGCCACGGACTCAAGAGCGGCAAGCACGCGGCGTCAATTGCGGGCGGCAAGCCCGGTGTGCTGCACGGCAACCGGACCTATTTGCTGATGGACGACGACGGTCAGATCGAGGAAGCGCATTCGATTTCCGCCGGTCTCGACTATCCCGGCATTGGCCCCGAACATGCCTGGCTCAACGACATGGGCCGCGTGAAATTTTTGTCGGCGACCGATGACGAAGCAGTGGCGGCATTTCAGCTCTGCAGCAAGCTCGAAGGAATCATCCCGGCATTGGAATCAGCCCATGCTTTGGCAAGAGTGCCGGAAATTGCCGCCGCCAAGTCAAAGGACCATCTGATGGTGGTCAATCTTTCCGGCCGCGGCGACAAGGATCTTGCGTCAGTCGAAGCTTTTCTTGAGAGCAAGGGCCGATGAGCACGCGCATTGAACGCCGCTTCGCGGCCCTTAAGACAGAGGGCCGCGCCGCATTGGTGACCTTCACCATGGCGGGCGATCCCGACTACGACACCTCGCTTGCAATCGCGAAAGCCTTACCGAAGGCCGGAGCCGACGTTATCGAGCTTGGCATGCCGTTCACCGATCCGATGGCGGACGGGCCAGCGATCCAGGCCGCCGGCTTGCGCGCGCTCAAGGCCGGCCAGCGCATGACCAAGACACTGGCGCTGGTGCGTGAATTTCGCAAAGGCGATGATGAAACGCCGATCGTGCTGATGGGCTACTACAATCCGATTTACATCTACGGCAACGACCGCTTCCTCGCCGACGCCAAGGCGGCCGGGGTCGATGGGCTCATCATTGTCGATCTGCCGCCGGAGGAAGATGACGAGCTCTGCCTGCCATCATTGAAGGCTGGTCTCAATTTCATCCGGCTGGCGACCCCCACCACCGACGACAGGCGGCTACCGACGGTGCTTAAGAATACCTCGGGGTTTGTCTATTACGTTTCCATCACTGGTATCACCGGCGCCGCGGCGCCCGATGCCGGCAAGGTCACCACGGCGGTGGCGCGCATCAAGCGTCATACCGGACTTCCGGTAGCGGTCGGTTTTGGCGTTCGCACCGCGGAGCAGGCGCGCGCCATCGCGGAAGGCTCGGATGGCGTGGTCGTTGGCTCGGCGCTGGTGGATGCGCTCAGGCAAACCCTCGACAAGAACGGCAAAGCCGGCGCCGGCACCGTGAAGGCGGTGACAGGGCTGGTATCGGCGCTGGCGCAAGGTGTGCGTAGCGGCCGCCGCGTGCCGGCGGTATGAACAATTGGCCAGGCCAGCGGTTATAATTTCGCCGAATCGGTCCTATAGAGGCGAGCTATGAACTGGATTTCCAACGTCGTTCGGCCGAAGATTCGCAGCTTTTTGCGCCGTGAGACGCCCGAAAATCTCTGGATCAAGTGTCCGGAGACCGGCCAGCTCGTCTTTTACAAGGACGTCGAGGCCAACCAGTTCGTCATCCCGAGTTCGAACTACCACATGCGTATCAGCGCGCCGCAGCGCCTGAAATCCATGTTCGATGGCGGCGAATTCGAAGATATCGCTCTGCCCGAAGTGCCGCTCGATCCGCTCAAGTTTCGCGATGAGCGCCGTTATGCCGATCGCCTCAAGGATGCCCGCACCAAAACCGGATTGCAGGATGCGGTGAAGATCGGAATCGGGCGCCTGGAAGGCCAGATGGTCACCATCGCCGTTCAGGATTTCGACTTCATGGGCGGCTCACTCGGCATGGCTGCAGGAGAAGCAGTGATAACCGGTTTCGAGACTGCGGCGCGGCGGCAAACCCCGTTGATCATGTTTGCGGCATCGGGGGGCGCGCGCATGCAGGAAGGAATTCTATCGCTCATGCAACTTCCGCGCACGACGGTGGGCGTGCAAATGCTGCGTGAGGTCCGCAAGCCCTACATCGTTGTTCTCACAAATCCGACCACCGGTGGGGTCACCGCTTCCTACGCCATGCTTGGCGACGTACAGATCGCGGAGCCCGGCGCATTGATCGGCTTCGCAGGCCCGCGGGTGATCGAGCAGACCATCCGCGAGAAGCTGCCGGAAGGCTTCCAGCGCGCCGAATATCTTGCTGAGCACGGCATGGTCGACATGGTGGTGCACAGGCATAAATTGCGGGCAACGCTTGCCGAATTGTGCCGGCTGCTGACGCGGACACCGCTACCGAGCGGGCAACAGCAGCAGTTGCCGGTCCCGGCTCACGCCTAACAACCGACATCACAGGACGGTATATCCTATCAGCGTCGCCGGGGCGCCCGAGGCAGCCAAGCTGCCTTGGTCTTAGCCCGGGATGGCGAAGCGAGGTTTTTGAACGACTATGGCTCCCATCGACTCCATCGTTGCGCGATTGACCTCGCTGCATCCCAAGCGCATCGACTTGTCACTCGACCGCGTGCAGCGATTGCTCGCCGCGCTCGGCCATCCTGAAAAAAAGCTGCCTCCCGTAATTCATGTTGCCGGCACCAACGGCAAGGGGTCGACGGTTGCTTTTTTGCGCGCGATTCTGGAGGCGGCGGGCAAGCGCGTGCACACCTACACCTCACCGCACCTGGTCCGTTTCAACGAGCGTTTTCGAGTTGGTGATGCGGGCGAAGGGCGACTCGTTTCAGACGAAGAACTTGCAGCCGCGATGGAGGAATGCGAGCGCGCCAATGCGGACGCGCCCATTACCGTCTTTGAAATCACGACTGCGGCCGGTATGTTGCTGTTCTCGCGCAATCCCGCGGACGTCGTCCTGCTGGAGGTCGGTCTTGGGGGACGGCTGGATGCAACAAATGTGATCGATCATCCGCTGGCGACGATCATCACGCGTATTTCGATAGACCATACCGATTTTCTCGGCGACTCGCTCGAGAAAATTGCCGCCGAGAAGGCCGGCATTCTCAAACGCGGCGTGCCGGCGATCATTGCGGCGCAGGATCGTGACGCATTGGCTGTGATCGAGCGGCAGGCGGCCAAGCTCGGCGCGCCGCTGAAGGTCGCCGGAGAGGATTGGACGGCCACTGAAGAACGCGGAAGGCTGGTCTATCAGGACGAAGCAGGCCTGCTCGATTTACCCGCGCCAAGGCTTTACGGCCGGCATCAATTCGAGAACGCCGGACTTGCCATTGCGGCACTGCGTACAATCAAGCAATTCAAGCTTCCGCCCGCGGCCTATGACGCCGGGATCGGCAAGGCCGAGTGGCCGGCGCGGCTGCAGCGGCTCGCACATGGCAAGCTGGTTCAACTTGCTCCTGCCGGTAGCGAGCTTTGGCTCGATGGAGGGCATAACCCCGATGGTGGCCGTGCGATTGCCGCCGCGCTCGCGGATCTGGAAGAGCGTGTGTCGCGGCCGTTGGTTTTGATCGTTGGAATGTTGGCGAGCAAGGACTGCGAGGGGTTCTTGCGAAATTTCGCCGGACTGGCGCGCCGCATGATTGCGGTGCCGGTGCCGGGCGCAGAGAAAGGTCTGACGGCGGAAACGGTCGCCGACGCTGCGCGTGCGATCGGTCTGTCGGCGACCAGCCGCGACAACCTCGCTGAGGCGCTGGATGCAGCGCGCAAACTCGATCTTGATCCGCCGCCGCGCATCCTGATTACAGGGTCGCTTTATCTTGCCGGGGAAGCCCTGCGCGAAAACGGCACGCTGCCGCAGTAAGTGTCGATCACGATGGCACTGCCCTCCTAAATGAGATGGCCGGGACAAGCCCGGCCATGACTAAGGTACGTATGTTAGTGCGTGTCACACCGCGCCGCTGATCCATTGATGCAGCTTTTGCTTGGGCGCAGCGCCGACCTGGCGGGAGGCGATCTCGCCGTTCTTGAACATCATCAAGGTCGGGATCGACATGATGCCGTATTTCGCGGCGGTGTTTGGATTTTCGTCGACATTGAGCTTGACGATTTTGACCTTGTCGCCCAGCTGCCCCGCGATCTCTTCCAGCGCGGGCGCGATCATGCGGCACGGACCGCACCATTCCGCCCAGAAGTCGACGACGACCGGTTCGGCAGATTTCAACACGTCCGATTCGAAGCTAGCGTCTGACACTTTGCCGACGGCCATGACCATTACCTCTTGTCTATTGAGCGGGAGAATCAGCTCCCGAATAATTGCGAGGGCAGGAAGCTATGAATGCGGTCCGGCAGCGTCAAGGCGCTCTCACGCGGGGGTGATAGACGCCAGCGCGCGCACTGAGCACCTCCGCAGAAATCTCCATGAGATCAGGTACTTCCGTCCAGATCAGCGCCGCGCGGACCGGCCTGTCCGGGTATAATTTTTCGAGCACGGCACGGTAGAGCGCAAGCTGACGGATGTAGCTTTGAGGCGCCTCCTCAATTCGGCGCGGGGCAGGGCGGTTCGTTTTGAAGTCGCCAATCAGAACAGCGGTTTGCGTCACCGCCAGGCGGTCGACCTGACCCGAAACGCGCCACTTTTCTCCGCGCATTTCAATCCAGCCAACGATGGGCACTTCGGCCCGGCTGCCCGGCAAGAACAGCCCCGAGAGTTGCGCATCGTCGAGCAACACCAAGACCTGTTCCGCGATCTTCTGGCGTTGTTCGCTGTCGAATTCTTTGCCTTTTCTGGCGAGATATTCTTCCGCGGCCCGGGCGCGGCGGGCGGTGGGAATATCCGGCAGTGACTGCAGGAGGCGGTGCACCAAAGTGCCGCGCAGCAAGGCGTTCGTGTTGGCGACGGATGCAAACGGGCGCGCTACATCGTCATCCTCGACGCTCGACGGTGTGATGACGCGCGGGCGAGAGACGCCAGACCTGGCGTCGGTATAGAGCCATGATGGTACAGAAGCGGGCTTGATCGCCGCCGGCACGTTTTTTTTCTGAACGTCTGCAGACGGATGTCCACCCTTCCGATATCGCAGCACCTCGCCGCTGCCATCATCGGCCGGTTCGCTGATGCATTTGTCCGCCATCGCATTTTCGACCAGCTGATACCAGCAGCCGTCAGGAAATCTTGTTCTTGCCGCGCGTGCCGCAGATCACCAGCCGTTCGGCGGCGCGCGTCATGGCTACGTAGAGCAGGCGGCGGTATTCGTCGCGCGCATCCTGTTGCGCGAGTGCACGTGCGTCCATCATGGCGTCGACATCGTTGGCGCGCGCCGTCGCCCAGACCAGTGCGCCGTTGTCCAGCCTCAGCAATCGTGGATCGCGGGGGCCGCCGGGCGGGGTAGTCGTGTCGGCGAGGATCACCGTGTTGGCTTCCAGTCCCTTGGCGCCGTGCACGGTCATCACGCGGACTTCGTCACGCGCCATTTCCATGTCGCGGCGCACTTCGCTTTGGGCGGCGCGCAACCAGTTGAGGAAGCCTTGCAGCGATGGCGTCTCGCGCGCCTCGTAGTCGAGCGCCAGATTGAGAAACTCATCGAGCGCGTCGTTGGCCTCCGGCCCCAGTCGCGCTGAGAATTTAGCGCGGCCTCGCATCGCTCCCAATATGTGGGCGAAGAAACCAAATGGGGTATGGATTTGCGCGGCCTGCGCCAATTCGTCGAGCGTGCTGTTCGCTGTGGCAAAAGCCGGATCGAATTTTGATCTGGCGCGCAAACTTGCGCGCAGCGATCCTTTGCGGTCCCACGCCAGGGTAAACAACTGCTCCTCGCTCAAGCCGAACAGCGGGCTCTTGAGTACGCTCGCCAACGCAAGGTCGTCGTCCGGCAGCAGCAGCACGTCGGCCAACGCCATCAGGTCCATCACCGCGATGTGCTCGGTCAGGACCAGCCGGTCGGCGCCAGCCACCGGCACGCCGCTGTCCTTCAGCGCGCGGATGATGGCCTCGAACAGCGGCCCGCGTTGGCGCACCAAAATGAGCACATCGCCCGGCTTCAGGCCGCGCGCCATCCAGATTTTCACCTGGCCCGCGATTCGGCGCGCCAGCAGCACGCGCGGGCTTTCCTCGCTCTCGGTGTCGAAGGGTGCGTCCCAGCCTTCCATTTCCTTTTTTTCGGCTGGTTCGATCAGCGGCCACAGTTCGACCAGGCCCGGCGCGGCATTCGGTAGCGAGGTGTGCGGCGGCACGCCGGCCTCGTCGGTGGTGACGCTGACGAACACCTCGCGCGCGCCGAAAACCTGGTCGACCGAGCCGAGCACGTTCTCGCCCGAGCGAAACGAGTGGTGAAAATGCAGGTATTTCCAGCCCAGATCGGGCGTATCGAACTGTTTGCCGAACTCGCGGCGCATCTCGTCGAAAGCGCGCGGCGCCGCGCCCTGAAACGAGAAGATCGACTGTTTCTCGTCGCCGACCGCGAATACCGTGCGCCGCACGTTCGGCCGTGCCCCTCCGGGGGTAAATTCCGAGACGATGGTGCGCACGATCTCCCATTGCTTCGGGCTGGTATCCTGCGCCTCATCGATCAGCACGTGGTCAATGCCGAGATCGAGCTTGTAGAGTACCCAGGCGGCCGAAGCGCGGCCGAACAGTTCAAGCGTCTTGTCGATCAGGTCGTCGTAGTCGAGCAGCGCGCGGCGTTCTTTCTCGCTTGGCATAGTGCGCGATGACGTCGGCGGCGATGGTGATGAGTGCGCGGGTGCGCTCGCGGGCGCGGACCGCGCGCTCGCGCTCCAGCAGCTTGCAGACGCGGTCCTGTTCGGCCAGGAGCCGTGCCAGCCAGTCGGGATGGCTGTCGCCGATTTTCCTGGTGACGATATTCTGGCGCGGTTCAAGCTCGGCGGTGCAGAACACCTTGAGATAGTTGTCGATGCGTTCGCGGCCCGACGCGGCGCGGGCAGCTCCAAGTATCGCTATATGTTTCTTGTCGCTGGCCGAGCCCGAATCGAGAACTTCGATCAGCGCCGGCCATTCCGCCGCCGGGATCAGCGACTGAGTGAAGAAGTCCTGCTCCAGCGATTCCAGCGTGTCGCCAGGCGCGATGCCGAGGCTGGCAGATAGCTCCGCGATGGCCTTGTCAATGCTGCCGGCACGCACGATCCAGGCCAATAACGTATCGCGTTTGCGGATGGCATCGCCGATCACTTCCTTGAAGGTCTGGTCGGCGGAAACCACGATGGCGGTGGCGAGCGCCTTGCCAAGCGCGCTGTCGGGGTGCGCCGACGCATCCAGCAGCACTTGCAGCGTTAGGTGGTTGAGCAACTGCGTGGTCGAGGCTTCGTCCAGCACGGTGAAGCGCGCGGCGACATTTGCCTCAAACGGAAACTGGTGCAGCAGCCGGGTGCAGAACGCATGGATAGTCTGCACCTTCAGGCCACCGGGCGTTTCCAGCGCCGAAGCGAAAAGCCTCCGCGCCCGCGCGCGTTGGCCCGCATCGGCTTTCTGTCCGGTGCTGAGCAGAATCCTCTTGTCGAGCGCGTCGTCGTCGAGCGTCGTCCATTCCGCCAGCGTGCCGAATACGCGGTTCGCCATGTTAGCCGCAGCTGCCTTGGTGAAGGTGATGCAGAGGATCTTCGCCGGATCGACGCCGCGCAGCAGCAGATTGATGACGCGTTGCGCCAGCACGTGGGTTTTGCCCGAGCCGGCATTGGCGGCGACGAAAGCGGACACGTCGGGGTCGGCGGCCTCGATCTGCACGCGGGTCACGTCGACCGGGATATTCCGGGGCGCGTTCATGTATCGTCCTCATCGCCGCCGCCGGACAGGGACCATTCCTTGATGCGAGCAAGGTGATCGTAGTCGCCGTAATGCGTCGTCCACATCGGATGAACCAGCGACAGGTAAGGCGTCGCCGGGTCCTCGAACGTCGCTGCAAGCTCCTTGAGCCGCGCCAGCGCGTGGTCGGCCTGCGTATCGGTCGTGCCGTCCTTAAAGGCGATCTTGTCGGGTTTGCCCGCCGGTTCGCCGCCCTTCAGCGTGACATAGGAAATTTCGGAGACCGAGCCGGCGGGAAGATCGCCGAATTTTCCGGCACGCAAAATCGCAGCTTCCAGCGTCAACTGCGGCGCCAGCCCGGTGCGCACCTGCTTCTCGGTGCGCGCGCTGCCGGTCTTGTAGTCTATGATGGCGTAGCTGCCGTCCTTGCGCCGTTCGATACGGTCGGCAACCGCCGACAGCGTGAATTCGCGTTTACCGATGGGGAATTTCAATTCACCTTTGATTTCTGCATGTAACGCCTGGATCCCTGCGCGGCGCTCGCTGTCCCAGGCCACGAACCATTGGGCGATGCGCTGGAACCGCGGCCACCAGAAGGCTCTTGCTTCCGGATAATCGTTCAGCGGCGCAAAGCGTTTTTCACCGAGCTTGCGCAATTCCTCGAGTGGCTTGGCGGGCATGCCAGCGGCAAATTTTCCGGTGAAGTCGCCGATGGCACCATGAATGACAGTGCCGCGGTCGCGCGCGCCGGGCGCGGTATCGACCGGATCGAGCACGGACAAGCGCAATACATAACGCGCGTAGATCGTATACGGATCGCGCAACCAGTCTTCGATGGCGGTGACGGACAGTCGCGCCGGCCGCGCCGCCAACGGCGGCGTTGGCGCCGGGCGTGCGACGGCTTTCACATCCGCCGGATAGTCGAGCGCGCGGGCAAGCGTGAGATAATTTTCACCGCGTTCGCACACGTCATTCCAGCGCGCTCCTGCGAGCGCGGCGATGCGTTGCACGAAACGCGAGGTCACGGTTGGCGCGCCGGCCAGCTTGGCTGCGCGCGACAAAATGACTTCAGGTGCGCCCAGCGCTTGCGCGAAGTCGTGCGCCGACAGGCCGATGCGGCGCTCGGGCGGATCGAGGCCGAGAGCGCGGCGCATGGGTCGCGACAGCCAGGGGTCGCTGCGCGTCTCGGGCGGCCAGGTGCCTTCATTGAGCCCACCCAGCACGACGCGGTCGATGTTCTGCAAACGCGCTTCCAGGGGGCCGAAGATACGCACCTGCACGTCGGCAATTTCCGGACGGCGCACGACGCGGCCCGCGATGGTGGCGTGAAATAGCTCGGGATAATCGCCGCGGCTGACGGCGAGGCCGCGAGCGGCCTGACTGAGGACAAGGTCTTCAAAAGCCTGAGCCAGCGCCTTTCCGTCGTGGCCGACAAGGGCGTCGGGGCTCAGTGCCGCGATGACGTCACGGTGGCATTGCGCAAGCGTCGCGAGGGGATGATTGCCGGATTTCAGCGCTTCAAGCGGCCCCAGTCCGGTCGCGAGGCGCGCGATCAAGTCGGCGGCCGTGTCGAGCTCGGTGTCGTCAATCAAATGACGCGGATCGCTACGGTGAAGCTGATTGCGATTGGTGCGGAAGGTTTCGAGTGCGTGGGCAAGGCCGCTGCTGCCGGGGCGCGGCCGCGGTCCGCGCAGCAAGGATTTTTCAAGCGTAGCGATGGCGGCCTCGTGCGCGCCCACAGCCTGTCCAAGCCGCAACAGCGGATGTTTCAACAACGCCAGCAACGTCACCGGTTCCAGGCCGCCGAGTGCGGCTTGTGCCGCCAGCAGCGCAAACACGCCCGCTTTGGTATCGGCGAGCGAGTTGCCACCGGAGTCGTCGACCGGAACATGCCAGCGCTCCAGTGCCGCAACGACACGGCGCGCCAGCGCGCGGTCGGGCGTCACCAAAGCGGCGTGTTTGTCGGGTGTTTCGACCGCTTCGCGCAACGCCACCGCGATGGCAAGCGCTTCCTCTTCGGCATTCGCGGATTCGATCATGCTCAGTGAGGAGAGCGCCTGCGCGACGGCTTGTTCGAAATCCTTTTTGTTGCGCCGTGAATGCCAAAGTTCAGTGGTGGAGGCCGGGCGCAGCGCTTCAGATACCAGCCGCTCGCGGCCGTGCGGTGCAGGTGCGCACAATTGTCTCACGTCACTACGCGCGATGCTGAGCGACGCAAGCAGCGCCTGCATTGCGAATTGCGCATGGCCTGCGGCGGGCGCACCATCATGGGTCTTGTCGTCTCTGTCGCCGGCGATCAGCGCCCAGGATAAGTCGTCGAGATCCACGTCGAGGCCGGGCAGCACGACGGCGCCGTGCGGCAATTTCGCGACGGTCGAAAGCAACTTGGCGGTCGCCGGCATCGATCCGGTGGAACCGGCGGCAATGACCGGCGCATTGCTGTTGGCGAGACGCTTGGCTTCGGCCTCGATCAACAGATCGCGGCGCGAGGTCGCCTCGATCGCGCCGCGTTCTTTAAGAAATGCTGGCCAGGTATCACGCGCGATCTTGAGAAAGCGCAGCGATAATTGCCAATATTCGTCGAGGTCGGTTGGGACCAGGCTGTCGAGTTTTCTCCATTCCACTTGCCGTGTGGTCATGTCGTCCATCAGGCGGGCGAGATCGTCGGCGAGTCCTAACGCGGCCTGCGGCGTATTGGCGATCAGCGGCGAGCCTTGCACGCCGCGCACCGCGGGCGAATTCGCCCATTTCAGAATGAGCTCCGCGAGCAGCAGTCGGCGCTCCAGCGGCGCGATCGCTTCCGGCAGAGCTAATGCGGGTTCAGCGAGATCGCCGGTTGCTGCTTGCGCAAACGCGATCTCGTCCTCGTCGAGGTCGCCGATGGCGACGATACGCGGCAGGATGGCGCCGCCGTCCTTCATGGTGTCCAGAAACATGTCGCGCGCCAGCCGGCAGGCTCGCCGCGTCGGCAGATAAAGCGTGGCACGGGCCAATTCGATCGGATCGCGGTTCGCCGGAAAGCCGGGCACCAATTTACCGCCGACCAACGCGCCGATCAGCACCTTCAGAAACGGCGCCGAAGCGGGGATATTGAAGACATTGGCGCGAGCAATGGCCATCGACGAATCATACACGCTAAATCGGGCAGCCGATCAACTCGTGCTTGCGCGAATTGCGGCCTCTGCGGCGGCTACGGCTTCCGGAGTTCCGACATGCATCCACAATCCCTCGAGCCGCAGGCCATGCAGTCGCCCAGTTGCGGCCGCGTGATCAAATAGGGTTGTGAGCGAGAATTCGCCGGCTGGCGCGCCGGCAAAAAGCGCAGGTGAGAGAATAGCAGCGCCGGCATAAACAAATGGGGCGATCTCCTGCTCCGCGCATTTGCGCAAGCGGCCGTCCGGCGTCATGGCGAAATCGCCTCGCCCGGCATAGCCAATGCTGCCGGCGGTGGGCGCAAGCAGGAGCAGCGCGTCCATTGTGTTGGCGTCAAAGGCCTCGGCGAGGCGCGCGAGGTTCGGTTGTACGCCGTCGATCCAGATGGTGTCGGAATTGATATGGAAGAAAGGTGCATGGCCCAATTGAGGCAAAGCCCTCGTCACGCCGCCGCCGGTACCGAGCAGCAGCCCGCGTTCGTCGGAGATCACGATCTGCGGGCGGCTGCGATAGGCGAGATGCTGTTCGATCTGCTCGGCCATGTAGTGCACGTTGACCACGGCACGCGCGACGCCAGCGTCGGCGAGGCGATCGAGCACGTGATCGATGAGCGGTTTGCCGGCAACCGGTACCAACGGCTTCGGGATTTTGTCGGTCAACGGCCGCATGCGGGTGCCGAGGCCGGCGGCAAGCACCATGGCGCGGCGCGGTGTGGATTTTGTCGGCGATGCACTCATGCGTTCACGTCTTCAACGGCGGTACATTTGCGCGATACCAGGCCGCGAGTGGCTTGAGCGCCGGATGCGCGAGCGAGCGCTGCAAATAACCCCATATCCGCGGCAAATGCCGCAGATATTGCGGTTTTCCGTCGCGCCGCTCCAGGCGTGCGAAAATGCCAAGGATTTTGGACGCCCGCTGCGCGGCGAGCGTGGCGTAAGCACGCGCGAAGTTTGCAGCATCGAATGGTGGATAGGCGGACCGTCGCGCGCGCGTGTAGCGCGAGAGCAGCGCGATCTCCAGGGATTCCGGAACATCAACGCGCGCGTCCTGCAATAGCGACGCGACATCATAGGCGGCTGGCCCCATGACCGCATCCTGGAAATCGAGCAGGCCAACGCGCGCAGTACCCTCTCGCTCCGGCAGCCAAAGGAGATTGGGTGAGTGAAAATCGCGCAGGACCCAGGTTTCCTCGTCCAACGTTATCGGCAGAAGTGCTTCGCGCCAAAGCGCCCGGTAGGCACCACGCTTGGTATCGGAAACCTTGATCTCGAGCTTGGGGAGATACCAGTCGAGCAAGAGTTCAACTTCAATGAGAAAGGCATCCATGTCGTATTGAGGAATTTGGTATTCAACGCCGGGCTCGACCGGGATCACGCTCTGCAGCGTTTCGCTGTGCAATTCGGCGAGCAGGCTCGTTGCCGCTTCATACCGCATCTCATCCGGTGTCGGCGGGTCGCCCCCAACGACCAGCTCATCACCGAGGTCTTCGATGATCAACAGGCCTGCGTCGCGATCGGCAGCAAATACCGCTGGCGCCGAAAACCCGCGGCCGCGCAACGCGTGTGCCATTGCGACAAAGGGCGTCACACTTTCAGCCAAATGCGCGATGGCGCTATAGGGCTTGCCGTCCCGCACCGGCGGACCATCGGGCCTCTTCGGTGAATTCATTAGGATATAAGTTGCGCGGTCGCGCGTGAGCCGCTCGTAACTGCGCGTCGAAGCGTCGCCCTGGATGCGGCGGCGTTCAGCCTGGCCGAATCCGGATCGGTCAAGGAATTGTCGGACCGTCAGGATGCGCTCGGCACGGGCGGCAAAGCTGCCATAGCCGGTGACGCGCGCGCTGCGTGCATTCGGTCCCTGCTGCGGTGCCAGCGTCAATGCAATGTCGAGCCTGTCTGCCGGCAGAAATCCAGTGGCGCGATCCGGCCACTCCAGCAACGTCACGACACTTTCGGTCGCATCATCGAAGCCAAGCTCCGTCAGTTCGGCCGGCCCCGACAGCCGGTAAAGGTCCGTGTGTACCAGTGAAAAGCGCGGCAGCGTGTAGGTCTGCGTCAGTGTGAATGTCGGGCTCGGCACTTCGATTGTGTCATCACCCGCAACATAGCGGATAAACGCACGCGCAAATGTTGTCTTTCCCGCGCCAAGATCACCGGACAATGTAACCATGTCACCGGCTTCGATCAGCGCGGCGACATCCCTCACCAACCGGTATGTTGCCGCTTCATTGGCAAGATCTACCGTGAAGCTGTAACTGCCGGAGCTGGTGAAAAACATCGAATCATCCGTTGCGCGACAGGACCTTATAAGCAGTTCGCGCGGCCCCACGCCAGAATCGCAGCGGCAAACTTGCGTCAGTTACCTTTCGCGAGGCCGGCCCGCTCGACGATTTCCTTCCACACCGGCACTTCGCGCACCATGCGCGTATGCAGTTCGTCAGGCCCTTCGAATTTCACCATAAATCCCGCGGTCAGCATTTTGTCTTTGACCTCGGGTTTTTGCAGGATCAGCCGGGTCTCATCGCTGAGGCGCTTGATAATTGCTGGCGGTGTGCCGGCCGGCGCAAGAAACATTTGCGACGTCTCCACCACCGCGTTGGGAATGCCGGCTTCCTGCATGGTCGGGACGTCCGGCATGTCGACCCAATGCTCGGCGCCCGTTTGCGCGATCGCCTTCAGCGTTCCGGAGCGGATGTGACTGATCAATCCCGCAATGCTGACCGATGCCACATCGGTCGTGCCCGAAAGCGCGGCTTGCAGTGACGGCGCGGCACCGTTGAACGGCACATGTGTCATGTCGATATTCGCGCGAAGCTTGAGCAATTCGACCGCGAGCTGCGATACGCTGCCCAGGCCTGGCGATGCATAAGTCAGCTTGCCCGGGTTCGCTTTCGCCTTGGCAATCAGGTCCGCGACGCTCGTGATGCCGGAGGCTGGCCTCGTAATGATGGCGTTGGGCGCGGCGCCAAGATAGGCGATCGGCGCGAAATCCTTGATCGGGTCATAGGCGACTTTTGTGACGCTTGGATTGATCAGGACGACGCCGGTTACGACGACAAGCGTATAACCATCCGGTGCCGCCCGTGCGCCTGCGGTAATTCCGATATTGCCGACAGCGCCGGCCCGGTTTTCAACAATGACATTCTGCCCGAGTTTCGGTGCGAGCTCCGCCGCCAACAGCCGCCCGAGCAAGTCGTTAGGTCCGCCCGGTGGAAACGGCACGATGATGGTGATGGTGCGCTCAGGCCAGGCGGCATGTGCCGCACTAAAACTAAACAGTGCGGCGGCGACAACGACAGCGACGGATAGTCTGCACCAGATCGAACGCGTATCGAATAACGGCTTCCCGGACATGCGGATCCCCCAAGGCGGACAACGGCCCGCTTTTTTTGTCTTGATTGAATGGTAGTGGAGAGCCTGCGCACGCGCCAGCACAGCCGGCGCTCAATTTGGCTAGCGTTGGTTGCGAGCCTGATCGCGCAGGAAACGCCGGCCGGAGTCGGTTACGACCACCTGGGTGCCGCGTCCAGATGCTGTTTCGCGTTTCACCAGTCCGCGGTCGACCGCGTCTTCCCATACCGTGAGGCGCGGGCATGATGTGCGCCAGGCGTCGATGACATCGGCGTAGGAGCGGGGCTCGCGAGCGACCCATTCGACGAGGTCAAACACCAGAGCTTCAGGCGCAATACCTGCTGAAGCGTGCGATTTTGTATCCTGGTCAGGCAAGCGGCAAACTCCGGCAGTCCGTCAGACGTTTACTCTGCAAGTGGAGGCCCGGGCAAATCGAATTTTTGTGAGCATTGGCCGTCAGGCCGCTGTCTGTTTCGCCGCCTGCTCCGCCGGAAACACGCAGGTCACTGTGGTGCGGCCCGGCGCGGAATCGACTTCGACTTTGCCGCCATGCAGCTCAACAAAGGAACGCACCAGCGACAGCCCGAGACCGGGGCCGCGGTGTTGCGATCCTTGGGAATCGGTTTCGAACCATTCGAAAACTTTATCCTTTGCTTCCGGTGGAATTCCGGGGCCGTGGTCGGTAACCGAAAACACGACTGCCTGAGGGCGCCGCTCGGCGCTGAGCGTTACCGTCTCTCCGGCGGGCGAGAAACCGACTGCGTTGGAGAGCAGATTGAACAGGACCTGGCGCAAGCGGCGTTCATCCGCTGTAAAGCTGCCGATATTGGCCGGAGATCGGATGTCGAGGGTGATGTGGTTTTTGACCAGGCGATCCTGCACGCCCTCTGCTGCGGCCTCCATGCTGACGCGGATATCGACTTCGCCCAGGTTCAACGTCATGGCTCCTGCATCGATCGTGGCCAGGTCGAGAATATTGTTGATGAGCGCCAGCAGTGCATTGGTCGATACGGTGATGTAGCCAAGATATTCGGCCTGCTTTTGCGTAAGCGGACCGAATGTCGGATCGCTCAGCAGGTTCGCGAAGCCGATGATATTCGTCAGCGGCGAGCGCAATTCGTAAGACACGTGATGCACGAAATCGATCTTGATGGAATCGGCCGCCTCCAATGCTTCATTGCGTTCGCGCAATGCCCGCTCGACGTTGATCGTGTCAGTCACGTCCTGGAACGTGACCAGCGTCGCTCCGTCGGGCAACGGCATGGTCGCGATATTGATGACGGCGCCGTCGCGTCTTTCGACGCGGGCGGCGAGCGGCTCACGATTGTCGATTGCGGTAACAGCCGCGCGCAGGTTCCGCCATACCGTGTTGTCGTCATGTTGGGCCTGGCACCACGCAGTGACGGATTCGACGTGGGGATGCTGTTCAAGCGCTTCGTGCGACAGCTTCCACATTCGCTGGAAGGCCGGATTATGCAACCAGACCCGGCCGTCGCTGCCGAACACCGCTACTGCTTCGGCCAGATGATCGAGGGTTTCACTCTGGACCTTGATGAGCGCATCGTAGCGGCGGTGCAGGTCCAGTCGCTCCGTGACATCGTCGTAAAGATAAGTGACGCCGCCTTCTGGATTCGGCGTTGTGACGACGCGCAGCGCGCGGCCATCCGGTAAATGCCACATGTGTTCTTTTGGTTCGACCGCGCGATAGGCTTCGTACAGTTGCTGTTTCCACTGCCGGAAATCCTGCTCCTCGGGCAGCTTGCGTTTAGCGCGTAACTTATCAAGCACGGCGGCATCGGTTGGCGTCTGGTCGAGGAAGCCGGCATCAAGCTCGAAAAGCGATCGAAACGCTGAGTTATAGAACGTCAATTTGCGGTCGACATTAAAGACAGCCACGCCGGTTGCGAGTTGATCAAGGACGCGACGATGTGCCTCGTTCATGCGCGCGAGCTCGGCACGCATCGCTTCGACCTCGGTGCGGTCAATCGCAATGCCTGAGCTGCCGGCGCCGGTCGGAGCATCAACGATCTCGAAAATTCGGCGCATGCCTGCGGCAATCGCAGGCAAGCGGCCGGCATATGTCTCACCAGTCGCGAGTGTGCGGGCGAGCTCTGCACGGGTCGATTGGTCGAGCAGTTCCAATCCGCGCGTTACGGCGTCCGCCGGATTTTCCGCGTCGACCGCGCGCGCGTACGCCGAATTAACGAAGATCAAGTGACCGGCGGCATCGCGGGTCCAGACTGGCGCCGGAAGCGAGTCGAGCATCGTGCGCATGGTTTCGATGTCGCTCAGCAGTTGATCGTGACGGCCGGCAAGATCCAGCAGTTCCTGTTCAATGCCGCTGACGTCGCGCAATCGCAGGACGGCACGGCCCCCAATGGCACGACCTTCCGCCTCGACCGGGTGACCGGCGCGGGTCGTGAGAGTCATGACAAAGCCGCGGCCTTCGCTGCGCAGGACATCAACCGCCGCTTCCATGCGATGGGCGGCAGCGGGCTCCAGCCATGTGCCGAATGCGAGAATTCTTTCGGGCACGCTGCCGGGTGCGATTATGCTGGTGTCACCCAGAATTTCAGGCTGTTCGGCGGCTGCCACCCAGGTCACAAGAACCTGCGGTTCCGAAAGCAGCAACGCCTTGAGACGATCGACCTCGGCCTGTAGGGCAGTTGTCTCATCGTGCGAGTAGGATTGTGCGCGGCTCGCATTTCGGTTCGCCCGCAATAAAAAAAGGCTAGCAAGCAAAATAAAACCGATGAATGCAAGGACCAGCGTCAGCGCATTGATTTGCTGGCCGCGAAGCATTGCGATGCCACGATGGACGGCATCGACGGTCGTCGTGCCAAAATGCACGTCGGCGTAAGCCGATGTGCTGGGCACCAGTGAAAGATTTGCGACCACGAAGGCGGCGAGGAATCCGTCTCGCCACGGACGAGAACGCAGCCTCTCGTTCGCCGTCCGGATTGTCTCCGGCATTCAGGCTTGCCCCAGGATTGCGGGAGGCGTCCGCCACGCCGATCCGCGAATCGCTGGACTTTACCCCTAAGGGGAATCGTGCCGAAAGAGTCCAGACCGTGAACGACTCGCCCACGTGATTGAAAAATCAGGTGCTATTTCAATGTTTCAGCGCGTTTGACCATGTCGTCGATATTGATGCGGCCAAGGGCGACGGAAAATGTGCGCTCTGTCTCGACCAGCGCCGGGCGCACGACCTCATTGAGCAAGGAAGAGTCGGGCAATACGAGGTCGTCGGCGTCATCGGCCGCGACGGCAGCACGCAGAATATCGTCGGCCGTTATGCGGTCGCGTTCCCGCCCGAGCTCATAACCGCCGTGCGGCCCTCGGATGCCCTTGAGAATGCCGTCCCGGACCAGCGCCTGCAGCACCGGCTCGAGGTGGCGCGGTGGCAACTGATGGCGCGCGGCCAATGCCTTGGCCGAAACGGGGCGGCTGTTGGCATGGATGGCAACATCGATCACAGCGGCTATGGCAAGAAGACCCTTGCGGGGTACCAGCGGCATTTTCGAACCGGTTACAGTGGTAACGAAGCGTGCGGTATTAGGCTACGCCTCCGTGCCCGTCCAGCCGTATTCGATGCCTCTTTTTTTCAGCTTCCGGTAGAACCGAAACCGCCGCTGCCGCGCGGGGTTTCATCGAGAGATGCAACATCCGATATGTGTGCGCGTACAACCGGAGCGATTATCAATTGGGCGATCCGCATGCCGCGGGTGATCGTCACCGGTTCGGTGCCGTGATTGACGAGCAGCACCTGGAGCTCTCCGCGGTAGTCGGCGTCGATAGTGCCGGGTGCATTGAGCACAGTGAGACCGTGACGTGCAGCAAGGCCGGAGCGAGGACGTATCTGGCCTTCATGATTTTCAGGAAGCGCGATGGCAACACCTGTCGGGACAAGCGCGCGGTCGCGCGGCGCGATTGTCAGTGGTTCGGTGGCCGGCACGGCGGCCATAAGGTCGAGTCCGGCGGCTTGGGAACTCTGATAGGACGGCAGCGGCAAATCCTTGCCGTGGGGAAGGCGCGCGACCCGCACCTCGATCGTGGCTTCGCTCTGGATTCTTTTGTGCTGGAGATTCGTCGCCATCGCGCCACGGTATTTTGATTGCCGCGAGAATGGCACCTGGCGGCAGTGGCCACAATCGAGAACCTTCGACGATGAAGCCCCTGTGCGTAACTGCCGCCGCTACTTCTTGAGTGAATCGGCAATTCGCGCGACGAGCCGGGCTGCGACCTCGTCCTTGGTCTGCGGCGGCCAGGCCTCGACACCGGATGGGCGCACCAGCGTGATCGTGTTGCGATCGCCACCCATCACACCCGACTGCGGCGAAACATCATTGGCCAAGATCCAGTCGCAGCCTTTGCTGGCAAGCTTTGCTTTGGCATTTGCCGCGACATTCTCGGTTTCTGCGGCAAAACCGATCACAAGTTTTGGCCGTTGGGTCTTCCGCTTTGCAATGGTCGCAAGAATGTCGGGGTTCTCCACGAGCGACAGCTCCGGCGTCGGATTACCGGCCCGCTTCTTGAGCTTCTGTTCGCCAGCATTTGCGACACGCCAATCGGCGACAGCCGCGGCAAAAATCGCTACATCCGCCGGCAACGCGCGCTCGACGGCCTGCAGCATATCGCGCGCGGTTTCAACCTTGATGACTTTGACCCCCGGCGGATCGGGCACATTCACGGGCCCGCTCACCAGCGTCACATCCGCGCCGGCCGCGGCTGCGGCGGCCGCGATGGCGTGACCCTGCTTGCCAGATGAGCGATTGGCGATGTAGCGCACCGGGTCGATCGGCTCATGGGTCGGGCCGGACGTAATGAGGACGCGCTGACCTTGCAGCGATCGTATCGCTTCGGCGCTCAGGAGTTTTTCCACGGCGGCCGTAATTTCCAGTGGCTCCGCCATGCGGCCCAGGCCGCGCTCGTTTGCCTCCGCCATTTCGCCTTCGTTCGGACCGACGCGCACGACGCCGTCGGCGGCGAGCTGTACCAGATTGCGTTGCGTGGATTTATTCGCCCACATCTGCGGGTTCATTGCCGGCGCCAGAACTATTTTTGCCGTGGTCGCCAATAGGACGGCGGTGGCGAGATCGTCGGCATGACCACCCGCCATTTTTGCCATGAGGTCGGCGGTCGCTGGTGCGACCACAATCAAATCTGTTTCGCGCGCAAGACGAATGTGCCCGACGTCAAATTCACCTGCCAGATCGAACAGGTCGGTGAAGACGCGTTCACCGACAAGCGCGCTCGCCGACAGAGGAGTGACAAACTGCTCGGCGGCTTTTGTCAGAATGCAGCGCACGGCGACGCCGCGTTCCTTAAGCCGGCGGATCAGGTCAAGCGATTTGTAGGCGGCGATCCCGCCGCCGATGATGAGCAGCACGCGTTTCGTGTCAGCGGGCACGGGATTTGCGCGTGTGGATCTTGCGGCAGGTCGTTGCTGCGGCGAGGGCGGCTCGATCAGATCGAGCGCTTCATGGCCCATCGCCTCGGCGGCATCGCGCAGGATGGTGCGCACCTCATCTTCGACCGAACGACCGCTGCGCACGGCGCGCAGGCGCAGCAGTTTCTTGAGCCTCTCGTCGAGCTGGCGAACGGTGAGCGAAGCCATCAAAATCCTCTTATATTGAAGCACGTTAGCATCAATGTGATTGCGTTGCAATCAATGCAATCAACTGGTGTCTGGCAAGCGTTTTTCGCTCCACTTGACGCGAGGGCCCATCTTCTTTATTTAACCGACCAGTTATTTAACTGAATGGTTCAATTCAATGCCGACCGACCGCCTCAGCGCCACCTTCGCGGCTCTCGCCGATCCGACCCGGCGCGCAATCCTCGCTCGCCTCGCGCTTGGTGAGACCTCGGTCCTCAAGCTCGCCGAGCCATTCGCGATGAGCCTGCCGGCGGTGTCGAAGCATCTCAAGGTGCTGGAGCATGCCGGACTGATCACGCGCACCCGCGATGCGCAGATGCGCCCATGTCACATCGACGCGCGCGCGCTCAAGGAAGCCGACGACTGGCTCGAGGAATACCGGCGGCTCTGGGAAGAGCGGCTTGATCGTCTCGACGACTACCTGAAAACGCTGCAAGCCGCACAAAAACAAAACAAGCGGGAGAAAAGTCGTGGCCGTAAAAAGTAGCATCGATCTCGAAAGAGACCCGCGCTCGATCATCGGGATGCGCATATTCGACGCCCCGCGTGATCTGGTGTTCTCGGCTTTCACCGATCCAAAGCATCTGGCGCAATGGTGGGGCCCCGACGGCTTTACCACGACGACACAGTCTTTCGATTTTCGCCCCGGTGGCGTCTGGCGTT
Source organism: uncultured Alphaproteobacteria bacterium (assembly GCA_963801955.1). Classification (GTDB taxonomy): domain Bacteria; phylum Pseudomonadota; class Alphaproteobacteria; order Rhizobiales; family Xanthobacteraceae; genus Pseudolabrys. The sequence continues at coordinate 749,087 of CAWDGS010000005.1, forward strand.
TCGTGATGCACGGACCGGACGGCCGCGATTACCAGAACCGCGTTACCTACGACGAGATCGTTCCGCCTGAACGCATTGTCTATCATCATGGCGGCGGAGACGATGTTGAGCCGGTGCAATTCATCACGACCGTAACTTTTGAAGATATTGGCAATGGCCACACGCGTCTGACCTGGCATGGACAATTCCCGTCGGCCGAAGCACGCGCCCGTGTGGTCAAGGACTACGGCGCCGACAAGGGCCTGGTGCAGACCATGGCGCGGCTCGATGAATACGTCGCAGCAATTGCATCAAAGCGAGCCTGAATGCCCAGGGGCCCAGACCAGCTACGACAAAGCGCGCAACGCGGCGCGCAGGTCATCCGCGCTGCCGCGGGGGACCAATTGTTCGGCTTGCGCATGGGCCTGTTTCCACAGTGGAACTGCCTTGCCCAGCAGCCTGCGTCCTGCAGCGGTTATTGCCAGCCGACGGCTGCGCCGATCTTCCATGTCGATCGAAACCTTCACCAGTTCCCGGCGTTCAAGAGGCTTGAGGGCCGCGGTGAGGGTAGTGCGGTCCATGGCGAGCAGTGCCGCAACGCTGCCTATACTCGGCGGTTCCGGGCGGTTCAGCGACATCAGCAACGAAAACTGTCCATGCGTGAGATCGAGCGGACGAAACACTTCATCAAAACGTCGCGCCAGCGCGCGCGCGGCACGCTGCACGTGCAGGCAAAGACAGGCGTCGCGCACCAGATGGGTGACCGCAAGCGCCGGCTCGTCGTGACGGGTTGACATGGCGCATAATATGTTGATATCAACCTATCTGTCAATGCCTGGAACCCGGAGGAGCAAGAGTTATGCACGTTCAGTCCTACCTGTTCTTTGATGGCCGCTGCGATGAGGCGATCGAATTCTACAAGAAGACACTTGGCGCCAAGGTCGAGATGCTGATGCGCTTTAAGGATGGCCCCGACCAGTCGATGTGCAAACCTGGCGACGAAACCAAGGTGATGCACGCCTCGATCACGATCGGTGAGACGCGGGTGATGGCGTCCGACGGGCGCAACACCGGGAATCCCGAATTCAAGGGTTTCGCACTTTCAGTCAATGCCAAAGACGAGGCTGATGCTGACCGCCTGTTCAACGGTCTTTCCGCGGGTGGGAATGTGATGATGCCGCTCGGCAAGACATTCTTCTCACCGCGCTTCGGCATGACCACCGACAAGTTCGGCGTGAACTGGATGGTCATCGTCGAACCGTAAACGCGGATCTGCGGTCCGTTACAACAGGAGCAAACAATGGCCGGTGAATTCGTGATGTCGCGCGTGTTCGATGCGCCGCGCGACCTGGTGTGGAAGTGTTTCACCGAGCCGGAGCGCATGAAGCAGTGGTGGGGCCCGAAGGGCTTCAAGGTGCTGGCCGCAAAAATGGACCTGCGCCCGGGCGGCACCTACCTCTACGGCATGCAGGCGCCGAATGGACAGACCATGTGGGGCAAGTTCGTGTACCGCGAAATCGTCCCGCAAGAGCGCATGGTCTTCATCAATTCGTTTTCGGATGAAATGGGCGGCATCACGCGCCATCCCGGCAACGAAAACTGGCCACTGGAAATGCTCTCGACCTTTTCGTTCGAGGATGCGCCCGGCGGAAAAACAAAATTCACTGTGACCTGGACACCACACAACGCGACCGAAGAAGAGCAGAAGACCTTCGACTCCAACCGCCAAAGCATGCTCCAGGGTTGGGGCGGCACCATGGACCAATTCGAGAGCTACCTGGCGAGCGCGACGTAACTGAAAGGAGTTTGGAATGCAGGTTTCAGCAAAAAAACTGTCAACATGTCTTTGCTTCGATACGCAAGCCCAAGAAGCAGCAAACTTTTATGTGTCGGTCTTTAAGAACTCCAAGGTCGGCCATGTGAGCCACTATCCGCAGGATGTGGCCGGCGTGAAGGCCGGCTCAGTCATGATGGTGGAGTTCGACTTAAACGGGCAGCCCTTCACCGCGCTCAATGGTCCCCAATTCAAGTTCACTGAGGCGGTATCGTTTCAGGTCGCCTGCAATTCCCAAGAGGAGATTGACTACTTCTGGGGCAGGCTGACCGACGGCGGTCAGGAGGGGCCGTGCGGCTGGCTGAAGGATAAATTCAGCCTGTCGTGGCAGGTGTATCCCGCCGCACTGCCGAAAATGATGACGGATCCCGATAGAGCCAGATCCGCCCGGGTAATGGGCGCGCTCATGAAGATGAAAAAGCTCGATCTTGGCCAGCTCACGCGCGCCTATGAAGGAGAAAACGTATGAGCGAAGCGATCGCAAAATCTGCTGCAAACCAGTTCGGCGAAGGTACCGTCGAGATCGTCCGCGTGTTCGACGCGCCGCGCGCGCTGGTGTGGCAGGCCTGGACCGATCCGAAAATGTTGGCGCAGTGGTTCGGCCCGCACGGATTCAGCAGCCGGGTCCCTGAATTGGACGTACGGGTCGGGGGTACCCTTCGCATTGTCATGCACGGACCAGATGGCAACGACTATCCGATGAAGGGCACATTCCGCGAGGTCGTCGCACCTGAACGGCTCGTGTTCAGCAATATCGCGATCGACAACGAAGGCAAGCATTTGCTCGAAGGCTTGACCACAGTCACATTTGTCGAGCGAGGCGGCAAAACCACAATGACATTGCACACGTACGCCGTCGGCCGCGTTCCGATTGCCAAGCAGATGCTGGCCGGCATGGAAGCGGGCTGGACCCAAAGCATCGATAAACTGGAAGAACTTCTGGAGAGCGCGGCGTAGCTCTTCTTAGCGGAGCATCCAGACAATCGTTGCGAGTAACAACGCGATCATCCACAGCCCTGCCGCGGTCCAACGGTTGCTGCGCGCTTCCGCGGCGCCTATCGCCGCGACAGTCTCTTGCGACAGCACCAGCCCGTCGCGGGTGATGTCGTCGACTTGATCGAGCAGGGTACCGGCGCGCGTCAGCAGGCCCGGCACTTCCCCGAGGAAGCGGCCAATCTCGCCGGCACCCTCGACAGCGTCTTCCAGCCGGCCGACAGGACCGAGGTTGCGCGCGATCCATTCGCGCACGACCGGGTCGGCGGTCGTCCACATGTCGAGCTTGGGATCGAGAGAGCGCGCCACGCCTTCCACGACCACCATGGTTTTTTGCAAGAGCAGGAGCTCCGGCCGGGTGCGCATATCGAACAGGCCGGTGACCTCGAACAACAGCATCAAAAGCTTGGCCATTGAGATGTCTTCGGCCGAACGATTGTGAATCGGCTCGCCGATGGCGCGGATCGCCTGTGCGAAACTCTCCACCGAATGTTGCCGCGGTACGTAACCGGCATCGAAGTGCACCTGGGCAGTCCGCTGATAATCGCGGGTAATGAAGCCAAGCAGGATCTCCGCGAGGAAGCGGCGCTCTTTCGGACGCAAACGCCCCATGATTCCGAAATCGACAGCGACCAGCCTTGCTTCGTCATCGACGAACAGATTGCCCGGGTGCATGTCGGCGTGAAAGAATCCGTCGCGCAATGCATGCCGCAGAAAACTCTGGATCACGTTGCGGCCAAGCGCCGCCAGATCAAAACCCTTCGCGGCAAGCGCGCCATGGTCGCTCAGGCGCACGCCATCGATCCACTCCAGGGTGAGCACTTCGCGTGCCGTGCGATCCCAGTCGACCGTGGGGACGCGGAAGTCAGTGTCCTCACGGGTATTTTCCGCGATCTCGGAAGCAGCGGCGGCTTCCAGCCGGAAATCCATTTCGATCGCGACCGAGCGGGCGAGCGTCGACACCACCTCGATCAGCCGGAGCCTGCGCGCTTCTGCGGAGAAGGCCTCCGCCTTGCGTGCCGCAAAGAAGAATGCGTCCAGATCGGATTTGAACCGGCGCTCGATACCGGGGCGAAGAACTTTGACGGCGACCGGTTTGCGCGCGCCGTCTATGTCGATCTCCGCGCGGTGCACTTGTGCGATCGATGCCGCGGCAACCGCCGGGCCGAAACTTGCATAGACCGAAGAAAGCGGCTTGCCGAGAGCGGCTGCGACAGCCGCCTCTGCCTCGACTTGCGGGAATGGCGCCATCTTGTCCTGAAGACTTTCCAGATCGCGCGCGATCGTCGTGCCGACCACGTCCGGCCGAGTCGCCAGGAACTGGCCGAGCTTGACATAAGTCGGCCCAAGTTTGCTCAGCGCAGCGGCAAGTCGGCTCTCACCGCTTTTTGTGCTCGGCCGTTCAAGAAGCCGCGCCACGGCGATGCCGGCCCTGGCCGGCAAGGGCAGGGGCCGGGTATCGACCAGTGCAAACACGCCTTCGCGCGCAAACACGAAGCCGGCGCGGGTGAGACGGAGCAAATGGGACGTGGCAGCAATCACAAGCGCCAACCCGAGTGCAATGCGACCACGCCGCCGGTCATGGGCGTGAATGACGCGCGACGGAATCCGGCGGCCTCGATCATCTGCGCGAAGGCTTTCGGCTTTGGGAACTTGCGGATCGACTCGACGAGATATTGGTAAGCCTCACGGTCCCCGGTCACCGCTTCGCCAACGCGCGGGATTACCTGGAATGAATAGAGCTCATACAGCGCATCAAGGCCCGGGATGTCGACCGACGAAAATTCCAGGCACAGGAAGCGGCCGCCAATCTTGAGCACGCGATAGGCTTCGGCGAGCGCGCGCTCGATGCGCGGCACATTGCGGATACCGAAAGCAATCGTGACACAGTCGAAGCTGCGGTCCGGGTAGGGGAGATCTTCGGCATTTCCCTCTTCGAAACCGACGATGCCATCGAGCCCGCGCTCGGCGGCGCGCTTGCGGCCGACCTCGAGCATGTCAGCATTGATGTCACAGACGGTCACACGTGTGCCTGCACCGCCGGCCGCTGTGACGCGGAAGGCGACATCCCCGGTTCCGCCGGCGAGATCAAGCAACGCAAATTCGCGCGTCGAACGTGGCGGGTTCACCGCCGTCACCAGCGCGTCCTTCCATGCCCGGTGCAAGCCACCCGACATCAGGTCGTTCATGAGGTCATAGCGGCGGGCGACCGAATGGAAGACGTCGTCCACGCGCCGCTGCTTGTCCTCAAGCGGCACGCTGTCATAGCCGAAATGGGTCTGCTCGCTGCCCGGGGCCATCGCCAATAATCCTTTGCGGGCAGGACCATAGCGCGAGGGCCGCGGGGGCGCTATGTGTCAGCGCAGGAGCGGTTAATCATGCCCGAATTGCCTGAAGTTGAGACCGTGCGCCGGGGTCTGGCGCCCGCCATGGAAGGCGCGCGCTTTGCAAAGGTGGAGGTCCGCCGAGGCGATCTGCGCTGGCCCCTGCCCAAGGGCTTCGCGCAGCGCCTGCACGGCAAGACGGTGGAGGGGCTGGGCCGCCGGGCAAAGTACCTGCTGGCCGATCTTTCATCAGGCGATGTGTTGCTGATGCATCTCGGAATGTCGGGCTCGTTCCGTGTCGGCAAGGATGCCGCGCCCGGGAAATATTATCACGAGCGCTCCAAGAGCACCGCGCACGACCACATTGTCTTTCACATGTCGAATGGCGCGACAGTGACGTTCAACGACCCGCGCCGTTTCGGCTCGATGAAGCTGGTGTCACGCGCAAAACTCGAGCACGAGCCGCTGCTGCGCGCCTTGGGGCCGGAGCCGTTGGGAAATGAATTCGACGCGGCGATGCTGGCCGAGGCTTGCGCTGGCAAGAAGACTTCCCTTAAGGCGGCGCTTAGCGATCAACGTGTCGTTGCCGGCCTTGGCAATATTTATGTCTGTGAAGCGCTGTATCGCGCGCGGCTGTCACCGAAGCGAGTCGCCTCCACAATTGCCGACCGAAACGGGAAGCCGAATGAACGCGCGGAAAAACTGGTCGACGCCATCAAGGCTGTACTCAAGGACGCAATCGAGGCAGGCGGCTCTTCGTTGCGCGACCACCGGCGCGCCGACGGCTCACTTGGCGATTTCCAGCACAATTTTCAGGTCTATGACCGCGAAGGCCAGCCGTGCCCTAATTGCAAAGGGAAGATCAAACGCATCGTGCAGGTCGGACGCTCGACCTTCTATTGCCCGTCATGCCAGAAATAGTCCACGCTGCTGCCTGAACGCCGGGGGTAATCGCATGCGAAAGCTTGGCCTCATTGCATTTATGCTCGCTGCCGTGCCGTCCGTTGCGCCGGCCGCGGAATTTCCCGACCATCCCATCCGGTTCATCGTCCCGCAGGCGGCGGGTAGCGCGACCGATACCGTTGCGCGCGTTCTTGCAGCGGAATTGACCAAGGAATTCGGCCAGCAGGTCATTGTCGACGACCGGCCGGGCGGCGCGCTCACCATCGGTCTCGACCTGGTCGCGAAATCCGCCCCTGACGGCTACACGATCGGCATGGGTCCGATCGGCGCGCTGGCCATCACCCGTCACATGGTGGCGAAGCTGCCCTACAATATTGAAAAGGATTTCCAGCCGATCGCGCTGGTTGCGCGCGGCCATTTGCTGCTCGCCGTGTCGCCGAAGCTGCCGGTCCATTCGGTGAAGGAGCTGGTCGACTATGCCAGGAAGAACCCCGGCAAGCTCACCAATGCGTCGTCAAGCAACGGCTCGCCAGGGCATGTCGGCGGCGAACTGTTCAAGTACATGACCGGGACGGAGATCGTGCACGTGCCCTACCGTGGCGGGGCCCCGGCGATCACCGATCTGATTGCCGGCCATGTCGATCTCATGTTTGAGAGCCTGCAATCGATCGCGCCCTTCGCGCGCGACGGCAAGGTGCGCGCCCTCGGCGTCAGCGGCGCCGCGCGCTCGCCGGCGTTCCCCGATCTGCCGACGATTGCCGAAGCGGGAGTTCCCGGATATCTGGCGCCGACCTGGACGGGCGTGATCGCGCCGGCGGGTGTGCCGCGGCCAATCGTCGACAAGCTCAACGCCGCGATCAACAAGGCGCTCACATCCGAGTCATTCAAGGAAAAATTCGCCAAGATCGGTGACGAGCCGGCCGGCGGAACGCCGGAAGAGTTTGCGGCGACCATCAAGGCCGATTCCGCCAAATGGAGCGAAGTGGTACGTCGCTCCGGAGCAAGACTGGACTGAGCCAGGGATTAGCCATGACCTATCAGAACATCATCGTCGAAACGAAAGGCCGCGTCGGCATTATCCGGCTCAACCGGCCGCAGGCGCTCAACGCGCTCAACAAGGCGTTGATTGACGAACTCACCGAGGCAATCGAGGCCTTCGATGCGGACGACAAAATCGGCTGCCTGCTGATCACCGGCAGCGAAAAGGCCTTCGCCGCGGGTGCCGATATCAAGGAGATGGCGGACAAGCCGTTTGTCGAAGCCTATCTCGGCGATTTCGTTTCCAACTGGAACGCCATCGCGCAGGCGCGCAAGCCGGTCGTTGCCGCGGTCGCCGGCTTTGCGCTCGGCGGCGGCTGCGAACTCGCCATGCAAAGTGACATCGTCATTGCCGCCGACAATGCCAAGTTCGGCCAGCCGGAGATCAAGCTCGGCGTCATTCCCGGAATCGGTGGCACCCAGCGGCTGGCCCACGCGGTCGGCAAAGCCAAGGCGATGGACATGATTCTCACCGGCCGCATGATGGACGCGGCGGAAGCGGAAAAGTCCGGCCTGGTCGCCCGCGTGGTGCCAGCGGCAAGTCTCATGGACGAAGCCATGAAAGTCGCCGACGCGATCGCCAACATGTCGTTGCCGTCGGTGCTTGCGGCAAAGGAATCGGTCAACGCAGCGTTTGAATCGTCATTGGCCGAAGGCATGCGCTTCGAGCGGCGAATCTTCCATTCGCTGTTCGCGACCGACGATCAGAAGGAAGGCATGAAGGCCTTCATCGAAAAACGGCAGCCGGCCTGGAAAAACAAATAGACTATTTCCGCACGCAAATAATTCTGACCACCGCAGCCGTGGCATCGCCGCCCTGGCTGGCAGGCGCAACGTTATGCGCCGCAAGGAAATCACGGATCGCAGGCGCCGTGATGAGCCGCACCGGCGGCGCACTTGATTCCGTGCTGGCAAGCACGAAATCCCGCATTTGCATCATGCCAAGAAATTGGCCCTGGCCATCGAGCGCGGCAGCGCCGGAGAAACCCGCCATCGGCACCGGTTGCCGCAATTCGATCGCGTTGCCGTCTGCCAGCCGTGCCTTGATCTCTGTGAGTTTTTTGCTGCCGTTCTGCTCTTTTGGATCAGGGATGCCGACCAGCGTCACGTCGCCTTTCCTGGCAGCATCCGGCGCCAGCGCAAGCGGCGAAAGCTTGCGCGGACCGTAAACACGCAGCAGCGCCAGGCCAGTCTCCTTGTCTTCGGCAATCCGGTCGGCATCGCCGAGCCCCGCTGCGACGATCACCTGGCAACCCGATGCGAGCTTGCGGTCGGTCACGATATGGCCGCGCGCACTCACGACGAGCCCGTTGCCGTATTCGACTGATTTCGCCATCGCCGCAAACGGCGCGCTGCCTTCGGGAAACGGCGAGAAAGCGCTTGCCATCGCAACCGTCACCGGCGCGACGATCGTTTCCATCATCTGGTCAAAAAGGATCGTGAAGCCGCGAACCTCGCCGTTGCGAAGCTGGGCGCGCACGGAAAATTTCTTCAGGCCCTGCATGCCGCTGATGTAGAAATTATCGTCGCGCAGCACGCTGTATTCGATCTTGCGTGTGGCGGGTTCTTTCTTCTGCTGGTCGAAGAGCGCCGACAGCTTGAGATCGGGCTCCTTGATGCGGAACGTTTCCACCTGCACGTCGCCGTGCGCCGATGACCAACGTGTGCCGTGCGCAGCGTCGCGCGCCTGCGGGACCATCTTAATCGGCAGGCCAATGCGCACACCGGTGGCCGGATCGACGACGACGGTCCAGCCGTACTCTTCCTCGTGCGCCTTTGCCGCTGCCAGCAAGTTGGCGCGCTCGGCCGGCGTGAGGACACCGGTGATCTTGGTCTTGGCGCGCTTCTGGTAATTCTTGATGGCCGTCAAAAACGGATCTTCGCCGCCGAGCGAGCCGGTGTAGTCGCCCGACCATGACAGCGCCGACTGGATTTTCTGACGATCGCCGATGGAGATTCCCGCAGGGGCTTCCTGGGCGGGCTCTGTGCTGGCCGGCTGGGGCTCGAGCGCTGCGGATTTCGGAGCGACGGTCGCGGGCGCGGCAATGCTCGGCGCTGGCGGCGTCGGAGCGGCAGTCTTTGCGGCGACCTTGGAGGCCACCTTTTTCGGTGCAATGTGGACGGGTTTTGATTTTTCGGCGGACTGCGCGGGCCCGGGCATGATGCCAGGCGAATCCTGCGCCAGCGCCGGACCGGCGCCGAGCAAGACAGCAAGCATGATCGTTAGCCCACCCAAACGCATCACGTTAACGCCACCCCGTTATTTTGCGGTCACCTTAGCCGATGGAAGCGAAGGCGCAAGGCGGCCAAGGACCGACCTGGGGACGGCTGCAACCGCGCTGCGTGTAACTTTTTGCTTGTGCATGGCCTTTTTCCAAAAGCGATTCACACTATTTCGAGGTCATGCGCTAGGTTAACCACAATGCTCGACGCCCAGGAATTAGAACGCTACGCCCGTCACATCGTGCTGCGCGAGGTCGGCGGTCCCGGCCAGGCGAAGCTGAAGGCTTCGCGCGTGCTGGTCGTCGGCGCCGGCGGTCTCGGCGCGCCGGTGCTGCTCTACTTAGCCGCGGCCGGTGTCGGTACAATTGGCGTGGTCGATGACGATGACGTGTCGTTATCGAACTTGCAGCGCCAGGTCATTTTTTCAACGCGCGATATCGGTGAGCCGAAAGTCGCGCGTGCCGGCGAAGCGGTGCAGGGTCTCAATCCGCATGTGAAAGTGGAGACGCATCGTGAGCGGCTGACGGCAGCCAACGCACTCGATCTGATTTCGCGTTACGACATCGTCGCGGATGGATCCGATAATTTTGCCACGCGTTACCTCGTTTCCGACGCCTGCTATTTTGCCGGGAAACCACTCGTCACCGCAGCCGTCGGCACCTTCGATGGTTCGCTTACATCAATTCGTGCGCACGAGAGGCGCGCCGATGGAATCCGCAATCCGACTTATCGCTGTCTTTTTCCGGAACCGCCGCCCGCTGGCACTGTGCCGGCCTGTGCCGAAGCCGGCATTCTGGGCGCGCTGCCGGGCGTGCTCGGCTCGCTGATGGCGCTGGAAGTCATCCGCGAAATCGTTGGCTTTGGCGAAGGTCTTGTTGGTCGCCTGCTGATGGTCGACGCCCGCTCGATGCGGTTCGAAACGTTAAATTATGCGTGGGATCCGAACAATCCACTGAGCGGCAACAAACCGACGATCAGCGACCTCTCACAACATTGAGGGTAGCACCCAAGGGCCGCCGGTGCCCGACCTACAACATCGACGGCAGGACGCGATCCGGCGGCCGATGACCATCCATGAAGGTCTTGATGTTAATGATGACCTTCTCGCCCATGTCGATACGGCCTTCGATCGTCGCCGAACCAGTGTGCGGCAACAGTACGACCTTCCCCGCGCGGGCAAGCTTGACCAGCTTTGGACTTACCGCGGGCTCATGTTCAAACACGTCGAGGCCTGCGCCGGCGATGTCGCCTGACTCAATCAGGCGGGCGAGAGCATTCTCGTCGATCACTTCGCCGCGCGAGGTGTTCACGACAAACGCTTCCGGCCGCAACATCTTGAGCCGGCGCGCGGAAAGCAGGTGATAGGTTGCCGGCGTGTGCGGACAATTGACCGACACGATATCCATCCGGGCAAGCATCTGGTCGAGGCTTTCCCAATAGGTAGCGTCGAGTTCTTCTTCGATCCTGGGAGCCACGCGCCGGCGGTTGTGGTAGTGGATCTGCAGGCCAAAGGCGCGCGCGCGACGTGCGACGGCCTGGCCGATGCGTCCCATCCCGATAATACCGAGCCGCTTGCCCCAGATCCGGTGTCCAAGCATCCAGGTCGGCGACCAGCCGGTCCAATCCTTGTCCGACGTCAGAACCTGCGAGCTTTCGACCAGCCGGCGGGGCACCGTCAGGATCAACGCCATGGTCATGTCCGCGGTGTCCTCGGTGAGAACGCCCGGCGTATTGGTGACAGTAATGCCGCGCTGAACGGCGGTTGCGACGTCGATATTGTCGACACCATTACCGAAATTGGCGATCAGCTTGAGCTGCTCACCGGACTTGCTGAGGACCGAGGCGTCGATACGGTCGGTGACGGTGGGGACCAGGACGTCGGCGACCTTCGCCGCGTCGGCCAGCTGGCTTTGCGTCATCGGCTTGTCTTCGGGATTGAGACGGGCGTCGAAAAGTTCCCGCATTCGCAGCTCGACAGAGTTGGGCAGCTTGCGTGTAACAATGACGACCGGTTTCTTGGCTTTCGGCATTGCTCTCAACCGCGGCGATGGCGCCGATACCACCCAGGGGAAGCGCCGATTTAGTCCTCATTAACCGTGCTCGACCACACTGCGCCCACGCGCGTTGGGGACGAAACTCATTCTTTTTCCTACCAGATGGCAGTGACAACACAAAGCTTCCGGGCTGCACTTGGCGGGGCCGCATTGGTGGCCGCCTTGGTTACGATGCCGGGGGGCACGGCCAGGTCTGCCGGAGACGCCGCGACGGGGTCTGTCAGCGGCCTGCCAATTCCGCGATTTGTCAGCCTCAAGTCTGACCGGGTCAATGCCCGTTCCGGCCCAAACAAGGATCAGGAAGTCCGCTGGGTCTATACCCATGTCGGCATGCCGGTGGAGATCACCGCGGAATTCGAGAACTGGCGGCGCATTCGCGACTGGGAAGGTGCGGAGGGCTGGGTCTACCACACGCTGTTGTCGGGCAAGCGCATGGCGGTCGTCGTGCCTAAATCGAAAGAAGACCTTGTTCCGCTCTACGAAAGTGCTGACGTCGAATCGCCGGTTAGGGCCCAGCTGCAATCGGGCGTGCTGGGGACTTTGAAATCGTGCAATGGCAGCTGGTGCCAGTTCAGCGGCAAGGGCTTCGACGGCTATATCCGCCAGGAGCGCCTGTGGGGTGCTTATCCGAACGAGAAAGTCGAGTAATACGTCCGGACGACATCATTCGCATATGCGAATGACCCGGCACTCTCGGTAGTTGGGCAATCAGGTTTTGCGGCGCAGGCGCACGACAACGTCGACGCGCGCAATCTCAAAACCTTCGGGCGGCGTCGGCGTCTTGCCGATCAGAACCTCGGCGCCTGGAATGTCGAGCACCTCATCCTCACCTTCGATGAAGAAGTGATGATGTGCCGTGGCATTGGTGTCGAAATAGGCCTTTGAACCGTCGACCGCGACCTGCCGCAACAGGCCGACCTCCGTAAACTGGTGAAGGGTGTTGTAGATCGTCGCCAGCGATACCGGCACCTTCGCGCGGCTTGCTTCTTCGTAAAGCATTTCGGCGGTGAGGTGGCGGTCGCCCTTGCCGAAGAGGATCCATCCCAACGCCATACGCTGACGGGTCGGACGCAAGCCGACATGGCGCAGCATTGCCTTGACGTCATGCCACGGGCATCCGGTCAGCGTGGAGCGATCCGCCGGATGCTCTGTAGCTTTTATGTTTGCCAATGCGGTCTGTCGCGTCGGGGTCATTTCTGGTTACGCCTGAACAGCCAGCTCGCAATGCAAGCCAGCGAAAAAAACCGTTTCATCTGCAACATATACGCAATTGACCCGCTTGATGCAACCGGCTCGCAACTAAGAGTACTATCGTATTTTAGGGGTTTTCGGCGGAAAACATGACACGCCTGCACGCGCTCGCCACCTTTGCCGCCTAGCCTTGGTATGTTACCAACTCGGGCATGGGAACTCAGCCAAGCCCCATGCAAGGGGACGCAGCGTCAATGGACACCCGCCGGCACAGCTTCGAATACGAAGATCTGCTTGCTTGTGGCCGCGGGGAACTCTTCGGCCCTGGGAATGCACAATTGCCGCTTCCGCCAATGCTGATGTTCGACCGTATTTCCGAAATCAGCGAAGAAGGCGGCGCGCACGGCAAAGGGTTGATCCGCGCCGAACTCGACGTAAAGCCGGACCTGTGGTTTTTCCTCTGCCACTTCAAGGGCGATCCAGTGATGCCCGGATGCCTCGGCCTCGATGCGCTGTGGCAGATGGTCGGGTTTTTTCTCGGTTGGCTTGGTGCGCCGGGCAAGGGCAGGGCGCTCGGTCTGGGCGAACTGAAATTCTCGGGCCAGGTTCTGCCGACGGTCAAGAAAGTGATCTACGGCATCGATATCAAACGCGTCATGCGCTCGAAGCTTGTGCTGGGAGTTGCTGACGGTTGGCTCTCGGCGGACGGCAATGTCATTTACCGCGCCAGCGATCTGAAAGTCGGGCTGTTCAAGCAGGACGAGGCTTTGCAGCCGAGCGGGGCGTGAGCCCGCGGGGGCCTTGCGGAAATGCCTCAATCGGCCAATCTGTGTCCTGATCAGCAATAATCCGCGTTGAGTTTTTAAGGGTAAAACGACTATGCGACGTGTCGTCGTCACCGGAATGGGCATTGTCTCATCCATCGGCAACAATACGCAGGAAGTGCTGGCGAGCCTCCGTGAGGCCAAATCCGGTATCGTGCGTGCCGACAAATATGCGGAACTTGGCTTCCGCAGCCAGGTGCACGGTGCGCCGAGCCTCGATCCGGAAGGGGTCGTCGACCGCCGCGCCTTGCGTTTCCTTGGTGGCGGCGCTGCGTGGAACCACGTGGCCATGGAACAAGCCATCCGCGATTCCGGTGTCGAGGAATCGGATATTTCCAATGTGCGCAGCGGCATCATCATGGGCTCGGGCGGACCGTCCTGCCGGGCCCTGATCGAAGCCGCTGATACCGCGCGCACGAAGGGACCGAAGCGCGTCGGTCCTTTCGCGGTTCCAAAAGCGATGTCGTCGACGGCCTCCGCGACGCTTGCCACATGGTTCAAGATCAAGGGCGTCAACTATTCGATCTCGTCGGCTTGCGCGACATCCAATCATTGCATCGGCAACGCCGCCGAGCTCATTCAATGGGGCAAACAGGATCTGATCTTCGCCGGCGGCTGCGAGGAACTGGATTGGTCGCTCTCGGTGCTGTTCGATGCAATGGGCGCGATGTCGTCGAAATATAACGACACGCCTCACAAGGCCTCGCGTGCATATGACAAAGACCGTGACGGCTTCGTCATTGCCGGCGGCGCCGGCGTGCTGGTGCTGGAAGAACTTGAACATGCCAAGGCGCGCGGCGCCAAAATCTATGCAGAACTTGCCGGCTACGGCGCGACCTCCGACGGCTACGACATGGTGGCGCCGTCCGGCGAGGGTGCGGTGCGCTGCATGAACATGGCGCTCGAAAACACTAAAGTTCCGGTCGATTACATCAATCCGCACGCGACCTCGACGCCGATTGGCGACATCAAGGAAATCGAGGCGATCCGCGAGGTCTTCGGCTCGAAGTGCCCGCCGATTTCCGCAACGAAGTCGCTCACCGGCCATTCGCTTGGCGCCACCGGCGTGCAGGAGGCGATCTACTCGCTGTTGATGATGCAAAATGGCTTCATTTGCGAAAGCGCCAATATCGAGAATCTCGATCCTGCCTTTGCCGATATGCCGATCGTGCGCGAGCGTCAGGACAACGTGAAGCTCGGCTGCGTGTTGTCGAACTCGTTCGGTTTCGGCGGCACCAATGCCTCGGTTGTATTCAAGCGACTTGATGCGTAGTTAAACTTCCGGTCATTCCGGGGCGGCCCGAAGGCCGAACCCGGAATCCAGAGCCAAGTGTCTGGATTCCGGGTTCGCTTGCTTCGCTCGCGACCCGGAATGACGGAGACCCAAGGGACAAAAATGCCGGGGCTGATGGACGGAAAGCGCGGACTGGTGATGGGGGTCGCCAATGACCACTCGATCGCCTGGGGAATTGCAAAGATGCTGGCGTCGCACGGCGCACAGCTCGCCTTCACCTATCAGGGCGATGCGCTTGCCAAGCGGGTGAAGCCGCTCGCGGAGCAGGCAGGCTCCAACTTTGTGATGCCTTGCGATGTCGAGGACATCGCGTCGGTCGATGCGGTGTTCGATGAGATCAAGAAAAAATGGGGCACGATGGACTTCCTCGTGCACGCGGTCGCCTTCTCCGACAAGAATGAACTGAAGGGCCGCTACGCCGACTCCACACGTGAGAACTTCATCCGCACGATGGTGATTTCCTGCTACGCCTTCACTGAGGCCGCCAAGCGCGCCGCCGCGCTGATGCCGAATGGCGGGGCGATGGTGACGCTCACCTACAACGGCGGCCTGCGCGCCATGCCGAATTACAATGTTATGGGTGTCGCGAAAGCGGCGCTGGAGGCTTCGGTGCGCTATCTCGCCGTCGATTTCGGCCCGCAGAAAATACGCGTCAACGCGATTTCGGCCGGACCCATTCGCACGCTCGCAGGCGCCGGCATCACCGATGCGCGCTATATGTTCGCCTTCCAGCAGAAATATTCCCCGCTTGGCCGTGGCGTGACGCTGGAGGAACTGGGTGGCGCCGGGCTTTATCTCGTGTCCGATCTGTCGACCGGCGTGACCGGGGAAGTGCACTTCGTCGATAGCGGCTACAACGTCATCGCAATGCCGCACCCGGAGGCACTGAAATCCGCCGGCGGTGCGGTGGAAGGCAAGGAATAAAAAAACGGCCGGAGATTTCCCCGGCCGTTTTGCATTTTCGTCGAATTTCATTCGTCATGGCGACAAGACATGCATTACGCCGCCTTCGCCTTGGCGAGTTCGAAGCGATCGGCGTTCATCACTTTGGTCCAGGCCTTGACGAAGTCCTTTACAAACTTCTCCTTTGCGTCAGCGCAGGCATAGACTTCGGCCAGCGCCCGCAGCTGCGAATGCGAGCCGAAGATCAGGTCAACGCGCGTGCCTGTCCAGTTGACCGCGTTCGTCTTGCGGTCGCGGCCTTCATAGACATTGTCGCCCGCCGGCGACCACTGCGTGCTCATGTCGAGCAGATTGACGAAGAAGTCGTTGGTCAACTTCTCGGGCTGCTTGGTGAGGACGCCATGCTTGGAGCCGCCGGCATTGGCGCCGAGGACGCGCAGGCCGCCGACCAGCACCGTCATCTCCGGCGCCGTTAACGTCAGCAATTGCGCGCGGTCGACCAGGGCTTCCTCGGGCGCCATGAACTGATGCTTGGCGCTGAGATAGTTGCGGAAACCATCGGCGCGGGGTTCCAGCGGCGCGAAAGATGCGGCGTCGGTCTGCTCCTGCGAGGCGTCCATGCGACCCGGCGTGAAGGGGACCTTCACGTCGGTGCCGCCGTCCTTCGCGGCTTTCTCGATGGCCGCGCAGCCGCCAAGAACGATCAGGTCGGCGAGCGACACCTTCTTACCGCCGGCGGTAAACTCCTTCTGGATCGCTTCGAGCTTCTGCAGCACCGTCGCGAGCTGCTTCGGCTGGTTGGCCTCCCAATCTTTCTGGGGGCTAAGGCGAATGCGCGCGCCGTTGGCGCCGCCACGCTTGTCGGAACCGCGGAAGGTCGAGGCGGAGGCCCACGCGGTCGAGACGAGCTGTGGCACGGTGAGGCCGGAGGCAAGGATCTTTGCCTTCAGAGCGGCAACGTCTTTGTCGTCGATCAGCGGATGATTCACCGCCGGAATCGGGTCTTGCCAGATCAGCGTTTCCTTCGGCACGAGCTTGCCGCGATAGCGCACGATCGGACCCATGTCGCGATGCGTGAGCTTGAACCAGGCGCGGGCGAACGCGTCCGCGAACTGCTCCGGATGCTCGTAGAAACGCCGCGAGATTTTCTCGTACGCCGGGTCGAAGCGCAGGGAGAGGTCGGTGGTCAGCATGGTCGGCACATGCTTCTTCGATTTGTCGAAGGCGTCCGGGATGGTGGCTTCCGCACCTTTTGCCTTCCACTGCTTCGCACCGGCCGGGCTCTTTGTCAGTTCCCATTCGTTTTCGAACAGGTTCTTGAAGAAGTGGTTGCTCCACTTGGTCGGTGTTTGCGACCAGGTCACTTCGGGGCCGCCGGTGATGGTGTCGGCGCCGAAGCCCTTGCCATACTTGCTCGTCCAGCCAAGGCCCTGGTTCTCGAGAGCGGCGCCTTCCGGCTCCGGGCCGATCAGCGAGGGATCGCCGGCGCCGTGGGTCTTGCCGAAGGTGTGACCGCCCGCGATCAGCGCAACGGTCTCCTCGTCGTTCATCGCCATGCGGAAGAACGTCTCACGGATGTCCTTGGCGGCGGCGACCGGGTCGGGATTGCCGTTCGGTCCTTCCGGGTTGACGTAGATCAGGCCCATCTGCACGGCGCCGAGCGGCTCGGAAAGTTGGCGTTCACCGCTGTAACGTTCGTCGCCGAGCCACGTGCCTTCGGGCCCCCAGTAAAGCTCTTCGGGCTCCCACACATCGGCGCGGCCGCCGGCGAAGCCGAAGGTCTTGAAGCCCATGGATTCGAGCGCGACGTTGCCGGCAAGGACCATCAGGTCGGCCCAGGAGATTTTGCGGCCGTATTTTTGCTTGATTGGCCACAGCAGGCGGCGCGCCTTGTCGAGGTTGGCGTTGTCCGGCCACGAGTTGAGGGGCGCGAAGCGCTGTTGCCCGGCGCCGGCGCCGCCGCGGCCGTCGGTAATGCGGTAAGTGCCCGCGCTGTGCCACGCCATGCGGATCATCAGGCCGCCGTAGTGGCCGAAGTCGGCCGGCCACCACTCCTGCGAGCTGGTCATCAACGCCTGCAGGTCCTTGATCACGGCATCGAGGTCGAGACTTTCAAATTCCTTGGCGTAGTCGAAGGCCTCGCCCATCGGGTCGGCGGCAGGAGCGTTCGTGTGCAGCACCCCGACATCGAGATGCTCCGGCCACCAGTCGCGGTTCGAGCGTCGGCGGGTCCCCGTGAACGGGCACTTGCCCGCGCTCTTGTCGTCAGTCTTCGCGTCCATCTTTTTCCTCCGATCGCGGTTCGGGCGTACCTTTAGCGCGCGCGTAAGGCGCTTTTACGTGCTGGCGCTGATCAGGTCTAATCGCATTGTCTGGTCTTCTCGGAGAGATTGTCAAACGGACGTACGGCACGGCGAGTGCGTCGCGCGCGCCTGGGCGCAAAGCAAATAAAAGGCGGCCGCATGGGCCGCCTTTTCGCATTCATTCCGGAATGGGATTATTCGGCGCCGGCGGCCTGCTGGCGGTCGCCGCCGTCGGCCTTTTGCTTGGCTTCCAGGTCTTCGCCGGTGGTCTGATCGACCGCCTTCATGGACAGGCGGACCTTGCCGCGCTCATCCACGCCGAGCAGCTTCACCTTCACCTTGTCGCCTTCCTTGACGACGTCGGTGACTTTGTTGACGCGGTTGGCGGCGAGCTGACTGATGTGCACGAGCCCGTCCTTGGCG
Source organism: uncultured Alphaproteobacteria bacterium (assembly GCA_963801955.1). Taxonomy (GTDB): domain Bacteria; phylum Pseudomonadota; class Alphaproteobacteria; order Rhizobiales; family Xanthobacteraceae; genus Pseudolabrys. Next base: position 767,373 of record CAWDGS010000005.1, read on the forward strand.
CCGAAGAAGTTGACGAAAGCGCCGAAGTCCATCGTCTTGACGACAGTGCCGTCATAGATCACGCCGACTTCCGGATCGGAAGCGATCGACTTGATCCACTTGATTGCCGCCTTGATCGACTCGCCGTCGGCGGAGGCAACCTTCACGGAGCCGTCGTCCTCGATGTTGATCTTGGCGCCGGTCTTCTCGACGATCTCGCGGATCACCTTGCCGCCGGTGCCGATCACTTCGCGGATCTTGTCGGTCGGTATCTTGAACATCTCGATGCGCGGGGCATGCTCGCCGAGTTCGGCGCGCGCGGCTGTGAGCGCCTTGGCCATCTCGCCGAGGATGTGCATGCGGCCGTCCTTCGCCTGGGCGAGGGCAACCTTCATGATCTCCTCATTGATACCGGCGATCTTGATGTCCATCTGCAGTGACGTGACGCCCTGTTCGGTGCCCGCCACCTTGAAATCCATGTCGCCGAGATGATCCTCGTCGCCGAGGATGTCGGACAAAACCGCGTAGCGCTTGTCCTCGAGGATGAGGCCCATGGCGATACCTGCGGTCGGCCGCTTGAGCGGCACGCCGGCGTCCATCAGCGCAAGCGAAGATCCGCACACCGATGCCATCGACGAGGAGCCGTTCGATTCGGTGATCTCCGAGACGACGCGGATGGTGTAGGGGAACTCGGCAGGCGTCGGCAGCATCGGGTGGATCGCGCGCCACGCCAGCTTGCCGTGGCCGATTTCACGCCGTCCCGGCGCGCCCATGCGGCCCGTCTCGCCGACCGAATATGGCGGGAAGTTGTAGTGCAGAAGGAACGTCTCTTTATAGGTTCCCTGCAGTGCATCGATGAACTGCTCGTCTTCAGCGGTGCCGAGCGTCGCCACGACCAATGCCTGGGTTTCACCACGCGTAAACAGCGCCGAACCGTGGGTGCGCGGCAGCACGCCGACTTCGGCGACAATCGGGCGCACGGTGCTGAGGTCGCGGCCGTCGATGCGTTTCTTGGTGTCGAGAATGTTCCAGCGAACGATCTTGGCCTCGAGCTCCTTGAACACGCCGGCAACCGCCAGCTTGTCATATGTGGGCTCGGCGCCTTCCGGGAAGAAATGCGCCATCACCTTTTCCTTCACGGCGGCGACAGCGTTCTGGCGGTCCTGCTTCTTCACGATCGAATAGGCGGCGCGCAGGTCCTTCTCGGCAAGCCCGAGAATTTCCTTTTCCAGGGCCTTGTGGTCGGGGGCGGTCAGCTCGCGCGGCTCCTTCGCCGCTTTTTCGGCGAGCTTGATGATCGCGTCGATCACCGGCTGGAAGTGCCGGTGGCCGAACATCACGGCGCCGAGCATGATTTCTTCGGACAGCTCCTTGGCTTCCGATTCCACCATCATGACGGCGTCTTGCGTGCCGGCGACGACGAGGTCGAGCTGGCTCTCCGGCATTTCATCGATCGACGGATTGAGCACGTACTCGTTGTTGATAAAGCCGACGCGTGCGCCACCAATCGGCCCCATGAATGGAGCGCCGGACAGCGTGAGCGCGGCGGAGGCCGCCACCATCGCGACGATATCGGGATCGTTTTCCATGTCGTGCGACAGCACGGTCACGGTGACCTGCGTATCGCAGCGCCAGCCATCGGCGAACAGGGGACGGATCGGTCGGTCGATCAGACGTGACGTCAACGTGTCCTTTTCGGTCGGACCGCGTTCACGCTTGAAGTAGCCGCCCGGAATGCGTCCAGCTGCGTAGTATTTTTCTGTGTAGTTGACGGTGAGCGGAAGGAAATCAATTCCTTCCTTCGGCTGCTTGGCCGCCACGACGGCGGCGAGCACGGTGGTCTCACCATAGGTGGCGAGCACGGCGCCGTCGGCCTGGCGCGCAACGCGGCCTGTCTCGAGGGTTAGCTTGCGCCCACCCCAATCGAGCTCAACGGAATGCTTATCGAACATTGCTTCAGTCTTTCATGGTTTTCGGCGAGCCCCGAAAGCCATGAGCAAGACGGCGAGAAGCTGTCGCACATCACCGCGGTGCGGGGAGCAACAGCGTCTGGCGATCCTGCCATGGCGTTTCGAACCTTGCCTTGCCGCAAGAGGCGATCCTTATCGGCTCTTGCCAAATTGCCGGCCGCGCCTATCGCTGCCGGCGTAGTCGAGCGAACGCGTCACACGCATTCGCTGCACGAAACGCACAGGGCACATGCGCCCTGCGCGGAATAAATCATCGGCGAATGCCGAGCTTGTCGATCAAATTCTTGTAGCTCGCTTCATTTGTGCGCCGCAGATAATCGAGGAGCTGGCGGCGCTGCCCCACCATCTTGAGCAACCCACGACGGGAATGATTGTCCTTGACGTGGGCTTTGAAATGCTCGGTGAGATTGTTGATGCGCTCGGACAAGATCGCCACTTGCACTTCCGGCGATCCGGTGTCTCCGGGCTTTTTGGCATACGTCTTTATTACTTCGGCCTTGCGGCCGGCGGTCACCGACATCGGTCATCCTTTCTTACGCCCGGCTCTGCCCATCAGGCCGGCGAGGTTGAACACGCGCTTGGGGACGATTTCGCCACGATCCAGTTCGGCCAGGGCCAATAGCTCGCCCGATACCGTCACGTAGATTGTGCCGCGGAAATTGGGTGCGTCCCGTCCGCGCAACAAAACGGCTTGGCCTCTTTGAAGCCTTGCCGCATCTGCCCGACTGACAGCCAGCGCCGGGATGTCGTCCAGCGCGGTTTCAACGGGCATTAGAGCGTCCGCGAGGCTCGCCTCGCCGGACGCGGCTCTATGGCATAGAGCCTCCAATTGTTCCAGCAGAATCATGGTTTCTTCGTCGAACGGCCCTACCGCGGCGCGCCGCAGGGCGCTGACATGGCCGAAACAGCCCAAAGTGCGGCCGAGATCGCGGGCCAATGAGCGTACATAGGTCCCTTTGCCGCATTCGGCCTCAAGTACCGCATGGTCGGGATCCGGGACGTTAACGAGTTCCAGCCGGCCGATCTCGACCGGTCTTGCCGCGAGAACGACCTCCTCGCCGTCGCGCGCGAGATCGTAGGCGCGCTCGCCCTCGATCTTGATCGCCGAGTAGCGTGGCGGCACCTGCTGAATGGTGCCGGTGAAAGACGGGAGCAGGGCCCGGATGGCTTCTGCCGATGGTCTTTGATCGCTGCTCGCGATGACGCGGCCCTCAGCGTCGTCGGTGTCGCGCTCCTCGCCCCAGCGCACGGTGAAACGATAGACCTTGCGACCATCCATGACGAACGGAACCGTCTTGGTCGCTTCGCCGAGTGCGATCGGCAAGGCTCCGGAAGCGAGCGGATCGAGCGTGCCGGCATGGCCGGCGCGTTTGGCACTGAACAAGCGTTTTATGACGCTGACGGCGTGGGTCGACGTCATGCCGACAGGCTTGTCGAGCACGATCCAGCCGTGCACGTCGCGCTTGTCGCGCTTCTTCTGCTTTTGACGAGCGCCTGAAGGTGCCGCCGGAGCCTGCCCTCGGGCCGCGCTCTGCGCGGACCCGTTGGGCGGCTCCTCGACATGAGGGGGAACAAGGCCGTCGATCTCGCGCTCGCTCACTTTTCGTCCTTATGATTGAGGTCGCGTTTCACTTCCGGCGAATGCAGCAGCTTTTCGATGCGATCGGCCTCGGCGAAGCGTTCGTCGACGCGGAAACGGATATCCGGCGCGAATTTAAGATTTATGCGATGCGCCAGTTCCGCGCGCAGGAATTTCTTGTGCCGTTCGAAGGCGGCGACGACTTCTTCGGCATCGCGGCCGCCCAGCGGCATGACGTAAACGGTGGCGAGCCGCAGGTCGGCGGTCATGCGTACTTCCGGCACGGTGACGAGATGCTTCTCGATGACCGGATCGTGTACCTCGCCGCGCGTCAGCATTTCGGCGAGCGCGTGACGCACCAGTTCGCCCACGCGCAACTGGCGTTGTGATCCTCCACCTGGAGATGCGTCGCGATGTTTTTGCCGTGTCATAAGTTTCACGTTCTCAATTCGTCATGCCCGGCCATAGCCGTCCGGAAGGACGGCGTGCCTTAGCACGCCTATGTGCCGGGCCTCCACGTCTTCCTTCAGTGAAGGAAGTTAGTCGTGGATGGCCGGGACAGGCCCGGCCATGACAGGGAAATGGGTGGCGCGTTCTTAACCTACGCTGTGAGGCTTGGACTCACAGCGAGCGTTGAATCTGCTCCACCCGGTAGCATTCGATCACGTCGCCTTGCCGCATGTCCTGGTAGTTCTCGAAGGCCATGCCGCATTCCATGCCGGCGCCGACTTCGCGCACGTCATCCTTGAAGCGCTTGAGCTGGCTGAGCTTGCCCTCGTGGATCACGACGTTGTCGCGGATCAGCCGCACGTTGGCGCCGCGTTCGACGGTGCCGTCGGTGACCTTGCAGCCGGCGATCTTGCCGACCTTGGAAACATTGAAGATCTCCAGGATCTGCGCATTGCCGAGCATTGTCTCGCGCAACGTCGGGGGTAGCAGGCCCGACATCGCCTTTTTAACGTCGTCGACGAGATCGTAGATGATGTTGTAGTAGCGAATCTCGATGCCGGCGCGTTCGGCCGACTCGCGCGCTTCCTTGTTGGCGCGCACATTAAAGGCGATGATCGGCACGCCCGAGGCTTCGGCGAGCGTTACGTCGGATTCGGAAATACCGCCGACGCCGGCATGCAGGACGCGCGCCGCCACCTCGTCGGTGCCGAGCTTGTCGAGCGCGCCGACAATGGCTTCCAGCGATCCTTGCACGTCGGCCTTGATCACCAACGGGAATTCCTTGCGGCCCGAGGTCTTGGCCTGCGCCATCATCTGCTCGAGCGAGCCGCGCATGCCGGTGGCGCGCGCGGCCGTTTTCTCGCGCTTCTGGCGAGCGCGATAATCGGTGACTTCGCGGGCGCGCGCTTCGTTTTCGACCACGGCCAGGCGATCGCCGGCGTCCGGCGTGCCGGAGAATCCGAGGACCTCGACCGGCGTTGACGGACCAGCCGTTTCGATTGGTGCGCCGGTGTCCGAGACCAGCGCTCGAACGCGGCCCCACTCGGCGCCGGCCACCACCAGGTCACCAACGCGCAGCGTGCCACGCTGGATCAGTACCGTTGCAACGGGGCCGCGGCCACGATCGAGCTTGGCCTCGATCACGGTGCCTTCTGCCGCGCGATTTGGATCGGCCTTGAGATCGAGGATTTCCGCCTGCAAGCCGAGCATTTCGAGCAGCTTGTCGATGTTCGTCTTCTTGGTGGCGGACACTTCGACGTCGACGACTTCGCCGCCCATCGATTCGACCTGGATTTCGTGCTGCAGCAAGTCCGTGCGCACGCGATCCGGCTTTGCATCCGGTTTGTCGATCTTATTGATGGCGACGATGATCGGCACCTTCGCAGCCTTGGCGTGGTGGATCGCTTCGATCGTCTGCGGCATGACGCCATCGTCGGCGGCGACGACCAGCACGACGATGTCAGTGACTTTGGCGCCGCGCGCACGCATAGCCGTGAAGGCGGCGTGACCCGGCGTGTCGATGAACGTGATCTTGGCGCCCGAAGGTGCCGTCACCTGGTAAGCGCCGATATGCTGGGTGATGCCGCCGGCTTCGCCTGCCGCCACGTCGGAAGACCGGATAGCATCGAGCAGTGATGTCTTGCCATGGTCGACGTGGCCCATGACGGTGACCACCGGTGCGCGCGGTGCAAGCAGCGCCGGATCGTCGGCAACATCGAACAGGCCTTCTTCCACGTCGGCTTCGGCCACGCGGCGTACGCTGTGGCCCATTTCCTCGGCGATGAGTTGAGCCGTGTCGGCGTCAATCACGTCATTGATCGTTACCATCTGGCCCTGCTTCATCAGCAGGCGGATGACATCGACCGCGCGTTCCGACATGCGGTTGGCGAGGTCCTGGATGGTGATTGCTTCGGGGATTGTCACTTCGCGGACGAGTTTTTCCTTCGGCTCGTTGGAGGCGATGCCCTTGAGGCGTTGGGTACGACGACGGAACGAAGCGACGGAGCGCTCGCGGACTTCGTCGGCGCGCAGCGCAGTGACCAGCGTCAGGCGGCCGCGTTGTTTTTCGGCGCCGACACGCGGGGCTGGCCGGGGCGCAGCAGGCGTGCGCGCCGCGCCGGGCCGGCGCGGCCGGGGCGCTTCGTCGTCATCGGCCTCGAGCGCGAGACGAGCTCCCGGCCCAGTCCGCGCGGCTTCATCCCCGCCGAAACGCTTCTTGGCGACTTCTCCGGCTTTGCGCTTGGTTTCCTCGTCGTGCTTGCGGCGTTCATCTTCCTCGCGCTTGCGCGCTTCAGCCGCTTCCCGCTCGCTGCGGTCGATCGACTCGCGGCCTGCGCGGCGGCGCGCTTCTTCTTCGGCGATCTTGCGCTCTTCGGCCTCGCGCACGCGCGAATCGGCGAGCGCATGCGCGCGCGCGCTGCGCTCTTCCTCGGTGAGGGTGCGCAGTACGACGCCCGACGGTTTCGGCTTTGCTTCGGTCGGCGCTGCTGCGGTGCGTGCAGCCGGTGCGGCAGGCGCCTTGCTCGGAGCAGGCTTCTTTGTCTCGACCACAGGCGCCGGCTCGGGCTTGGCTTCGCCCGGCCCGCCGACGGCACGGCGCTTAACCTTCTCAACCACAACCTGCTTGCTGCGGCCGTGGCTGAAGCTCTGACGCACCACGCCCGTCTCAGTGCGCGGCTTCAGCGTCAGCTTGCCGACGCTGAGTTTCTTTTCGCCAGGGTTTTTCGTTTCGCTCATTCCGTACTGTGTCCTTATGCGCCGTCCGTCGGCGCATGCGCGCTAACCGTCTCGGGCGAGATTCCGGTCCGAAAGCGCGTTAAACGCGCAACACGCGCGAGAAAAGTCTCGCTCCCGGGCCCGGCAAGCAGGGCAGCATGTACCACATTTGGGCGGTTCAATGCCAAATCCAATTGGATGCCGGTAAATGCGTCGATCACGGTGATTTCGCGCGATTCTCCGGCACTATTGCGGTGCAGGGCGGCGGCAAGCTTGCGCTTGCCATCATCGCCCGCGTCAGCGGCGTGGATCAGCGCCAGGATGTCGTCCCCGCCGCACGCTGCCTCGACCTTGGAAAAACCGGTGGCCACCACACCGGCCTTGCCCGCCATTGCCAAGGCGTCGAGCGCGGCACGTTCGATCAGCCGCTCGGTTTGCGCCGCCAGATCAGAGGCAACGCGGATCTCCCGCTTGAAGCCGCGAGCAAACACGTTGCGTTTCGTTGCATCCTCGATTGCGTCACGGGTCGCGGTGATCCAGATACCGCGGCCTGGCAGCTTGCGCTTGACGTCGGGCACCGCGTCGCCGGCCGGGCCCACCACGAAGCGGATCAATTCCGCCACCGGTTTGAGCTCGCGGGTCAGCGCGCAAGTGCGCTCAGTCCCCGGAGCGACAGTGGTCGCTCCGCGATCGAGCTCGTTGTCCTGCGCAATTGCCAGCATCGTCGTTGTCGAGGCTCCTTACGCTTGTGCGTCGGTCGGTTCTTCGGCGGGCGTTTCGGCGGAAGGCGGCGGCGCCAATTCGGCTTCCGTCACCCAGCCAGCTTTCACCCGCGCCTGCATGATCATGTGCTCGGCGTCTTCACGCGAAATGTCGAAGCCGTCGAGGAAACCAGGCTCATGCTTGGATTCGCCATCCTTGCGCTCGGTCCAGCCGGTGAGGTCGTCCGTTGCGCAACCGGCGAGGTCTTCCACGGTCTTCACGCCGTTCTCGCCGAAAGCGACCAGCATTTTCGTGGTGACGCCCGGCACGTCCTTGAGCGCGTCATCGACACCAAGCTCAACGCGTTTGGCGTCGAGTTCGGCCTCCTGCTTGTCGAGATATTCCTTGGCGCGCTCCTGCAGTTCGCGCGCGGTGTCCTCGTCGAAGCCTTCGATGCCGGCGATTTCCTTTTCGTCGACCATGGCAAGTTCCTCGATCGAGCCGAAACCTTCCGAAGCGAGTAACTGTCCGACAACCTCGTCGAGATTGAGCGCTTCGACGAAAATCTTCGTACGGTTTTCGAATTCGGCCTGGCGGCGCTCCGATTCTTCCTGCTCGGTCAGAATGTCGATGTCCCAGCCGGTCAGTTGTGAGGCCAGCCGCACATTCTGGCCGCGGCGGCCGATGGCCAGCGATAGTTGCTGGTCCGGCACCACCACCTCGATGCGCTCCTTGTCCTCGTCGAGCACGACCTTGGCGACTTCCGCCGGAGCCAGCGCATTCACCACGAACGTGGCAATGTCGGGCGACCAGGGAATGATGTCGATCTTCTCGCCCTGCAATTCGTTCACCACGGCCTGCACACGTGAGCCACGCATGCCGACGCAGGCGCCGACCGGATCGACGGAAGAATCGCGCGAGATCACCGCGATCTTGGCGCGCGAACCCGGGTCGCGCGCGACCGCCTTGACCTCGACGATGCCGTCGTAAATTTCCGGAACTTCCTGCGCGAACAGCTTGGCAGTGAATTGCGGATGGGTGCGTGACAGGAAAATCTGCGGACCGCGCGGCTCGCGCCGCACATCATAAATATAGGCGCGGATGCGATCACCGTTGCGGAACACCTCGCGCGGCAGCAGTTCGTCGCGGCGCACGATCGCTTCGCCGCGCCCGAGATCAACGACAACGTTGCCGTATTCGACGCGCTTGACGATGCCGTTGACGATATCGCCGATGCGATCCTTGTATTCGGCATATTGCCGGTCACGCTCGGCCTCGCGCACTTTCTGCACGATCACCTGTTTTGCCGACTGGGCCGCGATGCGGCCGTATTCCAGCGGCGGCAACGGATCCGCAATTGTGTCGCCAACCTGGGCTGCGGGATGGCGCTTGCGCGCCTCCTCGAGCGTGATTTGATTGGACGGATTTTCGATGCTCTCTGCCACCAGCATGTGGCGCGTGAGACGCAGATCGCCGGTTTTCGGTTCGATCTCGGCGTGCACGTCGGTCTCCGCGCCGTAACGCGAGCGGGCGGCCTTGGCGATGGCGTCTTCCATCGCGGCAATGACGATACCGCGGTCGATTGCCTTTTCACGCGCGACTGCGTCGGCAATTTGCAAAAGCTCGAGCCGATTGGCGCTGACAGCCATAGCTCACTCTCCTCCTCTGGCGGCAGGCCTTTGTGGCCGATGCCGTGATTGTCTCTCTACTCGTCGTTCTTCCTTCCGCGCTTCGCGTGCTTCGCGTTTCGCGGCCTTTTCGCGCCGCAAGGCTTGCGCCACCAGGTCGTCGGTGAGCACCAGCTTTGCTTCGCCCATCTCTTCAATCGGGAGCAGGACCTCGGCTTCTTCGCCTTCTGTTGCGTCGTCGCGGCGGATCCGCGCAACCTCACCGTCGGTCCCGACGATTTCGCCGCGGAAACGCTTGCGGCCATTCACCGGAATTTCCATTTCGATTTTCACCAGGTGGCCGGCAAAGCGATCGAAATCGGATTTACGGACCAGCGGGCGGTCGATACCGGGCGAGGAAATCTCCAGCCGATAGGCACGATCAATCGGATCGGCCATGTCGAGCACCGGCGAGAGTGCGCGAGATATCATCTCGCAATCTTCCACCGTCATGCTGCCGTCCGGTCGCTCGGCCATGATCTGCACCGTGCACCCTTCGGCGGCGGAGACCTTGACGCGCACAAGCCGGTATCCGAGCTGCTCGATCACCGGTTCGGCCACAGCCGCGACGCGCGCGGGCAACCCCGGCTCAGTGATGATCCGCGGTTCGGTCGGCGCGGCGTCTAAAGCCGCGTTCCTGTGCAAGGTGTCGCTTACAGCCATTTGGTAACAAAAAAGAGCGGGCCCGGCAGGACCCACTCTCAAAACCCGTTCGGTTATGAGGGTGTCTAGTAACGCCGGAAATATAGCGATTTCGCGAAGCCATGCAAGAGCGGTAGCCCCTTTAACGACTAACCCTTCCTTCAGAATCTGCCCTTAAATTTGCGTAAAAGCGCTAGCCCGGCCGGTTTTCTGGCGTTTTGCAGGTTTTGCAGGTTTTTGTATGAGCGTTCCCGCCTCGCTGCTTCCCGAGTTGGAAGACGTCGTGCTGCATGGCTCGGCCGACAAGCGCGCGGAGACATTGCGCCGCATCACCACCTTGTTCCTCGATTGCGCGCCAAGTTTCAATGCGGAACACATCGCGCTGTTTGATGACGTCATCGGCTGCCTCGTCGTAGAAATCGAAGCCAAGGCCCTTGCCGAGCTTGCACGTCGCGTTGCACCCGTTCCGAACGCGCCGCCCGGTGTCGTCAGCGCGCTTGCCAAGAACGACAACATTGATGTTGCCGGCCCGGTGCTCAAGCAAGCACGGCTCGCCGATCCGGACTTGATGTATATCGCTGAAACCAAGAGCCAGGCGCATCTACTCGCAATGTCGACGCGCCTTGGGATCAGCGAAGCATTATCCGATATTCTGGTCGAGCGCGGGGATCAGGAGGTCGCGCGCTCTATTGCCAACAATCGGCATGCACAGCTGTCGGACAATGCGTTCGGCAAGTTGGTGAAACGTGCGGAACAAGATGGTGTGCTGGCAGAGAAGGTCGGTATGCGCACCGACATTCCACCGCGCTTGTTCCGCCAGCTCCTCGTTCAAGCGAGTGAAGTCGTGCAGCGGCGCCTCCTGTCGAAGGCCAAGCCGGAAACCCAGGCGGAAATCCGGCGAATTCTTGCTCAAGTGACCGACGAGGTTGCGGCGAAAGCCGCGCCGCGCAATTACGCGGCCGCGCTTGCGGCCGTGCGTACGCTTCACAAGGAGCGCAAGCTCGGAGAGGCCGACATTGCCGAGTTTGCCAAAGCCGGAAAATACGAGGAGACAATTGCCGCTCTGGCCACGATGTGTGCGGTGCCGGTCGAGGTGGTGGACCGATTGATGAATGGTGAGCGCGCCGATCCGGTCTTGATTCTCGCGCGCGCCATCGGGTTTGGCTGGCCGACGGTGAAAGCGATCCTCAATGCGCGCCCCGGCAGCAAGCCGTCCGCTCAGACGCTCGATGCCGCGCTGGAAAATTTTGATCGGCTGACCGCCACAACCGCCCAGCGCGTTGTGCAATTCTGGCAGGTCCGGCAGGGCACCGGCGAGTAGTCAAACGCGGCGGAATATGAAATAGGCCGGGACGCGTCCTTCGCGCTTGGCCTTTGCCTCGTAGCGCGTGCCTGAAAATTCCGCCCATGGCTTGCGCCAGTCGTCGGCGCTTTCCGCCGTCCAGATGAAATCAGGCGACCGCAATACGCGCGCCAGCACATACGCCGTGTAATCCGGGATGTCGGTCGCGAAGCGAAGCTCGCCGCCTTTTCTCAAGATGCGCGCCAGCCGCTTGAGGCTCTCATCCTGGATAAATCGCCGCTTCCAGTGGCGACGCTTCGGCCAAGGATCGGGATAAAGCAAATCGATCCGAGAAAGTGCTGCGTCGGGAATCCAATCGAGAAGTTCGCTCGCGTCGCCAAAATAGAGCCGGATATTCGTCAGCGTGTTCGCGTCAATCGCAGCCAGCGCCTTGGCAATGGCATTGACGAAAGCGTCGGTGCCGATGAAGCCGGTATGCGGGCTGGCTTTCGCCGCGGCGATCAAATGCTCGGCGCCACCGAAGCCAATTTCGAGGCGCAGATGGTCGACCGCTGGTGCAAATAGCGCGCGCAAATCGGCCGCGCATGGTTCCGAGAGATCGAGCGCCAATCGCGGTAATAAAGTATCGAACAGCGCGGCCTGGCGCGGCTTTAACGGGTGCCCCTTGCGGCGTCCGAAGAAGGCGCGTCGAGTGTGAATGTCTTCCATCGATCGTCATGCCCGCGCTTGTCGCGGGCATCCACGTCTTTCTTTGCTGCGTTGACAGTGAAGCAAGACGTGGATGGCCGGGACAAGCCCGGCCATGACACTACTACAATGGTCTCGATCTGCGCTGGATGCCCCGCTTTCGCGGGGCATGACAGAAAATATCGTGGTGGCGCTATCGCCTACTTCACCGCGCTTCTGATCGCGGCCGCCAGGTCGGTCTTTTCCCAGGAGAAGCCGCCGTCTTTGTCGGGCGCGCGCCCGAAGTGGCCGTAGGCCGCGGTCCGGCGGTAGATCGGCTTATTCAGCTTGAGTGTCCGGCGGATATTGGTCGGCGTGAGGCGGAACAGCTCGGGCAGAATTTTTTCGAGCTTTTTCTCGGCAACTTTGCCGGTGCCGTGCGTATCGACGAGCACTGACATCGGATCGGCTACGCCGATCGCGTAAGCCACCTGGATGGTGCAGCGCTCGGCCACACCGGCGGCAACGACATTCTTTGCGAGATAGCGCGCGGCATAGGCCGCCGAACGGTCGACCTTGGTCGGATCCTTGCCGGAGAAAGCGCCGCCGCCATGCGGCGCATAGCCACCGTAGGTATCAACGATAATCTTCCGGCCGGTAAGCCCGCAATCGCCGTCCGGTCCGCCGACCACGAAGTTGCCGGTCGGGTTGACCAGGAAGTCGGACGGCTTCTTCGGCATCCAGCCTTTGGGCAATGCGGACTCGACCGCGTCGGCGATCAGATCCTTGACCATGCCGGGCGTGTACTTCTTGCCGTTGCGGCTCTTTTCATTGTGCTGCGTCGAAACCACGACCTTGGTGCAACCGACCGGCTTGCCGTTGACGTATTGGACGGTCACCTGGCTCTTGGCATCGGGCTGAAGGTCGAACAGTTGCTTGGAGTGGCGCTTGGTGGCGAGAACCTTCAGGATCTTGTGCGCGAAATAAATCGGGGCCGGCATGAACGAATTCTTTTCGTAGACCTCGCTCTCTGTGCAGGCGAAACCGAACATCATGCCCTGGTCGCCGGCGCCTTCTTCTTCGCCGCCTTTTTTCTTCTTGGCATTCACGCCCATGGCGATGTCCGGCGACTGCCCGTGCAACAGCACTTCGACGTCGGCGCCGTGATACGAGAAGCCGTTCTGGTCGTAGCCGATGTCCTTGACGACACCGCGCGCGATCTCGGTGATCAACTCGCGATCAACTACAGATACGCCGTTGATGGTCTTGAAGAGCTGACCGCGCCCTTCGCCGGCGATCACGATTTTATTCGTGGTGCAAAGCGTCTCGCAGCCCAGCCGCGTATTGATCTGGCTGTCGTCGGCGATGCCGAGCTTGATGTCCTTCTCGATGAAGGCATCGAGGATCGCGTCGGAAATCTGGTCGGAGACCTTGTCCGGGTGACCTTCGGAAACCAACTCGCTGGTGAATAGAAAATTGGTGTGAGCCACCGCTGCAACTCCTCCCGTGGCGCGGCCGCGCCGCCGCGTCGTGTGATGTCGGGCAGGTTCTTGCAGCGGCGGCGAACGAGGTCAAGATGCGGGCAGCGGTGGGCAGATGCGTCGTTAACGATGGGATTGGACCCTAAATTCAGTCCACCCCGGCGATTTGCTCGACCAGATCAACAATGCGGCGACGCAGCTTGCTGCTCTTGATGCGCATAAACGCCTTGGTCAACGAAAGGCCGTCGGACGTCGCCAGGAAATCAGCCACATAGGCAGGCGAGGGCGCTTCGCTCATGCCGCCGGAATGGCCCAGCGCATGTGGCGCGCCATCGAAAAAAAATGAAACCGGAACCTGCAGGATTTGCGCGATCTGCTGCAATCGGCTGGCGCCGATGCGGTTGGTGCCTTTCTCGTATTTCTGGACCTGCTGGAAGGTTAGGCTGAGGGCGTCGCCGAGCTTTTCCTGACTCATGCTCAGCATCATCCGCCGCATGCGCACGCGCGACCCGACGTGCTTGTCGATCGGATTCGGTGCCTTCTTAGCCATAGATTTCTCCTATGCCCCCATTTGGAGGCGTAGTTGTCACAAGTGAAGGCGCCAATGCAATCCGCGAAGTCTCTGTAATCGGGAAATAAGTGATAGATTTCAGCCGTTTTCGCAGGATGACAATTCGTCGCTGAATGTAGAATGCCGCCCGCGCAACGTGGGCAGCGCGGAACAACTTTATTGGCAGTCCTGTAAATTCTTCAATTTATACGCGAATCCGGCGTCGGCCTACGATTAATAGGCTCAGCAGTAATGTGAGAACGAGAATGTAGTTGCCGTAACTCAAATAGAGCGTCGGTTCGATTGCCGTTGGCAGACGTGCGTCCAGCACGCCTTCCACGCCGAGCGGCAATGCGCCGACGATCCGGCCGAGTGGATCGATGACCGCCGAGATTCCTGTGTTGGCGGCACGCACCAGGGGTAATCCCTCCGCGATAGCGAGGACGCGCGCCTGCTGAAAATGCTGATACGGGCCGGTGCTGATACCGAACCAGCCATCATTAGTGACATTGACCAACCATCCGGGCCGTTCGCCACGCGGTACCGCTGCGTCGGGGAAGATCGCCTCATAACAAATCAGCGGCAACATTTTTGGCGCCCCGGATACGTCGATGGCGCGCCGCCGGTCACCCGACAGAAAACCTCCAACGACCTTGGTCAACTGCTTGAGACCGAGCCGTTCAAGGAGCCGCTGGAATGGCAGGTATTCCCCGAAAGGCACCAGGTGGACCTTGTCGTAGACCGCGCGGATCGAGCCATCGGGCTCGATCACGTAAATTGAATTATAGGCCTGCGAATTGCGCTCATTGGTGTTCGATGCCGCGCGGACCGCGCCGGTGATCAATTCTGTCGACGGCTTCAGCAGCGCAGAGATTTGGGCCAGCGCATCCGGCTCGCGCGTTAAGAAGAACGGAAATGCCGCCTCCGGCCAGATCAAATGCGTCACATCGCGCACACCATTCGATTGCGGCCCGGTCGCGCGATCGGATAGGCGCAAGTAGCGATCCATCACCTGCGCCTTCGCCGCATAATTGAATTTGTCATCCTGCGGCAGATTGGGCTGCATGATGCGTAGCTTGACGCCGCTCACATAGCTTGTCGGATGCGACCAAAGTCGTGTCGAACCGTAGCCGATGAAACCGGCCAGCACTGCCGCACCGAGAAGCAGCGGGACGTATGGATGTCGGGTGTCGACCCTGTCGTCGGCGAGCACTGCCGGCGCGGCGCAGATAGCAATGCAGAGAAAAGTGAGAGTCCAGATGCCGACGAGCGAGACGCTCTGCGCCAGAACCAGGGGCTCAGTCAAAGCATAGCCGAAAGTGTTCCAGGGAAATCCGCTGAACAAATGGCCGCGCAGCCATTCTGCGATCGTCAGTGTAGCGGCAAGCGCCAAAATCCGTTCCGGTCCGCGTACCCAGATCAGTCTGGCGGCGGCCAACCCCAAACCGGTGTAAACCGCCAGATAGGCCGGCAACCCGGCGACGGCCACGGGCAAGAGCCAGCCGAACGTCTTTGCGTCGACGAGAAAGGCGTAGCCAATCCAGTAAAGGCCGGCGGTGAAATAGCCGAAGCCAAAACACCAGCCCGCCAAAGCTGCGTTTGTTGCTCCGCTCCAGCGGCCGGCAGCTGAACCGTCGACAAGCCAAACGAGCACGGGAAATGTCACGAACAAGATCGGCCAGATATTGAAGGGCGCTATCGCCAGTGCCGATGCCGCGCCGGCGACCAACGCGATGAGTGCGCGACGCCAACCAAAGGCGAGAACAACAGCGTGGGAATAACGGGCCAGCGTCACGGTCGGCGGGCGCCTGTTGTGGACTCCGAATTCTTGGTAGTTGCGTCGTCAGACGGCGAAGAGGGCGAGGTTTGTCCGGCCAATAAATTATCGCCCTCGCCACGGCGACGTGGCTCGCGCGGCCGGTCGCGGCGTTCCTTCAGGCGGGTAATTCGCACACGCTTGACGCGCCGTGGATCGGCATCGAGCACCTCGAATTCAAACAAGTCGGGACCAGGGACGATTTCGCCGCGGATCGGCAAACGTCCAGCGCGCGTCACCAGGTAGCCTCCGATTGTGTCGACATCGTCGGCGGCGTCGCCAACGTCAAAATCGCTGCCAACGACGCCAACGACATCGTCGATCGTGGCGCGCGCGTCGGCGACGAAGGATCCGTCCGGTTGCTGCGCAACCGCCGGCGTCTCATCCTCGTCGTGCTCGTCGGCAATCTCACCTACGATCTGTTCGACGATGTCTTCGATCGAGGCGAGGCCATCGGTACCGCCATATTCATCAACCACCAGTGACAGGTGAATTCGCGTTGCTTGCATGCGCGCCAGCAGGTCGATCACCCGCATGGATGGCGGCACAAACAGGATTTCGCGCACGATCTTGGTAGCTGACAGGGGCATGCCGAGATTGATCGCTTTCAGATCAAGATCGGCGGGCAGCGGCTTTTTTCGTTTCGCGTTCTTTTCCGGATCGACGGCCGCGCGTGCCGTCATGAATGCGATCAGGTCACGGATATGAACCATGCCGACGGGATCATCGAGCGTGTCGTCGTACACCACGAGCCGCGAATGGCTGGCGCCTTCGAATACGCGCACGAGCTCGCCGAGCTTGATATCCTGCTGAACAGCGATGATGTCGGCGCGAGGCACCATGACGTCGCCGACCCGACGCTCGCGCAAGCCGAGGATGTTCTTGAGCATCCGGCTCTCTTCCGGCGAAAAGCCGGACTCACCGGGACTCATGGCATCAAGTATGTCCGTGAGGTCCGAGCGCATCGTGCTCGGTTTCCAGCGGAAAAGCGTGCGCAGTGCGCGCATGAACCAGTTGTCGCCACTATCTTGCACAGGCGGCACCGGCACCGGCAAATTGCGTGGCTCGAAAGGCACGCCGCCGGCTGGACTTGAGCTTGATGGTTCGCTGTCAGGCATGGCGGTCAGGCGTCGCCAAGATCGCGCGCAATATAAGGATCTGGCATGCTCATGCGCGTCATGATCTTGCTTTCCAGCCCTTCCATCTCATCGGCTTGCGCATCGGTCTCGTGATCGTAGCCGACGAGGTGGAGAAAACCATGCACCGTGAGATGGGCGAGATGATGCAGGAACTTCCGATCTGTCATCATCGCACTCCCGAACAAGCGTCTCGTACGCAATGACAATGTCGCCAAGAAAACGCGTACTTTCACTGCCTTTGTGGCCCGACGCAGGGAACGACAACACATTGGTCGGCTTGTCGATTCCGCGCCAGTCACGATTGAGGACGGCCATCGCCGAATCGTCCGTAAGCACAATACTCACTTCACTGTCCGCTGTTGAGAGTGCGGAAGCCGCCGCGGTAACCGCGTCGCGCACGGTTTGTTCAGCCAATGGCTGCGCTTTCCAGAGCGGCGATTGGATTTGAATGTCGACTTGCGGCGGGGATGCGCGCCGCTCGGGCGTCGGCCTCATCCCTTGCCCTCGCGTGCGGCCGTGCCGCGGTCATAGGCCTCCACAATGCGTGCCACCAATTCGTGGCGGATCACATCTTCATGTGTGAATGCGACATGACCGACATTCTCGATCCCTGCGAGCAGTTTGACCGCTTCGGCCAGTCCGGATTTCTGGCCGGGGGGCAGGTCGACCTGGCTTGGATCGCCGGTGACGATCATGCGGCTGTTCTCGCCCAGCCGCGTCAAAAACATCTTCATCTGCATGGAGGTTGTGTTCTGCGCCTCGTCGAGGATGACGGCCGCATTGGACAACGTACGACCACGCATGAAGGCGAGGGGCGCAATCTCGATTTCACCGGCCTGCAAGGCACGCTCGACAATGCGCGCATCCATCAGATCATAAAGCGCGTCATAGATCGGACGAAGATAAGGGTCGACTTTTTCGCGCATATCTCCGGGAAGGAAACCAAGTCGCTCGCCGGCTTCGACCGCAGGCCGGGACAGGATGATCCGGTCGACTTCCTTGCGTTCGAACATCTGCACTGCCTGCGCAACAGCAAGCCAGGTCTTGCCGGTGCCGGCAGGTCCGGTGCCAAACACAAGTGAATGGCGTTTGAGTGCGCGGATATAGGCATCCTGCGCGGCCGTGCGCGCACGCACCGGCCGCTTGCGCAAATTGATTTCTTCGAAGGCCGGCCGCGGGGCCGCCGGGTCGTAATCGAACAGCGAACCTTGCGCGATCGCCTGACGGATGGCGCCGTCGACGTCCCCCTGGCTCAAATCATGGCCGCGCTTGAGCTGCTCGTAGAGGCCTTCCAGAACGCGGCGTGCTTGCTCGCAAGCGCCACGCGATCCGTCGATGGTGACATGATTTCCACGCTGCTCCGCGACCACCCCGAGCCGGCGTTCGATGAGCGCGAGGTTCTGTCCGTATTGGCCGAACAGCATCGAGGCGAGCTTGTTGTCCTCGAACGCGAGCACGGTCTGCGTGGTGGCCGTCTCCTCGGAGGCGGCGGCGGGCGGGATCACGGGATCCGTCGTGCGCAAGGGTTAATCAAGCTCCTGCTGTGGTGAGGACGGGCGTTTGGGTTCTTTCGGCGAGCGTGCCGAAAAGAGTGTTGGTGCCGACCTCGGTAATCGTTACGCGGTGGATTGAACCGATCATGCTCGCGGGCGCCATGACCTGGACCGCGTGCAAATATGGGGAGCGGCCGACGAGTTGGCCAGGGAGCCTGCCCGGCTTTTCAAGCAGCACGTCCAGCGTACGGCCGGTAAATCCGGCAAGAAATCTGCGCTGATCGCGCGTGATAGCGGCCTGCAGCCGCTGCAGGCGCTCCGACTTTTCCTCAGGCGTTGCCGGGTCGTTCATCGTCGGCAGCGGGTGTGCCCGGGCGCGGCGAGTACATGAATGAATAGGCGCTGGCGAAACCGACTTCGTCGATGAGCGAGAGAGTGTCGCGGAAATCAGTTTCTGTCTCGCCCGGGAAGCCCACGATGAAATCGGACGTGAACGCGAGATCGGCACGTCGCGCTCGCAGACGCGCGATCACGTCGAGATAGTCCCGGCGCGTATGCTTGCAATTCATGGCCGCCAGAATGCGGTCAGAGCCCGACTGCACCGGCAGATGCACGTAAGGCATCACCGCCGGGAATATCGGCATGCGCCGCGATCAGGTCGTCATCCACGTCGCGCGGATGATTGGTGGTGTAGCGAAGACGCAGGATGCCGGGCACCTGCGCAAGACGATGCAGCAATTTTCCAAGCGATGACGGCGCGCCATCGGGCCCGATGCCATGATAGGCGTTCACATTCTGCCCGATCAGCGTCACCTCGCGCACGCCGGCGTCGGCCAGCCGCGCGACTTCGCTGACGATCTTCTCCACCGGCCGCGAAATCTCAGCGCCACGCGTATAGGGCACCACGCAGAATGTGCAGAACTTGTCGCAGCCTTCCTGCACGGTCACAAAAGCCGCAATGCCGCGCTTGGCAATGGCCTCGCGCCGGGGCTGCAGCCAGCACGTCGAATTTGTCTTCGACCGGAAATTCCGTGTCGATGACTTTTTCACCGGCTCGAGCGCGCGCGATCATCTCCGGCAGGCGATGATAATTTTGCGAGCCGACGACCAGATCGACGGCACCGGCCCGCCGGATAATTTCTTTGCCCTCCGCCTGCGCCACGCAACCGGCGACGGCGATCAGCATGTTGCGGCCGTCGCGCGCGGCGGCCACTTTCATTTCGCGTATCCGGCCGATCTCCGAATAGACCTTTTCGGCTGCTTTCTCGCGGATGTGACAGGTGTTGAGAATGACGAGGTCAGCGTCCTCCGGATTCGCGGTTTCGCTGTAGCCGGCGGGGACCAGAGTGTCGGCCATACGATGGGAATCGTAGACGTTCATCTGGCAGCCAAACGATTTGACGTGGACTTTGCGGGCTTTGCTCATGCTTTTCAGTGCGAGGCGGGTCCAATCTAGCGGTCGCCTCACGATTTGTCCTGCCCGACTATAGTGTTGATTTTACAACAAGTTTAAGACGCAGGCAGACCGCGAGTGACGGTCTTAGCCGCAATCGCCAAAAAAATAAACGCTGCTCATTCCGCCGCCTGCTGCGGGACCAACGGGCGCCCGCGCAGGGTTGTGGCCAGAAGGCCGCGTACTGCGGTCTCCAGCTCCCGGGTCACGGCCTTGCGGTCCGTCGCGCTGCTGACGACCACAGGTTCGCCGAAACTGACAACGGCATCGACGGCCCCGCGTTCGATGAACGCCTTGATGTGCGGCATGAAGTCGAGATCGCCATACCAGGCCACGAGCGGACGGCGCTGGCGTCCCATCGGAATGCCGTGCTGACCGGTATACGTAATCGCCATTGGCTGGATCAGAATGCCGCCCGCGTCGCCACGGCTCGCGACCTCCTCGACGGCACCGAGCAGGGCCGAGCGAAATGGCAAGACACGGTTTCCATCGCTCGACGTTCCTTCCGCGAACAGCACCACCGAGGTTCCGTCAGCAAGCCGTTTGACAATCTGGCCTCACGGACTCCGGTGTCTGATGCCGGCGTGTGCGATCGACGAATACGGTGCGCTGCAATTCCGCGGTGATGCCGACCAGCGGCCAATCGCGGACTTCTCGTTTTGCGACAAAGGCAACTGGAGCAATGGAACCGATCACGAGAATATCGGCCCAGGATACGTGATTGGATACGAAAAATACCGCGCGGTCGCGCACCGGCTCACCGTTAACGCGCACGCGGATGCGCAAGAGCGAGCAGAGCACACGATAGTAGTTCGATGCGATGAAACCCCAGCCGGGCAAATTGAGCTTGCCGAGCAACCACTGCACGGAGATCAACAGTGGCGTCATCGTGAAAAAGAATGCGGCAATGACAAGCGCGCGCGCCATCGGCGTCTAACCCGTCCCGGGTGAATCAATCATGCGCTAGCGTTTCTTGTCGTCGTTGAGCGGCACGGCATAGAGCTCAAGCCGGTGGTCAACCAGTCTGTAGCCGAGCTTGCGCGCAACTTCGGCCTGCAAGCGCTCGATCTCCTCGGACTGAAATTCGATGACTTCGCCGCTGCGTAGATTGATGAGGTGATCGTGGTGCGCCTCGGGGCTGGTCTCGTAGCGTGCGCGGCCATCACGGAAATCATGCCGCTCGATGATCCCGGCATCCTCGAACAGGCGCATCGTGCGATACACGGTAGAGATCGAAATACGATCGTCCACTTTGGCGCAGCGCCGGTAAAGCTCCTCGACGTCGGGATGGTCGTCGGAATCCGCCAGCACGCGCGCGATCACACGGCGCTGCTCGGTCATGCGCATGCCCTTGGCGGCGCACAGGGCCTCGATGTTTTTGCGTTCAAGGGTGGATTTGCTTGCGTTGGTCACGGTGTCGTCTCTGGCGACTTTTCGGTCGGGATCTTGCAACCATTGATATCATATTGACCGTGCCCGGGATGTGTCCATGACATCAATCATGACATCAATAAAGGTCTCGCCGCAGCACCAGCGCGGCGGCGGCCTTGCCGCCAGGTCCCGGATAGTAATTGGGGCGACGTGAGACCTCGCGAAAACCCGCGCGCTGATAGAGCCGGAGCGCCGGAACATTGTGCTCGTCGACTTCCAGAAAGACCGTTCGCACGGCAAGTCCGGCCAGACGACGCAAATGAAGATCGACCAGCCGACGCGCAAGTCCTCGGCCACGCTGGCGGTCGGCGACTGCCACTGACAGGATTTCCGCTTCGTCCTCGACCACTCGCGACATGATGAAGCCAGAGAGCCGCGCGCCGATCAGGGCGCGGTGCGCGATCACATGGCGGTCAAGCAACAGTCCTTCGACCTCCTGTTCGCTCCAGCCGCGCCGGAAGGATGCGCCGTGCAACGCCGCAATCGCAGACGCGTCGCGCGGGCTCGCCTCGGACATTGCCGGCTCGCCGCGCGAGAAAAGACTGCGGATGAAACCGATCATCGGCGGGCCAGTTGAACAGCGTCCTGCGGATGGGCGTCGGGCGCACGCAGATAAAGCGGCTTCGGTGGCGTTCCGGTGTCGGTTGCGGCCGCGCCAAGTCTCGCCACCCAATCGATATCAGGTGCGCCGCGTTGATCAACCGAAGTCGGCGCGCGCTCGCCGGCTGGCCACAGCTTCGCCAGCATGTTGGCCGCATTGCCGGTGATGCGTGGTGCGCCGGACGTCGACACCCGTATTGCTTCGCGCAATGGCGTTATGCGGGGTGCAACCAGCGTGCGGCCGCCGGGTCCGAACACTTGCAGGTAAACGTGGTCGTGGCGCGCATCGATCGCCACCACAACTGGCAAAGTATCATCGGCGGCAATCAATGGCGCTGCGAACGCAGCCAGTGTCGAGAGCCCGATCGCAGGCTTGCCGGCGGCGAGCGCTATGCCGCGCGCGGCGGCAATGCCGACACGCAAGCCCGTGAAGCTGCCGGGTCCGGTGGTAACTGCCACGCGGTCGAGCGCTGAAAAATCGAGATTGCTGCGCGCGAGCACGCGCGCGATCAGCGGCATCAGTGCTTCAGCATGGCCACGCTGCATCGGAAGCGATTCATGCGCGTGCGCATCCGCTCGCTCGGTGTCGAGCACGGCGACGGAGCAGGCTTCCAGGGCTGTATCAATGGCAAGGACGCGCATACATCGAGCTTAACATTGTTTTGCGGCGTCATCGCCGGGCATAGCCGTCCGAAGGACGGCGTACTTCCGCACGCCTATGTCCCGGCGATCCCGCTTAGCCGGGCGATGTGCCACATGAATCGGGATGGCCGGGACAAGCCCGGCCATGACGACGAAATCGAGGTTCCGCGTGGTGCCGCGGGCTACATCGGCCGGACTTCAACCACATCGGGCACAAAGTGGCGCAGCAGATTCTGAATGCCATGCTTGAGGGTAGCGGTGGAAGACGGACACCCCGAGCAGGCGCCTTTCATGTTGAGATAGACAATGCCTTCCTTGTACCCACGGAATGTAATGTCGCCGCCGTCGCCGGCGACCGCCGGCCGGACGCGCGTCTCGATCAGGTCTTTGATGGTTGCCACGGTCTCGGCATCCTTGGCGTCGAAGAACTCGTCCGCCGCCGGATCGGTCACTTTGGCATCGTCCGCGACCAGCGGTGCACCTGACATAAAGTGCTCCATGATGGCGCCAAGGACCGCTGGTTTCATCTGTTGCCAGTCGCCGTCGGTTTTGGTGACGGCGATGAAATCAGAACCGAAGAATACGCCACTGACGTTGTCGATATCGAACAGTCGCGTTGCGAGCGGTGACTGCGCCGCGGCTTCCCTGCTGGGCATGTCGAGCGTGCCACTTTCGAGCACGGCGCGGCCGGGAAGAAATTTCAGTGTCGCCGGGTTTGGGGTCGCTTCGGTCTGGATGAACATCACGGTCTCCTTGCCTCATGCGGGTTCAAGGCCCGCACGGCACTGCCACTATAACGCATAAATGGCGATTGCGGGTGGTGCGGTCAACCACCACAAACCCCGCAGAATTCACGAACTGGCGTCGATATCCTCGTCGCTCAGATGCCCCGGCACGACCGCAACGGGGATCGGGAATGTCCCTGCCGTTTTGGCCAGGTTGGAGACAAGCGGGCCAGGGCCCTCTTTGCCCGTCCCGGCAGCCAGCACCAGGATGCCAATGTCGGCATCATCATCGATCAGCTTGATGATCTCTTCGGCGGTGTCACCTTCGCGGATCACCCGGTCGGGTGTAATGCGGGCAATTTTTTTCGCGCGCGCGGCGAACTTGTCGAGGGTGGCATTTGCAGCTTCCTGCGCTTCCGCTTTCATGAGATCTGCAACGCCGAGCCATTGCTGGTTGCGATCGCCTGGCTCAATCACGCGCAGCATCACGATCTGTGATTTGGTGCGGCCCGCACGTTTGGCTGCCCAATAGATTGCGCGGTCGCACTCCTCGGTGTCGTCAATGACCACGAGGTATTTGCGCTTGTGCCCCTTTTCGTAGCTTTGGCGCTTGCTGCTCATGGTCGCCACGCTCCGGTCTGATCATATGTGCGGAAATGCACGCACAAGCAGACAATGGTGGCATGACGACTGCCGCTCAGACAAGGCGGGTGTCCCGCGCTGCAAACTAACGGCGCACGAAGCCGACGATATCCTTGACCGCCTTCATAGTTTCGGCGGCGATTGCCTGCGCGCGTAGCGAGCCGTCGGCCAGTACCGAGTCGATATAGACCGGATCCTGCACCAGTTTCTTCATCTCGGAACCAATGGGTCCGAGCTTTGCGACCGCGAGGTCGACGAGGGCGGTCTTGAAGGTAGAGAATTGCCCGCCGCCAAACTGGCCCAGCACTTCAGTTTTGCTCACGCCTTGTAACGCTGCATAGATACCGACCAGGTTATCGGCCTCGGGGCGTGGCGCCAGCCCTTTTTCCTCGCTCGGCAGCGGTTCGGGATCAGTCTTGGCTTTGCGAATTTTTTGGGCGATGGCGTCGGCGTCGTCAGTGAGATTGATGCGCGAATAATCCGAAGCTTCCGACTTCGACATTTTTTTCGAACCATCGCGCAACGACATCACCCGGGTCGCGGGTCCCTGGATCAGAGGTTCCGGCTGCGGGAAGAAAGCCTCGCCGTAACCATGTGCATGGATCGATGCCGCGAAGTCGTTGTTGAATTTCTGGGCAATGTCGCGCGACAGCTCGAGATGCTGCTTCTGATCTTCGCCGACCGGCACGTGCGTGGCGCGATAGACAAGGATGTCCGCAGCCATCAGGTTTGGATAAACGTAGAGTCCCACCGATGCGTTTTCGCGGTCCTTGCCGGCCTTTTCCTTGAACTGGGTCATGCGATTGAGCCAGCCAACGCGCGCAACGCAATTGAACACCCACGCCAGCTCGGCGTGCTCGGCAACCTGACTCTGATTGAAGATGATGTTTTTCTTCGGATCGATGCCGCAGGCCAGAAATGCGGCCGTCACTTCCCGCGTAGCGCGTGGCAATTCGCTGGGATCCTGCCAGACCGTGATCGCGTGCAGGTCGACCACGCAATAGATGCAGTCGTAGCGATCCTGCAATGCCACGAACTTGGTGATTGCGCCGAGATAATTGCCGAGGTGCAGGTTGCCGGTCGGCTGCACACCGGAAAATACCCGCTCCTTGAACGACATTGCCTCACTCCCTCAGGCTCGCGGCGGCCACATCGCATGATGGCGTTGGTAGTGCAACCCCAGCCGCGCCCAGGCTTTTGGCCCGGCACGGTGGTGCGCGACAATATCAAAGCCGCTGCCGTTCCATTATAGAGGCAGGAGCGTCCGAATCACGGGGGCGAGCGGCGGGAAGGACCAAATGAGCAAAGACGAACTTATCATCCAACTCGTGAAGATAGCGCTTGGCATTCTGATCGCCGGATACTTTCTCTGGTGGAGTCTCGAGGTGCTGAAGAGACTTCCGCTCCCCCACTAGGGCACGCCCTAAGTCCTACGTGGTGGCACCCGTAGCGCAGTCTCTTTCGCGCGAGCGGTTGGGCCTCCGCCCGCGTGTGCTTCGTCACAGGCGGTACAGGGTGCATGACGGCTGAGCGGATACATTGCGTCACACTTCTTAATCGATATATTGCCCGCGCTTTCATCGAGGACCCCTTATGACCGCTCCCCGCTACGACGTGCTCGGCATCGGCAACGCCATTGTCGACGTGATTGCCCGTGCCGACGACGATTTTCTGGTGGCGCAGGGCATGCACAAGGGCACCATGGCGTTGATCGACGAGGCGCGTGCGCAAGCAATCTATGCCGCCATGGGGCCGGCGGTGGAAAGTTCCGGCGGCTCGGCGGCCAACACGATTGTCGGCGTCGCCAGCTTCGGTGCCCGCGCGGCCTTTGTCGGCAAGGTGAAGGACGACGAGCTTGGGCGCGCCTTCGCGCATGACATTCGCGCCGCCAAAGTTGACTTCGACACCCGTCCAGCCAGTGCGGGACCATCGACCGCGCGCTGTTACATCATGGTGACGCCGGATGGCGAGCGCACCATGAATACTTATCTCGGCGCTGCGCAGGATCTTAAGCCTGCAGACATTGATGAGGCGCAGGTCGCGAGTGCCGCGGTTACCTATCTCGAAGGCTATTTGTGGGACCCGCCGCAGGCAAAAGAAGCTTTCGTCAAGGCGGCAGGGATAGCGCACAAGGCGGGCCGTCGCGTTGCGCTGACTTTGTCGGATGCCTTCTGCGTTGATCGGTATCGCGCGGAGTTTCTCGACCTCATTCGGAAAGGCATCGTCGACATCATATTCTCAAACGAACGTGAGTTGCACAGCCTCTACGAGACGGCCGACTTCGACAGCGCGGTGAAGGCGCTGCGTGGCGAGGCCAAGCTCGCGGTCGTAACGCGCAGCGAGAAAGGTTGCGTGGTCGTGTCGCGCGATGCCGTCGAGACGGTGGCGGCGGAGCCGGTTACGCAGGTGGCTGATGTCACCGGCGCCGGCGATCTGTTTGCCGCGGGCTTTCTGGTTGGGTTGGCGCGCGGCAAGGATCATCGCACCGCCGCGCGGCTCGGTGCGTTGGCGGCCGCGGAAGTCATCCAGCACATCGGTGCCAGGCCGGCGGTCTCGCTAAAAGCCCGGGCTGCGGAAAACGGCCTGCCGGTCTGATCGAACGATTATGAGGAGAATTGCGTGAGACGCCTGGGCAGTCGCCTGGGCATCTCACGCTGACCGGTCGGCGTCCGGTGCGACGGAGGGAACGCCGTGCAAGGTCCTGACAGCTAATTTGGCGCCGCGCCCTGCGTGCTGCAAGCGATTGGTAACCAATTGGTAACCGAACATGGTTACCGATTGGTGAACAGCCAATCGAGGACGTGCAGTCATGGCCAAGCGCAAGGCAACCGAGACTTCCGGCAGCGACACGGCGGCGACCCCGGACGACGCGGCCGAAAAAACACTGTTCGGCATTGAACTGCCGGCGGTCGAATCGCCTTCAATTTCTCCTGCAACGGCGGAAATCGCCGCTGACCCTGTCGTCGCGGAAGAGGCGGCGGCACCCGCTGCTCCCGCCGAGGCGGCGAGCGCTCCCGCAGCCGAGACGTCATCAACGCTGTTGAATTTCCCACGCTTCCATATGCGCCCGCGCCATAAACGCTATGCGCTGCTTGCCGCATCCGTGGCGATCGCAGCCGCCTTCGGCGCCGTGGTCGGTGCTGCGGCAACCGGTGGAATTTCCAAAACGCCGGCCGTCGATATCGCGGCGATGCAAGAGAGCAAGGCGACACAACAATCCGTCGCGAATCTCAGCAAGGAAATCACAAATCTGAAGGCGAGCCTCGACGCCGCCAACAAGGCCGCTCACAGCCAGATTGCAAAACTCAGCGATCGTTTGACCCGCGAGACGGCGGACATCACCGGCTCGATCACACCGCCGCAGACGGTCCCGCCCGCGCCGCAGACCTCCGCGCCATTGCCGGCTCCGCGACCGCCGCAGGCTGCCGCAGCCGAACCGCCGCCGCCGGCACGCCGGTCGATCGTGCCGGACTGGTCGATCCGCGAGACGCGCGATGGCTACGTTTACGTGCAGGGCCACGGCGACGTCTATCAGGTGGTTCCAGGCGCACCACTGCCGGGCCTCGGCCCGGTTGAGCAAATCAAGCGTCAGGATGGCCGCTGGCTGGTGGTGACTCCGAAAGGCATCATCATATCCATGCGCGACCGCCGCTATTTCGAGCAATTCTGACCACCAGCACAATGCGGATAACGACCAGCGGCGCCCTCCGGGCGCCGCTCTTCATTTGCGCGTGAGGCCGGTAGCGAGGTTCGCAAAACCGTGTCAGATTTCCCGCCGCTGAACGGACGCGGGTCGTGTCATGCACATGGGTGCGCTGAAAATCCTGACGGCGGCATTTGTTATCGCATCCGCGGGGCAGGCGGGGGCGCAAGGTGCAGCGCCGGCACCTGCAAAACCGGAAATGACGGAAAGCTGTCCTGGCCTGATCGCCACGCGATCACCGCTCGTCCAGCCCGCGTCGCTGCGCCTCGCCGCACTCGAGCGCGATCAGTTGCGCCTCAGCTACATCGGCCACTCTACGTTCCTGATCGAGAGCCCACAGCTCGTTCGAATTGCGACGGACTACAACGATTATGTCAGGTCGCCGCTGCTTCCGGACATTGCGACGATAAATCATGCGCATTCGACGCACTATACTTTGGCGCCCGATCCAGCGATCAAATATGTGTTGCACGGCTGGGCCGACGACGAGAAGCCCGCGCGCATCGATCTGCAATACAAGGACGTGCGTGTACGCAATGTCCCGACTAATATCCGGTCGTTCGATGGCGGGACCGAGCGGCACGGCAATTCAATTTTTATTTTCGAGGTTGCCAACCTGTGTGTCGCCCATCTCGGCCATCTGCATCACACATTGACGCAGCAGCAGCTCAACGAAATCGGCCGTGTCGATATCGTGCTCGTGCCAGTGGACGGATCCTACACGCTTGATCTGGACGGCATGGTCGAGGTGTTGCACGCACTCAAGGCGCCGCTGATGATCCCGATGCACTATTTCAGCGCCTACACCCTCGACCGTTTCCTGCAGCGGGTTCGGCAGGAGTGGGACGTCGAAGTGGCTGAAATACCATCGCTGGTAGTAAGCAAGACAAGCCTCCCGGCAAAGCCGAAGGTTATGGTTTTGCCCGGCCATTAACCGAAGCAATTAACTGCACTTGTAGGTGGAAATACGTGGAGCTTGCTCGGCGTCAAATTGCAGCCGTTATTGCCCGCTTATCAACAGCCCCGCCATAGCCAGTTGACCTGGCGGAACCAATAGGTAGTTGTCGCGTTCTTGCAGCGCGTTTTTGAATGAGATTTTGAGGGATTTTCATGGTTCAGACTTGGAGTAATTGGAAACGATTTCCCGATGCACATAGCGGCGAACATGTTGAAGCGCCCATCGGCCCTGGTGTTTACGAAGTCCGCCATACGATGACCGGCCGGGTCGTCGCCTTCGGGCATTCCGGCAACGTGGCCAATTCGCTGGCGGATCTGAAATTGAATGACGGTGCCAGCGTCTTCACGAGGCTCTTTCGAAAGCAGCCTTTGGTGTCGCGTGTCGCCGATCTCGAGTATCGCACGTGCGCGGCGGCGAGCCGCTCCGAAGCCAAAACCGCTGCGCAACGCCTGATGGGCTTGCGCCAGACCGCCTGGCGGCGGCGCATGGACATGGGTTTCGCCGCGCGCCATTCGAACTAGATCCTACGCTTTTTATCGCTCATACGGCCGGCCTGGTGTCGGCCGTTTTGCATTGCGTGCGCGAGGCCACCGGCAGCTTTCGGTGGGTTGTGGATTTCGTATACAGTCACTCCTTGGCCTACATGGGGATGACTGCCGATGTTGAGTGCGGAACAGAACAACCTCATCACCCGAACCGGAGCCGGCACGCCGGCGGGTGGGTTGATGAGGCGCTATTGGCAACCGGCGGCTCTGGTTGACGAACTCTCCGGTAACCGGCCGGTGAAACCCGTACGGCTGCTTGGCGAAGATCTGGTGATCTTCAAGGATGAGCAGGGCCGTTATGGTTTGATCGGCCGCCGCTGCCCGCATCGCGGCACAGACCTCGCCTACGGGCGTCTCGAAAACGGCGGGCTGCGCTGTGCCTTTCATGGCTGGCTGTTTGACGTCAACGGCAAATGCCTGGAGACGCCGGCCGAGCCCGACGACAGCAATCTTTGCGCAAACGTCAAACAGAAATCCTATCCGGTGGTGGAAAAGAGCGGCATTCTGTTCGCCTATCTTGGACCGGGCGAGCCGCCGGCATTGCCACGCTTCGATTGCTTCATCGCGCCCGCGAGCCACACGTTTGCGTTCAAGGGCATGATTGACTGCAACTGGCTGCAATCGCTGGAAGTCGGCATCGACCCCGTCCACACATCTTTTCTGCACCGGTTTTTCCAGGACGAAGATCCGAGCCAGGGCTATGGAAAGCTGTTTCGCGATACCTCGCGCGATTCCGACATGCCGATGTCGCGCATCATGCGCGAGGTGACACGGCCGCGTATCGAAGTTGAGCCGACAGAATTCGGTTTCCGGTTGTTGACGTTGCGACAGATCAGCGACGCGAGCATGCATGTACGCGTCACCAACCTGATGTTCCCCAATGCATTCATCATCCCGATGAGTCGGGAGATGACGATCACGCAATGGCACGTGCCGATCGACGATACGAAGCACTATTGGTACGCGATCTTCACCTCGTTCGGTGCGGCCGTCGACAAGGACGAAATGCGGCGCCAGCGTCTCGCGCTTTACCAGTTGCCGGACTACATCCCGAACAAAAACAAGAGCAACGACTACGGCTTCGATCCGCATGAGCAGGAACACGAGACCTATACCGGCATGGGCGCCGACATCAACGTGCACGACCAGTGGGCTTGCGAGTCGATGGGCGTGATCCAGGACCGCACCGAAGAACATCTCGGTACGTCCGATAAGGCTATCAGCGCCTATCGGAAGTTGCTGCGGGAGGCGATCGAGCAGGCGGGCAAGGGCGAGAAGCCGATCATGGTCCTCGATCCGGCGCGCGCCGCGGGCATGACCGGCCCGGCGGCAATCGACGGCATTGGTCCTGCTGACGACTGGCAGGGCTATTGGCAAAAGACCGAGGCTGTGAAGCGCAAGGCTGCGAGCTGGGCCAACGGGCACTAATTCGAATGCCCCCGCGTTCGCGTAGATCAGCGAGTTTCGTCGAGCGCCACGGGCTGTGGGGCGATGCGCAGGCCAAGGCGGCGGCGCAGGTCGAACGCATCATCAAAAAAGAACAACTCGAGATCGTGCGCTTCTCCTTCGCGGACCAGCACGGTGTGCTGCGCGGCAAAGCGCTGCTCGCGTCGGAAGCCGCAGGCGCGATGCGTAGCGGCGTCACCATGACCACGACACTGCTCGCGAAAGACACCGCGCACCGCACGGTCTATCCGGTGTTTACGCCCGGTGGCGGCTTCGCGATGGAGCAGATGCAAGGCGGCGGCGATTTTGTCATGATCGCCGATCCAACGACATTCCGCATTCTGCCCTGGGCGAACAAAACCGGCTGGATGCTGTGCGACATTTATTTCGCCAATGGCCAGCCCGTACCTTTTTCCACGCGCGCGCGCTGCCGCGACGCCCTCGCAACGCTGGCCAAGGCCGGCTTCGATTTCGTTGCCGGGCTGGAAGTTGAATTTCACCTGTTCAAGCTGACGAATCCGCGCCTGACTCCTGCCGACGCGACCTGGCCTCCGGAAGCACCCGACGTCAGCCTGTTGACGCAAGGGCACCAGTATCTCACTGAATCCCGCTACGACATGCTCGATCCGGCGGTGGAGCTGCTGCGTCATGGCATCGAACAAGTCGGCTTGCCGCTGCGTTCGGTGGAGGTCGAACTCGGGCCAAGCCAGTGCGAATTCACTTTCCGCCCGCAGTCGGGGCTGGATAGCGCCGACACCATGGTGCTGTTCCGCGCAGCGGTGAAGCAGATTGCGCGCCGGCACGGCTATCTCGCGAGCTTCATGTGCCGGCCTGCGTTGCCCAACATGATGTCGAGCGGCTGGCATCTGCACCAGTCGTTGATCGAAACCAGGTCGCGTCGCAACGCGTTCGCGTTCGATCACCGAGACGTGCTGTCGACGGTCGGAAAATATTATCTTGGCGGCCTGCTCAGCCACGCCCGCGCGGCGGCGGCCTTCACCACGCCGACCATCAATGGGTACAAACGTTACCGGCCCTATTCGCTCGCGCCGGACCGCGCCATCTGGGCGCGCGACAACCGCGGCGCCATGGTGCGCGTCCTTGGCCAGCCGGGAGATGCCGCAACCCGCCTTGAAAACCGGGTGGGCGAGCCGGCTGCCAATCCTTATCTCTATCTGGCCTCGCAGATCTATTCGGGGCTCGACGGTATCGCCCGCAGGCTCGATCCAGGCCCATCGGCCGACACGCCCTACGAAGCCGTGGCGGCGCTGTTACCAAAAAATCTGGGGGAGGCTCTGACGGCGCTTCGCGCGGACGACATTTTCCGCGCCGGTTTTGGCGCGGGCTTTGTCGACTACTACACGCATATCAAGGCAGCCGAACTCGAGCGTTTCCAGAAAGAATCGCGCGAACAGCCGGAGCCGACGCCCTGGGAGCAGAAGGAATATCTGGACTTATTCTGACGCGCTAATAATCGAGCCGCGGCGCGCGCAGCCGTGCGCGGCTGATGAGGCAGAAGCCCACAGTCCCAGCCATGCCCGCGATCGCGAAGATGAGCTTGACCTTTGCGGGCACGCCGGCGCCAAACGACGCCGCGTAGTCCGCGATGATCGGGTCGCTGGCAATCACGTCGCCCGCGATCCATCCCAGCAAGCCTGCTCCGGCCCAGATGATGAGCGGGAAATAGTTGAGCATGGCCATGATGATGTTCGCGCCCGCGACAATGGCGGGAATGCTGACGCCCAGCCCGAACACGAGCAGGGCCAGGCTTCCGTCGGCGACAGCCGCGACGGCAATAACGTTGTCGAGGCTCATGACCACGTCGGCAACGGCCACAAGTTTTACGGCACGCCAGAGGCTCTGGGACGATAAATCTCCGTTCTCTGATCCCTCGTTGGGCGACAGTAACTTGACCGCAATCCAGAGAAGGGCGGCGCCACCGGCAATCTTGACGTAGGGCAGCAACATGAGCGTGGAGACGATGGTCGCGAAGACAAGCCGCAGCAAAAGCGCGACACCTGTGCCCAGCACCATTCCGGTGAGACGCTGCTTTTGCGGCAAATTCCGGCAGGCGAGCGCAATGACGATGGCGTTGTCGCCCGACAGCAGGACGTTGATCCAGATAATTTGAACGACCGATATCCAGAACTGCGGCTGCGTATTGATGCCGATATCGTTCAAGAAATTGATCATCCGCAATCCCTGCGCAGTTCGACTAAGCGACGTTTCTGGTGTGCGTGCGGTCTTGGCGCTCTTGGTGCCCTTGGCGCCTGCGAAGCGTCAGCCCATGTTGCGCGCGCCATGCGGGATCGAGCGTTTCTCGCCATGCCGTGTAGAGAATGCTGACAAGGCCGAGCGCGCCGACGACGAGCAGCGACCACTGCAAAATTTCAGAGCGCGCTGCGTCGACACGGAGGTGATCGAGCAATGTCAGGTAGGGGAGTGCCCAAAGCGCAACGAGCCCGGCCCAGTTGACGAGGACGGAGCTGATGGATATCCCCGCGCCGGCCTGTCCGGTTGGCCCGCCTGCGGGCCCACGCATGCTTTGCCATTTGCGCAATGGCTGACGGCTTGTCGGTCTTCGCAGTCGAACGCTTCCCGCGTGGACGGGGGAATTCGCTGTCAATGGAAGTCTGTTCGGCACAATCCCTGCCCGCTTGCGGCAATTCAGTTTGCCGTGCTGCAAGAATAGGGTCGCCGAACCCCGCCACAATTCAGGATGAATACCCGGGGCGATGCACTTGGGTATTTTCCCCTAGGGATTAATATCCGGGGTGTCGTCGCGGGGGAGGTCTAAAATTGATGACCACCAGAATTCAGGCAGAGCGATTGCGAGCGATGGCATTCCCGCGAGTTTTCGACGCGCACAAATTGGTTATCGGGCTCATTTACCTTGCGGCCTACGCCGTCCTCGACTGGATCAGCTTCATCGAGCCCTATGCGCACCTCGGAATCACGCCCTGGAATCCCGGTACCGGCTTGAGCTTTGTGCTGCTCCTGCTGTTTGGACTGCGGATGATTCCATTCTTGCTCATCAGTCCTTTGCTTGCCGACTACCTAAATCAGCAGTTCGCCATGCCCTGGCAGGTCGAAATCCTTGCTTCAGTGCTGGTCGGCGGCGGCTATTCGATTGCATTGACGATTTTGCTGCATCCGAAGCTGCGGTTTGAACCGACACTCGACTCAATGCGCGATCTCGTGCTGCTGATGATCGTTGCCGTGGTAAGCGCGGCTTTCGTCGCAGTCGGATATGTGAGCCTGACGATCGCCGCGGGATTGCTGCCGCCTGCGGACTTCACGGCGGCGACGCTGCGCTATTGGGTTGGCGACGTCATCGGCATCACGGTGATCGCGCCATTTGCGTTATTTGCACTGACGCGCCGCCGCATTCTCCCGATGACGACAGAAACGTCGCTCCAATTTGTTGCAATCGGCATAGCGCTGGCGCTGGTGTTTGGTCTGGCGGAAGAACAACAATTCCAGTTGTTCTATGTGCTCTTCCTGCCGATCGTCTGGCTGGCTGTCCGCACCGGTTCGGAAGGCGTCAGTGTCGGGATCCTGGTCACGCAACTCGGGCTGATCCTGGGCATTCAACTTTTTCCTGCCGGAACATTCGACGTAACGGCTTTCCAGGCACTCATGCTCGTCCTGGCGGTGACGGGCCTGGTTGCCGGCGAACTGGTGACCGAGCGGCGGCGTACCGAAGCGCAATTGCGGTTGCAGCAGGAATCGCATTCGCGTCTGGCACGGCTTGGAAGTATGGGCGAGCTCGCCGCCGCGGTCGCGCACGAGCTCAATCAGCCATTGATGGCCGCCGGTACCTATACGCGGCTTGTCAACGATGCGATGAGCGCGGCGCCTGTGGATGTTGTAACGGCGGCCGAAACCGCGAAAAAGGCGGTCGCCCAGGTTGAGCGCGCAGCTGAAGTCGTGCGCCATTTACGTGCCCTCGTTAGGCTCGACCGCAGCAACCGATCTCCGTGCCAATTCGATCAGATCGTGGAGGAGGCGCTCGAATTGTGCCGGCCGGACCTTGATCGCACGCATGTGACCGCCCGGACCGACATTGCCGCAGATCTTCCGCGCGTCATGGTCGACCTCCTTCAGGTCGAGCAGGTGCTGATCAATCTTCTCCGCAATGCTATTGAGGCGATCGGGAACAGGCGGGGCTCCGTTCTGATCGCAGCGAAGTCGTTCGACGCCGAATTCATTGAAATTCGTGTCGTTGATACCGGCCCGGGCTTTCCGCCTACGCTGCTTGAAAGTGCATTTCTGCCGCTGTCTTCCACCAAAGCCGAGGGGCTTGGCATTGGTTTGCCGCTGTGCCGGTCGATCGTCGAGGCACATGGTGGCAAACTATGGATCGATGATGGCTCACAGGGCGGCGCCGTCCACTTTACGCTGCCCATCGCAAAGACGGCCAAGACATGAGCGCGCTCATTCGCATTGCGGTTATTGACGATGATGAGGCGGTTCTCAACTCATTGCGCCTCTATTTTACCCGGCAGAACATTGAGACATCCTGCTTTACGTCCGCGAACGAATTTCTTTCCGCGATGGAAGGGCGGACAACGATTTGATTGCATTGTTTCGGACGTTCGCATGCCCGGCATGTCCGGTCTGGATCTGGTCAACCGGCTGAAGAGCGGAGGCTTGCTCGCGCCGGTCGTGCTGATCACCGGACATGGCGACGTCGACATGGCGGTCGCCGCCATCAAGGTCGGCGCCTTTGATTTTATCGAAAAGCCCTTCGATGAAGCCCGTTTGCTCGCCAGCATCAAGAATGCGATTGAAAAGAATCAGCAGCCGGAAATCGACGCAGCCGAACTGGAAAAGTTGCGCTCGCGCTTCGACACGCTATCGGCGCGGCAGCGCCAGGTCATGGAGCTCGCGGTGGCGGGGTTATCGAACAAGGAAATCGGATCGCAACTCAAAATCAGCCCGAAGACCGTTGAAAATCATCGGGCCTGGGTGATGGAGCGTATCGGCGCCCGTAATATTGCCGACCTCGTGCGCATCGCGATGAAAGTCCAGGGACTGCCACGGAATTGATTGCCGCCAGCCGCAATGCGCGTCTCGCCGGCGCGCGTTAAGACCAGAATGAAAAGTCAGGGTTCAATGCGATGCCTTATGCACCCACAGCGGATAACGTGAAGCTCTATTACGAAGAAGTCGGGCAGGGCACGCCGCTTTTGTTCGTGCACGAATTTGCCGGCGACCATCGCAGCTGGGAGCCGCAGCTGCGCGAATTCGGCAAGCGCTATCGCTGCATTTCCTATGCAGCGCGCGGCTACAGGCCGTCCGACATACCGGTCGATCCGGCGGCCTACAGCTACCTGCATGTGATGCGCGATGCGGTCGCAATGCTTGATCATCTGAAAATCGACAAAGCGCACATCATTGGCCTGTCGATGGGCGGCTACACGGCGCTACAGGTTGCGCTCAACCATCCCGGCCGCGTGCGCTCGCTGGTGCTTGCCGGTGCAGGCTCGGGCAGCGAGCGGTGGTATACCGAAGCCTTCCACAAGCGCTCGCGCGACCTTGCGGTCCAGTTCGAGCGAGAGGGGTCCGCGGCAGTCGCGCAGACTTATGGCCGCGGCGCGAGCCGCATTCCCTTCGCGCTCAAGGATCCGCGCGGCTTCGCCGAATTTGTCAAACGGCTTGCCGAGCACGACGCGCAGGGCTCCGCGCACATGTCACGCGGTTTTCAGGGCGCCCGTCCGTCGCTCTATAATTTCGAGAGCGAAATGCGAAAGCTGACGACGCCGACCCTTATCGTGGTCGGCGACGAGGACGAGCGCTGCATCGAGCCGGGTCTGTTCATGAAGGATGCGATAGCCGCCTCCGGCCTGGTGATGTTTCCGAAGACCGGTCACGCGGTGAATCTCGAAGAGCCGGACCTGTTCAACAGTGTGGTCGGGGATTTCCTGGCCCGCGTCGATACCGGCGCGTGGCCGGCGCGTGACCCCCGGACGCGCTCCCCGGAGGCCCCTCGCTAGCCATGGAACTCGGTGGCCGCCCCGCTCATTATCGGGTCGGATCCGCCAAGGAGGTGCCAATGCTGAAATGGGCCTTTGTTTTTCTCCTGATTGCCATTGTCGCCGGTATTTTCGGCTTCACCGACATCGAAGCGGCTTCTGCCACCATCGCGCAGTGGCTGTTTGGTATCTTCCTGGTGCTGTTCCTGGGCGCGTTGATCATCGGCCTGAGCATCGGCGCCCGGCTGACATCGTGAATATTTTACCTCCGCGGGTCACGGCTCCGCGTTTTTGCGGATACCATCAGCCTCGGATTTTCAGGAGGATAGTAACCATGCGTCGCATCATTTACGCGGTTCTGGCGTTCGGTCTGCTTGGCTCAGTCGCCGGAGTTGCAGAGGCTGCGGATCTTTATCCCGCGCGTCGTTCCGTACGCGTTTCGCAAGGTGAAACCTACGTTGATCGCGTTGTCGTCCCTGACCCCCGTATCCGCGTTGTCGAGCAGCTGCCTTACTGTGGCGATTGTGAAGCGCCTATCGGCCGGAGCTCGTCGCGCACCGTGCGGCTTCGCTATGTCGGCAATCCCGTCTGGGAGCGCGGCTGTGCGTTGGGTGGCTGCTATGGCTACTACGACGTCACGCCCAGCTGCTACTGGCGGGATGCACCTGTTCCCGACGGTTTTGGCGGTTGGGTGAGGGGCGTCAAAGAAGTCTGCAATTCACCCTGAGCGGGCAATCGTCAGACGTCCACGCTGGCAGCCAGCGCATTGTCCTGGATGAATTGCCGGCGCGGCTCGACCAGATCGCCCATCAACTGGTCGAACAAGCACATTGGCCTCGTCGACTTCCTTGATGCGCACCTGCAGCAACGAGCGTGCATTGATGTCGAGCGTGGTCTCCCACAATTGCTCCGGGTTCATTTCGCCCAGGCCCTTGTAGCGCTGCATCGTTACGCCCTTGCGGCCCGCACCGGTAATGGCCTCGAACAGGCCGACGGGCCCGTGGATCGCCCAGGTCTCGTCCTTGCGGCGCAATGAGCCGGGCTTTTCGTAGATCTTCTGCAATGAGGCGGCATATTCGTCGAGCTTGCGGGCATCGGCCGAGCCGAGCAGCGCATGATCGATGATGGCGACGGTCTTTACGCCGCGCAGCGTGCGGGTGAAAGTGAAGCCCGCTTCTTCGCTGAACTCGCCTTCCCAGCCGCGCTCGGTTTCCTCGGAGAGCGCATTGAGGCGTTTGGCGATGTAGGGCGCCGCTGCTTTGGCCTTCTTCGGATCGCCGAAAATATCGGAGCTGAGCACGCCAAGAATAGCGGCCTGTTCAACGACCTGGCGATTGTACCGGCTGTGCAGCCCGTTGAGCAGATTACGGACCGACCGCGCCTGTTCAACCAGCTTGCGCAGGTCCTCGCTGGCGCGCTCTTCGCCGGAGGCAAGGCGCAGCACCGCTTCCTCGACGCCAGTCATAATCAGATAGTCTTCCAGCGCGCGCTCGTCTTTCAAATATTGTTCGGACTTTCCGCGCGCGACTTTGTAGAGCGGCGGCTGCGCAATGTAGATGTGGCCGCGCTTGATCAGCTCTTCCATCTGGCGGAAGAAAAACGTCAACAGCAACGTGCGGATGTGCGAGCCGTCCACGTCCGCGTCCGTCATGATGATGATCTTGTGATAGCGCAGCTTGTCCGGATTGAACTCGTCACGCCCGATGCCGGTGCCGAGCGCTGTGATCAGCGTGCCGATCTCCTGGCTGCCCAGCATCTTGTCGAAGCGCGCACGCTCGACGTTCAGAATCTTGCCGCGCAGCGGCAGCACGGCCTGGAATTCGCGGTTGCGGCCCTGTTTGGCGGAGCCGCCGGCGCTGTCACCCTCGACGATGAACAACTCTGACTTCGCGGGGTCGCGCTCCTGGCAGTCGGCAAGCTTGCCGGGAAGTGACGACACGTCGAGCGCGCCTTTGCGGCGGGTCAATTCGCGCGCCTTGCGCGCGGCTTCGCGCGCGGCTGCTGCTTCGACCACCTTGCCGACGATGACTCTCGCTTCCTGCGGATGGATTTCGAACCAATCCTGCAAGGCCTGGTTGATGACGTTTTCGACCACCGGGCGCACTTCCGAGGACACCAGCTTGTCCTTGGTCTGCGAGGAGAATTTCGGATCCGGCACTTTGCAGGAGAGGACCGCGGTCAGTCCCTCGCGGCAGTCGTCGCCGGTGAGCGCGACTTTCTCTTTGCGCGAGGTGCCGGCGGTCTCGGCATATTGCGTGATCTGGCGCGTGAGCGCACCGCGGAAGCCGGCGAGATGCGTGCCGCCATCACGCTGCGGGATGTTGTTGGTAAAGCAAAGCACGCTTTCGTGGTAGCCGTCGTTCCACCACAGCGCGCATTCTACGGTCATGCCGTCGCGCTCGGCCTTGATCATGACCGGTTTTGGAATGAGCGCGGTCTTGTTGCGATCGAGAAATTTCACGAACGCTTCCACGCCGCCCTCGTATTTCATCTCTTCGCGCTTTTCGACCGCGTGGCGCTGGTCGGCGAGGACGATGAGGACGCCGGAATTCAGGAACGCCAGCTCGCGCAAGCGATGCTCGAGCGTGGCAAAGTCAAACTCGACCATCGTGAATGTCTTGGTCGAGGGCATGAAAGTGACTTCCGTGCCGCGTTTGTCTTTCGCGTCACCGGTGGCCTTCAGCGGAGCAACCGCGACGCCGTCGCGGAACTCGATGAAGTGCTCCTTGCCGTCGCGCCAGATTGTGAGCTTGAGCCAGGTCGATAGCGCGTTGACCACCGAGACGCCGACGCCGTGCAGGCCGCCTGAAACCTTGTAGGCGTTCTGGTCGAATTTTCCGCCGGCGTGCAGCTGGGTCATGATGACTTCGGCTGCCGAGACGCCTTCGCCTTTGTGGATGTCGGTCGGGATGCCGCGGCCGTTGTCGCGCACGGTGCAGGAGCCGTCCGGGTTGAGCGTCACCACAACTTCGGTGGCAAATCCGGCAAGCGCCTCGTCGATGGCGTTGTCCACCACTTCGTAGACCATGTGGTGTAGGCCGGACCCGTCGTCGGTGTCGCCGATATACATGCCGGGCCGCTTGCGCACGGCGTCGAGGCCTTTGAGGACCTTGATCGATTCGGCGCCATAGTCGGATGGGTTCTTGCGGGCCGGTTCAGCCATTGGCGGCACCCTCGAATCGAGCAGAAAAATTGAGTCGGAATGAGCAGTTTGTGTGACATGAAAAATGGGTCCCGTACAGCGCAAAGTCAGTGAGCTTAATATGTTGATCTAGCAGCACTTTTTAAAGGGGAGTGGGTGTAAAAATCCCCACTTTTTTCACCCCATTTTTAGTCCGAATCGCCCGCATTTCGGTGTGTCGCAAAAGACCGGATTGGCGACAATCGAAGCCGACCTTTCGCGCGTTGAATCCATCGCTTGCACCCGGTCGCGCCATGGCATTTAAGGCGCTGACACTCTGCGTCCGATTTGAATTCATTCAGCATGAACTGGCTTACCCGCCCACTCGAAGTCCCGCACCGCCTGCGCGCTATCGTCCGCGCGCGGGAATCGAGCGTGATCGTGCTGGCGGTCGTCATCGGGGCGATTGCCGGGACTCGCGGTCGCCGCCATGGGCGAGGCGGTCGGGTACATGCATCAGGTTATTTTCGGGCTCGATCCCGGTGAGCGGTTGTCAGGCCGGGTTTCGCTCGATCCGCTCCGTGCGTTTCTACCACCGTGTCTCGGCGGACTGCTGTTCGGTCTCGTTAGCGCCTACATCACGCGCCGGCGCGGCACCGAGGTCGACCCGATCGAAGCCAACGCGCTGCATGGCGGCCGCATGTCCATGCGCGGCAGCCTGATCGTGCAGCACAGACAGTATGGTCGAGCGGTATCGGAGCGTCTGTCGGACTGGAAGCCGGGTACACGCAGCTCGCCAGCGGCATCGCCTCGGCCATCGGACGGTCGTTTCGGCTGCGGCGCAGCGATATGCGTATCCTGGTCGGCTGCGGGGCAGCTGCCGCAATCGCCGGCGCCTTCGGCGCGCCGCTCGGCGGCGCTTTTTACGGCTTCGAGCTGATCATCGGCAGTTATTCGATCGCTTCGCTTGCTCCGGTCGGCATGGCATCTCTTGTCGGCTATTTGACGGCGCAAGTCTTCACGCCCGATCGGCTCGGCATCGAGACCGGCGCGGTATCCAATCTCGCGGTCCATGACGTGGTGATCGCGGCTTTTGTCGGCGTGCTCGCTGCCGTGTGCGGCATTGTGATGATGCGTGGCGTGGCGGCATGTGAGTTGTTGTTCACGCGCTTGCGGGTGAAACCGGCATTGCGCCCGATGTTCGGTGGCGCGGTGGTGGGCCTGCTCGCCATGATCTCGCCGCAGGTCATGTCCTCAGGTCACGGCGCACTGCATCTGACCGGCATCTTCAAGTTGCCGCTGGCCACCATCGCACTTATTTTCGTGCTGAAGTCGCTTGCGTCGATGGTCTCGCTCGGCTCCGGTTTCCGCGGTGGCTTGTTTTTCGCCTCGCTTTTGCTGGGTGCGCTCGGCGGCCAGTTATTTGCAATCGGGCTCGGCGCGATCTTCCCCGGTCTGCATCTAGATCCGGATTCCTACGCCATCATCGGCATGTGCGCGCTGTCGGTCTCGGTGATCGGCGGGCCTTTGACGATGACGTTTATCGCGCTGGAAACCACTGGCGACTTGTGGCTCACCACCGCGGTGGTCATTGCCGCGATCATAGCGATGCAGGTGACGCGCGAGTTCTTCGGTTATTCGTTCGCCACCTGGCGGTTCCATCTGCGCGGCGAAACCATCCGCAGCGCGGCCGATGTCGGCTGGATTCGTGACTTGACTGTCGCCCAAATGATGCGGGCGGACGTGCGCACGACGCCGGTTGAATCGCCGATCCCGACGTTTCGCGAGGCGTTTCCGCTTGGCTCGACCAATCAGGTTATCGCGGTGGATGACGACGGACGCTATGCCGGAATGGTGATCGTGGCCGAAGCCCACGCGGCTGAACTCAGCGCTACGGCGTCGCTGCGCGATATATTGCACCACAGCGACCACATGCTTTTATCGCAGATGACCGCGCAGGAAGCCGTCGCGGCCTTTGACCGCTACGAAGCCGAGGCGTTGGCTGTCGTCGACTCGCTCGAGCGCCGGCAAGTCACCGGCCTGCTCAGCGAAGCACATGCATTGCGTCGCTATTCCGACGCGTCCGAACGTCAGCGGCGCGAACTGCTTGGAGAAATCTAGCGCCGCCGCGGATAGTCCGACGGCAGTTCGTGTTTGCTCAGGTCCAAGCGGCGCATATGATGAAACGTCGGTTCGTACTCAGGAATCGGCGTATTGAACGCTGCAAGGCCCGCCGCAAGAATCTCGATACGATCGAGCTCAGCGCGCGTTCTGTCGAATGCGCGATAAAGCTCGTTTTTGACCTTGGCAGCTGCTGCGTCCTTTTCCATCGGTCGCTGCTATGTGTTCGCGTGAATTGTGTAAGGGGTAAAGCAACGCGCTTGGTGATTGTTCCTGTTCTCAATGAATTGATCGCATTTGAATTAATAAAATGTGACAGGGGCTAAAGGAACTGCGCTGCAGCGGGTTCCACCTGTTCCGCCGCGGACAACAAACACCTGCGCGCGCCCGATGATATCGCCAAAGGCGGCAGGGTCGGCGCCGGTCATCCAGACCTGCGCGGCCAGCGATGTGAGCGCGTCGTAGAGGGCTGCACGCCGCGCCGGGTCGAGATGCGCGACCACCTCGTCGAGCAAGAGCAGGGGCGCAAAGCCCGTCATTTGCTTGATCAAGTTCGCATGCGCGAGCACCAGGCGGATCAGCAGGGCCTTCTGTTCTCCGGTTGAGGCATCTGCGGCGGGAATGTTCTTGCCAGCGTGACTGACGGCAGAGATCGGACAAATGCGGTCCATCGAGCGTGCGTCCGGCGGCCGCATCACGCGCGCGGTTGTCCTTCAGGAGCGCGCGATACCGATCCTCGATTTCGAGCGCACTGTGATCGGGCAACAGCTGCTCCATCCAGCCTTGTAGCGCGATTTCCGCTTGTGGAAATTCCGGGGCCTCGCCACGCGATGCATGGAGCGCGGCCGAAAGGCGCTTGACGGTTTCCGCGCGCGCGGCGGCCACCGCTACGGCGACCTCCGCGGTCTCGTGCTCGACGGCGTCGAGCCAGTGCGAATCGCCGGGCGCATTCTCCAGCAGACGGTTGCGCGAACGCAGGCTGCGTTCGAGTGCTGCAACACGGCTGAGTGTTGCGCGTCGACCGCCAGCACCAGCCGATCAAGAAAGCGACGGCGCTCCGAAGCCGGACCGTTGAATAGCGGGTCCATCGCCGGCGTGAGCCAGACCACGCGCAGATGGTCGGCGAAGGCGATCGCCGAGCCGACGCTTTCGCGATCGATGCGGCATTTGCGCGTGGAGGCGGATACCTCGCCGGCGGGCGGATCGATGCCGGTGCCAAGGGTGGCAAGGCCGAGCATGCCCTCTATTTCGGCTGATATGGCCCAGGCGCCATCGCCTTCCGAAAAGGCGAGTTCTTCCGTGGTGGCGCGCCGCAATCCGCGGCCCGGCGCAAGCAGGGAGATCGCCTCGATCAGATTGGTTTTGCCGGCGCCATTGGCGCCCGTGAGAACCACCGGGCCCGCACGATCGAGAAGAATTTGCGCGGCGTGATAGCTGCGAAAATTGGTAAGCGTCAGTCGTCGGATGAAGGCAGCGGCCATTGATGACCCATACCACCCTCTTGCTTATCGGGAGAAGGTCACACCCGCATCGGCATCAGGACGTAGAGCGCGCCTTTGGCGTCCTTGTCCTGGATGAGCGTGGGCGAGCCGGGGTCGGCGAGCTTGAGCACTGCAACTTCCCCTTCGATCTGCGCGGCGATGTCGAGCAAGTAGCGCGAGTTGAAACCGATATCGAGCGGATCGGCATCGTACTCAACCTCGATTTCTTCGGTGGCGCTCCCGGAATCGGGGTTTGTCACTGACAGCACAAGCCGGCCGCCGGTGATGGAGAGCTTGACCGCGCGGCCGCGTTCGCTCGATACCGTCGAGACGCGGTCGACGGCGGCCTCGAAATCCTTTTTGTCGACGACCAGGCTTTTGTCATTGTTGGCCGGAATGACCCGCGCGTAGTCCGGAAATGTGCCGTCGATCAGCTTTGAGGTGAGCACCACATTGCCGATGGTGAAGCGGATTTTGCCGGAGGATAATTCGATTGCGACTTCGCCTTCGCCGGTCTCGATCAACCGCTGGACCTCGCCGACGGTCTTGCGGGGCACGATGATGCCGGGCATGCCGGCGGCGCCTTGTGGCAGCGGCAATTCGACCTGCGCGAGGCGGTGCCCGTCGGTTGCCACGGCCCGCAATGTGCCGGCCTTGGCTGTGCCCGCGGTGTGCAGGTAGATGCCGTTGAGGTAATAGCGCGTCTCCTCAGTCGAGATCGCGAACTGGGTCTTGTCGATCAGCCGCTTGAAATCGGCAGCGGCTACCTTGAACGAATGACTCATCTCGCCGGCGGCGAGATCCGGGAAGTCGCTTTCCGGCAACGTTTGCAGGGTAAAGCGCGAGCGTCCTGCACGCAGCGAGAGCACGGCACGGTCACCCGATCCTTCGACGATAATCTGCGCGCCTTCGGGCAACTTGCGTACGATCTCGTAGAACATGTGCGCGGGGACCGTGGTCGAGCCACCGGGCGACACTTCTGCGGCGATCGAGTCGGTAACCTCGAGGTCGAGATCGGTCGCCTTCAGGCTGAGCTTGCCCTTGTCGGCTTTGACCAGCACGTTGGCCAGGATTGGAATGGTGTTGCGCCGCTCCACCACGCGATGCACGTGGCCCAGCGACTTCAAAAGTTCTGCACGCTCGACTGTCACTTTCATTGGGAAACCCGCTTGGGCGCCTTCGAAACGGACTTAGAAACCAGGCGCGACGACAAGCCGGCGCTCGCGGAATGCGAAGCCGGGGAGCAAAGGTGACGAAAGAGAGCGTCTTGCGCAAGAGCGGGCGGTCAGCCGGGCCGTCTTTCCCCAGGGCGTCCACAAGACGCCGTGAAAGCAAAATGGCCCCATCCACGCAGGACGGGGCCTTCGTCGACCGGGTGGGCTACCGGGGCCTATTCCTGCAACTGCCGTTTGAGGATCTCGATTTCCTCCGCCAGCGCCATATCATTGCCGACGAGACCTTCGATCTTGCGCACGGCATGTAGAACGGTGGTGTGGTCGCGGCCGCCGAAACGCCGGCCGATTTCAGGAAGCGATCGCAGGG
Organism: uncultured Alphaproteobacteria bacterium; assembly: GCA_963801955.1. GTDB lineage: Bacteria > Pseudomonadota > Alphaproteobacteria > Rhizobiales > Xanthobacteraceae > Pseudolabrys. The sequence continues at coordinate 811,913 of CAWDGS010000005.1, forward strand.
TCAGGGTCTTTGCGAGATACATTGCCACCTGCCTTGGCCGCACAACATTGGCCGTGCGCCGCGATGACAGCAGGTCGGACCGGCTGACGTTGTACTGGCGGGCGACCACGCGCTGGATGTCCTCGATCTTGACCCGTTTGGGCTCTTGCGGCCGGATCAGGTCGCGCACCTCGCGCTCGGCCATTTCCAGTGTTACGGCGTGACCGGTGAGTTTGTTATGGGCAAGCAGCCGGTTGAGCGCGCCTTCCAGGTCGCGGCCGTTATGGGTGACCGTCTTGGCGATATAGCCAAGCACCGGGAGTGGGACGTCAAAGGCCGGATGGTGGGTCCGCGCGGCCATGACGCGCGCCTTGAGGATTTCGAACCGCAGTTCCTCGCCGAGCGCGCCCATTTCGACCACCAGGCCGCCAGCCAGCCGCGACCTTACCCGATCGTCCAGGCTTTCCAGGTCAGAAGGGGGGCGATCGGAGGCAATTACGACCTGACGGCCGGCATCGATCAGCGCATTGAGGGTGTGGCAGAACTCGGCCTGGGTCGATTTGCCTTGCAGGAACTGCAGGTCGTCGATCACCAGAACGCCAATTCCGCGGAGTGCTTCCTTGAAAGCGAGTGCCGTCTGCGTACGCAGGGCCGAGACAAAGCCGTACATGAACTTCTCTGCGGTCAGGTAGAGCACCTTGCGCTCTCCCGCGGCGTTACCGGCCCATGTCACTGCCTGCAGCAGGTGTGTCTTGCCAAGGCCGACCCCTGAATGAATGTAAAGCGGGTTGAACATCACCGGGTCGCCGCGCTTGGCGCCCGCCACCTGTTTGGCTGCCGCCTGGGCGAGGGTGTTGGAGCGCCCAACGACGAACGTATCGAAGGTCAAACGCGGATCGAGCGGCGAGCCACCCAGGGCCTCATGCACGCTCGGGTCGCCGACGGATAGTGGCCGGCCATTGCCGTGGCCATTCGTATAGCGACCGCCATTTTCGATTGCGAGGTCCGGCTTAACCTTCGGCAACACCGTCGATTTCAGCACCGCCGAGCGTACGATCAGCTCGACGCGCGTGACTTTGCCTTCCTGTGCCTGCCAGCAGGCCAGTACACGTTCTGCATAATGTGACTGGATCCAGCTCTTGAGAAAACGGGTCGGTACGGACAGCCGCACTGCGCCTTCTTCAATCGCCTCCAGGTCCATGCGGGCAAACCAGCTCGAATAGACGTCATCACCGACTTCTGTGCGCAGGTGCTCTTTGACCCGTGACCAGCTCTCCTGATCCGCGTTCGACATTTTCTTCTCAATCCGATGAATTGGTTGGACGGACTCGGTTGCCCGGCTTGGCGGCATACCGCCAAACGCGCCGGAAACGGGACGCAACAACACTCACTCGATGATGTCGTCGGGAGGAGGGATTCCGCCGTTGTGATGAAAATTCGGCGGAACGACATCAAAAGGACGTCGAGGGGCGTTGCGCCTTCAGCCCGCCGGCGGCGGGGTGGCGCCTCGGGTTCCGATCGTGAAAATGGAGGCCGTACGAGACGTATGGCGATTGGAATGTACAATATAAAAGAGCGGCGCTGATCGACCGGCAATACGGGTTGAAGCGACGCGCGATTCCGCACTGGACGACGCCCATCCAATGCCACTAGCGTTGGTCACCGACCCTGTCCCTGCGCCTGTCATAACATCACCCCTCGAATGACTTGCGGGCTTTCGCCCTGCGGTTTGTTAATTACCAGTTTTTGGCGTCCCCCCGGTACTTACGCTACCGAAACGTTCAATTGCGTTCGCACCGAGCCCACTAGACCAAATCTTGTTTTCGGCTCCGGATTGTGTCCACGTTTTGAATCGGTTGAATTTGACGCGAGCGGCAAACCAAATCCGTTCTCATCCGCGATGAGCGCGACCCGGAACCTTGTTTCTGATCACGCGCGAAGAATTCCCGCGCGCGTTTTCAAGATACACGAGCAAGGTGCTCTCGCAATGAAATTTACGATTGCGGCGGTAACAGAAATCGTTGTGTGTGATGCTTTGGCAACGCTGCTACGCCGCTACTTTATCCAACATGTTGGAGTCGCGCGGAATTTCGACGCAGAATTCGTTTGGTGAGGCTCTATAAGAAAGAAAATATTTTAAAATCTAAGTGCCGCTAAAAATGCCTGTCACATATGCATTTTCAGGGTCCTTGCATCGCTTTCCTCTTAAGTCTTTATCGTCGCAAAAAAAAATCTGAGCGAATTTTTGGGTAGCTCCCATTGCGAAAATGCCGCTGGCAACTGCGGCGCTGCGGGTCGCGGCTTGATTTCACCAAGCACGTCGTGGGCGACCAGACTTCTCTGACGTGGTGATGACGTTTTAACTACAGCCGTACGCCGGCGAACGACGATGGTGCGCACGTGGTCCGTTCGGACGACTTTTCGTCGAGTTTGAAGCGAAATTGCCGCGCGGGTTGTTCAGCCGGAGTACTTATCTACTTGCCCAGCTTGGCAATGCGGTGAGCGAGACGCGATACTTTCCGGCTGGCATTGTTCTTATGCACGATACCGCGCTGCGCAGCGCGCATGATAACCGGCTCAGCTGCCTTGAACGCCGCCATCGCCGCCTTGCGGTCGCCGCTCTGGATCGCTTCCTCGACCTTGCGCACCGAACTCCGCAGGAGCGTACGACGCGCTTTGTTCACTTCGGTCCGGCGCGCGATCACGCGCGTGGCTTTGCGGGCGGACTTGGTATTGGCCATCAATCTCTCATCAAAGCTGGCGCTTCCCGCGAAAGTCCGCGAAAGCGACTAGGATTTACAAGAAGTTACGGCGGCAAAAGAATTCGCCGCCAAGGCTGAGGCTTATAGTGAGGGCTTGTGCGGGCGTCAACGTCCGCTAACCCCGACCTCAGGCGACGCGCTTGGCTCGCACGGCATCATGGCCGGCGATCACGGCTGCACGATCGGCGGCCGAGAACGGGGCGAGCGGCGGCTTGACCCGCGCCAGCCCGGGATCGCCATGAATATGCGCGAGTAATGCTTTGACGCCCGAAACCAGGGGCTTGCCGTCGAACAGCTTGCGGATCTTTACCGCGGCGTCGAGGGCGGTCGTATCGCCGTCCACCCAGGCCCGTCTGCAGAGGTCGGCGTTGAGATTGGCGGTTGCCGAGATGCAGCCGGCGAAATCACCGGACCGCGCCTCGATCAGGCAGGCTTCGGTAGACGGGAAGACGGCAAAGTCTGGCGAGACCGCCGCAGCGGCGCGCGCAAAGGACATGTCGCCGGAGGAGTCCTTTAAACCCACAATGCGGGTTGGATACGATTCCAGCAAACGTTCGATCAGCGTGACGTGCCAGGGCAGGCCGGACATTGCCGGGAAATGATAAAGGTAGAGTGGGATCGGCTTCGACTGCGTCGCCTTTACCAGCGTATCGATGTACCCAACCAATCCCTCATCAGGCACGCCCTTGTAATAAAACGGTGGCAGAACCAGCGCGCCGCCAAATCCCAGTTCAGCCGCGTGACGGGTCAATGCGACCGCATCCGATACCGCGGCCGCGCCGGTTCCGACCATCAGGCGATGGAGCGGGAGACCATTCGCCTTGTAGGCGTCCATGACGCCTTTGCGCTCGTCGAGCGAGAACGAGGTCGCTTCGCCGGTGGTGCCGAGCACATTGAGACCGTCGCAGCCATTGTCGAGCAGATAGCGCGCCAGGCTGACGGCACGTTTGAGATCGGGTGCGCCGCTCTCCTCGATTGGTGTGGCGACGGCTGCGATCACGCCGGAAAGGGTCTTGCTCAACGTTGGCTCCGTTTGGCTGTCGACAATGATCTAGCCGCTGACATTGTAGGCGGCAAGCGCTGCCATGTTGACCAACTGGTTGTCCTTGGCGCCGAGTTGCACGATCTGCACCGGGCGATCGAGGCCGACCAGCAGAGGTCCAATGACGGTGGCGCCTCCCAGCTCCTGCAGCATCTTGGTTGAAATCGACGCCGAATGGAACGCAGGCATGACCAGCACGTTGGCCGGGCCGGAAAGCCGGCAGAACGGGTAGGCCGCCGCCAGTTCCGGATTGAGGGCCACGTCGGCCGCCATTTCGCCGTCGTACTCGAAATCAACCCGCTTGCTGTCGAGGATCTTCACCGCCTCGATCACCCGTGCCGAGCGTTCGCCCGGCGGGTGGCCGAAGGTGGAAAATGCAAGCAATGCCAGCCGTGGCTCATAGCCGAGCCGGCGCGCGACGCCGGCGGCCTCGATGGCGATATCGGCAATCTCGTGCGCCTCAGGCATTTCGGTCACCGCGGTGTCTGCGACCAGCACCGTCCGCCCGCGCGCCACCACGATTGACACGCCGATCACCCGGTGCCCCGGCTTCGGATCGATTACGTGTCGAATATCCTCGAGCGCCACCGAAAAATTGCGGGTCACGCCTGTCACCATCGCGTCAGCGTCACCGAGCGCGACCATGCAGGCAGCGAAATGGTTGCGATCCTGGTTCACCATGCGCTGACAGTCGCGCACCAGATAGCCGTGCCGCTGCAGTCGCTCGTACAGGAAGTTGATGTAGGCGGCGTTGCGGTTTGAGAGCCGTGCGTTGACGATCTCGATGCCATCGGACAGTTCAATGCCTGCCTCTTTGGCGGATTGCCGCACGCGGTCTTCGCGTCCGACGAGCAGCGCCGTGCCGAGCCCCTGATGGACGAAGCTCGCCGCCGCGCGGATCACCTGCTCCTCTTCACCTTCCGCGAAGACGACACTCTTCGGGTTGCGGCGCAACCGGTTGAACACCTGCACCAACGTCCCTGCGATCGGATCGCGCCGTGCATTCAATTGCTGGCGGTAGGCATCCATGTCGACGATCGGCTTGCGCGCAACGCCGGTGTCCATGGCAGCTTTGGCGACCGCCGGCGGCACATGCGAGATCAGCCGCGGATCGAACGGCACCGGGATGATGTAGTCGGGTCCGTATTTCGGCCGCGCGCCGTATGCGGCCGCGACCTCATCCGGCACGTCCTCGCGCGCCAGCTCGGCGAGCGCGCGCGCGGCCGCGATCTTCATCTCCATGTTGATGGCGGAGGCACGCACGTCGAGCGCGCCGCGGAAGATGTAGGGGAAGCCGAGCACGTTGTTGATCTGGTTCGGGTAGTCGGAGCGTCCTGTCGCCATGATGGCGTCATCGCGAATTTCGGCGACCTCCTCCGGCGATATTTCGGCATCGGGATTGGCCATTGCGAAGATGATCGGCTTTGCCGCCATCGACTTGACCATCGCCGGTGTGAAGGCGCCTTTGACGGAGAGCCCGAAGGCGATATCGGCGCCTTCGAAAGCCTCCGCGAGCGTACGCCTGGTTGTCTTGATGGCGTAGGCCGACTTCCACTGGTTCATGCCGTCCTTGCGGCCCTGATAGATCACACCTTTGGTGTCGCAGAGGATCAGGTTCTCCGGCCGGAATCCGATCGCCTTGAGCAATTCCAGGCATGCGATGCCGGCGGCGCCCGCGCCATTGCAGACGAGTTTGGTTGTGGCGATTTCGCGTCCGGTGAGATCGAGCGCATTCAACAGGCCGGCGGCGGCGATGATGGCGGTGCCGTGCTGGTCGTCATGGAAAACCGGGATGTCGAGCAGTTCGCGCAGTTTCTGCTCAATGATGAAACACTCCGGCGCCTTGATGTCCTCGAGATTGATGCCGCCCCAGCCCGCGCCGAGATAGCGGACACAATTGATGAACTGATCAGGGTCCTCGGTGGAGACTTCCAGATCGATCGAGTCGATATCGGCAAAGCGCTTGAACAGCACGGCCTTGCCTTCCATCACCGGCTTTGCCGCCAGCGCGCCGCGATTGCCGAGGCCAAGGATCGCCGTGCCGTTGGTGATGACGGCGACGAAGTTGCCCTTCACCGTATAGTCGTAGGCCCGGCTCGGATCCTCGGCGATTGCCAGCACCGGCACCGCGACGCCCGGCGAATAGGCGAGCGAAAGGTCGCGTTGGGTCGCCATCGGTTTCGTGGCGATGACCTCCAGCTTGCCCGGGCGGCCAACGCTGTGAAATTGCAGGGCTTCCTGGTCGGTAAAGGTCGGCCGGTTGCGACCGGCTGGGGGCTTGGCGGGCATTGTTACTCCATGAACACGACCGGAATGCCCGGCAGATGAAGGTTAGCGGATGCAACCAACGCAAGGGAAGAGGATGGAACTACACCCAACGGTACTGTTGTATGAAATCGAGGCGCGGGTTAATCGGTGCCTCCCGCGGACGATTGCTATGATCGGCTGGCTATGATTCGTTTTCTACTTCGCTTTTTTGGCCTGATCTTCCTGGCGGCTGGATTCATCTTGGGTGTCTATGACGGCACCAAGTCGATCGCCGGGAACATGGTGTTTTTCACCAACGTGCGCACGCTGTGGGAGCTGTTCAACGCGGGTAGCCTGGCGAAACTTCAGCCGATGATCGAGCCCTATGCCGGCGGCTATCTGTGGGACCCATTGATGGTGACCATTCTGGCGGCGCCGAGCTGGGGCCTGCTCGGTTTTTTCGGCATTCTTTTCCTTGTGCTCGGCCGCAAGAAGAAGCCGCTGATCGGCTACGCTCGGCCCTGAGCGGACGGGCGGCAATGAGTGCCTCGCGGGCGCGTGAACCCCAGAATCGGGCTGCTTGCCAAGACGTGATCCAAGACGTGATCGATGGGCCGTTTCAGGAAGGCACTGTCCGTCATATATTGCGGTCAGCAATTGCAGGAGAACCCAGCATGTTCGGCTTCAAGAAAGTTGCCATGCCCAAGGCCGGCGAGGCTTTGCCGGGCCGCGCGAGCCCGATCAGGACCGCCACCGCGCATTTCATCAATCACCACGCACTGAAAGGCCCATATCCGGAAGGCTTCGAGAAGGCGATGTTCGGCCTCGGCTGCTTCTGGGGTGCCGAGCGCAAATTCTGGGAATTGGGCGATGGCGTATTCGTGACCGCGGTCGGCTATGCCGGCGGGATGACACCCAATCCAACCTACGAGGAAGTCTGCTCGGGCCGCACCGGCCACAATGAGGTGGTGCTCGTGGTCTATGACCCCAAGAAGATTTCCTATGACGCGCTGCTCAAGACCTTTTGGGAAAGCCACGATCCGACCCAGGGCATGCGCCAGGGCAACGACGTCGGCACCCAGTATCGCTCCGGCATCTACACATTCAGTGCCGCGCAGCGGCAGGCGGCCGAGGCCTCCAAGGCGATGTACGAGCAGGAGCTCCAGAAGAAACGCTACGGCGCCATCACCACCGAGATCGTCGATGCGCCCGAGTTCTATTTTGCCGAGGACTATCACCAGCAATATCTGGCGAAAAATCCGATGGGTTATTGTGGGCTGGGCGGTACTGGGGTGTCCTGTCCGATCGGGACGGGCGCCAAACTCCCCCAAGGCGCACCGGCCTGACGTCTCTATATCTGTATCGTCATTCCGGGTTCGTGGCCTGCAGCCGCGCCCGGGAATGGCAACCGCATTGGTTAGGATTTATTAACTATATAAAGCCTTAATCGGGCTCGTTTTCCTCCAGGCTTAGTGGACGCCTTGATGCGAGGAGCCCGGTTTCTGTTGGCGGTTTGCGCCGCGCTGGCGCTTGCGGGCTGCGTGCACGAACAGTATGCGCAACAGGCAAGCCCGCGTGCGACCGCGCCGGCGCCGCCAGCGCGTCATTTGTATTCAACATCTCCGGCTTACGCGCAGCAGGCCTACGAGCAGCCGGCCAATCAGATAGTTGATGCGCAGCCCGCGACGGCGGACGATCGCGGCCTGTTCAATTCGAGAACCGCTGCGCCGGTTTACACGAGGCCCGCTCCGTCGCCGCCATCACCCCCGCCCGCGGTCGGGGGACCTTATGTCGCCGCGACCTCCAGTTACGCCTCCGCGCCGGCGGCTGTCGTTGTGGCGGCGGTGAGCGAGCGGCCATACACGCTCGATGCCGGCGACAAGCTTCGCGTCGTGGTGTTTGGCCAGGACGGCATCACCAACAGCTACACCGTCGACGCCGGCGGCAAGGTCAATCTGCCGTTGATCGGCGCGGTGACGGCGCGCGGTCTCACCAATCAGCAACTGGCGGACGCGATCACCGCGCGGCTCAAGCAAGGTTACGTGCGCGAGCCGCATGTGAGCGTCGAGGTCGAGACGTACCGGCCGTTCTTCATCCTCGGCGAAGTGACGACGCCGGGACAATATCCTTACGTTGCCAACTTGACCGCGGAAACCGCGATTGCCATCGCGGGGGGCTTTGCACCGCGTGCCTTCAAGACAACGGTGGAGCTCACGCGCAAGGTCGGCGGGCAGCTGATCCGCAGCCAAGTGCCGCTCGATTATCCCGTGCGACCCGGCGACACCATCCTCGTCAAGGAGCGGTGGTTTTAAATAGTTGAAGTCAATGTGTCTGCAGTCGTCATGCCCGCGCTTGTCGCGGGCATCCACGTCTTAAGGCGCTGTATCGCTCCGAAAACGTGGATGGCCGGGACAAGCCCGGCCATGACGTTTAGAGCGTGCATTTGCAGGCGCTATTTCTTCATATGCTTCGCGAGGAATTCCTGCGTGCGTTTCCAGGCGAGGTCGCCGGCTTCCTTGCGGTAGCTCGCGCGCTCATCGCAATAGAAGCCATGGGGCGCATCGGGATACGTGTAGATCTCCGCCTGCGGCTGCTTCGCCTTGATGCCCGCCACGACGTCCATCGGAATGCCGTCGTCCTTTTCGCCGAAATGCATCTGCATCGGGCACTTCGGTTTCTCGTCGGCGAACTTGCCGATCATGCCGCCGTAGAACGAGACCGCCGCGGAAAATCCCGGGAGACGGCAGGCGGCGAGAAACGCCGCGGTGCCGCCCATGCAGAAGCCGACGATGCCGAGCGGGCCGGTGCCCTTGAGATCGCCCTGCGCGGCGGCGACATCGGCCATCATGTGGTCCCAGTTGAGATTGCCGAGATAGCTGCGCGCATGGGCGATTTCGTCCGGCGTATAGCCGCTCTCGAAATTGCGCACGAAACGGTCGAACACCGCCGGGGCAACCGCCACGTAGCCGAGCGCGGCGAGCCGGTCGCACACCGCGCGGATGTGATGGTTGACGCCGAAAATCTCCTGCACCACGACCATGCCGCCCTTGGGCGTGCCGGACGGATCGGCCCGGTAGGCGCCGAGCGAATGCTTGTCGGTGGTGTTTAAGGTGAACTGCTTACCCAACGATGCCTCCCATTATTTTTTACGACGAAAAACCTGGCGGCTTTTAGCACGGTCCCACCGCGTCGTCATTCCGGGACGGCACGAAGTGCCGGACCCGGAATCCATACTCCGCAGCGCTCCGGGTTATGGATTCCGGGTTCGCGGGCTGACGCCCGCGCCCCGGAATGACGATCAGGCAAAGGCCTTCGCCAGCAACTCGTACGAATGCTTCCGCGCGGCGTGGTCGAACAGCATGCTTGTCACCATGAGTTCGTCCGCCTTGGTGGATTCGATCAGCGGCATGAGCCGGGCCTTTACCGTGGCCGGCGAGCCGACGGAGAGCTTTGTGCGGTTCTGCGCGATGCGCGCCTTGTCGACCGGCGTGTAGTCGTAGTTTGCAGCGTCTTCCGGCGAGGCGAGGGGAAGATACTCGCCCTTGGCCCGGCGTACGATGTTCAGGTCAACGGTCGCCGCCAATCGCTCGGCCTCTTCATCGGTGTCGGCACAAACCACATGCGTCGCCAGGATCGCGTAAGGCTTGTCGTGCGACGGTGACGGCTTGAAATTGTCGCGATAGAGCCGCATCGCTTCGGCGGCGTCGAACGTCGCGAAATGATGCGCGAAGGAAAACGCCGCGCCGATGTGGCCCGCAAGCTGTGCGCTGTAATCCGACGAGCCCAGCAGATAGATCGGCGGCAGCGGCACGTCCGACGGCATTGCGCGCACGTTGTGAAATGGATGGCCGGCAGGAAAGGCGCGCGATTCCAGCAGCATCAATTCGTTGAAGCGCTCGAGGAAATCGTCCTCCTCGCTGATGCCCTGGCGGCGGCGCAGCGCATAGGAGGTCGCCGGATCGGTGCCGGGCGCGCGGCCGAGGCCCAGATCGATACGGCCCGGGAAGAGCGCTTCCAGAACCTTGAAACGTTCGGCCACCATCAGCGGCGCGTGGTTCGGCAGCATCACCCCGCCCGAGCCGACACGCATGTTTTTGGTGATCGACGCAATTTGCCCGATCATGATGTCGGGCGCCGAACTTGCGATCGCCGGCAAATTGTGGTGTTCGGCCACCCAGTACCGGATAAAGCCGAGGCCGTCAGCCAACCGGGCGAGGTCGAGCGAATTGCGCAGCGCCTGCGCGGCCGTAGAGCCGGCGGAAACGGGTGAGAGATCGAGGATGGATAACGGGATCATGGCGTAGATTTACACTAACATGTGAGCACGGTCTTTTCGCCCACATGATCCGTCGTATGATAGTGGGAAGTTCTGTGGGAGCGTCTCGATGGCCTCTTTGGTCGAATGGAAAGTGCCGCAAGCGGTGCAGCCGCGCGCCGAGGACTATTCCTATGACCTGGAGCGCGCGTTGTCCTCGGTGGTCGGCCTGCATTCCATCGTTCCGCCGGATGCCTTCACTGCCGATACGCTGGGAGTCGAACGCGCCGGCAATGGCGTGCTGATCGACGACGGGCTCGTGCTCACCATCGGCTATCTGATCACTGAAGCCGACACGGTCTGGCTGCATCTCGGCGACGGCCACGTCGTGCAGGGTCACGCGCTCGGTTTCGATTCCGAGACCGGTTTCGGCCTGGTGCAGGCGCTCGGCAAAATCGATCTTCCGACGCTGACGATCGGGTCGTCCAAGGCGGTTGAAGTCGGTGAGCGTGTCGTTGTCGGCGGCGCCGGCGGCCGCACGCGTTCGCTTGCAGGCCGTATCGCGGCCAAGCAGGAATTCGCCGGCTATTGGGAATACGTCCTCGACGAGGCCATCTTCACTTATCCCGCCCACCCCAACTGGGGCGGTACCGCGCTGATCGCGTCGAGCGGACAGTTGGCCGGCATCGGTTCGCTTCAGCTCGAGCGGGCGCGCGAAGGCAAGAACGAGCATCTCAATATGATCGTGCCGATCGATCTGCTGAAGCCGATCCTCGATGACATGCGCAAATTCGGCCGCGTCAACCGGCCGGTGCGGCCCTGGCTCGGGCTCTATTCGACCGAGATCGAGGACAAGGTCGTCGTGGTCGGCATCGCGCCCAAGGGGCCGGCTTCACGTGCCGAAATCAAGACGGGCGATGTGGTGGTGGCGGTCAAGGGCGAGCGCGTGTCGACGCTCGGCGGGTTTTACCGGAAGGTCTGGGCACTGGGGCAAGCGGGCGTCGAAGTGCCGCTGACGCTCTATCGCGATGGCGTGACCTTCGACGTGCGGGTGAATTCGTCCGACCGCGCAAAATTCCTCAAGGGTCCGCGTTTGCACTAAGACGCGCGTCAGATTTCCTCGATCGCGTCCACGCGGTTCGGATAGAACGCCAGATATCCTTTGATTTCGGCCATCGCCGGAAACGGCTGCTCGTAAGACCACACCGCATTTTCGACGCTGCGGCCATCGGCATTGATCGTGAAATAACTTGCATCGCCTTTGTAGGGGCAATGCGTGCGATGATCGCTCGGCTTGAGCAGGTTCATATTGGCGTCAGCGCGCGGAATATAGAAAACCGGCTTGTAACTCGCTTCCTTCAATGTGAGCGCGCGCGTGGTATCGGCGATGACCTGGCCTGCGAACGTGACGCGCACGCGTTTGCTGTTTGCCGCGATGGTGATGGGATGGTCTGGCCCGGGAAGTTTCATCGCGCTTGTCTCGCTTGGCTCATGGATAATACTTTCTGAATGGCGCTACGTTGAAAGGATTTAACCTTGAAATCTGGCGCCCGCCACGGCCGATTGCGAAAAGTTGAACGATCGGTTCAACAGAACGGCAGAGACTTCCACCTAGATTGCCCTAAATTTTATGCAACGGTCCCCCGCGGGTTTCATGGCCAACAAGCAAATCGAGACGATGATTCAGGGTCTCAATATCCTGGTCGTCGACGACAACGCTTATATGCGCAGGCTCACGCGCACGATGTTGACCAATCTTGGCGCCAAATCCGTGCTCGAGGCTCCCGACGGCCTTGCCGCGCTTGAGGCGATCCGCACGTCCGATCCCGATGTCATGTTGCTTGACTGGGATATGCCGGTGCTCAACGGCATCGAAGTCCTGCGCATCGTGCGCTCACCCGGCGTATTTCCACGTCCGAATTTGCCGATCATCATGATGACCACGCGCGCGCAACGCACGCAGGTTAACGAAGCGCTTGAAGCCGGAGCCAATGAATTCCTGCTGAAGCCGACGTCGCCCAAAGCGTTGAGTGACCGCTTGACCGCGATCGTGTTCAGGCCGCGGCCAATGGTGAAGATGGGCAAACACTATGTGCCGGAACCACGGCGCATGCCAGCACCGGCCGAGACAGCACAGGTCGAATTGGAGTGACGTCGGGCGACGATCTTGCACGCAGTACAGCGTGAGCCGTCGCGACGTTATGCACAACGCGACAATCATCTTTGCTTAAAACGACAATTGTCGTCGCTGAGTATGCTTAAAGCGACAAACATTTGTCCTATGCGCAAAGTCGCGTTGACAAATTTCATCGTCCATTGCTCGTTCCCGGTGCACTGAAAGTCCACCGGGAGCAAATCAATGATTCTGCAACGGCGTCGATTTCTTTATCTGGCGGCTGGGGCCGCCGCTCTGCCAACGCTCGGAACAACGGCGAGAGCGCAGAGCTATCCGGCGCACCCGGTGCGCGTGATCGTGCCGTTTTCCGCCGGCGGCCCAACCGATGTTTTTGCCCGGATCATTGCCGGAAATCTCTCACGCAATCTCGGTCAGCAATTCTACGTCGAGAATCAACCGGGTGCCGGCGGAAATCTCGGCATGGGCGCCGGCGCGCGTGCCACGCCCGATGGCTACGCGATAACGATCGTCAGTACGAGCTACGTCGTCAATCCGAGCCTCTACGTCAAAACTCCGTACGACCCGCTTCAAGGACTTTGCACCCGTCACTTTGGCGGCGGCGACCCCCAACGTATTGCTGGTGCACCCGTCGATCCCCGCAAAGAACGTCATCGAACTGATCGCGTTTCTCAAAGCCAATAACGGCAAATACAGCTACGCTCACTCGGGTATCGGCACCACCTCGCATCTCTCCGGCGAAATGTTCAAGCATTCGCAAGGCATCGATCTTGTGTCGGTACCCTTCAATGGTTCAGCACCCGCCGTGCAATCGACGCTGGCCGGCCATACGCCGATCGCCTTCACCGTGCTCACGCCGGCCGTCCCGCAAGTAAAGGAAGGAACGCTGCGCGCATTGGCGGTGACCACACCAAAGCGTACGCCGGCGCTGCCGGACGTGCCGACCATGGCGGAAGCCGGATTGCCCGGTCAGGAGTCCGACACGATATCGGGCGTTCTTGTGCCCACTGGCACGCCGCAATCGATCATCGCCACGCTCCACAGCGAGATCGCCAAAGCAATGACGGAATCGGAGGCCGCCCAGAAGCTCGCAGTCGCTGGGATTTGAGACAATCGCCAGTACGCCGGAGGAATTCTCCGCCCGTATCCGGGCCGACATCCCGAAATGGGCGAAAGTCATCCAGGCCGCGAACATCAAGGTGGAATAGGGCGTGTTGACCGGGCGGGGTCCTCAGGACGCCGGATAGTCGTAAAGCCGCGCGGGGTTGTCGACGAGGATCGCTTGCCGGTTGGCGGGCGCCGTCCAGTCAATGAATACATCGCGCAGGCGTTTTGCATCCGGGACCGGACCCTCGGGGCGCGGATGCGGCCAGTCTGTGCCCCAGACCAGGTTGCGCGGATTTGCGCCAACCAGGGCGTCGTGGAATGGCTTTGCCTCAAGGTAATCCGGCGGCGTTGCGCCCAGCCGATACGTTCCCGACAGCTTCGCCCACAATTTGCCTTCGCCGACGCCGCGCAGCAGCGCCTGGAATCCGGCATGCGGTGGTGCCGTGGTGATAGTCCATGCGGCCCATGTGATCGACCACGACCGGCACCGGCACGCGCTCAAGCCGCGGCATCAGGTCCGGCAGGTCGCGCGCGTCGATCCACAATTGCAGATGCCAACCGAGGTCGGCGATCGCGGGCAGCATCGGTTCGACCTCGGCAAGGCTCACGCCGTTCTGATAGTAAGGCTTGCCGTCGCGCCGGAATTCGTTGGCGCGCAATCCGCGTACGCCAGCAGCGTGCCATTGCTTGAGCGTCGCGCCGGAAAGTTCGGCGCCACCGACCGCGACGCCGCGCAGTCGTTTCGGCTCGCGCGCGAGTGCATCGAGCATTGCCCGGTTGTCGCGGCCATAGGCGCTTGGCTGCACCAGCACGCCGCGGTCGAAATCGAGGCGATCGAGCAGGGCCAGGTAGGCTTCGAGCGGCGCATCATCAGGCGTGTAGCTGCGTGGTTCGGCATAGGGAAAGCGCGCGGCCGGGCCGAATACGTGGCAGTGACAGTCGCAGGCACCCTGCGGCAGGACGCCGCTCATTTCGGCGTGAGCCCGGCGAGCTTGGCGGCTTCGCGCATGTTGTCGTAGTCGACGCGGATAAATTTCGCGAAGCCGTCCGGCGTCATTTGCTCGGCGTGGCGATTTCCGAGCCCATGTCGCGCAGTTTTTCGGGCGCAGGCCCCGCCGTGAGCCCGGCAACGATCGACTTCTGCAACTGCGCGACGATTGCGGCCGGCGTGCCGATTGGCGCCAGAATTCCGATAAAGCTTTGTGCGGTGAAATTCTTCACGCCGCTCTCGATGAAGGTCGGAATGTCGGGCGCGAGCTTGGAGCGTTGCACGGCGGCAATTGCGACGATGTGCGCCTGTCCGCCTTTGTGCAGCGGCAACGCAGTGGAGAATTCCGTCATCGCCGCCTGGATGCTGCCGCCAATCAGGTCCGGCATCAGCGCGCCGCCGCTGCGATAGGGCACGTGCACAATGTCCGCGCCGGTCGCCGCCTTGAAGCGCTCGAGCGTCATGTGGGTCGCACTGCCGACGCCGCTGGTGGCGATGGCGATCTGCTGCTTCTTCGATAGTGCGATCAGTTCTTGCAGCGTCTTGGCCGCGACATTGTTGTTGAGAATGATCACGTGCGGCACGTAGCTGGTCAGCGCGACCGGCGCGAAATCCTTGAGCGGATCGTAGCCGAGCTTGGCCTGCACGAAGGGATTGACGGTGAGCGGTCCGTTCGACCCGACGAGCAACGTGTAACCATCGGGGGTCGAGCGCGCCACGGCCTCGGCGCCGATGCTGCCGCCTGCGCCGCCGCGATTGTCGACGACGACCGGTTGGCCGAGCGCACTCGATATCCGCTCGCCGACGATGCGGCCAACGATGTCGGCATTACCGCCGGCCGCAAACGGCACGATCAACCGGATCGGCCGGTCGGGATAGGCGGCAAAGGCTTTGCGCGGCAGCATCGCTGCGGCTGAGCCGAAACCGAGTGTGGCGATCAGCGTGCGGCGTGAGATCGACAAGGTGTTCCTCCCGGTAGGTTCCGCAGAACCCGGCGTTGGTTCGCCGGAGTGCATCTGGGAAGTTTCGGAAAGCGTGGGGTTGCAAACAGCTGGCGCGCCCGAGACGATTCGAACGTCCGACCTTTGCCTTCGGAGGGCAACGCTCTATCCAGCTGAGCTACGGGCGCGCGTGAACCTTGAATAGACGAAACGCTCTTAAGCGGCAACGGGCCGGATTTCCTAGTGACCCGTTTCGGCGCGTCAGAATTGAGCTTTCTGTGGTTAAGCCCGCACGAAAAGCCCATCGCCGCCATGCGGTTACAACAGAATCCCATCATTCAAGCCGAAAGCGGCCGCCGTTTAGCGTTTGCGGTCGGCATCGTATTCGCCGAGCAGAACGGGCCGCCCTGGAACCGGTCGCCGATCGGATCGGCGGGAAGCTTTGCCTGTTCGGTCATCGCTTGCGCCTCGAAATCCTGCGAGCGGAATTGCGGACGATAGCCGAAGCGCCGGGCGTTGCTGTTGTCCCACCAGCTCGCGTCGTTGTCGGATGATCCGTAGAAAACCTCGAAGCGGATATCGGGATGCTCAAGCCCGATACGAACGAGCTGCGCAAGATCTTCCGGCTTGATCCAGATCGACAGCCGGCGCTTGTCGAGCGGCATGTCGTTTACATTGCCGATGCGCAGGCAGGTGACGCGCAGACCGTGCTTGTCGGCATAGAGCGCGCCGACCGCCTCGCCGAAAGCCTTGCTGACGCCATAGCGGCTGTCCGGCCGCAACGTGACGTTCACGCCGATCTTCTGGTCGCGCGGATAAAAGCCGACCGCATGATTGGATGAGGCAAACACCACGCGCTTTACGCCGGCGCGGTAGGCCGCCTCGAACAGGTTGTAGCAGCCGACGATATTGGCTTTGTGGATCGTGTCCCACGATCCTTCGACCGAATGACCCCCGAGATGAACAATGCCGTCGATACCGGCGGTGATCGTCTCGACCTGGCTCAAATCGGCAAGATCGGCAGCGATGAATTCTTCGTCCGCGGCAAGATTTGCGGGTTTCCGGATGTCGCTGAGCGCGAATGCGCGGATAGACACCTTTGAGCAAGGTCCGCAACCGCGTTCCGACATCGCCGGCCGCGCCGGTGATCAGGATATGCATTTCTGTTTTCTCGGTTATAGTAGGTTCAAGGTCATAATCATAAACCGGGAGGTCCGCCGACATGAAGAACTTTGCCGCGTTCCTTGCCACCACGCTCCTGACCGTCGCGTATGCGAGGCATGCCGGCCGCAGCGCAACAAAAAACGGTGCTTAAGGCATCGGACGTTCATGCCGCAGGCTACCCGACGGTGGTCGCGGTCGAGAATCTCGGCAAAAAGCTCGAGCAGGCCACGAATGGTCGCGTCAGCGTCCAGATGTATCCGGCGATGCAGCTCGGCGGCGAGAAGGAAGCGATCGAGCAGGCGCAGATCGGCGCCATCGCTTTCGCGCGCGTCAGCGTCGGCGCGCTTGGCCCGGTCGTCGATGATCTCAATGTGTTCAATATGCCCTACGTGTTCCGCAACACGGCGCACATGCAGCAGGTCATCGATGGGCCGATCGGCCAGGAATTGCTCGACAAGGTGACCAATAGCGGCAAGGGGCTGATCGGCCTGTGCTGGATGGATGCCGGCGCGCGCAATTTCTACGACACGAAGAAGCCGATCAAGACCGTCGCCGATCTCAAGGGCCTCAAGATCCGCGTCATCGGCAATCCGATCTTCGTCGACATGGCCAACGCCATGGGCGGCAACGGCGTCGCCATGGGCTACGACCAGGTCTTCAGCGCTTTGCAGACCGGCGTGGTGGACGGCGCGGAGAACAATCCGCCGAGCTACGTGTTCGACAACCACTATCAGGTCGCCAAGTTCTACACGATCGATGAGCATCTGATCGTGCCGGAAATGCTGGTGTTCTCGAAGAAGGCCTGGGACGCGAATGTCGAAGGACGACCAGGCGCTGCTGTTGAAGTTCGCCAAGGAAGCGCAGCAGGAAGAGCGCAAGCTCTGGGTGGCCTACGAGCAGCAGGCCATGGATAAGGCCAAGGCCGCGGGCATCCAGATCATTCAGGTCTCGGACGCCGACAAGAAGGCCTTCCAGGACGCGGTCAAACCGGTGTGGGACAAATACGGCCCCAAATACGCTGCGACGGTCAAACGCATCCAGGAAACGAAGTAACGGCACCGATCGCGGAATTGGCGAGATGAACGCAATAGCCGCCTCCTTCCGCAGGGCGATGGATGCGCTTTATTTCGTGTGCGTGCTGATCGCCGGCACCGCGCTGGTGCTGATTTCGGCGGTGATCCCCTGGGGGGTCTACACGCGTTACGTTCTCAACAGCGCGGCGTCGTGGCCTGAACCGACGGCGGTCTTGCTCACGATCTGGCTGACTTTTTTCGGCGCCGCGGCCTGTTACCGGCTGCGCTTTCACATGAACGTGTCGTTCTTCGTGAAGCTGATGCCGGCCTTCTGGCAACGTTTCTTCGATGCGCTCGCCGAAGTCGCCATGATCGCGATGTCCATCTTCATGACCGTGTGGGGCGCAAAGCTCGTCGTCACCACCTGGAATAACTCCATCGCGGACTTTCCGGACTTGTCGGTCGGCGTGACCTACTTGCCGATCCCGCTTGGCGGAGCAGTCCTCTTTCTGTTTGTGGTCGAGCGGATTTTCTGCGGGGCACCGCCGGCGCCTGCAAGTCATCATTGATCGGGATACCGGGAAAGCAAATGGACATCGCGGTTCTGCTGTTCACGATGTTCTTCTGTTTCTTCATCGGGGTGCCGATCGCCTATTCGCTCGCTTTGGCGGCGATTGCCGGCTGTCTGTGGATCGGCATTCCGCTTGAAGCGGTGATGCTGAAGATCTCCGACGGCGTGAGCAAGGTTGCCATGCTGACGATTCCGTTCTTCGTGCTGGCCGGCGCGATCATGGCGGAAGGCGGCATGGCGCGGCGCATGGTCGCCTTCGCCGATGTGCTCGTCGGCTTCACGCGCGTGCGCGGCGGGCTGTCGGTCGTCAACGTGCTTGCCACCACATTCCTGAGCGGAATTTCCGGCTCGGCGGTCGCCGACACGTCCGCGATCGGTTCGGTCATGATTCCGCAAATGGAAAAAAGCGGATACCCGCGCGTCTTCGCGACCAATGTGACGATCACTGCATCGGTGCAGGCACTGCTGGTGCCGCCCAGCCATAACGCGGTGATTTATTCGTTGGCGACCGGCGGCACGATTTCAATCATCAGCCTGTTCATGGCCGGCGTGGTACCGGGACTTTTGCTCGGTTTTTCGATCATGGTGCTGTGCCTGGTGATCGCCTATCGCGACGGCCACCCGAGAGGCACGGCCGTTCCGTTGCGCGACGCCATCAAGATCACCGTCGATGCCGCCTGGGGCTTGATCACGCTTGTGATTATCCTTGGCGGCATTCTTGGTGGCGTGTTCACGGCGATCGAGGCCGGCGCGGTCGCCTGCGTGTGGGCGTTCCTTGTCACCATGTTCATCTATCGTGATTACAAGTGGCGCGATCTGCCGGCATTGGTTCACCGCACGCTGCGAACGGTCGCGATGGTGATGACGCTGATCGCCTGCGCGTCGAGCGTGGGCTACGTGATGGCGCTGACGCAGATGCCGGCGAAGATCACGGCGTTTTTCCTGACTATCTCCGACAACAAATACGTCATCCTGTTTTTGATCAATATATTGCTGCTCATTCTCGGCACGCTGGTGGATATGGCGCCGTCGATCCTGATCTGCACGCCAATTCTCCTGCCGGTGATGATCAATTTCGGGGTCGACCCGGTGCACTTCGGCATGATCATGATGCTCAATCTCGGCATCGGGCTGTGCCACCCGCCGGTCGGCGCGATCCTGTTCGTCGGCTGCGCGGTCGGGAAAGTCACCATCGAAGAGGTCATGCGCAAGATCTGGCCGTTTTATGCCGTGATGTTTGCGGTGCTGATGCTGGTCACCTATGTGCCGGCGCTGTCGCTCTGGCTGCCGGCGCTGGTCGTCGGGCATTGATTTGCGCTGATTTGCCTGATTGACTTGGCCACCCAGTCGCCTCAAGGTCTATAATGGCCCGAGTAATTCCGAGGAGGCTTCATGTCGCAAACGGCCGAAAAACGCGGTGGCATGCCGGCCATGCTGAAGGACGCGGCCTTCGTCTGGGAGGATCCGCTCGATCTGGAGGGCGAGCTCACCGAAGACGAACGCATGGTGCGCAGCACCGCGCGCGGCTTCGCGCAGGACTACCTGATGCCGCGCGTCACCGAGGCCTTTCGCGACGAAAAATACGATCCGAACATGTTGCCCGAGATGGGCAAGCTTGGCCTGCTTGGCCCGACGATTCCGGAAGAATATGGCGGCGCGGGCCTCGGCTATGTGTCTTACGGCTTGATCGCGCGCGAGCTCGAGCGCGTCGATTCCGGTTACCGCTCGACGATGTCGGTGCAGTCATCGCTGGTGATGTATCCGATCTATGCCTATGGCACCGAAGCGCAGCGCCGCAAATATCTGCCAAAACTTGCGACCGGCGAGCTCATCGGCTGCTTCGGCCTGACCGAGCCCGACCACGGCTCCGATCCCGGCTCGATGGTCACGCGCGCCGAAAAAGTTGCCGGCGGCTACCAGCTCAACGGCGCCAAGACCTGGATCTCCAATGCTCCGGTCGCGCATGTCGCGGTGGTGTGGGCCAAGCTCGACAATGTCATTCGCGGCTTCCTGGTGGAGCGCGGCACCAAGGGTTTCTCGACGCCGAAGATCGAAGGCAAGCTGTCGTTGCGCACATCGGTCACCGGCGAAATCGTTTTGGAAAATTGCGTGGTGCCGGAAGAAAATCTGCTGCCGAACGTGAAAGGTCTCGCCGGTCCGTTCGGCTGCCTCAACAACGCGCGCTTCGGCATCTCCTGGGGCGCCATGGGCGCGGCGGAATTCTGCTGGCACCGGGCGCGCCAGTACGTGCTCGATCGCAAGCAATTCAACCGGCCGCTCGCCGCCAATCAGCTGGTGCAGAAGAAACTCGCCGACATGCAGACCGAGATCGCGCTCGGACTGCAAGGCGCCTTGCGGCTCGGACGCATGCTGGAAGCGGGCAAGGCCTCGCCGCCGTCGATCTCGCTGATGAAGCGCAACAATTGCGGCAAGGCGCTCGACATTGCGCGGCTCGCGCGCGACATGCACGGCGGCAACGGCATTTCCGAGGAATATCACGTGATGCGCGTGCTATCGAACCTCGAAACGGTCAACACCTACGAGGGCACGCACGACATCCACGCGTTGATCCTCGGCCGCGCGCAGACCGGCATTCAGGCGTTCTTTTAGCCATTTGTCGTCACCGGGCTTGTCCCGGTGACCCCGCTTAGGCAGGCACGGCTTTGCCACAATAAACGGGATGGCCGGGACATAAGGGCGTTTACGCCCGTCTTCGACGGGGCTATGCCCGGCCATGACAGTCAGAAAATTCCGATCGGCCAATCCCTCGACATGGACATCCTCACCATCGCTCTTTCTCGCCGGCACGGGCGTCGTTGCCGGGATCATCGCAACCATGGTCGGCGGCGCGGCGGTCGTGATTTATCCGGCGTTGATCGCAACCGGGGTATCGCCGCAGCTTGCGGCGGTCTGCAATCTCGCATCCATCATGCCGGCGACGATGCTGGCGGCGCTGACAGACCGCTCGCAATTGCCGCCGTTCGACCGCGCCTTCGTCGGCCTGATCGTCGCCTCGATTGTCGGCGCCGGCCTTGGCGCGGCGCTGCTGGTGCTCACGCCGGAGCGGTTGTTCGCGCAAATCGTGCCGCTGCTGCTCGGCTTTGCGACGCTGTTGTTTGCCTATTCCGAGCGGATCAGCGCATGGCTGCGCGCGCGGGCCGAAGGCCGCGGCCATGCCATCGCGTTCAACTTCAACAGCCTGAAAGTCATACTGCCCGTCTCGTTCTACGGCGGATATTTCGGCGCCGGCGTCGGCATTCTGATGCTCGGCGTGTTCTCGCTCGCAACCGGGGGCGACTATCGCGCCGCCAATGTCACCAAGAATTTCGTCTCCAGCCTGAATGGGTTAGCCGCCACGATTGTGTTCGCGACGCAAGGCGCCGTGCTGTGGCCGCAAACTTTGGCGCTGGCTGTCGGCACGATCGGCGGCGGATTGATCGGTGCCTATGTGGCGCGCGTCATTCCGCGCAAGGTCATCCGGGTTCTTATTGTCGCCGTCGGTGTGGCCCTGACGGTCGCCTTTGCGCGGCGCTACTGGTTTGCGTGATCGCGTTCTGTCGGGCGCTAAAGCGGGATCGTACTGACGCTATTCGCCAGAGCAGCAACGCGTGCTGTCATCGCGCTGTTCGGATCGGTGAGCGGATCGACGACGGTGAAATGATTGGTACCGGCGATTTCCTCGTACCGGGTCAATGCCATGCGCTGCCGCCAGCCTTCGGCGATGGCCTTGCTTTGACGCAGGAATTCGCTTGATTCCAGCGCACCGACGACGGCGTCGAGCGAGCGCCCGGGCGGCACATTCCAGTAGAGCGGCGACACCCGCCGCGCTTCGGATTCATCGAGCCGCAAGTCCTGATTTTGCGACACGTGCACCAGCGGCAGGAGATCGAACACGCCGGAAATGGCATAGGCCGCGGGCACCAGATCCGCCGGCGCATCGGAGGCAAAAGCCTTCCAGTCTTGCGCGACCATGCAGGCCGCAAGATGCCCGCCGGCGGAATGGCCATAGATGAAAATGCGCTGCCGCCGCTTGCGCCACAGCATCAGGCAGGCGGCTCGGATCTGTACGATGATATCGGCGATCGAGACGTGCGGGCACAGGTCATATCCCACGACCGCAACCGAGATGCCGCGTGCATTCGGGCCGGCCGCCAGCTGCGAAAACATTGCCGGCTCGAGCGAACGCCACCAGCCGCCGTGAATGAACATGGCGAACGGCGCCTTGTCGTCGTCCTTGGCCGGAAACAAATCGACGGTCTGGCGCAGCGAGTGACCGTAAGCCATTGCGAGCTTGGGGTTGTGCGCTGCCGCGCGATAGGCCGCCGCGTCGCGCTGCCAGCGGGCGAAAATCTCCGGATGTTCCGGCACGCGAGCGCGGTTGTCGTATTCAACCTCGTAATCGATCGCCAGCATCAGTCATCCCCGCCGGTTTTTGACCGGCGGGGAGCTTGCGGCAAAGCCGCGGCGTCATCAAGCCAGGTTCTTCAAGAGGCCAGTTTCTTCAAGAAGCAAGTTCTTCAAGGATTGCTTTTGACCTGCGCGCGCAGGGTTTCCGCCACGGCGCGGTCAAAACTGTCGGCGAGCTTGGCCGGCGACTTTCTTGGCCTGTTCAAGCAGGTAAGCGTCACGCTGCTTGACCAAAGCGGCCATGCGTTCGTTGAGCGCCTTGCGCACGACGATCTGTTTCTCGAGATAGTCCTGGCGCTCGGCGCGGCTCAATTTGCGGACATTGTCCGGCAGCTCGTCGTCCTTGACGGCGTCGAGTTTCTGCCGGCCGGCCTTGACGTCGGCGACCAGATCGCCGGCGCCGGTGATGGCTTCGCCCGATGTCTTCGCCGCGTTGCGTGACATATAGCCGGCCATATCGGCGCCGGCCGACGCCGGCGCGGCGGCAACTTGCCGGGTTTTCTTCTCGACATCGCCGCGCTGCTGACGCGGTCCGTAGGGAATCACGGTGCCGTTGATGTGATTCTGCAACTCGATGATCTCGGTGTCGTAAGGCGTTTCGATCACCACCAGATGGCCGCCGTCCTGCGGAATCGGGATGTAGCGGCCCTGGCCCAGCTGGGCGATCTCGCGCCACACCCGCTCGGTGTCGCGCGCGCCGCCGGCCTGCACGGCATTGACGACAATGCCGCGCTCGCGCGCCATGCGCATGACCTCCGGATATTTAACGTCCTGCGCATAGTCCATGTGCGGCGGCGCGTCGCCGACCAGGAACATGATGCGGCAGATTTCGGGCCCTTGCGTCCAGTCCAGTTTCGTAACGCCGACATGCAGCGCCTCGTTGACGCTTTCGGGCCAGTCGCCGCCGCCGCGCGCCTTGAGTTCAAGGAGATTGGCGTAGAGGTCCTGGATGTCCTTGGTCAGCGGAAACGTCTTGGTGACATAGTCGTCGCCGATGTCGCGGTAGGCGACCAGGCCCATGCGGATTTCGGCGTCGGGATTGGCATCGACGATCGCGGTGGCGATCGACCAGATCTTGCGCTTGGCGCCCTCAATCAACCCGCCCATCGAGCCGGTGGTGTCGAGCACGAAAGCGACTTCGACCACGGGCTTGACCCTGGCGGCGGATGGAACGCCTTCATTGGCCCATCCTTGATTGAGCAAAACAAACGGCAGCATAAAAAAAGCGAGAGCCGCAGCCCTCGCGTGATTGGCAAGCATGAGTTCACCCTCCGATGGAAGAATAATCTCAGACCGGGGAACCATGTTTTGCATTCAAGTCCGGCGCAGGCCGGAATTGCGGCGGACCACCGGCTGATTTGCGGCAGTTTTCGCCCGTGGCTTTGGCGCATCAATGTGGTTTGTCGGCCACACCGAAGCGCGTTATGAATTGGCGATGAAGCTTGCCGCTCCCCTGGAATTACCCGTCGACGGCCGCCAGTCGGGTACCGCTCTGGCGATTGCGCGCGGCACCGCGCGATTGCTGCATGCCCACGGACGGTGCGTCGTGAGCGAATTGCCGCTGCCGTCAGGCCGCCGCGCCGATCTTGTCGGGCTCGATTCGAGCGGGGAGCTCTGGATTGTCGAGATCAAATCTTCGATCGCCGATTTTCGCGCCGACCAGAAGTGGCAGGACTACCGCGCCCACTGCGACCGGCTGTTCTTCGCCACCACCGTCGAGGTGCCGTGCGAAATCTTTCCGCCCGATACCGGGCTGATCGTGGCCGACGCCTTTGGCGCGGAATTCAGATGCGAGGCACCCGAGCACAAATTGCCAGCCGCGACCCGCAAGTCGATGATGTTGCTGTTCGCGCGCGCGGCCGCGATGCGGTTGCAATCGCTCGCAGACCCGACCGGACCTTATGGGGACGTCGGCTGACGTTACGGTGAGATCAGCGCGGCGCGCGTTTCGCCAGAATGCGCTGCAAGGTCCGGCGATGCATGTTAAGCCGGCGCGCCGTTTCGGAAACGTTGCGGCCGCACATTTCGTAGATGCGCTGGATGTGCTCCCAGCGCACGCGATCCGCCGACATTGGGTTTTCCGGCGGCTCGATCCGGGTGTTGTCCTGCGCGAGCAAGGCTGCGACGACGTCATCGGCGTCGACCGGCTTGGCCAGATAGTCGACGGCGCCGAGCTTTACTGCGTTGACCGCAGTGGCGATGTTGCCGTAGCCGGTGAGGATGATGCCGCGCGCGTCCGGGCGCCGGCGCTTGAGCGCGGATATCACGTCGAGCCCGTTGCCGTCGGCGAGCCGCATATCGACCACGGCAAAGGCGGGCGCCGACTTCTCCACCTGCAGCAGACCGTCGGCGACCGACTCGGCGGTCGTCACGGTAAAGCCGCGCTGTTCGAGCGCCTTCGCGAGCCGCTGCAAAAATGACTGGTCGTCTTCGACGATCAACAAAGATCGTTCGGCGGGAACGTTTTCTTTCGCCGCCGGCTTGGCGGTCTCGTTCGCTAGGGCGTCCACGTTGTCACCTGCGCGGCGAGCCATGGCTCATGGTACTTCTCCCGGCTCATCACCACACCGCAACAAATAGTGATTACCCGCGCCCGGCTCAAGCCGCAACGAAGGTTAATGGTCGCTCGAAATCGCTGCGGCTCCAGCTGAGCCGGACGATTGCGCCACGCTCGGGTGCCGGCCGGTTCTGGAACGAAAGTGTGGCCCCGGAGCGCTCGAGCAGGGTCTTGGCAATGAAGAATCCGAGCCCCAAACCGCTCGATTCCTCGCTGGTATCATCGGGTTGATGGTGCCGGCTGGTGACATAGGGCTCGCCGATGCGCCCCAGGATTTCCGGAGCAAAACCCGGTCCGTCGTCGCTGATAGTGATGTCGACCGTCAGTTCGTCCCAATGCACATCCACGGCGACTTGATTGGCCGCGAAATCAACTGCGTTTTCAAGCAGATTCCCCAGCCCGTAGAGGATCGCCGGATTACGCGCGCCGACCGGCTCGGTGCCGCGATCGCTGGGCGTAGTGACCGCGATATCGACGCCGAAATTGCGATGCGGCGCCACCACTTCCTCGATCAGCGCGGTCAGCGGCATGCGGTCAAATGGCTCCCCGCCGGCCGACAGTTCCGTCAACTTGGCGAGAATATCTCGGCAACGAGTCGCCTGTTCGCGCAACAGGCGAACGTCGTCGCCATGCGGCGCATGCGGGGCGATGGCGCGTTCGAGCTCACGGGCAATCACCGAGATCGTGGAGAGCGGCGTACCGAGCTCGTGCGCAGCCGCGGCCGCAAGTCCGTCGAGCTGCGACAGATGCTGTTCGCGCGCCAGCACCAGTTCGGTTGCGGCCAGCGCGTCGGACAGCTGGCGTGATTCCTCGGTGATCTGCCAGGCGTAAACCCCGATGAAGCCGATCGCGAGCAAAATGCAAAGCCAGACACCCATCATATAGATTGGCGGCAATTGCAGTGGATCGTCACTGTCCCATGGCAACGGGTAATGCACGAACACCAGGACAGTTGCGCAGCCGACTGCGAACGCGCCGAGCGTGAGTGTAAAACGCGGCGGCAGCGCGGTCGCCGACAGCAGCACCGGTCCGAGGAACATGAAGGCAAAAGGATTTTGCAGCCCGCCCGTCAGGAACAGCAGGACCGCCAGTTCTGCGATGTCGAAAGCCAGCAGCCATGCGGCCCGGTCAGGCTCGAGCCGCTGCGTCAAATGGAAACGCAGCCGCAACGCCACATTGAGCCAGGCCGCCAATGCGATCGCGGCAAGGCAAGCGTAGATCGGCAGCTCGAAATCAAGTCCGTAATAGACGGCCAGCACCGCGGTGGTTTGCCCGATGATGGCAAGCCAGCGCAGCCGCACCAACGTATCAAGGCGCACATTGCGGCGCGGGTGGTGCTGGCTGAAGCTGGGTGCGGCCATAGGCAGAGCCTAGCGCCATGCGACGCGCGTGCAAAATGCCGGTGCATGACGGGGCTTGCACTTCCCGCGGCGGGGCGTCACATCTTTCGCTGAATGAACGCAGAAAACGCCTTCGCCATTGCGGTCGACAATCTGGTCAAACGCTACAAGGGCGTGGCCGCAGTCGATGGCATTTCGTTCCGGCTCGCCCCCGGCTCGATGACCGGCCTGCTCGGCGGCAATGGCGCCGGCAAGACCACCACCATCGCCATGATCATGGGCCTGGTGACGCCCACTGCGGGCACTGTCTCCGTGCTGGGCGCCGATATGCCGCGCGAGCGCTACCGGGTGCTGCATCGGATGAATTTCGAGAGCCCGTATGTCGATATGCCGATGCGGCTCACGGTACGGCAGAATCTTTCGGTGTTTGCCCAGCTTTATGCGGTGCCGGATATTGACGAGCGCATCGCCAGCCTTGCCGCCGACCTCGACCTGACTGAATTTCTCGAGCGGCCAACCGGCAAGCTTTCGGCAGGACAAAAGACACGGGTCTCGCTCGCCAAGGCGTTGCTCAACAAGCCTGAAGTGCTGCTGCTCGACGAACCCACCGCATCGCTCGATCCCGACACCGCCGACTGGGTTCGCTCGCGGCTCGAACGTTATCGCGCCGAACAGGGCGCAACGGTGCTGCTCGCCTCTCACAATATGGGTGAAGTCGAACGCCTGTGCGAGCGCGTCATCATCATGAAGACAGGGCGCATCGAGGACGATGATACACCGGCGCAACTGCTCGCCCGCTACGGCCGCGAAACCCTGGAAGAAGTGTTCCTCGATGTGGCGCGCGGACGCCGCCACCGTGAGGCCGCGCAATGATCGGCACCGACGCGGGCATGAGCTTTTCGCGCAACCGGGTTGCCGCCATGGTGCGGCGCTACTGGTACCTGCTGCGTTCCTCGTGGCCGCGCATTCTCGACCTGATTTACTGGCCGGCGGTGCAGATGCTGATGTGGGGCTTTCTGCAGGTTTACATTTCGCAGAATGCGGGATTTTTCGCGCGCGCCGGCGGCGTCTTCATCGGCTCGGTATTGCTGTGGGACATCCTGTTTCGCGGGCAGCTCGGTTTTTCGATTTCGTTTCTCGAGGAGATGTACGCGCGCAACCTCGGCAACATCATGATGTCGCCGCTGCGGCCGGCGGAATTCCTGCTCGCGTTGATGATCATGAGCGTTGTTCGCTTGTTGATCGGGATGGTGCCGGTATCGCTGCTCGCCATCGCATTCTTCGGTTTCAATTTGTGGGCGCTCGGTTTTGCGCTCGCGGCCTTTTTCCTCAATCTCATTCTGACCAGCTGGTCGGTCGGCATCTTCGTCGCCGGCCTGTTGCTGCGGAACGGTCTCGGCGCCGAAAGCATGGCGTGGACCATCATGTTTTTGTTCCTGCCGCTGACCTGCGTCTATTACCCGGTCGCGGTGCTGCCGGAGTGGCTCCAGTACGTCGCCTGGGCCTTGCCGCCGACCTATGTGTTCGAGGGCATGCGCGCGCTGGTGATCGACCATGTGTTTCGAGCCGATCTGATGGCGGTGGCCTTTGCGTTCAATATCGTGCTTTTCGCGGGTGCATCATTGGCTTTCCTCAGGCTTTTGCAGAGCGCGCGGGTCCAGGGCTCACTGTTGCAGACCGGAGAATAGCCGAAAAAGTCTTGTTATTATTGGGACTTATCCGGGCCCACGGCGTTGTAAACGGGACTTCGAACAACTTCTCGCTATGTTGACGCTATGACAGAAAAACGACAGTCTCCCGCACTGCAGCGAGGGTTGGGGCCTGATTCTATGGCGATAGGTGAATTCGGCGGAGCGGCGTCGCTCCCCGGCGATGGCGGGTCGTTGTTGGCGACTCCCATGTACTGGTTCTACGAAATGGGGCACGCCGCGCTCAATCCATCGCGCGCCTTTGCCGACGCTGCGAAGTTGTTTTTCAAAAATCCGGCCAACCCGCTCGCGCACACCGCCTATGGCAAGTCCATGGCGGCGTCGCTGGAATTGTTCGAGCGCTCGACGCGCCGCTATCACCGTCCGAACTGGGGGATCGATTCAACCACCGTCGGCGCCGAGAAGATTCCGGTCAGCATCAAGACAATTTGGCAGCGTCCATTCTGCCGGCTGCTGCATTTCGAGCGCGCGTTCACGCGTCCGCCGCGCCGCCCGCAGCCGAAACTGCTGATCGTGGCGCCGATGTCAGGCCACTATCCGACGCTGTTGCGCGGCACGGTCGAAACATTCCTGCCTAACCACGATGTCTACATGACCGAATGGGTCGACGCGCGCATGGTGCCACATGCGGAGGGGCGCTTCGATCTCGATACATATATCGACTACATCATCTCCATGCTGCACACGCTCGACGGCGACGTGCATGTCATTGCTGTATGCCAGCCCTCGGTGCCGGTCATGGCCGCCGTTGCGCTGATGGAAGCCGACAACGACCCCAATGTACCGCGCTCGATGGTGCTGATGGGTGGACCGATCGACACGCGTATCAATCCCAACGAAGTCAACAAGCTTGCCGAGCGGCGGGGCGTGAACTGGTTCCGCAATCACGTCATTACCAAGGTGCCGTTTCCCCATCCTGGCGTGATGCGCGACGTCTATCCGGGCTTCCTGCAATTGCACGGGTTCATGAGCATGAACCTCGATCGCCACATCGAGGCGCATCACAATCTCTTCCTGCACCTGGTCAAGGGCGACGGCGATTCCGCGCAGAAGCACCGCGAGTTCTACGACGAATATCTTGCGGTCATGGATCTTGCGGCCGAGTTCTATCTGCAGACGGTCGACACCGTCTTCATTCGTCACGCACTGCCGAAGGGGGAGATGACCCATCGCGGCCGGCCCATCGACCCGGCGGCTATCACGCGCGTCGCGCTGATGACGGTCGAAGGCGAGAATGACGATATTTCGAGCGTCGGCCAGACCGAAGCCGCACACGTGCTGTGCGTGAATATTCCCGATGAGCACAAGGTGCACTATGTGCAGCCTGCGGTCGGGCATTACGGTGTCTTCAACGGCTCGCGGTTCCGTGCCGAGATCGCCCCGCGCATTGCGGATTTCGTGCTGTCGCGCAATGGCAGCCGTGCCGCGCGCCCCGCGTTGAAGGTCGTCGCCCGGTAACGATCTCGCGTTTGTGCGTGCGGTTGTGCCAAACTGCCGGCACGCTCTGATTCCGGGTCGATAATGTCCATACCGCTGCGCGCCTTACTCTTTCGCCGGACCAGCGAACCGGCGTCCATCACGGTCGAATTCGACGGTGAGATCTATCTGGTGCGCGTGCGCCGCCACCGGCAGGCGCGGCGGTACACATTGCGCATTCACGCCACGAACCGCGAGGTGGTGCTCACCATGCCGCCGCGCGGCAGCGTGCGGCAGGCCAAGGAATTTGCGCAGAAGCATGGCGCATGGATCGCGGCCAGGCTGCGCCGCCTGCCGGATGGTGCGCCTTTCGTGCATGGCGGCGTGCTCCCGCTGCGCGGGGTCGAACATCGTATCGAGCACCGGCGCGGCGCGCGCGGGACCGTGTGGATCGAGACAGAAGCCGACGAGTACCTGCTTTGCGTCGCCGGGCAGGCGCCGCATCTTCCGCGCCGTGTCCAGGACTATCTCAAGCGCGAAGCAAAACGCGATCTTGAGACGGCAAGCCGGCAGGCTGCGCTGGCGCTCGGCGTTGAGGTCAGGCGGGTATCGGTGCGCGACCAGTCGAGCCGCTGGGGGTCGTGTTCGTCGAGCGGCGTCCTGTCTTATTCCTGGCGACTGATCCTGGCGCCGCCCTTTGTGCTCGACTATCTCGCCGCGCATGAGGTTGCTCACCTCATCGAGATGAATCACTCGCGCCGGTTCTGGCGGCTGGTCGAGCGGATCTGTCCGGATATGGGCCGCGCCAAATCCTGGCTCGATGCGCATGGCGCCGATCTGCACCGATACGGTCTCGATACGCGGTAGCCTTGCCGTAAGACGTGGATGCCCGGCAAAAGGCCGGGCATGACGAAGGAAATCCATTGATGTTGCGCTCCGGCACTTTCGCGCTGACTGCTTTGCTGGCGGCGCTCAGCGCGATTGGTCCGCTCACCACCGACATGTATCTGCCGTCGCTTCCGGATATCGCGCGGCAGCTTCACGCCTCGACGGCGCAGGTGCAGTTCACGATTTCCGCCTATCTGATCGGCTTTGCGGTCGGCCAGATTTTTTATGGTCCGGTGTCCGACCGGCATGGCCGCAAGCCGGTCTTGATGGCGGCCATGGCGCTCTATTGCGTGGCGAGCCTGGCCTGCGCGCTGTCGACATCGATCGAAATGCTGATCGTTGCCCGCACGTTTCAGGCGCTCGGCGGTTCCGGCGGCATCGTGCTGACCCGCGCCATCGTGCGCGACATTTATTCGGGCGCCCGCGCCGGCCGGGAGTTGTCATTGATCGGCTCGGTGATGGCGCTGGCGCCGGTGCTGGCGCCGATTGCCGGCGGCCTGTTGCAGACCGGTTTCGGCTGGCGGGTCGTGTTCTTCGCGCTGGTCGCCGCCGGCTTGCTGGGAGCGGGAATCGTCTGGCTGCTGCTGCCGGAAACACTGAATACGCGCGCGGCCGAGCCGGTTTCGATCGCATCGATGGGCCGGTCCTATCGCGTGGTCGTGCGCAATCCGGCCTATCTCGCTTATCTCGGCATTACCGCGGCGAGCTATGCCGGCCTGTTCGCCTGGATTTCGGGCGCGGCCTTCGTGCTGCAAAATCTGTACGGATTGACGCCGTTCGACTTCGGTGTGGCCTTTGCGCTTGGCTCGATCGGCTACATGACCGGCTCTGCACTGGCCGCGCGCATCGTTGTCAGGTTCGGGCTCGACGGCGTGCTTGGCGTCGGCGGTTGCGCCTGTGCCGTTGGCGGGCTTGGCATGGTGGCGGCGGTCGCACTAGGGCTGACGTCGTCTTTATCGCTGGTGCTGCCGGTCGCCATTTATCTTGCCGGCCTCGGGATGGTGCTGCCGCAAGGCATCGCCGGCGCCATGACGCCGTTTCCCGAGCGTGCCGGCGCAGCCTCGTCGCTGTTCGGGTTCGTGCAGCAGAGTGCGGCGGCGGTGTGTGGCGCCGTCGTCGGCTGGTTCCTGGGCCATAGCGCGTGGCCGCTCGTTCTTGGCGTGGCGGTGATGGGTTGTACGACGCTGACGCTTTGGCTGCTGACGCGCGGTATCCGCGGCCGCGCGGTCAAGCACTGAAATCAGCGGCGTCCGAACAGATTATTGAGCAGCCAGCCGTCGAGGCCGCCGCTTCCGGTGGTCGTGGAATTATTGGCTGCGACCGGCTGTATCGGGGCAGGGGGCGTCGGTCGCGATTGTCCGCCGAACAGTCCGGAGAACAAGACCGCCGCCTGACGAACCCGGAAGGCTCGCAACCGGCACGCCTTGATGCGCGCCGCGCATGAAGCGGCTCCAGATTTCCACCGGCAGGCTGCCGCCGGTGACGTGCTTGGTCGGCGTGCCGTCGTCATTGCCGAGCCAGACGCCGGTGACGAGGTGCGCGGTGTAGCCGATGAACCAGGCATCGCGGAAATCCTGCGACGTGCCGGTTTTTCCGGCCGCCGACCATCCCGGCAATGTCGCCTTGCGTGCGGTGCCGATGGTCAGGGTCTCGGCCATCATCGTGTTCATCATCGTGACGTAGCGCGCTTCGATGATGCGGCCGAGTTGCTGGGCGTTGCGGCTGTACAGCACCTTGCCGTTGGCAGCGGCAATCTTCTCGATCACGTGCGGTATGAGCGCATAGCCGCCATTGGCAAATGGCGCGTAGGCGCCGACCAGCTCCAGCATCGAGACTTCCGAGGTCCCGAGCGCGATCGACGCGTTGGGCTCGAGCTTCGAGGCAATGCCGAGCCGATACGCGGTGCGCACGACCGCGAGCGGCGTGACTTCCAGCGTCAGGCGCACCGATACGGTATTGAGCGAGAGCGCCAGCGCTTTGGTCAGCGTCACCGGGCCGAAATATTCGTGGCCATAATTTTCCGGCTGCCAGCCTTTGACGTTGATCGGCTTGTCCTCGCGCACGGTGTCCGGCGTGAGGCCATGTTCAAGCGCGGTGAGGTAGACGAACGGCTTGAACGCGGACCCGGGCTGGCGCTTGGCGGCAACTGCGCGGTTGAACTGGCTGTCGGCGTAGCTGCGGCCGCCGACCATGGCGCGCACCGCGCCGTCCGGTGTCATGGCGACCATTGCGCCTTGCGCAACGCCGTTTTTGTCGCCCTTCTGCGCGAGCTCTTCCTCGAGAGATTTTTCTGCGTTGGCCTGCAGGGTCGCGTCGATGGTGGTGTACACCACGATGTCGTCATCGACGTGGCCAAGCGTGTCGTTGAGTGCATCCATGACCCAATCGGCCACATAATTCACGGCGCCATTGCTGGCCTGCGCCACGATCCTTGGCGGGTGCGATATGGCAATGCGTTCGGTGCTGACATTGATGAACTTAAGCTCGGCCATTGCAGTGAGCACGACCTTGGCGCGCTTTTCGGCACCGTCGAAATTACGCGTGGGGGCAAGCCGTGACGGCGATTTCACCAGGCCTGCGAGCAGCGCGGCTTCGGCCAAGTTGATCTGTTTTGCGGATTTTCCGAAATATCGCTGCGAGGCCTGTTCGATGCCGTAGGCGCCCGATCCGAAATAGACCCGGTTGAGATACATTTCGAGGATCTGCGTCTTGGAAAATTTGCGCTCGAGCCAGAGCGCCAGGATAGCTTCCTGGAGCTTGCGCGTGATCGTGCGCTCTTGCGTCAGAAAAAGATTCTTGGCGAGCTGCTGTGTAATCGTGGAGCCGCCTTGGGCGACGCCGCGATGCAGAATGTTGGCGAAGGCGGCGCGCCCGATCCCGAAAGGATCGACACCATAGTGTTCGTAGAAACGCCGGTCCTCGATGGCGACGAACGCCTTCGGGACATAGGCCGGCATTTCCTTCAAGGGCATCGGCGCGCCGGCGAGGTCGCCGCGGCGGGCAAGCGCGTGGCCCTGTGCATCCACGATCTGGATCGACGGCGGGCGCTTCGGAATTTCCAGCGACTGGATGGGCGGCAGATGTGCGCCGACCCAGGCCACAACGCCGGCGCCGCCGATCGCGAGCCACAGGCAGACAACCAGGCTCCAGTAAGCGATCCGGCCGATGATTGCGCGCTTGCTGCGTGAAGAGCGTGCCTTGCGTGCGCGCCGCTTGCGGCGTCGTGCGGGCGGTTTGCTGTCCGCGGCCGGTCTTTCCGCGGCAGGCGCGGGCCGGTCTTCGGCGGACACACGTAGCTCGGGGCTTTTATCAAACGCCGGCTCCCGGCGCGTGCCCGACTGTCCCCGTTTTGACGCCATCACGCGACCCGTTCCGTACCGGCGGATACAGAGCGCCGGTCCCCAGGCTCACGCTAAGCGGGCCGATTTAAGGGGCCGTTAAGGTGGAATTTGCCAGGAAATCGGGGTTGCCGGGGCCGTCATCGGCCCTTCAATTGACGGCCGCTTTTTCAGATTTGCCGCCTTCAGCGGTTGCAAAAAGCGCGATCAGTGCGCGCTTGATCGCCGCCTGGCGCGTCGGTGAATTGATCTGCGCGCCCATCAGGTCGGTCACATAGAACACGTCCACGACCCGCTCGCCGAACGTTGCAACGTGGGCCGACGCGATATTGAGATTGAGCTTCGATAGCGTCGCGGTCAGCTCATAGAGCAGGCCGGTGCGGTCGAGCCCGGTGACTTCGACCATCGTGTAGCGGTGGGACCACTGGTTGTTGATGGTGACGGCGGGCTCAACCGCGAAAGCGCGGATGCGGCCTTTGGGCGGCCCGCGCTTGGCCACGACATCGGGCAGCCGGAGTTCGCCGCGCAACGCCTTTTCGATCGAATCGGCAATGCGCCCGGCGCGGCGCTCCTCGTCTTCGTCGCGGTCGAACTCACGCGACAGCGAAATGGTGTCGAGCGCGCGGCCGTCGGTGGTGGTGTAGATCTGCGCGTCGACGATGTTGGCGCCGGCCATCGCGCAGGCGCCGGCGATGATCGACAGCAGCCACGGATGATCGGGTGCGAGCAAAGTGAGTTCTGTGACTGCACGCTCGGCATCGAACGCGGTCGATGTGGCGAGACGCTTTTCCGCGTCTTCGGTGGCGCGCACGAAATTCGCGTGCTCGATCTTGTGGGGCAGATCGACCTTGAGCCAATAAGCGGGGTAGAGCTTTGCGATATAGCTCTCGAGCCGCTCCGGCGGCCAGCTGGTCATCGCCTGGCGGAACTCATTCTGCGCGATCGCGACGCGCTGCGCACGATTGACCTCCGAGAAGCCGCCGGTGAGGGCCGGCTCGGTCTCGTAGTAGAGCGTGCGGATGAGCTGGGCTTTCCAGCCGTTCCACACGCCCGGACCGACCGCGCGAATGTCGGCGGTGGTCAGGAGCGTCAGTAATTTGAGCCGTTCGGCCGACTGCACGGTGGCAGCGAAATTCTCGATGGTTTTGCGGTCGGACAGGTCGCGCGATTGCGCAACGCTCGACATCACCAGATGATTTTCGATGAGCCAGGCGGCCGTCTCGGTGTCGGCCGCCGAAAAACCCAACCGCGGGCAGAAACGCCTCGCCACGCGCGCGCCGGCGATCGAGTGGTCTTCCGGGCGGCCTTTGGCGATGTCGTGCAGGAACATCGTGACGTAGAGAACGCGCCGGTGTTCCGGCAGGATCTTGTGCATCAGCTCGTTGGCGAGCGGCGTCTCGCTGTTGCTGCCGCGTTCGATTTCGGCCAGCACGCCGATGCACCGCAGCAGATGCTCATCCACCGTATAGTGGTGGTACATATTGAACTGCATCATGGCGACGATCTTGCCGAACGCCGGCACGAAGCGGCCGAGCACGCCGGCCTCGTTCATCCGCCGCAGCACGGTTTCCGGGTCGTTCTTCGACGTGAGGATGTCGACGAACAACTCGTTGGCTTCCTCGTTTTCGCGCAATTTGGCGTCGATCAATTTGAGCGATCGCGTGATGGCGCGCATGGCGTCGGGGTGGAACGCGAGATTGTGCTTTTGCGCCAGATAGAAGATCCGGATCAGGTTGACCGGATCGCGCTTGAAGACATTGGCCTGCGCAAGGCGAATGCGGTTCTTGTCGACGATGAAGTCATCGCTTTCGGCAAGCTTGCGGCGCTTCACCGGCCGCAACCGCGCCATCACGCGGCTGAGCACCGGCACGCTCTTGGCGTGGCTGTCTTCCAGTTCGGCGCACAGAATTGCGGTGAGATCGCCGACGTCCTTGGCGATCAGGAAGTAGTGCTTCATGAAGCGTTCGACATCCTGCAGGCCGGGATGCTCGGTATAGCCGAGACGCACGGCGATCTCGCGCTGGATATCGAACGACAGGCGTTCTTCGGCGCGCCCCATGAGGAAATGCATGTGGCAGCGCACGGCCCACAGAAAATCCTCGCAAGTGCGAAAGCGCTGGTATTCCGGTTTATCGAACACGCCGCGCTTGATCAGCTCATCCGGTTCACGCACGCGATAGACATATTTGGCAATCCAGAACAGCGTGTGCAGGTCGCGCAGCCCGCCTTTGCCGTCCTTCACATTCGGCTCGACCAGATAGCGCGATTGTCCACTGCGGCGAACGCGGTCTTCGCGCTCGGCAAGTTTTGCGGCCACGAATTCCGTCGCGGTGTTGCGCACGACCTCGTCGTCGAAACGGGTCTGCAGCTCGTCGAACAATTTCTTGTCGCCAAGCAGAAAGCGCGCTTCCAGGATGGCCGTGCGGATTGTCATGTCCGCCTTGGCCTGGCGGATGCATTCATCGACCGATCGCGTGGCGTGGCCGACTTTAAGCCCGGTGTCCCACAGGCAATAAAGGATTGCCTCCGCGACCGACTCGCCCCAGGCGGTTTGCTTGTAAGGCAGCAGAAACAGCAGATCGATGTCGGAACCGGGCGCCTGCAGGCCGCGGCCGTAGCCGCCGGTCGCGACCACCGCCATGCGTTCGGCTTCGGACGGGTTCTGCGACGGGTAAGCCTTGCGCGCGAACTCAAACAGAATGCGGATGATCTGGTCTTCCATCCGGCACAGGCGCTCGGCGCACCGGCGGCCGTGCCGGTCTTTCAGCAATAGCTGCTCGGCTTTTGCGCGCCCGTCGGCCAGTGCCACCTTCAGGCGCTGCGCCAGCACCGAACGCAATTCGCGCTCGCTGCCGGTGTGCGCCTTGAGGAGTTGCTCGAGTTCGGCGGTGAGCGCGCGCGCGTCGATCAGGTCGCCCGAGGAGCGGGCGGGGGTTTCGGACGCCGAACGCGTATTGCTGTCGAGAGCAAGCGAAGCCATGGGCCTAGGGGGATAGCGGAGGGCGGGCCCTAAGTCACGGGCGGAACGGAAAGATATTCGGTTACCGGAACTGGTGCCTAGAATTTCAGCTATAGAATATGGTTTCTTGTCATGGCCGGGGTTTGCCCCGAACTTGACCGTCATTCCGGACGCCGAGCGTAGCGAGGCGATCCGGAATCCAGAGGCGGTTCTGGATTCCGGGTACGCAGCTTTCAGCTGCGCCCCGGAATGACAATAGCCCTTGGGAGGTAAGACAAATGCGGATGTTCCAGGTTTGCGTGTGCGGCCAGCCGTTGCAGCTCAATGAGCAGCCCACACCGCAACCGAAGGGCAGTGAGGTCCTGCTGAAAGTCCTGGCGGCTGGCGTTTGCCATAGCGATCTGCATCTGGCGGACGGCTATTTCGACCTCGGCGGCGGCAAGCGGATGAGCCTGGCCGACCGCGGCATGAAACTTCCGGTGACGTTGGGTCACGAAAACGTCGGCGAGGTTGTGGCGGCCGGTCCCGACGCCAAAGGCGTCAAGATCGGCGCGCGCGTGCTGGCGCATCCGTGGATCGGCTGTGGAACATGCGGCCCGTGCAAGCGCGGCGAGGAAAATCTCTGCCGCGCCATGCGCAGTCTCGGCGTTTTCTCCAACGGCGGCTATGCCGACTACCTGATGGTGCCGCATCCGCGTTACCTGTTCGACATCGGCGACCTGCCGCCCGAGCGCGCGGCCCCGCTCGCCTGCTCGGGTGTGACGACCTACGGCGCCCTGAAGAAAATTCCGACGCTGACGAGCGAGCCGACCGTGATTATCGGCGCCGGCGGCCTCGGGCTGATGTGTCTTGCCTTGCACAAGGCGATGGGCGGCCACAGCGCCATTGTCGTCGACATCGATCCGGCCAAGCGCGACGCCGCCAAGAAAGCGGGCGCCGTTGCAGTGGTTGACGGCGGCGCGGCCGATGCGGCGCAGAAGATCATCGACATGACCAACGGCGGCGCCTGGGGTGTGATCGATCTGGTCGGCTCGTCGCAGAGCGCGCGTGTCGGCTATGACAGCCTGATCAAGGGCGGCAAATACGTCATCGTCGGCCTCTACGGCGGCGACATGACGGTATCATTGCCGCCGATACCGATGCGGGCGCTCACCATTCAGGGCTCCTATGTCGGTAGCCTGCCCGAGATGAAGGAGCTGATCGACCTCGTCCGCCGCACCGGCATGCCGCCGGTTCCGGTCTCAACCCGCCCGCTCACCGATGTGAACGTGGTGATGGATCAGCTTCGCGCCGGCAAGGTGATCGGCCGCGTCGTGCTGACGCCGAATGCGTGAGTGATTTTCAGCCGTCATGCCCGCGCTTGTCGCGGGCATCCCGCTTAGTCGGGCACGGCATTGCCTCCCCAAGCGAGATCGCCGGGACATAAGGGCGTTTACGCCCGTCTTCGACGGGGCTATGCCCGGCCATGACAACTGAGAGTACGGAGCTGTCAAATGAACGCCAACGAACTCCGCGCCATGCAGGCGCCGATCAAGGAGCGCTACAAGAACGACCCCAGGGCCGCGTTCATTACACTCAGGGCCAAAGGCAGCATCGACGATGCCAACATCGCCTGCAAGGTCGAAACCGGCCGCGCGCTCGCGATCGCCGGCCTGCATCCGGCGACGGGCGGCTCCGGCCTCGAATTGTGCTCCGGCGACATGCTGCTGGAAGCACTGGTGGCGTGCGCCGGCGTCACGCTCAAGGCCGTATCCACGGCGCTCGAAATTCCGCTGAAATCCGCAGCCATCTCGGCGGAAGGCGATCTCGATTTCCGCGGCACGCTGGGCGTCGCCAAGGATGCGGCCGTCGGCTTTTCGCAAATTCGCCTGCGCTTCGATCTCGCCACCGACGCGGCCCAGGACAAGCTCGACCAGTTGCTCAAGCTCACCGAGCGTTATTGCGTGGTGTACCAGACCATCAAGAACGGTCCGCCGGTTGAAGTGACGATGGGGAGGGTATAGGAGCTTACGTCATGGCCGGGCAGAGTCGGCCGTCGAAGACGGCGCGTATGCGCCTTTCATGTCGCGCGGCGATCTAGCTTATGCCGCTCAGCCTGACCGTGATCCCCGGCACAAGCCGGGCGATGACGGTGAGAACTGCAAATGCCCCCCGATCTTTATTTTGCGCTCACGCTCATCGTCAAAATGGTCGTCACCGCCGGCTTTGTCGTGGCGGCGACCGTTACGGCGGAGCGCGTCGGTCCTTTGCTCGGCGGTCTGGTGGCGACGCTGCCGATCGGCGCCGGCCCGGTCTATGTGTTCCTCGCGATTGACCACGATGCGCATTTTATCGCCCAAAGCGCGATCGCGAGCCTCGCCATCAACGCCGTGAACGTCATTTTCGCGATCTGTTATGCGCTGCTGGCGCAAACGCGCTCGCGCGCGGCCAGCATGGCGCTGGCTTTTCTGGTCTGGCTTATCCTTGCCAGCATCGTGCATTCAATCCAGTGGACCTTTGCCACCGTAGCCGCGGTGAACGTCGTGGTGCTCGGCATGAGCGTTTGGCTGGCGCGGCCGTTGCGCCATGTGCGCGTGGCGGGCTTTCGCACGCGCTGGACCGACATGGCGCTGCGCGCAGGCCTGGTGGCTTTGCTGGTTGGCGTGGTCGTAACCTTCAGCTTTCAGCTCGGGCCCGTCGGCAGCGGTATTCTTGCCGTATTTCCGGTGGTTCTGATCAGCATCATGTTCATTTTGCACAATCGCGTCGGCGGGCCCGCGGCAGCGGCAGTATTGGCCAATGCCGTGCTCGGGCTGGTCGGCTTCGCCTTTGCCTGCACGGTGTTGCATTTTTCCGCCGATGCCTTCGGCTCGGTCGTCGGCCTGACGCTGGCGCTCGCCACGTCGGTGGGATGGAGCCTGGGCGTGCTGCTGGCGCGCCGTCACGGCATCGCGGTCTAGCCGATGACGCTCCTTCTCATCAGCCTGCTGCTGAAGATCGTCATGACGGCGTCGATCGTGGTCGCTGCCTCGGTCGTGGTCGAGCGCAGCGGGCCGTTCATCGGTTCATTGATTGCCGCGCTGCCGACAGCCGGCGGCGCGGCCATGATTATTCTTGCCATCGAGCATCCGCCGGCCTTCATCGCGCAAAGTGCGGTTGGCAGCATGGTCGCGAATGCGGTAGTGGCGGTTTTTGCGATCAGTTATGCCGCGCTGGCGCAACGCAAGTCATTGCTGGTCAGCCTGGGATTTGCCTATCTGGTCTGGTTTGTTTGCGCTGCTTTGACGCGGCTGGTGGATTGGACCGCGGCCAGCGCGGTCTTGCTGAACGTCGTCGTGTTTCCTCTCACCATTCTTGCCGGCACCCGTTTTCGCGCCGAGGGCGCCGCGAAAACGCGGGTTGCGTTCACCAGCGCCGATCTCGCATGGCGCGCCGGCGTGGTGACGCTGTGCGTCATTATTGTCACCGCGGCGAGCAGCTCGATCGGCTCATTTGCATCCGGCCTGTTCGCGTTTTTCCCGGTCGCGATGGGATCGTTCTTCATCATTCTGCATCCGCGCATCGGCGGCCCGGCCGCCGCGAGCGTGGCCGCGCATGTGCAGGCGCCGCTGATCGGGCTGGGCTTGAGCCTGCTGGCCGTGCATTTTCTGGCGGAGCCGATCGGGGTGTGGTGGTCTTACGCAATCGGCCTGAGCGTCGGCATTGCCTGGAATGCGGTGTTGTGGGGCGTGCGCGAGTGGCGGACGGGACGGAAGGCACAATAATATCCGCTCATCGCCGCGTAAGACGGGGACGCAGGGCAGCACGACGAACGGCTGTCTCGATAGGCGAGCACTGCGATTGCCCGCTTACGCGGGAATGAGGCGGGCATGACAGAAAACTTTAGCGGGCTACTGCACCAACCCCACTTCCAGCGCCTTGATCTGCAGCGCCAGGTAGCGCGAGAAAATCCGGCATTGCGCCAGGCTGCCGGCGGTGAACCAGAGCCCCGGCTGCGCGGTGCGCCGCCACATGTTGCGCAATTCGCCGCCGTCGTCGAAGCCCCAGACCGGGCCGATCCGGTCGGCCACCGCATCGCCGAGATAGCGGCGGACGGTTTCCTGCTGGCTCAAATAGCCCGTCGCCAGCACCAGCAGGTCGGCCGGCACAAGACGTCCGTCGCGCATGCGCGCGCCTTCCGGAACGAAAGTATCAATGTCCGCAAATTGGATGAGGTCGATCGCACCGGAGATGATGAGGTCGGAGCAGCCGACGTTGAAGTAGTAGCCGCCGCCGCGGCGCAGATACATCATCTGGAAGCCGGTATCGTCTTCGCCGAAATGCAGGCGGAAACCGCGTTTTTCCAGGCCTTCCAGCAGCGCCTTGTCGACCTCGCGGCCTTTGGCGGTCGAGACCTGATAGGAGCGTTGCAGCACCGGATAGGGGAATGACGTCGCCAGCAGGTCGCAATCGTCGAACGGAATGCCCTCGGAATAAATCGCGTAGACGCTCTGCGCTTCTTTCAAACTCACCACATAGGTCTTGCTGCGCTGGATCATGGTGACGTGCGCGCCATGCGATTGCAGTTCCTGCGCAACGTCATGGCCGCTGGTGCCGCTGCCGAGCACCAGCGCCTTGCGGCCTTTCCATCGTTCGGCGTTCTTGAAGTCGCCGGAGTGAACTTTGACGCCGGCGAAGTCCGCAAGCCCCGGAATGTCCGACGGTGTGTAGGGAATGCTGCTGACGCCGGTCGCAAAGATCAGGTGGCGCGGCTGCATGACGCGTTCGCTGCCGTCCGGGCGGCGCAGGGTGACCGACCACTGTTTGCGCTTGTCGTCATAGCGGCCGCTGACCAGTTCGGTGCCGGTCCAGTAATTCAATTCCAGCGCTTCGACGTAAGCCTCGAACCAGTTCGCCAATTTGTCCTTCGGAATATAGACCGGGAAGGTCGGCGGAAACGGCAGATAGGGCAGGTGGTTCACGAACACTTCGTTGTGCAGCGTCAGCGAATGATAGCGCGTGCGCCAGTTGTCGCCGATGCGCTTGTGCCGGTCGACAATCAAGGTGTCGACGCCGAGCTGGTGCAGCCGCGCGGCAATCGACAACCCGGCCTGGCCGCCGCCGACAACAATCACGGCGGGATCATGATCGGCATAAGCGCGCGTCCGCGCGAGCCGGTCGCTCCAGTTTTCGGCGCCGAAGTCGCGCGTGCTGTCCGGCGGCGCGCGCCGTTTGAATTCTTCTTCGTGGCCGCGCAATTCATGCAAATTCGTGTTCAGGGTCCAGGCGCGCAACTGCGCTGGGGCCTGCGGATCCGGCACCAGCCGCACGACGCCATTGGCCGGGCCGAAGGCGGTTTCGAAATCGAACAGCATCTCGATCGTTTCGGTGCCGGCGCGCGTCACCCAGCGCGGCGGCGTTCGGGTCGATGGAATATGAAAATGTCGTGGCTGCGTGCGGGCCAGCGTCTCCTGCAACATTGCGGCGATGGCGGGCCGTCCGGCCATGGTCTGGATGGTCCAGGTGAAGGCCAGCAGGTCACGCCACAGACCGCCCGCCAGGAAATAGTCCGCGGCCGCCTTGGCGTCGTTCTGCTGCAGTGCCGCGCCAAAGCTCTCGAGCCAGCGCTGCGCATCCGCCGGGGCCGTCGCCTGTTTTCTGTCGGCGATGTTCATTGCAACGTTTCAACCGCTCATCCCCGCGAAAGCGGGGACCCAGTCCTTCTAAGAACAGTACTGGATTCCCGCTTACGCGGGAATGAGCGGTGAGAGCCACCATTTCGTCATTCCGGGGCGGCCCGTCAGGGCCGAGCCCGGAATCCAGAAACGTGCACGGCGTTTCTGTCTGGATTCCGGGTCCGCCGCTTCGCGGCGTCCCGGAATGACGGCTTTACATTTGTCAGGCCTTCTTCGCCGCCTGTTCCTTGAGGCGGTAGAGCGCCTCCATCGCCTCGCGCGGCGACAGGTCGTCAGGATTGATCGCGGCGAGGGCGGAATAAAGCGCAGCCGCCAGCAGGTCCTCGGCCGGTTGCCGCGCATCCTGCGACGGCCTGGAAGGAACCGCGAACAGCGGCAAGTCCTCAAAGCCCTTCGGCGCGGCGCGGTCTTCCTGCTCGAGCTTGGCCAGCACGACCTTGGCGCGCTCGATCACGCTGGCCGGCAGGCCGGCGAGCTTGGCGACCTGGATGCCGTAGGAGTGGTCGGCGGCGCCGGCAATCACTTCGTGCAAGAACACGACTTCGCCCTGCCATTCCTTCACCCGCACGGTCGCGTTGTGCAGCCGGTCGAGACGGGCGGACAGCGCGGTGAGTTCATGGAAATGGGTGGCAAACAGCGCGCGGCATTTGTTGACGGCGTGCAGGTGTTCGACGGTGGCCCAGGCGATCGACAATCCGTCGAAGGTCGCGGTGCCGCGGCCGATCTCGTCGAGGATCACCAGCGCGCGTTCGCCGGCCTGATTGAGAATGGCGGCCGTTTCCACCATCTCGACCATGAAGGTCGAACGCCCGCGCGCGAGATCGTCGGCGGCGCCGACGCGCGAGAACAGCCGGTCGACCACGCCGATATGCGCGTGCTTTGCCGGCACGTAACTGCCGGTCTGCGCCATGATTGCGATCAGCGCGTTCTGCCGCAGGAACGTCGACTTGCCGGCCATGTTGGGGCCGGTGATCAGCCAGATGCGGCCGGCGTGTGACTCCGGCGGCGGCGAGAGATCGCAATCATTGGCAACGAATGGCGTGCCGTCGCGCGACAAAGCCTGCTCGACCACCGGGTGGCGGCCGCCTTCGATGACGAAGGCGTGGCTGTCGTCGACCAGCGGCCGCGTGTAGTCGCGCTCCGCGGCGAGATGCGCGAGCGCACTGGCGACATCGAGCGAGGCGAGTGCCCCGGCGCAGTCCTTGATGTTGGCGCTCTCCGCCATCACGCTGGCGACAAGGCGCTCGAAAATCTCCAGCTCAAGGCCGAGCGCGCGGTCGGCGGCGCTGGCGATTTTGGATTCAAGTTCGCCCAACTCGGTAGTGGTGAAACGGATCTGGCCGGCCAGTGTCTGCCGGTGGATGAAGATGCCGTTGAACGGCGCCGCCATCAGCTTCTCGCCGTGCTGCGCCGTCACCTCGACGAAATAGCCCAGCACATTGTTGTGCTTGATCTTGAGAATGCGAATGCCGGTGTCTTCAGCGTAGCGCGCCTGCAGGGCGGCCACGACACGGCGCAATTCATCGCGCAGCGCGCGTGTTTCATCGAGCGATGAATCATAGCCATCGCGTATGAAACCGCCGTCGCGCTTGAAGGCGGGCAAATCGGCCGCCAGCGCTCCCGACAATTCCGCGGCGAGCATGCCGTCGGGCTTGCGGCAGGCCTGCATCGCTTCGGCGATCTCCGCCGGCAAATTTTCCCTCTCCCCTTGTGCGGGAGGGGTGACACTGCGCGTTGCCAGCGCGCGGGCGAGATCGGCGGCGGCGAGCACGCCATCGCGGATGGCGGCGAGATCGCGCGGCCCGCTGCGGCCGACTGAA
Organism: uncultured Alphaproteobacteria bacterium; assembly: GCA_963801955.1. Taxonomy (GTDB): domain Bacteria; phylum Pseudomonadota; class Alphaproteobacteria; order Rhizobiales; family Xanthobacteraceae; genus Pseudolabrys. The sequence continues at coordinate 856,204 of CAWDGS010000005.1, forward strand.
ATGCGTGACAGAGCACGCGCGAGATCGGGCGCAGCCGCCAGGCGCGAGCGGGTCTCGGCGCGCGCGGTGCTGTCGCCGGTGAAGGTTGCGACCGCGTCGAGCCGCCGCGCGATCTGCGCCGGATCGGTGAGGGGGGCCGCGAGCCGTTGCGCCAGCAGCCGCGAGCCGGCGGCGGTCACCGTGTGGTCGATCGCATCGAGCAATGAGCCGCGCCGCTCACCCGCCAGCGTGCGCATCAGTTCGAGATTGCCGCGGGTTGCCTGGTCGATCGCCATGCTGGCGCCGGCGCTTTCGCGCAGCGGCGGCGACAGCGCCGGCCGTTGCCCGATCTGCGTGCGCTCGACATACGTGACGCAAGCCGCCGCGGCGGTCAGCTCGAGCCGCGTCAGCGGCCCGAAGGCCTCGCTGGTTGCCACCGCAAAGAAAGACGCCAGCCGCCGCTCCGCCGTCGCTCCGTCGAACACATCGCGCGTGACCGGCATCACCACCGGCAGCGATCGCCAGTAGGCGGCGAGATCGGCTTCGCTGAACAGCGCGTCGGAGACGATGATCTCGCCGGGCTCGAGCCTTGCGATCTCGGCGGAGAGCGAAGCCGCTTCGCATTCGCTGACGCGGAATTCACCGGTCGAGATATCGATCCAGGCCAGCGCGAAACGCGCCTCGTCGCCGGCCGATGACAATCGCGCGCGTGCAACAGCGAGCAGGTAATTGTTGCGCCGGGCGTCGAGCAAAGTGTCTTCGGTGAGCGTGCCGGCGGTGACAAGCCGCACGACGTCGCGCCGGACCACGCTCTTGGAGCCGCGCTTGCGTGCTTCCGCCGGGTCCTCGAGTTGCTCGCATACCGCGACGCGATGGCCGAGCGCGATCAGCCGGTGCAGATATTCGTCGGCGCGCACGACGGGAACGCCGCACAGCGGCACGTCCTTGCCGAGATATTTTCCGCGCTTGGTGAGCACGATGCCGAGCGCGCGTGACGCGATCTCGGCATCCTCGAAGAACATCTCGTAGAAATCGCCCATCCGGTAGAACAGCAGGCAATCCGGATTGGCGGCCTTGATCTCGACGTATTGCGCCATCGCCGGCGTGACGCGGCTGTCGTCGGCATTTGCTCCGCCGTTTGGCGGGCCGGCCGGCGGCTCGGTGTCGGGCGGGTCGATCGGTTGCGTCAGCGCCATGGGCCTGGTCAATGCTTTGAGCCGTGAAACTAGCAGATGGCGTCGCGCCTGCTACGGATGACCGCATGGGTTTGGCGCGCCATGCCCCGCTTTATACGCGCCATCCACGGGTTTCTTTGCCTAAAACCGTGGCCGCGCGAAAACCCCTAATGTCATCCCCGCGAAGGCGGGGATCCAGTAGTCCCGGTCTGTCAGCATCAGCCCCGCCGGGGTTACTGGGTCCCGGCTCGCGCTCGCAGTCGCTCGCTTGGCCGGGACGACAGCAGCGGAAGATCCAACGCCTGAAGCGTGTCGTCTCGCCCGAACGGCCGAGTCGCAATTTTGCATCGCGCGCGCACGCAATTTCAAATTTTCGGTTTTGACCAAGCGGTGGACGCGCACGCCCAAGCGTCCACGCACCGCGCCACTTAAGAAATTACCAGCGGAAAACCAGCTGCCGCAGAGGAAATGCCGGACGCCGCGCGCGGACGGCATCAGCGAATGCAACAGGCTGGAAAAACGGCGGCGCGGTGCGCCTGGGCAAGGTTGAAAATTATGAAGAACGCAGGGGCCAATATTTATGTGAGCCGTGTTGTTGTAGCGGCTTTCCTGGCTGCACCCTTCCTGTTTGCCGGCAGTGCGCGGGCGCAGACGACGGTCAATCCAGTTCAGACCACGACCTTTACGCTCGACCCGGCACAAAACTCGATCGTATTCGGCGCCGGCACGAATATAGATACGACAGCGACTGTTGGCACAACCGCAGTGTTCGGCGGCTCTGGTGCCACGTGGACCGTGGCCAATCAGGGCAATCTCTCGGGTGCTGCTATCGGAGTTGAACTTATTCGGATCGGAAGTAGTCTCACCAACTCCGGCACCATCTCCGGCGTGAGCACCATTGGCGTCCAGCTTTCGAACGGCGGCACGATCGTCAACCAGCAAAGCGGTAATATCATTGGCGGGATAGACGGTATCCAAGCTACCAGCGCGACAGTCACCAACGCCGGAACTGTTACGGCAGGCTCGAACGGCATCGGCGTCCAGCTTATCGGGGCCAACAATGTGGTCACGAACACCGGTACGATCAGTGGTGGTGTCGGCATCGAGATAGATGCCCCCGGCGGTACCGTGACGAATTCCGGTACGATCAGCGGTAGCGGTGGTGCGGGCGGCCAATCGGTAAGTTTTGGTGGTTCGGGCACCAATACGCTGACATTGAAAACCGGATCGAGATTGGATGGCACAGCGTTTGGCAGCACCGCCACCGGCGCGACCAACAATCTGATCCTTCAGGGCAGCGGTATCGCAAATAATGATTTTGTGTTCTTCAACTCGTTAACATTGTCGAGCGCGTCTTGGACTTTGAATGGCCAATCCTTCGTGGGGACGGCGACGATCGACAAACTCGGCAACTTTACGGTTGGCGACCAAAATCATCCCGGCGCGGTACTCACGGGCGACGTAACAGTTAGTGGGTCAGCTTCGCTGGAAGGTCTGGGCAAGATCGTCGGCAATATCAATGTGACCGGTGGCGTTCTGAGACCGGGCATTCGCACGGGCGATGGCAACACGAGCGCTGGCACAATGAACGTGACTGGCAATGTCGTTTTCGCGCCTGGCTCGAACTTTATTGCCTCCACCACTCCCACTGCAGCCAGTAAGCTCGCCGTGGTTGGCACAGCTACATTGGGTGGCGCCACCGTGCTGGTGCATGCGGGGGGTACCAACTACGCGCCTTCGACCAAGTACACAATCCTGACCGCCACCGGTACCCTCGGAGTAAGCCCGGGGGTGATCGGCACGTTCGGCAAAGTTGTGGACTCGCTCCCATTTCTGACCCCCTCGCTCACCTACGACGCCAACGATGTCTTCCTGACGCTGGACGTAATCGGTGCGCAACCAGGCGCGCCGGGTGGCGGATTTGCGAATGCTGCGCAGACGCGCAACCAAAGGGACGTTGCGGGCGCGCTCGATGCCGGCGTCGCGGCCGTCAATCCGGTGACCAATCCAATGCTGCTCGCGCTGCTCAACCTGACCAGCGCCGCCGATGCGCGCCAGGCGTTCGATGCGCTGTCGGGCGAAGTCGTCGGCAGCGTGCAGAGCGCGCAAATGGGCCAGATGCAGTTTGCCCGCACCGCCATGCTCGGCCGCATGCGGCAGGCGTCATATTATGGCGCGCCCGGTGAACTCGGCGCGCTCAGCTTCGGCGGTCCGGAACTGGCTTATGCAGGTGGCGATGCCGGTGCCAATGCTATGCCAGTGCGATGGCCGCTGTTCCCGGCAAGGCGCCGGCACGGGCTGTCGGTCCCTCGCGCGATCTCACCTTCTGGGCGCAGGGTCTCGGCGGCTGGGGTCATGCCGACAGCGATGGCAATGCCGCCTCGGTGAAGAGCCGGTTCGGCGGCTTCCTCTCCGGCGCCGATGCGCGTCTGGGCGATACATGGCGCGCCGGCTTGGTGGCGGGCTACATGCGCACCGATCTCAATGTCGATGATCGCTCCAGCAGCGCCGGCATCGACAGCGTCCAGTTCGGTGGCTACGCCGGCGGCCGTCTCGGCGCCTTCAATGTGCGGGGCGGGGCGTCATACTCCTATGACAGCATCGACACCAGCCGCGTCGATCTTCTTCCCCGGCTTCACCGACAAGACCACGGCGCACTTCCACGGCAATGTCGGGCAGGTGTTCGGCGAGGTGGGCTACGGCATGGCGTTCGGCCACGTCGCGCTCGAGCCGGTGGCGGGCCTGGCTTACGTGCATGTGCGCGATGGCTCGTTCGCCGAGGCCGGCGGCCTTGCGGCGCTGTCAGCCTCGAGCGCCAACGAGAGCACCGGTTACTCCACGCTCGGCGTGCGCGCGGCCACAGCCGTCCCGCTCGCCAATGGCACGGTGCTCATTCCGCGCGGTTCGGTGCAATGGCAATATGCCTTCGGCGATGTGACGCCGGTGACGGCACTCGCATTCCAGAGCACCGGCACATCGTTCACGGTTGCCGGCATTCCGATTGCGCGCAACACGGCGCTCATTGAAGGCGGCTTTGACTGGCGCTTCAGCCCGCAGGCCAAGCTCGGTGCGTACTACCAGGGCGAACTCGCCGCCCACGCCGACAGCCACGCCTTCAAGGGCGGGTTCACGTGGGATTTTTGAGGAGAGCGGCAGATTTTTCAGCGCCGTCATCCCGCGACCCAGTACGATCGCTTGTGAGCTTCGGCGGGTTCAAGTCCGCTGAAGCGCGGAGCGCGAAGGCGGGCTTGGCCCGCGCATGCCACGGTCCGCGCTCGCGCCGGAGCAGCCCGCTTGGCCGGAACGACAGCAGTCTTCGCCTGAATGACAAGTCGCAAATTTGCATCACGCGCGTGCACGAACTTTTCGTTTTTCGGTTTTGTCCAAACGAATGTCGTGACCACCCAAGTTTTCGTGGAGCCGCGCTGCTTAAGCAATGGATTGCGGAAAATCTGTCGGCGCAAACGCAAGTGCGGGCGCGGCGATGGTGCGGCGGGCGCGTGGCATTTCGCTCTCTCGCGGTCTTCGTCAACCAAGGGTCGAATTCATGAATTTCGAAAATCCCAAACTCCGTGCGGTTTGGCGTTACGCTTCGCGGCACATCGTTGCGGCCACGAATCCGCATGGCCGCGTCCGCGGCGGATCTTCCGCTGACAATATCTACCAAGGCTCCGCCGCCAGCGGTCGCCGCCGCGGCGCCGCTATCACTGGTCCGGTCTCTATGTCGGCGGCCATCTCGGCTATTTATGGGGACGGACGCGCGTCGACGACAATGGCGTGACGACCGAGCGCAATGCGCGCACCGACGGCGTCATCGGCGGTGCGATGATCGGCTATAATTGGCAGTTCGATCGCGTGGTCTTCGGTCGTTGAGGGCGATTTCGGCTGGACCAACGCGCGTGGTGTCGGCAGCAGGCGAGCCCCGCCACCACCGCCTCCGCCGCCACCCCCGCCGCCGCCTGCCTTGCTTCCGATCACGACCCACGGTCCCAACAGCTACGACGCCCGCTGGACCAGCCACGCGCGCGGCCGCCTCGGCTTTGCCTTCGGCAGCTGGCTTGTCTTCGCCGCCGCCGGGAATTGCGGCGTCGGATCTGCGGTTTCAGGAAGGCGCAATCAACACGACCTTCGTGCCGGCTTCGGCCAGCGGCGGAAAATACTACGGCTGGTCGGTCGGCGGCGGCGTGGAAACAGCCTTGACGTCGAATCTCATCGGCCGTGTCGAATATTTCTACGACGACTTCGGCCACAAGGATTATGTCGGCGTTCTCGGCAATCCGTACCGCGTGTCCTTGACGGGCCACAGCGTGCGCGCGGCGCTGGCGTGGAAATTCGGTCCGTAAGGCGATAGGCCACAAACATGTCTGGTCATGTCCGAGGACGGCGTGATGCAGGTCCGGCGCGGTAGCAGCGTGACCTGCAGCCGGGAGCCCGGAATCCGAGATGGCACAATGCGGGCTATACCGTTTCGTGGCATGTCCGGCGATCGCGGCTTGCACCCGCGCGCCGGGATGAACAGGTCAATCAGCTCTTGAACTTCACGCCGGTGATCGCCTCGAGATTGCCGTGCCAGATCTTTTCCTTGTCGGCCTTCGGCATGTCGATGCCTTCGATGATGCGCAGCGTCTCGCGCGTATACATCGTGCCCTTTTCGGGATCGAACGGGCAGTCGGAGGCAAAGACGATCTTGTCGAGGTCGTAGAAGGCAAACCCGGCATGCGTCGCCGGCTCGCCGCCGAAGACCGCGGTGTCGGCGTAGAACGTGTGCTTGAAGTAATCGAGCGGGCGTTTCTTCAGCCGCTTGAGAATGAGGCTCAAGTCTTCATCCGAGGTGCGGGCGCCGAGCTGGTCCCAGCCCGGGCCGATGCGGCCTTCCAGCATCGGAACGATGCCGCCGAAATGGTGCGTGATGATCTTCAGGTTCGGGTATTTGTCCATGATCCCGGAGAACACCAGGCGCGCCATCGCCGCCGCGGTCTCGTAGGACCAGCCGAAGGTCCACCAGATTTCGTATTTCGATTTCGTCTCCGACAGGTAGTCGGGGAAATTGGCGGCGCGCGCCGGGTGCATCCACACCGGCTTGCCGGTCTTGTTCATGTAGGCAAAGAACGGCTCGAACGCCGGATCGTCGAGCGGCTTGCCGGCAACGTTGGTGTAGATCTGCACGCCCAGCGCGCCGTTCTTGAGCGCGCGTTCGGCTTCGCGCACGCCGGCGTCGGGCGCAATCAGCGCGGCCTGCGCCACCCAGCCGGGAAACTGGTCGGGATATTTCGTGCAGATTTCGGCGAAGCCGTCGTTCACCAGCCGGGTGTATTCCTCGGTCAACTTTGCGTCGCCCTTGGTCATGACCTCGAGCGGCGGCATCGGATAGGAAATGATCTGCGCATAGTCCTTGAAGCTGTCGACGATCTTGCGGCGCACTTCGAGGTCATGGATGCAGGGGATTTCGCGCACGCGCTTGCCGATATCGGCGTGCCCACTCTCCACGATCTTGTTGAAGTATTTTTCCGGGATGAAATGGGTGTAGGCGTCGATACGCATGAACTCCTCCGTGTGCTTTCGATTGTTCTTGAGGCTGATGATCCGGTCAATAAGGCGTAATGACGTTGAGCAGCGCCTGCTTCTTTTCCTTGAGCACGACGTCGCGGGCGCGCGCCAATGCGTCGGGCAGTTCGTCCGGTTTTTCCACGCGTTCGGCATGGGCGCCTTGCGCGCGCGCCATCTCGTCGAATGCCGGCGACGGGTCGAGATCGGCCAGCGTGCGGCCATCGTTCTCGCCGGCCACGCCGTCCTTGAACATCGACATCGTGGCATTGCGGACGGCGCCATAGCGGCTGTTGTTGAACAGGATGGTCAGGATCGGAAGATTGTGAACGGCGGAGACCCAATGCCCGACCATCGGATTGGCGAACATGTACGCGCCGTCGCCCAGCGTCGCGACGATGAATTTGTCCGGCGCCGCAAGCTTGGCGCCCAGTGCCGCACCAAAACCCCAGCCAAGCCCGCCGGCGGGGCCGAGCGCGAACAGCGTGTCGGGCTTGTCGCGCTGGATTTGCGCGGCGCGCAGCGAATATTCGTTGAAGATCACCGCGTCGGGGCCGACGGCTTCGCTGATGCAGCGCGACAGATATTCCGGCGAGATGGTTTGTCCGGGCGCGGAGTCTTTCGCAAGTTGCGCGCGCCGTGTGCGCATGCGCTCGGTCAGCCGCGCGCGGCGGGCGGCGATGCGCGCCTCCGCCATCTGCAGCCGCGGCCCGATCGCGGCGTTGAGCGCCGTCAGCGTGTTGACGGTGCCGGCCTGGATCGCGAGATCGCTCGGGAAGGTGCGCATCGGATAGCGCACGAAGAACGGCTCCTCGCCGATGTGCACGACGTGACATCCCGCGGGCGGGTTGTGCAGGCTGGGGATCCAGGGCGCATCGCTGTCGATGGCGATGACCAGGTCGGCATCGGCCAGCAGCGTGCCCGGCTCGAAGCCGAAATGCATGGAGTGGCTTGACGGCAGGCACACCGTGCGCGGATTGCTGACGACGACGGGGATCGCCGCGCGCTCGGCCAGTTGCCCGAGGATCGCAGGTGCATTCGCCGGCAAGGTGGAGACGATGATCAGCGGCCGCTCGGCGGCCGCGATCCACTCGGCGAGCTGCGCAACCGACGCGCGGATCGGGGTGCGGCGCCGCCGCTTGCGGCCGCGGCTTCAGCGGGCCGACCGGCTCCGGCATCGGCGCCGACAATGGTTCGCGCGGCAGCACGAGATAGACGGGCCCGCGCGGGCTCGCCATCGAGACTTCGACCGCGCGCGAGACCATGTCACCGATCTGTCCCGGCATGCGCAGCTCGTAGTCCCACTTCACCAGCTCGCGCACCATGCCGGCCTGGTCGAACATTTCCTGCGCCCAGTGAATCGGGCGCGAGCGCGAGCCGAAGGAGCCTTTCTCGGTGATCGGCGTGCGCCCGGCGGCGAGAATGAGCGGGATGCGATCGCGCGACAGGTTGGTGAGATTGTTGATCGTGTTGGCCGTGCCGACATTGACGTGAACCATCACGGCCTGCGGATGTCCGGTCATCAGATAGGCGCCATGCGCCATGCCGACCGCGAGGTTTTCGTGCGGGATGAGCACGGGCCGCGGGACCTTGGCATTGGTCTTTTTGGCGCGGCTGAAGGCTTCCACGATCGGCGGAAAGTCGGTGCCGGGATTGGCGAAGAAATACTCGACGCCGTGATCGGCCAATGCGCGCAGGAATGCTTCGGCGGCAATCGTTGGCCGTTGTCCCGTCGGTGTTGCGGCCATTTCGTTTCGCCCCTCGTGGCGTCCGGTTAGCGTCGCAGGGCCGCTCCGGGCGCCTTATTCATGTTTGTGCCGGTCTTTTACGCGACGGGGGCAAGGGTGACAACGGAGGCCGGCGCGCCCCAGCCCTGCAATCTGTCATTCCGGGACGGTCCGAAGGACCCGGACCCGGAATCCAGATACGGGCACCGTGCTTGTTTCTGGATTCCGGGTTCGCACCTTCGGTGCGCCCCGGAATGACGTTGTAAGCTGGTCAGCACCTATTCCGCCGCGACGCGGAATGCCGGCTGGCCATCGATGTCGGCGAGGCATTTCGTCAGGCTCTCGCCCTCCGGATCGACAAGCGCGGCGGTTCGCGCGCTGGCGATGGCGTCGGCCGCGCGTCCCAGTGGGATTTGGCCCGCAAGCGCCGGCCGGATCACCCGCGCCTCGATGGCACGATAGTTGGCAAGACCGCGCGCATGGGTATCGCCATAGCCTTTGATCAGGCGCGCGCATTCGGCGATTTCGAGCGCGAGTTCGGCCGAATGCTGCGCCGCCTCGCGGATCAAGGCGAGCCAGCCGTCGATTTGTTGCTGCTCCTGCTTGTAGCGATAGCCATAAGGGCGCAGCGGCCGGAGCTTGGCCAGCATCAGAAAACGCAGATAGCCGCTGACCGAGGTGGAGTTGATTTCCATGCCGAAGTAGACGCGGCCGAGCCAGCCCTTGCGTTCAGCCATCCGAAGAATTCGCCGCGCCAGAAACGGCGGCAGCAGCTGGCTCAATTCCTCGATGCCGGGCTTGAGAAAATCGTGCACCGAATAGGGCTCGCCGTTCACGCGCAATTCCTCTTGCGCGATGCGGCGCATGCGCGCCGGCGCGATCTTGGCCTGCGCCACCCGCACCACGTCTTCGTACGACATGCGCACGGCAAGATGGCGCGCGACTTCCTTCAGCAGCTTGCCTTGTGCGCCGACATGCCGGTCGGCTTCGACGATCGGCCGCAGGCGGTCGAGATAAAGCCACGCATAGGCAACGCTCTGATAATGGATGAGCCGCCGCACGCCTTCGAGTCCGGTGGCCTGCGCCACCGCGGGAAATGTGCGCGCAACCTCGTGTTCGACCAGTGCCGGCGTTCCGGCGGCGTTCTTCTTCTTGTCCGGAATTTTCGCGGATTGCAGGTTGGCGCGGGCCGCTTCGTAGCCGGCGCGAAATCCGCGCAGGTTGCTGTCGACCGATTTGCCGTCTTCGCGAATCGCCGCTTCGAATTGCTCGACCGTCAGCGGCAATCGTCCGCACGCGGCAATGGTGCCGAGCATCACCGCGTTGATGATCGAGCCGCTTTGCTTTGCAAGCGCGTCCATGTCGATCAGCAGGGCGTCCTTGGCATGCTCCTTGATGATCTTGATCAGCCTGTCCTGGTCGAAGCGGCCGTCGCCCATCGCGATCTTTTCGTCCATCGCATAGAAGCGGCTGAGCGAGCCGATGACATGTGTGCGGTCGGGCGTGACAAAGCCGTTCGCGACCGTGCGGCCGGCTTCCAGCAATTCACTCGCAACCGCGATGTCGATGTCGCCGACGCCGGGCGTGAGCGCCAGCACCGGGCGTTTGCCACCGAGCTCGGCGGTCTTCACCGGCAGGATCTCGATGTAATAAGTGGTGGCGCCGGTGCGCTGCGCGACGCCGGGGATCGATGTGCTCTGCACCGGGAAACCGGCTTGCGCCGCCGCCGTGACGATCCATTGCGTGAGCACGCCGCCGCCTTCGCCGCCGAGCGCGGCAATCAGCAGTTTTACGGGCGCGGTGCTCATCTCTCCGTTAGCCGCCAGCACAGCGGACTCCCTCCCCCTTGTGGGGGAGGGTTGGGGAGGGGGGTGGCTGTGAGTTGCGGCGAAGGACCCCCACCCCGCTCGCCTTCGGCGAGCGACCCTCCCCACAAGGGGGAGGGTAGTATAGCCGCCGAGCCAGCCGATCACGCTTCTGCCGCAGGCGATGGACAAAGCGGTCACGCCAGGTCGCATTGCGCACGATTTCGGCGCGATAGAACGACGGGCACAGCACGGCGGCATGCGCGACTTCGCCGCACAGGCCGCAGCCGACGCAGCTTTCGACCACGGTCGCCACCGGATCGGTGCGCAGCGGATCGGTCGATGGCTTCACGGTCAACGACGGGCAGCCGGACAGCCGGATGCAGGAATGGTCGCCGGTGCAGATTTCGTCGTCGACGCCGTAGCGCACGCGCGTGACGCGCTCGCCGCGCTTGAGCTTCTCGGCGTCCTCGGCGCGCACGCGGCGCTGGCGCGCGAGCTGGCATTCGCCGTCGGCGATGATGACCTTGAGGCCCTTTTCGGCGGTCTTCATCGCCTCCTTCAGCGTGTTCACCATGGTGCTGACGCCGTAGGTGCGCACCTTGCGCAGCCAGCTCACGCCCATCGAGCGCAGGGTCTGCTCGATGTCGACGCCGGGCGTCGGACCGTCGCGGCTGGTCGTGCTCGACGGAATGTATTGCTGGCCGGTGGCGGAGGCGTAGCCGTTCTGCATCACGATCAGCACGCCGTCGCCTTTGTTGAACAGGTTCGAGGCGACGCCGGTGATCAGGCCGTTATGCCAGAAGCCGCCGTCGCCCATGATCGCGATCGGGCGCCGTTCCATGTTGGGCGTCACCGCCGCGGCGCTCGCGAGCGACATGCCGTAGCCGAGGATCGAATTGCCGAGCGAGAACGGCGCGAAGGTCGCAAACGAATGGCAGCCGATGTCGGCGCTGATATGGGTCGGGCCCAGCTCGCGCTGCATCAGCTTGATCGCCGCAGAACACCGGGCGTTCCGGGCAGCCGGTGCAGAATGCCGGCGGGCGCGGGGGCAGGGGGCCGAGCGCCGCGGCGGCTTTTGCCTTGTGCGCAATCAGGCCGCGCGCCTTTTCCGCGATCGTATCGGCGTCGATGCCGTTCGGTTTCGCGCTCTGCAGAAATGCGGCGAGCCCTTCGAGCAGCACGTCGGAGGAATATTCGCCCGCCATCGGCAGCGGACCCTTGCCGAGCACCTTGGTCTGGATGTCGGCGCGGCGCAGTTCGACGTTGATCGCCTGCTCGATGTAGTCGGGATTGCCTTCTTCGACCACGAGCACGGCGCGCTTTGACGCGCAGAATTCGCGGATCTCTTCCGGCACCAGCGGATAGACGACGTTGAGCACGAGCACCGGAACGCGCGAGGCGCCGAAGACGTCGGCCAGCCCCATGCGTTCGAGCGCGCGCAGCACGCTGTTGGTGAGCCCGCCCATCACGATGATGCCGATGTCGTTCAGGTCGCCGTCGATCACTTCGTTGAGCTTGTGCTCGCGGATGAACTTGCGCGCCGCCGGCAGGCGCTCCTCGACCTTCAGCTTCTCCTGCGTGAAGATCACCGGCGGATGCGCGAGCCGCCCGTATTCGAAAGCGCGGCGGGCCGGCGAGCTTGTTGAGGCCCGACACGACGCCCTTGCGGTTGTCCTTGGCGGCGAATTCGCCGGTGGCGTGGCAGGCGCGGATGCGCAGCTCCAGCATGACCGGCGCGTGGCTCGCTTCCGACAGTTCGAAGCCTTTTTCCACCGTGCGCACGATCGACGGCAGATCGGGGCGCGGGTCGAGCAGCCACATCGAGGATTTCAGCGCATAGGCATAGGAGCGTTCCTGGATGACGCTGGCGCCTTCGCCGTAGTCCTCGCCGAGGATGATCATGGCGCCGCCGACCACGCCGGGTGAGGAGAGGTTGGACAGTGCGTCGGCCGCGACATTGGTGCCGACGATCGACTTCCAGGTCACCGCGCCGCGCAGCGGATAGTTGATCGAGGCGCCGAGCATGGCGGCGGCGGACGCTTCGTTCGAGCAGGTCTCCAGATGCACGCCGAGCTCGGCCATGATGTCCTCGGCATCCACCAGCACGTCGAGCAGATGCGACACCGGCGCGCCCTGATAGCCGCCGACATAGGACACGCCCGACTGCAGCAGCGCCTTGGTGACGGCGAGGATGCCTTCGCCGTGGAAGGTCTCGCCGTCGCCCAGTCTCAGCGCCTGCACTTCTTTCTTGAATGAGCGTTCCATCGTCAGACCAGATAGTTGGGACCCAAACTATATAGCACGAATGGGCTTACATGTGCGAGGGCAGCCAGAGCGCAATGATCGGGAAGGCGATCAGGATCACCAGCCGGATCAGGTCGGTAACGATGAACGGCAATACGCCCTTAAATATGGTGGAGAAACTCACGTCCTTCACCACGCTCTTGATCACGAACACATTCATGCCGACCGGCGGATGGATCAGACCGAGCTCCACCGTCATCACGATGATGACGCCGAACCAGATCGGGTTGAAGCCGAGATGGGTGACGACGGGGAAGATGATCGGCACGGTCAGGATGATCATCGCCATGGCGTCCATCAGGCAGCCGAGCACCAGGTACATCAGCATGATCAGCGCCAGCACGCCGTAGGAACCGAGCCCGAGGCCGGTGAGGAATTCGGTGACCTTTTGCGGCGTCTGCGTGATGGTGAGGAAATAGCCGAAAATCAGCGCGCCGATCAGCACGGTGAACACGGCCGCCGCCGTGCGCGTCGCCTGCAGCAGCGAAGCCAGGATCTTGTCCTTGTCGAGCCGGCCGGTGAAGACGCCGATCAGGAATGCGCCGCTGGCGCCGACGCCGCCCGCTTCGGTCGGCGTGAAGCGCGGAAGATAAGGCAGGCCGTAAAGTCCGCCGATGACGAAGACAAACAGCAGCACCGGCGCCACGATTTCCTTCAGCCCGGACAGTCGATCCTGCCAGGCGACGCGCGGGCCGGCCGGCAGGAAGCCGGGCCGGACCTGGCCGATGACGAAAATGGTAATGAGATACATCGTCATGGCGAGGATGCCGGGGACGATGCCGGCGATGAACAGCTTGCCGATGTCCTGCTCGGTGATGATGCCGTAGACCGCGAGCACAATGGACGGCGGCAGCATGGCGCCGAGCGTGCCGCCGGCGGCGATCACGCCGGTGGCGAAACTCTGCGGATAACCGAAGCGGCGCATTTCCGGATAGGCGACGGCGGAAAACGTCGCGGCGGTCGCGACCGACGAGCCGCAGATCGCGGCAAAGCCGGCGCAGGCGACGACCGTGGCGAATCCCAGTCCGCCGCGCAGATGGCCGACGAAGCCGTTGGCGGCCTTGAACAGGTCGCGGCTCATGCCGGAATTGGACATGAACATGCCCATCAGCAGGAACATCGGGATGACGCCGAACGTGTAGTCGGTCACCGTGCGCATCGAGGTCTGGCCGACCAGCTTGAGCGCGGCGCTGCCATTGACCAGGTAGGCAAAGCCGGAGACGCCGACCAGGCCCATCGCCATGCCGACCGGCACGCGCAGCATCATCAGCCCGAACAGCGATATGAAGCCAATGATCGCGACGGCGTCGGTGCTCATCGCGCGTGCCTCACTCGACCGGTTTGATTTTGGTTTCGTTCATCAGCTCCGGCTGCATGATGAGCCGGTAGGTGCGAATCGCGATCAGCAGCACGGCTGACACGTCGCCCGCCCAGGCGACCGCGAAGAAAGGCCAGGTCGGCAGCCGCAGATCGAAGGTGAGCACGTTGTCGTAATAGGTGCCCCGCACCTTGTCGAACAGCGTGTAGGTCTGCACCGTCACCACGAACAGCAGAACGAGCGTTGCGAAAACGTCGATGAAGCGCTGATAGCGCGGGCCGACATTGGCCCAGATCAGATCGACCGTGATGTGGCCGCCACGATAGGACGTCGCGGCAATGCCCCAGAAGATCAGAATGCCGAGCAGCAGGCGGCCGAAGTCGAAGGAATCCGGAATCGCATAGTTGAAAAGATTGCGCAGCAGGACGGACAGAAAAATATCGATGGCGACGATGCCGACGAAGATCGCCGCGATCCATTCGATCGTGTCGATGAACCGGTCCATGTATCTGCGATTCATGCCGGCCCCAGTCTGCTCACAACGGCAATCGGCGGCGGGACTCGCCCGCCGCCGCATTCGACACGACCTTCAAGGCCGCACCGCCCGGCGTTATTTCGCCAGCGCGTTGTACTTGGCGAGATCGGCGCGCAGGTCCTTCATCGCCTGATCCGGATCGACGCCGGCTTTCTTGACGCCGTCGGCCCAGCTCTTCACCAGCGGTTCGGCCGCCTTCTTCCATTCCGCGGTTTGCTCAGGCGTGAGCTTGTAGACTTCCTGACCCGGCTGCGCCTTCACCTTGTCGATGCCGGCATCCTCGAACTTGCCCCACGGACCACCGACACGCGCAGCCGCATCGTTGGTGCAGTTGTCGTCGATCGCCTTCTTCTGGCGTCGGCGACATCTCGTCGTATTTGGCCTTGTTGAAGACGAAGGCGAAGGTCGTCACGTAGAGCGGCGCATCCATGTGATACTTCGTGACCTTGTCGATGCCGAACAGCACCAGCGAGCCCCACGGGAACGTTACGGCGTCGGCGACGTGGCGCTCCATGATGTCGCGCACTTCCGGCGCGGCGGAGTTGACGTTGGTGCCGCCGAGCAGCGTCACGAAGCTCGCGATGGTGGCGTCGGCCGGGCGGACTTTCATGCCTTTGATATCCGCCGGCACCACGATCTTCTTTTCGCTCGAATGGAACGAGCTCGGGGCGTGGATGAAGGCGAGGCAGAACTTGACGTCCTTCATCTCCTTGGCCGCGTATTTGCGATACCAGTCATCGAGGCCGCGCGTGCCGCCCTCGGTCGCCGAGATCAGGAATGGCAATTCGCCGGCGGCGATGATCGGGAAGCGGCCGGGCTGATAGCCGGGATTGATGTAAGTGAGGTCGGCGATGCCGTCGCGCGCCATGTCGTAATGGTCGAAGGCCTTGCCGAGCTGCTGGGCCGGATAGACCTTGTAGTGCAGCGTGCCGCCGGAGGCCTTTTCGACGTTGGCGCCCCATTCCTCCAGCGCCTTTTGCAGCGGATGCGACGCCGGAACCCAGTGGGACAGCTTCAGTTCGAACGTCTTTTCCTGCGCAAGCGCACCGGTCGCGCCGCCGATCAGCAAAGCGGCGGCATAGACACATCCGGCGAAACGGAGTTTCATAGGGTCCTCCCTTGGGGGTTGGGGTGTTGGTTTAGTCACCAACTTTTTGCGATATTCAGCCGGATGTCCGACACGTTGTAAAGCGTGTAGTTTGGCATCCAACTAATTCGGAGTGTGGCGCCTCGCGAAGTGGGGTTGAAAGTGCACGGAGCCAACGGCACCGGCGGACGCCGCCGCGGCAGGAACGGCGAAGCTATTGCCGAATCGATCAATTTCGGGCCGCTCGCGCATTGGGTCGGCTTCAATCTGCGCATGGCGCAGGAAGCCGCGTTCCAGGCGTTCTCGCGCCGCTCGCTGGAAATCGGCGAAAGCCCGGGCCGCTTCGCCACGTTGACGCTGATCGCGCGCAATCCCGGCATCAGCCAGACCGAGCTGTCGCACGCCAATGGCCGCGACAAGTCGAGTCTCACGCCGGTGGTCGAGGACCTGGTGCGGCGCGGCCTGGTCGAGCGCAAGCGCATGGACAGCGACCGGCGGACCTACCGCCTGAATGTCACGCCCGCCGGCAAAAAAATTCTGACGACGCTGACACGCTGCGCGCGCCGGCACGAACGCAATCTCGATCACGTCATCGGCGCGCGCGATCGCAAGCGGTTCATCCAGATCCTGAAAAAGATCGCCGCGGAGATCGAGTAACGATCGCTTTTTTAGGCGCGGAATTTCGCCAGCACCGCTTCCGGAACCGGATGCGACTTGAGCCGGCCGTCCGCATCGCGCATCAGCCCACACGCGCTTCTCCGAGCACTCGGCGCAAAGGTCGCCCTTGAGGCTGAGTTTGTGCTCGACGTCGAAACTCGAGCGGCCGAAGACGATCGTGCTCTCCACCGTGACATCGTCGCCGAAACGCGTCGGCTTGAGAAATCGCGCATGCGTGCGCACGAGCGGGAAGCCGGCGAATTCCAGGCTCTTGAACATCTGAAACTTGGTAATGCCGAGCGCGGCTTCGAAGAGATGGGCGGTCGAGGCATCGAAAATCTCGAAATAGCGCGGATAGAAAATAATGCCGGCCGGGTCGCAATCGCCCCATTCGATCCGCACCGTGCGGGTGTTGCTGAATGTTGTCACTGTAGCCCCATATCAGCGCGGCGCCATGCGTAGCGCGCCGTCGAGGCGGATGACTTCGCCGTTGAGATAGCCGTTGTGAATGCAATGGAGCACGAGAGCGGCGAATTCGCGCGGCTCGCCGAGCCGCTTGGGAAACGGCACCGACGCGCCGAGCGAATCCTGCGCTTCCTGCGGCAGTGCGCGCAGCATCGGCGTGCCGAAAATACCGGGCGCGATCGCGAGCACCCGGATGCCAAACTGCGCGAATTCGCGCGCCGCCGGCAGCGTCAGCGCCGCGACTCCGCCTTTCGACGAGGAATAGGCGGCTTGCCCGATCTGCCCTTCAAAGGCGGCGACCGACGCGGTGGACACGATGACGCCGCGTTCGCCGCCGGCAAGCGGCTCGGCGGCCTGCATGGCCGCGGCAACCAGCCGCATCATGTTGAAGGTGCCGATCAGGTTGATGCGGATGACGCGCTCGTAGTCGGCGAGCGGCATCGGCCCGTCGCGGCCGACAATGCGCTTGGCCGGGCCGACGCCGGCACAATTGACCAGAATGCGCGCCGGCCCATGCGCGGCGGCAGCTTTCTTCACCGCCGCTTCGCCGCTCGCGCTGTCCGCGACGTCGCAGGTGACGGCGACACCCTTGATCTCGGCCGCGATTTCGGCGGCGGCCTTCTCGTTGACGTCGACGATCGCGACCTTGGCGCCGGCCGCCGCCAGTGCGCGCGCAGTGGCGGCGCCGAGGCCCGATGCGCCACCGGTGACTATTGCCGCCTGTCCTTTGGTTTCCATCAGTGTTTTCCTTCGACCGCGATGATCCGCGACGATAGCGGCAGCGCGTAAAGCTCGTCCACCAGCGCGGCGCGATTCTTCAACACCGCACGCTGATTGATGGAGCCTTTGTCGGTCATCTCGCCTTTGTCCATGGAGGGTGGCTCCGCCATCAGGATCGCGCGCTCGACACGCATCGATGAGCCGGGGCTGACCGCAGCGAGCTTTGCCAGCAGGTCGGAAAATGTTTTGCGCACGGCCGTTGCATCGATGATGGCATCAGGTGATGCGTCGGCCGCGAGGCCGCCAAGTTTGCGGCAGGCCTCGATGTCAGGAAAGATCAACGCAGCAATGTCGTCCTTGTCGGCGGCGGCGAAGACCACGTCGCGCACATAGGGAGCAAAATGGTCGAGGAAACGTGCTCGCAACGGCCCGACGCTGACCCATGTGCCGGTCGACAGCTTGAAGTCTTCGGCGATGCGGCCGTCAAAGAGAAAGCCTTTACCAGGGTCATTGGCGTCGGCGAATTTCAATGCGTCGCCGATTTTGTAATAACCCTCTTCGTCGAAGGCCTCGCGCGTCAGCTGCTCCTGACGCCAGTAGCCGGGCGTGATGTGCGGGCCGCGCAATCGCGCCTCCAGCTTGCCTTCGTTCGGCACCAGCTTGAGTTCGACGCCCGGCGCCGGCAGTCCGATATTGCCTGGCCGGCCGAAATCCCACGTGCATGCGAGCGCCAGCGGCGCGGTCTCGGTTGAACCGAGCGACGACAAAAAGATAATGCGTTCGCCGGTCGTCTCGATCGCAAGCCGGGCGAGCTCGTCCCAGGTGGGCTGGTTCAGGCCTGCACCGGCATAAAACAGCACCTTCAGACGGCTGAAGAAATTCCGGCGCAGCGCTTCGTCGGCGTGAAAATAGCGGGACCAGCGCCTCGTAGCCCTTCGGGACGTTGAAATAGATGGTCGGGGCAATTTCGCGCAGGTTGCGCGCGGTTTTAGGAACGCCCGGCGGGGTGGGATTGCCGTCATCTATATAGAGCGAGCCGCCGTTGACGAGGACCATATTGAAGTTGTGGTTGCTGCCGAACGTGTGGCTCCACGGCAGCCAATCCACCACCACCGGCGGCTCGTCGGCGACAAAGGCAAAGCCCGATGCCAGCATCGCCTGGTTCGAGCACAACATGCGGTGGGTGTTGATGACGGCCTTGGGATTTCCGGTCGAGCCCGAGGTGAACAGAAACTTTGCGATGGTGTCCGGCGAAACTTTCGCATGTGCGGCCGCAACGCCGGCGTCGTCACTTGCGCCCAGGAGATCGCTGAACATCGTGATCTTGCGGTCGCCCAAAGGATTGCGCGCGACCACCAGCTCGATATCGTCCGGCACCGTTGCGTAAAGCGCACGCGCGAAAGGCCCGCCGTCATTGGCGAATACAAGCCCGGGTGTCAGCAGCGTGAGGATCGCGCGCAGCTTGCCGAAGTCGGTCGACATCAGGGAATAGGCCGGGGAGATCGGCGCATAGGGAATGCCGACATACATTGCCGCCAGTGCAAGCAATGCGTGCTCGATGTCGTTGCCGGACAGCACGACGAGCGGCCGTTCGGGCGACAAACCGCGCCGCAGCAGTGCGGCGCCAATTCGCTTCACGTCGGCAAGAACCTGCGCGTAAGTGAGCTTGCGCCACTCGCCCTGCGCGTCGCGCTCCGCAAGGTAGACGCGATCCGGCGCAACTTTCGCCCAATGTTCGAGTGGCTGACTCAGATTGTCGTGATAGCGCCCAAGTGCCCGCGCCGCGCGAATATGGATGACGCCACCGGCGCCGTGCTCGACGACTGGATCGAACGTCCCCAGCCGCACGGCACGCAGCGGTGCCTGGCCTTGCATTTCTCGCGCTACGCTCGCCATCGGCTCCCGGACGGTCGTCATCAGCTGCGCGTCACCTTCGGCGCGCGCTTTTCAAGAAAATCCTTCAGGCGCGCTTTTGCGTCTGGATCGGCCTGTGCGATCGCCGACATCAGCGCTTCGACCGCGTAGCCGCTTGCCGGATCCATTTCGGCGATGCGCGGCAGCGCCTGCATGACGGCAAAATTCGTCAGCGGCGCGTTGCCGGCGATGCGCTGTGCGAGGTCGAGACCCTTGGCGAAGCCTTGACCCGGCTCGACGAGATATGTCGTCAGGCCCATAGCCTGGCCTTCCTCGGCGGAGTAGGTGCGGCCCGTGAGCATCATATCCATCATGCGTGCAACGCCGATCAGCCGGGGCAACCGGACCGAGCCGCCGCCGCCGACATAGATCCCGCGGCTGCCCTCCGGCAACGCGTAATAGGCCGAACGCTCGGCGACGCGGACATGCGCGGCGGCGGCAAGCTCAAGGCCGCCGCCAACGACTGCGCCGTGCAGCACGGCAACCACCGGTACCTTGCCGAACTGTATTTTTTCGAATGCGCGATGCCACAGCCCGGAATGAGCAATGCCTTGCGTGACGTCACGGTCCCTTAGTTCGCTCAGGTCGAGACCTGCGGAGAAGTGCTCGCCCTCGCCGACGAGCAATACCGCACCGATGCCGTCGGGCAGCGCCGTGAAGAATTGCTCGATCCCGGCAATGGTTTCGTCATCGAGCGCGTTGCGTTTGAGCGGACGGTTAAGCCGCAGAACCGCGACGGCGCCTTCTCGCTCGGCAACGAGCGAGGTGGGCAACCCTACGGAAAAGCCTTTAGGCGACATTCTCGAGCTCACCGCGCGCACCGTCGACCGATCATGTCGCTCTCTGCCGGCCTGCGCAACGTTCAGTTCTTGACCAGCGGACAGCCGCCTTCATTGAGCGGACGGAACGCCTTGTCGGCGGGAATTGTCCCGACCACCTTGAAAACGTCCCATTGGCCCTTCGGTTCGCCGGGCGCCTTCACCTGCAACAGGTACATCGGGTGAATCTTGCGTCCATCGGCGCGGATGGTGCCTTTGCCGAACAGCGGATCGTCGGTCGGGATCGTCTTCATCGCGGCAACCACCGCCGCGCCATCGGCCGGCGAGCCGACCTTGTCGACGGCCTTGAGATAATGCAGCACCGCCGCGTAGACACCGGCGTGCATATGATTCGGCATCATCTTTTTCGCGTGGCGTTGCTGGAAGCGCTCCGCCCAGGCGCGAGTTTCCTCGTTCATGTCCCAATAGAAGGCGTTGACGGCGACCAGCCCCTGCGCGGTATTCAGACCAAGCGCCGGCACGCTCTGCAGATCGAAAATGAGGGCCACGATTTTCTGCTTGGAGCCGATTTTGAATTCGGCTGCCTGTTTCACGGTGTTGGTGGTGTCGCCGCCGGCATTGGCCAGCGCCACGACGTCGGCGCCGGAGGTCTGGGCCTGCAGCAGGAAAGATGAAAAATCGGACGCGCCGAGCGGATGGCGCACGGCGCCGAGGATCTTCCCTCCGCTGGCCGTTATCTCGTCGCTCGCCTGTTTCTCCAGATCATGGCCGAAAGCGTAGTCCGCGGTGATGAAGAACCAGGTCTTGCCGCCCGAGGCGATGACCCCACGCGCCAGCGCATGGCCCATGGCCCAGGTGTCATAAGTCCAGTGCACGAAATTGGGCGAGCACTTCGCGCCGGTGAGCAGGGCTGTGCCGGCGCCGGAGCCGATGGCAACTTTGTTCTTTTCGCGGACGATGTCGCCGACGGCGAGCGCAACCGCCGAATTCGGCAGGTCGATGATCATGTCGACGCCTTCGGTGTCCAGCCAGCGCCGGGCGATACCGGCACCGATGTCGGGCTTGTTCTGGTGATCACCCGAGATCACTTCGACTTTGCGCTTGGATTGCTTGGAGAAATCCTCGACCGCCATTTGCGCGGCGATGACGGAGCCGGGCCCCTGGAAATCCGAATAGACGCTCGACATATCGTTGAGCACGCCGATGCGCAGTGCGCCGTTCGTCTCGGCTTGAGCCGGCAACGCTATCAGAATGACGAAAACCGCAGCAAATCTCAGGTAGTGCAGCATAACGGCCTCCCTGGAGTTCTTGTCGTTATCTCAACCAAGCCTGAATGGAGAATGTTGTCATTGACAACAATCTGCGTCAAGTTGGGCTCGGCCGAGGGAGAATCGCAAACATGAAGGCGCGACGATCAAAGCGCAGCGCAGCAAAAGTCAGAAAGGGCCATCCCGCTCCGGCGGGGACGCTCGCGCTCGGGCAACTCGATAATCATTTGGGCTATTTCGTGCGGCGGCTACAGATCTGGATTTTTCAGGATTTCATCCGCACGCTTGCACCAATGAAGGTGCGCCCGGCGCAGTATTCGGTGTTGCTCATTGTCGAAGCCAATCCAGGACGGTCGCAGGCCTCGATCGGGCAGATGCTCGGCATCGAACGGGCAAGGCTCGCGCGCATGCTGCACGAACTGGAGCGACGCAAATGGGTTGCCCGGCGCGCCAATGGCAGCGACGCGCGTTCGCATTCACTCTATCTGACCGCGGAGGGAGAGAATGCGCTGGTCAAGATCAAGAAGCTCGCCGAACAGCATGAAGTCCGTCTTCGCGCGCTTCTCGGGCGAAAGCGGCATAGGCAGTCGCTCGACTGGTTGCGCAATTTAGCCTGAACCGACTATTCCACCTCGTAGACGTCGAGCCGCACCGCGCGCGGCTCGCGCTGGCCGCGTGCCAAAGCAAGAATTCGATTGAGCCAATCGACGGAGGCGTCGGCCGTCTCGAAACGCATCACGGTGCGGAAATAATAGAGACGGGGATCCACATTGTCGCCCCGTAATAACTTTTCCAGGACGTCGGGCGGCCCGTGCCGCAAGCCTTCGCTGGTGACCATGATCAGGGCTCCGGCATCGGTCTCGATGGTGTAGCGCGCCTTGATATCGGCTGCTCCGTCGCTGCGGATGATCTGCCAATCGGCGCCGCCGGGCAGGATGCGGCCGGTCAGCTTCGGTCCGCGCACGCTGCCGCCCAGAATGCCGATGACCCGGCGCTCGCCATAGGGCGTCCGGCCCAGACTGGTCATGCCCTCGAGTTCGGCATTGATCGTGAATATCGGCTGCTTGCTCAGCATCGGCGCGATCCGTTGGGGCTCCAACATAATGCGTCCGCCATTTGACCCTGCCGGTGGCCAGCCGTAAATACGGGTCTGCAACCGGGATTCAGTTCACACATGGCGCGTATTTCCTCGCTCGCCGAAGCCATCAAATCCGCCGTCTTCGACGGCGATACCGTGGCCTTGGAGGGTTTCACCCATCTCATTCCGCATGCCGCCGGCCACGAGATCATCCGCCAGGGCCGCAAGAAACTGACATTGATCCGGATGACGCCGGACCTCATCTACGATCAGATGATCGGCATGGGGTGTGTCGCCAAGCTGATTTTTTCGTGGGGCGGCAATCCCGGCGTCGGCTCGCTGCATCGCCTGCGTGACGCGATCGAGAATGGCTGGCCGCATAAGCTCGAACTTGTGGAACATTCACATGCCGCCATGGCCAACGCCTACGAAGCCGGGGCGGCCGGTCTGCCCTGTGCAATTTTTCGTGGTTATATCGGCGGCGACCTGCCGAAAGTGAATTCCAGTATCAAACGTGTGACATGCCCGTTTACCGGCGAGGAGCTGGCCGCGATTCCGGCGCACCGTCCGGACGTGGCAGTCATTCATGCGCAGCGCGCCGACAAGGCCGGCAACGTCATGATCGAGGGCGTGCTTGGCGTGCAGAAGGAAGCGGTGCTTGCCTCCAAGCGCTCGGTGGTGACCGTCGAAGAGATCGTCGATGAACTTCCCGAGCGCAGCCTCAACGCGGTCGTGCTTCCGCACTGGACGGTTGGCCACGTGGTCGAGGTGCCGGGCGGCGCCTTCCCGTCGTATGCGCAAGGCTATTATCCGCGCAACAACAGCTTCTACAAGGAATGGGACGCCGTTTCGCGCGAGCGCGATTCATTCCATGCCTGGATGAAAGAGAACGTGTTGTCGAAGGGTCCCGAGGCATTTGCAAAATACGCGCGCAAGCATCGCGTCGCGGCGGAGTGATATCATGGCCGACTACAAGCCGAATGAGATGATGACCATCGCGGCGGCGCGCGCGCTGAAAAACGACGACGTCTGTTTCGTCGGCATCGGCCAGCCATCGGCGGCCTGCAATCTGGCGCGCCTCACGCATGCGCCGAATATCACGCTCATCTACGAATCCGGCACGCTCGCCACCAAGCCCAACATCCTGCCGCTGTCGATCGGCGACGGCGAACTCTGCGAAACGGCGATCACCACCGTGTCGGTGCCGGAAATGTTTCGCTACTGGCTGCAAGGCGGCCGCATCAAGGTCGGCTTCCTCGGCGGCGCGCAGATCGACAAATTCGCCAATCTCAACACCACCGTGGTCGGCCCCTACGACAAACCGAAGGTGCGGTTGCCCGGCGGCGGTGGCGCGCCGGAGATCGCGACGTCGTGCGGCGAGATTTTCATCATCATGGCGCAAGGCAAGCGCAGCTTTGTCGACAAGCTCGATTTCGTGACCTCGATCGGTCATGTATCGGGCGGTGACAGCCGCGCCAAGCTCGGCGTCAAGACCAAAGGACCGACCAAGCTCATCACGGATCTGGCAATGTTCGAGCCCGATCCTGAAACGAAGGAAATGACCGTCGTTTCCATTCATCCCGGCGTCACGCGCGAGCAGATCCAGGAGAATACCGGTTGGCCGGTGAAATTTGCCGCGAAGGTTTCCGAAACATCGCCACCGACGCAACGTGAGCTCGACGTGCTTCGTGAATTGCATGCCCGCACCAACCGCGCGCATGCGGAGGCCGCATGATGGCGCGGGACGTGTTTCTTTGCGATGCCGTGCGTACGCCGATCGGCCGCTTTGGCGGGTCGCTCGCCAAGGTACGAACCGATGACCTGGCCGCGGTCCCGATCAAGGCGTTGATGACGCGCAATCCCAAGATCGATTGGGAAAAGCTCGACGAGGTTTATTACGGCTGCGCCAACCAGGCCGGCGAGGACAATCGCAACGTCGCGCGCATGGCGCTGCTGCTGGCGGGGCTTCCGGTGAGCGTGCCGGGCGTGACGTTGAACAGGCTTTGCGCCTCGGGAATGGATGCCGTCGGCACGGCCGCGCGCGCGATCCGGGCCGGCGAGATCGAATTCGCCATTGCCGGCGGCGTTGAATCAATGACGCGGGCGCCCTTCGTGCAGGGCAAGGCGCAGGAGGCATTCTCGCGCACGGCCGAAATCTACGACACGACCATCGGCTGGCGCTTCATCAATCCGCTGATGAAGCAGCAATACGGCGTCGATTCGATGCCGGAGACCGGCGAGAACGTGGCGGAGGAATTCCAGGTCAGCCGCGCCGATCAGGATGCGTTTGCGCTGCGCTCGCAGCAGCGCGCGGGCAAGGCCATCGCATCGGGCTATTTCGCCAAGGAAATCGTCGCGGTCGAGGTGCCCGGCGGCAAGGCCGGGCCGGTCAAGTTCGACAAGGACGAACATCCGCGCCCGGACACGACGCTCGAGCAACTCACCAAGCTCAAGACGCCCTTCCGCAATCCCGGCACGGTGACCGCGGGCAATGCCTCGGGCGTGAATGACGGTGCCGCGGCCATCATTCTCGCCTCGGAGGCAGCGGTGAAAGCGCATGGGCTCAAGCCGCGTGCGCGCATTCTGGGAATGGCTTCGGCGGCCGTGCCGCCGCGCGTCATGGGCATTGGGCCGGTGCCGGCGACGCAAAAGCTGATGGCGCGCCTCCAGCATAAAATCGGCGACTACAATTTGATCGAGATCAACGAAGCGTTCGCTTCACAGTCGCTAGCGTGTCTGCGGCAGCTGGGGCTTGCCGACGATGCCGGGCACGTCAATCCGCATGGCGGCGCGATCGCGCTCGGCCATCCGCTCGGCATGTCGGGCACCCGGCTGGTGCTGACGGCTGCGCACGGGTTGGAAGAAAATGGCGGCAAGCTCGGCCTTGCCACCATGTGCGTCGGTGTCGGGCAGGGCGTGTCGCTGGCCCTCGAACGGGTCGCGTAGGGGCAATCAAAAAAAAGGAAGACGCAAGATGGCGTTGGTTTTTCCCAAAGAGAGCCTGGGTGCATTTCCGAAGCACCTCACTCCTGATTACCGCAGCACGGTCAAGCGCTCGCCGTCGAAGCCGCTGATTATCGTGCCGCACACGCTGTCGGAATTGACCGGGCCGGTCTACGGCCACGAGGCGGTGCAGGAAGGCGATGCCGACCTCACCAAGCAGCACAAAGGCGAACCATTGGGCGAGCGCATCATCGTCCACGGCCACGTGTACGATGAGGACAAGCGCCCGGTTCCCGACACGTTGGTGGAAATCTGGCAAGCGAATGCCTGCGGTCGCTACGTCCACAATGTCGACCAGCATCCGGCACCGCTCGATCCAAATTTCACCGGCGCGGGTCGGGTCGTGACCGACAAGAAGGGCTATTACCGCTTCATCACGGTGAAGCCAGGTGCCTATCCCTGGGGCAATCACCACAATGCCTGGCGGCCGAACCATATCCACTTCTCGGTGTTCGGCCATTCGTTCCTGTCGCGGCTCGTCACGCAGATGTATTTCCCTGGCGATCCGCTGTTCCCGTTCGATCCGATCTTCAATTCGGTGACCGACGAGAAGGCGCGGCAGCGCATGGTTT
The DNA here is from genome assembly GCA_963801955.1 of uncultured Alphaproteobacteria bacterium. Lineage (GTDB taxonomy): Bacteria > Pseudomonadota > Alphaproteobacteria > Rhizobiales > Xanthobacteraceae > Pseudolabrys. Next base: position 882,137 of record CAWDGS010000005.1, read on the forward strand.
CGAGTTTCGATCTGGAAAACACAATTCCCGATTGGGCACTTTGCTTCCGCTTTGACATCGTGTTGCGCGGACGTGAGGCCACACCCCAGGACACGGACAAGCACTAGCGCATGAAAAGTGGACGCCCGTTTTCGGACGAGATCATGCGCAAAGGAAAAAACTAATGTCGGACATTACGCCCTCACAGACCGTCGGCCCGTTCTTCGCTTACGGCCTGGCGCCACACAGCCGCTGCGACTGGAAACCAAGTGACGTCTACGACTGGAAGGAAACCGTCGGCGCCAATCTGGTAACGCCGGATGCCTCCGGCACGAAGGTGCGCATCGAGGGTCGCGTACTCGATGGTGACGGCATGCCGATCAACGATGCCATGCTGGAAATCTGGCAGGCGGATGCACAGGGCCGCTATGCCCATCGGCGCGATAGCCAAACGCGACCCAACACCAAGTTCACGGGCTTCGGTCGCTCGGCGACTGACAAGAATGGCGCCTTCAGCTTCGACACCATCAAGCCAGGTGCGGTGCCGGGTCCGAACGGCAAGCCGCAGGCGCCGCATATCGTGTTCTGTATCTTTTCACGCGGCATGCTGCGGCAGGTCTATACCCGGCTCTATTTTGCCGACGAGGCAGCCAACGACAGTGATCCCATCCTGACGCTGGTGCCGGCGGACCGCCGTGGGACACTCATTGCCCACAAGGAGATGCGGGGCGATCTGGCGGTGTATCGCTTCGACATCCGTGTCCAGGGCGACGGCGAGACGGTTTTCTTCGATATCTGACCAGGCGCCGCCGTCGATTTCCAGGCCTGGACGCACGTCCCACCTTCGCCCACGCTATCCGCTTCCCGGAAGGGGGATGTGTCCCAACATTGGCGCACCCAGGGCCTGCAATCACAAAATTATTGGCGATTTCCTTCTAAAAACCAGCAATTTAATGGTGGGCAACTCGCCCACCCACTTTGCCCATCTTTCCCAACAGACGCATTTATTGTTGACGAAAGCGGGGGGACTTGGTTCGCTTTGCTCCGCAACGGCCACTCAGAGCCGGACAGGAAACGCTGCCATGAACGAGCAAATCCTCCAGGAGATCAGTGAATTTTGCCGCGCGCGCGGGCTCGCCGAATCGACGTTCGGCCGTCGCGCCGTCAACGACGGCAAGCTGGCGAACCGCCTGCGCAATGGCGGCCGCATCACCACCGACACGCTCGAACGCATCCGCGCATTCATGGCGCGCAATTCCGATGGCGCGCCGGCGCGACGCCGCGTGCTGTTCGAGCCGACCCCGCCCGGTGTGCTGCCGGTGGTGAAACCGCCGGCGCCGCCGGTGGCCTCCGGCCTCGCCAGCGATGATCCGCAGCGCAATTTCCGCTTCTTCGACAACCGGCAGAAATATCTGCTGTTCGTGAACACCTGTTCGGAGAAATGGGAGGTCGCGTCACGCGTCTCGCTTGAACTCGCCAATATCCATCCGCGCCCGCCGGCGGTGCGCGTGTTCGATGCCGGTGTCGGCGACGGCACGGTGCTGGCGCGCGTCATGCGCTCGATGCACGACCGCTTTCCGACAACGCCGTTCTATATCGTCGGCAAGGAGATCAGTCTCGAGGATATCCGTCTCACGCTGCACAAGATGGCGGACCGCTTCGTTGAGCATCCGTCCACCGTCCTCGTGCTCACCAATCTCGCTTATGCGGAAGCGCCGTGGCTGGCGGTGAAGTCGTTGAGCGCCGCCACCAGCCTGGTCTGGAAAGAACTGGCGATGGAGGGCAGCACCGCCCATAGCTTCGAGAAACAGATCACCGATCTCGAGCCGTTCCTGTCGGAAAACTGGAAGGCGAAGGTCAGCGCGAAGAGCGGCAATCCGATCTACGAGCGCCCGGTGATTCTGGTGATCTATCGCAATGACCACCGTTTCCTGCTCGACCAGATCGTGCCGAAGCCCGGCGGCACCGTCGCCGACTACGATCTGGTGATTGCGTCGCAGCCTTATCGCGCACGCGCATCACTCGAGTTCAAGGCCAAACGCGTGCTGGCGCCGCTTGCTCGTGCGCTCGGCCCGGGTGGCCGCATGATTGCGATCCATTCCTACGGGCATGACCCGGGCATGGAAATCATCCAGAAGGTCTGGCCGAACGACAATCCGTTCGTGCACAGCCGCCACGACCTGCTCAAGGAAGTGAAGCACGATCTGGGCACAGCGGGGCGCGATCTCAATTTCAATGCCTATGCCGACCAGCGATCGTTGTTCCGCTATGACATGCACACTCTGCCATCGGAAATCTCGTCGTCGATCGGCACGTCGACGCTGCTCGCCGCCTGGAATGCCGCGATCTATGTGGCGCAAGTGGAAGACGACCGCCTGTCCGATGTGAACAGCGACCGCCGTTATGTCGATGCGACCCGCGAGGTTCTCCAGAAGCATGGGGGATTGTGGTTCTACGACGAGTCATTCGTGATCTCGCGCCGGCGCGAATAGCGCATGATCCCGAAAAATGGGAACCGGTTTCCGGACCAGATCAGGCCCAGAAAAATGAGTGCGCAAGTGCCAAGTAACCCTCCCGCTCTTGCGCAACGTTTTTCGCTTGAAGCCACGCGGCCGGTGCGGCTGAAATCGCGGCACTTGCAGATATTCTTCCGCGCGACACGCCGCTCTATCTGACGGCCGTGCCGACACAAGACGCGGACGAACTGATCAAGGCAGCCGCCGCCGTCCGCAGATCAGGAATGGAACCTGTCGCCCATATTGCTGCGCGCCGACTTGCCGGCGCGGAAGCGCTGCGAGAGTTGCTCGCCGGTCTCCGCGGCGAAGCCGATATGCGCCGACTGCTGCTGATTGGCGGCGATATCGATACCCCAGGCCCTTTCACGGACGCGCTCTCGATTATTCAGCGCGCCGGTCTCCATGAGGCCGGCATTGAAGAGATTGGCATCGGCGCCTATCCGGAAGGCCACCCGCGCATTGCGGCAGGGCGTCTCGAGGCGGCGCTGGACGAGAAGATCGCCACCGCCACAGCGCAGGGTTTGCGCGTGCATATCGTCAGCCAGTTTTCATTTTCGCCCGAGCGCATTCTGGATTGGCTCAGACAGTTGCGGGCTTGCGGGATCAGCAAGCCCGTAAAAATCGGCATGGCCGGTCCGACCAGCGTTCCGGCGCTGCTGCGTTACGCCCGGCGATGCGGCGTTGCGGCCTCCCTGCGCGGGTTGGCCTCCGGTGTTGCCACCGGCCTAGTCGGCCATGTCGGGCCCGACCGCATTGTCGAAACCCTCTCTGTGGCGAACGATCTGGGCGACGTTGCTTTGCATTATTTTTGCTTCGGCGGCACGCTTGAAACCGCACGCTACGCATGCGAAGCCGCCGCAGGACGGCACGGCGCCGGCCGTGCTATGGCTCGCAGCAACTAAGACCCGCCGGCAAGGACGGGCCACTCGCGGAGGACGATATGCAAAGGACCAAGCCACCATTTCGCGCCGACCATGTCGGCAGCATTCTGCGCACTGCGCCGGTCAAGGACGCGCGCGCCAAGCGTGAGAAGGGCGAGATCAACGCGGCCCAACTGAAAGAAGTCGAGGATCGCGAGATCATCAAGATCATCCAGAAGCAGGAAGAGGTGGGGCTCAAAGCCATCACTGACGGCGAATTCCGCCGCTCCTGGTGGCATTTTGATTTCTACGGGATGATGGACAACGTCGAGATCTACGAGCTCGACCACGGCATCCAGTTCCAGGGTGTGCAGACCAAGCCGCGTTCGATCAAGGTCACCGGCAAGATCGGTTTCTCCAGCCATCCGATGATCGATCATTTCAAATTTCTCAAGCAGCACACCAAGCAGACGCCGAAGATGTGCATCCCGGCGCCGTCAACCTTCCACTTCCGGCTCGAGCCGAATGCGGTCAGCAAGGCCGCCTACGCCAGTCGCGATGCGATCTTCGATGATCTCGCGGTTGCCTATCAGAAGGCGATCAAGGCGTTCTACGATGCCGGCTGCCGCTATTTGCAGTTCGACGATACCGCGTGGGCTTATCTCTGCTCGCAAGAAGAACTGAAGAAAGCGCGCGACCGCGGCCTCGACGTCGATCACCTGCAGGAGACCTACACCAAGTGCATCAACAAGGCGCTGGAAGCCAGACCGGCTGACATGGTGATCACCACCCATGTCTGCCGCGGCAATTTCCGTTCGACATTCATTTCGTCGGGCGGTTATGAGCCGGTGGCCGAGAGCCTGCTTGGCCAAATGCAACTACGACGGCTACTTCCTCGAATACGATACCGACCGCGCCGGCGGCTTCGAGCCGCTGCGCTTCCTGCCCAAGGGCAACAAGATCGTCGTGCTTGGCCTCGTCACCTCGAAGTCCGGACGGCTGGAACCGCGCGCCGACGTCAAGAAGCGTATCGAGGAAGCGACCAAGTTCGTCGCGCTCGATCAGCTCTGCCTGTCACCGCAATGCGGCTTTGCCTCGACGGAAGAAGGCAACGTGCTGGCCGAAGACGAGCAGTGGGCCAAGCTGCGCATGATCGTCGAGTTGTCGAACGAGGTGTGGGGTAAATGACAGCACGGACCATGCCGCCGTTCCGCGCCGACCACGTCGGCAGTCTGCTGCGCCCTGCGGCCTTAAAGGACGCGCGCGCCAAACATACCAAAGGCGAAATTTCCGCCGACGCACTGAAGGCGGTGGAAGACCGCGAGATCGAGAAAGTTATCAGGAAGCAGGAGGAGGTCGGTCTGCAGGCTCGCGACCGACGGCGAATTCCGCCGCTCCTGGTGGCATTTCGATTTCTACAAGAGCCTCGACGGTGTTGAAATGTATCAGACCGGCGAGGGCATCCACTTCGCCGGCGTCGATACCAAGGCCGAGAGCGTGCGCGTGGTGGGCAAGGTCGGCTTCTCCAGCCATCCGCATGTCGAACATTTCAAGTTCCTGAAGGCGCACGCCAAGGTCACGCCAAAAATGACCATTCCTGCGCCGTCAACCTTCCACTTCCGGCAGGGGCGGCAGTCGGTCAGCAAGGAAATTTATCCTGACCTCGACGTCTATTTCGACGATGTGGCGGTCGCCTATCAGAAGGCCATCCGGGCTTTTTACGATGCCGGTTGTCGCTACCTGCAGCTCGACGATACCGCCTGGTCGATGATCTGCGACCCGAAGCAACGCGAGGATTCCCGCAAGCGCGGAGACGACCCCGACAAGTTGCCGCCGCGTTACACGCGCATGACCAACAAGGCGCTGGAGGCAAAGCCCGCGGACATGGTGATCACCATGCATTCCTGCCGCGGCAATTTCCGCTCGACGTTCATTGCGTCGGGCGGCTACGAATTCGTAGCCGCCGAGCTGTTCGGCAAGGTCAATATCGACGGGTATTTCCTTGAATTTGATACAGACCGCGCCGGCGGCTTCGAGCCGCTGCGCCATCTTAAGGGCAACAAGCAGGTCGTGCTGGGTCTCGTCACGTCGAAAAGCGGACGGCTGGAGCCGAAGGACGACCTCAAACGCCGTATCGATGAAGCGACAAAATACGTGCCGCTCGAGCAATTGTGCCTGTCACCGCAATGCGGCTTCGCCTCGACCGAAGAGGGCAACGTGCTGGCCGAAGAAGAGCAGTGGGCCAAGCTGCGCATGATCGTCGAGTTGGCGGACGAGGTCTGGGGCCGCAATTGATATTTCGCAAACCGGTTCCGCCGGACGCCGCCTAGCCTTTTCAGATCGGGATGCCGCCGACTCACGAGACGCGACGTCGTCGCGTTTGCGCGTCATCCCCACGTTCAACGGAAAGGGATGAAAATGTCCATTAGATCCCAATGGCTTAGCACGCCCCGCATCGCAGCGTCGGCTATTGCCGCAGCGCTTTTGCTGACGATGGCCCCGGCCAAAGCGGCCGAGCCGATCAAGATCGGGTTTGGTATGGCGCTCACAGGTCCTCTCGCGGCCAACGGCAAAATGTCGCTGGTCGCCATGCAGGTCTGGGAAGACGACATCAATGCCAAGGGCGGGCTGCTCGGCAGGCCGGTCAAGCTTGTCTACTACGACGACCAGAGCAATCCGTCGCAGGTGCCCGGCATCTACGCCAAGCTGCTCGATATCGACAAGGTTGACCTGATTGTAAGCGGCTATGCATCGACCCAGATTGCCGCGGCGATGCCGGTCGCCATCCAGAAAAAAAAGTTGTTCATGAGCTTGTTCGGCACCGGCGTGAACGAGACCTTCAACTATCCGAAATATTTCTCGATGATTCCGAACGGCCCAACGCCGAAGCCGGCGTTCACGCGCGGCTTCTTCAAGGTAGCCGAAGTGCAGAAGCCAAAGCCGCAGACGATTGCGATTGCGATGGCAGACGCAGAATTCGGTCGCAACGCGTGTGAAGGCGCGCACCAGAATGCGCAGGCATCGGGATTCAAAATCGTCTATGAAAAGACCTATCCCCCGTCCACGACGGATTTCACGCCGATCGTACGCGCGATCCAGGCGCTGAATCCGGATCTGCTGGTGATCTGCTCTTATCCACTCGACACTGTCGGCATGGTCAAGGCGATGAGCGAAGTCGGCTTCAAGCCGAAGATGTGGGGCGGCGCGATGGTTGGCCTGCAGGCGACCGTGTTCAAGACCCAGCTTGGCCCGCTGCTCAATGGCGTGGTCAATTTCGAAACCTGGCTGCCGGTCAAGTCGATGGATTTCCCCGGCGCATTCGATCTGCTCAAGAAATATCAGGCGCGCGCCGCGGCCGCAGGCACTGATCCACTCGGCTACTATATGCCGGTCTGGGCCTACGCCTATCTGCAAGTGCTCGGCGATGCGATCGCCAATACCAAAAGTCTCAACGACGACGTGCTCGCCGACTATATTCGCAAGACCACGTTCAAGACGGTGGTTGGCGATGTGAAATTCGGTAAGCAAGGCGAATGGGCGGAAGAACGCACGCTTGCGGCCCAGTTCCAGAACATTAAGGGCAAGACAGTCGACGACTTCCGCGACCTGACGACCGAAGTGATTGTGTATCCGCCGAAATTCAAGAGCGGCGAGGTAATCTACCCGTACGAAAAGGCGGTTGTAAAATAAGCTTGCGGCTCGCTCTTTTTGTGGTGACATCAGCGGTCGGCGCCGCAAGGCGCCGGCCGTGTTCGTGAAAGCGTCTGTGATCGGCCATGAAAAGAGCAACGCCACCGTTCCGCGCCGATCACGTTGGTAGCCTGTTGCGTACAGCGCCGCTGAAGGAAGCGCGCACAAAACGCGAAATGGGCGAAATTTCGGCCGACGATCTCAAAGCGATTGAGGATCGCGAGATCGCCGCGATTATCAAGAAACAGGAAGATATCGGCCTTCAGGCTGTAACGGATGGTGAATTCCGCCGTGCCTTTTGGAACTACGATTTTCTTGGTGAACTCGATGGCGTGGAAGCCTATCTCGGCGAGCGCAAGATCAGGTTCGAGGGTGTCAATCCGAAACCGATGATGCTGCGTGTGACCGGCACGCTTGGCACATTTTCCGGTCATCCGATGCTCGAGCACTTCAAGTTCGTCAAGGCGCACACGCGCGTCGTTCCGAAGATGACGATTCCGTCTCCGTCGTCGTTGCATTTCCGCTACGGCCGCGACGCCGTTCCTGAAACAATTTACCCCGACATGAATGACTTCTATCGGGATCTCGGCCAGACTTACCGCAAAGCCGTGCGTGCGTTTGCCGACGTCGGCTGCCGCTATCTCCAGCTCGACGAGGTCAATTTTACTTATCTATGCGATCCGAAACTGCGAGCCCAGGTCGCCAATCGCGGCGACGATCCTGAACAGCTTCCGTCGATCTATGCTGAGATGATCAATGCGGCGATTTCCGACGTTCCGGCGGACATGACCATCGCCATGCATTTGTGCCGCGGCAATTTCCAATCCACGTTCGTGGCCACCGGAGGCTATGAGCCGGTAGCCGAGATCTTGTTCAATTCGATCAACGTGCAAGGCTATTTCATGGAATACGACAGTGATCGCGCCGGCGGCTTCGAGCCGCTGCGCTTCGTGCCAAAGGGCAAGACCGTTGTGCTGGGGCTCGTAACGTCGAAATCAGGCCGGCTCGAATCGAAAGACGAGATCAAGCGCCGCATCGAGCAGGCCGCGAAGTTCGTGCCGCTCGACCAGCTCTGCCTGTCGCCGCAGTGTGGCTTTGCCTCCACGGAAGAGGGCAATATCCTTGCTGAAAATGAGCAATGGGCGAAACTCAGCATGATTGTCGAGCTTGCTGAGGAAGTGTGGGGTAAATAGCGAGCCGCAAAACACGGTGTCATCGCCGGGCTTGTCCCGGCGATCCCGATCAGGAAGGCAGTGCGCACCTAAGCGAGATGGCCGGGACATAGGCGAGCAAAGCGACGCCGTCCTTCGGACGGCTATGCCCGGCCATGACAGGAAAAAGTCTAAGAGGATGGACATGTCTCAACGTACCAAGCCGCCCTTTCGTGCCGACCATGTCGGCAGCCTGCTGCGTCCGGCCGCATTGAGGCAGGCGCGCGAGCGGCGCACCAGAGATGAGATCACCCCCGCGCAGCTTAAGAATATTGAAGATCGCGAAATAGAGCGCGTCATCAAAAAGCAGGAAGACGTCGGCCTGCTGTCGATCACCGATGGCGAATTCCGGCGCTCCTGGTGGCATCTCGATTTTCTCTGGGGCCTCGACGGGATCGAGAAGCATGTGATGGAAACGGGTATTGCCTTTGCCGCCGTGACTACGCGCAATGAGGGCCTGAAGGTCACCGGCAAGATCGGCTTTTCCGGCCATCCGATGCTTGAGCATTTCAAGTTCGTTGCTGCTCACACCAAACGCACGCCAAAGATCACGATCCCTTCGCCGTCGGCGGCCTATGGCCGCCCGATGCGCACGCCGATCGACAAGTCCGTTTATCCGAAGCTGGACACGTTCTTTGATGATCTCGGGCAGGCGTACAAGAAGGCGGTGCGCGCTTTCGCCGACGCCGGCTGCCGCTATCTCCAGCTCGATGAAGTTTTCATCGCCATGCTGTGCGATCCGAAATATCGCCAGGCGATGAAAGACCGCGGCGATGACCCTGAACGGCTTGGCGAACTTTATGGCGATCTCATCAATGTCGCGATGTCGGATATTCCCTCCGACATGACGATCACCATGCATATGTGCCGCGGAAACTATAAGTCGACCTATATGGGGGCCGGCGGCTACGAAGCCGTGCAGGAGATTCTGTTCAACAAGATCAAGGTCCACGGCTTCTTCATGGAGTACGACAGCGAGCGCGCCGGCGGCTTCGAGCCGCTCCGCATGCTGCCGAAGGATCGCCAGGTCGTGCTCGGACTGGTCACGACCAAGAGCGGACGGCTCGAGCCGAAGGATGAGATCAAGCGCCGTATTGATGAGGCTTCGAAGTTCGTTTCGCTCGAGCAGCTCTGCTTGTCGCCGCAATGCGGCTTTGCGTCGACCGAGGAAGGCAATGTGCTGGCCGAGGACGAGCAATGGGCCAAGCTGCGCATGATCGTCGAAGTCGCGGAGGAAGTCTGGGGGCGTTGATGGCGGGAATCGTTAAAGGCAAGACCGCGATCGTCACGGGGGCGGGGCGCGGTATCGGCCGCGGAATCGCCATGCTTCTTGCCAAAGAGGGCGCGCGTGTTGTGGTCTGCGATATCGGTGCCAGCCTGCAGGGTGAAGGCGCCGATGCGGGGCCGGCGCAGGACACGGTCGATGCGATCAAAAAAGCCGGAGGCGAGGCGATTGCCTCGACGCTTTCGATCACCGAGCCGAAAAATGCCGAGCTGATCGTCAAATCGGCGCTCGATGCCTTTGGCCGTGTCGATGTGCTGGTCAACAACGCGGGCATTTTGCGCGACGTCATCTTTCACAAGATGAGTTGGTCCGATTGGTCGGACGTGATTGCCGTGCATCTCAACGGCTCGTTCAACATGAGCCGTGCGGTCGCACCGCTTTTCCGCGAACAAGGTGCCGGTGCCTACGTCCATATGACCTCCACCTCCGGCCTTGTCGGCAATTTTGGCCAGGCCAACTATATGGCTGCCAAGCTCGGGATCATGGGCCTGTCGCGCGGCATTGCGCTCGACATGGCGCGATTCAACGTGCGCTCAAATTGCATCGCGCCGTTTGCATTTACGCGCATGATTGAATCAATTCCCGCGCAGTCGGAGCAGGACAAGCGCCGCGTTGAAGCGTTCCAGCGCATGACGCCCGAAAAGATCGCGCCGCTCGCGGTCTATCTCGCTTCGGACGCATCGTCCGGCGTCTCCGGGCAGATCTTCTCGGTCCGCAACAATGAGGTCTACCTGTTCAACCAGCCGCGGCCGGTCAAGACCATCCATCGGGCCGATGGCTGGACACCCGAGACGCTTGCAGTCGAGATCAAAACTGCATTCTCGCCTTTGTTTACGCCGCTGGAACGTTCCGAAGACGTCTTCAACTGGGATCCGATCTAGCGCGCACTTGTCATGCGCCGGGCGCGGTTGCATAGAATGGGCCTATGAAAAAGCGCGGCAGCGAGCATGATGAATTCGCCGACATCCGAGACGGCGTGCGTGCACTATGTAGCAAATTTCCGGGCGAATACTGGCGCGCGCTGGATCGCGACCGTGCCTACCCGACGGAATTTGTGGCCGCGCTGACCGAGGCAGGATACCTCGCCGCCCTGATCCCCGAAGACTATGGCGGCAGCGGGCTTAGTCTTGGGGCCGCAGCTGCCATTCTTGAAGAAGTGCACGCCTCTGGCGGTAACGGCGCAGCCTGCCACGCGCAGATGTACACCATGGGCACGATCCTGCGGCACGGCAGCCCGGATCAGAAACAACGCTATCTGCCGTTGATCGCCAGCGGCGAACTGCGCCTGCAGGCATTCGGCGTGACTGAGCCGACGTCCGGCACCGACACGCTTTCGCTGCGCACCACGGCGCGGCGCGAAGGCAACGACCATTACGTCATCAACGGGCAGAAGATCTGGACCTCGCGCGCCGAACATTCCGATCTGATGCTTCTGCTCGCGCGCACGGCCCCGAAGGAACAGGTCAAGAAGCGCACAGACGGGTTGTCAGTATTTCTGGTCGACATGCGGCTCGCGCAAGGCTCCAGCATCGCCATCAATCCAATCCGCACCATGATGAACCACGCCACCACGCAGATCTTCTTCGACGATCTGCGCGTGCCGGCGGAAAACCTGATCGGCGAGGAGGGGCAGGGCTTCCGTTACATCCTGTCGGGGATGAATGCCGAGCGAATCCTGATTGCGGCCGAGTGCATCGGCGACGCCAAGTGGTTCATCGGCAAGGCAACGCAATATGCCAAGGAGCGCGAGCTGTTTGGCCGCCCGATCGGGCAAAACCAGGGTGTGCAATTCCCGATCGCGCGCGCTTACGCGCAAATGCGCGCCGCTGAGCTGATGGTGCATGAGGCGGCCCGCAAATACGACGCGGGTGAAGACATCGGGGCCGAAGCCAATATGGCAAAACTTCTGGCGGCCGATGCATCGTGGGCCGCCGCTGACATGTGCGTGCAGACCCACGGCGGCTTCGGCTTTGCCGAGGAATATGACATCGAGCGCAAATTCCGCGAGACGCGGCTCTATCAGGTCGCGCCGATTTCCACCAACATGATTCTGTCATATCTCGCTGAACACGTGCTCGGCCTGCCGCGGTCATATTGAGATGGCGCTGCCGCTCGAAGGCCTTCTTGTTGTTTCAGTCGAGCAAGCGGTCGCGGCGCCACAATGCACTTGCCGTCTGGCGGATGCAGGCGCGCGCGTCATCAAGGTCGAGCGGCCGGAAGGTGACTTTGCCCGCCGTTATGACGGGCTGGTGCACGGTGAGAGCGCTTATTTCGTCTGGCTCAATCGCGGCAAGCAGTCCGTTGTGCTTGATCTTGCAATGCCGGACGACAAGGCCTTGCTTGAAGCTATGCTCGCCAGGGCCGATGTGTTTGTGCAAAACCTGAAACCGGGCGCGATCGCCAAACTTGGGTTCGATTTCGAGCGATTGCGCAAGCACTATCCGCGGCTGATCTGCTGCTCGATCTCAGGCTATGGCGAGAGCGGGCCTTACGCGCAACGCAAGGCCTACGACATGCTGATCCAGGCCGAATCGGGGCTCGCCTCGATCACCGGCGGCCCGGAGGCGCCGGCGCGCGCCGGCGTTTCGGTTGTCGATATTGCTGCCGGCATGAATGCCTATGAAGCGATCCTGGAAGCGCTACTGGCGCGCGGCCGCACCGGCGAAGGCGCGGCAATTGCGATCTCGATGTTCGACGCAATGGCGGACTGGATGTCCGTGCCGCTCTTGCAGCACGAAGGCGGCGACACGCCCAAGCGCATCGGGCTCGCACACACTTCGATTTCACCCTATGGCGCATTCAAGACCCGTGACGGCGCAGATGTGCTGATCTCGATCCAGAATGATCGCGAATGGCGCATCCTGGCCGAGCATGTGATGGGCGACAGGGCGCTCGCCGCCGATCCAGGCTTTGCCACCAATGTCGAACGCGTGAAACGCCGTACCGAAACCGACGGCCGTGTTGCCGCGGCCTTTGCTTCAATGGATGTCGAGTCGCTGGTGGAGAAGCTCGCGCGTTACGATATTGCCTTCGGCCGTATCAACGACTTGAACCTTCTGGGCCGCCACCCGCATTTGCGGCGCACCACGGTGGGTAGTCCGACCGGTCCGGTCAGTATGCCAGCGCCTACGGCAATCCATGACGGAGCTTTGAGGAAGTACGGTCCGGTACCAGCACTTGGCGAACACACCGATGTCGTCCGCAAGGAATTCGTCAAGCGATAGACATTAGTCGATCGCGGCGTGTTCCGGCTTTGCGCCGGGTGTCCGGCGCACAGTACCAATAATCAGCACCAGCGGAATTACCGCCAGCGTCAGGATCATGAGCAGTTTGAAATCGTTGAGATAGGCAAGCATCGCCGCCTGCTGCGTTACGATCACATCAAGCAGCGCGCGGCCCGCGTCGGTATGCACATCCAGGTTTGCGGCCACATCCGGCATTTGCAGAGCGTCATTGAACGGGGTCACCTGCTCGGCCAGCCGCGCGTGCATTTCGGTGGTCTTGCTGGTCAGGTTCGCGATCACCATGGAAATGCCGATCGACGAGCCGATATTGCGGGTCAATGTGGTGATTGCGGTCGCGCCCGTGCGCAAGTGGCCGGGCAAGGTGGCAAAGGCAACCGTTGAAATAGGCACAAACAGCAAGCCCAGCCCGATGCCCTGGATAATGCTGGTGACGACGATGGTCGTTTTGGTCACGTCGAGCGAAAAGCCCGTCATGTAATAAAGAGTGCCGCCGGCCAGCAGCAGGCCGCACAGGATCAGGTAGCGCGGCTGCACCATCCGCATCAGCCGCGGCGCCACCATCATGGTAAGGAGCGTGCCGATACCGCGCGAACCGAGCAAAAAGCCTGCGGTCTGGATCGGATAGCCGAGCAAATTCTGCATGAACGGCGTGACCAGCGCCATGGTGCCGAACAGCACCACGCCGATCACCACCATGAAAATACAGCCGCTGACGAAATTACGGTCCTTGAACATCTCGAATCGCACGAACGGTTCTTTTGTCGTCAGCGAATGCGCGAAGAAATAATAGAAACCGGCGATGGAGATGATCGCCTCGATCCAGATTTCGTTCGCATCAAACCAGCCAACTTGCTCGCCGCGGTCGAGCAGCAATTGCAGCGAGCCGATGCCGACGGCGAGGGCCGCAAAGCCGAACCAATCGAAGCGCATGTGCGCCTGCTTTTTGGTCTCTTCCATAAAAAACATCATCCCGAGCACGGTGATGACGCCGATAGGCAAATTGATGAGGAAGACCCAGTGCCAGGAGTAATTGTCGGTCAGCCAGGCGCCCAAGGTGGGGCCCATGATCGGGCCGAGCATTACGCCGACGCCCCAGATCGCCATCGCCTGTCCGCGCTCTTCGGCCGAATAGGCATCGAGCAGGACCGATTGCGACAGGGGGACAAGCGCAGCGCCGGCCATGCCTTGCAGCAGGCGGAACAGCACCATTTGCTCGATGTTTTGCGCCAGCGCGCAGAGGAACGATGCAACGGTGAAGCCGCCGACACAGATGATGAACAGGATTTTGCGGCCGAAGCGGTCCGCGAGCCAGCCGATCGGCGCCGTCATGATCGCGGCAGCGACGATATACGACGTCAGCACCCAGTTGATCTGGTCGAGTGAAGCCGACAGCGATCCCTGCATGTAAGGCAGGGCAACGTTGGCAATGGTGGTGTCGAGCGCCTGCATGACCGTCGCGGTCATCGTGCAGACCGTGATCAAGGTGCGCCGCAGCTTCGGATCCATCGAAGCAAAGTGCGCAGTCATTTTGCTTCTTTCGCCTGCGCGGATATGAATGGCAACCGGCTATGGCCGGTGTCGATTTCGACACTCACGCTCATGCCGGAGCGCAGCAGTTTCGTGTCTTCGCTCTTGTCGAAGGCAATTCGTACGGGCACGCGTTGCACGACTTTCACCCAGTTTCCGGTCGCATTCTGCGGGGGAAGGATCGAGAATTGCGCGCCCGTACCCGGGCTCACCGCAATGACAGTGCCGGTGAAGGTGCGATCGGGAAAGCTGTCGATGTCGAGCGTCGCCTTCTGCCCGACACGCAGATAGGTGATATCGGTTTCCTTCGGATTGGCCTCAACCCACGGCGCCTGATCGTCGATGACGCTCAGCACAGGCGTTCCGGCGGCGACAAAGCGGCCGAGCTGGATGTTATCCACCTGCGTGGCCGTACCGGACATCGGTGCCCGCACGATCGTATGATCGAAATCGCGTTGTGCAGTGTCGAGCGCGGCCTTGGCTTGCGCATACTCCGGATACTTTTCCATCGGCAGGTTGGGATCACCGAGCAGTTGGTTCAAAGTCGTGTCGCGCTGTTGCGTCGCGTATTCCGCCTGTAGCTGTGCGGTGACGACGGCTGCCAGGGAAGTGTCGAGGTCCGCCTGCGATCCGGCCTGCGAGCTCACAAGCCTGGTTTTGCGCTCGACATCGCGTTGCTTGAGATCAACGTTCTTCTGGGCAAGGTCGGCCAGCGTGTCCAACGACTTGAGATTGGTCTTCAGCTTGTCGTAGTTGCTGCGCGCGGTATCGAGTTTGGCCTTTGCTTGCTGCAAGGCGAGTGAAAATGGTTCGCGGTCGAGCGAAAAAAGCTCATCGCCGGGATTGACGTACTGGCCTTCGCGAACAGCGATATGGAGGATCTTTCCGGATATATCCGGCGTGATGAGAACCTTCTGCGCACCGACATAGGCATTGTCGGTCGACACATAACGCCCGCCGGAAAGATAAATGCCAATGCCGACCACAAGTGCAAGGGCGGGAAGCACGACGAGAAGGATTGTACGCAGCCGCTTGCGGCCAATCCGCGCGAACAGGCCGGAGCCCGCGGGCGCTTCCGGCTTGGCGTCCGGCAGGGTCTTGGCCTCGGGGGCCGAAACGATCTTCAACGCTTTCTCACTCATGACTTATCCAGCGATTGCTTGCGGTTGGTTTGCATTGCGGGCGATGGCCGAGCGCAGGTTGTCTTTGATCATCGCGAGTTCCTTAAGGGTGCGCTCGATTGCGGTTTGCGAGAGCCCCTCAAGAACGGTTTCCATCAAGTCGGCGCCGAGATCCGCCAGGCGATCGAGCAGAGGCCTTGCTGCCGGCTTCAAGTACAACCGGTTGGCGCGCCGGTCGTTCGGATCGGCGCGGCGCTCGATCAGTCCGTTGTCGGCGAGGCGATCCAGCAGGCGCGTCAGCGTGATGGGCTGAAGGTCGAGCATGTCGGCAAGTTCCGACTGCTTGAGGCCCTCGCTGCGATCGATGCGGATCAGCACCGCCCATTGTGCGCGGGAGATGCCGAACTGGCGCGCGCGCTGATCGGCGTAGGTTTTCAGCAGCCGTGCTACATCCATGATAGTAAAGGCGAATTCTCGCTTGATGGGTTGTTGGGGCATCGCCGCCTCTTGTTCGGGATGGGAATATAATAAGCAAGCTTATTATAAGCGCAATATGCTATTTTGTCGTAGCTGTCCCGCGCGCAGCGCGCGGATGACGCAGGCGGGGGCGTCGGGCAAAGTCGCGGCCGCTTCAATCCACGCAAGCCAAGGAACTTCTCATGGAGATCGGCTTCATCGGGCTAGGCAATATGGGACAGCCGATGGCGCGCCGGCTGATCGAGGCTGGACACAAGCTCATCGTCTACGACACGCGCAACGACGCTGTGGCGCCGCTGGTTGCGCTCGGCGCCCAGCTTGCGTCATCGCCCGCCGACGTCGCCGACCGCGTCGAAACGGTAATGGCGAGCCTGCCGTCGCTGCAGATTTCCGAGAAAGTCGCGACCGGCGAGGGCGGCGTTATTCACGGAAAGCGCATCAAGCGCTTTATCGACCTTTCCACTACCGGTTCGCGCGTCGCGGCAAAGATTGCGGCAGCACTGGCCAAGAAAAACATTGTACAGATCGATTCACCGGTCAGCGGCGGTGTCGGCGGCGCGAACAAGGGCACGCTGGCGGTGATGGTGTCGGGGCCGAAGGCCGAAATTGAAATTGTGAAGGACGCACTTGCCGTGTTCGGCAAGGTCTTCATCATCGGCGAAAAGCCAGGCATGGCGCAGACCATGAAGCTTGCCAATAACTTTCTCTCTGCCACCGCGATGGCGGCCACCTCAGAGGCCGTGGCCATGGGCGTGAAAGCCGGACTGGATCCGGCAGTGATGATCGACGTCATCAACGCCGGTTCCGGACGCACCACTGCATCGGACGGAAAATTTCCGCAGGCCATCCTGCCGCGCACCTTCAATTATGGCTTCGCGACGGCGCTGATGCTCAAGGACGTGCGATTGTGCGTGGAGGAAGCGCGAGGCCTGGATGTTCCCAATGCCGTCATGAGCACTGTTCTCGATCAATGGGAAACGACAAATACGGAATACGGCGGGGATACCGATTTCACCGCCATCGTCAAAATGATTGAGAAGCGCGCAGGCGTTACCGTGGGCAAGAAAACATGAGCGACGACATTCACGAGGTCTATGCGGTTTGCTACGCGAGCCACACGCGCAAACGCTCCGAGAACTACATCTTCGGCGACCCGCATGACGAGATGACCTCGATCTCCTACTACGTATGGGTGATCAAGGGGCCGCACGGCGTCTTTGTGTGCGATACCGGCTTCGATGAGGCCGCCGCCAAGGAACGTGCACGAAAAATCATTCATCCTGTCGGCGAAGGCCTGCAGGCGCTTGGTGTGCAGCCCGACAAAGTCGATCACGTCATTGCCACCCACATGCACTGGGACCATGCGGGCAACTACGATCTTTTCCCCAACGCGCGCTATCACATCCAGGACACCGAGATGGCCTACGCCACAGGCCGCTGCATGTGCCACCAGATGTTGCGTATCCCGTTCAGCGAGCGTGACGTGCAGGCCATGGTGAGCAAAATCTTTGCCTACCGGTGTGAATTCCATGACGGCACTGAGGAACTGGCGCCCGGCATTACCGTGCATAAGATCGGCGGGCATTCGAAAGGGCTGCAATGCGTGCGCGTGAAAACGAAGCGCGGCCACGTGGTGGTCGCCTCCGATTGCATTCATCTTTACTCGCACATCGACGAGGGCCGCGTCTTTCCAATCACCTACAGTGTTGGCGATACCTTGGAAGGTTACAAAACGATCCAGAAGCTAGCGAGCTCGCGCCAGCACATCGTGCCCGGCCACGATCCGGAAGTGTTGAAGCTTTATCCGGCAGCAAAGGCTGGATTGGAAAACTGGGTCGTGCGGCTTGATGTCGAGCCGAAAGGCTAGGCGAGCCCCAGCTCGGCGAACGCATCCTTGTGATACTCTGTGCTCTCCGCTCCGAAGCAACAGAAAATCACGCGCGTGATGTTGCGCGGATGCGCGGCGATTTCGGCAGCAACCGTGCCGACCGCAATGCGCGCCGCGAGATCGCCCGGAAAATGGTAGATACCGGTCGAAATCGCCGGAAAGGCAATCGATGTCAGTTTGTTATCGGCTGCAATGTCGAGCGCGGTGCGATAACAGCTCGCGAGCAGCGCTTCCTCGTTCTGGCCGCCTCCGCTCCACACAGGTCCGACCGCATGAATGACGTATCGGGCCTTGAGCCGGTAGCCGCGCGTGATCTTGGCATTGCCGGTAGCGCAGCCACCCAGCGTCTGGCATTCGGCCAGCAATTCCGGCCCGGCAGCGCGATGAATCGCACCATCGACGCCACCGCCGCCAAGTAGTGATCGATTGGCGGCATTCACAATGGCATCGACGTCGAGCGTCGTAATGTCCGCTACGGCGATCTCGAGAACTGTTGACCCGACCTCGGCGGCAAGCTGCGTCATGAGCGCAACTCTATCATGCGCCTTCGGTTTCCGGCGCGGCTTCGAAATCGACGGTCGATCGCTCGCCAATGTCGTCGTAGTGCGCGTCCAGGAAGCGGCGTGCCGCCCGCCGGCCATTGGTGCATAACATTTCGAAGAAATCATAGTCGGTCTTGAGCCGGCTGGCGTTATCAAGTGTTTGCGCAGCGCCGGTCAGCGCAATGCGATGGATGTTGATGCGCCGGTATTTTCCCTCGCCGATGCCGCGCGGCAGCTTGCCCTCGTCGATCAGCTTGCCCACGAATGTGATCCCGCGCAGTTCCGACATCAGTGACGAATTGAACGTGATCTCGTTGATCCGTGCGAGAATCTCGTTTTGCGTCTTCGGGACATGCTTGCGGTGCAGCGGGTTGATCTGCACCAGCAGCAGATTTTCGGTCTCCGTGGCGCCCACCAGCGGATAAAGCGCCGGGTTGCCCACATAACCGCCGTCCCAATAGGGCTCGCCATCGATCTCCACGGCGCGAAAGAGGTGCGGCAGACAGGCCGAGGCGACGATCATGTCGGCGGTCATTTCCTCGCGCCTGAACACGTGAAGCTCGCCAGTCGACACATTGGTTGCCGATACGAACAATTTCAGATCGGTGCAGGCTCGTACCGCATCAAAATCGACGAAACGCCCGACCAGATCCTTCAACGGATTGATATTGAGCGGATTGAAATCATAAGGAGACAAATATCGCGTCAACGCCTGCATCCAAAGGCCGACCGGCGTATCCTCGATCGGCCAGAACGAAAACAGCCGGTCCACGGCGCGTCGCTGCAGGTCGGGCAGATTTCCAGCCTGACTCGCCGCCTTCCAGAAATCGGCAAGCCGCTTGCGCGCCTCGTCGGGGCCACCACGCGCGAGACCATCCGCCAACATAATTGCGTTGACTGCGCCGGCTGAAGCGCCCGAAACGCCTTCGATGGTCAGTCGACCGTCTTCGAGCAAATGGTCGAGTACGCCCCAGGTGAAAGCGCCCAGCGCGCCGCCACCCTGCAAGGCGAGATTGATGCGTTTTCCGGTTTTCGGCTTTTCCGGCTTGTCGCCGCCGAAGGCGCGCGCGAGAAATTCAATCATTGTTCATATGTCACTGCGCCACCCAGCCGCCGTCGATCGAATAGGCGGAGCCGGTGATGGTCGCCGCGGCGTCGCTGCACAGAAAGACCGCGAGCGCGCCAATGTTTTCAGGCTTGGTGAACTGATGCATCGGCTGCTTTTCCGACAG
>CAWDGS010000006.1:0-65950 GCA_963801955.1 uncultured Alphaproteobacteria bacterium
AGGCGGGACGTCCTCGCAGCGGCGAGACCACATTCGTGGCAAACACCATGTCCTGAGGTCGCCGGCTATCGCTTCTGCTGCTCCTTAGCCGTGATCGCAGCCGGGGTCAGGTGACCTTCAGCGTCATGTGCATGTCCGGGTGGATCGTGCAGATGAGCTTGTAGGTGCCCTTGGCGGTGACGACCTTGCTGTAGTTCCCGCGCCGTATGTCGCGTGAGTGGAACTTGCGCGGGCCGCGCTTGACGGTCACGTTGTGCGTGGTCGAGTCGCGGAACTTCCACGTGACCTTCGTGCCGTGCCGGGCGGTGACGGTGGAGGGCGAGAACGCGAAGTTCTTCACCGTCACCGACTTCGCCGCGCTCGCATCACCGGCGGACGGCAGGGCGAGGGCGGCGACCGCGGCGGCGGCGCAGACGAGCAGTGCTGACCTTCGCATGCGTGGACTCCAAGTCGGGAAGGGATTGACGGTCACCTCTTTCCGACGCCGTCGTGCCGCGGCGTATTCCAGGCGCGTCACTAGCGGGCGCCCACCCAGCCGCCGTCGTCCTCTACGACGGGCCAGGCGGTGAAGAACGGATCCTGGTCCGGCAGCGGATCGCGCGCGCGGATCGGCAGTCGTTCATCAGGAGCGCGCATGCGACGAGATCGTCGGCGTACGCGGTTGCACACGATCGCCGGTCGCGGCGAGGACCACCAGTGAGGTGCTCGGCGAGAGGACGATGCAACTCGGCGCGCGTGGCTTTGCCGCGGTGTTGGCGGTGGGTCGGCGCCTGGGCGACGAGCGGGTCTTGGCGCTTGAAGATTGCCGGCAGACGTGGCACGAGAGCCTCGCCCGCCGGCGCCGGGTGGATTACGATCGCGAGTGTGGTGCTCGAGCCGCGTGCCGACAGCGGGCTCCGGGACGTTCGCGTCGCGATCGTCGGCGCGGGATTCGGCGGCATCGGTACCGCGATCAGGCTGGCGAGGCTGGATACGAGGACCTGGTGATCCTCGAGCGCGAAGACGGGCTCGGCGGGACGTGGTGGGCGAACACATACCCGGGCTGTGCGTGCGACGTCGCGGCGCACCTGTACTCGTTCTCGTTCGCGCCGAACCCGGACTGGAGCCGCTTCTTCGCTCCGCAGGCCGAGATCCTCGACTACCTCCGGCACGTTGCCCGCGACCGCGGGATCGAGCCCCTGATCAGGTTCGGCACGGAGGTCAGAGGCGCGAGGTGGGACGAGCACGCAAGCCGCTGGCGCGTGGAGACCGATCGCGGGGCCTTCTCGGCGCAGGTGCTGGTGTCCGCCGCCGGAGGACTCACCGAGCCGAAGCTGCCCGCAGTGCCCGGTCTGGACAGCTTCGCCGGGACGATGTTCCACTCTGCGCGGTGGGATCACGGGCACGACCTGAGCGGCGAGCGCGTGGGCGTGATCGGGACCGGGTCGACGGCGTCGCAGATCGTCCCGGAGGTTCAGAAGCACGTCGCGTCGCTGACGGTCTTCCAGCGCAGCCCGGGGTGGGTGCTCCCCCGCCTGGACCATCCGCACAGCGACCTCCAGAAGCGGCTGCTGCGCCGGTTCCCGGTGCTGCAGCGCGCGATCCGGTCCGCGATCTACTACAACAACGAGCTCCTCATCCTCGGCCTCGTCCGGCGCCCGCGGCTACTGGCCGGGCTTGAGCGCCTCGCGCTCGGCTACCTGAAGCGGCAGGTTCCGGACGCGGAGATCCGCGCGAAGCTGACCCCCGAGTACCGGATCGGCTGCAAGCGGATCATCATCAGCAGCGACTTCCTCGGAACGTTCATGCAGCCCAACGTCGAGCTCGTGACCGAGGGGATCCGGGAGGTCGTGCCGGATGGCATCGTCACGCAGGACGGCCGCAAGATCGAGTTGGACACGATCGTGTTCGCCACCGGGTTCGACGTGATGAACCCGCCGCACTTCCGCCACGTGGTCGGACGCGGCGGACGGAGCATCCGAGAGGTCTGGGACGAGGACGGCATCCGCGCCTACTTCGGGACCGTGATCCCCGGGTTCCCCAACCACTTCGTCCTGCTGGGCCCGAACACCGCGAGCGGCAACAACTCCGCTCTGCAGCCGATCGAGGCGCAGATCGGGTTTGTGATCGACGCGCTGCGCGCGATGGACGCGCGCGGCGCGACGGCGGTCGACGTGCGCCGCGACGTCATGGAGCGCTTCGACGACGAGATCCAGCGGCGGCTCGCCCCGACCGTCTGGAACAGCGGCGGCTGTCACTCGTGGTACGTGGGCCCCGACGGGCGGAATTTCACGATCTGGCCTGCGTTCGCCAACGAGTACAAGCGCCGGCTCGCGCGGTTCGACTCGGCCGAGTTCGAGCTGACGAGCGCACCGGTCGCAGTGGCCGTGCGCTGACGCCGCACACATGCGCGCGCTCGGGTCGCGGACTCCACCCGGCACACCAGCGCCGAGAACCCCTCGCCGCCGCGCGTTCCTAGGAGTCGTAAGCCCCGGGGGCCGCCACGCTCGGCGGCCCCCGGACACACTGCGGGCGTTACTGGTTGACGACGTTGTTGCCGGCGCCCCCGTCGAGGGTGTCGATGCCGGGGCCGCCGTTGAGCACGTCGTCTCCGGCTCCGCCCAGGAGCGTGTCGGCGCCGGCGCCTCCGGTGAGCACGTCATTGCCGTCGCCGCCGTCGGCGCGCAGCTGAATCGCATCGGCAGCGAGTCGCGAGCCGTCCAGGATGTCGTCGCCGTCGAGCCCGTCGAGCTCCAGTCGGTCCTGCGCCGCCTGGGCATGGATGACATTCACCCGGGCCGGGAGCCCGCTGATGCTGACGTTGCCGGCGCTGCCGGCCGCGCTGATCGCGTCGGGGCCGTTGGTGCCGAGGACGGTGACCTGGTCGGGGCTGCCGTCGTCAGCGCTGCCGCCTGCGCCGGCGAGATCGGTGTCGATGGTCCTCAGGTCGGTACCGGCGAGCTTGCCCACCGCGAGCTGGTCGGCGCCGCCCAGCGCGTTGGCGTCGATCTCTTCCACGCCGTTGAGGTCCATCGTGATGTTGCCGAGGTCCCTGAAGAACCGCACGCGGCCGACGTTGGCCGCCACGTCGAACCGCTCGGCACCGTTTGACCCGTTGAAGGTCATGGCGTCGTGCCCCGCCTGGCCCTCGACGACATCGCTGCCATCGCCGGGATCCCAGGTGAAGCGGTCGTTGCCCGCGCCCAGGTACGCCACGTCGGCGCCCTGGTTGCCGTCGGCGACGTCGTTGCCGTCGCCGCCGATCAGGGTCTCGCCGCCGCTGCCGCCGATGAGATTGTCGTTGCCGTCGCCGCCGTTGAGCGTGTCCGCGCTGCCGCCGATGAGCGTGTCGTTGCCGCGCTGGCCGTTGATCTGCGTGGGCGTCGCGGCGGTGAACGCGCCGTTGGCCTCGTCGATGCGAACGCGATCGTCGCCGCGTCGTGCGTCGACGCGGATCCTCCGGACGCGCTCGCGCGCGACGCGGACGTCGGCGGAACCGTTATCGCCGACGTCCACCTCCAGGATCTGCCGATCGGTGGCGCTCTGTCGGAGCGCGATCCGGTCGCTGGCCGCCGTGCCCGTCACGACCAGCACGTGATCCTTGATCTTGACCCGGACGGGCTGGGCGGCGTGCGCCGCCGGCGCGCTGACGCCGAAGCCGCTGCCGAGCAGGCCGGCCGCCAGCGCCGCCGCCATGAAGCGCGGCAGGGGGCCGCCCGAAACGGCGGTCCGCCGCGAATGATGTGGTGAGAAGGTGCATCTGAGTCCTTCCGTGTGGAAATGGTTCGGTCAACGTCCTTTGACGCCTCGCACCGACCTCCATTCCGCCCCGACGCTGCGCAGACGGCCGCGAACAGGTCAGACCGGGACGCTGCGCCAGCGTCTCCCGGCGCGCACCCTCTGAGTCACGAGGCGGTGCACAGCGCCGGCGCCACGCGTGAGTCCGATCGTGCCTAACAACCACCTAAGAGTTCGTGCCGGCGGAAGTCTTCGGCCCGGCGGGCGTCTTCAGGTGCAGGACCGCCCCCACCGAAAGGAGCATCGCAATGACCGTTCACCTCCGCAGACTTGTCCCTGGAGCGCTCGCGATCTCGTCCGCGCTTGTCATCGGCGTCACCGGCGTGGCGCAGGCGACGACCTCACACCATCACCATCACCACCGCCACCATCACCATCACGCCCACCACACCGCGATCCCTCAGCACAACGGCGGCGATCACGACGCCGACAACAACGGCGGCCCCAGCGACGGCGATGGCGGCATCTAGCCGGCTCCTGGCCGGCCTCGCGCTCGCGGCGGCCGCGGCCGTCGCGGGCTGCGGCGGCGCGGCAAACGGCGGCGACCATGCCGCGGCCGACGCGTTTCCGTGGCTGCGTCCAGCGCAACCGCCCACGGACTGGAAGATCGCCCGCCTGCCGTCCGGCGCCGCCGCCCTCGCCTACCCGGTCGCCTGGCGGCCGATCCGGACCGACCCCGGGACCGTCTCCGCAGCGCTCCTTGGATCCCACGGACGCATCCGCGGCTACCTCAACGCGACGCCGCAGTCAGGCGCCGAGACGCTCGCGAACTGGAGCCACTTCCGTCCCGACCACAACCATGAAGAGGGCGATCGAGACATCGTGACCGAGGCCGCGGCCACGCGCCTGCGCTTCCGCGCGGGGACCGGCTCGTGTGTCATCGATCGCTACACGACCGCGTCGGCCCGTTACCGCGAGATCGCGTGCATCGTCCACGGCTCGCGCGCCACGACAGTCGTCGTGGCTGCCGCCCAGCCGCAAGACTGGGCCCGGCTCGCTCCGACACTGCGGCGTTCTGTCGCGAGTTTCTCGACCTGACGAGCAGCCGCCTCGCTGCGGAGCCAGAGCGCTGCGTCGCCGGTCAGCCGTCGCGCACCAGCGCGGCCACCGTCGCCAGCGCCTCGAGCTGGTCGAGATGGTCGTACATGGGGTGCAGGAGGAGCTCACGCGCCCCGGCGCCGATAACGGTCCGCAGTTGCTCGGCGCATGCTTCCGGCGGCCCACAGACCGCGACGCGCTTCGTCAGCCCGGGCACGTCGTACATGCCGTCGAGGATCGGGGCCAGGCGCTCGCGAGCACGCCGCTCCGTCTCGTCGACGGCGACGTACACTCGCTTGCCGATCGGGAACGCGCTGGGGTCGCGACGCGCCTCGCGCACGGCGTCCACAAGAACGCGCACCTGGCCCGGGAAGTCCGCTGACGGCGACGAGCCCGCACCGACCCAGCCATCGGCCATCCTCGCCGCGCGATCCAGCGCCGTTGGGCTGCCGGCCCCGAACCAGACCGGTGGCCCTGGGCGCTGGACGGGCTTGGGCTCGAGCGTCACGCCGGTGAACCGGTAGAAGTTGCCGCTATAGGTGGCCTCGCCGTCCGCCCAGAGGCTGCGAAGGACCTCAACGCCCTCCTCCAGGCGGCGAGCCCGGTGCTCCGCCGGCAGGCCGAGTCCGGCGGCAGAGTGCTCCTTGCGTCCAACGCCCACGCCGACGATGACCCGGCCGCCGCTCAGCCGATCGATCGTCGCGAGCTCCCTAGCAAGCTGCGGCGCGTTGCGGGCGGCCAGGACGATCACGGCGATGCCCAGGCTGATCGTGTCGGTGACCGCCGCTGCTGACGTCAGGAGGTGCAGCCCGTCGAGCAGCGCAACCCGCGAGGTTGCGCTACCCGGGACGCTGTCGAGCGACCACAGTCCGGCGAAGCCGAGCTCCTCCGCCCGGATGGCGTAGCGGGTGACGACCTCCGGCCCCTCGACGGGGAGGAGTTGCGGCAAACCGACGGAGATCCGGAGCTCGCTCATCGCACGGCCTCGCACGTCTCGCGGGATGAAGAGCCTAATCGCGGCGCGTCACCGCTGTCGCGTCGGGACCTGCGTCTCGGCGGCGGCCGCTACACAACAACCATCAGGCTGGCCTGGTCCACGCTTCGTGGGTCGAGATCGAGTCCTCTTCGGCGCACTCTCGAAAGCCCCGCATTGCGGGGCTTTCGTCGTCGTCGGAGCAGTGCCGCCAAAGGCATGGACGCCGCTGAACACGAATCTCACCTCCATCGGCGAGCCGTTGGGGAAGTCAGCGGCTCGAGTCCGCTCGGAGGCTTGCTGCAAGCTCCCCGCGACCTGAGACCCCGAGCTTCCGGTACGCGCCCGTCAGATGCATCTCGACTGTCCGGCGGGTGAGGAACAGCGCCTCCGCGATCTCGCGGTTGCCCAAGCCCTCTGTCGCCATGGTCGCGATGCGGCGCTCCTGGGCCGAGAGCGCGTCGACGCCCCGCATCGCGGGGCGCCTTGGGCGCGCGCCGCACGCGTGCAACTCGTCCATCGCCCGGTCGGTTTCGACCACCGAGCCGCAGCGGTTCGCGAGGTCCAGCCCCTCGCGCAGCGGCTCGCGGGCGTCCCGGCGATGGCCGCCGCGCCGGAGCGCCGCGCCGAGGTCGATCAGTGCCCGCGCATGCGCCAGCCGGAGATCGGACGCGGCGAGGACCTCGACTGCCTCGCGGGCCGCCTCGACCATCTCCCCTCCCGGCACGAGCAGCGCGCGCACCCGCAGCGCCTCGCCGAGCGGCTCGGGCGCGCCGAACCGCCGCCCGATCTCGACCTCCTCATCGACGAGCGCCCGCGCGCGCTCGTGCTCGCCGAGGCGGGCGCACGCCAGCGCCGCGTAGCTGCGCCACATGAGCGCGCACGGGTTTACGTAGAAGAGCGCCTGCGCGCGCCGGCCTGCCTCCTCGAAATCGGCCAGCGCGGCCGCCGGATCGCCGAGGCGCAGCGCGAGCCGACCGCGCGAGGCCAGCGCCTGACTGACGCTCAGCGAGAGCGGCAGGTCCCCGGTCGGCCAGGCGTCGCGCACCAGCGCCGTGGCCTGATCCAGAGCGCCTCGCTCGATGTAGACGTCGACAAGGGCGGACAGCGCGCTCGGCCGGACGATCGGATCGTCGGCCGGCAGGAGCGGGAGCGCCTCGACCGCATCCGCCTCGGCGCCGCCCAGGTCGCCGATCCACTCGCGGGCGGACGCCCGCGTACCGAGGCACATCGAGTAGAGCAGCAGCGAGCTCCGCGCCCGGCCCTCTTCGACGCCCGCGCTCCACACCTCGATCGCGCGATTCAGCCGGCCCGCGAGCGCGATGGCGGTCGGGGCCGCGGTCAGCGCGACCATCGTCGCCGGCGCCGCCAGCGCCGCGTTCTGGGCCCTGACCGCAGTGAGCAGGCGGCCGTCGCCCCACGCCGCCTCGCCGAGCGCCGCCACCTCGATGGCGGGGTGGGCGGTCGTCGCCGCGTAGACCAGCGCGATCAGGGCGAGCACGCTGCGCTCGGCCGCCGTCTCTCCGCGCTTGACTTCCGGCTCCAGCGCGAGCAAGCGCCCGAACGTCGCGACGTCGGGGAGCCCGCCGACCAGCCGAGTGGCGGCCGCTTGGAACTCGAGCGCCAGACGCAGCTCGCGGTCGAGCTCGCCGTCGGCCGCGAGCACCGCCTCACAGGCGGCCACCGCCTCCGGCAGCTCGGCCGCCAGGAAACGCGCGAGCGAGACGCCGAGGGCGGCCTGCGCGCGCTCCGGCAGTTCGGCAAGGACCAGCAGCGCGATTTCCGCCTCGCGCACGCTATTCCCGGAAGCCTTGGCGCGCGCATCGATCTGCTGCTGCACCAGCGGGGTGAGCACCCAACCTGGGCAGATGGCATTACAGGTCACGCCGGCGTTGGCAGTCTCCATCGCGACCACTTTCGTAAGGCCGACGAGGCCGTGCTTGGCGGCGACATAAGCGACTTTTTGCGTGCTGGCGACGAGGCCGTGCGCAGACGCAATATTGATGATGCGGCCCCATTTTCGTTTCTTCATGCCCGGCACAGCGGTGCGGATGGTGTGGAACGATGACGACAAGTTAATTGCTATGATTGCGTCCCATTTCTCGATCGGGAAATCTTCGATGTTCGCCACGTGCTGGATGCCGGCGTTATTGACCAGTACGTCAAGCGCACCGAATTCCTTTTCCGTGGCACGGACCATGTCGGCGATCTCCGCCGGTTTGCTCATGTCCGCCGCCGAATAGCCAGCTTTGATGCCGAACTCTTTTTCCAACCCGGCGCGCTGATTCTCGATCATGGACTTGTCGCCAAATCCATTGAGCATGAGGTTGGCGCCGTCGCTGGCGAGCGCGCGGGCGATGGCGAGGCCGATGCCCGAAGTCGATCCAGTGACGAGTGCGGTCTTTCCTTTGAGCATGGAGTCCTCGTGCGATAGAGCGTTGGCGCCCGGGATTTGCGGTCGGAACCTGCCTCTATTTTTGTTGCACTGCAACATATATGTTCGTGACTTAGAGATTCGAGTGGTTTGCCGTTAGACTTGTGTCGAAAGGCGGAATGTTCCTTGTCACGAAAGTCACACGCGCACGCGGTCTTTCCGAAGCCCGATCATGACCATGGTCGCTGCGCGAGCGATGCCATTGCTCATGCGGAAACGATCTGCGCCTCGCGCAAGGAGCGGCTGACGCCGATCCGCCGGCGTGTACTGGAGGCGCTGCTGGCGACGCACCTGCCCCTCGGCGCCTATGAATTGATCGATCGTTTGGCGGTGCGGGGCGCGCGCCCGGCCCCCATCACGGTCTACCGCGCGCTCGATTTTCTGCGCGAACAGGGCCTCGTCCACCGCATCGAGAGCCGCAACGCATTCATTGCCTGCGTTCACAATCACGAGACAGGCGATCCGGTCGTGTTTCTGATCTGCGAGAAATGCGGCACGGTTGGCGAGGCCGCGTCCGCTGCGGTGGCCGATACCATCAAAAGCGCTTCACGCGCGGCCGGGTTTTCGCCGAAGACGCCGGTGATCGAAATTTCCGGCATCTGCGCGCACTGCAAGGCCGCGTGAGGCACATCAGGCCTTGTCGACTCCCGCTTACACATCGACCACGCGTCCGTTAGATGCGCTCGCGGCGGCCATCGTGGTGGTGTTGTGTCTGTCGTGGGGTTTTAACCAGGTTGCGACCAAGCTCGCGATCCACGATATCCCACCGCTGACGCAGGCCGCGATACGCTCGGTCGTCGCTGCGCTTCTGATCGCCGGATGGTGTCGTCTGCGCGGCATTCCGCTGGTCAATCGGGATGGCACGCTGTGGTACGGGGTGGCGGCCGGCCTTCTGTTTGCCGCCGAGTTCATCCTGATCTACCAGGGCCTCGTCTACACCACCGCGACCCGTGCGGTGTTGTTCATCTATCTCGCGCCATTTTTCGTCGTGCTTGGCGCACGCATTGTGCTGCCGGCCGATCGTTTTGGGGCGGCGCAATGGCTGGGGCTCGGCCTGTCGTTCGCGGGCATGTTGATTGCGTTTGGCGTGCCGACGCCGGCGATGGATCCACGGCAGCTTGTCGGTGATTTGATGATGGTCGGCGCGGCACTGTTCTGGGCCGCGACCACTTTGATCATCAAGGCTAGTCCGCTCACGCGCGTGTCGGCCGAGAAAGTCATGCTCTACCAGCTCGTTGTATCGGCACCCATCATGGCTGCCGCGGCCTTTGCAATGAACGAGCGGATCACGCAAATGCCGTCGGCGGTGGCAATCGGTTCGCTCATCTATCAGACAGTTTGGGTTGTGAGCGTGACGTTCGTGGTCTGGTTCGCGCTGATTGCACGCTTTTCCGCTAGCCGGCTTTCGGCTTTTACGTTTTTGACACCGCTATTCGGCGTTGCGGCGGGGCACCTTGTGCTGAATGAGCCGTTGACGGCGGCCTTTGCTGCGGCGGTTGCGCTGGTTGCCGCGGGCCTCGTGCTGGTGAACCGGGCGCGCTGATGATAGTTTCCGGGCTCGGCACGCTTTCGATCATGTGTTTGCGCGTATAGGCAAGATGGCGAACCGCGGCGAGATCACAAAAAACAAGGCGCAAAGGGCGCAAGAGGCCGCCGCGATCGAAGAGACATTGCAACGGGCAATGTCCGCGATCCAGGGCCAGCAAGCCGGACTACGCGGCAAAGCTTGCGCAGGACATTCTCAAGCGAAATTCGGGCCACCCCAACGCACTTCATATCTATGGCTACGCCTTGTTAATGCAGGATCGTGCGAGCGAGGCGATCGCGCCACTTGAAAAAGCCTTTCGAACTCTTCGCGATCCTGCAATCGAAACCCAGCTTGCAATTGCCCTGCGAAAAGCCGGGCGTACCGAGGACGCACTGACGAGGCTCCAGCGCGCGGCCAAGCAGGTGCCGGTGTTCCCGGCTGCGGTGCACGAACTTGGCTATTTGCTCAATTCGCTCGGCCGTACCGATGAAGCGATCGAAGTGATCAAGAGCGGAATGGAAGCCGTGCCCCGGTTGCCTGATTTGCCGATCCTGCTGGGCTGGATTTTCCACGCCAGAAACGATGGCACCAACGCGAGAGCGGCTTTTGCCCGGGCGTTGGTGAGCGCGCCCAATCATCCGGACGCGCACTACGGGATGGGACTGGTGTTGATGGACGCAGCCCAATATCAGCCGGCGGCCGACCATTTCCGGCAGGCCCTGGCCAACGATCCGGCCGATCAGCAAGCGCGTCTCTATCTCGGAGCGTGCCTGCTGGAGATGGGTGAGGCAGGCGCTGCAACCTGCTTTCGCCTGGTGACGCGCGGGGGCCCGAATTTTTATGGCAAGGCGCTCAAGGTTCTGTCGTCGTCGTCGCGCGGGCGTTTCTGGGTGCAACCGAGCGCGGCCGCGCAATTCTTCAGGGGCGAGCGTAACTAACGCTTGGGCGAACGAAATTCCCGGCGATAGTGACCGGTCTCGGCGTTGATCGCGCTGGCGGTTTCCGACATGCGCTGTGCAGCCTCTTCGGAAAGAACGTCGAACTGCTCGACCATGACTTCGCGCTTGATCGCAATGCACTGCGCGACGGGAGTGCCCTTCGGAAGGACTCCGGTGAATGTGGGATCGTTCCATCGCGCGGGGAAATGCACCAGACTATCGACGTAAAGATCGGAATCGACGAGGCCGGTAATGGTCGTGAACGGCAGATCGGGACGATTGACCGGGTGTGTGACAAAGAGCGAGTAACCGGGCGGAAGCTCGATCGTCCAGAAATTGTTAAACTTGATGATGAAACGATCACTGTCGAAAAACGGCGTGCCTTTGACCTGAACGCTGTCGTGGTAATCGATCGGCGATCGGGTGAGATTGCGCAGGTTGCTGACGACCGGAATTTCGCTGTCCCAGCTGAATTCGCCGTTTTCAATCTTGATGTCGGCCGCGAGCGGCATCAGGAAACCGTAGGTCATCGCGTCGATGAACGGCGGGCATTTCTTGACCGTCATCAGTTCCTTGTTGGAGACCGCGCTGAAGCAATTTTGTGGCAGAGCCTTGAACCAGTCGGGCAGGCCGCGCACGGCCGGTATCGGACGGGGCAAGATCGGCTCCATCTGCGGGGGGCAACGAAATTTAACCGTCACCTGATTTTCTTCGTTCATTGGCGGGCCCTTGCGCTCCTGCGGAGCGATATTGTTGAATTCGGCCGCATTTCACAAGCAAAGTCGCGAGTAGGGTGCGATAAGGCCTGTCACACGGGCCCTTCCGTCCGCGTTGACCGCAACTTATTTGTCTGGCACCCGTTACTGAGGACGACCAATGAGCACCAGCACGCAACAACGTCATAGAACGGCCGCGGTGGATGTCGGCGGCGTTGTCGTTGGCGGCGGCGCCCCGATCGTCGTCCAGTCGATGACCAATACCGATACTGCCGATGTCGAGGGCACGGCGCGCCAGGTGGCCGCGCTGGCCGCGGCCGGTTCGGAGCTCGTGCGCATCACGGTCGACCGCGATGAGGCGGCTGCCGCGGTGCCGCACATCCGCGACCGGCTTGCGCAACTTGGTGTGAACGTGCCGCTGGTCGGCGATTTCCACTATATCGGCCACAAGCTTCTGGCCGACCATCCCGGTTGCGCCGAGGCGCTCGGCAAGTATCGCATCAATCCGGGCAATGTCGGATTCAAGGACAAACGGGACAGGCAATTCTCGGCCATCATCGAGATGGCGCTCAAATACAACAAGCCGGTGCGCATCGGCGCCAACTGGGGTTCGCTCGATCAGGAATTGCTCACGCGCCTGATGGATGAAAACGCCAAGACGGCTCAGCCGCGCGATGCGCGCGAGGTGATGCACGAGGCGATGGTGCAATCGGCGGTATTGTCGGCCGGTCGCGCCGAAGAGCTCGGCCTGGCGAAGAACCGCATCATTCTTTCCGCCAAGGTTTCTGCGGTGCAGGACCTGATCGCAGTGTACGGTGAACTCGCCCGGCGTTGCGACTACGCCTTGCACCTCGGTCTCACCGAAGCCGGTATGGGCTCCAAGGGCATCGTTGCCTCCTCGGCGGCGATGGGCGTGCTGCTGCAACAAGGCATCGGCGACACGATCCGTATTTCGCTCACGCCGGAGCCGAACGGCGACCGCACGCGTGAGGTCCAGGTGGCGCAGGAGCTGTTGCAGACCATGGGTCTGCGCACCTTCGTTCCGCTGGTTGCGGCATGTCCCGGCTGCGGCCGCACCACATCGACAACGTTCCAGGAACTCGCCTCCGACATCCAGAGCTTTATTCGCAACTCGATGCCTGAATGGAAGCGGCGCTATCCGGGTGTTGAAACGTTGAACGTTGCGGTGATGGGCTGCATCGTCAACGGGCCTGGCGAGAGCAAGCACGCTGATATTGGTATTTCGTTGCCCGGTACCGGTGAGCAGCCGACTGCACCGGTGTTCATCGACGGCAAGAAGGCCGCCACTTTGCGCGGGCCGACGCTCAGCGCCGACTTCAAGCAGATGGTGATCGATTACATCGATCGGCGGTTTGGCGGCGTTAGCCGCGACGCGGCGGCGGAATAGCCGAACAGGCCACCTACATCCAGCCGCCGCCGCCCTCGCCGCGATTGGCGACGCCTGCTTCTTCCAGGTCCAGTTCGTATTCGATACGCCGGCGCGCTTCGTCGGTGATCTTCCCGTCGCGCAGGAGCTGATAGATAAATTCACGTTCGGCCTCGATCAGCTCGGCCTTGACCTTGGCGGTCCGGCGCATGTGATCAAGACCTTCGGTCAGGTTCGTCGGCAATATCTGCAAGCGGCTCTGGTTGCGCGTGCGCAAGTGCGCGATCGCATCGCGCGGGAGATCGTGCTCCTTGATGGCCTTTTCCAACCGCTTTTCGACTTGCCGCAACGCTGCCTGGCGGGCGCGGAGCTCCGCCCTGATTTCGTCTTTGTGTTCCTTTTTTCCAAGGCGGCTCAGCCCAAGCCAGCGCACCACATAGGGCAGCATCAAGCCCTGGCCGACCAGCGTGATGATGATGACGCCGAAGGTGATGAACAGGATCAAGTCGCGGTGCGGAAACGGCTGACCATTGAGGATGGTGTAGGGAATGGCGAGTGCGACGGCGAGCGACACAACGCCGCGTACGCCCGTGAACCCGATTAAGAACGGTCCCTGCCATGGCGGTGGTGGGTCGCGTCGGGCCAGCGAGGGGCTCACCCAGCGCGGAATGTAAGTTGCCGGATATATCCAGACAAAGCGCGCGGCGATCACGATCAGCGTGACCATCGCGGTTGCAATCGCCAATTCGCGGATCGGAAAAACCTGTGCCTCATCGATGAGTGTACGAGTCTGCAAGCCCGTCAGTAGGAACACGAGACCTTCAACGAGATAGACCAGCAGATCCCAGAAGAAGATGCCTTGCAGTCGCGTGCTATAGGAGATCAGGAGCGGCCCGTTCCAGCTCACGTAGAGACCGCATGCGACGGTTGCCAGCACGCCCGACCCGCCCAGATGTTGCGGCACCCAGAACGCGAGATAGGGCGTCATCAACGACAGCGTGATTTCCACGCGTGGCTCGTGCGCCCACTGCCGCAGCCGCAAGCTCAGCCAGCCGATGGCGATGCCATACAGGATTTCGCCGATCACAATAAGCGCAAATGTGCCGGCCGCCGCAGGCAGCGAGAACGTTCCAGTCGCCGCCGCCGCGACAGCGAAGCGGTAGAGAATGAGCGCGGTCGCGTCGTTGGCTAGCCCTTCGCCTTCCAGCACCACAAGCAACCGCCGCGGCAGCGCCAGCCGTCGCGCGATCGCAAGCGGCGCAACGACGTCGGGCGGGGCGACTATTGCACCGAGCAGGAAGCCAATCGCCCAGTCGAAGTTCAACAGGTAATGCGCGGCGGCGGCGACGGCGCAGGTGGTGAACACCACGCAGCCGAACGCGAGCAACGTGATCGGGCGCAAATTGAAACGGAATTCGCGCCAGCTCATGGAAACCCCGGCCGAATAAATCAGCGGCGGCAATATCACCAGCAGCACGAATTCCGGGGCGAGCTGGATTTTCGGCAGGCCTGGAATCAGCGCCATACCAATTCCGGCAATGACCAGCACGATCGATGGCGCGGTCTTGAGCCTTTGCGCAATGACCGCAGCGGCGGCGAGCACCGCCAGCATAAACAGAAGCGTTTCCATGATCGTGGTCATCGACACACGCACCTATGGGTTCGGGCGCGTCAAATCAGGTTGGAGACGATGTTTACGGTCAGCGCAAACACCGCAACATTGAAAAAGAACGCCAGCACGCCGTGCACGATCACGATGCGGCGAATAATCTTGCTGGTGATCACGACATCGGAGACCTGCGAGGTCATCGCAATGACAACCGAAAAGTATACGAAGTCCCAATAGTCAGGTGACTGACGGCCGGGAAATGTCAGTCCGCCGATCGCGTGATCGCGGCCCTCCCCATAGTATTCGTGAGCATAATGAAGCGCAAAAATAGTGTGCACGAAGGCCCAGGACACGACGATCGTGATCATTGCGATCGCAACTCCGTAACCGCTGCGGGGCTGCCCGGATACCTTGGCAATGCCCAGTTCAGCGATGATCGCGCCCATAATCGCCAGACCGGAGAGTCCGGTCAGGATCAGCAGAGCAAGCGCGCCTTCGTCGTCCTCGGAAGCGCGCCGGCGAATCTCGTCGATGCCGCAGGTGGCCATCAACTGATAAACCAGCACCAGATACAGAACGACGCCGATGTCCCAGCCGATCAGAAGCTTGGTCGCCATGGTCCAGTCGGTCGTTCCCAGGCCGAGCGTCACCGCCAGACCCACGGCGATGGAAATCAGCAACCGCGCATGCAAGCGCGCCAGGCGGACCGGCATGATAGGTCGCGCGACAATTTTGCGGGCCACGGGGCGCTCCTCTTATGTCGTCCGCTCGGCGATGAATCGGGCTGCTTCGCGCAGAGTATCGGCCTTCGCGCCGAACGGCGCCAGCGCTGCGTCGGCTTCGGCGACCAGCTCTTTCAGGCGCGCGCGCGCGCCGTCGGGTCCGAGCGTAGCGACGAGCGTGGCCTTGCCGGCGGCGGCATCCTTTCCCGCAGCTTTTCCGAGCGTCTGGGTGTCGCCTTCGACATCGAGAAGATCGTCGGCGATCTGGAAGGCCTGACCGATCGCCGTGCCATAGCGGTCCATGCGGGAATGTGCGTCGGCATCCGTTTGTCCGATGATCGCGCCGGCGCGGCAGGCGAAACGGATCAGCGCACCTGTTTTCATGGCTTGCATTGTGGCGATTTCGGTCTTGCTCAGTGCGCGTTTTGTTTCGAAGCGGCCCTCGGCTGCGAGGTCGAGCATCTGACCGCCGGCCATGCCGCCAAGCCCGGAGCCGCGCGCGAGCTCCAGAACGAGCGCCACGCGCACTGACGGATCCGCGTGCACCTCGGTGCGGGCCATGATGTCGAAGGCGAGCGTCAGCAGCGCGTCGCCCGCAAGAATCGCGGTCGCTTCATCAAAGGCCTTGTGGACGGTTGGCCGTCCGCGGCGCAGGTCGTCATTGTCCATTGCCGGGAGATCGTCATGGATCAGCGAATAACAGTGCACGCATTCGAGCGCGGCGCCTGCCATCAGCGCGCCTGTGGGAGCAGCACCGAACAGCGTCGCGGTCTCGACGACCAGAAATGGGCGCAGACGCTTGCCGCCGTCGAGGGCCGCATGGCGCATGGCCGCAAGGAGGCGGGGCGGACGCGTGATTTCGCCGTCGAGCGGCGCGTCAGCAAGGAGCTG
The DNA here is from genome assembly GCA_963801955.1 of uncultured Alphaproteobacteria bacterium. Taxonomy (GTDB): domain Bacteria; phylum Pseudomonadota; class Alphaproteobacteria; order Rhizobiales; family Xanthobacteraceae; genus Pseudolabrys. The sequence continues at coordinate 16,014 of CAWDGS010000006.1, forward strand.
ACGGAGCAACGTTTCGGTTTCGGCGGCGACCCGGCCAAGCCGGGTGGAAAAGTCGGTCGTGTTCTTGTTCATCGTGGCATTGATAGCTGCTGCGCTTGGTCCCGAAAAGTAGGCTTCGGCCCGCAATCCGGTTCTCGCGCCCGGCCAAACCGGGGGCAATTCACGGCGCGAATGGGCTAATCTGGGCCCGTGGGCTGGCTGGACAAAAAATCGGGGCGTTTGGGGCTGCCGCGGGCGCTACGCGTCGCTGCTCTTTCCGTGCTGGTGGTGTTTTTGCTGCCCTATCTGATCACGCCGCTCTATAGGGTCATTAACCCCGTCTCCACCGTGATGCTCTGGCGGCAATTGAGCGGTGCGCGCGTTGAACACCACTTTGTGCCGATCACGCGTATTTCGCCGTCTTTGCCGCTGACGGTGATCGTTGCCGAAGACGGCCGCTTTTGCAGCCATCACGGAGTCGATTTTGCAGAGATCCGTGAGGCCATTGCCGAAGCCGACGACATTGACGACATGCGGGGTGGCTCGACCATCACGCAGCAGGTGGCAAAGAACTTGTTCCTCTGGTCTGGCCGGAGCCTCGTTCGCAAGGCGCTTGAATTTCCGCTGGCGCTCTGGATCGACCTGGTGCTGCCGAAGCGGCGGATTCTGGAAATCTATCTCAACATTGCGGAGTTGGGCCCCAATGGCGAATTCGGCGCCGAGGCCGGCGCCCAGCGCGCGTTTGGTAAATCGGCCCGGGATCTGTCCCGCTATCAGGCGGCACTGCTTGCGGCGACGCTGCCAAACCCGGTCGAACGCAATGCGCGCCAGCCAGGGCCGGGATTGCGCCGTCTGGCGGGGCTATATGATGCCCGCGCGGCGCGGGCGCCTGCTGCGGCGGCATGCATACGGCAGGGCACTAGCCAAAGCCTCTAGCCAAAGCCACTAGCCTTGACGCGAGCCTTCCTCTATAAGCCCGGCTTCAAACCGACATTGTCGTGCCTTTTCAGGAGTTTCGTCCATGGCTGTGCCAAAAAGAAAAACCTCGCCGTCGCGCCGCGGCATGCGCCGCTCGGCCGACGCGCTCAAGCGGCCGACTTATGTCGAGGACAAGGACTCCGGCGAACTGCGCCGTCCGCACCACATCGATCTGAAGACCGGCATGTATAAGGGCCGCCAGGTTCTCAAGCCGAAGACCGAGGCGTAACAGGACGGCCCGGGGCCGAGAGGCAATCTGTGCCATGTTTGTACTCGGCTTCCCGCTGCTGCTGATCCCGTTCGCGATCTACAACATCATTGCCTTTCTGATGCCGGGGGTGACCTGGACCGGCGTCGTCGCCACCGTGCACATGGTGTCGGGCGCCGACTGGACGATGTCGGCGGGCGATATCCTCATCGCCCTGGCGATCGTTCTGCTGTGCGGTGAAGTAATGAAATCGACCCGCATCGGCATTCGCACCGTGGTCGACCATGCTTTGTCGCTGATCTTGTTTCTCGGCATGCTGGTCGAGTTCATTCTGGTCAAGCAGGCCGCGACCGCGACTTTCTTCTTGCTGCTGGTCGTGAGCTTCATCGATGTCCTCGGCGGCTTCGCTGTGACTTTGCGTTCGGCCCAGCGCGACCTGACGGTCGAGGGCGTCGAACACGTCTCGTCCTGATCGTCGAATATTCCTGGTCTTGTCATGAGCCGCGATTTCCAGCTGCCCGGCCGTTCGCCCGTGATCGCCTGCGACGGCATGGCAGCCACCTCCCATCCCTTGGCGACGTTGGCCGCGGTCGACACGCTACGTGCCGGCGGCAGCGCGGCTGATGCCGCGGTGGCGGCCGTCGCCGTGCTGTGCGTGGTCGAGCCGGCAATGACCGGGATCGGTGGCGATTGCTATTGCCTGGTGTCGCGGCCGGGCAAGCCGGTGTGGGGCTATAACGGGTCCGGCCGCGCCGGCGCCAAAGCTTCATACGAAGCGCTGCGCGCCGAAGGCATGACCGAAATCGGCAGCTCAATTCACGCTGTCACGGTGCCGGGTGCGATCGATGCCTGGGAAGCCCTCCTCAAAAGTCATGGCCGCTTTGGGTTGGATCGTGCGTTGCAGCCAGCGATCAAATATGCCGAGGACGGATTCCCGGTCGCCGCGCGCGTCGCGTGGGATTGGGCGCGGCATGTCGGCAAACTCAAGGCGAATACCGGCGCTGCAAAACATTATCTGTTCAATGGGGCCGCACCGAAGGAGGGCGACGTCATTCGCTCCCCCGCGCTTGCGGCGACATTAAAGACCCTCGCCGCCAAAGGCGCGCGCGGTTTTTATGAAGGTGAAATCGCCGACGATATGGCGAAGACCGTTGCGGCGCTCGGGTCGTTCCTGACCACGGACGATTTCGCGCGCCACCATGGCGATGTGGTTGAGCCGATCTCGACCAATTATCGCGGCCTGGACCTGCTGGAAATTCCGCCGAATGGGCAGGGGCTCACGGCGCTGGTGATGCTCAACATCCTGGAGAATTTCGACGTCAAGGCGCTCGATCCGTCCGGACCCGAACGTTTTCACCTGGTGCTGGAGGCTGCGCGTCTTGGTTTCGCGGTACGCGATACGCACATCGCCGACGCCTTGCACATGCGCACGCCGGTCGCCGATCTGCTCGATAAAGGTTTTGCCAGGAAATTGGCGGCGCTGATCGATATGAAGAAGCGCGCCAAGCTGCCAAGCCATCCCGCACCCGACGGCAACACCGTCTATCTCACGGTCGTGGATAAAGACCGCATGGCGGTGTCATTCATCAATTCGCTCTATTCGCACTTCGGACTTGGCATCTGCACCGAGAAAACCGGCATCATGCTGACCAATCGCGGGTCATGCTTCACGCTTGAACCGGATCATCCGAATACGTTCGGTCCGGACAAACGTCCGATGCACACCATCATTCCTGCACTCGCCATGCGCAACGGACGTTGCGACATGAGTTTCGGTGTCATGGGTGCGCATTATCAGCCGATGGGACACGTACAGATCATCACGAACATGATCGACTACGGCATGGACGTGCAACAGGCGATCGACGCGCCGCGCTTCTTCTTCGAAGGCGAAAAGACAGATGTCGAGCGCGGCACGCCGGCAGCGACCATCGAAGGCCTGAAGGCGCGTGGGCACGACGTTGTCATCGCGGCGTCGCCGTGGGGAGGCGCGCAAACGATCAAGATCGACTGGGATCGCGGCGTGCTGATTGCCGGTTCGGAACCGCGGAAAGACGGTTGCGCCTTGGGCTACTAAGTTTGGCTAAGCGCAGCGACGGCACGATAAGCCGCTAATACCTCGGTCGGGTCGGCGCGCCGCCGCTCGCGGGTCTGCGGGTGCTGTTCTTTTGTTGCAATCAATTGGGCGAGGAAAGCCACATTGCGATATCCGGCCTGGCCGTCGAAATGATCGGCGTTTGGCACGAGCGTAACCAGCGCCCGGCTTTCAGATGCTGGCATTTCTGCGCCCGGCTCGGTCCGATGACCGGCCAATTCATGTTGCCGAGAAGCCGATGGATTAACTTCGCCAAGACGCATTGCGATACCCGTCTCGCTTTAGGACAATCAGCGATCTTCCGCCGTCTAACGAGCAAGGGGTGTGCCGCACCAGTTAACGGCGCCTGGCCCCTGAAGAAAAGCGGCATTCTCGAATTGTTTAACGATTGGCCTTAACGTCTGAGGCTCATTCGTCACACAAGGCAACGTCCGGACTCACCTTGGCGTTCCAAAAAGGGGCGATTGTGACCCGCTTCGATCAATCACCGCCTTCCCTCGATACCGCAAAAATTTTGCGGTCGGTCGGTGACGTCGCTTATGAATGGCAACTGGATACCGACACGTTGATCTGGAGCGGCAATGCCGGTGATGTGCTCGGCATCGATCCTGAAGAAATCGCCAGTGGCCGCGCTTTTGCTCGCCACGTCGATGGCACAGGTGGGCTAACCCGCGCTGAAATTATCCAACAGGCGACGCGGCGGGACACAGGCAAGGGCGTCTCCTATCAGACTCAATATGCATTCAAGCGCGGCGATGAAAAAATCTGGCTCGAGGATACCGGTCGCTGGTTCGCGGGTCCTGATGGAAAGCCAAGTTATGCAAACGGCATTATACGCACGATCAACGAACGGCATGAGCGCCAACGCTGGCTTGAACAGCGGGCAAAATTCGATCCACTGACCGGCGAGCTCAACCGCATATATCTCACGGAAGGACTCGGTGCCGCTCTCGACGAGGCAGTGCGCTTCCGGAGCTCGTGCGGATTTATGCTGGTGGCAATCGACCACCTCGGACATCTCAATGAAGCGTATGGATTTGACGTGGCCGATGAAGTCATTGCCCAGGTTGGAAAGCGTATCCGGGCGAGGTTGCGGGGCAAGGACTCGCTCGGACGGTACTCAGGAAACAAATTTGGCGTCGTTCTGGCCAGCTGCACGCCCGATGAGCTGTCGATCGCGGCCGAGCGCCTGCTGGCGGGGGTGCGCGACGAGCCGTTTTACACCGCTGCAGGTCCGATGGCTGTGACGATTACGATCGGTGGTGTAACTGCTCCGCGCCATGCGCGCACGATGGTCGAGGCCTTGGCGCGCGCGCAGGATGCCCTGCAAGTTGCACGCGCCAAGCGTCACGGTTCGTTCATTGCGTACGCACCTGATGTCGCACGCGATACGTGGCGCCGGCAGAGCGTCCGCGCTGCTGACGAGATTGTCGCGGCCCTGAACCAGCGTCGCATTGCGCTGGCCTACGAGCCCGTTGTCGAGGCGCAGAGCCGCAAGGTTGCCTTCTACGAATGTCTGATGCGCGTCAATCGTAGCGACGGCAGCATCGCGCAGGCGGGCGAGATCATCCCGGTAGCCGAACGGGTCGGGCTTGTGCGCATGCTTGATTTCCGAGTGCTCGAACTGGTGGTTGCCGAATTGACCGCTGCGCCGGACATGCAGGCAAGCGTCAATGTCTCGCCAAACTCAGCGATTGATCCACACTGGTGGCAGGGATTGGGCGCCTTATTGCGCGCCAATAGCGATGCCGCAGGCCGTCTGATTGTGGAGATAACCGAGACTGCGGCAATTCATGATCTGGATGACGCTCGGGGTTTTGTCACGCGGGTCAAGGACCTGGGATGCCGCATTGCGATTGACGATTTCGGCGCTGGCTACACCTCGTTCCGTAACCTGCGCAAACTCGGCGTCGACATCGTGAAAATCGACGGCGCTTTCGTCCCGAATATCGCGAAGTCGAATGACGATCGGGCGTTCGTGCGCACGTTGGTCGATCTATCGCGACGTCTTAATCTCAAGAGCGTTGCCGAGTGGGTGCAGGACGAAGACACCGCCGCATTGCTGGTGGGCTGGGGCTGCGACTACCTGCAAGGTGCTTTGATTGGGCTGGCGACACCCGAGCGGCCGCGCCAGTACAAAAGTGGACGCACCGCGTCGGCATAGCCAAACGGGCAGCTATTCCTTGCTGCCAAGTTTATCCAGCCGCTTTTGCATCTCGTCGAGCTGACGTTTGAGGTCGTCCATCTCGCTGCCCGAGCTTTGGGGTTTGTCGGCCGGCTTTGATTGCCCGTGCGCGAACGGTGCGAACATGGCGAATGTTTTTTCGAACATTTCCATGTTTCGCCGCACCTGGTCCTCTAGCGGCCCGAAGCCGCCGACACCGAAGGCTTGGGCCATCTGCTCGCGGAACTTTCCTTGTTCTTTTGACAGCGAGTCGATGGAGGCTTCCAAAAATCGCGGGACCAGCATTTGCATGCTGTCGCCATAGAAGCGGATCAGTTGCCGCAAAAAGGCGATGGGCAACAGGCTTTGCCCTTCCTTGTTTTCCTGCTCGAAGATGATCTGCGCGAGCACCGAGCGTGTGATGTCTTCACCGGTCTTGGCATCAAAGACGATGAAATCATCGCCGGTTTTCACCATCGCGGCGAGATCTTCGAGCGTTACGTAGGTGCTGGTTCCGGTATTGTAGAGCCGCCTGTTGGCGTATTTTTTGATTGTAACCGGCTCTTTTTTATCCTCTGCCATTTGGATCACACGTTTCCCCTGCCCAGATTTCAAGCATAGCCAATTTATGCTTCGGGGGGCCACCGTTTTGTGGCGGCGCGGCAGAGCGCCAGCCACCCGCTTCGCCCTTGCGGAAACGTCAAAAAAGCGCCAATTCTCGGGGATATCTGAGGGGCGGGTATTGTTGACAGACCTGCCGGGCCTGCCGAGGATGCGGCAGTGCCAAAAACCGCGCTGCCCCGCACGCGACTAACAGGAGTTTCCGATGAAAGATGACATCGTGATCGTGAGCGCCGCCCGCACTCCGGTTGGCGCGTTCAATGGGGCATTTGCGAACTTGCCGGCCCATGAACTTGGCAAGGCTGCGATCAAGGCCGCATTGGAGCGGGCAGGCGTTGAGGGCGGCCGCGTCAGCGAAGTGATCATGGGTCAGATACTGACCGCGGGGCAGGGCCAGAACCCGGCGCGGCAGGCCTCCATTGCGGCGGCAATTCCGGTCGAGACGCCTGCGTGGGGTGTGAACCAGCTATGCGGTTCAGGCTTACGCGCTGTTGCGCTCGGCTATCAGGCGATCCTCAACGGTGACAGCGAGATCGTGGTCGCCGGCGGTCAGGAATCGATGAGCATGGCGCCGCACTGCCAGCATCTGCGCGAACGGCGTGAAAATGGGTTCGTTCGAAATGGTCGATACCATGATCAAGGACGGCCTGTGGGATGCCTTCAATGGGTACCACATGGGCACTACGGCCGAGAACGTTGCAAAGCAGTGGCAGATCACGCGTCAGCAGCAGGACGAATTCGCGGTCAAGTCGCAGAACAAGGCCGAAGCGGCGATGAAGGCCGGCAAATTCAAGGACGAGATCACGCCGGTCACCATTAAATCGCGCAAGGGCGACATCGTGGTGGATACCGACGAATACCCGAAGGCCGGCGTCACGCTTGAATCGTTATCGAAACTGCGCCCGGCGTTCGACAAAGAAGGCACCGTGACGGCGGGTAGTGCATCCGGCATCAATGACGGCGCCGCCGCGGTGGTACTGATGAAGGCGTCGGAAGCCGCGAAACTCGGCAAGACACCGCTCGCACGCATCGTGTCCTGGGCGCAGGCCGGCGTCGATCCGTCGATCATGGGCACCGGCCCAATCCCCGCTTCACGCGCCGCGCTCAAGAAAGCCGGCTGGAAACACGATGACCTCGATCTGGTCGAAGCCAATGAAGCCTTCGCCGCGCAGGCCTGCGCAGTCAACAAGGATCTCGGTTGGGATACGTCCAAGGTCAACGTCAATGGCGGCGCGATTGCCATCGGGCACCCGATCGGCGCTTCCGGCGCACGCGTGCTGACGACGCTGCTCTACGAAATGCAAAAGCGTAATGCCAAGAAGGGCCTCGCCACTCTATGTATCGGCGGTGGCATGGGCATCGCGATGTGCGTTGAGCGCTAGCGCGAATTGTGGCGTGACGGCGCGGCGCCGCCGGCGCTTCCGAAATTGATCTACGTCATCGACGGCTCGCTCCGCCGGTGATGAAAAGAGAAAATATTTGGGAGGGGACGGCATCATGTCGCGTGTTGCGTTGGTTACTGGCGGGACCCGTGGAATTGGAGCGGCAATTGCCAAGGCGCTGAAGTCCGCAGGCTATAAAGTCGCAGCCAACTATGGCGGTAACGACGAGGCCGCGCAGAAATTCAAGGCGGAAACCGGTATTCCGGTCTTCAAGTGGGACGTCTCGTCGTTCGAAGCCTGCGTCGACGGCATCAAAAAAGTAGAGGCCGAGGTTGGGCCGGTCGATGTGCTGGTCAACAATGCGGGCATCACACGGGATGCAACGCTGCACCGCATGAAGCCGGAACAATGGACCGCGGTCATCAACACCAACCTCAATTCACTGTTCAACATGTGCCGCAACGTCATCGAGGGCATGCGCGAACGGAAATTCGGGCGCATCGTGAATATTTCCTCGATCAATGGCCAAAAAGGTCAGCTGGGCCAGACCAATTATTCAGCTGCCAAGGCCGGCGAGCTTGGCTTCACCAAGGCATTGGCCCAGGAAAGCGCGCGCGCCGGCGTGACTGTGAACGCAATCGCGCCGGGTTATATCAATACCGAGATGGTGCAGGCGGTACCGAAAGACGTATTGGAAAAATCAATCTTGCCGCTCATCCCGATCGGTCGCCTGGGCGAGCCGGAGGAGATCGCACGTTGTGTTGTGTTTCTCGCATCCGACGACGCCGGGCTGATTACCGGGTCTACGCTCACCGCCAACGGCGGGCAGTATTTTGTCTAGGTGGCGTGGCCAGATGGCCGGCGGGCCCATGAAGTTAATCTTGGTCGGGGCAACGGTTATTAGCCTGTCTGGGTCGTTGGTCGCATCGTCAGTGTCAGCGCAAGATGTCGATGCGCGGTGCGCCGAGATCTTCGACAAAATTGCGTGCAAATGCGCGTTGCAAAACGGCGGGCGAATAATTCCGCCGCCGGTCGGTGTGAAGCGCGAGGGCCTGAAGCTAAGCCCGCGCGAAAGTCCTGAGACGACGCAGACGCTGGATGGGGGGCGAGTTGCGTTCCCCAAATATTACAGGCGAGAAGGCTTCAAGATTCGCCGGAGCCGTGCGCTTGAAGGGTACTTGACCTGCATGCATCGCAACGGACGCAAATAGCGCCCGTCAAATTCAGCGTCGGCGTTTTGTTTTCCGTTTGGGCTGCCGTTTTTTCGGTGTGACAGCTCGTGCTTTCTGTCCGGCCCAGGTGCCTTCGGCCTTGTCGAGACGCACGTTCCAGTACTCCCAGGCGCGTGCAACCGGGCCCGGTCGCAGGTTGTATTCACCGGCAAGGCGCGTTTCCGCGGCGTTGAGTGGTGAGACATAACCGAGGCTGTGCGCCTGGATCTGCAGAGCGGCGTTGCGCGCGGTGTAGATCGTGCGGAATGTAAGTTCTTCCAGGGACGCACCAGCGACTGTCGCGCCATGACGGCGCATCAACACGATCCAGTTGGGCCCGAGCGCGCGCGCGAGCGAGGCGCCTTCTTCCGGCTTGGCCACGATCAGCGTGGTATCGCCGAATTCGTCGCGCGCATCCCAGAACGGCACATTTTCTCCAAGCGTTGCACCAAGGTGATAAACGGGCTTGAGATCCATGCCGGAGATGCAGAACGGAAGAATCGATGGGGCGTGGTGGTGGCATACTGCATTCACGTCTGGCCGCGCCTGATAGATTCCGCCATGGATCACCCGCTCACCATAGAGGCGCACGTCCGTCGGCTTTATCGGCTGTGAATCGAGCGTGAATTCCAGGATATCGTCCGGTTGGACCAGTTCCGGGGCGCGCGAGCGCGACATCAGGTAGCGTTTTGGATCGGTCGGGTGCCGCATGGTGACGTGACCAAAGGCGTCGAGCACGCCTTCATTGGCAATCATGCGGTTGGCACGTGCGACCAGTTCGCGCGCATCATCGAGTTTATTCGTCACGGTACATCCCCTGTCAGAAGATTTAATTGTTCTATCGTGTTTGATTGTGCGGCGACCAGCCGGCCGGCGCCAGTTCGAAGCCCTCGAAGGAAAAACCGGGTGCGACGGTGCAGCCGGTCAGGGTCCAATCCCCAAGACTTTCCGCGGCCTGCCAGGCGCGCGCGGGCACAGTGACCTGCGGTAAATCACCGGCGCCAATGTCGGCACCGAGCCGGACTATCTCTTCCTTAGCGCCGTCGACAAGCGACAGCTTGAGCGGTGCGCCCGCGTAATAGTGCCAGATCTCGACCGCATCGATGCGATGCCAATGCGAGCGTTCGCCGCGTGCAAGCAGGAACAGAATGGCCGTTGACGCCGGACGGCCATCAATCAGCCTTGGGTCTCGGAAGGTTTCACGATAGTGGCCGCCTTCCGGGTGCGGCTTGAGTGCAAGTGCGCGGATCAAGTCGGCGGCCGTGGATACAGGCATGCGAACCGTTAGAACTTGTTTTTGCGTTCACGGATTTCGGTAAACACCAGTGCCGCCGGTTTTCCCGACATACCGATGCCTTTTGCGACTTCGGCGATATCCGCGCGCAGGAACGGATTTGCCCGCTTCTCGTCACCGATGGTGACCGGAATGGTCGCTTCGTTTCGCGAAATCAGTCCTTTGACCTCGGCCTCGCGCGCGGCGAGCGCTTTGTTCTCGGGCTCAATGGTGCGCGCGAATTTGATATTGGCGGCCGTGTATTCATGACCGCAGTAGATTTCGGTGTCGTCCGGCAGGTCGCGCAGCTTCACAAGCGAGCGCCACATCTGTTCCGGTGTGCCTTCAATCACGCGCCCACAGCCGATGGAGAACAATGTGTCACCGACGAAAGCGAGTTTGTCGGCGTGAAACCAGTAGGCAATGTGACCGGACGTGTGGCCCGGCGTTTCGATTACGTTTGCCGACAATGTCCCGACTGAAACTTTATCCCCTTCGCGGACCGTCTCGTCCACCGCCGGGATTTGCGAGGCTTCAGCCGCCGGCGCCACCACGCGGCACTTGTATCTTTCCTTCAGTGCCTTGATGCCGTCTGTGTGATCGGCGTGGTGATGGGTGACCAGGATATCGGTCAGCTTCCAGCCGGTTGCCTTTAAGGCCGCTTCAATCGGCGCGGCCTCCGGTGCGTCGATGGCGGCGGTTGCGCCACTATCCGGGTCGTGCAGCAGTACCCCGTAATTGTCGGATCGGCAGCGAAACAGGCGGATTTCAGCGGGCATAAGGGTCCTCGTCATATTCTGGAACAGATTAACCGTAACACGCCGGTGAAACATCATGCACGCCCGCGGGTCCTGCACCGTTAGCCGTTTGCTATGCGTTTCATGGTAGTTTCGGCTCATGTCGATCGACGTCGTGGATCTGCGCAATTTCTACGGCCAACGGCTGGGAGTCGTGGCGCGCCGCTTTATTGGACGCGGCGTCCGCTCGCTGTGGGGCGATACCGCCGGCCAGCGCGTGCTGGGGATCGGCTACGCAACGCCATATCTCGGTCTGTTCCGCGAGGAGGCCGAGCGCTGCCTTGCGCTTATGCCTGCGGGGCAGGGTGTCGTGAAATGGCCGACAACCCGTCCAGCATTGTCAGCTCTGGTCGACGAGAATGAATTGCCGCTCGCCGATGCAGCGGTCGATCGCGTGATGCTGGTGCATGCCCTGGAAATGACGAACGATCCAGGCGCGTTGCTGCGCGAAGTGTGGCGGGTGCTGGCCTCCGGCGGGCGATTGCTCGCGGTGGTGCCAAACCGGCGCGGTCTGTGGGCGCGCATGGATACAACGCCGTTCGGTCACGGTCGTCCTTATTCGCGCAGTCAGATCAATCAGCTGTTGCGTGAGACATGGTTCACGCCGACCGGATGGAGCGAGGCGCTTTATGTGCCGCCGATCGCGCGTGGCTGGTTCCTGCGTACTGCGGTGGCTTGGGAGCGCACGGGCGCGACATTGTCGGCGCCATTTGCCGGCGTGCATCTGGTGGAAGCAACCAAGCAAGTCTATCGCGCCATACCGGCGCGCCGCGAAAAGCGGCAGCTCGTGCCGGCGCTGGAACCGGCATTGGCGCCATCACCGGGCGCTTGATCGCGCCCCGGATCACCCCAACTAGGGATAGGCCCGATCAGTCAGGCTGTCGCGGCTCGTCGCCACCTTCATCGGAATGCGGCGCTGCAGCCTGCGGGTTGTTGCCGGCAAATTCCGGCCGGTCGGGGCGATAGCCACCGCCACGATGACGCCGGCGCCGGCGATGTCCGAAACGGTCCTGACCGCGGTCGCCTTGTTCGTGGCCGTTGGGGCCGGGGTTCGGTTGCGGTTGCGGCTGCGGTTGCGCGCCGCCGCCGCCGGTGATGAAAGCCGGCAGGCCGCCGAGGTCCTGTCCACCGCCTTCGCTGCCACCCTGATTCGGTTGCTGATAGGGCTGCTGCTGATGCTGCGGCCGGTTTTGCACTTGTTGATCGCGCGGCGGGAACGGCTGGGCATCGCGCGGCAAATAAGGCTGGCCCTGCTGCACCTGCGGCTGCACTGTGGCTGCGGCGCGTAGCTCGGTTCGTTCTGGCCCATGAACGGCTGGCCGTCATCTTCTCCGTCGTCGTAATTATCGTCAGCAGCGCCCTGTGGTGCTCCGCCCTGGCCCTGCTGCTGCGGCTGTTGATTGTTGTAGTAGGGGTTCTGCTGGCGGAACTGTTCCTGCGCGGCGGCGATCAGGCGAAAATAGTGTTCGGCGTGCTGGTAGTAATTTTCGGCTGCGACCGGGTCGCCGGAGCTTTGCGCGTCGCGCGCAAGCTGGATGTATTTTTCTGCAATGTGCGAGGCGGTGCCGCGGATTTTTACGTCGGGGCCGTTCAATTCATATACGCGCGTCAGCGGATTTTGACTCTTGCGGTGGTTATTGCCGCGTCCCCGCATGCGCTTCTGACCGTTTCTCATGATGTGCCTGTTCGTCGACCTTTCACATTGCCTCGGCATTTACCGCCGAACGCTCAAACCTGATCGCAAGTCCATACAAATTTCACTGCGCGGCCGGACCTGCATCAGTAATCCGCGCCAATGATCGAAACGTTGTGTTCTTTATCGCGTTAGTCGCAGCAACCCCATAGCCGCGATCCTGTCGCGGCGTTGCCAACCTTTCGTTACGCGCATCGTCCTAGTTTTCGAAAATGATGCGCCCAACCGGTGAAGCGTCCAAACCCGTATCTGGCGATTTCGTTTGCCGTCTTTTCGAATACCGGCTTTTCGTCATCCGCCTTGCGCCGCACCACACAGAGCTATTAGTTCCGGGGTTTTTGGCGATGCAACCGTCACGGGTCGATTCCGTGACTGGAAGCTAGTCGTTTCCGGATGATAATCCAAGCGCTTTTTTCGACGATATTCGATCTCTGCGATTTTCATCGGGTGGGAATGCGACCAGTTCATGGCGCTAGACCGACGCCAATCACGCGCGGAATCCCCGCTAAATCGTTGCGCGCGGCGCCGACGGTTAATCCCGCATTGGTAAACAACGAGTGGACCGCTGTTTCCTGGCCTGCGCCCAATTCAACAAATAGTCGTCCGCCCGATGCCAAAAGTCGCCGGGCTTCCACCGCAATGGCGCGGTAGCCAGCAAGCCCGTCGTCACCACCATCGAGTGCAACCTTTGGATCGTAGTCCCGCACTTCCGGCGCGAGTGCCGGTATCTCATCGTGCGCGATGTAGGGCGGGTTGGAAACGACGAGATCAAATGGACCCTGCACGCCCGACGCAATATCGCAAAGAACAAAGTTGCAGCGGGAATCGAGTCCGCATTGCGCGGCATTCGCGCGCGCGATGTCCAGGGCGCCGCCGCTGACGTCGGTGCCGGTGCCGGTTGCATTTTGCAATTCGCGCAGCAATGCGAGCAGCAATGCGCCCGAGCCGGTTCCGATATCCAGAATACGCAGCTTTTCCATGCGCAGACCGCCGCGGACGACGAAGTCCAGAGCCGCTTCAACGACCGTTTCCGTCTCTGGCCGCGGGTCCAGAACGTCAGGCGTGATCTGCAGCGAAAGACCCCAGAATTCCTTCTGCCCGCGGATGCGTGATACCGGCTCGTGCTTGAGCCGTCGCGCGGCGAGTGCGGATATGACGGAAATTTCGCGTGCCTCGAGGATGCGATCCGATTGAGTGACCAGTCGGGTACGGTCGAGATGCAGCCCGTGGCCGATCAGTAATCTTGCATCGACCAAGGCGTCTTCGATGCCAGCGAGCTTGAATGCACTTGCCACAAGCTGCACTGCTTCCGAGACCGAGACGCCGTCCTTCAGTCCCGCAATAATTCTCACGTCGCGCCTTCCGCCGCCAGCAATTCAGCCTGATGCTCGGTCACCAGCGCGTCGATGACCTCGTTCAGCGCTTCGCCTTCCATCACCTGCGGCAATTTGTGAAGCGTCAGATTAATGCGGTGATCGGTAACACGGCCTTGCGGGAAGTTATATGTGCGGATGCGTTCAGAACGATCGCCCGAGCCGATTTGTCCGCGCCGCTCGGCAGCACGTTCAGCATCAAGCTTCGTGCGCTCCTGATCATAGAGCTTGGCCCGCAGCATCGTCAGTGCCTTGGCCTTGTTCTTGTGTTGCGAGCGTTCTTCCTGCACGAAGACCACGATGCCGCTTGGCATGTGCGTAATGCGGATCGCGGATTCGGTCTTGTTGACATGCTGGCCGCCGGCGCCTTGCGCTCGCATAGTGTCGATTTTCAGATCCGTCTCGTTGATATGGATGTCGACGTCCTCGACTTCGGGCAGAACGGCAACAGTGGCCGCCGACGTATGAATACGGCCTGACGCTTCCGTGTCAGGCACGCGTTGCACGCGATGCACGCCCGATTCGAACTTGAGCTTGGCGAATACGCCGCGGCCCCGCACCTCGGCGACAATCTCCTTGAAGCCTCCCTTGGTACCCTCGCTGATCGACAGGATCTCGGTCTTCCAGCCCTGCTTGGCGGCATAGCGCTCGTACATGCGGAAGAGGTCACCGGCGAACAACGCGGCCTCATCACCGCCGGTGCCGGCGCGGATTTCAAGAATCGCGTTGTGGTCGTCCATCGCGTCTTTTGGCAGCAAGGCCAGGCGGATTTCTTCCGCCAGCTTGTCACGGCGCGCCTGCAATTCGTGCCGTTCGGCATCGGCGAGTTTGCGCATTTCCGAATCGGATTTCGGGTCATCGACCAGCGCGGAAAGATCGGTGATTTCTTTTTCGGCGTCCCGATAGGCCCTGATGGTCGCGACGACCGGGCTGAGCTCGGCGAACTCGCGCGACAGTTTGACGTATGCGTCCGTACTCAGGCCGCTCGCGAGCTCGCTTTCCACCAACGCGTGGCGGGCCAGCAGCGCATCCAGCTTCTGCTGCGGCAGAACAATCAAAGCTGCAGCCCCTCGGCCGCCGCAAAGCTTTCCAGCTTGTCGCGGATGGAGACACTCCCGATCGGTTGTTCAAGGCAAGGCAGGACAGCGGCCTCGCCTTTACTGATGTCGAGTTCGAGCAACAGCGCCTTGACCGGCCCAATTGCCGATGGTGAGAGCGAAAGGGTGCGATATCCAAGGATTGCAAGCACCAGCGCGCCAATCGGCTGCGAAGCGAGCTCACCGCAAAGCGCGACAGGCTTGCCATGTTTCTTTGCCTTGTCGGCGATGTCCTTGAGCGCGCGCAGGACCGGTGCGGAAAGCGTATCGAACCGGTCGGATACCCGCGGATTGCCGCGATCGGCGGCATACAGGAATTGCATCAGGTCATTGGAGCCGACCGACAGAAAATCGACGCGTTCGAGCAATTCATCGAGCTGGAACAGGAGCGACGGCACTTCGACCATGGTGCCGATTTCAACGCGCTCCGGCAGTTCGTGTCCGTGCCGCCGCAGATGGGTCAATTCGACTTCGACCAGGGCCTTCGCTTTGTCGAATTCTTCCACCACGGCGATCATCGGAAACATCAGCCTCAGGTCACGTCCGCCCGCGGCGCGCAACAAGGCGCGCACCTGGCTGCGCAACAGGCCAGGCCGGTCAAGACCGAGCCTGATGGCGCGCCATCCCAAAGCCGGGTTTTCCTCTTCGATGTTGCGCATGTAGGGGAGCACTTTGTCCCCGCCAATGTCGAGCGTTCGGAACGTCACCGGTTTTTTCCCTGCGGCGTCAAGCACCGCGCGATAGAGCGCGAGCTGCTCGCCGGTGCGCGGCAAGGTATCCGCCACCATGAACTGCAATTCCGTCCGGAAAAGCCCGATGCCGGCCGCGCCGGTGTCCTCGATATGGGGCAGATCGATCATGAGGCCGGCATTGATCATCAGCGCAATTTTCTGGCCGTCCTTGGTGATGCAAGGCCGTTCGCGCAGCGCCCGGTATTGCGCTTGCCGGCGGGCGCGCAATTTGACGCGCTCGCCATAGGACGCCTGGATGTCCTGTGGCGGGCGCATATGGATGTGACCGGTCGAGCCGTCGACGATGATGGCATCACCCGGTTCGACCAGGCCGGTGGCGTTTTCTATCTCACCGACGGTCGGGATGCCGAGCGCGCGTGCGACGATCGAAACGTGAGAGGTTGGTCCGGCTTCTTCCAGCACGAGGCCGCGCAGTCTCTTCCGGTCATAATCGAGCAGGGCGGCGGGCCCCATGGAACGCGCCACGACGATAGCGTTTTCCGGCAGTTGCTCCTTGGTCGGCGCATGATCCTGTCCCATCAGGACGCGCATCAGCCGATTGGCCAAATCATCAAGATCGTGCAGGCGATCGCGCAAGTAGTGGTCCGACGCACGCAGCATGCGCGCGCGGGTGTCGGATTGAACGCGCTCGACGCTGGCCTCGGCCGTCAGGCCTGTCATCACGGCTTCGCGTATTTTGTGCAGCCAGCCCTGGTCGTATGAAAACATGCGATAGGCTTCGAGCACGTCGCGATGTTCGCCGCCGTCCGCCACGTCGCGATGCTCGACCAGGCGATCCAGGTCTTCGCGCAAGGTGGCGATGGCGGCATCGAGCCGTTTGAGCTCGTGCGGCACGTCATCCGCGATAACATTGGTAATGACCACGCGCGGCTCGTGCAGCACGACATGGCCGAGGGCAATTCCGTCCGACAGCGAACTGCCGGTAAGATGCATCGCGTGGCGCGCGGCGGGTTCGGCGCCGGGACGGGCGAGCGATGAGAGCTCGCCGGATGCAATCATTTCGGCGAGCACCATCGCCGTGGTCTGCAGCGCCTCTTCTTCTTCTTCGGTGTAGGTCCGTCGCGCGCGGTTCTGCACCACCAGCACGCCGAGAGTGTTGCCCGCACGCAGTATCGGAACGCCGAGGAACGAATGGTAGATTTCTTCGCCGGTTTCCGCGCGGTAGGAGAAGGCCGGGTGCGCTTGCGCATCCGACAGGTTCATCGGATTGGCTTCGCTGGCGACGAGGCCGACCAGGCCTTCGTCGGCCTTGAGGACGGTCTGGTGAACGGCTTCGCGCTTGAGGCCCTCAGTGGCGTATAGCTCAAGCGTACCGTCTACGCGCAGGACGTAGACAGAGCACACTTCCGCCACCATGTTGGCGGCGATCAGCACCACCACCTTGTCGAGGCGATCCTGCGCGCTGACGGGCTCCGCCATTACCTCGCGAAGCCGGCGTAACAGCACGCGCGGACCGCCGAGCGCGCCACGCATTATAGAGGTCCTCTGGCCACGGTTCTGGCCGCAGCCTCGTCTACGGCCAAATCATGTACGAATAGCGACCGCCAGATCGTGAGTTTGCGGCCGCCTACGCCTCAGGCTATAGCCAATGGCATATGCAAGGGGCAAGCCAAAGCGTGCAAGGGGCAAGCCAAAGCGTGCAGGGGACTTCTCTAGGCCTTATCCAGTCCGTAAAGCGTATGCAGCGTGCGGACGGCGAGGTCGGTCTGGGCGGCCTTGATCAGCACCGAGAATTTGATTTCGGAGGTCGTGATGGCGAGAATATTGATCTTCTGCTGCGAAAGCGCCTTGAACGCCTGGGCGGCAACCCCGGCATGGCTGCGCATCCCGATGCCGATCACCGAAACCTTGGAAACATCGGTGGCTCCGTCCAGCCGCTCAAACCCGATCGCGCCCTTGGCCTTGTCGAGGGTGACGCGGGCACGCTCGTAGTCTGCCGAGGGAACCGTAAAGGTGAGATCGGTCGTGGCGCCGTCGCCCGATACGTTCTGGACGATCATATCGACGTTGATGTTGGCATCGGCGAGCGGTCCGAAGATGGCGGCGGCAACGCCGGGCTTGTCCTGCACGCGGCGTATCGAAATCTGCGCCTCGTCCTTGGAAAAAGCGATGCCGGTGACGACTTGCTGTTCCACGATGTCTCCCTCGTCGCAAATGAGTGTGCCGGATGGCGGCTTCTTGGGGTCGATGTCTTCCGGCTTTTCAAAGCTCGATCGCACGAAGATGCGAACATTGTGCACCATGCCGAGCTCGACCGAGCGCACCTGCATGACCTTGGCGCCGAGCGAGGCGAGCTCGAGCATTTCTTCGTAAGCGATCTTGTCCATGCGGTGCGCCTTAGGCACGACGCGCGGGTCGGTGGTGTAGACACCATCGACGTCGGTGTAGATGTCGCAACGATCGGCGCCGATGGCGGCAGCAATAGCGACAGCGGACGTGTCGGAACCACCGCGGCCAAGTGTGGTGATGCGGCCGGTCGCCTTGTGCATGCCCTGGAAGCCGGCGATGACCGCAACCTGCCTGTGTTCCTTGAAGCGCTTGATCAGTTCGGATCCGTTGACTTCCATAATGCGAGCGGAGGCGTGCGCATTATCGGTGAGGATCGGCAGCTGCCAGCCTTGCCAGGAGCGCGCATTGACGCCCATGCCTTCAAGCACGATCGCGAGCAGCCCGGCGGTGACCTGTTCCCCGGTTGCGACCACGGCGTCGTACTCGCGCGCGTCGTGCAACATGGCGGCCTCACGGCACCAATTGACCAGCTGGTTGGTCACGCCCGCCATAGCCGAGACCACGACGGCCACATCGTAGCCGGCGTCGACCTCGCGCTTGACGTGGCGCGCCACATTGCGGATGCGGTCCAGATCGGCGACCGACGTTCCGCCAAATTTCATTACCAGCCGGGCCATAAGAACCTGACGTTTCCGAACGCGCCGAAAGGCGCTAACAAGCGACCGACGAGAGGGTATTTGGCCTTGCGGCGCCGGCCCCAAAAGGCGCGTACTACATACCGGCGGGTCGGCCCACCTGCAACAATAGCCGGCAGCGATTTGACGAGAGTGTCCGAATGGTTACCCGAAAAGCCCGTGTATCCAGTGTCGATGCGGCCGAGGTCGAGCGTTTCTCGCGCCATGCCGCCGACTGGTGGGATGCGCGCGGGCCGATGGCGGCGCTGCATAAGTTCAACCCGGTGCGGCTCGCCTATATCCGCGACCAGGCGGCGGTACGTTTCGATCGCGACCCCAAGAAACTCGACTGCCTCAAGGGCCTGCGCATGCTCGATATCGGCTGCGGCGGAGGCATTCTTTCGGAACCGCTGGCGCGTTTGGGCGCGCAGATGATCGGGGCCGATCCGGCCGAGGAGAATATCGCCGCCGCGCGGGCGCACGCAGAGGAAACAGGTGTCACGGTCGACTACCGAGCCACCACCGCCGAAGAACTTGCGGCCGCGAACGAGCGCTTCGACGTTGTGCTGGCCATGGAAGTGGTCGAGCACGTCACCGATGTGAACGCGTTCGTTGCGACATGTGCCACGATGGTGAAGCCGGGCGGGCTGATGATCGCCGCCACGCTGAACCGCACGCTCAAGAGTTTTGCCCTGGCCATTGTCGGCGCCGAATATGTGCTGCGCTGGCTGCCGCGCGGCACGCACCAATGGGACAAGTTCGTTACACCTGTGGAACTGGAGACCGCGTTTGAAGACTGCGGCCTTCGCATCATTGGCGAGCGTGGCGTGATTTATAATCCGTTCGCCGACCGTTGGCAGTTATCGTCTGATATGGACGTCAATTACATGCTGGTGGCGCAACGCCCGAAGAGCAAAGGAGAGGCACCATGATTCTCGAGCTGGTGGAATTCAATTCGCCGAAGGGCTGGACCCGCCAACAGGTCGCCGAAGAGGCGCGCAACGTCATTCCGAAATGGCGCGCCAACACGGAATTGCTGCGCAAGCATTTTCTGCTCGAACTCAACGGCAAGACCGGCGCCGGCGTCTACATCTGGCCGTCTGTTGAGGCCGCCAAGCGCGCCCACAATGAGGAGTGGCGGCAGTCGGTGATCAAGCGCACCGGCGGCGCGCCGACCATCCGCTATTTCGATCTGTTTCTGCTGATCGACAATGAGAAGGGCGCGGTGACCGAATTTCCCGAAGCGGCGGAGATCCGGGCCGACGCGGCGTAAAAGTTTTTGCTCCTGTCATGGCCGGGCTTGTCACTGCATGTCGGGTATACCCGACATGCAGTCCTCGAAAAATTTGCGCAACTCGGGCAGGCCCGAGTTGCGCGGGCCATCCACGACTTAGTAAGGAAAGCAAGACGTGGATGCCCGGCACAAGGCCGGGCATGACTGTATGAGAGGCTAGCAATGCTCTGGGCCGTCTTTACGCTGATCGCCGCGGCGGCGCAGACCGCGCGCAATGCCATGCAGCGCGAGCTGACCGCGACGCTCGGCACGGTCGGTGCAACGCATGTGCGCTTCCTGTTCGGCTTTCCCGTTCGCGCTGCTGTTCCTGTCCGGCCTGATCGTGATCACCGGCGATCACCTGCCGGCAATGCCCCCGGCATTCTGGCCCTGGGTGATCGGTGGGGCGCTCGGCCAGATCGCCGCCACCGCGCTGATGCTGTCCGCCATGGGCGAACGATCCTTTGTCGTGGCCTACGCCTACATCAAGACCGAGCCGGTGCAGGTGGCCTTGTTCGGCCTGATCTTCCTGGGCGACCGTTTCACGCCGCTCGCCGCTGCCGCCATTCTGATTGCAACCGCCGGCGTGATCGTGATGTCGCTGAAGCCGGGCGCCGGCCAGGCCGGCACCACCCGCTCGACGCTGATTGGGCTCGGTGGCGGCACAATGTTCGCGCTGTCGGCTATCAGCTATCGCGGCGCAATTCTTTCACTGGGCCTTGCGGATTTCGTGCTGGCGGCGACTTTTACGGTCACGGTCGGGCTGGTGATCCAGGCCGCGCTACTGTCTGGCTATCTCGCGTTGCGGGATCCGGGTGTTTTACGTGCGATCGCTCGCGCATGGAAACCCTCACTGTTTGCCGGGTTCATGGGCGCTTTTGCTTCGGAATTCTGGTTTCTCGCCTTCGCCATCACCACCGCCGCAAATGTCCGTACCTTGGCCCTGGTCGAAGTCCTGTTTGCGCAAGGCGTCACGCGCTTCGTGTTCAAGCAGCCGACAACCCGGCGCGAGATCGTCGGCATCGTGCTGGTGGTCGTCGGCGTGGCGCTGCTGGTGTGGGCGTATCAGATGTTCCACAAACGCCTTGACGGGAGACAGCGTCGGTCTCGTCTTTCGGTAGATAGCCACGATCGGCAAGGCCCCGAGACATTGCCAATCGGGCAGCACTCGCAACAATGCGCCCGAACGTATTTCGTCTTCGACATGACAGGCAAGGAGCCTAACGATCCCGCAGCTAGCGAGCGCCGCTTCGCGAAGTTCGTCGCCATGTGCGGTCAAGGTAGGAGAAAACTTGATTTTCTCGCGCGCCGCCGATCTCACGAACTGCCATTCGTCCTGAACATCTCGCTCCAATGTCAGTAAGGCCAGGCACGCATGCTGAGCGAGGTCGGCGGGCGTGCGCGGGATGCCTGCACGGTTGAGGTATTCAGGGGATGCGCAAACTACAATGGGTGATTGCACGAGCTTTCGTACAACGAGACCTTGCGGCTGCTTATGCTCTCCGCCGCGCTGGCGTGTGCTTCGCGGCCGGATGAGAACATCGATCCCCTCGTCGCCTATTTCGGCGCGGTCATTGATGTTGAGCAGGATGAGCCGGGTCTCGGGGTGGCAAAGTTGGAACGACGGAATTGCACGCAACAACATCCGCCGGCTAAGGGCAGGTCCCATCCCAACTTTGAGCTGCCGGTGCTGCGGCGGTATCGACCTGGAATTTGCCGATCGTTTCCTCGAACCTGCTCAGCATCTGGGCAGCGTCACGATAGAAACGCGTGCCTTCGGCAGTTAGCTTCAGCACGCGCGTCGATCGCGTGAAAAGCAAAATACCCATGCTCTCTTCCAACCCGGCGATCGCCCGGCTGACCGCCGCCGGATCAATCAGCAAGCTGCGTGCCGCTGCGACAAAGCTGCCACCCTCGACGACGCGGACGAAAATCTCGATTGCACGGATGTCTGACGCGCATAACAACTCCGATCGGCAGATTATTGACATAATCGCATTACTGGCGTGCGAATTCCAGCTCTTACCGACTGCCGATGGCGCCTGCTAACTGTGGGGTACAGCCGTATTGGGAGAGCGCCATGAGACTTCCCCGTAGACGATTCCTGTATTTGGCAGCAGGCGCTGCCGCGCTCCCGACCATGCCACGCTCTGCCTGGGCGCAAACGTATCCGACGCGACCGGTACACATCCTCGTTGGCTTTGCGGCTGGCGGTAACTTTGACACCGTCGCGCGGCTGATTAGCCAGTCGTTATCGGAGCAACTTCGCCAGCCGGTCATTGTCGAGAACCGGCCCGGCGCCAGTAGCAATATTGCGACCGAAGCGACCATTCGGGCGCCCGCTGACGGTTACACACTCCTGTTGTGCGGCGCTGTGAACACGGTCAACGCGGCGCTCTACGAAAAACTTAGTTTCAACTTCATCAGCGATGTCGCGCCGGTTGCCGGTGTTGTTCGATTTCCCAATGTCATGACGGTTAACTGCAACCTTTCCGGCGAAAACGGTTCCCGAATTCATCGCGTACGCGAAAGCAAACCCGGACAAGATCAGCCACGGTTCTTCCGGCAACGGGACCACACAGCATCTCGCCGGCGAACTGTTCACTAATTCCGCTCGTCCGGTAAAATCGGCAGCGGATGGAATTCGATGCCTTCCTCGGACAACTCTTGGGCTTCGTCGGGCGATGCAACGCCGTAAATCGAGCGGTGCTCGATTTCTCCATAGTGCATCTTGCGCGCTTGTTCGGGGAATTTGGCGCCGACGTTGTCGGCATTCTTCGTGAGATGGTCACGCAGTTCCTTGAGCTTGGAGCGAAACTCCTGCTCCTGCGGTGAAATCATCGCGACCGGCGCAGGCGCTGCCGGAGTCGTGGGTGTGTCGACCGTGGTTGCCGGTGCCTGGATGGCGGCACCGCGTTTTTTCGCGGTTGCGGACAGCCGCGGCGCCATGATGGCCTTTTCAATTTTCGCTGAACCGCATTGCGGGCAGGTCACCAGCCCGCGCTTGGCCTGCTTGTCGAAAGCGGTGGAATCCTGGAACCAGCTCTCGAAGTCGTGGCCCTTTTCGCAGATGAGTGCGTAACGGATCATTCCGCGCTCCGCACGGCATGCAAATGGGTTGGCTCGGCCATCGGCTCGACGATTTCAAAACGCCGTCCGTGTTGCAGCGACGGAATTCGCGCGCGCGCCTTGGCCACTTCGGCAGGATCGATCTCGGCCATGACTATCCCAGGCTCGGTGCCGCCTTCGGCAATAATACGCCCCCAGGGGTCAACGACCAGTGAATGGCCGTAGGTCTCGCGGCCGTTTTCGTGCTTGCCGCCCTGCGCGGCCGCGAAGACGAAGGAGCCATTTTCGATGGCGCGGCTGCGCATAAGCACGTGCCAGTGGGCTTCGCCCGTTTGTTTGGTGAATGCGGACGGTATTGCGAGCATCGTGGCCCCGGCTTCAGCCAGTGCGCGATAGAGGGCGGGAAAACGCAGATCGTAACAAACTGTCAGGCCCAGGCGGCCCCAGGGCAGATCCGCCAGGACGGCGAGTTCACCAGCCCGGTAGTTTCGAGACTCGCGATAGCTCTCCCCGTCCGCAAGATCGACATCGAACATATGGATTTTGTCGTAGCGCGCGGCGATGTCGCCTTTAGGATCAATCAGGAACGAGCGGTTGGCCGCCCTGTCATTTGAAATCTTGATCGCAAGCGAGCCGACATGGACATATATTCCGAGCTTCCGCGCCAGTTCACGCAAGGTCGCAAGCGAAACGTCCACATCTTCCTCGACAACGGCGGCAAACAACTGCTCGCGTTTTGCCGCGAGGATATTGGTCATCTCAGGCGTAAGCACGTAGTCGGCGCCGGACGATTTTGCCTCGCCGATCAGGCGCACGGCATCATCGATGTTGGCGGCGGGTTTGAGCCCCGACCGCATCTGAATCATTGCGGCTTTGAACGTCCCGGCATTCATGGCGATGTCTTGCCTTCCGCCAATATAGGATCCAGCTTGCCGGCGCGCTCAAGGTCGTGCAGCTCGTCGCAGCCGCCAATATGCATCGCACCGACGAAGATCTGCGGCACGGTCGTGCGCCCATTTGCTCGCTGAATCATCTCGTCGCGGCGCTCCCAGTCGCGGCTAACGTCGATCTCGCTGAAGTTGACGCCTTTCTTCTTCAGCAAAGCCTTGGCGGCGTTGCAATAGGGACAGTAGCGGGTGGTGTAGATTTCGACGGGCGACATAAGACGTTCTGGTTGATCCGGTACTATTTATATGGGGGCACGGCCGTTCGCCACAACCCGGGCAAAAACCAGCACGTCGACATGGGCGGCGCCGGCGCGCAATAGCGCACGGGCACAGGCATCGACGGTGGCGCCGGATGTCAGCACATCGTCGACCACCAGGACCCGTTGTCCCGTGATGTCAGCCTTGCGCTCGTCGGGCACCCGAAAAACACCCTGGACATTGTCGGCGCGCTCCGCCTTCGACAGGCCGACCTGCTGAGGCGTGGCACGCAGCCGTTTAAGCCCGTCATGCACAACGGGGACGCCGCACAAGGCCGAGATCACGCCGGCGAGTGTCGCCGATTGATTGAAGCGGCGGGCCCATAGGCGCCGCCAATGCAGAGGCACCGGAACGAGCACTTTGGCATCGGCAAGCAGTTCGCGGCCCGCGCGGGCCATCCACCGGCCCATCATCGGAGCAAGATCGAGCCGGTCGCCATATTTGAATTGATGCACCAGCGACCCGGCAATGTCGTCGTAGCGCACCGCCGCGCGAGCCCGGTCATAGGCCGGTGGGTTGGCAATCGCTTCCATCGACAACAGTCCGGCGCCGGGATCGAACACGAACGGAATGCCGAGCCGCGCGCAATATGGCGGCTCGATCAACGACAGCCTGGACCAACAGGATGCGCACAGGCCGTTACCGTCACCGAGCGGCTCGCGGCATGAGGGGCATAGCGGTGGTAAGGCGAAGTCGAGCACGAAGCCGCAATGCGGCTCGCATGCCACTGCCCACGCGCATGCGGGCCGGAGCTGCAACGTCATCTGGTCTTGCCGAGGTCGGCTCGTTCATGCTGCAACGGTAACACAGGCCCAATTTGGTCTGACAGGTTCTCGATCGCGCGGCAGGACAAAGTGATGTCGTCAGATGCAAAAATCTTTGACCGTCGCTTGTTGCGTGTAAGGCGGCGGCGCGCACGCGCGCTGGGACCCGCGACGTTCCTGCTCGATCATGCCGCCACAGAAATGGCAGAACGGCTTTCCGCTGTGCTGCGCCAATTCGAGATTGCGGTCGACCTCGGTGCATCAAGCGATGCGGTATGGCACGCGCTGGCCGCGAGCGGAAAAATCGGAACGATTGTTGCTGCCGCCACCGACGCGGCCGGTCTCAAAAAATCTGTTCTGCGCATTGTGGCCGACGAAGAGGCATTGCCATTTGCCGACGCCTCGCTCGACCTGGTCGTATCGGTGCTCAATCTCCAATTCGTCAATGATCTCCCCGGGACATTGATCCAGGTCCGCCGCGCGCTGAAGCCGGATGGGTTGTTCATGGCAGCGATGGTCGGCGGTGAAAGTCTCAATGAACTGCGTGCGGCCTTTGCCGACGCCGAAAGTGAAGTCGAGGGCGGCCTGTCGCCGCGCGTTGCGCCCTTTGCCGACGTACGTGAACTCGGCGCACTGCTGCAACGTGCGGGGCTTGCGTTGCCGGTGGTCGATTCCGAGCGGCTGACCGTGCGCTATGACTCGGTTCTGGCGCTGATGCACGACCTGCGCCACATGGGCGCGACCAATGTGCTGCGTGAGCGCCGGCGAAGGCCGCTCAAGCGCGCGACCTTGCAGCGCATGGAAGCGATTTATGCCGAACGCTTTGCCGACGCGGATGGCCGCCTGCGTGCAAGTTTCGAAATCATCTGGCTGTCAGGGTGGGCGCCGCATGAAAGCCAGCAGAAGCCGCTTAAGCCCGGTTCCGCGGCTCAGCGGTTAGCCGACGCGCTCGGCACCCGGGAAATACCAACAGGCGAAAAGCCGGAACGCTGAACGAGCGAGGATTTGCTAGAGCAGCGTCATCAGATGTGACACCAGCGGGATGTCCGCCGGCGGCATTTCATAGTCGCGCAGCCGGTTCGGCTTTACCCATGTGATGCGCTGGCCTTCGGTGGGAGCGACCATTCCTTCCCATCGCCGGCAAACATACAGCGGCATCAGGAGATGGAAGTCCGGATAGCTGTGGCTGGCGAATGTGAGCGGCGCGAGACAATCCTCACGAACTGTAATTCCAAGCTCCTCTTTCAACTCCCGTATCAATGTCTCTTCGGGCCTTTCGCCGTGCTCGATCTTGCCGCCTGGAAATTCCCACAATCCGGCCATCGACTTGCCCGCGGGCCTTTGCGCGAGCAGTACGCGGCCATCGGTGTCGACGAGCGCGCAGGCAGCAACGAGGACAATTTTGGCAGGCACAGCTCTTCAGCCTCGTCAGCTCTTATGAGCGATAGTCGCCATTGATGGCGACGTATTCCTTGGTCAAATCGCAGGTGAGAACCCGGTCGCGGCCTTTGCCCATGCCGAGCGCGACGCGCAGGCTGATCTCCGGCTTTTTCATCGCCGCGCTGACGGTCGCCTCGTCATAGCCCGGATCGCGCGCGCCTTTGTGCGCCACGCGAATACCGCCAAACCAGATCGAAAGCCGGTCGCGGTCGGCCGGCTCACCGGCTTTGCCAACGGCCATCACAACGCGACCCCAATTTGCGTCTTCGCCGGCGATTGCGGTTTTCACCAGCGGCGAATTGGCGATCGACATGGCGATACGGCGCGCCGAAGCCTTCGACACCGCGCCTTCGACCACGATCTCGACCAGCTTGCGCGCGCCCTCGCCATCGCGGGCCACCTGTTCGGAGAGGTTCGCGAGCACGGCGTGCAGCGCTTTCTTGAAATCTTTCAGGCGCGGATCGGTAGCGCGTGCGATGCGCGGAGCACCGGCGGCCTTGCCGGTCGCGAACATCATCAGGGTGTCGGACGTCGAGGTGTCGCCATCGATCGTCACGGCATTGAAGGTGTCGGCGACGCCGTCCTTGAGCAGCGCCTGCAAGGCGGCCGCGGATATTGCCGCGTCGGTAAAGACAAATGACAGCATGGTGGCCATGTCGGGCGCGATCATGCCTGCGCCTTTGGCAATGCCGTTGATCGTGACCTTGGCCTTGCCGATTTTTGCGGTCGCGGTCGCCACTTTTGGAAATGTGTCGGTGGTCATGATCGCGCGCGCGGCGGCGAGGAAATCACCGGCCTGCGCGCGCGCGACAAGCCCTTCCATCACGCCGTCGAAGGCCTGCGCTTTCAGTGGTTCGCCGATCACGCCGGTCGAGGCGAGAAAGACGTCCGCCGGTTTGCAGCCAATGGCACGGGCGGCGATTTGCGCGGTGAATTTGCAGGCATCGCGTCCACTTTTGCCGGTAAAGGCGTTGGCGTTGCCGGAATTGACCACGAGCGCGCGCGTTTTACCCGCCTTGAGGTGCGCGCGGCACCATTCAACCGGTGCCGACGGACATTTCGAGCGCGTGAAGACACCGGCGGCGGTCGTGCCGGGATCGAACAGCGTGAGCAGCACGTCTGTGCGTCCGGCATAGCGGATGCCCGCTGCCGCGGTCGCTAGTCGCACGCCTGCGATGACCGGCATGTCCGGAACGTGGAGCGGGGCGAGGGGAGAAATTGCGGCATTCATGATGAGACACCAAACGATTTGTCATCGCCGGGCATAGCCGTCCGAAGGACGGCGCGCTTCGTACGCCATGTCCCGGCGATCCCGATCAATCGGGCACAACAGTGCCTACCTAAGCGAGATGGCCGGCACAAGGCTTGTGCTCGGGCCGGCCGAAGGCCGGACCCGAGTGCCGGCCATGACAATCGCAAAGTGAGTTAGTTTGAACTCTACTTCTTCGCCGGGGCCGGAGCGGGTGTCGATGCGGCAGGCTTGTCGTCGGCCTTGGCCGGCTTGTCCATGCGTTCGATCTTGGCCTCGGCGCGCAGTTTGGTCACCAGCTCAGCCTGCGCCTTGCGAACCACGAAATTCTCGATCTGCGGCTTCACTTCCTCGAACTTGGGTGCCGGCTTCACGCGCTTGTCTTCGACCTTGATCACGTGCCAGCCGAACTGGGTCTTCACCGGATCGGAGATCTGCCCGTTCTCCAGCTTGAAGGCGGCCTCGGAGAATTCCGGCACCATCTGATCCTTGCTGAAATAGCCGAGGTCACCACCATTGGCCTTTCCGGACGGATCTTCGGTCACCTCGCCCGCAACCTTGGCAAAGTCCTCGCCCTTCTTCAGCCGGGCGATCACCGCCTTGATCTTGTCTTCGGCTTCCTTGCTCGCCTTCTCGTCACCCGCAGGCGCACGGAACAGGATGTGGCGGGCATGAACTTCCTTTTCTTCGCCGATCTGTTTGACCGCCTCGTCGTAAACCTTGTGCATTGCATCGTCGGTGAGCGCGTCCTTGCCGACTGATTGCAGCAACCCTTCCATGAGCAACTTCTTGCGGGCAAATTCGGTCTTACGCTTGAACTCGGGCGTGTCGCCGAGTTTCTTGTCCTCCGCAGCCTTCGACACCAGGATCATGTCGGCGACAAACTGGACCAGATAGTCCTGCTTGGCTTCGGGCGACATCGGCGGGATTTGACCAGCCTCTTCTTCCGCAACAGTGAGGTCGCTTTGATGGATTTCGACGCCATTGACCTTGGCGACCAGCGGATCCTTGTCCTGGGCATAAAGCGGAGCGGTCGAGACGATCAGCAGCGCCAGGCTGGCTGCGAGCAAGCCGCCAGATTTTGGTCGGAACGGAACGGCGGCGGGAGCTGAAATCGTCATGGTGTTGTCCTTGGCGCTATCCTGAAATGGCAGGGTCCGTCGGCCGGGGCAGGCGGTGGCGGGACTATTCGCCCAACAACGGTGGCTTTGCAATGGCCGACTGGCGCGCGCCAATTAACGTCCGCGTGACCGGATGATCGTTAAACCTCGGTAAGCCGCCGATTGACAACAATCCGACCCCCCCATATCTCTCGCTCGGCGTTGGCTATTCGCTAATCGCCGGCGCGTTTCGCGTCGAATTTGCCCGAAAAGTGCCGCATTCCGGAGCGCCGGAAGCAATCCGGCCGCGGCGGCGTGATATAAGCGCCCGGCCCACCTGAGGAGCTCTCCGTATGATCGGCGCCGTTGCCCGCAAGCTGTTTGGTTCCGCCAATGAACGGCGGATCCGCAGCTATCTGCCGCGGGTCCGCGAGATCAACGAACTCGAAAAAGAGGTGGAGGCGCTTTCGGATGATGCGCTGAAAGCACGTACCGCGGAGTTCAAGAAGCAGGTCGCCGAAGGCGCTTCGCTCGACGATATCCTGGTGCCTGCTTTTGCCACCGTCCGGGAAGCGGCCAAACGCACGCTCGGCCAACGTCATTTCGATGTTCAGTTGATCGGCGGCATGATCCTGCACGAAGGCAAGATCGCCGAAATGAAAACCGGCGAAGGCAAGACGCTGGTCGCAACTCTTCCGGTCTATCTCAATGCGATTTCCGGCCGCGGCGTTCACGTGGTTACGGTCAACGACTATCTGGCCAAGCGCGACGCCGAATGGATGGGGCAGATCTACAATTTCCTCGGACTATCGGTTGGCGTCATTGTGCATGGGATCGACGACGAGCAACGCAAGAAAGCTTACGACTGCGACATCACCTACGGCACCAATAACGAGCTCGGCTTCGACTATCTGCGCGACAACATGAAGTACCGCATGGAAGACATGGTCCAGCGCGGGCATGTCTACGCCATCGTCGACGAAGTCGACTCAATTCTGGTCGACGAAGCGCGCACGCCTTTGATCATTTCCGGTCCGCTCGACGACCGCTCGGAATTCTACAACACCATCGACAGCTACATTCCGCTGCTCGACAAGACCGACTACGAGGTCGACGAGAAGCAGCGCACGGTGACGCTGACGGAAGCCGGCATGGAGAAGCTCGAGCAGCGCCTACGCGCCGCGGGCGAGCTCAAGGGTGAGTCTCTCTACGACGTCGAGAACGTGTCCGTCGTTCACCACGTCAACCAGGCACTGCGTGCCCACAAGCTGTTCCAGCGTGACAAGGATTACATCGTGCGCAACGGCGAAGTCGTCATCATTGACGAGTTCACCGGCCGTATGATGCCGGGGCGGCGCTATTCGGAAGGCCTGCATCAGGCGCTCGAAGCCAAAGAGCATCAGCCGATCCAGCCCGAGAACCAGACGCTCGCTTCGATCACCTTCCAGAACTACTTCCGCATGTACGAAAAGCTGGCCGGCATGACCGGCACCGCGCTCACCGAAGCTGATGAGTTCATGGACATCTACGGCCTCGAAGTTCTTGAGGTGCCGACCAACATGCCGCTGGTGCGCCTCGACGACGACGACGAGGTCTATCGCACGACCAAGGAGAAGTACCGCTCGATCATTGCGCTGATCGAGGATTGCAAGCTGCGCGGACAACCGGTGCTGGTCGGCACGACGTCGATCGAAAAGTCCGAGCAACTCGCCGACATGCTGCGCGAGGCCGGCTGGGAAGCGCACGATTTCTCCGATCCCAACGCATTCGCCGCTCTTTACTCGGGCGACGACGGGGCCACCAAGACCAAGGTCTTCGCCATCCTCAACGCCCGCTATCACGAACAGGAAGCCTATATCGTCTCGCAAGCCGGCGTACCCGGCGCCATCACGATCGCGACCAACATGGCCGGCCGCGGCACCGACATCCAGCTCGGTGGCAATGCCGATATGCGCATCCGCCAGGAAATTACCGACATTGCAGATCCGCGCGAGCGTGAAAAAAGCCCGCGCGCCGACGAAATTCGCAAACAGGTCGCACGGCTGAAGGAAAAGGCGCTCGCCGCCGGTGGCCTCTATGTGCTCGGCACCGAACGACACGAAAGCCGCCGCATCGATAACCAGCTGCGCGGCCGCTCCGGCCGCCAAGGCGATCCCGGCCATTCGAAGTTCTTCCTGTCGCTCGAAGATGATCTGATGCGCATCTTCGGCTCCGACAAACTTGACGGCATGCTGCAGAAGCTGGGTTTGAAGGAAAACGAGGCGATCGTTCATCCGTGGATCAATAAGGCGCTCGAAAAGGCGCAGCAGAAAGTCGAGGCGCGCAACTTCGATATCCGCAAGAATTTGCTGAAGTTCGACAACGTGATGAACGACCAGCGCAAGGTGATTTTCGAGCAGCGGCTCGAGCTTATGCGCGACGAAACGGTTGATGAAACCATCGGCGATATGCGTCACTCGATGATCGAGGATCTGGTCGCCAAGCACGTTCCGCCCAACGCCTATCCCGAGCAGTGGGACGTTACGGGCCTCGAGACCAGTCTGCGCGAAATGCTGACGCTGGAATTGCCGGTTAAGGATTGGGCGAAAGAAGAAGGCATTACCGACGAGGATGTGCGCGAACGCATCACGCGGCGCGCCGACGAGTGGATGGCGGGAAAGGTGGCCAAATGGAGCCCCGACGTCATGCGCTATGTCGAGAAATCAATATTGCTGCAAACGCTTGATCACCTCTGGCGCGAGCATCTCGTCATGCTCGAGCACTTGCGCCAGGTCATCGGCTTGCGTGGTTACGGCCAACGAGACCCGCTCAACGAATACAAGGCGGAAGCGTTTTCATTGTTTGAGGCGATGATCGCGCACCTGCGCGAGGCGGTGACGGCGCAGCTTATGCGGGTGGAGATCGTCCAGCAGCCGCCGGCCGATGAATGCGGCCGCGCTTCCGTATATGGAAGCGCATAAGGTCGATCCGACGACGGGCGAGGATGAAATGGCGCCTGCCCTGGCGCCGGCGCTGGTTGGTAACGGCAATGGCGTGCAGCCGGAACGTAATGCGAATGACCCCTCGAGCTGGGGCAAGGTTGGCCGCAATGAGTTGTGCCCCTGCGGTTCCGGCAAAAAATTCAAGCATTGCCACGGTAAATTCGCGTAGATCGCCCCGATATCGCTTCCATTTTGAAGCGCCGCCATCGCGGGCATCGCGTTTGATTGAGATCAAGGCAGTGGAATCGCTCCGCAACCAAACTGCCGATTGCTGCATTGTCCATCATCGGTTCATGTCGGGGCGTGTTCATGCAAAAAGACGTCGAGATCGCCTTTCGCAATATTGAATCATCCGATGCCGCCGAGACGGCCATTCGGGATCATGTGGCGCGTCTGGAGCATATGTTTGGCAGCATGACGAGCTGCCGCGTTCGGGTCGATCAGCGCAATCAGAATGTCAACGAAACCATGCCGCCAGTTGTCCACATCGACATTTCAGTGCCCGGTCACAACGATATTGTGGTCGCGCACGAGGCGGATCATCTCCAGCGGAAATACCAGGCGCCGGATCTGCGCAATGCCATCAACGAGGCCTTTCGTATCGCCGAGCGGCGCCTGGGCAAGTACAAAGACAAATTGACCGATCACGGTATTGCCGAACGCGGGCATGAGGCGGCTAACGAATTTCGCGGGCAGATCGCCGAGATCACGCCGGAAAGAGATTTCGGCTTTTTGCTCACCAAGGAAGGTGGGTTGCTTTATTTCCATCGCAACAGCCTGCTCAGCGGAGATTTTGATGGCCTGGAGCGTGGCGATGAGGTGTCCTACGTGGAGCAAGCCGGGGATACCGGACCGATTGCTTCCAAAGTGAGGGTCACCGAGAAATAGCGCGTTGGCGCTATTTGCCGAATTCGGTAAGCGCCAGTTTTTTTCGGAAACCACGGTCGCGCTTGAGATGCCACTCGCGGCTCATCGCGTGCCGCCGGCTTGCACATCGTTCCGAATACAGCAGCACCCAGGTGCGGCCGCGCGTCGAGCGTGCGCCTTTTCCGGAATTGTGCTGCGCCAGACGGCGCGCGACGTCATTGGTCCAGCCGACATAGGTCAGGTGGCGGCTCTTCGTGAGAGCGCCGAGAACATAGACGTAGCTGTCCATGTTTCGACCGACCGTCGCGCGGCGGGAGGTTCTAACGGAAACTGTTGAACGAGCCGGCTGGCACGACCGGCTGTGCACCGGTCAGCATGCCGTTGTTGCTCGCCGGTGGCGTGGCATAGGCGGCGCGAATTTCCGGCTCGGCAGCGCGCGGCGCCTCGGTCTTGGCTGTCTGCTGCACCGGCGGTTTTGACGCCGGACGGCTGATATTCTCGGGCGCCGGCGGGGGTGCAACATCGCGCGGTTTCGGCGCGGACGATGTCGACGCCGTACGCATCGGCGCCGGTGCTGTCGTCTGGCACTGCAGAAGGGTGTTTCGGCTTCGCAGCCAGATCGGTACTGGTGCTCCGCACGGGCACCTGCTCTCTGTCGGCCGATGCCGTCACGGTCGAAGCTTCGGCCTTGGAGCCGCCAAACAGATTGCCGATCAAGCCGGTAATCGTGGTCGGGTGCTCGCTGGCGGGCGCTTCGCCTTGCTTGGGCTGCGGCGCCGGCCGGGGCATCGGCACGCTTGCCATGACCACCGGAGCGCTTTCTTCATGTTGTGGTGCGGCTGCCGGAACCGAAATGGTCGGCGCCGGAGCCGGCTTGTCGGTCGTGCGTGGTAGCGAGCCAGGCGCAGTCGCGACGCGGATCAGCCGGCCTTTGCTGTCGTAACCCTCTTGCGTGCCGAGCTTGTCGGCGAACGCCGGGTTCATGCCGCCATCGATGCCGTCGCGCGAGGGAACAGTCGAGACGCCGCTCGCGATGTACTCGGCCATCTTGAATTGCTCCTGGCGCCGCTGATCAAGCACTGCATCGGCGACCGTCTTGTCGAGTTGATAAGCAGGGCACGCAGCCTTCGGATTGAACGACAGGGGCTTCGTTGCATCATCGGGCGCCGCAGGATCGAACACATAGTGCCGTTCGCAAACTGCGACCTTGGGTTCCTGATGCGTTGCATCGAAATGGTCGTAGCCCTCTTTCAACATTTTCCAGAACGCGAAGTTCGGGTTGTTGCGGTGCTTGGCCATGTTCAGCGCGGTCATGCGGAACGGATAAGCCTGCAGCTGAAACGCCTTCTGTCCGCCGAAGAATGACTCGCGCGCCAGGGCGTAGATTTCCTGGATCTGCTCATCTGTCATCGCGTAGCAACCACGCGAAGAGCAGTCGCCGTGGACCATCAATTCGGAGCCGGTGTAGCCCATCGCACGGTCATAGGCGTTCGGAAACCCGGTGTTGAAAGCCAGGTAGTAGTTCGAATTCGGATTCATCTGCCCGGGCGTGATGGTGTAGAAACCTTCCGGCGCCTGGCGGTCGCCTTCCTTCTTCTTCGGGCCGAGATCGCCCGACCAGCGGCAGATCGGGAAGGTCTTGAGCAAGGCGTATTCGCCGTTGCGATTCTTTTTCCAGATCTCCAGTTCCGCCTCTTCCTTGAAGATGCGGGCGAGGATCGGCGATTCCTTGTCCATATTTTTCGCCGCGATTTCGGCGAGCGTCTTATCGGAAATCGGTGCCTGCGCGCGGCCGGTGGGTGTGATGCTGTCAGCGTCACAACCGGCAAGGGCAATCGCCGCGGCAATGGCCGCAGACGCCAACAGGGCGCGAGCGAAGGGTCGGTTCAAACCTGATACTCCCCGAGGGGGCGGGCCCTCATTGAGTAATCGTTATCCTTAAGATGTGGCATCCGCAAGGCGCTCCCCACCGTCTCAGACTACCGCTAAGCCTATGGTAAAGCAAAAGTAAATCGCCGCGCGGTTAACCAGGATTGCGGCCCATTGTGAGAAACTTCTCGCGCCGCTGCTTTCGAACCGCATCGCGGTCCAGCCCCCGCAATTCAGAAAAGGCCTTGGCGATAGCGTCGCCGGTTGCCGCAATGGCCCCCTGAGGATCGCGATGCGCCCCCCCGGTCGGCTCGGACACCACGCTATCGATGACCCCGAAGCGCACCATATCCTGCGCGGTTATTTTCATGCTGGTCGCAGCCTCCTGCGCCTTGGCCGTGTCGCGCCACAGGATCGATGCGGCGCCTTCCGGCGAGATCACGCTGTAAATGGCGTGTTCCAGCATCAGGACACGGTTGGCAGTGGCGACTGCGATCGCACCGCCCGAGCCGCCTTCACCCAGGATCACCGCGACATTGGGCACGCCCAGTGAAAGGCATGCGTCCGTCGAACGGGCAATTGCTTCAGCCTGCCCGCGCTCTTCCGCACCAATGCCGGGGTAGGCCCCCGCGGTATCCACCAAGGTGATGACCGGAATATCGAAACGATCCGCCATCTCCATCAGCCTGACAGCCTTTCGATATCCTTCCGGCCGGGCCATGCCGAAATTGTGCTTGAGCCGGCTTTCGGTATCGGAGCCCTTTTCATGACCGATGACGCACACGCTTTCGCCGCGAAACCAGCCAAAGCCGCCGACGATGGCGTCGTCGTCGCCAAATTTGCGGTCGCCGGCGAACGGGATGAAATTGCTGATAAGGCCGGCGATGTAGTCGAGGCAATGTGGTCGTTGCGGATGCCGGGCGACCTGCGTTTTCTGCCACGGGGTCAATTCCGCGTAGAGGTCTTTCAGCGCAACTGCGGCCTTGCCCTCGAGCCGGGAAATTTCCTCACCGACGGCGACCGCGGTGTCGCTCTCGCCCATCGCGCGCAATTCCTCGACCTTGGCCTCCAATTCGGCCACTGGTTTTTCGAAGTCGAGATAGCTGCGCATTGGATCCGGATGATGGGTGTTTTTCGAGGCGAACTGACGCGGGCGTGCCCTCTAAGTCAAGCAAAACGGGTTAATTTCGCTTTTACGACGCCCTTTGGCTAGCCATTCGCCAAAGGGTGCAGGTCGCGTACCAGTGTTTTCAGGCGTTCTTCCAGCACGTGCGTGTAGATCTGCGTCGTCGAAATATCGGCATGGCCAAGCAGCGTCTGCACCACGCGCAGATCGGCGCCGTTGTGCAACAGATGGCTTGCGAAGGCATGCCGCAACACGTGCGGACTTAAGTCGCGTCGGTTGAATGCCGCAGGCCTGACCGAGCGATTTTAGCTCGCGTGCAAAATGCTGGCGGGTGAGGTGGCCTTTTTCGCCAAATGACGGGAACAGCCACTTTGACGGGGCATCGCGCTCGGCGTTTACACAAAGTTCGAGATACTCGGCCATCGCACGCTTGGCCTGGCTGTTGAGCGGCACAAGACGTTCCTTGCCGCCCTTGCCGCGCACCACCAACATGCGTTGATCGCGCCGCGCCGACGAGGCCGGCAGTGCTACCAACTCGGACACGCGCAATCCGGTGGCATAAACGACTTCCAGTAAACAGAGCAGCCGCGCGGCGCGCAGACGTTGAGCCGGCTGCTGCTCCGTATTCTCACTATTGACGCGCGCTTGCTTGAGGAGCCCGTCGACGTCGGCGATGGAAAGAACCTTTGGCAGCACGCGTGCGCGTTTCGGCCCTTCGAGAACGGCGGCCGGATCGTCGGCGCGTTTACCTTCCGCATAGAGAAAACGGTAGAGCTGGCGAACCGCAGACAAGCGTCGTGCCAGCGAAGACGCCTTGAAGCCTCGCTCGTTGAGGCTCGCAATAAATTTGCGAAGATCGTCCGTGGTCGCGTTCGCGATTGTGCGTTTTGCTGCGCGCAAATGCGCCGACAGATCGTCGAGGTCATTGCGATAGGCGGCAAGCGTGTTCTCGCCGGCACCGCGCTCGGCGGCGAGCATGTCGAGAAACAATTCGACCAGAACTTCGTCGGATGCTTTTGGCCGGCGGCCCATCGCCTTGCCTGCCTCCGGCGTCAATGGTTCTTGATGAACTTGTCGGGCGGAACGGTCACGATGATCTCGCGCGGCTGATATTTGACGAACGTGGCAAGCGAGAATACTGCGCCGTAAGCCAGCCCGCCGAGCAGGCCGAGAAAGACAAGAAATCTGAATAGACTCGGCATCGATCAAACCTGGCAGTTGTCCGTGCACCAGCGCCCAGCGATTTCCGGCAAGTTACGATCACGTTCCGGAACCGCTGACAAGACCGGCCCTCGCGGTTGGCCCGATTGCTGGTATATGGAACCGTGGATTCGCTTCGGAACCATAGCATGGTTAACGGCGCTGTTCAAAAACCCGCGGAAAATGGCCTGGAGTCGGCGATCGTTCGTGCGCTGGGCAGCCGCTCGATCGTGCTTGTCGGCATGATGGGCGCCGGCAAGTCATCGATCGGCCGGAGACTTGCAGGCCGACTTGGGATTCCGTTCATTGACGCCGATACCGAGATAGAAAATGCCGCGGGCATGACCATTCCGGAGATTTTTGACAAACACGGGGAGCCCTATTTTCGTGCGGGCGAGAAACGTGTGATCGCGCGCCTGCTCGACAACGGCCCTCAGGTGCTGGCAACCGGCGGCGGCGCTGTGATGGACCAGAGCACGCGCGACCTTATTCACATCAAGGGCATTTCGGTGTGGCTCAGGGCCGACCTTGATGTCCTGCTCAAGCGCACGAAGCGCCGCAATGACCGGCCTCTGGCGGAGAAAATCAAGGATCTGCTCCCGCAGCGCGAGCCGGTCTATTCGCTGTCCGACATCATCGTGCAATCGCGTGACGAGCCCCATGAGACTATAATCGATGAGATCATGACCAAGTTGCCGAACTGTCTTGATCTTGACCTTGGCGCTGAGAAGCCGTCATGACCGCGCCGTTGCGAAAGGCCGAGCCGATCCAGGTGCCGGTGGCGCTTGGTGAGCGCGCTTATGAAATCGTCATCGGGCGCGGACTCGTTGCCTCGCTCGGTGAACGAATCAAGGCACTTCGGCCCGGCGCGCGTGTCGCAATCGTGACCGACGAAACGGTTGCCCAGACTTCATTCAGGCGCAGTTGAGACCTCGCTCAAGTCCTCCGGCATTGATAGCGCACGAATTGTCGTGCCTGCCGGCGAAGGCTCGAAAAATTACGCGACATTCGAGAAGGTCTGCGAGTCGATCATCGACGCGCGCGATCGAACGAAATGATCTGATCGTTGCACTCGGCGGCGGGGTGATCGGCGATCTCGCCGGCTTTGCCGCCTCGTGCGTGCGACGCGGGCTTGATTTCGTGCAAGTCCCGACGACGCTTCTGGCGCAAGTCGACTCCTCGGTCGGCGGCAAGACAGGGATCAATTCGCTTCAGGGCAAGAATTTGATCGGCGCCTTTCATCAGCCGGTTCTGGTCGTTGCCGATACGGCCTTGCTCGACACGTTGCCCAAGCGCGAGTTTCGCGCCGGCTATGCCGAAGTCGCGAAGTATGGGCTGCTCGGAGACGCGCAGTTTTTCGCCTGGCTTGAAAAGAATTGGCAGGACGTATTCGCTGGCGGTCAATCCTCGAACTTTGCGCGCGAGCACGCGATTGCGGTTTGCTGCCGCGGCAAAGCCGGCATTGTCGCGCGCGACGAACGAGAGACCGGCGAACGCGCGCTGCTCAATCTTGGGCACACGTTCGGCCATGCGCTGGAGGCAGGCTGTGGCTTCTCCGATCGGCTGTTGCACGGTGAGGCGGTGTCTCTTGGCATGGCGCTGGCGTTCGAATTCTCGGCCCAAAAGGGGCTGATCGCGGCATCGGAGGCAGCCCGCGCCACGGCGCATCTTGCAGCGGTCGGCCTGCCCACCCATGTAAATCAGGTGCCCGGCGGCGTGCCGGCCGTCGATGCTTTGATGAACCTGATCGGCCAAGACAAGAAAGTGAAACGCGGCAAGCTCACGTTTATTTTAGTGCGTGGCATCGGCCAGGCGTTCGTCGAGAATGATGTCGATCCGGCCGAGGTTCGCGCTTTCCTCAGCGAAAAACTCGCTTAGCGCGTGATCCCGAAAAGTGGATACCGGTTTTCGGATAAGATCACGCGCCAGGAATAAACGATGACCACGACCGACTGGCTTTCCCTTCGTCATCGTCTTCTTCTGTCTTCTGCTGTCGGCCTTCTTCGCCGGCAGTGAAACAGCGCTGACCGCGTCGTCGCGCGCCAGCATGACGCGGCTGGAGAAGCACGGAAACCGTCGGGCCGGCATCGTCAATCGCCTGCTGGAACAACGCGAGCGGCTGCTCGGCGCGCTCCTGTTTGGCAACAATGCGGTCAACATTGCCGCCTCGGCGCTGGCGACCGGCGTGCTGCTGACCTGGTTCGGCAATGCCGGCGTGGTCTATGCCACCGTGGTGATGACGATCGTCGTCGTCGTTTTCTCCGAAATCCTGCCGAAGACGGCGGCGTTCAATGCGCCCGATCGCATTGCGCTGGCGGTGGCGCGGCCGCTCTATCTATTCGTTAAATTATTCGGCCCAGTGCTGATGGCCGTTGAGGCGCTGGTGCGGTGGTTGCTCAAGCATGTCGGCATGACGGTGGGCGACGATCAGCAGGTGCTGTCGGCGCGCGAAGAATTGCGTGGCGCCGTCGATCTGTCTGCATCGGGAAGGCGACGTCGAAACGCTCGACCGCGATATGTTTGGCGGCGTGCTCGATCTGCGCGAGCTGGCGGTATCGGATGTTATGATCCATCGCACGAACATGATCACACTCGATGCCGACAATTCTCCGGAGGACGTCGTCAACGCGGTCATCGCATCGCCGGTGACGCGGTTGCCTTTGTGGCGCGAGAATCCGGAAAACATCGTCGGCATCCTGCACGTGAAGGATTTGCTGCGCGCCTTGCACGCGGTCGACGGCGACGCGACCAAGGTCGATATCGCGTCATTGCTGACTCCACCATGGTTCGTGCCCGACACGCGTCCGGTTTCGGAACAGCTCAAGGCGTTCCGCCGCCGCAAAACACCGTTCGCGCTGGTCGTGGACGAATACGGCGAAGTCGAAGGGCTGGTGACGCTGGAGGACATTCTGGAAGAGATCGTCGGCGATATCACCGACGAACACGATGTTGCCGTGCCCGGCGTGCGGCGTCAGCCCGATGGTTCCGTGAACGTCGACGGTGCGGTGCCGATCCGCGACTTGAATCGCGTCATGGACTGGAATTTGCCCGACGAGGAAGCGACCACGATTGCCGGCCTTGTCATTCACGAAGCGCGCTCGATCCCGGAAGTCGGCCAGAGTTTCACTTTCCACGGGTTCCGTTTCCGCGTGCTGCGACGCGCGCGCAACCGCATCACGGCCCTGCGCATCCAGCCGTTGACGCGGACGCAGCACGCACGGTAGGGCCTAACTGCCTTCTTCTCCCGGCGCCGCCGCGTGGATGGCAAGTGCGTGCACACTGCCCGCGAGTTCGGCCGAAAGTAGCTGGTTAATCATGCGGTGACGTTCGAGCCGGGTCTTTCCTTTGAACGCTTCCGACACGATATATACGCGGTAGTGCGTCTGCCCACCTGGCCTGTGCCCGGCATGGCCTTCGTGCTGGTGAGATTCGTCAAGCACCTTCAGGCTTTGCGGCGTGAAAGCCTCTGACAACTTTTTTGTGATGAGATCGGCGGTCCGCATTCTGCCCCGCTTAGGAGAGGGCGGCGCACCGGTCAATGGTTGAAATCGTAGCCTGAC
This sequence comes from uncultured Alphaproteobacteria bacterium, assembly GCA_963801955.1. GTDB lineage: Bacteria > Pseudomonadota > Alphaproteobacteria > Rhizobiales > Xanthobacteraceae > Pseudolabrys. The sequence continues at coordinate 56,243 of CAWDGS010000006.1, forward strand.
ACCGAGAACAAGTCTTGAAGGCGTCACCAGCAAAAGCGCATAATGATCGGTCATGAAATTCAACTCACCCCTTTTTGACAGTATCCGCGTCAAACCGGAGAAGGATCGCCGGCCGAAAACGGGCGGGCCCGTCTGCGAATGGCATGGCTGCAAGGAGAAGGCCGACCATCGTGCGCCCAAAGGCCGCGGGCGCGAAAACGAGTATTGGCGGTTCTGCCTCGCGCACGTGCGCGCGTACAATCAGTCGTACAACTTCTTCAACGGCATGAATGATGCCGCCGTGATGGCCTACCAGAAGGACGCGCTGACCGGACATCGACCGACCTGGAAGATGGGAACCGGCAAAGCAAAGGTCCGGCCGGACCTGCGCAATTTCGGCAGCCAAGCAGATCCATTCAGTCTTTTCGGCGAAGGTGTGAAAGCAGAACAGAAGGCGCGCGCCGAGACCCGGCAGATTCGCAATGCGGAACGCAAGGCGCTCGATACGCTCGGGCTCGATGTCGAGGCCACCCCGCAACAGGTGAAGACGCGTTTCAAGGAACTCGTGAAACGGCATCACCCGGACGCCAATGGCGGCGACCGTTCCACCGAAGATCGGCTGGTGGAGGTCATTAAGGCCTACAATTACCTGAAATCGGTCGGTTTTGGCTGACCCGGCCGCGGGGCCGCCGGACAACCCAGCCCCGCCTTCCGCACAGGGCTGGGCATACCTATCTCATTGAAATAATTGATGGTGCTATTCGGACGCAGCGGGTTTTTCGCTGCCGTGGCCTCTGCTAAGTTGCCGCCGCCATCAGCCGGACCGTACGAGTCGGACCGCATTAGAGGGCTTCGGCATTCCGAAGCCACGGAGGATCAATGACCGCCGCAGTGCAAGAAGTTGCCGGCCTGCCAGACATGAAAGTGTCGGTCCGGCAGGTGTTTGGTATCGACAGCGATCTGGAAGTGCCGGCCTATTCGAAGGCGGATGAGCACGTGCCTGATGTCGATTCGGACTATCGATTTGACCGGCCGACCACGCTCGCCATTCTCGCCGGCTTTTCGAAGAACCGCCGCGTCATGGTCACCGGCTACCACGGTACCGGCAAGTCGACCCATATCGAGCAAGTGGCAGCGCGGCTGAACTGGCCCTGCGTGCGCGTCAATCTCGATAGTCACATCAGCCGTATCGACCTGATCGGCAAGGACGCGATCGTCATCAAGGACGGCCAGCAGGTCACCGAGTTCCGCCAGGGCATTTTGCCGTGGGCTCTGCAGAACAACGTTGCGCTCTGCTTCGACGAATACGACGCCGGCCGCCCGGACGTGATGTTCGTGATCCAGCGCGTGCTCGAAGCGTCGGGCCGCTTGACGCTGCTCGACCAGAGCAAGGTCATCAAGCCGCACCCGTCATTTCGCCTGTTCGCCACCGCCAACACGGTTGGTCTCGGCGATACGTCGGGCCTCTATCACGGCACGCAGCAGATCAACCAGGGCCAGATGGACCGCTGGTCGATCGTCACCACGCTCAACTATCTGCCGCATGACAACGAAGTCGAGATCGTGCTGGCCAAGGCCAAGCACTATCGCAACGAGCAGGGCCGCGACATCGTCAACAAGATGGTGCGTGTTGCCGACCTGACGCGCAACGCCTTCATGAACGGCGACATCTCGACGGTGATGAGTCCGCGTACCGTGATCACCTGGGCGGAAAATTCCGAGATCTTCAATGATATCGGTTTTGCGTTCCGGCTCACCTTCCTCAACAAATGCGATGAGCTGGAACGGCCGATTGTCGCCGAATTCTATCAACGCTGCTTCGGGGTTGAACTTCCGGAATCGTCCGTGAACGTGGCGCTAAGCTAGTGGCTGGTCATTCCGGGACGGCGCGAAGCGCCGGACCCGGAATCCAGATAAATTCACGGAGGTTGTTTCTGGATTTCGGGTTCGCTCGTTTCACTCGCGCCCCGGAATGACAAACACCAAATTTGCCCATGGCCTCCAACATCAAAAGCAAACCGTCGTCGAAGGAATCGCCGACCGAACCGTTCAAGCGGGCGGTCACCGGCTGCCTGCGCGCGCTTGCGCGCAAGCCGGAACTGGAAGTGGCTTTCGCGGCGGAACGTCCCGGTCTGATGGGCGGCAAGGTGCGGCTGCCGGAGCCGCCGCGCAAACTCGGCAAGGCGGAAGCTGCGATCGTGCGCGGTCATGCCGATTCAATTGCCTTGCGGCTTGCCTGCCATGATGCCGCGATGCACCGCCGGTTGCAGCCGGCTGGCCAGCAGGCGCGCGCGGTATTCGAAGCAGTGGAACAGGCGCGCGTCGAGGCGATCGGCGCGCGACGTATGGACGGTGTCGCCCAAAATCTGACGGCGATGCTCGATGAACGTTTCCATCGCGGCAAGTTCGAGGAAATCACCGAGCGTGCCGATGCGCCGATCGAGGATGCACTGGCGCTCATGGTACGCGAGCGGCTGACCGGAATGGCGCCGCCCCCGGCGGCCCGGAAACTGGTTGATCTCTGGCGGCCGCTGATCGAGGACCGTGCCGGCAGCGATCTCGACCGGTTGGAGAGCCTGGTCGAGGACCAGCGGCAGTTTGGCGACGTCGTCCACGATCTGCTCGATGCTCTTGAGATGGGCGAAGACCGCAGCCACGAGTCCGATGAGGAAGAGGAGGAGGGCGAGGACGACCGCCGCAAGCAGGAATCCGGCGAGGACGGAGAGGCCGCAGATTCCGACGAAATGCAGCGCATGAGCATGGAGGACACCCAGGTGTCGTCCGAAGACATGCCGGATTCCGCCGCCGAAGCGGCCGAAGCGCCAACCGCCGATATGGCCGACGATACAGACATGGGCGATTCCGAAACGCCCGGCGAACCGCAGCGCCCGCGTCAATTCGGGGCCAATGAGCCGCGCGGACCCGACTACCGCGCATTCACCGCGAAGTTCGACGAAACTGTCGCGGCCGAGGATCTTTGCGAGGCGGAAGAACTCGATCGGCTCAGAGGTTACCTCGACAAGCAACTTTCAAATCTGCAGGGCGTCGTGGCGCGGCTTGCCAACAGGCTGCAGCGGCGGCTGATGGCGCAGCAGAATCGATCCTGGGAATTCGATCTTGAGGAAGGCCAGCTCGATCCGGCGCGCCTTTCGCGCATCGTCATCGACCCGCTGCATCCGCTTTCGTTCAAAGCGGAGAAGGACACCGAGTTCCGCGATACAGTGGTGACACTCTTGCTCGACAATTCCGGCTCGATGCGCGGACGGCCGATCACGGTTGCGGCGACGTGTGCGGACATTCTCGCGCGTACGCTTGAGCGCTGCGGCGTCAAAGTCGAAATTCTGGGCTTCACCACCCGGGCATGGAAGGGCGGACAATCGCGCGAGCATTGGCTTACGGCCGGCAAACCCGCCAATCCCGGCCGGCTCAATGATCTGCGCCATATCATCTACAAATCGGCAGATGCCCCCTGGCGCCGCGCGCGCAAGAATCTCGGCCTGATGATGCGCGAGGGACTTCTGAAGGAGAACATCGACGGCGAAGCACTCGATTGGGCGCACAAGCGTTTGCTGGGTCGGAGCGAACAGCGCAAAATTCTGATGATGATTTCCGATGGCGCGCCGGTCGACGACTCCACACTCTCGGTCAATCCGGGCAATTATCTCGAGCGTCATTTGCGATGGGTCATCGAGGAGATCGAAACCCGTTCACCCGTGGAGCTGATTGCGATCGGTATTGGTCATGACGTGACGCGCTACTACAGGCGCGCCGTCACCATCGTCGATGCCGAAGAACTCGGCGGCGCGATGACCGAGAAACTCGCGGAGCTGTTCGAGGAGCATGCGGCGGCCGAACGGTCCGGTCCGCGCACACGGAGACGTGTCGCTTGAGTTCTATCCGCTCGTCCCCGCGAAAGCGGGGACCCAGCGCACACAACGGTAGAACTGGGTTCCCGCTTGCGCGGGAACGAACGGGGGAATGAATTGGCGCGACTAAAATCATTCCCGTCCGCCCGCCGCTGGCTCGTCGCCGGCGCGCTCTCGGCGGCGCTGGCCATCGGGACCTTCGCCCTCGCCGACGCGTTGCGCTATCCCGCAGCGCCGACACGCGTGCAAATCGATGCGACCATCATTACGTCCTTTGATAATCACGATGAGACCCTGACGCGCTTCGGCTCCCTGGAATTTCGCGGCGGGCTTGTGCTCACCTCGCGCAATCCCGCTTTCGGTGGCATCTCCGCCATCCATGTCGAACCGGACGGCAATCATTTTATCGCGATAACCGATCGTGGATCGTGGCTGCGCGGTCGCATCGTCTACCGTGACGGCAGGCCGGCTGGCATCACCGACGCTGAAATGGCGCCGATCCTTGGGTCGGATGGAAAGCCGCTGGCGGCTCGCGGCTGGTACGATGTCGAGTCGCTCGCCGAGCGGGACGGCATGCTCTACGTCGGAATTGAGCGGGTCGAGCAGATCGTGCGCTTTGACTATCGTCATGATGGCCTGCGCGCGCGTGGCCAGCCGATCACGGTGCCACCGGACTTCAAGACATTTGCCTTCAACAAAAGCCTGGAATGTCTCGCGACTGCCCCCAAGGGCTCGCCGCTTGCCACCGCCCTGATCGCCGTGACGGAACGCAGCCTCGATAAGGACGGCAATTTGCGCTCGTTCTTGTTGGATGGAGACACCGCCACACCCTTCAGCGTGAAGCGTACTGACGAATTTGACGTCAGTGACTGCACAATCCTTCCGCCCGGCGATCTGTTGTTGCTGGAGCGCCGATTTTCGCCGGCGCGCGGCATCGCGATGCGCATTCGTCGTATCCCGCTCGCCGATATCAAAGCGAATGCGGTTACGGACGGCCGTTCAATGATCGAGGCCGATCTCGGTTACCAGATCGACAATATGGAAGGCATCGCCGTGCACAATGCAGCGAGCGGCGAAACCATCGTCACTGTTATCTCGGACGACAATTTTTCTGTTATTCAGCGCAACCTGCTGCTGCAGTTTGCGATCGTGGGCGAGTGAGCCGTCAGACGGCTGCGGCGTCGCGCTTCTTCACGATCTGACGCTTGATCTCAAGCACCTTTGGCGCCAGTTCGGCGTCCTTGGCCTTGAGCAGGAAAGCGTCGAGCCCGCCGCGATGATCGACAGTCTTGAGCGCGTTCGCCGATACGCGCAGGCGGAACCTGCGGCCGAGCGCGTCGGAAATAAGCGTCACGTTGCGCAAGTTCGGCAGGAACCGCCGCTTGGTCTTGATGTTGGAGTGGCTTACTTTGTGGCCGACCAGTGGCTTCTTACCGGTCAGGTCGCAACGCCAGGACATGGCTCAGTTCCTCGAAATAATACCCGCGTCAGCGCGCCGGTTCAGGTCAATCGTCAGGGCTAAGACCGCGGACGTATAGAGAGCGGGGTTAAAGGCGTCAAGCCGAGCAATTGAATGCAATTTGACCGGATTTCCGGCTCGTCCGGCCGGTCTTCGGCGCCGGCGAACACAGATTCGACGAAATCCGCGCCGACGACATGCTCACGCTCACGCAGTCGGCGGCCCCCGCGTTAACTTTGCGGGCATCACGTCGCCCCGCCCAGGCCGCGTTGTGTGCCGGATTGCGCTGCGGGTGGTAATATCAGCTGCCCGACCGCGGAAGATCCGCTGGTGTCGACGCGCGGAAGGATCAGGTCTTGCGCCAAATCGTACGAGGCACGTTGGTGGCGTCAGGCCTGGTGGTCCTGGCCCTGGTCGGCGCGCTCGCTCCCGCTGAAGCGCAGGGGCGGCTGGAAGCTCGCTATACCGCGACGATTGCAGGCATTCCGATTGGCAGCGGCACCTGGGCCATCGACGTCGTCGATACGCAATACACGGCAGCTGCGAGTGGTTCGACCAGTGGTCTGTTGCGCGCTTTCACGGGCGGGCAAGGCGACAGCACCGCGCGCGGCACGCTCAATGGCGGCCGGCCTTTGTCGTCCAGTTATGCAGTGACAATCAGCTCCCGGAAGAAATCCGACGTCATCCGGTTCTCGATCGCCAATGGCAATGTGAAGGATTTGCAGCTCGATCCGCCGCAGGATGATGATCCCGAGCGTGTGCCGCTCACGGAAGCGCACCAACACGGCGTTTTCGATCCGATGACGGCGTCCATGGTGCGCGTGCCCGGCAACGGCGAACTGCTGTCATCCGAAGCGTGCCAGCGCACAATGGCCGTCTTCGACGGCCGGCTGCGCTACGACATGCAATTCGCCTTCAAGCGGATGGACAAGGTCAAAGCCAATAAGGGCTATGCCGGCCCGGTCGTCGTTTGTTCGGCGTATTTCACCCCGGTGGCGGGCTACATCCCGTCGCGGGCGGCGATCAAGTACCTCGCCAAGCAGCGCGACATGGAAGTGTGGCTCGCCCCGATTTCCGGAACGCGGGTGCTCGTGCCGTTTCGCGCTCAAGGCCCAACGCCGATCGGCCAGGCCGTGCTCGAGGCCTATGAATTCGTCTCGGTGCCGGTACCGACCCGCGCTTCGGCCAACGGCCAGAAGGTGCAGTGACATCACGCTTGACTCTTTGGTCCGGTGCGAATCCACGCGGGTGTTAACGTTTGAAGCGGCGGAAACGCAAATGAATTGCACCGCTCCTACCCCATCTTGTAGCCGTGCAGTCGAACCTTGCCAGATGTCGCCGTGAACGAAGGTACACAGCACCGGAGTCAGTGATTCGGGCGCGTTTCGTTCCAGACTCGTTCTAATGCTTAACCTGGCGCGTGTTCGGCGTCGCATTGTGGTACACAATCGACCTTCGTCATGCCCGGCACATAGGCGTGCGAAAGCACGCCGTCCTTCGGCCGGCTATGCCCGGCCATGACAAAGAGCAGTAAACGCGTAATGGCCATCTCGTTTTCCCCGCAGTCTGCCCGAACATCGCGAACACGTGGCGCCGGGGTTACGGCCGTGCTGGGCCCCACCAATACCGGCAAGACCCATCTCGCCATCGAGCGCATGCTGGCGCATTCGTCCGGCATGATCGGGCTGCCGCTGCGCCTGCTGGCCCGCGAGGTCTACAACAAGGTCGCCGATCGGGCCGGCAAGGATGCCGTTGCCCTGATCACCGGCGAAGAGAAGATCAAACCGCCGAATCCGCGCTTCTGGGTCTCCACCGTCGAAGCCATGCCGCGCGACCTCGACGTGGCATTCCTGGCGGTTGACGAGGTCCAGCTTGGTGCCGATTTCGAGCGCGGCCATGTCTTCACAGACCGCATGCTCAATGCCCGGGCGCGCGAGGAAACTTTGGTCCTGGGTGCCGCCACGGTACGGCCAATGGTCGAAAAATTGCTGCCCGGGGCGCATGTCATCAGTCGGCCGCGGTTATCGACACTCACCTATTCGGGTGAGAAAAAACTTACGCGACTACCGCGTCGATCCGCCATCGTCGCGTTTTCGGCCGAGGAAGTTTACGCCATCGCCGAGCTGATCCGCCGCCAGCGCGGCGGGGCCGCAGTCGTGCTCGGCGCACTGTCACCGCGCACGCGCAATGCACAAGTCGCTCTCTACCAATCGGGGGATGTCGACTATCTGGTGGCCACCGACGCAATCGGCATGGGGCTCAATCTCGATGTCGATCACGTCGCTTTCGCGTCCGACCGCAAATTCGACGGCTATCAGTTCCGCAAACTCAACCCCGCCGAGCTTGCCCAGATCGCCGGCCGCGCTGGCCGCGCCACGCGCGACGGCACATTCGGCACGACCGGGCGCTGCGACCCGTTCGAGCCGGAACTGGTGCAGGCGCTCGAAAGCCACAACTTCGAGCCGATCCGGATGCTGCAGTGGCGCAACGCCGATCTCGATTTTGCCTCGATTGGCGCGTTGCAGGCCTCGCTCGCCGCCACACCGAATGAGCCGGGGCTGACACGCGCACCCGTCGGGGAGGATGTTCTCGTTCTCGAACATGCCGCGCGCGACGAAAATGTGCGATCGATTGCCGGCAACCGGGCATCCATCGCGCGGTTGTGGGATGCCTGTCAGGTTCCCGACTATCGCAAAATCGCGCCTGCGACCCATGCCGAATTGGTCGTGACCCTCTATGGATTCCTGATGCGAGAGGGTAACATCCCTACCGATTGGTTCGCTCGTCAGATTTCCCAGGCCGACCGGACCGACGGCGATATCGACACCCTCTCCAACCGGATTGCGCATGTCAGAACCTGGACTTTCGTCGCCAATCGTCCCGATTGGCTTGCCGACCCGGAGCATTGGCAGGGGCTTACACGTGCGATCGAGGACAAGTTGTCCGATGCGCTCCATGAACGTTTGGCCGAACGGTTCGTGGACCGCCGCACCAGCGTCTTGATGCGGCGGCTGCGAGAGAACACGATGCTGGAAACTGAAATTGGAAAAACGGGTGAAGTGACGGTCGAGGGTCACGTGATTGGCCGGCTCGACGGATTCATGTTCGCGCCCGATGCTTCCGCCGCGGGCTCGGAAGCGAAGGCGCTCAATGCCGCCGCGCAAAAAGCGCTGGCAGGTGAAATCGAAGCACGCGCCACAAAGCTTTCGCAGGCCTCGAACGATCAGATCGTGCTGGCCACCGACGGCGCATTGCGCTGGACGGGCGATCTTGTCGGCAAGTTGACGGCTGGTGACGATACGTTACGTCCACGCGTGCGTGTCATCGCCGACGAGCAACTTGCCGGCCCGGCACGGGAGCTGGTGCAGACGCGGCTCGATCTTTGGCTCAAGACCCATATCGAGAAACTGTTGGCGCCGCTGTTTTCGCTGACCGCTGCGGAGGACGTCACGGGCATGGCGCGTGGTGTCGCGTTTCAGCTTGTTGAAGCACTCGGCGTGCTGGAGCGGCAAAAGGTGGCCGAGGAGGTCAAGGGCCTCGATCAGCCCGCACGTGCGACTTTACGCAAATATGGCGTGCGCTTCGGCGCCTATCACATCTATCTTCCGGCGCTGCTCAAGCCGGCGCCGCGCGCGCTTGCAACGCAACTATGGGCGATCCGGCACGAAAGCCCGGACGCCAAGGGTGTCGGCGAGTTGCTGCATCTGGCCGCCAGCGGGCGGACCTCGATTCCCGTCGATCCGGAAACGCCGAAGCCGCTTTACCGCACTGCCGGTTATCGCATCTGCGGTGAAAGGGCTGTCCGCGTCGATATCCTGGAGCGGCTTGCAGACCTTATCCGTCCGGCGCTGTCATGGCGCGAAGGCGCACCTGGTCCGAAACCCGATGGCGTATTCGATGGCCGCGGCTTCCTGATCACCGGAGCAATGACATCGCTCACCGGCGCATCGGGCGAAGATTTTGCGTCAATTCTCCGCTCGCTTGGCTATCGGATGGACCGCAAACCAAAACCCGCCGAACCAGCGGCACCTGTGGTTACGGCAACGGAAGCGACATCGGTGGCGATCGATGCCGCAGCGGACGCATTACCGGCAAGCGATGCGGCAGCACCGGCAGAGAATGTCACTCCAGCTGAAAACGCGTCAGCGTCGCGCTCACTTTTGCCCGTGCCCGAATTCGTTGCGCCGGAAGCGGCGCCACTTGTGCATGAACCTGCGATCGTGCCTGCGGAAGAGACGGCAAAGCCTGAAGCAATTTCAGCGAATGCCGCGACGGACTCAGAAACCGCTGGCGAGCCGGCGACACAATCGGGATCGGCTACGGCGGCGGCAGAAGAGCCGGCTTTCATCGAGGTCTGGCGTCCCGCCGGGCGTTCCGATCGACGTCCGCATCGTCCGCGCCGTC
>CAWDGS010000007.1:0-103822 GCA_963801955.1 uncultured Alphaproteobacteria bacterium
ACAACGCCAGCAACAAACACAAGTTGCTGACTCTGGAGCAATAGCCGCGACGGCAACTGCGCCGGCGGAAGGCGTCGCACCACCAGCGCCGTCGGATGCGGCACCGGCCGGGCGCGGGCCGCGGCGCCCGCATGATCGAAGCGACCGCCCGGAGCGCAAGGAGCAACAGCCGCGCCAAGATCGACAAGAGCGGCAGCAGCGGACGGAGCGCCAAGGCAAAGAGGGCCCTGGCGGACGCAACGAACGGCAGGACCGCGGCCGCCGTCGCGACCGGGGAGATCGGTCGACCGCGCGGAGCGCGAGCAATATTACGCCAAACCGTTCGGCAATCGCTCCGGCGGGCGCGACAAGCAGCCGGATCCCAATTCGCCGTTCGCCAAGCTTGCTGCGCTCAAGCAGCAGCTAGAACAGAGCAGCAAAGATCCGTCTTGAGCGCCAGCTGCCAAGAGTTCTCGAACGCAAAAGCCTTGACCGCCAACGCATCGACAAATGGCTCTGGCATGCCCGCATGGTGCGCACCCGCGGCGACGCTGCGGCGCTCGCGACAGCCGGGTTCGTGCGGCTCAATGGAAAACGCCTGACCGCCGCCGGCCATCCGGTGCGAATTGGCGATGTGGTCACGCTCGCGCTCGATCGTTCGATACGTGTGGTTCGGGTTGAAGCTATCTGCGAACGGCGCGGTAACGCGCCGGCTGCCCGCACGCTCTACCGCGATCTGGGCTGACCCTCTTGGAGGTCAAGGCAGGGCCAAGACTAGGCCAAGACTGGGCCAAGACTGGGCCAAGATGGTGCCAAGCCGCGGCCAAGACCTTGACCTTTCGTCCCAATTCCCTGCGAGGAGCGCGTTTTACAGTGGCGGGGACACCAGTTGCGGCTTATCTGTCGTTACGATACGGAGCGTCGGTAAGTGGCTGTGCGGAGCGGTGAATGACCTACGTCGTCGTCGAAAACTGCATTAAATGCAAATACATGGACTGCGTGGAGGTGTGTCCGGTCGACTGCTTCTACGAGGGTGACAATATGCTCGTCATTCACCCGGACGAATGCATCGACTGCGGCGTCTGCGAGCCGGAATGCCCCGCCGAGGCCATCAAGCCGGATACCGAGTCGGGGCTCGAAAAATGGCTCGAAGTGAACGCCCAATACGCCAAGACTTGGCCAAATATCACGGTCAAGCGTGAGGCGCCCGCCGACGGCAAGGAATGGGATGGCGTACCAGACAAGTTCAAGAAGTTCTTCTCGCCCGACCCCGGGACTGGCGACTGAGCCGGTGCCGTAATTAGGCACCGCTGCCGGGGGCCCTCCGCCAAAGTGCCGCCCAAGGGCGCCCCGAGAGCCTCCCGAGGGCCGCCCAAGGGCCGCCCAAGGGCCGGCCAAGCGCCCAAAGGTCTACCTGTCGGAAGCTATTAACCGATTGGTGAAATTGCAGGGTTTTTACCGCCGAATAGCTGCGCTGCGGCGGCATAAGGCTTTGATTCCGCCCAAAAATGTGCTATATACATAAAAGATGGATAGGAACGACGTTGCCATCGGTGAGCTCCCCCTTCGGGAGCATTATTTTTCGGTGGCTGAGTTCCAAGGTTCCCAAACTAGAGGGCGTGCGATCCACGCGTGAGCAGTGGCAGGAAAAACGCGTCATAAATCAAAGAAAGGTTCCGCCGGCATGAGCCGGGGTTCCAAAAAGTCTGCCGAAGCGCGGCGGACCTCCCACGCCTCGCGCGGCACCGCCCGCGCCGGGGCTCCCGCAGCCAAACTGGCCGGTGCCCGCAAAGGGGCCGGCGAAGGAGTTGTGCCCGGAATGACCAGCAATAAGAAGACTACCCAGCGACAAGGCTTCAAGACCAACGAATTCATCGTCTATCCGGCCCACGGCGTGGGTCAGATCATGGCGATCGAAGAGCAGGAGGTCGCAGGCGCCAAGCTGGAGCTGTTCGTCATCAATTTCGTCAAGGACAAGATGACGTTGCGGGTTCCGACCGCCAAGATCGTGTCGGTGGGCATGCGCAAGCTGGCCGAGGCGCCGCTGGTCAAGCGGGCTCTCGAGACGTTGAAGGGCCGCGCGCGCATCAAGCGCACCATGTGGTCCCGCCGCGCCCAGGAATACGAAGCAAAGATCAATTCCGGCGATATCGTTGCCATCGCGGAGGTCGTCCGCGACCTGTACCGGTCGGAATCCCAGCCGGAGCAGTCCTATTCGGAACGGCAGCTTTACGAAGCAGCGCTTGATCGCCTGTCGCGTGAGATCGCGGCCGTCCAGCGCGTGACCGAGACCGAAGCGATCAAGGAGATCGAGGCGGCGCTCGCGAAGGGCCCGCGCCGCGGTCCGAAGCCGGCCGAAGAGGCGGGTTCGGACGATGCGGTCGAGGAAGAGGCTGCTTAACGGACACGCAGTCCATATGAATAGTTCGAAAGCCCGGCGCTCGCGCCGGGCTTTTGCGTTTGGGCCCCAGGTGGGGCTCAAGTGGGCCTTATGGGCCACGGGCCGCAGTTGCTCCAGCCACCTCTCTGGCTTATATGCCGGCCAACCACCGCATTCGATGTTTGATGGAGTAATCGATGACCGCCATTCGCGGCTATGTCGCGCCGACAACCGAAACCGACGCGCTCGGCGTGCACTCGCTGGACCAGTTCGTGCTCGCAGTGCCCGATGCGTCGGTTGCCCAGGATTTCTACGGCAATTTCGGCCTCGACGTGCGGCGCGACGGCAACGCGCTCGCGATCAAGACGTTTGGTCATGAACACCGCTGGGGCTCGGTGGTCGAAGGCGCAAAACCAAGGCGCTCCATCATCTTTCCTTTGGTTGCTATGCCGACGACTTGCCGCGGCTGAAGGCGCGTATCGAAGGCGAGGGGATCAAGCTCATCGATCCGCCACCCGGATTTGAGAGCAACGGCTTCTGGTTCCGCAATCCCGAGGGCGTGCTGATCGAAGTGAAGGTCGCGCCGCAAGGTTTCGCCCGATCACAAGGCGCAGAGCGAGTGGGTCACGGTCGGTCCCGGCGTTGCCGCCGCTACCACGCGCGACAAGGCCCCGCCCGTGCGGCCGCGCCGGCTGTCACATGTCCTGATCTTCACCCGCGACATCGACGCGTCGATCAAATTCTATGAGCGTACGCTCGGTCTGCGGCTTTCAGATCGCGCGTCGGATCTCGTCGCTTTCATGCACGGCATTCACGGCAGCGACCATCATCTGCTGGCTCTGGTGAAATCGTCCGGGCCGGGCTTTCATCACTGCAGTTGGGACACCGCCAGCATCCAGGACATCGGTCTTGGCGCCATGCGCATGCACGACAAAGGCTGGACCAAAGGTTGGGGTCTCGGCCGGCACGTGCTCGGCTCCAACTACTTCCACTACGTCATGGATCCCTGGGGCAGCTTCTCGGAATATTCCTGCGACATCGACTACATCCCGAAAGAAGAGCGCTGGCCAGCCGGCGACCATAAGCCCGAGGATTCGTTCTATCTCTGGGGTCCCGATGTGCCGCGCGAATTCACGCTCAATCCCGAAGCCGGCGAGACCTGAGGCGTACCCGCGGCGAAGCCGTTAGTCGACGACGATCTTCAGCTTGTCGCCCGGCTTGATCCGGTCGGTGGCGGAAAGACCGTTGAGCACGCGGAAGCGTTCGATGGCGTGATCGCTGACGGCCATGCGCCGCGCCAGCTTTTCGACAGTGTCGCCAGCGCGCGGCGGTGACGATCTGCAGATGCATCGGATGGATCTGCTGGCTTTCCTTCAGGCTCATGCGGCGGAAACTCGTTACCGATTCCCGGAATGAGCGCTCGACCTGCGCGTTCATGGTCTTGGCCGCGAAGATAAATCGGTAGACGTCGCTGCCGAAGCGCACCGCAAACAACCGGAATGACCACTGATCGCCGCTCGCGGTGGCCGCCGCCGCCGGAAAGCCGTTGATTGAAAATTCCTCAACGCTTGCGGCATCGACATTCGTCATCCATCCCGATTTCAGGTAGTCCGGCAATGATTGCTCGGCCGGAACGCTCACGACGTCGAGGCGCAAGGCTTCGTTGCCGCCGTCCTTGAGGCCGAGAACCGCCTGCGCCGTATTGTCGAGCGTGAAGCCCGGCGGCGCCACGAAGGTGAAGCCAAGTTTCGGATGCAGGAAATGCCGGCCGCGCGCGAAGCCTTCGCTGGGGTCTTCGCCATAGATTAATCCGGCGAGACTCGCGAGATATTCGGCACGGTCGCGTTCGCCGGCGCCCGGCCCACTGAACTGGCGGGCATTGACCAGGGCGTTTTTAACGCGCTCGGGCGTCGCCGGGTGCGATGACAGAAAATCAAGCGATGCGGGGATCCGCGCCGCCGCTGGACGCCTTGAGGTCGGCGTTGCGCTGCATGTCGGTCAGGAAGCGTGAGGCTCCGAACGGATCGAAGCCGGCGCGCGCGGATATGCCGACGCCGATGCCGTCAGCTTCGAATTCCTGTGCGCGTGAGAACGCCGCCAATGTGAGCTTCGATTTGGCGAGCGCCAATGCCCCGACCTGCGGATCGCTGAGCACGTCGTTGACCACATGGCTGATGATGGCGACCTGCCGGGCCTGTTCCTCGCGGATCGCGGCATGGCGCGCAATGACATGCCCCATTTCGTGCGAGAGCACGGACGCAAGCTCGGCCTTGTCGTTGGCGAGCGCAATCAGTCCGCGCGTGATGTAGAGCTTGCCGTTCGGAAGCGCGAATGCGTTGATTGCCGGCGAGTTGAGGATCGTGACCTGATATTTCAGATCCGGCCGTTCCGATGCCGCCACCAGGCGGTCGACGGTTTTTTCGATCAGGCTTTGCAGGCGCGCGTTGTCGTACGCCCCGCCATATGAGGCGAGTATGCGCGCGTGCTCGCGTTGTGCCGCGGGCGCCTGATCGGCTTGCGCGGTGACTTGCGCCACCGGCAGCGAGACGAAGCGGTTGTCGGGCGTGCTGGTGCAGGCGGCCAACAGAATGGCAAGCGAGGCCGCCAATCCGAGCGACCCGTTCGCTGCTCTGCCTGTCACTGCCGCAACCATCCGGCTCTCACTCACAATAAAAACTACTCGACGAGCTCTATCTGTTCGGGCGCGTCGGCCTCGATGACGGGACCATTGCGCTGTTCGATCCAGCCACGCACCCGGATCGGACGACCCTCCAGCTGTTTCGGATCGATGCCGGCGGCGGCAAATTCACGCCGATGGCGCTTGAGAATGGTGACGGTAAAGTCCCTGGTCCAGCGCCGCCCGAAGTTCAAATATATAGTGGCGCCGCTTTCACGCACCGACAAGACCTTGCCTTCGACCAGCGCAAATTGTCCCCGCGCAGCCCCAATCCGGGTAACATTTTCCGGCCGCAAAGGGGCAAAATTTGGGTCGGCCCAAGTGCCACGACGCGCTTTGCGGGCTGCCCTTTCGGCGCCCAACAGCATATCAGCGCAGGCTTTGTTGCCAATTCTTCCGGAAACGCGCGCCTGGCCTTGCGCGACCATCGCTTGCTGCACTGATTGCTCCGTATTTTCTGCATAAACAAAGGCAATCAGCCGGCCATAGCGGTCGGCAGCATTGCCGAGCTGTTCCAGCCGTATGCTGTGCCCGTCGACAAGTTGCTGAAGCGCTCGCGGCTGTTGTCCGTGACTTCGATCGCGGCCAGGCGCAATTCCCGTGCCATCGGCCAGCAATAGCGTGCGGCCGTCACGCACGGCGGCGACAGTTGCCGTGCCAATATCGACGAGTTTGCAGGATGCTTGTCCCGCCGCACTGCACGCCAGCAGTGGAAGAAATGCCGCCGCAAGGATCGAGGCCGGGTTAGGTAACGCCAAACGCTTCATGAACAAGACTGCCGCTGCGCGCCGGCAGGCCGTCAATAGAGATGGCGGCCACCCGGCGACGCGCTAGAATGACAGCATAAATCGTGAACGTCATCATAACCGCTGGGGAGGAACTCAATGCAGAAGCCTGTGCGTTCGCCGAGCCGCCGCGCATTCCTGACCTCAGCCGCCGCTGCCGGCGTTATGGTGGCGACCGGGGCGCGCGGTGATGACAATCATTGGCCTGACCGTCCCGTGCGGATCATCGTGCCTTACCCGGCCGGTGGCTCGACCGATGTGCTCACGCGTATTTTAGCCGAACGGCTGAAGGACATATTTAGCCAATCGTTTGTCGTTGAGAACCGTGGTGGCGCCGGCGGCAATATCGGCATTGCAGCGGTCACCGGCAGTCCGCCGGATGGCTATACCATTGGTTCCGCGACCATCGGGCATTTCGCGATCAACCAGTTTCTCTACAGCAAGATGCCCTACGATCCCGAGCACGACATGATCCCGGCGTCGCTGACCTGGGAGCTGCCGAACGTTTTTGTTGTTCCCACCGACCATGTGCCGGCGAAAACGCTGTCCGAATTCCTGACCTGGGCAAAGCAGGCAGGACGCACCAATTTCGGAAGCCCCGGTGTCGGCACCTCGCCGCATCTGTCCGGCGTGATGTTCACCAAGCGCACCGGCATCGATGCCGTTCATGTCCCATTCCGCGGCGCGGCGCAGACAATTCCCGCCATGCTTTCCGGCGACGTCACGTTTGCGATCGACAATCTTGCGTCTTACGTGCCGGTGATCCAGTCGGGAAAAATGCGGGCCCTCGCGGTGACCTCGGCGCAGCGCTGGCCGACATTGCCGGACGTTCCGACCATGGGCGAAGCGGGGGTCAGCGATTTTGTGGTCACCTCATGGGCTGCCTTCGTGCTGCCCGCGGCAACGCCGCGGCCGATCATCGACAAGATTTCCGCGGCGCAGCGGCGGATCGCGGGCGAAAAAGAAGTCCAGGACCGTTTCCTGGTGGCCGGTGCGCGCGTCCTGTCCAGCACGCCGGAAGGCGCCATCGCCTTTGCGGCCAAGGAACGTGCAATGTGGAAAGATGTCGTTGCCGCTTCGGGCGCGAAAGTGGATTAGAGTTGGAGCGGTGCACCTTCACGGCACCTGTGCTACATCGCAGTTCGATGGTCCCGTAGCTCAGCAGGATAGAGCAGCGGTTTCCTAAACCGAAGGTCGGAGGTTCGAACTCCTCTCGGGACCGCCAAATCAGTTTGATCTTCCAAACTTATACGCCGAATTGTCAAACGCGGACTGCAATGTCCGCTTTCGGGGGCAAAGCGGACATCGGCTGTTGCGTTGCAAATGTCGGCTTATTGACCCAAAGCGGACATTCGGCCCTCAGCCCCTGGGGCATCCGCACCTTTTGCCGGAGGTTTCAATAATTCCTTCCTTAGCCCCTCATAGCAAGCATCGCGGCTCGTAACATTCTCCACCGCGCTACATTTTTCAAAACTTGGGCTACTTACAAACCCGATCGCCGCAATAAAGGACGCTATGCACAACACGATTAATGCCAATCTGATCCCCAACTGATCTGTGCGAATTCTTCCGGTGATATTGGGCGCAGCGCAACGTTCGTATCATCATCTAACGTGCTGCCGAAATCCCATTCTGTGCGTGTCATGGCACACACCCGATTTTCAGTGCGCGTCTGAGCGCAAGTGAATGAACGTCGGTAAGCGAATTGCAGTTCGCGTTTCGCTGCGGATATTTGCAAGGCCAATCACAGAGCCGATCAGAAGAAAGAGCATGATCAGCTTTAGGTTCTGAAACAGAAATGCAGTCATCGAAGTCACTCTGATGCACAGGAGCCACCTTGGCTTCCGTGCCACCTATGTGTGCGCCGCCGCATAGGAATTCGATTGGGAAATTAAAGGCCCGTTATAAGCGAGGCATAAAGACGGTACTGGCCACCGTATTCCGGCTACGACTTTTATTTCTTCTTGATGAGATTCGACCGCGATTCACATCGCTTTTTTATGTTTCGCCGCGCCCCGCCAATGAGGTGATCGAATGTCGGGTTGTCCGCCATTGGCACTTAGCGGACATGCCGTTTGCCCCGCGAAAACTGCTTTTGACCCTAGCGGACATCAAGCGGCCCAAAGCAAAAAAAGGCCCTGGCAGTTAGACCAGGGCCTTTTCTATCAGATGTGTATCTTTTCTATCAGATGTGCTATTAGGAGCCGCGTTTGTCGCCGTCTTCACAAGCGAAGGCTTGATGCGGGTTTACGGTTACAAAAGCAGCCGCTCCGGCAGCGAGCGCAAAGGCGATCAATGCAAATTTGAGGGCTTTCCTCATGCGCACATCTCCTCAATGAGCGCTCAGCATACCACGCGCCGGCCAGAGGATCTATGACAGGCCGCTAACTTTTGCGTGAGACGGAAACCAAAGGAACCAATGTCCGCTTTCGGAGGCAAAGCGGACTGATTTCCGCATCTCAAAATGTCCGCTAATGACCCAAAGCGGACATCGCTCGGGCGAGCCGTCATGACTGCTAATGACCCAAAGGGGTCCAGTTAACGCCACTTTAACGCGGCGCATCGAATGGTCACCATGGGAACAACCGATTCGGAGGCCTCGCGATGCTGCCCGAACACCGCGCACTTCTTGAGGACGAGCCGCCTGTCCTGTCGCCGATGAAATCCTCGGCGAATTGTATCGCGCAAGCGCACATGGGCTGAACGAACTCATTGCGACAGTCCCACCGACATCGAGAGTCTTGCTCGCCGTGTATTGCTACCGTCGCGCCCATCTTGCGTCGATCGGATTAGCGATTGCGGCAACCTGCGACAAGGATGACCTTGCCGACTGGGGTGGCAATGCGGGTGCCGTCCTGTTCGAACGATCGCGGGAGGCGCCGCCACCATTGCCCAATAATGGCCATGCAAACGGCCGCAGGAAAATTACTTTGGCGACCGGGCTGCTCCGCTGATGCGGACGAATTTGGAAAGCAGATCGCTCTAACCCCCGCGCTGCTCACCTGGCCGACGCGATGATTGGGTGTGACTTGCCTGACGGCCGTTTTTGCCGATCACACGATCTTTGAGATTCTCAGCCGATGTCTTGCCCTTGTTGGGTACTTCTTCGTACTCAACAGTTTGCCCTTCATTGAGGGTGCTTAAGCCGGCCTTTTCAACAGCCAAGATGTGGACGAAAACGTCCTTTCCACCTCCGCTTGCCGGTTGAATAAATCCGTACCCTTTGGTCGGGTTGAACCACTTCACGGTGCCTCTAGCCATACTCAAACTCCGGTGTTGACGTGGGAGGATACGGCCAAAATACAACGATGCCAACCGCCTTCGTAGAGGTTATAAAAACTGGTCGCCCAAGCCGTTGAGGTGTTTGAGTGAACAGGAGAATGTCCGCTATTGGGGTCCCACTTTTCATCAACGCATTGTTCTGATTGGCTTGGTGAAACCCTCTCGGGACCGCCACACATCCTCAGCCCGGATCTCATGAACGAAAACAGAATCCTGATCGGACTGATTGGCGCCAACATCATGGGATCGCTTACGCCCGCGCTTTTTGCGGATGCCTTCGCAAGCGCGGGCATCAATGGTTTCTATCATCTGATGGATGTCGATCGCTTGCCGGGGCGGCGTCTCGGGCAACTGCTCGATGCCATGAAGACTGCCGGTTTTGCCGGCGCAAACATCACCTTTCCGTTCAAGCAGGACATTCTACCGCTTCTCGATGCGGTAGACCCGCAAGCTGCTCAAGTCGGCGCGATCAATACCGTCGCGATTGCGCCAGACGGCCGAACGACCGGTTACAACTTTGATCGCATTGGCTTTCGCCGCAGCTTTGAAGAAAGTTTCGGGCGCAGCAGCGCGGAAAATGCGACGGTGGTCCAGGTCGGTGCAGGTGGGGCCGGGCGCGCCGTCGCCTTTGCCTTGATGGACCTGGGCGTTGCGACGCTTATCATTCATGACCTCGATAGCGCGCGCGCGAATGCCCTTAAGGCCGATCTTGCGACGCACTACGGCCCCTCGCGCTGCCGCGTCACCAGCGACCTTGAACGTGACATCGCGGCTGCGGACGGCGTCGTAAACGCCACTCAGGTCGGGATGCGGGGCTTTCCGGGCAATCCGGTGCCCGTATCGGCGCTGAAAGCGGCGCATTGGGCGGCTGACGTTATCTATACGCCAATCGAGACCGAGTTCATTCAGGCGGCGGCCGCGAAAGGCGCTCGCGTCATGAGCGGCGGTGGGATGTGCGTTTACCAGGCCGTGGAAGCGTTTCGTCTTTTCACCGGCGTCGAGCCCGATCCGGCGCGCCTGCATCGCGCTTTCGCCACGGCCCTCGCTGCACGCGAAAAGGCCATGGCCAAGGCTTAGCGACATGTTCTAACGAACGACGCAGTTCTCAGATCATCTTGCGCAGTGCGCGCACGGCCATGCGATATCCATTCGTGCCCAGGCCGGCGATCACCGCGGTCGCGACCTTGGAAACATACGAGTGATGGTAGTAAGGCTCGCGGCGATGAATGTTCGAGATATGAAGTTCGATGATCGGGCCCGGAAACATCTTGAGCGCGTCAAGAATTGCGATTGACGTAAACGTAAATGCGGCGGGATTGATGATGATTCCGCTGCCTTCATCGATCGCTTCGTGAATCCAGTCGATCATTTGCGCTTCGCTGTTGGTCTGACGGAATTCGATGGCTTGATCTTCTGCTTCAGCCCGGCATGACGCCTCGACTTCGGCCAAAGTTGTCGCCCCGTAGATTTCGGGTTCGCGCTTGCCAAGGCGATTGAGGTTGGGTCCGTTGAGGACGTAGATCGGTCTTTTCATTGGTTGTTCAACCCTTGTAGCCCCAGATCCGCGGCAGCCAGAGAATCGTTTCGGGGAAAATCGTGATGATCGCGAGAACGACAATTGACATCAGAATGAACGGCGCGGCTTCGCGCACGATCGCGCCCAGAGGTTGCTTGGTCATGTTGGCGAGGACAAACAGGAGCAGGCCGTAGGGCGGGGTGAGCAGACCGATCATGATGTTGACCACGACGACCACGCCGAAATGCACCAGATCGATGCCGAGCGCCTTGGCGGTCGGGATGAAGATCGGCACGACCACAAGCAGGATCGTGCTGCCTTCCAACAGACAACCGAGAATCAGCAGAACGATATTGACGAGCAGCAGAAAGCCGCCTGCCGCCAGATCGTAGCCGCCCATGAAGCGCGCCAGCGCGTTGGGAATGTTCTCGACCGTCACCACGTAGTTGAAAACCATGGCGCCGGCGATCAGCATGCCGATCGATGTTGTCGCCTTGCCGCTCGAGAGAATGGCTTCGTAGAGCTGCTTCCACGTCACCGCGCGATAGAGGACGGTGGATGCGAACAGGGCATAGAAGGCCGCCGCGGCGGCGCCTTCGGTTGGCGTCATCACGCCGCCGTAGATGCCGAACAACAGGATGACCGGCAGCATCAGCGCGGGAAACGCCCTGATCGTAATTCTCGGAATGTCTTTCATCGGGATCGGCGGCTTCGACCGGGTAGTTCCGGCGCCGTGCGATGATCGAGTTCGTGATCATGAAGCCAAGCCCGAGCATGACGCCCGGAACGAAACCGCCGAGAAACAGATAGCCGATCGATGTATCCGAGATCAGCGCATACAGAACCATCGGGATCGATGGCGGAATGATCGGCCCGATAATGGCGGCGGAGGCGGTAATTGCGCCGGCATACGCGATCGGATAGCGGCCATCCTTGGTCATCATGCCGATGATGATGCGGCCGATGCCGACGGCGTCTGCGATGGCCGATCCGGACATGCCGGCAAAGATCATGTTGGCGACGACGTTGACGTGCCCCAGCCCGCCGCGGAATCGTCCGACCAGCACCAGACAGAATTGCAACAGGCGGTCGGTGAGGCTGCCGATATTCATGAGATCGGCAGCGAGGATGAAGAGCGGGATCGCGAGCAGGACGTAACTGTTGAAAAGGCCGTTCAGGATCTGCTCGGCGGCTGTTCCAAGATCGAGACCCGACAGCAAAAGATAGAAGATCGAAGCGACGATCATCGAGTGCCCGATCGGCAGGCCGAGGGCGCCGAGCGATGACAATCGCGAGAATACAGAGAGCAAAAGGACTGATCGGCATGATCAGTCACCGACCTTGGCGGGGTCGGTCATCGGGTGATTTCGCGCCGCGAATGGCTTGATACACCAGCCAGCAGTAGCGGCCGATGCAAGCGACGGTGAAAATGATGTAGACCGAATACATCACATTGATCGGCACATGCAGGTACGCCGACCGCTCCACCTTCATGAAGCTCACGTATCGGTATGCGGCCGGCAGCGAAATGCCATATATAAAAACGAGCGCAACTCCGGTTATGACCGTGAATACGCGCCGCGTGCCTTCAGAGATGTTTGAATAAATTATGTCGAAGCGGATTTCTTCCGCCTCGCCAAGAATGAACGCCGCGCCCCAAAGCACCGTCCAGAGCCAGGTCGTGATAATGACCTCTTCGGACCAGCCGATGGGGTTATTCAGGACATAGCGAAAAAAGATCTGAATGATGAAGGTGGCGAACATCACCGACAGCAACGCGACAGTGACATTCTCTGCCCGCCGACGAAGCCATCGGCCCAGCGCGGCGGATTGCTCGAATGTCATGATTTCCCCGTCTGCCTGTCCGATTTGGGCGAACCAGTCAGTCACGCCACACGTCGGCCATCATCGTGAACGACGGCCGGACTTTTTCAAAAGGCATGTCAGTGCGCAGAATTATTTGACCGCGTTAATTCGCTCCAGCGCGCCCTTCGGCCAGTCATTGCCGTATTTTTCGACGTACTTCTTCTGCGCAAAGGTCCGGAATGCATCCTGGTCCGGTTCGTAGACTTTTTTCCCTTCTTTCTTGAAGTAGGCAATGACTTCGGCTTCCTGCGCGATGAATTTCGCGGTGTTGTCGTCCATTGCCTTGTCGGCTGCCGCCTGGAACTTGGCCTGCTGCTCCGGCTTCATCGCGTCCCAAATCTTGGAGCGGATCGTCATCACGTCGTAGCCGATGACGTGACGGGTGAGCACGAACTGGGACGTGACCTCGTCGAATTTCATAAGCTTGCTGTTGACGAGCGGGTTGTCCTGACCGTCGACCGTGCCGGTCTGCAAAGCCGTATAGAGTTCGGCATAGGCAACGGGTGTTGGATTGGCGCCAAGTGACTCGCCGAGGAACTGCCAGAATTCGCCAGGCGGCATGCGGAGCTTGATGCCTTGCAGGTCTGCCGGGGTCTTGATTTGCTTGTCGGGCTTCAGGTTCACGTTGCGCGCGCCGAAATACACCGGCGTTATGATCTGGATGCCAAGCTGGTCCTTGGCCATTTTTATGAATTCCTTGCCGACGTCGCTCTTGAATACCTTTTTCATGTGATCGGCATCGCGGAACAGGTAGGCCGACGTCAGCAGCGACCATGCGGGAATTTGCTTGGAGATATCGGCCGGCGCCAAATTGCAAAGGTCGAGGTTATCGCGTTGCAGCGCGACCAGCTCGGCACCCTGCTTGAACAAGGTGTTGCCCCAGTACGGCTCGAAATCGAAATCGTCCTTGATCGCCGCTGCGAATGCTTTGTAGGCCTCGGCGCGTGGATCGGTTTCGGTAAACGCGCAGCTGAATTTGAGCTTTTGCTTTGTTTGCGCCTGGGCAATCCCCGACGACGCCAAAGCGAACGCCGAAACGCCGCCGGCCACCACGGCACGGCGTGTGAACAATGAACCCATCTTGATCCTCCCTGACCGCTTCCTTGCACGAAGACGAGGTCGAGTTATTGCGTCCCACCAAGGGCGATTCAATAGATAAAAACGGTTTCATCAGATGATCGCCTTTTGATAGGGTGCTCCGAAGAAAATTGAAATTGTCAGGCGAGGGCGTATCCATGGCTGGCCGGATTGCGACTGCGGAAACCGCAGGAGAAAAAGCTTACCGCCGGATCAGAAGCGACATCGTTTTCGGCCGTCTTCCGCCCGCGCAGAGGCTCAAGCTCGACGGGCTGAAAGAGGCTTACGGCGTCAGCATCAGCACGTTGCGCGAACTGCTCAACCGGCTGACGTCCGAAGGGTTGATCGTGGCGGAAAGCGCGCGCGGCTTTGAGGTTGCCGCGGTGTCCGCGGAGAACCTGAAGGAACTCGCCAATTTGCGGCAGCTTCTGGAGTGCCACGCGCTCCAGCAATCGTTTGCCGCCGGAGACCTCGAATGGGAGGGCCGGGTTGTTTCGGCGCATCACAAGCTTGCGCTCATGGAAAAACGCATGCTGGCGGGTGATCGTGGCGCGCCAGAAACGTGGAAACGCTACGACTGGGAATTTCATCACGCGTTGTTGTCAGCGTGCGGTTCGAAGGCGCTGCTGGACGCGCATTCCGCCGTGTACGACAAATATTTGCGTTATCAGATGATTGCCGTGGTGTTTCGCGGTGAAATTGCAGCGGATGAGCACCGTCAGCTTCTGGACTGCGCGCTAGCCCGCAATGCAGCCAAGGCGCAGGCTGTCCTCGTCAAACACATCCAGGATTGCGTGACCTACACCCTTTCGAAGGGCGCCGCTGGATTGCGGCCTTCGGCGGCACATCAGGTTGCAAAGCGGCGCAAGACGATTG
This sequence comes from uncultured Alphaproteobacteria bacterium, assembly GCA_963801955.1. Classification (GTDB taxonomy): domain Bacteria; phylum Pseudomonadota; class Alphaproteobacteria; order Rhizobiales; family Xanthobacteraceae; genus Pseudolabrys. Next base: position 14,439 of record CAWDGS010000007.1, read on the forward strand.
CGGCGTAGTTGAATCGAAGCGCTGTAACGCCGATCTCGGGATTGCCACTATTCATCGCCAGCATCGACGAATTTGAAGCTTTGAGGAACGGGCCACCCTAAAGCGTTGTTTTGTTTGGATTAGAGACGCCATCTCAAGGCCGTCATCTTTAAATGGTGCTTTGCCTTTGCACGCAAATGACCGCTAAGATAGCCGGCGCTGGGGGGCGACAATGAAAACACGCAATGCTGTTCTGTTGTCTGTGCTTGGTGGGGCTCGCGCACTGGACTTTGGTTTCAGACCCACAACACCACGACTGGTGAACGTCTACACGGCTCTGATCGCTGCCGCGGTATTCGTGACCGCACTGTCACTATCGGTAAGTCCAGGCTATGCGCAGCAAGGCCCCTTTGCTGATTTGACCGGGTCCTGGGTCGGTGGCGGCAACATCACGCTGCAGGGTGGATCGCACGAGCCGATCCGATGCCGGGCGAGTTACGACACGCAAGGGAGCGGCAACGACCTCAAGCTGTCGCTGCGATGCGCCAGCGATAGTTACAATGTCGATTTTCAGGGTAACGCGCGGAATAGTGGCGGTTCGCTGACCGGCAGCTGGTTCGAGGCCACCAATCATGTTGCCGGCCAGTTCATCGGTAGCGTCAAAGGAAACCGCATCGACGCGCGGATTGAAGGGCAGACCTTTGCGGCGTTTCTGGACGTGACCACGCACGGCAGTCGGCAATCGGTCTCGCTGCGGTCGCCGGGGAGCCGCGTGACCAATGTGACAATATCGCTCAAACGCCGATAGGCCTCGCTTAACGAATTCTCGCAGCAGACCGGGCATCAGGAGACCCGGCTGATGCGTAAAAAGAATGCGGCTAAGTAGTCCAGACCGGCGTCGTGCCAACGCCAATTGCATTTATTTTCAGATTATGGAGCGCTGTCGCGCTCTTTTATCCATGCGGCCAGAAGCTCCCATATGACCGCCAGCACAATCGGGCCAAGGAAAAGTCCGGTGATCCCGTAAGCGAGCGTGCCGCCAATCACGCCGAGCAAAATGACCAGCATCGGCGTCTTCAACCCGCGGCCCATGACGATGGGCCTTAGAATATTGTCGATGAGATTGACCGGTATCATGTAGGCGGTGAACAACAGCGCCGACCCGGTCTCCATCACCGTCCAGCTCCAGATAATGACAGGAACGATAACAATCGTCGGTCCAATCTGGATAATGCCGAGAATTAAGACCGCAAACGCAATCAAGCTGGCTTGAGGGATACCGGCAGCCATCAAGCCGAGACCTGCAAGAAGAGCCTGCAAAACTGAAATGCCAAATAACTCCGCGCGATACGGCCCGGATGGTTGCGGCGGCCTGGACGACGAACTCTTCCCCCCGTTCCGGATTGAGCTTGCGCGAGAAACTCTTGACGGCATCCGCGAGTGCCGGCGCCGGCGAAAAGAGGAAGCCGGCGACAACAATGGAAGCAAGAAACTTGATCATGCCAATGCCCGTGTCGGCGCCGACGCGAAGCAGGCTGCTGCCCAGAGGCTTGAGTTGAGGCAATATCTTGGCCAGAGCAGCTTTGAAGTTCGTCGATGCAAGATCCCAAAATTGATAGATCGGATCGCCAATCAGGGGCCACTCCTTCACCGATTGTGACGGCGGAGGGATTGCCAAACTGGAAAAATCGAGCCGCTCGGAAATAACACGGAGGCTATCGATCAGCCCCAGCGCGAGCCACGTTGCCGGCCCGATGACGACCAGCAAGGTCAAAACCGTAACGACAAAAGCTGCCAATCGGCGTCGGCCACCAAGGAAATGCGACATCCACACGAAAACGGGATAGAGCGCGACAGACAGAACCACGCTCCAGATCACGATTGAGATGAAAGGACGGACAAGGATCAGCGTCCAATACAGGAGGAGAGCGAGCGCTCCGAGCCGGATCGCTGTCTCGATAAATGGCCCGGTGAACTGATCGCGACTGGATTTCTTTTCTCGATCTTGTTTCACGGCTTTGCCCCAACTGGACTTCAAGTGGTTGCGACCGCGATCTTATGTGAAATGACAAAAGATGGGATGCCAAATTCCGCAACCCACGCCATTACCTTTCATTTTATAGTGCGAGCAACATTGATATTGGTCAATGTCGCGTTGGCCTTGGTTTTCGCGTTTGGCGAGGCTTTGATGAGAGTGTTGCTGCAGCGCGGGAATTGGACTTGCAGCGTTAAATCATGTAAGTAGCGCCTGTTGAAAACCAGGTTTTCGGTTTTGCCTTGCTGCGCCGCCCCGACTTGGGCGCTTAACAAGTCACCCCAGAAACTCGGACGTTTCGATCGCATGAGCACTCATGCGCATCTCAACTCGAAGCAGCGTGTAACGCAAGGAATGCCACCATGGCTACAGGTACCGTCAAGTTCTTCAATACGCAAAAAGGTTTTGGATTCATCACCCCGAGCGACGGCTCGCGCGACGTGTTCGTGCACATCAGCGCAGTAGAACGCGCCGGCATGAGCACCCTCAATGAGGGTCAGCGCCTCACCTATGAAGTGGTGACGGAGCGCGGCAAGCAGGCGGCATCCAACCTGCAGAATGCCTGATCTGGCATCGAATCATGTAATGATGGCGCCCGGCCACCGAGCCGGGCGTTTTTACTCGGTACTGCGACAGCCGTTGTTTGTGCGCAGACGGACGCCAACCAAAAGAGGACGGACATGAGCCACAGATATTCCAACGGCCAGAACGTCTATTACGAGCCGCAATTCGGCAACAACGCCTCGCGCGGTACGTACAAGATCGTGCGTCAGCTGCCTATCGAAAATGACCGGCGCTTGTCGTATCGGATCAAGAGCACCGCCGAGACTTTCGAGCGGATCGCCGAAGAGCATCAGCTCACCCGCACCGAATGATTTTGCGTCAATTTATTCTGCAGCCCTTTCGGGAACTGAGCCCAAACTTTCTGTAGAGAATTTCGGCAACCCCACTATTGTTGCAGGCGCTGCTTTGATGGCGTCGGTGATGCCCGCAGGGGCTATTACCAGGTGTCGGGTGGAGCCGGTTTTCATGACGATATCGAAGACCTGGACGCGGATGGCGCTGGTTGCCGCATCTGCTGTCCTGCTGAACGTCCTTCCTGTTGCCGCCGCGGACTATCCGTCCCGCCCAGTCACGCTGGTTGTCGCATTTACGCCCGGCGGACCGAGCGACGTGCTTGCCCGCATCGTCGGCAAGAAAATGGAGCAGCTGCTCGGGCAGCCGTTCGTGATCGAGAACCGGCCGGGCGCGGGCGGCAACATTGCCGCTGAAGGCGTCGCGCACTCCGCGCCCGATGGCTACACGCTGCTGATGGGCAACAACAGCATCCTCGCCACCAATGAGGCGCTCTACAAACATATCAACTACAGCCCGGGCAAGGACTTCGTCCCGATTACGCTGATCGGCACGCAGGCCAATATTCTTGTCGTCAATCCGGACGTGCCGGCGCACTCGCTGAAAGAACTGATCGCGCTTGCGAAGGCGCAGCCAGGCAAGATCAATTTTGCCTCGTCGGGTTATGGCGCCGCCGCACATCTCGCTGGCGAACTGTTCAAGTCGGACGCCAAGATCGATATCGTGCACGTGCCATATAAAGGCGCTGCTCCGGCGTTGCAGGATGTCATCGGCGGGCACGACCAGATGATGTTCGCCACGGCCGCCTCGGTGATCGGACATATCGAGGGCGGACGGGTTCGCGCGCTTGCGGTGACGACGCTCAAGCGCACAAAAATTCTGCCTGATATTCCCACGATGGATGAGGCAGGCCTCAAGGGCTTTGATGCGAGCACATGGCATGGCCTGGTCGCGCCGGCGGGCACGCCGCCGCAGGTGATTGCGGCGCTGCATGATGCGGCGGTCAAGGCGCTGCACGATCCGGGCGTGGAGGCTTCGCTTGGCAAGCTGGGTGTCGACATTGTCGGCGACACGCCGCAGGAATTTCAGGCCTATATCAACAGCGAAATCCCGAAATGGACGGCGATCGTGAAGGCCTCAGGTGCCACGTTGGATAAATAGCCGATGAGCAAAGTGGAAAGGCCGAACGGCGCGCTCGCCCGCAATGTGCGGCGGATCGGCCATCTCGATTTGCCCGGCGCAGGGCAGGTCACCGTCGCGGGTCACTATGCCTATGTTGGGCACATCCCCAACAAGGAAAATCTCGGCACATCGATCGTCGATATCGCCGACCCGAAAAATCCGCGACTGGTGGCGACGGTGACGCTCGACGATCCGACCTCACATAGCCACAAGGTGCGCGTGGCTGGCGACGTGATGGTCGTGAACCACGAGCGCAATCCGACGCCGGTCGGGCGGCGTGCTGAGCAATTGCCGGCGGTACGGCGTGAGTTGCGAGAAATTCTTGGACGCGACGCATCGCGTGGCGAACTGGCGCAGAAGCTCAATGTCACCGAAGCGGATCTCGTTGCGATCGAGGCGGCGGAACAGCAGCCTTATCGCAACGGCGGGTTCCGCATCTACGACGTGTCCAATCCGGCAAAGCCGGCCCTGATCACATCATCAATTAACCGGTGGCATTGGCGTGCACCGGTTCGATATGGACGATCGCTACGCCTACATTTCCACGGAGATGGACGGCTTTGTCGGCAACATCCTGGTGACTTATGATTTGCGCGATCCGACGAATCCCGAGGAGGTTTCACGCTGGTGGATGCCGGGGCAGCATATCGCCGCCGGTGAAAAACCAACCTGGTCGGGCAAGCGGCACCGGCTGCACCACGCGTTGCGTTTCGGCAATGAAATGTGGGCGAGCTGCTGGCATGGCGGTTTCCGAATCGTCGACGTGGCCGATCTGGGAAAACCCAAGACAGTGGCGTCCTATAATTATCATCCGCCTTTCCCGGAACCGACGCACACAGTGATGCCGGTACCCGTCAAACTTGGCGGCCGCCGGATCGCCGTCGCCATCGATGAAGAAGACCAGGCGCAGAGCGCCAATGAGGAAGAGGCGCGGCGCGGCAGACCGCACGCCGGCATGTCGATTTTCGACGTGAGCGATTATTCGGCCGTAAAGCCGCTCTCGCTGTTCGAGGTGAGCGAACTCAACTCGCCGTTTGCCCGCACACCGGGCGCGCGTTTCGGCGCGCACCAGTTCCATGAGCGCATGGCGGGGACACTGGTTTTTGCCGTGTGGTTCAGCGCGGGCCTGCGCGTGATTGACCTCGCCGACCCCTCATCACCGCGCGAAGTCGGCTTCTTTATTCCAGAGCCCGCGGGCGGAAGGCCCGCGCCGCAGAGCAACGACGTGGTGCTGGATCAACGCGGGTTAATTTATGTCGTGGATCGTCACGTCGGTTTCGACGTGCTCGAGTTCGACGGCGGCCGCGTCACCTGACGCGGGCTTATTCGACCGGCCGATAAAACGCCGCGGCATCGGCCGTAAACGCCTTGCGCGATTCCGGGTCGATATAAAGCATGTGCCCGCCGCGATAGAGCTTGAGCTGGACGCGACCGGGCGGGTCAAACGCAGGCATATGATCGAGGATATAGCGCGTCATTGCGTAGGGCGTGATCATGTCCGAATAGCCGTGCGCGACCATCAACGCGGAACGACGGGCCGTAGGCCAGCAGCACGCGCAGGTCATCCTCGGCGCTGGCCTGCACGCGGCCGCCCTGCCAATCCCAATGGCCGGTGACGTCGCCGGCGAGCAGCGCGTAGGTCATCTCGGTCTTGAAGCCGAGCTCGTTGCGCGCATAGGAAGCCATCGCCCCGCCATAGGCGCGCGAGAGTGCATCGAGGATCGGGTCCGGCGCGCGCGACGATCGCCGCTCGGGATAAGGGTCGTCGACGGCAAAAGTTGCGTCATAGCGGCTGACGATCTTGTTGTCGGACGCCCGCAATGTTTTCACATAGGCATTGGCCGCAAATCCGCGCGCCTGTGTCACCGCATCGAGCGGCAAGCCGGTCATTTGGGCGACGCGTCCATAAAATGCACTGGCCGCATCGCCCTTCGGGGTGGGCCCGGCCAGTGTCACCAGATAATCCGTCATCGCGAACTTTTCTGCCGCGGCGAGCGCATCGGGCGTAAACGCATGCTTGCGCTCAAGTTCGGCCGCCGCCAGCGATGGCAATTGCAGCGCCGCGTGCAGCGCCGAGCTGTCGTCGCCGAACGTGAGCCAGCCTTCGAGCAGCGGCGACAGCATGACGATGCCTGCAATCGTTATGCCCTGGTCGGTTTGCAGCGCGCGCCCGACCTTGGCGGCGCGGAAGCCGCCGTAGCTCTCACCGAACAGATATTTTGGCGAGCCCGCGCGATTGTTTTTCGCAACGTACAGGGCGATCGCCTTCGCCATGGCGTCGGCGTCGCTGCGCACGCTCCAGAAATGCTTCGCGTCGTCGCTCTTGATCGCGCGGCTCCAGCCGGTGCCGATCGGGTCGATCAGCACCAGATCGGTAAAGGCGAGCCATGTGTCGGGATTGTCGCGCAGGCTCGCGCGCGAAGCGTCATGACTGTCCGCGCCGAAATCGAGGATGCGCGGGCCGACCAGGCCGAGATGGAGAAACGCCGACGCGGCGCCGGGCCCGCCGTTGAAGACAAACGTCAGCGGGCGGTTGGCCGCGGCGTTCTTTGCCGATATAGGCGGTGTAGAACACCGACGCGCTTTGATCGCCGGATTGGTCATAGAAAGCGAGCGTTCCGGCGGTCGCCGTATAGGCGAGCTTGCCGCGCGGTGTGTCGATCGAATGTTCGGTCACGGCATCCGCCGGCAGCAGCCGCAAGATGCCTTTGCCGGTTTCGTGCCGCTCGGTCGGCGTTTGGCTGCGCGCGCTCTTTGGGAGCGTCTTTGGAAACGTCTTGCGCGCTGGCGGCGCTGAGCGCGCTGGCGAGGATGATCGCCAGCGCGATACGGGGGAAGGTGGACACGATCATCGGCACGCGCGGCTCCAGTGATAGGCGTGCCCCCAGCGCCAATAATCCGGCCAGCCCGGCCGGGCAATGCGTCAGCGGCGGCGGAAGTTCGGCCGGCGCTGCTGTGGAGACGGAGACGGCGCGTCGCCCTTGTGGCGGAAACTGATGCGTCCGCGCTGCAAGTCATAGGGCGACATTTCTACGATCACGCGATCGCCGACGCCGGTGCGGATACGGAATTTCCGCATCTTGCCGGCGGTATAGGCCAGTACCTCATGCTCGTTATCGAGCTTCACCCGGAAATTGCCGTCCGGGAGAACCTCGGTCACCGTACCGTCGAACTCCAGCAGTTCTTCCTTCGCCATCCAGTCCTCTCCTAGTCGTCTACTTTGCTAGGCGCTTGGTCGTGTCCGAAAAGCGGGTTTCGCTTTTCGGGACCATGCGCTAGCGCGGCGCGCGGTGGCCGGCGTTGCGGCGCGGCTCGTTCGGGCGCTTCAGGAATGTAACATTTCCGATGTCATTTGGCTCCCCCGCCGTGGCGGCCTGCTGGTGCGCAGCATGACCGTTCTGGCTTGGGCGGCCCTGATGACCATTGCCGCCGTTATGGGAGCGGTGGCCATTGTTACCCGGGCGGCCGTGACCGCCACCATGACCACCGCCATGACTACGCTGGCGGTTGCCGCGATTTGGCCGGCCACCATGGCGGGCTTCCGCCTGTTGCGGTGCCGCATGGCTCGTTGAATGGGCCACCGGCTTGCCGGTGCGACGGTCGGTCGAGGGGATCGTCATGCGGATGAGCCGCTCGATGTCGCGCAGATAGGCGCGCTCTTCATGATCGCAGAACGAGATGGCTACGCCGTCGGCGCCGGCGCGCGCGGTGCGGCCGATGCGGTGGACATAGCTTTCCGGAATGTTCGGCAGGTCGTAGTTGACGACGTGGCTTACGCCGTCGACGTCGATGCCGCGGGCGGCAATGTCGGTGGCAATCAGCGTGCGCAGCTTGCCGTTGCGGAAGGCCGCGAGCACGCGCTCGCGCTGGTTCTGCGACTTGTTGCCATGGATTGCTTCGGCCGTATGACCGGCCTTTTGCAATCCGCGAACGACCTTGTCGGCGCCATGCTTGGTGCGGGTGAACACCAGGACGCGATCGGTCTTTTCGGTCTTGAGGACCTCGACCAGCAACGACGCCTTCGACGCCTTGTCGGTCAGGATGACGCGTTGCTCGATGCGTTCGACCGTTGTGGCTTGCGGCGTGACCGCCACGCGGGCCGGATCACGCAGCATCGCATCGGCGAGCCGGGTGATTTCCTGCGGCATGGTGGCCGAGAAGAACAGCGTCTGCCGCGCTTTCGGAAGCATGGCGACGATCTTCTTGATGTCGTGAATGAAGCCCATGTCGAGCATGCGATCGGCTTCGTCCAGGACCAGCACTTCGACCTGGTCGAGGCGCAGCGCGCGTTGATTAACCAGATCGAGCAAGCGGCCGGGCGTTGCCACCAGGACTTCGGCGCCACGCGCGAGCGCGCGCACCTGCCGGTTGATCGGCACGCCGCCAATGGCGAGTTCGATTGCGAGCGGTCGAATGTGCCGGCCATAGGCGCGGAAGCTGTCGGCGATCTGGCCGGACAATTCACGTGTCGGCGAGAGCACCAGCACGCGGCAGGATTTCTGCGCGGGACGCTGACGCTTGTTGAACAGGTGATTGAGGATCGGCAGCGCGAAGGCCGCGGTCTTGCCGGTGCCGGTCTGCGCAATGCCAATGACATCGCGGCCCTGGAGGGCAATCGGAATGGTCTGATCCTGGATCGGAGTGGGAGTGACGTATTTCTCTTCCGCGAGGGCGCGAAGGATCGGCGCTGCGAGGCCGAACTCGTTAAATGAAGTCAAAGAGTCTCTTTCTTATACGGCGAAACGGCCGTACTGCCTTTGCAGCCGGCGGGATCGCGGGGTTCTTAAAGACATCCCGCGTGGCCAGGGTTGTCGGCTCGTTGGAGAAACGGAGGAGGCGGGGCGAAATTCGTTTTAAAGAGTTTCGTGCACGCAGCCCGCAAACCCGAGACCGGGTCTTTCATCCGTTGGCGGTCATATGACAGCCTGCGATGGTCTTTTCAAGGCGTCGCCGCTCCTTATTCCGCCGAATGATGAATAAAGTCGTTGCGGGCGGCCCTTTTCCCCTGATGGACAAGGCGAGGAAGATCGGGGAATGTCGGCCCCCAAAATGCTCGTTCTGGGCCAAATAGCCACTCCGGAGCCGTTGAAATGCCGTTTACCAGGGCCTCCGAGGCTCTTTCCCGCTTTACCGTCCTCGATCTGACCCGCGTCCGCTCGGGACCGACCTGCGTGCGCCAGCTCGCCGATTGGGGCGCCAATGTCATCAAGATCGAGGCGCCGCCGCATCTCTCGGAAGGCGAGGGGCCGGGCGGTCCGCGCGAAGGCTCCGACTTCCAGAATCTTCAGCGCAACAAGCGCGGCATGACGCTCGATCTGAAATCGCCGCAGGGTCTCGCGGCATTCAAGCGGCTGGTCGAGAAGGCCGACGTCGTGGTCGAGAATTTCCGGCCGGACGTGAAGGATCGGCTCGGCATCGATTACGAGTCCCTGCGCAAGAGTGAACAAGCGCATCGTCCTCGCCAGCATTTCCGGCTTCGGCCAGGACGGGCCTTACGCCAAGCGGCCGGGGTTCGATCAGATCGCGCAAGGCATGGGCGGGCTGATGTCGGTCACCGGCGCGCCCGGCGGCGGCCCGATGCGCGTCGGAATTCCGATCGCCGATCTCACCGCCGGGCTGTTCTGCGCGCTCGGCATCATGACGGCGCTGCTCGAGCGCGAGGTGTCCGGCGAAGGCCAGTGGGTGAACACGTCGCTGCTGCAGGCGCAGATTTTCATGCTCGACTTCCAGGCGTCGCGCTTCCTCACCGAGGGGCAGGTGGCCAAGCAGGCCGGCAACAATCACCCGACCTCGATCCCGACCGGCGTGTTCAAGACCAAAGACGGACATTTGAATATTGCCGTCACCGGAACGGTGATCTGGGAGCGTTTCTGCAACGCGGTGGGTCATCCGGAGTGGATCGCGTCGCCCGACTACAAAAACGGCAAGCTGCGCTTGCAGAATCGCGACGCGCTCAATGCGGAAATCGACAAAGCCACCGCGACGAAATCAAGCGCGGAATGGGTCGACATATTCAACAAAGTCGGCGTGCCATGCGGCCCGATCTATTCGATCGATCAGGTGTTCGCCGATCCGCAGGTCAAGCATCTCGGCCTGGCGCAGGAGTCCGCGCGCTCCGACGGCAGCCGGCTCGGCCTGGTCGGCCAGCCGTTCAAGCTGTCGCGCACGCCGAGCAAGATCGCGGCGCGGCCGCCGGACCTCGGCGAGCACACCGACGAGATTCTCAAGGAATTCGGTTTCGCCGATAAAGATATCGCCGAGCTGCACGCAGTCAAAGGCGGTTTAAGGAGTGAATGGAATGTCGCAGACCGACAAGATGCTGTCGCGCAAGGAAGGCAAGGTCGGCTATCTGACCTTCAACAATCCTGAGCGTCACAATGCCGTCTCGCTCGAAATGTGGGAGGCGGCCTCGGGCTTCCTGGAGGATTTCAAGAACGACAACAACATCCGCGTGGTTGTCGTGACCGGCGCCGGCGGCAAGGCCTTTGTTTCGGGCGCCGATATTTCCAAGTTCGAAAACGAGCGCTCAACGCAGGAAGGCGTCGACCGCTACAACGCGGCGGTCGATCAGGCCAACAACGCTTTCTACACATTTCCCAAGCCGACCATCGCGATGATCCGCGGCTATTGCATCGGCGGCGGCGTCGGGCTGGCGCTGTGCTGCGACATGCGCATCTGCACCGACGGTTCGAAGTTCGGCGTGCCGGCCGCCAAGCTCGGCCTCGGCTACCGCTACGACGGCCTCAAGAAGCTGGTCGATCTGGTCGGCCCGTCCTTCGCCAAGGAAATCTTCTACACGGCGCGCCAGTTCACGGCGGCCGAGGCGCAGGTGATGGGCCTGGTCAACCGCGTGCTGCCCGATGCGGAGCTCGAGAGCTACGTCAAGGATTATGCCGAGACCATCGCCGCCAATGCGCCGCTGACGGTCGAATTCGGTCAAATATATCGTCGGCGCAGGCGGTCACGGACGAAAGCAAGCGCAACCTGAAAAAGTGCGACGATCTGGTGCAGGCCTGCTTTGCCAGCAACGATTATAAAGAGGGCCGCAAGGCCTTCATGGAGAAGCGCAAGCCGGCATTTACCGGCTCGTAAATTCTGCGCCGCGGCGGCGAAAAAGTCGGCCTGCGGTATTGATAAAAAAATGCCGAAAAATACAGCCGCGGCAAGCGGCGGGTTCAGGGGAGGAAGCGCGTGGCGTCAGTTGAGTTGCGGGGTCTGACCAAGCGATATGGCACGCGTCGCGGTGGTCGACGACATATCGCTCACGATCGAGCACGGCCATCTGGTCTGCCTGCTGGGCCCGTCCGGCTGCGGCAAGACCACGACGCTGCGGCTGATTGCCGGCTTCGTCGAGCCGAGCGCCGGCGAAATCCGCGTCGGCGACAAGCTTGATCTCCTCGCCGGCGGACACGGTGCCGCCCGAGCGGCGCAACATGTCGATGATTTTCCAGAGCTACGCGCTGTGGCCGCACATGACGGTGGCCGAGAACATCGTCTACGGGCTGAAGCTGCGGAAACTGGATCGCGCCACCATCGGCAAGAAACTCGATGCCATTCTGGCCACCACCAAGCTGGCGCCGCTGGCGCAGCGCTATCCGGGCGAATTGTCGGGCGGCCAGCAGCAGCGCGTGGCGCTCGCGCGCGCGCTGATCGTGGAGCCGGAGACGCTTTTGCTCGACGAGCCGTTGTCAAATCTCGACGCCAATTTGCGCGAGGAAATGCGCTTCGAGGTGCGCCGCCTGCACGACGAATATCGCTACACCACGGTCTATGTGACGCACGACCAGTCGGAGGCGATGACCACGGCCGATCTGATCGCGGTGATGAATGCCGGCAAGATCGAGCAGGCCGGCTCGCCCGAAGAGATCTACGACCGGCCGCGCTCGGAATTCGTCGCGCGCTTCATCGGCTCGAGCAACGTCATCAAAGGCAAGGGGCTGGACGGCTCCCGCGTCGATTTTGCCGGCGCCGTGCTGCGCTGTACCGGCGAAAAGATTGTGGCCGAGCGCCGCAACGCCGGTGTCCATCCGTCCGCACGACATCGCCATTTCCGCCGACGCAGCCGGCAGGGCGAAAACGTCGTGCCGGCGACGGTGGTCCGGCAGGTCTTTCTCGGCGGCACCCGGGACTATATGGTTGAGGCCAAGGACGGCACGCAGTTGCGCGTGGTCACGGCCGCCGGCGAAAATATTCCGCAAGGCAGCACGGTCTGGCTGCATCTGCCGCCGGAGCGTTGCCGGGCGCTGAGCGGCTAGATTCAAGAAAATTGCGGGGCGCAACAACAAGGTCAGGGCTATGGAGGATACGTCGATGAAGGGCTCAAGAATATCCCGCCGCGATGTGCTGATCGGTTCAAGCGCGCTCGCCGCGGGCGCCGCGTTTTCGACCAAGGTGCATGTCGGCTGCGCCGCCGGCAAGCGCTATCACGCCGGCGCTGATCGAGGCGGCGAAAAAGGAAGGCAAGGTCGTCTGGTACACCTCGGTCGATCTGCCGCTCGCCGAAAAGATCGCCAAGGCGTTCGAGGCCAAATATCCCGGCATCGCGGTGCGCGTCGAGCGCACCGGCGCCGAGCGCGTGTTCCAGCGCATCGGTCAGGAATATGCCAGCAACATCCACGCCGTCGACGTCGTCAATTCGTCGGACGCCGCGCATTTCGATCGTCTGGAAGAAGCAACGGCATGCTGGAAGCCTTACGTGCCGGAGGACGTCGCCAAGTTCTATCCGGCCGAGCACAAGGATCCGGACGGCATGTTCGCGAGCTTCCGCGTCTGGGTCTCGCATCATCGCCTACAACACCAATCTGGTGAAAAAGGAAGAAGCGCCGAAGAGCTTTGCCGATCTGCTCGATCCGAAATGGAAGGGCAAGATCGTCAAGGCGCATCCCGGCTACAGCGGCACGATCATGACCGCGACCTACCAGATGCAGCGCGATCTCGGCTGGGGCTTCTTCGAGAAGCTTGCCGCGCAGAACATCATGCAGGTGCAGTCGTCGGCCGATCCGCCGAAGCGCCTGGCGCTCGGCGAGCGCGCGGTGATGGCCGACGGCAACGAGTACAACATCTTCCAGATCAGCGAGAAGGGCGGCCCGGTCGCGCCGGTCTATGCCACCGAAGGCTCGCCGCTGATCGTCGGCCCGACCGGCATGTTCAAGGCGGCGCCCAATCCGAACGCCGCGCAAGCTGTTCACAGCCTACAGCTTCACGCCGGAGTGCCAGCAGCTCATCATCGATGTCGGCGGCCTGCGCTCGATGCATCCGCAGACCAAGGAAAAGCCCGGCCGCACGCCGTTCAAGGACATCAAGGTGATGAAGGACGATCCCGCCGCGGTCGAAAAAATGAGCGACGAGATCAAGCAGCACTACGTCAAGATCTTCCACGTCTGATCCATCGACGATCCGGGTGCGGCGGCCTGACCTGCCGCGCCCGCAACGAAGTGCAGATCGTCATGACCATCGCCTTGCCAGCACACGCGGAACGCCGCTTCGGGATCGATCTCTCGAAGCCGGTGCTTTATGCGTTCGCCGCGATCCTGTGCGTGCTGATCGTGCTGCCGCTGTCGTGGCTGCTGCTCTACAGCCTGACCGACGCCAAGGCGCGTTCACGCTCGCCAATTTCTACCGGCTGTTCACCGAAGTCCTCGTTTCTCGATCCGCTGATCACCACCTTCATCCTCGCGACGTCGTCGGCCGTCATCTGCTGCGCGGTGGCGGCGCCCGATGGGCTGGCTGGTGGCGCGCACCGATCTGCCGTTCAGCGGCGTGATCCGCGCGCTGGTGACGGCGTCGTTCGTGACGCCGCCGTTCCTCGGCGCCATCGCCTGGGAATTGCTGGCGGCGCCCAATAGCGGCCTGCTCAACAAGCTTGCGCGCGATGGTTCGGCATGGCGCCGGACGAGCACCTGTTCAACATCTACACCTTGACCGGCATCATCTTCGTGATCTCCTGCTACACGTTTCCCTACGTGTTCGTGCTGGTCGCCAATTCGCTCGATCGCACGCCGGGCGAACTCGAGGACGCCTCCGTCGATTCTCGGCGGCGGGCGCTGGTACACCGCGCGGCGCGTCACCATTCCGCTGGTGCTGCCGGCGTTGCTCGCCGGCGCGCTGGTCGCGTTCCTGCAGGCGATGACGCTGTTCGGCTCACCGGCGATCCTCGCGCTGCCGGCCGGCTTCCACACCATGACCACCAAGATCTGGAGCCTGTTCCAGTTTCCGCCCAAGCCCGAGCTTGCCGCCGCCGCCTCGCTGCCGCTGCTGGTGCTGACCGTCATCCTGCTGCGCGCCGAGCACATGATCCTCGGCCGCCGCGGCTATTCGGTGGTCGGCGGCAAATACGGCGCGCCGCGGCTGATCCCGCTGCACCGCTGGCGCTGGCCGGCTTTCGCGCTGTGCCTGGTCGTGCTGCTCAACCCGGTGTTCCTGCCTTATGCCGCGCTGTTCAACGCGGCGTTCTCGCCGGTCGCCAGCACCTTCCTGACCGTCCATAATTTCACGCTGCACAACATCAACTTCGTTCTGTTCGAATTGTCGGCGGCTTCGCTCGCGCTCAAGAACACCGTGATCCTCGGCACCGCCACCGCCACCATCGGCACCGCGATCGCGGTGGTGATCGCCTATGTCACCGCGCGCCAGGCGGTCGCCGGCTGGCGCGTGCTCGGCTTCCTCGCCACCGCGCCGATCGCCATTCCCGGCATCGTGCTCGGCGTCGGCCTGTTCCTGAGCTATACGCGGCCGCCTTTCGTGCTCTACGGCACGTTGTGGATCCTGCTGATCGCCTTCGTCACCATCGCGCTGCCGTCGGCCTATCAGCAGATGCAGGCGGCGTTCCGCACCATCCATCCCGAGCTGGAAGACGCCAGCCGCATTCTCGGCGCCACGCGGCTGCGTTCGCTGTGGCAGATCACCGCGCCGCTGCTGCGCACCGGCGTGATCGCGACCTGGTGTTTCGTCTTCGTCGGCGTCATGCGCGAATTGTCGGCGGCGATCATCCTGTTCACCTCGGAGACCAAGGTGGTCTCGGTGCTGATCTACGATCTCAACGAAAGCGGCGATCTCGGCGCCATCTCGGTGATCGGCCTCGGCATGTTGCTGATCACCTTCGCGGTGGTGATCGCCGTCAATCGAATTCCCGGCTTTGGCACCGTGCGCTTCCGGACCTGATGTCCAAGACAGCAAAACTTCCCGCCATCGCGGTTGCCGAGGATCTTGCCGGGCGCATCGCCGCGCTGCGCGCCGACAAACTGCCGCCGGCGGTGCGGCGCAAATGCGAGGACCTGCTGATCGACGTGGTCGGCCTTTGCGTCACCGCGCGCAACGAGGACTACATCAAGAGCGCGCTCGCCGGCTGCGACGATGACGGTCCCTGCACCGCGATCGGCCACACCCGCACGTTCAGCGCGGCGAGCGCCGCCTTCGTCAACGGCACGGCGGCGCATGGCGAGGATTTCGACGACACCTTCGAAGGCGGGCCGGTTCATGCCGGCGCGGTGATCGTGCCGGCCGTGCTGGCGGCCTGCGAGCGCCACAGGCCGGACGGCCAGGCCGCGTTGCTCGGCATTGCGGTCGGCACCGAGGTCATGTGCCGGCTGAGCACCGTGGTGCCGAAGGCGGTGCACAAGGCCGGCTTCCATCCGACCGCGATTTTCGGCGTGATGGGCGCGGCGGCCGGCGTCGGCGCGGCGCTCGGTCTCAACGCCAAGCAGATCGTCGACGCGCTCGGCATCGCCGGCAGTTTTGCCGGCGGCATCATCGAATATCTGGCCGAAGGCACCTGGACCAAGCGGCTGCATCCCGGGCTGGGCGGCGCAGTCGGGCATCCGCGCGGCGCTGCTGGCGCGCGGCGGCTTCCTCGGGCCGCGCACGGTGTTCGAAGGCGTGCACGGGCTGTTCCACGGTTTCGCCCACACCACGCAGGGCGACTACGCTGCGCTCACCGGCGATTTCGGCACGCGCTGGGTGACCGAGACGCTGGCCTTCAAGCCCTATCCGTGCGGGACCATGGCGCATCCTTACATCGACTGCGCCAAGCGTCTGGCCGCGCGCGGCATCAAGCCCGACGACGTCAAGGAACTGATCTGCGAAGTGGCGGAAGGCACCGTGCACCGGCTGTGGGAGCCGCTCGCCGACAAGCAGCGGCCGCCCAACGGCTATGCCGCGAAATTCTCGACGCCCTTCATTCTCGCCACCGGCTTCGTGCATGGCGGCGTCGGGCTCGACGCCTTCACGGAAGCGGCGGTGCGCGACAAGGCCGTGCTCGCGCTCGCCGCCAAGGTGCGCTACGTGATCGATCCGAACAATCCCTATCCCGAACAATTTCACCGGCCACATCCGCGCCGTGCTCAATGACGGCCGCGTCATCGAGGAACGCCAGCCGCATTTCCGCGGCGGCGCCCACGAGCCGCTCACGCGCGCCGACATCGAGGAGAAATTCGCGCTCAATGTCCGCCACGGCGGCTGGGATGACAAACGCGCCGCGTCGGCGCTCAAACTGCTGGCGAAGCTTTATGATGGCAAGATCGATCTGACGTCGTTACGGGGATGAATCAGGACCTATGGCCGACAACAAGGAACTTGCCGGCAAAGTCGCCATCGTCACCGGCGCCGGGCGCAATATCGGCCGCGCCATCGCGCTGGCGCTCGCACAGGCCGGCGCGGCGGTCGTGGTCAATGTGCGCGTCGAACAAGGCCGAAGCCGACGGCGTCGTGCGGGAGATCGAAGCGGCCGGCGGCAAGGCGGTCGCCGTGCTCGGCGATGTCGCCGATGAAAAGACCGCGGCAGCGCTTGCCGATGCCGCGCTCAAGCACTTCGGCCGCATCGACATCCTGGTCAACAATGCCGCGCTGCGCCGCGAGAAACCAATCGACGAAATGAGCTTACGCGGAATGGCGCGAGGTCATGAACGTCATCCTCGATGGCACTTTCCGTTGCGTGCATGCCTGCCTGCCGGCGATGAAGAAGAATGGCGGCAGCATCATCAATATTGGCGGCATGAGCGCCCATATCGGCTCGAAAGACCGCGCCCATGTCATGACCGCAAAGTCCGCGCTGGTCGGCTTTTCGCGCGCGCTGGCGCATGATCTGGCCGCCGACAAGATCACCGCCAATTGCGTGGTGCCGGGCGCGATCGACACGACACGGCCGGCCACGTCGCAGAATCCGGCGCATCATCTCACCCACGGCACCATCACGGGCGAGCGCGGCAAGCCGGAGGACGTGGCGGCCATGGTGCGCTTTCTGTGCGGGCCCGGGCGGGCGCTACGTCACCGGGCAGACGATCCACGTCAGCGGCGGCGCCTATCTGGGCTCATAGCGGCTGCTGCGCGGCGAGCAGGGTGGCCGCGCTGGCGCTGAAAGTGCTAATCCACGCCCAACGCAGATTGTTCCGGGTAACAACGAGGTTCCTATGTATTCCGAGCTGGCTCTTTACATCGACGGCAAATGGCTCAACGGCGAAGGCCGCAAGGGCGAGGACGTGATCAATCCGGCGACCGGCAAGGCGCTGGCGCATCTGCCGCATGCCAGCAAAGCCGATCTCGATGCCGCGCTCGCCGCCGCCGAGAAGGGCTTCGCAGTGTGGAAGGCAACCTCGGCCTATGACCGCGCCAAGATCATGCGCAAGGCCGCCGACCTCTTGCGCGAACGCCACGACCACGTTTCCAAGGTGATGACGCAGGAGCAGGGCAAGGTCTATCCGGAGTCGCGCGCGGAAGTGCTCACCAGCGCCGACATCATCGACTGGTACGCCGAGGAAGGCCGCCGCGCCTATGGCCGCGTCGTCCCGGGCCGCCAGAAGGGCGTGCGCCAGATCGTGTTGCAGGAGCCGGTCGGTGTCGTCGCGGCCTTCACGCCGTGGAATTTCCCGACGCTGACGCCGGTGCGCAAGATCGCCGGCGCGCTCGCCGCCGGCTGCTCGATCATCATCAAGGCTTCGGAAGAAACGCCGGGCGGCTGCGTCGAACTGGTCAAGTGCTTCGCCGATGCCGGCTTGCCGGCGGGCGTGCTCAATCTGGTGTTCGGCGTGCCGGCCAATGTGTCCGAGCATCTGATTCCGGCCAAGGTCGTGAAGAAGATTTCATTCACCGGCTCGATTCCGGTCGGCAAGCATCTCGCCGGCCTCGCCGCCAAGGGCATGAAGAAAGCCACCATGGAGCTCGGCGGTCATTCGCCGGTCGTGGTGTTCGCCGATGCCGATCCGGAAAAGGCCGCCGACACCATCGCAGCGTTCAAGTATCGCAACGCCGGCCAGGTCTGCATTTCGCCGACGCGCTTCTATGTGCAGGAGACAGTCCTACAGCAAGTTCGTCGCGCGCTTCACCGAATACGCCAAGGGCATCAAGATGGGCGACGGAATGGAGAAGGGCATCACCATGGGCCCGCTCGCCAATCCGCGCCGGCTCGACGCCATGGAATCATTCGTCAACGACGCCAAGAGCCGCGGCGGCAAGATCGCGACCGGCGGCTCGCGTCACGGCAACCAGGGCTTCTTCTTCCAGCCGACGGTGATTACCGACGTGCCGGACGATGCCAAGATCATGACCGAGGAGCCGTTCGGCCCGGTCGCGCCGATCGTGCCGTTCAAGACCTTCGACGAAGTGGTCGAGCGCGCCAACTCGCTGCCCTTCGGGCTCGCGGCCTATGCGTTCACCTCATCGGGCGCGACCGCAACCGCGATCGGCGACGCGATCCAGTCCGGCATGGTCGGCGTCAACAGCATCGCCATCTCGACGCCGGAGACGCCGTTCGGCGGCATCAAGGAGTCGGGCTACGGCTCCGAAGGCGGCATGGAAGGTCTGCAGGCCTACATGAACACGAAGTTCATCTCGCAGGCGTTGAGACGCATCTCGTCTCATTCCGGCGTAAGCGGGAATCGCAGCCTTGCTCTGCCGGGTCCCCGCTTTCGCGAGGACGAGCAGTTTACTTGCTGGCCATCGCCTTCTGGCACGCTTCCCACACTTTCGCTGGCGTGGCCGGCATGTCCATGTGATCGGCGGCGCCGTTCGGGAATTGCATTGGAAATTGCGTTCATCACGGCCGCGATCGCTGCCGTCGTGCCGGCCTCGCCGGTGCCCTTGACGCCGAGCGGATTGCTCGTGGCCGGCGCCGGGCGCAACGCCTCGCGCAGTTCGACCGGCATGGTGTGCGCGTGCGGCATGCCGTAATCCATGAACGAGCCGCTCACCAGTTGGCCGCTGCGTGGAATCGTAGACCGCATTTTCGACCAGCGCCTGGCCCAAGCCCTGCGCAAGCGAGCCGTGCACCTGGCCCTCGACGATCGTCGTGTCGAGCGGATTGCCGCAATCATCCACCGCCGTGTAGGTGACGACATCGACGTGGCCGGTGTCGGGATCGATCTCCACCTCGGCGATGTGACAGCCGTTGGGGAAGGTGAGCGGCGTGTCGGCCTTGTCCTTGGTGTCGAGACTTTCGCCCAGTCTCCTTGGCCCGCTGCGCGGTCTCGAACAGTGAGATCTTGCGGTCGGTGCCGACCACTTCGAATTGACCGTTGCGGTACTGGATGTCCTGCTCGGACGCCTCCAGCAGCGACGACGCGATCTTCTTGCCCTTGGCCAGCATCACGTCGGCGGTGTGTATGATGGCGTTGCCGGCGCACATCGCCGAGCGCGAGCCGACCGAGGCGTTGCCGGTCAAGCCCTAGCGCGGTGTCGCCGTGCCGGTGCTCGATCTTGGCGGCGTCGATGCCGAGCTTGTTCGCGAGCAGGCGGCCGAACACGGTGGCGTGGCTCTGTCCGGTCGACTGCACGTTGCAGCCGAGGATCAGCTTGTCGCCGCCGGGGAACGCGACCGACGCTTGCTCCGTCGGCGTGGCGCCGGAATGCTCCAGCATGCAGGAGATGCCGATGCCGCGGAGTTTTTTGCGGCGCGCCGCTTCGCGCTTGCGCTTGTTGAAATTGGCGTAGTCGGAAAGTTCCAGCGCCTGCTCGACAATGCCGGGGAAATCGCCGCTGTCGTAAGTGTTCGATCGGCGTCTTGAACGGCATCGCCGACGGCGGAATGAGGTTCTTCTTGCGCAGCCGCAACGGATCCATGCCGATGACGCGGGCGGCTTCCTCGACCACGCGCTCGAGCGCGTAGTTGGCTTCTGGCCGTCCGGCGCCGCGATAGGGAGCGATCGGTACTCGTGTTGCTGAAGTAGCAGGCGACCGAAACATCGACCTTCGGGATGCGGTACATGCCGGGCAGGCAGCGCGCGAAATTGTTGGTGTTGATGTTGATGCCGGCATTGGCCACATAGGCGCCCTGATTGCACACATGGCGCACGCGCAATGCGAGAAACTTGCCCTTGTCGTCGAGCGCGAGTTCGGCCTCGGTGACGGCGTCGCGTGCCTGCGCGTCGCTGATGAAAGCCTCCGAACGCGTCGACTGCCAGTGCACCGGCCGGCCGATTTTGCGCGCGGCCACCAGCAGCGCGATATATTCCGGATAGCACGGTCGTCTTCATGCCGAAGGCGCCGCCGACATCTCGGTGATGACGCGCAGTTTCTCATTCGGCACGCCCATGATGGAGGCCGCCTGGCGCGCATGCCGTCGGCGCTCTGCGAGCAGGCGTGCAGCGTGTAGCTCTCGCTTGCCGCGTCGTATTGCGCCGGTGGCGCCGCGCGTCTCGAGCGAGGCCACCACCATGCGCTGGTTGACGACGCGCACGCGCGCCACGTGCGGCGCGCTCTTTGATGATCTGGGCGACCTCGCGCTCGTTGTCTTCGCTCGGCACCGTGCCCCGGCCAGTCGACGCAGAGATTGCCGGGCGCGTCCGGGATACAATTGCGTTGCGGCTTTCATCGCCGCGTCGAGATCGACCACCGGCGTCAGTTCCTCGTATTCGACCTGCACGAGGTCGGCGGCGTCCTGCGCGGCGGCATGGCTCTCCGCCACCACCATCGCGACCGGGTCGCCGACATGCATGGCCGTCTCCGCCAGCACCGGGCGGAACGGCATCGACCATCTTGGCGCCGCCGCGGCCCACCACCGGCGGATGGCGCGAGATGCTGCCGATGCCGGCTGCCTTGATGTCCTGCGGCGGTGAGCACCGCCAGCACGCCCTTGGCTTTGCGCGCCTCGTCGGCGTTGACCGACAACACGCGCGCGTGTGCGTGCGGCGAGCGCACGAAGGCGGCATAGGCCGGTGTTGGGCAGGCGCGGGTCGTCCATGAAACGGCCGGCGCCGCGCACCAGGGCGTCGTCTTCGACGCGTAGCGTGTGCTTCGTGCGGGCGGGGCTGGCGGTCATGCGGAGGTCCGGAAATTGCGCTTGCGGGACTCCGTTTATAGCCGAATAGAACAGCCTGCGACAGGGGCTTGCGCCCATGCTCGCGGCTGCGGCACTCAGGCGCTCCTTGCCGCGCGCAATGCATGCGGCGTCTTTCGGGTGGTGAAATGAGCAACGTGCGTACGATCGATACCCATACCCATATCTTGACCCAGGAAACCGCCGCGCTGCTGCACCAAGGCCGGCGTCAAGGTCACCATCACACCCGACGACAGCGGAAGCTGCCGACGCTCGACGTGGCCGGCGTGGTCTACCGGCCGTTCCCGACCGGCGGCTTCGACATCGCGCGCCGCCTGAACGACATGGATGCGGCCGGCGTCGACGTGCACGTACTCTCGGCCACGCCGCAGACTTATCTCTACAATCAGGAGCCCGCGCTCGGCGCGACACTCGCCGCCATTCAGAACGACCAGATGGCGAAGCACATCACGGCCCATCCCGGACCGCTTCATGGGCATCGCCACGTTGCCGCTGCAGGACCGGCCAAGCGCGCGGCCGACGAACTGCGGCGCGCGATGACCAAGCTCGGCCTCAAGGGCTCGATGTTTGCCTCCAACATCATGGGCAAGAATCTCGACGATCCGAGTTTCGAGCCGCTGTGGGCGACGGCCGAAGAGCTCGGCGCCTTCATGTTCGTGCATCCCAACAACGTCGCCGGCGCCGACCGCCTCAAGTCATATTATCTGCACAACCTGATCGGCAATCCGCTCGACACCACGATCGCCGCCGCCTGTCTCTATTTCGGCGGCGTGCTCGACCGCCATCCGAAGCTGAAGGTCATGCTCGCGCATGGCGGCGGCTTTACGCCCTATCAGGCGGCGCGCTGGGAGCACGGCTGGCAGGTGCGGCCGGAGCCGAAGAAGAACATTGCCAAGCAGCCGACAGAATATCGCCAAGCGCTTCTATTACGACACCATCCTGCATTCCGACGCCGGTGCTGGAATTCATGATCGGGCACGTTGGCGCCGAACGTGTCATGCTCGGCAGCGACTATCCTTACGACATGGCCATGCTGGACTGCGTGAAGCACGTGCGCGGCCTGAAGATTTCCGACGCCGACAAGGCGACCATTCTGGCGGCGCGCGCCGAAAAATTGCTGTCGGGGAAACCATGAACATCCAGGACGCCAAAGCCGCCGCATTCCGACGGCCGCCGTCACCGGCCTGATCGTCGACGCGATGATCAAGGCCGGCGTGCCGAAAGACGACGCCGCCAAGATCGCCGAGTTGATGCTGGAGGCCGATCTGATCGGCGCCGATGCGCATGGCGTGTTTCGCCTGACGCAATATGTGCAGCGGCTCAAGCTCGGCTCGACCAATCCGCGTCCGAATATCAAGGTCAAGCGCACCGCGCCGGCGACCGCGTTGGTCGACGGCGACAATGGCATGGGCCATCTGGTGGTCGCGCGCGCGGCGGAAACCGCCATCGAACTCGCGCGCGAATGCGGCGTTGCCTGGGTCGGCTGCCGCATGTCGGGTCATGCCGGCGCTGCCGGCGTCTATGCCGCGCTGCCGCTGAAGGCCGACATGGTCGGCATTTATTCGGCGGTCGCGAACGCCAACCACATGCCGCTCGCCGGCGGCGCCGAGCCGCTGCTCGGCACCAATCCATTGGCGATCGCGATCCCCGCCGGCAAGGAGCCGCCGGTGGTGCTCGATATCGCGACCTCGATCGTGTCCTACGGCACGATCAAGAACCACCGCTTGCAGAACAAGCCGCTGCAAGACGACTGGATGATCGATCCGAAGACCGGCGAGGCGGTTATCGATCCGCACAAGAGCGCCGAGGCGCTGCTGTTGCCGATGGCCGGTTACAAGGGCGCGGGACTGGCGCTGATGTTCGGGTTGCTCGCCGGCACGCTCAATGGTGCGCTGTTTGGTCGCGACTGTGTCGACTTCAACGCCGAGCCGGACAAGGTCACCAATACCGGGCAGTTCGTGCTGGCGCTCGATCCGAGCCGCTTCCAGCCGATCGATCATTTCAAGGCCGAGGTCGATCGGCACATCCGCGAGCTTGCGCAACACGAAACCTCTGCCCGGACAGACGCGTGCGACTGCCGGGTGAGCAGCGCGCGCAGCGCCGCGCCGATCGTCTGCGCAATGGACTACCGCTCGCCGCCTGAATTGTTGACGCAGCTCGACAAACTCGCGGCTGAACTGTCGATCAAGCCGCTGCGCGAGCGTACGTTGGATCAGCCGGGCCCATCACATAACGGCCGTATTTGTAGTGCCCAAGGGAACAAATCGAATAAATCTCTGTTCATTCCGCGGATCGCTCTCAGTTCGGCGCGAGGCGGTCGTTGGGGCTTTGGCAAAAATCATTTGTCGAATCAAATCGATGAAGCTGGTTGAAAAGACAAGTATTTGCTGGCGTGGGCGAAAAGGACATTGGCCCATGTCGGAATCATTTTGGCGTGCAGCGCCGTGCTGTCCGCGATTCCGCTGTACAGCGTCTCGAGCGAAAACTCTTTGGATCGAATTCAGGCCGGCGAGTGGGTTGTCGCGTCGATGTATTGGGAAGACAAACTGGTCTCGACCGGCAAGAGTTTCAATCCGATCGGATGGCATGCGGCACACAAGACATTGCCGATCGGGACATTGATCCGCGTATCCAATCCGAAGAACCATCGTTCGATCAATGTGACGATCAATGACCGCGGTCCATTTGCGCCCAATCGGGATCTGGATCTCAGTCTCGGCGCCGGCACATTGTTGGGGCTGCAGGGACTGGGCACCGTCTACATGGAAGTCCTGTCGATCCCGCCGATCAACAATATGCGACGGCCGGTCGTGGAAAGCCTGTTTGCGGTCAATGACGCGAACGCCAACTGTGTCGGCGTATCGGCCTGCTAGCGTTGCGCGGCGACGGTCCAAGCGCATGATCGCGCGGCCGAAAATGCCCGTCAAACGGGGCAAAACATCGTTAACCGCCCGTTAACCTAATTAGGTAAACGGCGTTTAACGAATGCTACCAATTTGTTAACTTTTGATGGTGTTAGGGGCGGGACCAGAGGTTGCGCTAAGTGCGGCCCTTGAGTTGCGGCCATAGCTTGCAGATCGGCCTGTGGCGCGAACGCAAAGTCCCGCCGAAACGCATCCAGTCCTGTCTCGGCACGGCGGCCTGCGAAGGGCAAAGCGCAGGTGCGCGGTGTTGTTGTGTGGATGAAGGAGTGGCTCGGTGACGGCAGGAACCTTGCTCAGCGGCCAGGTGCAGGGCGACCGCATCGAACTCAGCGCCGGCGGATCGTGGACGGCCGAGTATGCCGGCGCGATCGAGCCGCAGGTTGACGCCGCCACGCGCGGAATTAACGCGCGCAGCATCGCGATCAATCTGACCCGCATCGAATATCTCGATACGTACGGCGCCTGGTTGATCGAACGCACGCTGCGCAGCTGGACCGACCAGGGACGCGACGCGCGCCTCGTCGGATTGCGCGAGGATTACCGCGGCCTGTTCGAGAAGGTCCACGCCGGGACGCAGACACTGACGCCGCCGCCGCCGCGACCGACAACAGCATCATCGGCGACGCTGGAAAGCGTCGGCATGACCATGTCGACGGTCGGCGCCGACCTTATGCTGTTCGCGCAGATGCTCGGCTCGACTGATGGTCGCGCTGGGACGCGTGTTGTTGCGGCCGACGACCTTTCGTCTTACGTCGATGGTCAACCAGCTCGAGCGCGTCGGCTGGCGCGCGGTGCCGATCATCCTGCTGATCACCGTCCTGATCGGCGCCATTCTCGCGCAGCAGGGCATTTTCCATTTCCGCAAATTCGGCGCCGACATCTATGTCGTCGACATGGTCGGCGTGCTGGTGCTGCGCGAAGTCGGCGTGCTGATCGTCTGCATCATGGTCGCCGGCCGCTCCGGCAGCTCCTATACCGCCGAGCTCGGCGCCATGCACATGCGCGAGGAAGTCGACGCGCTGCGCACGATGGGTTTCGATCCCGATCGAAGTGCTGATCCTTCCGCGCATCCTCGCGCTCGTGATCGCGGTGCCGATCCTGACTTTTCTCGGATCGATGGCGGCGCTTTACGGCGGCGGCCTGGTGTCCTGGCTTTACGGCGGCATCCAGCCCGAGGTCTTTTTGACGCGGCTGCGCGAAGCGATCTCGATGAACACGTTCGAGGTGGGCATGATCAAGGCGCCGTTCATGGCGCTGGTGATCGGCGTTGTCGCCTGCGTCGAAGGGCTGCAGGTGCAGGGCAGCGCGGAGTCGCTCGGCGAGCAGACCACCAATTCCGTGGTCAAATCGATTTTCCTCGTCATCGTGCTCGACGGCATTTTCGCCATGTTCTTCGCATCGATCGGGATGTGACATGGCAAAAGATCCGCAGACGCCCGTCATCGAGGTGCGCGACCTGGTTGTCGATCTCAAAGGCAACCGGATCCTCAACGGCGTGACGCTCGATGTTTATCGCGGCGAGATTCTCGGCTTCGTCGGCGCCTCGGGCGCCGGCAAGTCGGTTCTGACGCGCACGATCGTCGGCCTGTTGCCGAAGCAAGCAGGGACGCATCGACGTCTTCGGCGTCAATCTCGATCAGGCGGACGAGGACCAGCGCCAGGAGATCGAGCGGCGCTGGGGCATTCTGTTCCAGCAAGGCGCGCTGTTCTCCTCGCTGACGCGTCGGCGAAAACGTCGAATTTCCGATCCGCGAATATCTCGACCTTTCGGACAGCCTCACGACCGAAATCGCCATCACCAAGCTGGAAATGGTCGGCCTGAAGCCGGACGTCTATCGCAAGTATCCTTCCGAGCTTTCGGGCGGCATGATCAAGCGCGTCGCACTCGCGCGCGCGCTGGCGCTCGATCCGGAAATTCTCTTTCTCGACGAGCCGACCTCGGGGCTCGATCCGATCAGCGCTGGCGATTTCGACCAACTGATCCTGACGTTGCAGCGGACCTCGGCGATGGCGGTTTTCATGGTCACGCACGACCTCGACAGCCTGCATACGATCTGCGACCGCATCGCCGTTCTCGGCGAGGGCAAGATCAACGAAGCGGGCACGATGGATACGATGCTGGCGTCGCAGCAGCCGTGGTTGAAGGCTTATTTCCACGGCGCACGAGCGCGAGCGGACTGGCAGGCGGCGGCAAGGAACTAACGGAGTTGAGCGATGGAGCGAAAAGCGAATTACGCTTTGATCGGGTTGTTCACGTTCGCCGTGGTCGCCGGCGCATTTGGCTTCATTTTCTGGCTCCACCACACGTCCGGCAAGAAGCAGGCCGTCGCCTATCGCGTGATCTTCGACAGTTCGGTTTCGGGCTTGCAGGTCGGCGGCAACGTGCTGTTCAACGGCATTCGCGTCGGCGAGGTGACCGACTCTCCGGCTCGATCCCGACAAGCCTTCGCAGGTCATCGGCGCTTGCTGGCGGTCAACAAGGCGACGCCGATCCGCTCGGATACCCGGGTCGGCCTCGAGTTCACGGGCTTGACCGGCGTCGCCTCGGTGTCGCTCAAGGGCATCTCGGCGACGACGCCCTTGATCGAGCGAGAAGAGGGCGAGCCGCCGACCTTGAAGGCCGATCCCAGCGCGAGCCAGGACATGATGCAGGCCGCGCGCGACGTGCTGAACAAGGCCGACGAGGTGATCGCCGCCAACCAGGAAGCGCTGCATCAGGCGATCACGGATATTGCCACGTTCAGCGCATCGCTCGCGCGCAACACCGACAACGTCGATTCGATCATGAACAACAGCAAGGCCGCCGAGCAACGCCAAGGAGGCAACGGCCTCGGCTCGCATGCTGATCGAAAATCTCGACAAGCGCACGGACGAAATTACGATCGGCGTGAACAGGCTGACGGCGACCGCGACGCGGCAGGTCGAGCTCGCCGGCAAGGCGATCACGGACCTCGCGCACAATCCGCAGCGCATCCTGTTCGGCGGCAGCGGCGCCGCCGCCGCTGCGGCGACGACCGCGCCGGCACGCCGGCCGCAGTAAAGCCGCTACGCCGCCGCGCGCACGTCGTCCGGATCGAGCGGCAGTTTCACCGGCTGCTTGCGCTTGGCCGACAGATCGAGCGCCTTGGTCAGCATCAGGTTGCGATGCGCTTCTTCCACCGTCGCCGCCGCGGTCGGCAGGCCGAGCGCGACGCGGTTGAGCCAGCGAGTCGGTCTCCTCCGCCATCGGCCCGCGCAATTCGCCGAGCGCCATGTCGCCGGGCGGATAGCTGCCCATGAAATCGACCAGCCGCGTGGCGTCGGGGTTGTAGCCTTCCGACTGCGCCTTCGACACCGCGAGCACGATGTCGCGGTGGGTGTCGTCGATGGTGAGCACGCCGGTGGTGCCGACGATGCCGACTTCGAGCGAATAGACCGCCGGCCGGCCAGGTCACCGGCAGCGCCCACGACATGTTGAGGTGATAGACGGTGCCGTCGGAGAACATGATCATGCCGGCGGTGGCGTCGATGCCCTTGTAGAGCGGGCCCAGCACCTTGTCGATCGAGCGCGCATAGACTTCGACCGGCGTCTTGCCCTCCAGGCACCACATGCAGATGTCGAGCGCGTGCGTGCCGGAGATCACCATCGGCGAGATGGTCGCGGGATCGTCGGTGCGCTTGTAGTTGTCGATCGCCACCAGCCGGTTCATGAAGGCGCGCGAGGTCACCAGCGTGACATCGCCGAGCGCGCCGGTGCGGCATTTCTCCTTGGCCGCCAGCCAGCGCCGGCGGAAGCGTTGCGTGTAGCCGACGACGGCATCGAGCTTGGCGTCCTTGATCGCCTTGAGCACCTTCGCGGATTCAGCGAGATCGGTCGCGAGCGGCTTCTCGATCAGCATCGGAATGCCGCGCTCGACCGCCGCCATGATCGGATCGACGTGCAGATGCTCGTCGGTGGCAGATGATGGCGGCGGTCACTTCCGGCCGCTTGAGCAGTTCGACGTGGCTTTGCGTGACGAAATCGGCGCTGATTTTCGGGCCGACTTCGCCGGCGCGGTTCGGGTTCTTCTCGGCAAGGCCGATCCATTCGACCGCCGGATGGCGCGCCGCCACTTCGCCGCGGAACAGACCGACGCGGCCGCCGCCGATGATCGCAAGGCCGACGCCCTTGGCGGATTTCTCATGATCGCTCCCGCTGGATTGACTCCCGGCCCGGTTCTGCTCCTTGAATTCGGCGATGCCCGAAATCGTTTCGTTGGTCAGCGGCAGGTCGACCGGCTCGTTGCGGTCGGCCGACAGATCGGCGGCGCTGTAGGTTTCCATCACGCGCCGCGCGCTTTCCGGCGTCACCATCACCGGCGTGTCGCGGATGCAGGCTTCCAGGAAGTGGATGGTCTCCGGGCCCATGCCGCCGGCAAACACGTTGTCGACCCATTCGCCCGGCATGGTCGACATCGGAAATTCCTGGCCGTGTTCTTCGGTGTTGAGCCAGTTGTCGCGCTGGGTGTCGTCGAGGAACAGCGAGCCGTCGGTGCCGGTGATCTCGATCCAGGTCGCGCAATAGTTCGGATAGCTCGGCGGCAGGTTCCAGCCGCCGCCGATCATCACCACCACGCCGTTGTCCATGGTGACGGTGGTGAACATCACGTCATGCGAGCCGTTGATCGGCTGCATGTAGCCATAGGCGCCCTGCGAATAGACGCGCACGGGCTTGGCCGGCTCCAGCAGCCAGAGCACGAAATCGAGGTCGTGCGTCGATTCCATCACGACCGGAGACAGCCGCACGCGGCTGGCGATCTTCTTGCCGAGGCTGCGCGACAGATGCCGGCTGACCAGCACCGACACGACTTTGCCGAGCGTGCCGTCGACGATCTTCTTCTTGGCGTAGGCGATCTTCGGATTGAAGCGCTGCGAATAGCCGATGGTGAATTTCAGATTGTTGCGCTTGGCGAGCTGGATCAGTTCGTCGGCTTCCCACAATTCCAGCGCGATCGGCTTCTCCAGCATCACGTTCTTGCCGGATTTCAGGCAGTCGCGGCAGATCGGATAGTGGTTGGTTTCCGGCGTGGTCGAGATGTAGACCACCGAGATATTCGCGTTCTTGATGATGTCGTTGTAGTCGAGCGTCGCGGTCGCGGGCTTGTACAGCGCCTTCACTTCGGCCAGCCGGTCCGGCTTGATGTCGCACAGGTGCAATTTGTCGACCAGCGCCGTGCGCGCACAGCGTCTCCGCGCGCGTTCCGCCGACCCATCCGACGCCGATCACCGCAGCTTCAACCGTTTTCACCGGACGTTTCCTTCCGTTTCTTATGATGTTCCGCGGCCGGACGGCCGCGCGGGCGGCACACTAGCCCACGCGCGAAGTGACTGGAAGGGCGTGGTTTTCAGCCCGCGAAAGCGGCCTGGCCGACGCCGAACACCTGCGCTGCGAATTGCGGATAGACCTCGGCCAGTTGCGGCGCCACCACCTCGCGCATGAGCTTGAGCGTCTCCGGCGAGGGCGCCGGCGTCTCCGGCACCTTGGCCGGCGTGTCGAAGTCGAAGCCGGTGTTCTCGACGACTTCTTCGACCGTGTGGCCCGGATGCACGCTGCGAGCGTGAAGCGGCCGTCGGCGAAGCTGAACAGGCAGCGATTGGTCACCAGCGCGATCGGCCCGCCCGGGCGATAGACATTTCCGTCGCTCGCGCCCGGCGCGCTGATGAAATCGACCTTGGGCACCAGCGTGCGGCGCGAATGCTCGGTGCGGAACAGGATCACTTTCGGCACCACGTAATAGAGATAGGCCGAGCCGAACGAGCCGGGGAAGCGCACCTTCGGATGCTCGTAGTCGCCGGTGCTCACCAGGTTGACGTTGCCGTGGCCGTCGATCTGTCCGCCGGAGAGAAAGAACACGTCGATGCGGCCTTGGCCCGGCGCAGTCGAACAGTTCGCGCGCGCCGTCGGTGAAGAAATTGTGCTTGCGGCTTTGCAGCAGCGACACGTAAGGCCGCCCGTTTCCGCGCTCGCGCGCCAGCAGCGCGGCGGTTGCCGGGATCGGCGAGGCATTGCCGACCGCGACATGGCGCACGTCGCCGATCAGCCGCGCGATCACGTCGGCGAGCAGTTCCTCGTCGCGGAAATTCACGCGGCGCGGCGTTCATACACATACCTGTCGAGATATTCGGCGAAGCCTTCCGGCGTCGCCGCCATGCGCGCATATTCGCGCAAGATGCTCGGCGTCGGCGGCGTAGTGATCCGGCAAGCCCGAGCGGCCAGGCGCCGCGCTCGGCCACCGCGATGCTCTCGACATAGAAGCCGGGCAGCGTGCCGGCGGCGAGCACCGGATCGTCGAGCAGATTGCCGTCGTGAATTTTCTCGACGGTCGCGATGGTTTGCTCCGCCGCATGCGCCATGGTGGCGAGTTCGCGCTGGCGCCCGATCCAGACATTGCCGAAGCGGTCGGCCATCGGCGCATGGATCAGCGCGACGTCCGGCTTGATCGCCGGCAGCAGCACGATCGGATCGCCATTGCCGAACGGGCTGTCGATCACTTTCCAGTCGTCGCGATATTTCAGGACGTCCGAGCCGATCAGCCCGCGCAGCGGCATGAACGGCACGCCCTTCTCCGCCGCCTGCAAGGCGGCGTGCAGCGCCGGGCAGGTGGCGTCCTTCATCTTGATCGTGCCCGACGTGACGGCGGCGGTGAAACGCGGCGCCGGGCCGAATTCGCCGAGGCTGACGGCGCTGGTCTCCAGCGTCGCGACGCAGCCGGCGCCGATCAGCAGATCGGCCTGCAGGCTCGAGGTCGGCAGCGCCACCAGATGCAGCCGTTTGACGCCGCGCCTGATCAGCGCGCGCGTCGCCGCCATCGGCACGCCGGACACCTCGCGCGGCACCACCAGCAGGCAGCCGTCGCCGATCGGCAGCGAGCGCGTCGTCGAGGGATTTCGCCAGCTGAAACATGCCACCTGCAATGTCGTGCGGTATCGCTGCCGCTGCTGTTTTTCCCATTGTTGCCCTTGCAACGTCCACTCAATTTTGCGACTTGGTTTCGATGAAAACCAGCCTTGCAGGACAAGCTTCGCGCCAGGCGCTTCGTCATCACCGCGGAAGTGACGCCGCCGGTGTCGGCCGACCGCAACGAATTGCTGGCCAAGGCGCTGCCGCTCAAGGGCCTCGCCGATGCGGTCAACATCACCGACGGCGCCGGCGCGCGGCCGCATCTCGGCGCGGTGACCGCGGCCGCGCATGCTGGTCGAGCAGGGCATCGAGCCGATCCTGCAACTCACCTGCCGCGACCGCAATCGCATCGCCTTGCAGAGCGATCTGCTGAGCGCCGCCGCGTCCGGCGTGCGCAATCTGCTGATGCTGCGCGGCGACGATCCGAGCGCCGGCGATCAGCCCGACGCCAAGGCGGTGTTCGATCTCGATCCGCGCGCTCTGCTGGAGACCGCGCGCCGCATGCGCGACACCGGCGAATTGCCGACCGGGCGCAAGTTCACCGGCCGCGCCGATTTCTTTCTCGGCAGCGCCGACAATCCGATCGATCCGCAGCCCGGCTGGAAGCCCACGGGCCTCGAAGCCAAGGTCGACGCCGGCGCGCAATTCGTGCAGACCCAGTTCTGCATGGATGCCGGCGTGGTGCGCCGCTACATGGCGCGGCTCGCCGAGCACGGCATCGCGGACAAGCTGTCCTTCCTGATCGGCATCGTGCCGCTGCGCTCGGCCAAGTCGGCGCGCTGGATCAAGGAGAAACTGTTCGGCGCCATCATCCCCGACGCGATCATCGAGCGCATGGAGCGCGCCACCGATCCGGCGGCGGAGGGCCGCCGCATCTGCATCGATGTCGTGCGGGAACTGGCGGAGATACCGCACGTCGCCGGCGTCCACATCATGGCGCCCGGCAACGACGCCGCGGTGCCCGACATCATCAAGGCGGCGCGCGAGAGCGTCAAGCGGCTGGCGACAGCGTAGTGTCGTCATGGCCGGGCTTGTCCCGGCCATCTCGTTAGGACGGCGATGCCCTCTTGCGAGGCACGGGCAGCCGGTGACGACGCGTTTCACTCAGCTCAGCGCCGACTTCACCCGCTCCGGCGAGAACGGCACGCGCCGAATGCGCACGCCGGTCGCGTCGAAGATGGCGTTGGCGATCGCCGCCGCCACCGGACGGATCGACGGCTCGCCGGCGCCGGTCGGCGCGATCTCCGGATGATTGATCAGCACGACATTCACCTCCCCGGGCGTCTCGGTGATGTCGAGGATCGGATAGGTCAGCCAGTCCACGCTGGTCACGGCCTTGCGGTCGAAGGTGACTTCTTCCCACAAGGTGCGGCTGACGCCCTGGACAATGTTGCCCTCGATGCATTTCACCAGCCCGTCGGGGTTGATGATCTGCCCGCAGTCGTGCGCCACCGTGAACTTGCGCGCCCAGATTTTGCCGGTTGAGCGATCGATGTCGACTTCGGCGACAATCGCGACACGCGTGCCGTTTCGTTGCGAGTAGGCGATGCCGCGGCCGGACACTTTATTGCCGGTCTGGTCGCGGCGCGGCGAGGGCCGCGACTGCCATCCGGATTTTTCGGCGACCGCCTTGAGCACCGCGATGTCGCGCGGATCTTTGATATGCCGCAGCCGGAATTCGATCGGATCGGCATTCAGCGCGGCAGCCACCTCGTCGATGAAGGATTCACTGGCGAAGTGGATCTGCGGTCCGACCGGATCGCGCAGATGCGACGTGCGCAACGGCGAGGAGCGGTCGAGCAGCGGCGGGATCGTTTCCCAGCCGGTCCGCTTGTTGTCGAAGGCGTAGGATTCCGCGGGTACGCCGAAGCCATCGCCCGATTTGAGGTCGACGCCGCGCGCCTGGCCGGCCAGCGTATCGAACGGCTTGCTGCCATTGGTGTTGACGTCGACGCGCGAGAACGCCTTGCTGATGAACTCGTAGGCGGTGACCTTGCCGGACGCGTCGATCGCGGCGCGCACGTTGTGCATCGAGGCCGGACCTTTCGGGTCCCAGCCGGTGCCCTGGTCGCGCATGTATTGCACCCGCACCGGTTTGCCGACGGCTTTCGCCAGCACGGCCGCATCCATGGCGGCGTCGTCGGCGTCATTGCGGCCGTAGGAGCCGGGCCCGGCCTTCCAGATGACGCGGACGCTTTCGACCGGCACGCCGAGCGTCGACGCCAGGCCCTGTTGCTGGAAGTGCGACTTTTGCGTGCCGGTCCAGCAGGTGACCTGACCGTCCTTGATCTCGACCAGCGCGCAGGCCGGACCCATGCTGGCATGCGACTGGAACGGCCATTCGTACTCGGCTTCGATGACCTTCGCGGCGGTCTTGAACGCCTCGTCGACATTGCCGTTTTCTTTTTCGACCTGGCGCTTGCGTACGCTGGCCTTGCGGATGTGGTCGTAGAGCGAGGCCTGCTCCGGGAACGGCGGCGGTGACATGCGACCATTCGACTTTCAGTTTTTGCGCCGCCTGGATCGCATCCCATTCCTTGTCGGCGACGACGCCGAGGAAGCCCTTGTCCCACACCACTTTGGCACCGGGAATGTCCTTGATCGAGCTTTCGTCCACCTTCACCGGCACGCTGCCGGCCACCGCGGGACGGATCATGCGCCCATGCACCATGCCCGGCACCTTCACGTCGGTGACGAAGTCCTCCTGGGCGAAGACCTTTGGCGCCACGTCTTCGCGCTTGATCGGCTGGCCGACGATTTTGTGCTCGCTCGGCTTTTTCGGCTGCGCCTTGCCGGGCGCATAGAGGGGGTTGCCGTATTTCTTGTTCCAGTCGAGCTGGACGTTGAAATATTTTCCGCCGATCAACTGCGCGTAGGACACGCGTTTGGACTTGTCGTCGCTGCGCGCTCACCACGCCGTCCGTAACGACGAGCTTTTCGGCCGGCACGGATAGCTGGCTTGCCGCCATCTCGACCAGCACGCGGCGCGCTTCCGCCGCGGCGACGCGCATTTGCTTGCCGCCTTCCTGGATACCGGTGGAGCCGGAGGCGCCGCCCTGGTTCACGGTCAGGGCCGTGTCGGCCATGATGACCTTGACGCTCTTGAACGGAACGTCGAGTTCCTCGGCCACGATCTGACCGATGGCGACATGCAGGCCGTGGCCCATGTCCATCTTGCCGAAGAAGGCGGAGACGGTGCCGTCGGCGTTGACCGCGATGTAGGACGACAATTGATCGGGCGTCAGCGGCGGCTTGGCGCCTTGCGCGTAAGCCTGGCCGATCGACAGAACGGTCTCCAGCGATATGGCTGCGCCGACCGAAACGACCAGGGCGCCGCCGCCGAGCAGGACCGAACGGCGGGTGAATGACGAAGTTTTTTCAAATTTTGTCATGGTGCCCTCCCTCAACCCATCATCTCGGCGGCACGCTTGACCGCTTTGAGAATGCTGATGTGCGTGCCGCAACGGCACTTGAGGCCGGAGAGGGCGTCCTTGATCTCGGCCTCGGTCGGCTTCTTCTTGTCGCGGAGGAAAGCGGCGGCCGTCATGAGCCAGCCGTTGATGCAGTAGCCGCATTGCGGCACCTGCTCCTCGACATAGGCGGTCTGCAGTGGATGTGGCTTTTCAGGTGTCCCAAGGCCCGCGAGCGTCGTGATCTTGGCGTCGCCGACGGACGAGATCGTGGTGATGCAGGAGCGGGTCGGCTGCCCGTCGAGATGCACCGTGCAGGCGCCGCATTGCGCAAGCCCGCAGCCAAAATGTGGATTGTTGAGACCAAGATCGTCGCGCAGCGCATAGAGCAACGGCATGTCCGGATCGGCGTTGATCGTGTGGGACGTGCCGTTGACCGTAAGGGTAAAGCGTTGGGTCATAGCGTTCAGCTCCCTGAACAGTTTGCAGGGGCAGGGGCTTACAGGCCGCCCACCCCATTGCGGATGCGTCTTTTGGCGACGCTTGCGGGCCACAGGCTAGTCCCGCACACTGGTCTTGGGAACGCCCATTGCGATAAAATAGATGTTACGCCCACGGGAATAGTGGCCCGGTCGAGAGGCCATAAGGAACCTGGGTTCAGGGAGGAATGTCGCCATGCGCATCACCGCATCCAAGAGCGTCGCACTCGGCACAATTGCGGCCGCTGTGATCATTGCCGCTTTGTCCGCTCCAGCTACCGCGCAGGAGAAAGTCTGGAAGCACGGCCTGATCAACGCCAAGGCCGATGCCGGTATTTTCCTGATGGTATCGACGCGCGATTTCGCCAAAAAGCAGGGTCTCAAGATCGAGATCTCGCAATTCAAGGACGATCAACTCGCGCTCAAGGCGCTGATCGCCGGCGAGCTCGACAGCTTCGAGGGTGGCCCGCAGGGCGTTTTCGCGGCCGACGCCAAGGGCGGCGACGTGAAATTGCTCGGCTGTCACTGGATCGTGGTGCCGCACGGCATCTACGCCAAGGACAAGATCAGCAAGGTCGAGGATCTCAAGGGCAAGCAGATCGCGGTGTCGGCGCCGAATTCGATGCCCGATATGCTGGCGCGCTCGGCGCTGGCAAAATACGGCGTCGCCGATACGGACGTGAAGCTCGCGGCCGTCGGCGGCGATCGACGACCGCTATCAGGCGCTGGTCGGCGGCGTGGTCGATGCCGCGGTGATTTCGAACGAATATCAGCCGGTCGCGCCAAAAAATATCCATCTGCTGGTCGCCGGCCGCGACGCGGTGCCGAACTTCCTGCGCGTTTGCCTGGTGTCCAGCGCCAAGAAACTGGCCGAACGCGGCGACGATGCGGTCAAGTTCCTTGCCGCCGAGATGAGCGCGTTGCGTTTCGCGCTCTCACACCGGGACGAAACCGTTGCCCTGACGCGCGAGTTGATCCACGCCAAGCCCGACGATCCGCGCCCGGCCTTCGTGTATGACGACGCGGTGGCACATCATGCCGTCGATCCGACGCTGCCGCTGCCGGCGGAGAAGATCCAATGGATACAGGAGCAGATGGTGAAGGCCGGCAAGCTGAAGGCGCCGCTGGATCTCAAGGTCGTGACCGCGCCGGAATATCGCGAAAAGGCGCTCAAGGTTATCGGTCACTAGCGCTGTATTCTTGGAGAATGGAATGGGTGAGGTGACTTTCCTCGACGTGTCCAAGCGCTTTACGCTGCGCGTGGATGACGAAGTTCATCACGTGCAGGCGCTCGACCGCGTCAGCTTCACCGTCAAGGACGGCGAGATCGTCGCGCTGATCGGGCCGTCCGGCTGCGGCAAGACCACGGCGCTGCGCGTCGCCATGGGCCTCGATCCGTCGACCAGCGGCCGCGTCACGGTGGACGGACGCGAGGTCCACGGCTGCGGCCACGACCGCGGCATGGTTTTCCAGCACGCCGAATTGCTGCCGTGGCTGTCCGCGTTGCAGAACGTGATGTTCGGCCTGGAAATGAAGGGCATGCGCGGGCACCGCTGCGCGAGACGGCAGAAAAATATCTGCATCTGGTGGGCTTGAAGGATTCGCAGAACCGGCGTCCGCATCAACTTTCCGGCGGGATGAAGCAGCGCGTCGGTATTGCGCGGGCGCTCGCCATCGATCCCAAGGTCCTGCTGATGGATGAGCCTTTCGGCGCGCTCGACGCGCAGACACGCGAATCGCTGCAGGCCGAACTTCTGGATATCCACGCCCGCACCGGCAAGACGATTATATTCGTGACGCACGACCTCGATGAAGCCGTGCTGATCGCCGACCGCATCGTGGTGATGAAGAACGGCCGCGTGCAGGAAGTCATGGACGTGCCGCTCAAGCGTCCGCGTCCCGATCTCGGAATCGTGCGCGGTACGCCGGAATTCGCCGAGACACGCTACAAGGTCTGGCGTGCGATCCACGATGGCGCATCGGTTCACTGATGGTCGATATCGCAAACAGAAATGAAAAGGCCGCCGCGGCCGCAGACGCCGGCCCCGCGGAGCGCAAGCCCTGGCCGCGCTGGGTGATCACGCTTGCCTCGATCGCGGTCATGCTGATCTTGTGGGAGATTTTCGGCCGCCACATCAATCCGGTGTTCGGCTCCTATCCGTCGGCAATTGCGGTGGCGTTCTGGGAACTGGCGGTCTCCGGCCAATTGTGGTCGGCGCTCTATGACTCCCTGCGGCCGTTTTTGCTCGGCTATGCGTTGGCGATCCTGTTTGGCGTGCCGCTCGGCCTGCTGATCGGCGGCTTCCGCGCGGCGGAGGCTGCGCTCGGCATCTACGTCACCGCCGGCTACGCCATGCCGCTGGTTGCGCTGGTGCCACTGCTGATCCTGTGGCTCGGCCTTGGTTTTGCGGTCAAGGTCGCGGTCGTATTCCTGATGGCGCTGTTCCCGATCACGATCAATACCTGGCTCGGCGTCGTCGCCGTGCCCAAGACGCTGATCGAGGTCGGAAAATCCTTCGTGGCGCCTGACCTGGTGATCCTGCGCCGCATCGTGCTGCCCGCCACGCTGCCCTACATCATGGCCGGTGTGCGGCTGGCCGTCGGCCGCGCGGTGGTGGCGATGGTGATCGCGGAGTTTTTCACCACCATTTCAGGTCTCGGCGCGGTGATCATCAACTCCGCCAACAATTTCGACACCGCCACGATGTTCGTGCCGATCATCATCTTGATGTTGATGGCGGTCGGCCTGAATTGGCTGATCGGCTGGGTCGAGCGCCGCGTCGCGCCCTGGCAGGCGGAAATCGCGGGCAGGGATCGGGAGTAGTCAGGCGATTGCCCTGATCGCCTTCAGCAAATCGCGCACCTTCTGCTCCGAAATATTCCGCGTGATGAACACCACGCGGCTTGTGCGGTTTCCGTCGGGCCATGACTCCAGCTCAACCGGCGGATGGGCGAGGTGCTGCACGAATTGCACCAGCACCGGCCCTTTGCATCCTTCGACGTCGAGGAAGCCCTTCACCCGCAGCAGGTCCGGCCCGCGCAGCGTCATCAAGGTGTCCATGGTGCGCGCGAACACCGGCCACGGCATCGGCGTGCTCTCGCTCAGCACGAAGCTGCCGATGCCGTCGGCGTGCGCCGCGTCGGCAACGAAGGGATTGCGTTGATCGGCGGCCGGTTCGGTCAGCCGGGTGGGATCAAGCGTGCCATTGACCGCTTCCAGAATTTCGGCGCCCGGATTGAGTTCGCGCAAGCGCGCGGTGAGCGCCGCGCCGGCACTCTCGCCGGCGATGTCGGTCTTGGTGATGACGAGACGGTCGGCAAGCATTGCCTGTTTGCGCGCTTCGACCGACCAGGACAGCGTGTCGAGGCCGTGCTCGGCGTCCACCACCGTCACCACGGCGTCGACATGGAAGATGCCGCCGAGCGCCCGGTCGGTTGCGAAGGTTTGCAGGATAGGCGAGGGATCCGCGAGCCCGCTCGTCTCGATCACGACGCGGCGGAAGTCCGGCAATTCGCCGCGTTCGCGCTCGATCACCATGCGGCGAAGCGCCTGCTGCAAGTCAGTGCGCGTAATGCAGCACAGGCAGCCATTGCCCAGCAGCACGGTCTCGTCGGCGCTCGAACGCACCAGCGCGTCGTCGATGCCGGTGGCGCCGAATTCGTTGACCACCACCGCGGTGCCTTTGCCTTCCGGCGTCGCCAGGAAGCGCTTGAGCAGCGTGGTTTTTCCGGCGCCGAGAAAACCGGTGATCACCGTGACGGGCAAACGCGCCCCGCGCTCGCGCTTGAGCCTGCGGCCGAAGCGCCCTGCGGCGGGGGAAGGGAAGAGTTCGTTCAGAAATCCATCTCCAGCGTGTACAGCCCGCCAGTGTGGCGGTCGACGGTGTACACGATCTGCCGTTCGTCCACGAATACATCGTTGAGCTGCACGGCGCCGACCGGCGTGCCTTTCGGCGGCGGCGGCACAAAGGTGCCGACTTCCTGGGGCTGATAGGGATTGGAAATATCGTAGGCGCGCAGCCCGCCGTTGAAGAAGGTGCCGAGCACGATCTGGTCCGACTGCCAGGACGTCGGCAGAGCGACGTTCTCATGAATATTGTGCGCGCCGAAGCGGCCCCCGCGATCCTTGTAGGCGTCAACCGGCGGCATCGGGCAGGTCGAGATCGAGACCGGATGCGTCTCGTCGCGCATGTCCAGAATCCAGATCAACTTTGGCCAGTCCTTGCCGGCGTTCTCGGTCAACTCGTCGGTCACCAGCATGAGGTTGCGATCGAACAGCGGCACCGCCGTGTGCATGAAGCCGGTATAGGGCGGTGAATTGGTCCAGTGCGAGATCACCTTCGGATTGGCTTTGTCCTTGATGTCCATCACGAACATGCCGCCGTCGATGTAGCAGAGGTAGAGCCGGTCCGGCCGCTGCGGGTAAACATTGGTGTTGTGGGCGCGATAGCCTTTGTCGAGCGGATGGCGCGGCGGCGGCGCGACATTGTCGGTGGCACTCGTGCCCGGCATCCACCAGCGCCCGATTTCCTTTGGCTTCGAGGGATCGCGCACGTCGATGCAGCGGTAGAACTGGTCGTCGTTCGGGTTGCTCGGTTTGAAATCGGGCGAGCCCGACGCCATGTGCACGTATTCACCGTCGCAGAACCAAAATTGATGCACGCCACGCGAGGTCGGACCCGAGCAATCGAAGAATGAAATCGAGCGCGGCTTCTCCGGCACCGAAATGTCGAACAACTCAAGTCCGGCCGGCTGTTGCCCGGTCTTCTGCGTCTGATACGCGACCGCCATGATATCGCCGGCTGTCTCCAGCGAATTCGACCGCATGTGCGGCTTCGGCAGGTCGGTCTGCACCACCACCTTCGGATTGCGCGGATCGGAGACGTCGACGCCCGTGAAGTTCTTCGGCGCGCTTTCATGCGCTAGCCACATGATGCGTCGCCCGTCCTTGGCGATCTGCACCGACATGCCCTCGCCCATGCCGCCAAAGCCGCCGAGATCGTTCTGCGCGAGCAGCTTGAAATTCCAGGTGACGGGCTCTCCAGATTGCGTAAGCGGATTGGCGGACATTCAGATCACTCCGTGATTTCAGGTCTTTCCAAGATTAAGGCCGGCGCACGGCGCCGGCCCTGGTCGCAACATTGTAAATCGTCAGGCCATGGCCTTCTTCAGCAAATCAGTGCGCAATGCCTTATTCCAGTCGGGTATCGCCTTGATCTTGTTTTCCCTCAGCAGGATTTCCGATTGCTGCTGCATATAGGGAACGATGTCCGACGGCCAGCCAGGCTGCACTTCCACCCGCGCCAATGCCTTGGCGAATGTGTCCTTTGCCATCGCGTACCCCTTCGAGGTGTAGAACGAGTAGATCACGTCGGCGACCTTGTCCGGCTGGGTCTTGAAGTCCTTCGCCACTTCGAGCCAGGCCTTGAGATAGGCCACGACGGTGTCCGGGCTTTTGTCGACGAAGTCCGGCGTTGCCGCCATGAACACCGGCAACTTGTCGAAGCTGGAAAAATCCACCAGCGTGTTGGCCAGGCCGTCGGCTTCCGCGATCGCGTTATACGGCTCGATATTGACCATGGCATCGACGGTCTTGGCGGCCATGGCCGCCACCATGTTGTTCACGTCCATGCGGATTTCCTGGTAGTCGCCTTTCTTGAGCCCGGCCTTGGTGGCGATCTGGTCGACGAAGATATTGCCGGTGGACGAACCGCTCTGGTTGGCGACCTTCAATCCCTTGAGTTGCTCGACCTTGGTGATGCCGAGATCCTTGCGCGCCATCACGCGCGCGGTCTTGCCGACGTATTCGATCATGACGATGCCGACGAGCCCGCCTTTGTCGTGGCCGAGCGCGAGCGATGGTCCGGCATAGGTGCCCATGTCGACCTGGCGCGCCACCATCTGCTGCATGGTGAGGTTGCCAGATGGCACCGCGAATTCCTCGAATTTGACGCCGTGCTTCTCGAGCAGGCCGGAGCGCATCAGATAATAAGTCGGCATGCCCCACATGTTGGTCTGGTAGCCTTGCCGGACCGTCTCCAGTGCCGCCGCGGGCC
The DNA here is from genome assembly GCA_963801955.1 of uncultured Alphaproteobacteria bacterium. Lineage (GTDB taxonomy): Bacteria > Pseudomonadota > Alphaproteobacteria > Rhizobiales > Xanthobacteraceae > Pseudolabrys. Next base: position 55,541 of record CAWDGS010000007.1, read on the forward strand.
TCACACCCAGGCCAGCCACCAGCACGCCGGCGCCGGTCGTCGCCAGGTATTGCCGACGGGTCATTCCCTTGCTTGCAATGGTCATTGTTGATCCTCCCTATGATTTGGCTTTGCCGTTGGCGCCTTTTGCCGGTGCCTCGATGCCGACATCGTGGCCGAGGTAGCCCAGCAGCTCCTTTTGGCATTCGACGAATTCAACGCTCAATGGATCGCGCGGACGCGGCAGGTCGATCTTGACGATCTTCTTCACGGTGCCGGGATGCGCGCTCATCACCACCACGCGATCGGCGAGATAGACCGCTTCCGCCACGTTATGCGTCACGTAAATCACCGTCTTGCGGGTTTCCCGCCACACGTCGGCGAGCAGCCGCTGCATGTCGTCGCGCGTCATTGCATCGAGCGCCGCGAACGGTTCGTCCATCAGCAGGACTGACGGATTGTACGCCAGCGCGCGCGCAATGGCGACCCGCTGTTGCATGCCGCCTGACAGATGATGCGGATACGAACCGGTGAACTTCTCGAGCTTGACCAGGCGCAGCTGCTCGCGCGCGATTTTATCGCGTTCGTCCTTGGGCAGGCCCTTCATCTCGAGACCAAAGGAGACATTACCGAGCGCCGTGCGCCACGGAAAAAGCTGGGCAAAATCCTGGAATACGACGCCGCGGTCCATGCCGTGCCCCGTCACCGGTTTGCCGCCGATGCGGATTTCGCCGGCCGCCGGCGACAGGAAGCCGGCGATGATATTCAGCAACGTGGATTTGCCGCAGCCGGACGGGCCGACGATGCAGACAAACTCGGACGCGTCGATATTGATGCTGACATCCCTGACGCCGGGGACCTTGCCGCCGGGCGTATCGTAGACCAGCGAGACGTCTTTAATTTCGATCGGGACCATGTTGTGCCGTTTATTCCGTCAAATCATCTTAACCCTTAGCCAGGCGCACCATGCCCCAGCGCTGCACGGTCGCGCGCTCGATCGAGCCGAACACCAGGCGCTCGAACGCGTAACCGATCGCGCCGATGACGGCGAGCGAAGCCAGCATGATGTCGGCATTGAGAAATTCCTTGGCGTCGAAGATCACCCAGCCGAGCCCCCAGTCGGAGGCCGCGATCATCTCGGCGCCGACCACGGCGATCCAGGCGCGCAAGAATGACTGCCGCATGCCGGTGATGATGAAAGGCGAGGCGCCCGGGATGATCACCTTCCAGAACAGAGAATTCTCGTCGGCGCCCATGGCGCCGGCCGCGCGCAGCCAGAGCGGATTGACGGAGCGCACGCCCGACCAGGTGTTGAACACCATCGGGAACGTTGCGGCATAGAACACGATCAGGATCGTCGTGAGATTGCCGATCCCGAACCAGAGCATGAACAGCGGCACCAGGGCGAAGGAGGGAATTGGCATCAGCGCGCTGACCAGCGGCAGGCAGAAATTCTCGATTGCACTAAAGCGCGCCATCAGAATTCCGAGCGGGATGCCCACGACCACCGCAAGGCTAAAGCCGAACATCACCCGGTACATCGTGAAAGCGGCGTGCTCGATGATGCTGCCGTCGGCGAACATCGCGAACAGTGTTTTCGCAATGGCCGGAATTGTCGGCAGCAGCGCCGGCGCGAAATAACCGCTGCGCGCCAGCGCCTCGTAGATGCGCCGCCGCAATGGCAAGCGTGATGGCGGCGCGGATAAACGAGCGTGTGCGTTGTCCGTTTTCGGTCATGCGGTGACCATTCCCCAGCGCACCACGGTGTAGTCTTCGATTTTCTGGAACACGAATTTCTCAAGTCCGAGACCGATGAGCGCAATGACCGCGATGCCGGCCAGCATGACGTCGGTGTTGAGAAATTCGCGCGCGCCGAAGATCAGCCAGCCGAGACCCCAGGGCACGGCGGCGAGCATCTCGACCGCCACAAGGATACGCCAGGCTTGCGCCAGACCGAGGCGAAGCCCGGTGAGAATGTAAGGCAGGGCGCCCGGAAGGATGACGTGGCTGAACAGCCGGCGATCGTCCGCGCCCATGGATTGCGCGGAGCGCACCCAGATTTCCTTCACCGCCTTCACGCCGGTCCAGCTGTTGAAGATGATCGGGAAGGCCGACACGAACCCGACGAGCAGAACAGCCGAAATATTGCCGAGGCCGAACCAGAGCAGGAACAAGGGCGCATAGGCGAGGCCGGGGATCGGCGCGCAAATGCTCACCAGCGGAAGAAAAATATCCTCGGCGCGGCGCGAACGTCCCATCAGCACGCCGATGGTGACGCCAAAGAGTGCGGCCAAAGCAAAGCCGCTCAGCAGCCGGATGACGGTCTCGATGGCGTGATGCGGAAGAATCCCGGCGACGGTGAGCCGCACAAAGGACGCGGCCACCTCTTCCAGCGTCGGAAACAAACGGTGCGGAAATACGCCGGCCCACGCGACAATTTCCCAAATCGTGCCGACGACGACGAACGGAAAAATATTGCGCGCGATCAGCCGCAGGCGCTCGCTGGTTTGCGAACGGGCCGCAGCGCCGGTCACGGCAATGGTGGTGACGGCATCCTGCATCGGAGCCTGTTTCCTCCCGCGAACTGGGCCAAGGCGGTTGAGCGCGGATCCCTGGGCGGCCTTGTGACCGGCCTTGCTGGAAGGATAATGCGCTTTGAACGCCCACCACAAGCATGCGCCCCTTCGGATTCTCGCCTGGTAAGTCGCCTCTGGCGCAATTGCGGCAGACCGGCTAAAGCCCCGCCACGCGCGCCTGGACCGCGACAAGTTTCAACGGGAGAGTTTCGTGATGTCGAAGACTGCACAAAAGATCGGCTGGATCGGGGCGGGCCGCATGGGAACGCCCATGGCCGAGCGCCTGCTCAAGGCCGGCCACGACGTGACGATCTGGAACCGCACCCGCGCCAAGGCCGAACCGCTCGCCGCCAAGGGCGGCAAGCTGGTCGACAAGCCGGTCGAGCTCGCCGATTGCGATGTGGTGTTCGCCATCGTTTCCACCGGCAAGGATGTCGAGGAAGTTGTCTTCGGCAAGGACGGTCTGCTGAGCGGCGCGAAAAAGCCGAAGATGCTGGTCGACTGCTCGTCGATCTCGGTCGAGGAATCGGCCGCCATCCGCAAGCGTCTGACCGAAAAAGGCGTGAGCTTCCTGGCGGCGCCCGTGTCGGGCAATGCCAAGGTGATCAAGGCCGGCAAGCTGTCGTCGGTGGTGTCGGGTCCCGAGGCCGATGCCAAGATCGCGATGCCGCTGATCGAGGTGTTCGCGCCGCAGGGCGTTTCTTATGTCGGCGACGGCGAACTCGCGCGCATCTGCAAGATCGCGCACAACGTCATGCTCGGCGTGGTGATCGAGAACCTGATCGAGATCACGCTGCTCGCCAACAAGATGGGCGTGCCGCGTCACGCCTTCCTCGCCTTCATGAACAATGGCGTGATGGGCTCGATGTTCACGCGCTACAAGACGCCGGCGCTGGTCAATCTCGACTGGACCACGACCTTCACGCCGGAACTGCTGCGCAAGGATCTCGATCTCGGCCTCGAGCTCGGCCGCGAATGGGACGTGCCGATGCCGGTCACCGCCGCGACGCGCGAGGTGCTGCAAACCCACTTCGGCGCCGCCACGCTGCAGAAAAACCCGGAAGAATATTTGCAGAAGGATTTCGCCGCGCTGGCTGAAACGATGGCGCTCGCCGCCGGCATGAAGCTCACGCCGGAAAACAAGAATGTGTCGACCGGGCTGGAGTAGGCCTCCGAAGTCATGGCCGGGCATAGCCGTGCAAAGAACGGCGTCGCTTTGCTCGCCTATGTCCCGGCCATCTCGCTTAGCGACGCACGGTGCCCGACCAAGCGGGATCGCCGGGACAAGCCCGGCGATGACGAACTAAACGACAAAAGGGCCCTTGCGCGATCGCGGTGCAAATAAAAAAAGGGCCCCTTGCGGGGCCCGTGTGCATAAGGTGGAGGATTCACGCCGCCGTCTAAGCCTATAGGGAGGAAAACGGCGGCTGCGCACGTGTTCAGTGAACCGGGCCGGGGTGTCTACCACAAGTAAATTGCCCGTAAACTTCATAGTGGATATGCGTCAAACGCATGCGGCATCCGTCATGATGGGCGAGTGCTGAACGGGAGTTCGAAATGGCCTTCAAGCTCTACAACGCGCCGCAGTCGACCTGCAGCCAACGTGTCCGCTTTGTTCTCAACGCCAAGAAACTTCCCTTCGACGAAGTCAAACTCAATCTGCTCGAGGGCGACCAGCTCAAGCCCGACTATCTCAAGCTCAATCCCAACGGTGTCGTGCCCACACTCGATCACGACGGCGCCATTGTCATCAATTCCACGGTCATCACCGAATATCTCGACGAAGTCGCGCCGAAAGACAGCTTCACGCCCAAAGATCCGGTCGTGCGCGCCCGCATGCGCGCGCTGATGCATTTCATCGACGAGATGCCGGCCGCCGCCGTGCGGGTTCCGACCTTCAACCTCGCGTTCCTGCCGAGCTTCCAGAAAATGAGCCGCGACGCCTTCGTCGCCATGGCGGAATCGAAGCCGATCCGCCGCGAATTCATGCTCACGATGGGGCAAACCGGTTTTCCGAAGCCGGAAATGGATGCCGCGCTCGCCCGCCTGCGCCGCGCCTATGAACGCATGGATGCTGAGATCAAGAGCAGCGGCGGCCCCTGGCTGCTTGGCAAGGACATCACCCTTGCCGACGTGGCGGCGATGCCGGCCCTCATCCGTATGGATGACCTCGGCATGCCGGACTGGCAGGATCTGCCGCGCGTTGTCACATGGTTCGACAACATCCGCGCGCATCCTGCATTCAAGCCGACTTACTACCCGGGATCGCTCCTGAGCGAGCGGTTTCCGCATCTGAAGGAGAAGGCTTCGGCCTGACGCGCGCGAGGGGGCGACCATGGCAGTGCAGGCACGACACTTCCGGCCCGGCGACGGCAAGACGTACCAGCTCGGCCGCATCACGTTGACGGTCAAGACCAGCGCCGCCGAGACCGGCGGGGCCTATACCCTGTGCGAGGCGATCGAGCCGCCGGGCGCGGCCGCGAGCCTGCACCGTCATCCGACCTACGACGAAATTCATATTATTTGCGAAGGTCACTACGAGTGCCAGCTGGGCGACACCACGCTCATGCTCGGCCCCGGCGAAATGATGTTTGCGCCGCGCGGCACCCCGCACAGTATCAAGAGCATCGGCCCGGAAACCGGCCGTGAGCTCGTCATCTCATCGCCGGGAGGCATTTTCGACGCGTTCATTGAAGAGGTGACGGGCGCGATGACGGCGGCCGCGCAGGGCGGTCCATCAGCGGATTTCAAAGCGATTGCAGGCAAATACGGAATTGAATTCCTGGCATAGCCGGAACGGCCGTCGGCCGCCTTGTAGTTTCGCCCAGAAGCCGTATCTCCAGTGCACGGCGTTGTCGCCGACTGCGCCGCGACTTCGTCATTGCAACGCGGAGCTTTGCCATGAATCCCATCACCTCGCTTGTCACCATTATTTTCGCTGCCATCGGTGCGCTGCTGTTCGTTGCAGGCCTTCAGGCGGCCGGCATCGGTTTCGGCATTCTCGCGGTGCTCACCGCATTTTCACTCAAGATGGCGAACAACTGGGAACGCTTCGTGATCCTGCGCGCCGGCAAACTATCCAGCGTGAAAGGTCCGGGGCTGTTCGTGATCATCCCCGTCATCGACAGCGTGACCGCCGTCATCGATGAGCGCATCCAGACCACCGCGTTCAATGCCGAGCAGGCGCTGACCCGCGACACGGTGCCGGTCAATGTCGACGCCATCGATCTTCTGGCATGTGCACGACGCGCAGACGCGCCGCGCTCAATATCACCGACTATCGTGCAGGCCATCGACCGAGTGGCGCAGACCTCGCTGCGCGAAATGATCGGCTCGTCGCATGCTGTCGGCGCTTGTTGGCGGAACGCAAGGCGGCGGACGAAGTGCTGCGCACCGAGATCGCCGGTAAGACCGCCGATTGGGGCATCTCGGTCAATTCGGTCGAGATCCGCGACGTCGCCATCCCGGTCGCCTTGCAGGACGCCATGTCGCGCCAGGCGCAGGCGGAGCGCGAGAAAGCAGGCGCGCGTCATCCTTGGCTCGGCCGAAGCCGCGATTGCCGCTAAATTTGTCGAGGCGGCGCGCACTTATGCCGGCGAGCCGGCGGCGCTGCACCTGCGCGCCATGAACATCATCTACGAGACCACCAAGGAACGCGGCGCGACCATTTTGATGCCGACCTCGATGGTCGATTCCATGAGCGTCGCGCTGCCGGCGGCGATGGCTCAAGCGGGTACGTTAGGCGGGAAGAGCGCTGGTTAGGGCGAAGATCGCTACCCAGCATCCACTGACGCGGCGGCGAGCACCCGTGCTTTCTTCGCCGCTTCGAAGCCGTGCAGCCGCCGTACCATTGGATCGCTACCACGGCACCTTTGACCGGCTGCAGTAAGCCGAGCGCCATCACCAGTGCGGCCAGCGGCCACAGCGTCATGCTGATCCACATTGCCGGGGCGATTTCAGTTTCGACAAGCAGCACGATCGGCACCAGGATGTGGCCGACGATAACGATCACAAGATAGGCAGGGAAGTCGTCGGCGCGGTGGTGATGCAACTCTTCACCGCAATGTGGGCAGGTGTCGGCGACCTTCAGGAAGGCGCGAAACATATGGCCTTCGCCGCAGGCGGGGCAGCGGCCACGCAAGCCGCGCCGCAGCGCTTGCGCGGCGCTGGGCGGACTTTGCATCAATGCCATTCTCAGTATCTGTTCGCGATCGGCAGTTCTTCGGCCGGGAACAGCGAGATCACGCGGCAGCCTTTGTCGGTGACCACCATTTCCTCCTCGATGCGCGCGCCGGAGAAGCCGTCGGTGGCCGGGCAATAGGTTTCGAGCGCGAACACCATGCCTTCCTTGATCTCGGTCGGATGCTCGAGCGAGATCACGCGCGAGATGATCGGCCGTTCGTGCAGCGCCAGGCCGAGGCCGTGGCCGAATTGCAGGCCGAAGGCCGACAATTCATCCGGGAAGCCGAACTCCTGCGCCTTCGGCCAGGCGCGCGCGACTTCGTCGGTCATCACGCCGGGGCGGATCAACTCGATCGCGCGATCGAGCCATTCGCGGCACTTCTTGTAGGCGTCGTGTTGCGACGGCGTCGCGCGGCCGACATTGAAGGTGCGGTAGTAGCAGGTGCGATAGCCCATGAACGACTGCAGGATGTCGAAAGAAGGCCTGATCGCCCGGCCGGATCATGCGGTCGGTGAAATTGTGCGGATGCGGGTTGCAGCGCTCGCCGGAAATGGCGTTGACCGCTTCCACGTCGTCGGAGCCGTGGCGATAGAGGAACTCGTTCACCTTGGCGACGATGTCGTTCTCGCGCACGCCCGGTTTGAGCTCTTCGTTGATCATGTGATAGGCGCCGTCGACCATGGCGGCGGCGCGGTTGAGCAGCGCGATCTCGTCCTGCGACTTGAGCTCGCGCGCTTCCAGCATCAACTGCTGGCCGTCGACGACGTTGACGCCGGCCTTCTGCAATTCGAACATCATGGCCGGTTCGATGATGTCGACGCCGACCGGCATCTTCTCCACACCGGCTTCCTTGAGCAGCGAGAACAGTTCCTTGGCGTGCTTGGCCATCAGCCCGAATGAGGGCTGCACGGTGCCGCGCAGGCCGAGCAGGCCGGCCTTGCAGTTCTCCGGCTTGAGCCAGGGCGCATAGAGCTTGTGATGGACGGCGGCCGAACCGAAGTCCCACAGGATCGGATCGCCGTTGCGGGTGAGCAGCGCCCAGCGCGAGATCTTGTCGCGTTCCCATTCGCCGATCTTGGTCGAGGTCAGGTAGCGGATGTTGTTGACGTCGAACACCAGCAGCGCGCCGCATTCGGAGGCTTCCAGAACCTGCTTGGCGCGGCCGAGCCGGTAGCGATGCAGGCGCCGGTAGTCGACGCGCTCCTCGAAGTCGACGCCCATGGTGCCGAGCGCCGGCAGCGCGCGGCCCCAGTTGTAGCGCGGGTTGATGTCCTCGGCGCGGATTTGCAACGGGTCGCGCGTTCTCTCGTCCATGGTCGTCTCCTTAAGCGGTATTGATTTCCGGCTTATAGCCGGTGAGGTCGCCGCATTATAGGCCTTGTCGATGGCGCTGTCGGCAAAAACGCGACGGGCATTTGGTCGCCGGGGGCCCTCGACATTAATCCTATACTGAAAATAATCCTATTCGTTCGATTGCCAGAGGGCGTCCGGGCGCGTCAGTTCGCTTCGACGTGCGCGTCCTTGATGACGCCGCCCCAGACCTCGGTTTCTTTCTTGATGAAGGCCGCGGCTTCGGCCGGCGAGCCGCTGGCGGCGCGCAGGTTGATCTTTGCAAAGTGATCCTGCGCCTGCGGGCCGTGCAGCACTTCGTTGACGGCCTTGTTGAGTTTGGCGACGACGGCGGCGGCGTCTTCGGCGGCGCGGCCAGCGCGTTCCAGGTGCCGGACTCGAAGCCCTTTACGCCGGCTTCGTCGAGCGTCGGTATGTCCGGGAGGTTAGGGATGCGTTTGTCGGTAGCAACCGCCAGGATGCGCGCCTTGCCGGCCTCGTGCAGTTTGATCGCCGAAGCCAGCTCCATGAAAATGAAGTCGACGTGGCTGGCAATGATGTCGTTGAGGGCCGGTGCGGTCCCCTTGTAGGGCACGTGCACAAGCTTGGTGCCGGTCACCCGTTCGAACAGTGCCGCGGTCAGATGCGAGGTGGTGCCGATCCCCTGCGAGGCATAGTTCACTTTGCCCGGATTGGCCTTCAGATAGTCGACGAATTCTTTCGCCGTCTTGGCGGGGAAATCAGGACGCACCAGCAGCACGTTCGCAATCGACGTCATGATTGCGACCGGTTCGAATTGGGTGGGGTCGAAATTCAGCTTCTTGTAAAGCAGCGGATTGACGGTCAACGGCGCCGGCTGGGCGGCGAGCAGCGTGTATCCGTCGGGCTCGGACGTGAATACATATTCGGCGCCGATATTGCCGGCCGCGCCGGCGCGGTTTTCCACCACCACCGGCTGGCCGAGCTTCTGGTGCAGCCCTTCGGCGACGATGCGCGTCACCGTGTCAACGCCGCCGCCGGCCGGCACGCAGACGACGATCTTGATCGGCTTGTTGGGGAAAGTGGCCGCGGCATCCTGTGCCGACGCACCCGCCGTCAGAAGCAGCGTGAAAGAAATTAACGCCAGAAGTTTACGCACTCTTTCCTCCCTGAATCCTTATCCGGCCTATGCGACGCGGGCCAGCTTTTGCGCTGGCAGTTTGAGGTTGAACAGCTTCATCGCATTGCCGCCGAGAATATTGCGCTTCGCCTGTTCACCGAGGAACGGCAGATCGTAGATGGTCGAAGGCAGATCGAAATCCCAGTGCGGATAGTCCGACGAATAGAGCAACTGGGTTTCCGCGTTGATCATGCGGAAGGTCTGCTCGAGCGCCGCCATGTCGGTCATTTCCATCGGCTGCGAGGAGAAATACATGTCGCGCATATAGTCGCTCGGCTTTTTCTTCAGGGCCGGGGCCTCCGACGAGCGCATCATGTATTCGTTGTCGAAGCGCTGCATCATGAACGGCACCCAGGCGAGCCCGCTTTCGACCCACAGCACCTTCAGCTTGGGAAACCGCTCCGGCAGGCCGTTGGTGATCCAGTTGGCGAGATGCACCATGTTGTAGAAGACGAAACCGAGGGCGTGCACCGAGATGAAGCGGTTCATCATGCCCACGGTCTGGTCGTTCCAGTTGTAGCCGGCGTGAAACGCGAGCGGCAGGCCCATCTCTTCCATCAGCGCATAGGTCTTCATGTAGGAATTGTGATGCACCGGCCGGTAGCGCGCCGACGTCACCATGAATCCGACCACACCTTTGGTCTGGCCGAATTCCTGCACCATTTTGAACGCGGCATCGGCGTCGTTGAACGGCAGATAGAGCATCGAGCGGATGCGCGGCTCGTGCGCCAGCACGCGCTCGGTCAGCCAGCGGTTATAGGCGCGCGCCAGCGCCACTTCGACCTCGACCTGCGGGTGCAGCCCGAGCTGCAGCATCGGTGTCGGAAACATCACCGCGACGTCGATGCCGATGGCATCCATCCAGCGGCGCGTCAGCGCGATGTCGCGGTGTACGCCGGGCTCGGTCTTTTCCATGCCTGCGCACCGCGTAGCGCATGACGCGGCCGCCCATGTCCTGATAGCCGACGCCGGCCGGAAGCATGCCGACGCTTTTGGCATTGGCTTGCCGCGCGCTGCGCGCAAGCTGCTGCAGCACCGGGTCATCCATGTATTCGAGAATCTCGTCGATCGATTCAGCTTTCGTAGTGATGCGAGTCGACGTCCACGATCGGGAAGTTCTTGTAGCCGCGTTCGGTGGCCTGCTGGGCCGCGTGCGCAAGCAGCTTGGTGGTGTCGAATTCCTCGACCTCCATGCGGCGGAAATCGCTGAGCGGAAGATCCATTTCTAATCGTCCCGACCAGGCTTGCCACATGCCGAGCTCGAACACTTGCAGGTTCACCGCCTTGAGCATCGCGGTGACCGTCACCATCACGTCGGTCGCGGTGGCGGCGTCGGGCGCAAAGGCGGGCAGGGCGCCGTCGTGTTCCGCGGCGCGTTCGGCGTAGAGCCGCACCGCGTTCGCCAGCATCTCCTGGATTTCGGCATCGCTCGCGCGCGCAATCGTTTCAGCTTGCGACGACATAGATGTCCTCCCCGCGCTTGAGCACTTCGAAGTTTTTCAGCTTCAGGCTCCGGTCGGCGGCACATTCGCCGGTCTTGAGATCGTATTCGTAGCCGTGCCAGGGACAGACGAAATGAATTTCCTCACTCGAAAATTTCTGGCCGAGCCAGGTGCGGTCGGAACCGAGCACGTCCTCGACCTTGTGCATCATGATGCCCTCGCAGGCCGGCCCGCCCTGATGCACGCACAGGTTCTCGTAGGCGTAGAACTTGCCCTGCCAATGGAACACGCCGATCTCGCGCCCGCCGTGGGCGACGATCCGGCGCTCGCCGTCGGGAAATTGGGCAGCTTTGGCAACGAAAACTTCCGGCATGCAGTGCGGCTCCGCCCGATGAAAGACTGAAAATAAAGTATGGCATCGAACCATCACCGACGGCAACGAAGCGGGCTTCGCCGAAATCGAATGCAGGGTTGCGCCCATGCGCATTGCATCCACGCAGGCCTTCGCACAGGGTCCGCGGGGCGAAAATACAGGTGCCGACGTGGACTCTGCGCTCATTCTCACTGCGACGGCCGGGGCCTTCCTGCTGGCCGGTTTCGTCAAGGGCGTGATCGGCCTCGGTTTGCCGACGGTGTCGATCGGTCTGCTCGGCCTTTTGATGACGCCGGCGCAGGCGGCGGCGATCCTGGTCGTGCCGTCGCTGGTGACGAATGTCTGGCAAGCCGCGGTTGGCGGCGGCGTAATGGCGCTGGCGCGGCGGCTGTGGCCGATGCTCGTGGGCATTTGCGTCGGCACTTTCGTCGGCGCCGTACTGCTGCCGCACGATGACAGTGGCCGCGCAACGGTCTGGCTCGGGTTGGCGCTGGTGGTTTACGCCGCGCTCGGCCTGGTCAAAGTGCACTTTTCCGTCCCGCGGCGTTCTGAAGTCTGGCTCGGTCTGCTCATGGGCGCGGCGACCGGCGCGATCACGGTGGCGACCGGCATCTTCGTGATGCCCGGCACGCCATACGTGCAATCGTTGCAATTCGACCGCGACAGGATGGTGCAGGCGCTGGGCCTGTCGTTCACGGTCTCCACCGTCACGCTCGCACTGGCGCTCGCCTATGCCGGGCAGGTGAAGACGTCGCTGGCCGGGCCTTCGCTGTTGGCGCTTGCGGCAGCACTGGTCGGGATGTGGCTCGGGCAGGTGGTGCGCGGAAAAGTGCGCGCCGAAACCTTCCGGTTGTGCTTCTTCATCGGGCTTCTGTCTGCTCGGCGCGCATCTGGCGCTGCGCGGGCTGTTGTGATCGATTAGGCTGCGCAGCGCAAAGTCACCAGGACATTTGCAATGAAAATCGTCGATCTCTCCCACGTCATGAATGTGCATACGCCCGGCTGGGTCGGCTATGCCGGCAACAAGATGTATTACGCGCAAAATCTGCAGACCGTGCGGATTGTCGCGCAACGCATCGATACCGCGCTGCATGTCGGCACGCATTTCGACGGCGCCATGCACGCCACCGACAATCGCAAGGGCGACATGGCGCATCTGCCGCTCGATTATCTGTGCAATCGCGGCGTCGTGGTCGACATTTCAAAGCACATGCATGACTGGGCGGTGATCACGCCGCAGATGATCGAAAGCGCCGGCGCCGACATCCGCGAGGGCGACATTCTCATTCTGCACACCGGCTGGCACAAGCATTACGAAGGCCAGCCGCAGCAGGATCTGGTGCGATACTTCTGCTATCACCCCGGCCCCAATCTCGACACGCTGCACTGGATGTTCAAGAAGAAGATCAAATGGTGGGGCATGGATTGCGGCTCCTGCGACCACTCGATGAATACGTCGATCCGCTACATGCGTCCCGATCTCGCCGACGAGTTCACGAAAAAGCACGGCAAGACGCCGGCGGAATTCTTCGGCACGTTCGAATACACGCACAAGAAATCCGGCCGTAAGGTCTCGGCCGACGTTTTCCCGTTTCACAACTGGGCGTTCCAGGAAGGCCTGCTGCACGCCGAAAATCTCGGCGGCGACATCGAGATGATGCTGGGCAAGCGCTGCATCATCGGCGCGTTCCCGTGGCGCTACGAAGGCCTCGAAGGCTGCCCGTGCCGCATCGTGTGCTTCCTCGATGCGGGCGACAACGGTCGAGGCAATCGGCGACGCCGCCAAGGCGATTTTGGGCAACTAGCTGCACTCGCGGTCGTCACCCTGGTCGTGCCCGCGTAGCGGGAACCCAGAAGCTAGTTGCGGCCTGGCATTCTTCGGGCTCGCTTACGCGGGACGAACGGGGATGACGCGCTAGCTAGCCGCGCATCCGGCTTGTTGGTCTGCAAGCGTGGCCTGGATCGCCTCGCGCAGCAGCGCGTATTTCTTCTTCGGCCAATGCGCGACATGGATATCGGCGAGCAGTTTCGCCGACTTGCCGAACACGATGATGCGGTCGCCGACGCCGATGGCTTCTTCCAGCTGATGGGTGATCAGGATCGCGGTCGAGCCGCTTTCGCGCGCCAGCGCCAGGAAGGTCTCGCGCAGTTCCGCCGCCGTCACTTCGTCGAGATGGCCGAAGGCCTCGTCCGCCAGCATGATGTCGGGCTCGACCGCGAAAGCGCGCGCGATGGCCACGCGCTGGCGCATGCCGCCCGACAATTCGTGCGGATAGGCATTGGTGAATTGCCCGAGACCAAGGCGCTTGAGCCAGGTGAGGGCGCGCTCGCGCTGCTCGTCTTCGGACAGGCCGATCAGTTCGAGCGGCAGCTTGGCGTTGTCGAGCGCCGAGCGCCACGGCAGCAGGCGGTCCTGCTGGAATACGGTCGCGATCCGGCCGCGGAAATGGTCGAAGTCGGCATGCGGGCTCTTGTCGCCGATGCGGATCGTGCCTTCGCTTGGCGCATCCAGCCCGATCATCAGGTCGAAGAACGTGGATTTTCCGCAGCCGGTCTGGCCGACAATCGCCACGACTTCTTTCGGCGCGATGGTGAGATCGAGGCGATCGATGGCGACGACGGACTGTCCGGTCGTGGTCTGCCGGAACACCTTGCGCAGGCCGCGCACGTCGATCGGAGGCGGGCCGCTTTTTGCGTTCGCCTTCATGGCCGCCACCGCAATAGCCGCGCTTCGACCCGCGCCACCATGGCTTCCAGCAGAAACAGCAAAGCCACCAGCACAATGGTCCAGGCGAACACGTCGGCGACCGAGAACAATTCCTGCGCCACCGACAACTGATGGCCGATGCCGGTCACCGCGCCGACCAGTTCGGCGATGGTGACGACGCGAATGGCCAGGCTGATGTTGACCTTCCAGCTGGTGAAGATGGTCGGAATGATCGCCGGCAGCATCAGCTTGATGAAATATTGCAAGGTCGTCGGCCGGAACGACTGCATCATATGACGCAATTCGCGCGGCACGCTGCGCATGGCGTCGAGCGTGTCGACCAGGAAGACCGGGCCGCACACGACGACCAGCACGAAGCCGATGCGGAATTCGACGCCGGGAAACCACAAGCACCGCGAACAAAATCCACGACACCACCGGCACCGCCATCAGAATGCGGATCATCGGGTGCAGATATTTTTCCAGGCGCTCGGAGCGGTACATCGCCATCGCCAGCGCCAGCCCGAGCACGAACGAGACGATCAGCGCGCCGATGACGCGCGCCAGCGTCACCGCGATGTCGGCCGGCGTGATGGTGGCGATGCTCTTGCCGATCTTCAGCAGGCTCGGGATCGCAAATGGCGGAATGCCGAGCACCGGCGCCAGATGCGACAGCACTTCCCAGCAGACGGCAAAGACGAGGAGGGAAACGAGGGTCTGTCGCGGGAAAACTAGGCTCGGGACAGACCCGCTGATTTCCTCATGGCGCATAGATGATCTTCGCGTCCGGCATCTTTTCGTAGAACCCGGCCTTCACCGCGCGTTCCATCATGTCGGTGATGGATTTTTTCGTCGCCGGCTCCCAGGCGGGCTTGATGATCATCTGCAACCGCTTGCTTTCCAGCGCGGCGGTGAGGATGCCCGGCGGCAGCTTCAGCGTCTCGTTGGCGATCTTGTCGGCTTCCGCGGTGTTCGATGACATGAAGGCGGCGACGTCCTGGAGTGCCGCGACCAGCATCTTCGGCGCATTTGGATTTTTCGCGATCGCATCGGCGCGCATCGCGGTGACGATTTCCCAGCCGTCGGTACCGGTGATTTCCTTCCAGCCGGCCGCGCCGTTGAAGATGACTTTCCACGTGGGATTTTGCTTGGCGATGATGCTGGCCAGCGGCTCGATCACCAGCGCGGCGTCGACGCGGTCGGCCTCGAGTTGCGCGCGGGCCACCGCGAAATTGGCGTTGACGACGGTGATGTCCTTGCCGAGGTCGATGCCCTTGGCGGCGAGGTACATCTTGGTGACCTGGAATTGCGAGCCGCCCATGTCGACGGCGAGCTGCTTGCCCTTGAGATCGGCCAGCGACTTGATGGCGTCGTTTTTCGTGAAAATGACGAGATCGGCGAGCGTGAAGCCAGTCGCAATGATGCGCACCGGCACGCCTTCCTGATAGAGCTTCTGCAAAATCGTCGGGCCGCCGATCAGCACGTCGGTCTCGCCGGTGGCAAAGCCCGCGTAAAACGCCGAGATCGAGGGATAGGCGTGGGCGTCGAGCTCGAAGCCGTGCTTGGCGTCGATGCCTTTCGCCTTCATGATATTCCACACCAGCGGATTGAACACCGGCAGCGTCAGGCTGGAGACCTTGATCACCGGCTTCTGCTGCGCCTGCGCCGGCGAGGACGCTATTCCGGCGATACGCAAATACAACGGCGAGCGCGGCAAGGCCGCGTCGAGACAAATTGGACATGGACTATTCCCCCTCGTGGCCGTTCAAACGGTGATCTTGCTCGTCACTTGGCCTGAATGCGAGCGCGACTTTACTCTGCTTTCGTTTGCGTGCAAATAATTGTCGCGCAGTAACCGGAGGGCGTGATGCCGCATATCACCGCGCAGGACGGCACGCGGCTTTATTATGAAGAGGCCGGGCACGGCACGCCGGTCATCTTTGTGCACGAATATGCCGGCGATTACCGCACCTGGGAGATGCAGATGCGGTTTTTCTCCCGCGCGCATCGCTGCATCACCTATAGCCAGCGCGGATATCCGCCGTCCGACGTTCCGTCGGACGGCGGCGAAATACAGCCAGGACATTGCGCGCGACGACGTGCTCGCGCTGATGGATGCGCTCAAGATCGAGAAGGCGCACGTCGTTGGCCATTCCATGGGCGCCTATACGGCGTTGCACGTCGGCATCAATGCACCGAAGCGTTGCATTTCGGTCGTTGCGGCCGGTTGCGGCTGGGGATCGACGCCCGATGTCAAGAAGCGCGAGGAGATGAAGGCGCTCGCCGCCGAAGTCGGCAAGATGTTTGCCAATGAAGGCATCGCGGCGGCGGCGGCGAAATATGCCGACGCGCCGATGCGCCAGGCCCAGAAGAACAAGGACCCGCGCGGCTACGCCGAATTCGCGCGCATGCTGGCCGACCATTCCGCCGAAGGCCACGCGCACACCATGCTCAATCTCCAGCTCAAGCGGCCGACGCTGTGGGAGATGGAAGCGGCGCTGAAGAAATTTTCCGTGCCGCTGCTGATCATTGTCGGCGACGAGGACGAGCCCTGCATCGACGGCAGCGTGTTTCTCAAGCGCACCGTGCCGACGGCCGGCCTGCTGGTGATGCCGCGATCCGGTCACAACGTTCCGACGGAGGAGCCGGCGGCATTCAACGCCGCGCTGGCCGATCTGTTTGCCGCGGCCGAAGCCGGCCGCTGGCTGGCGCATAAGCCGAAGGCTTGAGGGAGCGCACCATGGAGCATCTCGGAAAAGTTGGATCGTGGGGCGAACTCTACGTGATGCTCGGCACCTCGTCCGCGGCGCTTATCGGCCTTCTGTTCGTCGCCACTTCGTTGCATCTCAAGGAACTGGTCGACAAACAGGTCTTGCGCACGAGGTCGCGCAATCTGACGCTTCATCTGACGGCGATGCTGGTTCAAGCGGCGGCCATTCTCACGCCACAGCCGCTGCGTGTTTCTTGGAATCGAGATCATCGTCATAAACCTGTGCGGCATGTATCTGCCGCTCAGTTTTGTCTACAAGCATTTCCTGGGCGGTCGCTCGCGCCGCAAGCGCGGCGGGTTTTCTATCTATATGGGAGCGATCTACATCTTCGCCTATGGGCTCGGCATGGCCGGTGGGGCAGCGCTTACTCAGTCGTTGTCGTGGGGTCTTTATTTGGTGACGTTTTCGAACGCCGTTTTTTTCGTTTCCGTGGTTTTGAATGCCTGGAAGCTGATGCTGGGCATTCGGGAATCGGAATAGAGCGACAAACAAGTTCTCAAGAGGAGTATCGCGATGGACCTCAAGCTCAAGGGCAAGACCGCGCTGGTCACCGGCGGCAGCGAAGGCATCGGCAAGGGCATCGCGCTTGATGCTGGCCAAGGAGGGGGTCGACGTCGCGATCTGCGCGCGCCGCAAGGAACCGCTCGAGGCGACGGCGAAGGAGATCGCCAAGGAGACCGGCCGCAAGATCGTCGCCATTCCGGCCGACCTGCGCCAGGACGCCGACGCCAAAAGTTTCATCGAGCAGGCTCACAAGGCGCTCGGCCGCGTCGACATCATGGTCAACAATGCCGGCTCGGCCGCCGGCGGCGTGATCGAGCATCTCACCGAAGACGATTGGGAGAAGGGCCTTCAGCTCAAGTTCATGGGCTATGTGCGCTGCCTGCGTTACGTGCTGCCGATCATGGTCAAGCAGGGCGGCGGCCGCGTCGTGAACCTGATCGGCAATGACGGCGTCAAGCCGTCCTATTGGGAAATCTGCCCGGGCGCGGCGAATGCGGCGGGGCAGAACCTCACGCTGTCGCTCGCCGGCCAATACGGCAAGAACGACATCAGTTTTGTCGCGGTCAATCCGGGCCCGGTGCGCACCGAGCGCTGGGCCGGCCTGGTCGACGCCATGGCGCGCGACATGAAAATCCCTCGCGAACAGGCCGACAAGCTGGCGCCGGCCTCGATCCCGATGGGCCGTATCGCCGAGGTGGAGGAGGTGGCATCTCTGGTTGTGATGCTGGCCTCGCCGATGATGGAAATGGTCAACGGCACGATGATCGAAATCGACGGCGGCCAGGACAAGCCGCTGATGGACCGCTTCCGCGACAGGCCGGACGCATAGCTCCCTCGCGTCCATGACGCACGCAGCTGCGCTATGCTTGGGTTGACAAGCTCAGGCGAGCGGACGGACTATTTGCGTACAAACGAGTTTGCCGTGCCGGGACCCCAGAACGGAGCCAAGTCATGAGACTACGCGTCACGTGTTTTCTCTCGCGCTCGCAGGCAGCCTCGCTCGCTGTCCTCGCTTCACAGGCCTCGGCGCAGGACACCATCAAGATCGGCGAGCTCAACAGCTACAAATCTCAGTCCGCCTTTCTCGACCCATACAAGAAGGGCTGGGAGATGGCGATCGAGGAGATCAACGCCAAAGGCGGCGTGCTCGGCAAGAAGCTGGAAGTCGTCTCGCGCGATGACGGCGCCAACCCCGGCGAAGCCGTCCGCGTCGCGGAAGAACTCGTGACCCGCGAGGGCGTCGCGATGATCACCGGCACGTTCCTCTCCAATATCGGTCTCGCGGTCACTAACTTTGCCGGTCAGAAAAAAGTGTTCTTTCTGGCCGCCGAGCCTTTGACGGACAAGGTCACCTGGCAGAACGGCAACAAGTATACGTTCCGCCTGCGCGCCTCGACCTACATGCAGGTCGCCATGCTGATGCCGGCTGCGACCGCCGCGAAAAAGAAGAAGTGGGCGCTGGT
The DNA here is from genome assembly GCA_963801955.1 of uncultured Alphaproteobacteria bacterium. Lineage (GTDB taxonomy): Bacteria > Pseudomonadota > Alphaproteobacteria > Rhizobiales > Xanthobacteraceae > Pseudolabrys. Next base: position 74,027 of record CAWDGS010000007.1, read on the forward strand.
CTATCCGAACTTCGAATACGGCCAGTCGGCCGCCGAGAATTTCAAGACGCTGATGAAGAAAGCGCAGCCTGATGTCGAGTTTGTCACCGAACAGGCCACACCGCTGGGCAAGATCGACGCCGGCGCCGTGGCGCAGGCGATCGACGATGCCAAGCCGGATGCGATCTTCAACGTGCTGTTTGGCGGCGACCTCGCCAAATTCGTGCGCGAGGGCAATACCCGCGGTGTGTTCAAAAATCGTACCGTCGTGAGCCTGCTCTCGGGCGAGCCGGAATATCTCGATCCGCTGAAGGACGAGGCGCCGGTCGGCTGGACGGTCACCGGCTATCCCTGGGACAAGATCAAGACCAAGGAGCACCAGGCCTTCGTCGACGCCTACCAGAAAGAAGTTCAACGACTATCCGCGGCTCGGCTCGATCGTCGGCTACGTGACGATGAAGTCGGTCGCGGCCGGCATCGCCAAGGCGAAGTCGACGGACACCGAGAAACTGGTCGAGGCCTTCAAGGACCTCAAGGTCGACAGTCCCGTTCGGACCGTTCTCGTACCGGGCCAGCGACCACCAGGCCACGATGGGCGCCTATGTCGGCAAGATCGCGCTTGAAGACGGGCAAGGGCACGATGGTCGACTTCAAATATGTCGACGGCGCATCGGTGCTGCCGGGCGATGCCGAGGTCAAGAAGCTGCGTCCAGCGGGGGACTGAGGCATTGCAGCGTGCGCTCTTACCCTCTCCCAGTCGAAGTCGGATATATCCGACTTCGACCAATCTCTAGCATGCAGAACTAGGGTAAACCCGAGTTCTGGTGGGAGAGGGTGCCGAGCGAACAAAGTGAGCGAGGCGGGTGAGGGGGCAGTGTATCCTTTGAACCCGAACCCCTCACCCGGCTCGCGCTCGCTTCACTCCGCGCGAGCCACCCTCTCCCACAAGGGGAGAGGGAAAGAGAGACTGGCGCGCGGCTCAGATGACCTTCAGCGCATTCCTGTTCAGGCGCTTAACGGGCTTTCGACCGCGTCCGGCCTGTTTATCGTGGTCGGCCTGTCGCTGATCTTCGGCGTTTCCCGCATCATCAATATCGCGCACGGGTCCCTGTATATGTTGGGGACCTATATTGCCTACACGTTCGCGACGCGGATCGGCGGCCCCCTTGGCTTTTGGGGCGGCATCGTCGCGACCGCGATTGTCGTTGGCCTGATCGGCGCCCTCATCGAAATCTGCTGCTGCGCCGAATTTATCGTGCGCCGGAACTGTTCCAGCTGCTGGCCACATTCGCGCTGGTGCTCGTCATCAATGACGCTGCGCTCTGGCTGGGGTCCGGAAGATTTGCCCGGGCCGCGCGCCCAGGCTTGCGGTGCGCCATCGAGGTGCTCGGCCGCCAGTTGCAATACGATCGCTTCCATTTCGACGGCCCGTTGGTGTTGCTGATCCTGCATTTCGCGCTGGCGCGCGCACGCGCTTCGGGCGTCTGGTGCGCCGGCGACGCAGGACCGGAAATGGTGGGCGCGCGTTGGCGTCAATCAGGCGGTGCTGTTCACGAGCGTGTTCGCGCTCGGTGCGGCGCTTGCCGGCCTCGGCGGCGCGCTGCAGGTGGCGCGCGAACCCGCCAATCTCGCCACCGATCTTGTCGCGATCGGCGACGCCTTCGTCGTCGTGGTGGTCGGCGGCATGGGCTCGATCACCGGCGCTTATCTTGCCGCCGTCATTATTGCGGAAGTGAAAGCGATCTGCATCGGCATCGGCGTGGTCGATTTCGGCTTTGTCACTGTGAATTTCTCGAAGCTCACGCTGGTCGCCGAATTCCTGGTGATGGCGGTGGTGCTGATCGCGCGGCCTTACGGATTGCTCGGCCGGCCGCAAGCGCAGGTGCGTTGATTCGCCGAGCACCAGATCCGATCGGCTGGCAACACCGGCGCTCAAGATGCTCGGGCTGCTGGCGGGTTGGGTGGTGGTGCCTGCCGCTGCTGGCACAAGCCTCGCCCTATCTGCTCATTCTCGGCATCGACGTGCTGATCGCGGTGATCTTTGCGACGTCGCTGCACTTCATCATGGGGCCCGGCGGCATGCACTCGTTCGGCCACGCCGCCTATTTGGGCTCGGCGCCTATGGCGCGGCGCTGCTGGTGAAATGGCTCGCCGTTCCGATGGGGCTGGCGTTGATCGCTGCGCCTGTCGTTGCTTTTGCCGGCGCGCTGCTGTTCGGCTGGTTTGCCGTGCGGCTATCCGGTGTCTATCTCGCGATGCTGACGCTCGCCTTCGCGCAAATCGTCTGGGCTCTCGTGTTTCAATGGGAAGCACTGACCGGCGGCTCCAACGGCGTGATCGGCGTGTGGCCGCCGCCACCGTTCGACAAAGCCTGGGTCTATTTCCTGCTCACGCTGGCGCTTGCCGTCATCGCCGTGCTGTTGCTGCGGCGGTTTCTGTTCGCGCCGTTCGGTTACGCCATGCGGGCGGGCCGCGATTCCCCGCTGCGGGCCGAAGCGATCGGCATCGACGTCAAGCGCGGCACTGGCTCGGCTTTGCCGTTGCAGGCTGCATCTGCGGCATTGCCGGCGGTCTTTTTGCGTTTGCCAAGGGCTCTATTTCGCCGGAAACCATTCACGTCAGCCGCTCCATCGACGGGCTGGTGATGGTGCTGCTTGGCGGCATCCAGACGCTGACCGGACCCATCGTCGGCGCGTCGGTGTTCGCCACGCTGCAAGACACCGTCATGCGGCAGACCGAATATTGGCGCGCGCTGCTCGGCATCATCATCTTGCTGCTGGTTCTCGCTTTCCCGCAGGGCATCGTCGGCGCTTTCTCCACGCTGTGGCGGCGTATGGAGAAGAAGCCGTGAGCGTGCTCTCCATCCGTTCGCTGTCCAAGGCATTCGGCGGCGTGCGCGCCGTCAACGAGGTCAGCTTCGACGTGGGGCGCGGTGAGTTCCTTGCCATGATCGGGCCGAACGGCGCCGGCAAATCCACCTGCTTCAACATGATCAACGGCCAGCTGTCGCCGGATTCCGGCGAGATTCTGCTCGAAGGCCGCAACATTGCCGGGCGCGAGCCACGCGAGGTCTGGCGGCTCGGCGTCGGTCGCACCTTCCAGGTCGCCGCCACATTCGGCTCGATGACGGTCGCCGAAAATGTGCAGATGGCGCTGATCTCGTACGCGGACGAGACCTACAATCTTTGGCGTCCGGCGGGCGATCTGCATCGCGATCGCGCGCTCGAACTTCTTGCGCAGGTCGGCATGCGCGACGCCGCGCGATCGTCCCAGCCGCGAACTTGCCTATGGCGACGTGAAGCGCATCGAACTGGCCATTGCGCTCGCCAACGAGCCGCGGTTGCTGCTGATGGATGAGCCGACCGCCGGAATGGCGCCGCGCGAGCGCAATGAGCTGATTGCGCTGGTGAAACGGCTGGTGGTGGACCGGGGGATCTCGGTGCTGTTCACGGAACACTCGATGGATGTTGTGTTCGCCTATGCCGACCGGATCATCGTGCTGGCGCGCGGACGCGTGATCGCCGATGGCGATGCTGCGGCCATTCGCGATCATGCCCAGGTGCGGGAAGTCTATTTCGGTTCCGGCAAGACCTTTGCTGGAGCCACGCCGTGATTGTTGCGACAGCGATGGGCCTCTCTTTCCTTACCCTCCCCCTTGTGGGGAGGGTCGACGCGACGAAGTGCGTCGGGGTGGGGGTCCTTCATTCAATTCAACGCCCCCACCCCCAACCCCTCCCCACAAGGGGGAGGGGAGGTCCGTGGGGGCCGCATGAGCAACGCAATGCTCACTGTCGAAGGCTTGAGTGCGTGGTACGGCGCCGCGCGCATTCTCTACGATTTCAATCTCGAGGTTGGCCGCGGCGAGGTGGTGGCGCTCATGGGGCGCAACGGCGCCGGCAAGTCCACCACCATGAAGGCGATCATGGGTCTTGTCGACGAGCGGCAAGGCGCCGTGCGCTTTAACGGCGAGGACATCTCCGCACGCGAACCGTTTGAGATTGCGCGCCGCGGGCTGGGATTTACGCCGGAAGACCGGCGGATCTTTGTCGATCTCACCGTGATGGAAAATCTCGATATCGGCCGTCAGCCGCCGCGCCGCTTCACCGATGGGACCGCCGCTCCGTCCTGGACGCCCGACCAATTGTTCACGTTGTTTCCGAACCTTGCCGAGATGCAGGACCGCCTCGGCGGACGCATGAGCGGCGGTGAGCAGCAGATGCTCACGGTCGCGCGCACGCTCATGGGCAATCCGTTGCTGGTGCTGCTCGACGAGCCCTCGGAAGGGGTGGCGCCGTTGATCGTCGAGCAAATGGCGCACACCATCCTGGCCCTGAAGAAACAGGGCCTCTCCATTCTGCTCTCGGAACAGAATATTTATTTCGCGCGGCTGGTGGCCGACCGGGTCTACGTGCTCGAAAAGGGGCAACTTCACTGGCAAGGGTCGGTCGCCGAGCTCGATGCCAACCTGGAGGTGCAAAGGACTTATCTGACAGTGTAGGATGGGCATGAGCGGAACCGAACGCATGAAGACGCTGCGACAGGAAAAGCTGAAAGTCGTGGCGGCACCGGCGGATGCGCCGAGCACGGACGTTATGTGCTCGACAATCAGGCCGGCTTCCTGATGCGTGTCGCCATGCAGCGCCACACGTCGATCTTCACGTCACGCATGGTTGAAGGGTCTGACGCAGACCCAGTTCGCCGCGCTCGCCAAGCTGTATGAAGTCGGCCCGTGCTCGCAAAATCATCTTGGCCGGCTGATCTATCTCGATGCCGCAACCATCAAGGGCGTGGTCGATCGGCTGCACATTGCGCGGCTTTCTCACCGCGCTCAACGATCCGAAGGATCGCCGCCGCCGCGCGGTCACGTTGACGGATCGCGGGCGACAGGTCACGGAAGCCGCCATGAAGGTCGCGGCGGAAATCACCGCCGCCACGCTGACGCCGCTGACCACGGAAGAGCAGCGGCTGGTGGCGAAATTGCTGCGCAAGCTCAGCTGAGCGAATTGCCGCCGCTCACCACAGGCCCTTCAGCCGTCCGCCATCGAGATTGAGCGACACGCCGGTGATGTAGCTCGCGCGCTCCGAGCACAGGAACACGGTGGCGTTGGCGAGTTCTTCCGGCTTGCCCATGCGGCCGAGCGAATTCTTCTTCGCCGCGACCTTGCGCGCTTCCGCTTCGCTTGCGACGCCGAGTTCCTTCTTCAGCCCTTCGGTGTTGCGTACCCACAGATCGGTCGTCGACCCAGCCCGGGCAGATCGCATTGACCAGCACGTTGTCCTCGCCGAATTCGGTCGACAGCGACTTGGTGAGATTGAGCAGCGCGCTGTTGGTCATGCCGCTGCCGAACATGTACGGATCCGGCTCCTTGCCGGCGCCGCCGATCGTATTGACGATGCGGCCCCATTTCTGCGCCTTCATCATCGGATAGACGAGCACGGATCGCGCGCATGAAACCGAACAGCTTGGTTTCGAGCTGCTTCTTCATGCTCGTTGTCGTCGAGCACCGCGAAGCGGCCGGAATACATCGTGCCGGCATTGTTGACGAGAATGTCGACGCCGCCGAGCTTTTGCTTCGCGGTCTCGACCATTTTCGCGATGTCGGCTTCCTTCGTCATGTCGGCACGCACGGCGTGCACTTCGCCGCCGGTGCTCTTGGCCAAGCTCGTCGCGCGCCTTGTTGAGCTTTCGGCGATTACGCCCGGTGATCAGCACGCGCACGCCTTCTTCGAGAAATTGCCGCGCGGTCTCGAAGCCGATGCCGCTGCCGCCACCGGTGACGATCGCGCGGCGGCCCTTGATTCCCAAATCCATCTCACTCTCCTCGTTGACGCTTTCAGGCGCAGCATAGAGTATCGCTCGCGGCAGCAATGCAACAAGAAAACGAGGAACGCAATGGAGCTCGGCCTTCGCGGCAAGGTCGCTGTGATCACCGGCGCCTCGCGCGGGATCGGCAAGGCGGTCGCGCAGGCGCTCGTGGAGGAAGGCTGCGCGGTTGCAATTTGCAGTCGCAACGCCGGCGCAGCTTGACGCCGCGGTAGCCGAACTTCTCGAAAAAGGGCCGCGTGCTCGGCGTGCCCACCGACGTGACCGACGAAAACGCCGTGAAAAAATTCATCGATGCGGTGCTCAAGGCAGTTCGGCCGCATCGACATTCTCGTCAATAATGCCGGCACTCATCTGCGCGGCACGGTCGAGAGCACGACGCTCGACATTCTTGAACGCCAGCTGCGCGACAAGGTGTTCGGCTTCTTTTCGATGATCCAGGCCGTGCTGCCGACCATGAAAGCGCAGCGCGACGGCCGTATCGTCAATATCGTCGGGCCAGGCCGCGCGCCATCCGCATCCGGACCGCTTTCCCGTCCGGCGTCACCAATGCCGCGCTGATGGCGATGACCAAGTCGGTGGCCGATGCGGTTGCGCGCGACAATATCCGCGTCAACGCGGTGTGCCCGCAATATATCGAATCCGAGCTGCTGGCCTCGCTGATCCAGAAGGAGATGCGCGAGCGCGGCGTCGATCGCGCAACGGCGGCGGCGGGCTTCACGCGCGCCAATCCGCTCGGCCGGACCGGCCGGCCGGACGAGGTCGCCGATCTCGTCGCGTTTCTGGTTTCCGATTGCGCCAGCTTCGTCGCCGGCAGCGCGGTCAGCATCGACGGCGGCTATCACCGTTACGTTTTCGGGTGAGCACTGTCATGGAGCTCGGGTTGACGGGAAAAGTTGCGCTGATCACCGGCGGCACCAGCGGGATCGGCCTGGCGATCGCGCAGACGCTCGCGGCGGAAGGCTGCCGCATCGCGATTTGCGGACGCGACAAGGCAAAGCTCGACAAGGCGGTGGCCGCGATCAAGTCACCGGACGCAAAGGGCTTCATCGCCGATGTCTGCAAGCCCGGCGATGTCGCCACGCTCGTCGACAACGTCAACAAGGCCTTCGGCGGCATCGATATCGTGGTCAGCAATGCCGGCACGCATTTGCCGGGCCGTATCGATGAAGTCGCAGGCGACGCGCTGCAGCGTCACTTCCAGACCAAGGTCCTCGGCCCATGGGAACTGGCGCGCCGCGTCGTGCCGGTCATGAAGGCGCAGCGGCGGCGGCCGCTTCATCGTGATCATCGGCCAGGCCGGCAAGGTGCCGCAGGCGAATGCCATCGCGTCGACCGTCATCAACGCGGCGCAGCATGCCTTCGTGAAGTCGTTGTCGGACGATCTCGCGCCGCACGGCATTCTCGTCAATGCGGTCTGCCCGAGCCGCATCAAGAGCCCGCTCACGCACGCGCTGGGGACGCTGCACAACGAAGTCTATTACGGCCGCAGCCTCGAGCAGCAGGAGAGCAAGTGGGGCGCCGAGGTGCCGCTCGGCCATTGGGGCACGCCGGAGGATATCGCGAACGCGGTGGCCTTCCTCGCCTCGGAGCGCGCCGGCTTCATCGTCGGCGCCAATATCGATGTCGATGGCGGCCACCAGCGGTCGATCTTCTAGCGGAGCGCGGCCATGATCGACCTGCGGCACGTCTCCAAGAGCTTCCGGAAACGGGACGAAACGGTCGAGGCCGTGCGCGATATCAACCTGACGATCGCGCAGCAGGAGATCGTCGCGATCATCGGGCCGAGCGGTTGCGGCAAGTCGACGTTGCTCAACATGATCGCCGGCCTCTACGCGCCGACGAGCGGTTCGATCGTCTACAAGGGCGCGCGCGTGTCCGACGTCAACACCGACGTCGGCTACATGACGCAGAAGGACAATCTGCTGCCGTGGCGCAGCGTGCGCGACAACGTCGCGTTCCCGCTCGAGCTTGCCGGCGTCGACAAAGTCCGAGCGCGCCGAGCGCGCCGACCAGGTGATCAAGCATGTCGGGCTTGACGGCTTTGAGGATCGCTATCCGCACGAACTGTCCGGCGGCATGCGCAAGCGCGCCTGCCTCGCGCGCATGCTGCTCTACGGCGCGGAGACCGCGTTGCTCGACGAGCCGTTCGCCGCGCTCGATGCGCAATTGAAGCTCGCGATGCACGATCTGCTGCTGCGGCTCGCGGCCGAAACCGGGCAGACCGTCGTGCTGGTCACCCACGACCTGATGGAGGCGGTGACGCTGGCCGATCGCGTGCTGGTCTGCACGCGCCGGCCGGCGACGATGGCGCTCGAGCAGCGCATCGAGCTCAAGCGCCCGCGCGACGTGCTCAATGTGCGTTTCAGCAGCGAATTCAAGGAGCATTACGACGCGCTGTGGGAGCGCCTGCGGGTCGAATATCAGGAGGAGCGGGTATGACCGCGCCCGACGCAGAACTCCGCCGTCGTGCAATGAGCCGAGCAGGCCCAGCGCGCGCTCGGCAGCGGGTTCATGGTGCTCTGCCAGGTCGTGCTCGGGCTCGTTCTGCTGCTGCTCTGGCAGGGCGCGTCCGGCCGGCTGGTCGACAATTTCTTCATTTCCAATCCGCTCGATGTCGGACGGCGCCTGGTCGGCTGGATCGCCGATGGCTCGATCTTCCTGCATATCTGGGCGACGGTCTACGCCACCGATCATGGGCTTCGTCATCGGCGCGGTCATCGGCGTCGTGCTCGGCATCTGGCTCGGCGTCTCGCCGTTCGCGAGCCGGCTGCTCAATCCCTATCTCAACGCGCTCAATGCGCTGCCCAAGGTCGCGCTCGCGCCGCTGTTCGTGCTGTGGTTCGGCCTCGGCATCGAATCGAAGATCGCGCTCGCCGCCGTGCTGGTGCTGTTCCTGGTCTTCCTCAACACCTATGCGGGCGTGCGCGAGGTCGATCAGGACCTGATCGACGGCGCGCGGCTGATGCGGGCGACGCGCGTCGCAGGTCATCACCAAGGTCATCATCCCGTCGGCGATGTCGTGGGTTTTCGCCGGGCTGAAGATCTCGGTGCCCTATGCGTTGATCGGCGCGGTGCTGGGCGAAATGATCGCGGCCAATCGCGGGCTCGGCTATCTCGTGCAGTTTTCGGGCTCGCAATTCGATACCGCCGGCGTCTTCGCGGTGCTGATCGTGATCGCGCTGCTTGCCGTTGCACTTAATTTCCTGGTCGAAATCGTGCAGCATCGCATGGAGCGATGGCGGGTCATCAGCCGTTGAAACAAAGAACAATCGGGGAGGACGCGCGATGAAATTTTCAAGAATGGCGATGGTCGCCGCGGCGTTCGCTGTTCGCGAGCGCCGCCTCGGCCGAAACGGTCAAGATCACCAATATCGGTCACGGCTATTTCTCCGGCGCGCTCTACGTCGCCAAGCAGGAGAAGCTGTTCGAGAAATACGGGCTGGAGCCGGACATCTCCTACGTGCAGGGCGGCCCGCTCGCGTTGCAGGCGGTGCTGACCAAGCAGGCCGACGTCGGCATCCTGTCGTATGAGCACGTCCTCACGGTCGCGGTGCAGGGCAAGCGCGTCGTCTCGTTCTTCAACATCGCCAATCGCCCGGTCAACAATGTGATCGCGAGCGACAAGCTGATGGCCGGGTCGGAAAAGCTCAGCGTCGAGGACAAGATCAAGAAGCTGAAGGGCCAGCGCGTCGCGATGCCGTCGGCAAACGGCTCCGGCGAGAAAATGCTCGGCGTGCTGGCGAAGAAATACGGGCTCACGTTGCCGGGCGATATTTCAACGGTCTATCTCGGCGCCGAGGCGCCGTCCTACGTCGCGGCCTTCCAGAACGACCTCATCGACGCCGCGCTGCCGTTCGAGCCGGCGGGCGTGCTGGTGCAGCAGTCCGGCAAGGGCAAGATCTATCTCAACATGATGAACGGCGAGATTCCGGAATTCCGCGACATCCTGTTCATGACGCTGGCGACGCATCCCGACATCATGAAGGAAAAGCCGGAGATGCTGCGCAAGGTCGCGCAGGTCTTCACGGAGGCGCAGAAAATCCTCAAGGACGATCCCAAGCGCGGCATGGCGATCATGGGCAAGGAATATCCGACCATGACGCCGGAAACCAATGCCGAGGCCTACAAGACCGTGAGCCAGATCTGGACACGTGACGGCCACATCAACGAAGCGCAGGCGCGCGCGACATTCGCCTATCTCCAGCCCAAGGGGCCGGCCGAAGTCGATTTCCCGTCGACCTTCACCAACGAGTTTCTGCCGAAAAAATAAGTCATGGGAGGTGCCGGTGTTCAGTGTCGGCGATGCAAGGATCACGCGGGTCGAGGAAACCAATCTCCCGAGCTATCCGCTGCGGGACATCTTTCCGGATTTCACCGACGCCCACATGGCCGAGCACAAGCCCTGGCTGGCGCCGCATCACTATGAGGCCGAGACCGGGAAGATCAGGCTCAGCCGTCCATAGCTGGCTGCTGCAGGTCGGCGGCAAGAAAATCCTGATCGACTCGTGCTGCGGCAACAACAAGGCGAAGCCCGGCCGGCCGTTCTGGCACATGCTCAATTTGCCGTATCTCGAACGGCTTGCCGCCGCCGGCGCGCGGCCTGACGAAATCGACATGGTGATGTGCACGCATCTGCATCACGACCATGTCGGCTGGAACACGCAGCAGAAGGACGGCAAGTGGGTCCCGACATTTCCCAATGCCCGTTACGTGTTTTCGAAACCGGACGTCGACTATTTTTCGAAGGTTGACGCGGACCCGAAAGAAGGACCGGCCGAGCTCGGCACGTTCCGCGAATGCGTTGTGCCGATCCTTGAATATGGCAAGGCGGACCTGGTGAGCGGCGGTCCGCATCGGCTCAACGACTTCATCGAGATCGACTCGGCGCCGGGCCATTCGCCTGGTCATGTGTTTTTCAAGCTCGAAAGCAAGGGCAAGCGCGCGGCCTTCATCGGCGATGTCTGGCACCATCTGTTGCAGGTCTACTATCCGGACTGGAATTTCCCGAAGAACTCCGACGCCGCGCAGGCGCGCGTCAGCCGCCGCAAGGTGCTCGACTACTGCGCCTCAAGCGGTGCGCTGGTTTTCCCGGGCCATGTCGGCTTGCCCTTCGCGGGCCGGGTCGAGGCGACGGCCAAGGGATTCCGGCCCCAATTCGCACCGTGACGGGCGCTTAAGGGCAGATATAGCCGGTGCCATTCGGGTTCGGGAAACAGCCGACCGACTGCGGAAGCAGTGTTTTCGGCAGCCACAGCACGACGCTTGGGAAGAAGATGCAGAAAGCAATTGCGGCGAAGAACACCACATAAATCGGGAGTGACGCGAGCATTGCCTTGTAAAATTTTATACCGACGAATTTCGACGCCATCAGCAGCGCAAGCCCGTAGGGCGGCGTGATCAATCCGAACGCCAAAGTTACGATGATCACCACACCCATATGAACCGGGTTGATGTCGGCATTCTTGGTCAGGTCGAGAATGATCGGCATGAATATGATAATGGCCGGGATGGCATCGATGAAATCGCCGACGATCACGAACAATACGACCAGCAGCAGCATGATCATGAATGGATCGCCACCCGCTGCGCTCGATATCCACCCCGATACCATGGCCGGGCCGCGCAGATAGGCCAGCATCCAGCCGAACACCGACGCTGCGCCGATGGTGATCAGCGGGATCGAATAGAGCAGGCCGGTCAGCGCCATGTCGCGCGGCAGCTTGGTGACATGGCGCCAGTTGAGCAGCGGGATCGCGACAAACACGATGTACGCCACCGCAATGACGCCGGCTTCGGTCGGGGTGAATTGGCCGGTCAAGATGCCGCCCATGATGATCATGGGAATCATCAGCGGAACGGCCGCCTGCTTGGTCGCCGTGGTGAACTGACCAAAGGTCGCGCGCTTGTGCCTGAAGCCGACCGGCCCAAAGAAATGGCTGTAGATCATCAGCCCGATGCCGACGAGCACGCCCGGCACGACGCCGCCGAGAAACAGTCCGCCGATCGAAACGTTGCCGGTTGCGCCGTAGACGACCGCCATGATGCTCGGCGGAATCAAGTTGGCCATCGTTGACGCGGACGCGATCAGCGCGGCGGTGAAGGCCTTGTCATAGCCCTCGCGGTTCATCTCCGGTGCAAGCGTGCGCGTCAGCACCGCGACGTCGGCGGCGGAAGAGCCGGAAATACCCGCGAAAAACATGCTGAAAATGGTGACGACCTGGGCCAGCCCACCGCGGAAATGTCCGACCATGGTCTGCGACAGCTTGATCATTCGGACGGTGACATTTGCCGACGTCATCAGGTCGCCGACCAAAAGAAAGAACGGCACCGCCATCAGCGCTTCGACGTCAACGCCGTTGAACAACTGGGCGATCATCGACGCGAGGCTGACCGGCGTGAAGGCCGTAATCAAAAGCACGGAGGAAATCAACGCAAAGGCGACCGGCACGCCCATGTAGCCGAAGAAGAGAAACATAAGTGCCATCGCGATGATGAGTGTTCCGTTGGACATCACAGCGACGTCCTCCGCTCATCGATCGGGATATCTGGGAAGCCTTGCCGCCAGCCGTTCACCATCTGCTCGACCGTGAACAACGCCACCAGCGCGCCGCAGATCGGGATCGCTATGTAGAGGTATGCCATCGGCGTCATCGACGGCATGCGCAGGCTCTTGAAGCCGTCGAGAACGTTGAGATAGCCGAAATAGACCATGCAAAGCGCCACGCACAGCACGACGAAGCGATTGAACATCTCGAAAAAGAGACGCTTGTTTCCGCTCATCGATTCGGCGAGCACGGCGAGATAGAGATGGTCGTTGCGCCGCGTCGCGGCGGCAACACCGATAAACGTTCCATAGATGAAGAAATCCATCGTCGTTTCCTGCAGCCACAGCCACGGATGGCCGATCGCGCGGGTGACGATGTCGCAAAGAACAAGCACGCTGAATGCGGTGATGACAATTCCGCACAGGATCATCAGAAGATTTTCGAGCGGATCGAGCGCGCGCCATTTCAAATGGCGCTGTTCCTGCAAGACCAGCCCGTCAAAACGGCGCATCGCTCAATTCCGAAATATACGGTGGGAAACGATGCGGGGAGCCTTTGGGCTCCCCGCTGTCGTGAACGTGCCGGTTATTTCACGTTGCGGACGAGTTGAAGGACTTTCTCGGCGTGCGGGCCGAGATCCTTGGCGAGCTTGTCCTGGATCGGCTTGCTGATCGCCGAGAACCCGCTTTTGTCGACGTTCTTGACTACCTTCACACCGACCTTTTCGAGCTTCGCCTGAGCCTCGTGCTCGAGCTTGAAGGCTGCGGTCGGCTCGTTCTTGCTGACCTCGTCGGCTGCCGCCTGCACCCATTTCTTCTGCTCGTCATTGAGGCTCTTCCAGACCTTGTCGCTGACGAACAGCGCGGCATTGTTGGCTTCGTGTTCGGTCAGCGAAAGCACCGGCGCGACTTCATAATGTTTATTGATGAGGTAGTTGTTGATGCCGTTCTCGGCCATGTCGGCGACACCGGTTTGCAGTGCCGTGTAGACTTCGCCGAAAGCCATGTGCACGACCTGCGCGCCATAGGCCGGGAAGGTTGCGTCTTCCGTCACGGTGGCCTGCACGCGCATTTTGACGCCCTTGAGGTCGGCAACCTTCTCGATCGGCTTCTTGCCATACATGTGTCGCAGGCCCTGAGAGCCCAGGCCAATCATGTGCGCGCCCGTCATCTTGGCGGCATACAGATCCCTCATCGCGGCAATCACGGTCGGATCGCCGAGCACCTTGATGGCATGCGCTTCATCGCGGAAGATAAAATGGATCGAGAACACGCCCGATTCCGGCTGCGCGGTCGAAGCGTTCGCCGTCGACAGGAACACGAAATCGATATCACCGGTCTGCACTTTTTGCAGCGTCTGCGCTTCGGTGCCGAGCTGCGCGCCGGGATATTTGTTGATGGAAAGCGTGTCCTTGCTCAACTCCGTCAGCTTCTTGTTGAACATGTCGGCGCCCACATCGTAGCCGCTGCCTTTCGGCTGGTCGTAGGCGAAAGAAAATTGGCGGTTCTGGGCAAGCGCGGCGCTGGATGCCATTGCAAGCGCGGCGCTAAACACGAGCCCACGCAGCAATAAGTTACGCGTAACGGACATGGAAACCTCCCGATGATTGCGTCTTATGTGGCGGGATCGCCGTGCGACGCTATTTGCGCTTGTCTGCGCCTTTAAAGGTCAAGTGTGTCGGCATGTCCGGCATTGTCAATGCCGATTCCGCAGGATGGCCTTGAGCCGTTGCGGGGTGATCGGAAGCTCGATCACCGCGCCGGGGCGCTGAAGGGCGTCATCGATCGCCGCAGCAATGACGGCGCCCACCGGGTTGGCGCCGCCTTCGCCGGCGCCTTTCAGCCCCAGTGGATTCAGGGGGCTGGGCGCGTCTTCCGACACGATAATGGAAATCTCCGGCACCTCCCGCGCCGTCGGCATCAGATAGTCGGCGAAGGTGACTGAAAGCGGCTCGCCGTTTTCGTCGTAGCGGAACTCTTCCAGCAAGGCGCCGCCGATTCCCTGCGCGAGGCCGCCGGCGATCTGGCCTTCTACCAGCTTCGGATTCACGGCCTTGCCGATGTCATAGGCGATGACATAGCGCTCGATGTCGACGTTGCCGGTGTCGGAATCGACACGCACGGCTGCGACATGCACACCATAGGGATAGACCATGTGCGTGGATTCGAACGTGTCTTCGGCGCTCAATCCGCCGGGAAACGCGCGTGCAAGTTCGGCGAGCGGCATTGACGGGCCGGGGCCGCTGGCGCGAACAATCTCTCCGTTCACGATGTCGAGCGCATCCGCGCCGGTTTGCATCAACTCGGCGGCTGCCCGCAACGCTTGCGCCCGCAATTTCGTGGCCGCGAGCCGCGTGGCCTCGCCGCACATCACCGTGACACGTGAGGCGAACGCGCCCATGCCGCGCGCAATGCGGTCGGTCTGACCGTGGATCACGCGGATCGTGCTGTAGTCGACACCCAGCGCATCGGCGCAGATCTGTGCGATGACCGTTTCAACACCCTGGCCGATGGATGCGACCCCGGTGATGACCTCCACGCCGCCGTCCGGCTTGACCTCGACGCGAACCGTGTCGAAGGGGCCGAGGCCGCTTTTTTCAACGAACATCGCAACGCCGGCACCAACCAGTTCGCCATTCATGCGGCGCGCGCTGAGTTGCTTCTGAAGATCGTCCCAACCTGCCGTCTTCAATGCCTTTTCGAGCAGCAGGGCATAGTCACCGGAATCGTAGACAATCTTTGTTCCCAGCGTGTCGAGCCCGAGCGTGTAGGGCATCGCGTCTTTGCCGATCAGGTTGCGCCTTCGTATCTCGACAGTGTCGACGCCGACTTTGGCGGCAATTGCGTCGAGCAGGCGCTCGCGCACGAATGTGGATTCATAGCGCCCCGGCGCGCGATAGGTGCCGCAAGGCGTCTTGTTGGTGAGACGAAGGTGGCCAATCGCACGGTAGGCCGGCACGCGATAGGGCCCGGGCAGCATGGCGGCCGCAAGGTCGGGTACGGTCGCCGCATGCGTGCGCATATAGGCGCCGTTATCGTGGAAAAATTCATCATCAATGCCGAGGATGTGGCCTTGCGCGTCGATGGCGGCACGCACCCGATGATGCTGGTCACGCGAATGATTGGCGGCGATCAGGTGCTCGCGGCGGTCTTCGATCCATTTGATCGGGCGCTTGAATTTGAGCACCGCGGCGCAAACGAGAATATCCTCGGGATAGATCTCGCCGCGGATCCCAAAACCGCCGCCCACGTGGCCTTCGTAGAGTTGAACGGAATCTTTCGGACGTCCGAGCATTTGTGCGATGGCGTCGCGGTTCCAGTGCGGCACTTTTGCCGCGCCGTGCAACTCCAGAACGTCGCGCTCTGCATCGTAACGGGCGATGGCGCCGCGCGTTTCCATCGGCACGCCGGAATGGCGGCCGATTGAAAGCTCAAGCGCAACAACGGCGTGTGCGCTGCGGAATGCGGCGTCGACATCGCCATAGGCCTTTTGCAGAAGCCCCGGTTCTGTCGACAGATCGCCCGCATAGACGCCTGGCTCTGCGGTTGCGCGCATCGTCGCGGGTCGGGGATCGATTGAAAGCTCGATCATCTCGGCAGCGTCTTCCGCGACATAGGCGTCGTCCGCAAAGATCACCGCGACGGGTTCGCCGACATAGCGCACGACGTCCTTTGCAAGAACCGGTTGCCGGTAGGGCTCGAGTGTCTTGAGGCCGGTCAGTCGAAACGGGATCGGCGCGATGTGCGCGACATCGGCATGCGTCCATGCGGCGCGCACGCCTGGCAGCGCAAGGGCGGCGCGGGCATCGACCGATTTTATATTGCCGTGCGCGACCGGTGAACGCACCACCCGCATATGCCATTGATTGGGGAATGAAATATCCGCCGCGAAGCGTCCCTGGCCGGTGAGGAGAGGGCGATCCTCCAGCCGCGGAACCGAACGACCGACGAATTTCTGCTTGGACTCAGTCATTGTCGCAAACCGCAGCAGCCTGCTCCCTCTCCCCTTTGGGGAGAGGGGTGGGGTGAGGGGGATCGGATCCAACGAGAGGCACTTGCCCCCTCACCCGGATCGCTTCGCGATCCGACCTCTCCCCCGAAGGGAGAGGTGAAGAAAGCGCGCTGAGCCGGTGTTCCCAAACCTCATCACTTCCTTCGCATTTCTTTGGCCGCCGCGCGGACGGCCTTGATGATGTTCTGGTAACCGGTGCAGCGGCATAGATTCGATGAGAGCACGTCGATCAGGTCTTCGTCGCTGATGTCGGGCTCGCGTTCCAGCACGCCGACGGCCAACATGAGGAAGCCTGGAGTGCAGAATCCGCACTGAAGCCCGTGGTGGTCCATGAAGGCCTGTTGCATCGGGTGCAACCTGTCGCCATCCGCCAGCCCTTCGACGGTCCGGATTTTTTTACGATCGGCCTGTACGGCGAACATCAGGCAAGAGCGCACAGGCTCACCATCAACAATGACCGTGCAGGCGCCGCAGATGCCGTGCTCGCAGCCGATGTGCGTGCCGGTCTGGCCGCAATCCTCGCGGATGGCATCAGCCAATGTGCGCCGCGGCTCGACACCGATCGCGTGATCGCGGCCGTTGATGGTGAGCGTAATATTGGACTTGGTCGTCATGCTCGACCTCTCCTCCGCTCATCCCCGCGTAAGCGGGGACCCAGAGCGAATATACAGAGCCCATGTTGTGGGTCTGGATTCCCGCGTGCGCGGGAATGAGCGGAGTGGGTCTTTTCGCTCATGCGGCCTTCTCCGCCTTGCGCAAAGCGGCGCGAATGCGCTGCGGCGTCGCGGGTATCTCATCGATGTCCACGCCGAAAGGCGAAAGCGCATCGTTGATCGCGTTCACAACCGCGGCCGGCGCCCCGATGCAGCCGCCTTCGCCCAGCCCCTTGGCCTTGGTGATCGAATTTACGCTCGGCGTCTCGATGTGATGCAGTTCGATTTCGGGAATCTCGTGCGCGGTGGGCGGCAGGTAATCCGCCAGAGTCGCGGTGAGAATGCCGCCGTTTTCGTCGTAGATGATTTCCTCGAGCAACGCGTTGCCGATGCCCTGAGCAATGCCGCCGTGTACCTGACCGTCGGCGATCATCGGGTTGATGATACGGCCGGCGTCCTCGGCTACCACGAATTTCTCAACTTTTACGTGGCCGGTCTCCACGTCGACATCGACAATCGCGATGTGGCAGGCGTTGGAGAATGTGCCGGGCGGATCATAATGGCCGGTCTCGGTCAGGCCCGGGTCGATTTCGCCTTTGAAGCGATGCGTTTGCGTATAGGCCTCGCGCGCGAGTTTTGCGATCGCGATCGTGCGATCGGTGCCGGCGACTTTCGCCACGCCGTCCGCGAGCAGGATGTCGTCGGGCGCTGCCTCCAGCATATGGCTGGCAATCTTGATGAGCTTGGCACGAACCTTTCGCGCGGCGATCAGCGTCGCGCCGCCTGAAATCACCAGTGAACGGCTGGCGAATGTGCCCCAGCCGTAGGGCGCGCGGTCGGTATCGCCGTGCACCACTTTGATCATGTCGGGTGTTATCCCGATTTCGTCGGCAATGATCTGGGCGAGCGTGGTGCGCAGGCCCTGGCCGTGCGGCGAGGAACCGATGCGCGCTTCGACGAAACCGGACGGATCGACCGTCACGATCACCGTTTCCCAGCCGGGGGTGATTTCCATGCCGCGCGCTGCGAAAGCCGGACTGCCATAACCGGTGCGTTCGGAAAAAGTGGAAATGCCGATGCCGAGATGGCGGCCTTTGGTGCGCGCCTCTTTCTGACGCTTGCGGAACGCCGGGATATCAACGGCTTTCACCGCCATTTCCAGCGTCTCTTTGTAGGTGGCCTCGTCATATTCGAGGCCCATGGCGGATTTGTAAGGGAATTTGTCGATCAGGTTGCGGCGCCGGATGTCGACCGGATCGAGCGCGAAAGCGCGCGCGGCCTTGTCCATCAGTCTTTCCAGGGTGAAGGTGATCACGGGCCGCGACACGCCGCGATAGGGCGCCATCGTGCAGGTATTGGTGACGACCCCGCGCGCCAGGCACTGATACTGCTGCACGTCGTATGGTCCCGGCATTTCGGCCATCGCCATCAGGGGTTCGACCCCGCAGGTGGTGGGGAAGCACGAGTAAGCGCCGACATTGGAAATGATGTCAGCTTTGAGCGCGACCAGCTTGGCGCTGGCGTCGAAGGCGCCTTCGAGCGCGATGTATTGATCGCGCGAATGAAAGCCGGCGATCAGGTTCTCGCGCCGGTCTTCGGTCCACGCCACCGAGCTTTTAAGTCTGCGCGCCAGCCACACCAGCACGACATATTCGCCGGCGAGCGACATTTTCTGTCCGAAGCCGCCGCCAACGTCGGGCGCGATCACGCGCAGATCGGATTCCGGAAAGCCGAGCACGTCACATATAGCCGTTCGGGTGAGATGCGGCATCTGCGTTGTGCAGGTGAGCGTCACGCGCCCGGTCGATACGTCGTAGGTTGCATGGCCGCCGCGTGCCTCCATCGGCGTCGCATTCTGGCGACGCGATCGCGCGTCAACCTTGATCACCTTGTTCGCATTTTTCCAGACTGCGTCGAATTCCGCGGTCTTCATCTTGCCTTCGAGAATGAGATTGCCCGGTGCTTCGGCGTGGATCTGCGGCGCGTCCGCCGCAAGCGCCAGACGCGCATCGACTACGGGATTTTTTTCGTCGATCGACAATTCGATCTGTTCGGCGATGTCTTCGGCTGCTTCCTTGCTGGCTGCCACAACGGCGGCAACAGGCTCGCCCGTGAAGCGAACGACGCCGTCGGCCAATGCAGGCTGGCCGACCGGCTTGTAGTTGAACTTGTGCAGCATCGGAGTGATTTTCTTTACGCCCTTGAGGTCGGCGGCCGTGATCACCAGTGCGCCTTTGGGCGCATTGATGCTTGCGATCGTTCCCGCGGCGACCGGGCTGCGCACGAACCGCACCCAATTTGCGGCAGGAAGATCAGCGGTGAATCGTCCCTGGCCTGAAATCAGCGCCGGATCTTCCAGCCGCCTGATGGCGCGGCCGACCCATGTCATGCCGGAGCCTTTGGTGCCGTGCGCGCTCATAAGGAAGATTGCTCAAGAGCACGGCGGACGACGGCGCGAACAAGATCGCGCCGGTATTCGGCATTGGTCTGGTGGTCTTCGAGCGGCTCAATTGCCTTGGCGGCGGCTTCCGCTGCGGCCCGGAACGCTTTGTCATCGGGCGCTTGACCGTTCAGCGCCGCTTCGGCCTCTGCAATGCGGCGTGGCGATGCCTCGGCACCGCCAACGCCAACGCGCGCGTCCGCAATCTTGCCGCCCTGCAATTGATAGGTGACCAGAGCGGCGCTCATTGCGAAATCGCCGGCGCGTCGGCTGAATTCGTTGAACCCGAATTTGGCGTTGTCGAAGAGCAGCGGCAGCCGCACTTCGGCAAGCAATTCATCTTCGGCGAGAGCAGTCGACATGATTCCCGCGAAGAAATCTTTCGCGGGAATCTGGCGCTCGCCGCGCGTGCTCCTGGCGATCACAGTGGCATCGAGCGTCACTGCGACCAGGCACCATTCCGATGCAGGGTCGGCATGGGCAAGGCTGCCGCAAAACGTGCCGCGCATGCGGATCGGGTAGTGCGCGATATGGCGAGCGACCGCGCTGAGCAACTGGCCCAGCGGATTGGCGACGACCGATTTATGAAATGCCGCGTGGCGAACGCGGGCGCCGATGGAAAGGACCTTTCCATCGCTCGCGATTTTATCGAGCCCGGCAACCTCATTGATGTCGACGAGGTGGGCGGGCTTCGCCAGGCGAAACGCCATGATGGGGACAAGGCTTTGACCGCCTGCCAGGACGCGGCCATCTTGCGGCGCGACCTCGGCCAGAATCCTCAACGCCTCGTCGAGCGTCTTCGGCACGTGGCGGATGAAGGGCGCGGGCTTCATGCGGCAGATCTTCCGGCCAAGCCCCAATTAAGGGCCTAATTATTTGTACGCAAACGATAAAGAGCGCCTATGGATTGTCAAACGGGTCGCTCCCGGAGGGGCGTTCATACTGAATTACCACCGGGCTTTCATTGAATCGGCGGCATTCGTATCCTATCTGGCAGCTATCAGGGCCGGGAGGGTCGGGGATGCCGATATCACGCTTGATTGTGAGTGCCTGTCTTGCCGGCGCCGTGCTGGCGAGCGCACCAGCGTGGGCCGAAGACGGCAAGCGCGCGGACAAAGTTTCATTCTATTTCGCGGCCCATGAGGACGACTGGCAGTTGTTCATGAACCCGTCTGCGTTTCAGGACGTCATGGGCGGCGCGGCCAAGACAGTCTTCGTGCACCTCACTGCCGGCGACGCCGGTCTCGGCATCGGGCGGGCCGGGCGCAAGTATCCGTTCTATCTCGCGCGCGAAAACGGCGCGGAGGCCGCAGTTCGCTTCATGGCCGACGCTGATGCTGAGCCCGGCGAACGCTCGGCAGCGCCGATGTCATTCAACGGCCACGATATCTATCGCGTCAGCTATCGCAACACCGTGAGCTATTTTCTGCGCGTGCCGGACGGCCATTGGTCAGGTGACGGCTACTACGAGACCGGATTTGAATCGCTCAAGCGCCTGTCGAGCGGCGAGAATAACGTTTTGCGGGCAGTCGACGGCTCGGCGACCTATCACGGCTGGGACGACCTGGTCACGACGGTGCGGGCAATCATTGCGTACGAGCGCGGCAGCGCCACGCTCGTGCAGATCAACGTCGCGGAAACCGATACGCGCATCAATCCGAAAGATCATTCCGACCATCTAATGACGGCCAAGGCCGCTCTCGCAGCCGCGAAGGATATTTCGTGCGCACGCCGCGTTTACTACGTCGACTATGCCAGTTCACGCCTGCCGCAAAATCTCGATGCACAAAAGCGCGACATGGAAAGCTCGGTGTTCGCGGTGACGCTCGCCGGTGTCCAGGCGCTCGATCACAGCACGGCCTGGCATCACTACGATCAATCGTTTGTCGGACGGAACTATTTCCGCGTTCAGGAACCGACCGGGCGGTGCGACTCCGCAGTCACGGCCATGGCGGCATCACGGCACTAGCGTTTTCGCTCGCCATCAAGTCGAGTTTCCGTGCTATTGACGCGGGTCAAGACCCCGTCACGTTGACCGGCTATCTCTTCGCAACCAATTCCCCGCTGGCCCGTTCTCGTTCGGTCAGTACGTTCGCAACCGCAATCGGCGCCCGATGCGATATGCAGAAGTGCCGCTCGCCGTTCAAACCGGTCGCGTCGTATCGGTCGATGCGCTACGGGGGTTCAACATATTCTGGATCCTTGGCGCCGACGGTGCGATCTGGGCTCTCGACCGGATGTTGCGCGACAAGGGCCCCGAGCTAAGCGCGATTGGCCGCTTCCTTAAAGCCCAGATGAGTCATGCGGAGTGGGAAGGTTTCCGCTTCTATGATTTCATTTTTCCACTATTCATTTTCGTTACTGGCGTGTCGATAGTTCTCGCCCTACCGCGGCTGGTCGAACGCAACGGTAAAGCAAGAACGCATGTGCACGTGTTGCGGCGTGCATTGCTGCTTTATGCGCTAGGCGTGATTTTCTACGGCGGCGTCGCGCAGCACTGGAGTGACATCCGCTATGTTGGCGTGCTGCAGCGTATCGCGATCTGTTACCTGTTCGCGTCGCTCCTGTTTTTGAATCTCAGCAAACGCGGGCTGATCGTGGCGCTGGTTGTGCTGCTAGGCGGCTACTGGGCGTTGATGTCATTTGTTCCGGTGCCCGGCGTTGGTGTGGGCTCGTTCGGCCCCGACGCCAATCTCGCCAACTGGATTGACGCGCACTATCTGCCCGGCCGGTTGTGGGACAACACGCGCGATCCCGAAGGGCTATTGAGCACGTTGCCCGCGATCGCCACTTGCGTGCTCGGTGTTCTGGCCGGTCTCCTGCTGAAGGACGACCTGCTGACACCGACGCAACGATCGCTGTGGTTGATAGGCGGCGGGATCTTGATGGTGGCGGCCGGATATCTATGGGCGCTGCAATTCCCGATCATCAAGGCGATCTGGACATCGTCTTTTGTGCTGGTTGTCAGCGGTTACAGCGCGATCGTACTGGGCCTCATGCACCAGGTGATCGACGTATGGGGATGGAAGGCCTGGGCGACCATCTTCGTCTGGATCGGTGCCAACGCCATCGCGCTTTATTTCATCAATAATATCGTCGGATTTGAGCCATTCGCGCTGCGTTTCGTGGGCGGTGATGTGTCGCCCATACTGGATCGTGCGGTGACACCGGGGACCGGCCTTTTCGTTGCGCACCTGCTGGGGCTGGCCCTCGCGGTCGCGCTCGCCGGATATCTGTATCGGCGCAAGATATTCCTGCGCATCTGAGCGATTACCGGTTGCATTGAACCTTTTGCGGGGCCCCAACGACCAAAAGCTATCGGGGATACGATTTTCGACTTCAGGAGAACGTCATGTCCCGTAAGCTCATTCTCAGCCTCGCCGCGATCGCTACGCTCGCAACCGCGGCAATCTCGTCCGGCCCAGCTCTCGCCCATAACGGGGGCGGACATAACGGTGGCCACAACGGCGGTCATAATGACGGTCACAATGGCGGCCATCATAACGGCTTCAATCACTGGCACCACAACTTCCACTTCCGTTATGCGCACGACCGGCTTTATGTGCGTCCGGTCGGTTACGCAGTGCGCTCCGTCGAACCGGGGCCCTGCACCTGCCTGACCAAGAACTACACGCCGGAAGGCACAGTCGTGTTCCAGGACCTGTGCACCAAGGAAATGGCGAGTGCGCCGGTTGACGGCAGCTCGGCTCAGGCACAGGCCGAACCGGAGTTCGAACAACTTCGCCGGCCGCTCGTATCAGGATTACCTCAAGGCTAATCCGCAGGCCGCCGAGCCGAAGAAAAACTAAGGCGACGTTCGCAACCCAAAGAACGGCCACCGCGCGCAAGTCGCCGGTGGCCTTTCGCGTCAGGTGCCGACCTTGAGCTCTGACACGAGGGCCCGCAGGGCTGCGACCGTCGACGGCGCGACGCTTTTTCCGGTGCGCGGATTGTCCGACGGAATGTTCTCGATCGTCATGGTGAAACGCGCGGTGTCGGCATCGACCGTGATGGTGTGCGTGTTTCGCGTGACGGTGGGATCGGCCCAGATCTCGAGTTGAGTCCGGTCGGGCCCGATGCCGGCAAGGCTCAATGCCGCCGCGACGTTGACGTTGGTGGGAAACCCGCGGGCGCCCTCGCGCGCGGTGCCGTCAAACACCTTCAACGGCTCCTTCAGTCCGCTCACCGAAATTCCCTGGTCACGCAAATAGGGCGCACCCTCGAGTCCGGGCGGCGGCTTGCGCGTTACCATCTTGACCGAATGGATTGTGCCCTCGGCCGCGGCACGAACGGCATCGAGGCCGATTAGCGCGCCGGTCGGCACCAGGATACGAGCGCCTTTGAGTCTGGCACGTTCGATCAGGTCGTCGTTCTCCAGCAATTGCGCCACCGAAAGCGGCATGAAGATGCGGCCTTTGTCGATGACGCTGATGGCGACGTCGCGAAAGAGTGCGGGCGGCAGGCACTCCACGACCACGTCGCAGTCATTCGCGAGCTCGGTGGCTTTGCGCAACGGGATAGTGTTGCCAACCTGCGGCAAAGCGCGCCGTGCTTTTTCCGCATCGCGCACGGCAACGGCGACGAGCTTCAAACCCGGAATGCCGGCGATCAGGCGCTTGGCCACGTCGAGGCCAACGGCGCCGAGACCGGCAATTCCGACGTTCAATGGTTGTCTGGTTGTCATGTCTTGCGGCCGGTAAAATTGGGTTTGCGCTTTTCCATGAAGGCACGCACGCCCTCGGCATAATCGGGCGTCAGGTTGGCGGCGCGCTGCAGATCGCGTTCGAGGTCGAGCTGCGCATCAAGGGTGTTGTTCGCGGACGCGTTGAGGGCACGCTTGATCAGCGCCAGTCCCTGCGTGGGAGCCTGCGCGAAGTGCTCGCAGATGCGCGTCGCCTCATGCATCAGGATCTCGTCATCGACCGCGCGCCAGATCAATCCCCAGTTTGCCGCTTTCTCGGCGGTCAGATCCTGCGCAAGCAGGGCGAGCCCACGCGCGCGCGCGTCACCAACCAGCCGGGGCAGGAACCACGTGCCGCCGGAATCAGGCACGAGACCAATGCGGGCAAACGACTGGACGAAAGTTGCCTTGAGGCTGGCGATTACGACGTCGCAGGCGAGCGCGATGTTGGCGCCGGCGCCGGCAGCAACGCCGTTGACCGCCGCAATCACCGGGAAGGGCAGGTCACGGATTTTCCGAATGAGGGGGTTGTAATACTGTTCCAGCGAATTGTGTGGCACCGGTGTTTCGCCGGGCTTCAACAGGCGATCGCTCAGGTCCTGGCCGGCGCAGAAGGCGCGGCCGGCGCCGGTGAGCATGAGCGCGCGGCAATTTTCATCCGCTTCCGCGTCCGCGATCGCCTTGCGCAATGCCTCGTGCATCGCTTCGTTGAAGGCGTTGAGCTTGTCCGGCCGGTTCAAGGTGATGACGCGGTAGCCGGTGTGCTTGTCGACGAGAATGGGGGGCTGCTCTGTCATGACTTGCCGAGGAATTTATCGATCGCGCCAATTTCTTTCTTGTCTTCGTCGACATCTTCGGCAATGCGTTCGTAGAACCGGGCCGCCGCCGACAGCATCTCGTTTTCGGCATGGTCGGCGCCGACGAAGTTTGCGATCTCATCGAGTTCCGCCACCCACCGATAGGCCTTCGAGTACATGCTGGGGACCTGGTTCGCGAGATAGCGCAACAAATCGGGGCGGCTTTCGGCGAGTTCAGCTTTCAGTGCTTCGGCTGAGCCGCCGCGCGTCGCCGCCAACATCATGCCGGCGCCGAGTGCGGTGAAGCCCTTGGT
Source organism: uncultured Alphaproteobacteria bacterium (assembly GCA_963801955.1). Lineage (GTDB taxonomy): Bacteria > Pseudomonadota > Alphaproteobacteria > Rhizobiales > Xanthobacteraceae > Pseudolabrys. The sequence continues at coordinate 99,274 of CAWDGS010000007.1, forward strand.
GATTCCGGCATAGGACATTTTCAGCGCCGAGGCCGCCGTGAGTGGACCCTCGAGCACGCGTATGATCAGTCCGTAGTCATTGAGTTTTGCAAGATTCCCGGCCGCCGGCCCGGATGCGTAAATCCGCGTATTTGTACTGCCGGGCTTTGGCGGCGGGCCGATGATGCCGGCGCCAACAAAGGCGCACCCGGTCGTTGCGATCACGTCGGCGATTTTCAGCATCGTCGGCGGGCTGACGGCGTTGCATTCGACATAGACCGGCTTCTTGTTGGCCGCAGTCAGCATGGGAGCAAGGCGCTGCGCCAGTGCCAGGGCGTCGCCGGGTGGGACGATCGACATCAGGAAATCGGCTTCCGCCAGCGCACGCTCTTCGACCGGCTGCATGCCGGCCTCGCGCGCGCGCTTGGCGCTCTCCTCGCTGCGGCCCGCGAGGGACGTAAGCACCGTGACTTTATTTTCTGTCAGGCGACCGGCGACGCCGGCGCCCATATTGCCCGGCGCGATGATGGCGACTGTTGGGGTCATGATCCCGTCACTCCGCCATCGAGGTTGATGCTTTGCCCGGTGACAAAGGCGGACGCCTCAGAGGCCAGAAACAGCGCGGCGCCGACCAGATCTTCCGGTACTTCGGCGCGCGGCACGCATTGCATGGCGATGATCCGTTCCTTTTGCGCCGGTGTCACGGTCTTGCGCTCGATTTCCGTAAAGGTCGCGCCCGGCAATATGGCATTCACGGTGATGTTGTCGGCCCCCAGTTCGCGGGCCATTGACAGACTCATGCCCGATAAAGCCGCCTTGGTTGCGATGTAGTGCAAATAATTCGGCCGGCCAAGACGCACGGCGCCGGATGCGACATTGATGATGCGGCCCCATTTCGCGCGCCGCATGGCCGGGAGCACCGCGCGCGCGCAAAGAAACGGACCGGTGAGGTTGACGCGCAACACGCGCTCCCACTCTTCCAGGGGAATCTGGTCGAACGGGCGCATTTCCAACGTGGAGAAAATCCCTGCATTGTTGATCAGCACATCGATGCGGCCATATTCGTCCTCAACCAGTTCGACCATTTCCTTGATGGAGGCTTCGTCGGCCACGTCGGTCGTGACAGCGAGCGCCTGGCCGCCGGCCTTCATGATTTCCTCGGAAACCGCCGCGGCCTTTTTCTCATTAAGTTCAGCGATCACGGCGCGTGCGCCGGCCGCGGCAAAAGCCTTCGCGAAAATGCGGCCGATGCCTTGCCCGGCGCCGGTAACAATGACGACCCGATCCTTGAGCCCAGGAAAGACGACATTCTGCAAATCGGCACTCATGCCGCGCCTCGTTCCAGTTGCGGCAATTGTTCAAGCGCCGCGCGCGCATCCCAGGGCGTCCACCACTTTTTCAGGTCGAGATCGTCTGCGATGACGCTGGCGCTGATATAGCCCGCGCCGCCGGAAATGGCGCCGCCAGGATGGCCGGCGGAACCGGCGCTGTAGAGGTTCGGGATCGGCGAGCGGTAGCCGAAATGGTTGTACATCACCTGCTCGGCGTTAAAGGCGCCCATGAAGATGTCGCCACCGCGCATGTTGATCATTTCCTGCACGTATTCGCGCCCGGTGTAGACGTAGCGCCCGAGAATGTTCTTGCTCGTCATATTGGGGCAGTAGCGCGCAAAGCACTCGATGATCTTGTCGGAGAATTCTTCCTTGAAGCTGTCATAGCTCTTGCCGCCGAGATCGGGCTCAAGCGGCATCACGTGCCAGCAATAAGTCGTGTGCTTGCCCGGCGGCGCCTGCGTTGGATCGAGCAAACTGAGGGGCCCCGAACCGAACTGGACGAGCTTGGGCACGCGGCCGGATTGTACGTCTTGGTGCGCGGAAAACAGGTCTTCCATCGTCTCGGCGCCGATGCTCCATTTCATCGAACGGTTGATGTTGGGGTCGAATTTTTCCGCGGCAAAGCGCGGGCTTTCGTTGAGCGCGAGATGCAGGCCGAACAGGCTCCAGGCGGTGTACTGGAAGGCATCGAGCTTTTTCAGGAACGCCCCCGGCAATTGCGCGCGTCCGACCAGTGTTTCGAAGGTCTGGTGCACGTCGAGCGTGGAGGCGATGAACTGCCTGGCGCGCACGGTTCGTCCATCGGCGAGCTCAATGCCGGTGGCGCGTCCGTTCTCGATGACTATGCGCTCGATATTGACTTGCGGCTGGAAGGTGCCGCCGGCGGCAATGAAGGCCTCCATCAAACCGCGCGCCAGATTGAACGAGCCGCCCTGGCAAAGTTGATAGCCGCTTTCCAGGTCGAAGGCGCGGATCACCGAACCCATCGGCGAGGTTTTCGACATCGTGTCGACCAGCCAGGTCCCGAACAGCGACACCTTGAACAGGAACAGGAGCCGCACATGCTCGTTCTCGAACAATTCGCGCACGACATCGAGCGGCTGCCGGTTTGAAACCTCGAGGAATTCGCGCCCCAGCGCGGTGCGCGACAGGAATGCTTCGCGCTCTGCCTGCGCCAATGGCTCGGCATAGCGTTCGGGCAGGAATATTTCGCGTGTGATCTTCTCGGCCTTGCGGTTCCAGTCGCGGAAAGTCTGGGCATCTTTCCTGGAGAAGCGCGCAATATTGGCGACCGACTTTTCCAGATCCCGTCCGAGCACCAGCGCGGAGCCGTCGCGATGCGCCTGGCCGAATTCGTAACGCGGCGTGATGTAGGTGACGCGCTCGTCCAGATTCAGATCCTTGAACCAGGGCGTCTCGCTAATGTGGAAATGATTGATCGAATGCAGGTTGTGATAGAAGCCGGGCAGCGTCACTTCGCGCGTGCACAGGCCGCCGCCATAAGTGAGCCGCCGGTCCACCAGGAGGATGTCGAGGCCGGCGCGGGCGAGATACGCGCCAAGGATCAACCCGTGATGGCCGGCGCCGATGATGATCCCGTCATAGGTCTTTTCGAGTGATTTCGACAAAGGTCGAATGTCCCATTGGTGGGCCGGTGGTTGTGGCCGGCAACGCTAGACTGCCGGGGCCCCTGAGCACCGGTCAATGGCCGCTGTCGCATGGCCGGCTAGCCGGAAATACCGGCGTTCGAGGGCCAAGCTCATTATCCGAAATATAGTTCGGGCTCGCGCCAATGGACCTTTTGGCGCCTGTGCCGCTACATTAGACTATCGCAAGGAATAGGGCCGAATGGCCCATGGGGAGGATGTCCAAATGCGTAAAACACTCTTGGCCGCGAGCGCCGCTCTGCTGCTCGCAGCGGGCCCGGCCTTGGCCCAGCAAAAATCCATCAAGATCGGTTTCGTCAGCACGTTCAGTGGTCCGGTCGCCGTGATCGGCGAGGACATGCGCAACTCGTTCGAGCTCGCACTCGATCACATGGGTCGCAAGATGGGCGGGCTGCCGGTCGAAGTCATCTATGAAGACGACGGGTTCAAGCCGGAAACCGGCAAGCAAAAGACCGAGAAGCTGATCGAGTTCAGACAAGGTCGATTTCATCGCCGGCTACATCTGGTCGAACGTTCTGCTGGCGTCGCTCAAGCCGGTCGTCGATTCAAAGACCTTCCTCGTGATCGCGAATGCCGGGCCGTCCCAGATTGCGGGCGAACTCTGCTCGCCGACCGTGTTCTCGACGTCATGGCAGAACGACCAGACGCCGCAGGCGATGGGCCTCTACATGAACCAGAAGGGCGTGAAGACCGTGTTCCTGATCGGCCCGAATTACGCGGCCGGCAAGGACATGCTCGCGGGCGTTGCCTCCACCTTTAAAGGCAAGGTGATCGGTCAGGAACTCACGACCTGGCCGGCGCAGCTCGACTTCTCAGCTGAACTCGCCAAGGCGAAAGCGGCCAACCCGGACGCGATCTTCGTGTTCTATCCCGGCAAGGCCGGCGTGCAGTTCCTCGCGCAATATGCGCAGGCCGGTCTCAAGGGCAAGATTCCGCTCTATACGGCGTTCACCATCGACGAGCTCTCACTGCCGCTCCAGAAAGACCTGGCGCTGGGTGTTCCCGGTGCGCAGGAATGGGTGAACGACCTTCCGAACGAGGCGAACAAGAAATTCGTCGCCGACTACATCAAGAAGTATCCCGGCAAGAAGCCATCGTTCTACGGTGCGCAATCCTACGACGCCGCCAACCTGATTGCCTCGGCGGTGAACGCCACCAAGGGTAATCTGTCCGACAAGACGGCGGTGCAGAAGGCGATGGAGAAAGCCAACTTCAAATCGGTGCGCGGCAATTTCAAATTTGGCAACAACCATATCCCGATCCAGAACTTCTATCTGCAGGACGTGGTGAAGGACGCCAAAGGCGAATTCGTGCTGAAAACCGCCGCCACCATCGTCAAGGACGATCAGGACCGCTTCCACGACAAGTGTCCGATGAAGTGATCGTCGGCAGATGGATGCAGTACGGCAGAAGCGGGGACGTTTCTGCCGTTTTGCTTCCCGTCATTCCGGGATGCGCCGAAGGCGCGGACCCGGAATCCAGATACACGCACTGATAGGCTTCTGGATTCCGGGTTCGCGTGTAGCGCACGCGCCCCGGAATGACAGCGAATTTTCCCTGCGGCAACGA
>CAWDGS010000008.1:0-102159 GCA_963801955.1 uncultured Alphaproteobacteria bacterium
GCGCGCCGATCGTGAAATCCTGTGAAAACCCCACAAGCAAACGGCGGCAGCGCGCGTGCGCCGCCGCCGTCGCGAACTACAGGCCGATCACTTCATCGGGCACTTGTCGTGGAAGCGATCCTGGTCGTCCTTGACGATGGTGGCGGCGGTCTTCAGCACGAAATCCCCCTTGGCATCCTTCACCACGTCCTGCAGATAGAAGTTCTGGATCGGGATGTGGTTATTGCCGAACTTGAAATTGCCGCGCACCGATTTGAAGTTGGCTTTTTCCAGCGCCTTCTGGACTGCCGTCTTGTCCGACAGGTTGCCCTTGGTGGCGCTCACTGCCGAGGCAATCAGGTTGGCGGCATCGTAAGACTGCGCGCCGTAGAACGAGGGCTTCTTGCCGGGATATTTCTTGATGTAGTCGGCAACGAATTTCTTGTTCGCCTCGTTCGGCAGGTCATTCACCCATTCCTGCGCGCCGGGCACGCCGAGCGCCAGCTCCTTCTGCAGCGGCAACGAGAGCTCGTCGATGGTGAAGGCGGTGTAGAGCGGAATTTTGCCCTTGAGGCCGGCCTGCGCATACTGAGCCAGGAACTGCACGCCGGCCTTGCCGGGATAGAACACGAAGATTGCGTCCGGGTTGGCCGCCTTCGCCTTGGCAAGCTCAGCCGAGAAGTCGAGCTGCGCCGGCCAGGTTGTGAGTTCCTGTCCAATGACCTTCCCTTTGAAGGTGGAAGCAACGCCCGCGAGCATGTCCTTGCCGGCCGCATAATTCGGACCGATCAGGAAGACCGTCTTCACGCCCTTCTGGTTCATGTACAGACCCATCGCCTGCGGCGTCTGGTCGTTTTGCCACGAGGTCGAGAATACGGTCGGCGAGCAAAGTTCGCCCGCAATCTGCGACGGGCCGGCATTGGCGATAACAAGGAATGTCTTCGAGTCGACGACCGGCTTGAGCGACGCCAGCAGCACGTTCGACCAAATGTAGCCGGCGATGAAGTCGACCTTGTCGGACTCGATCAGCTTTTCGGTCTTCTGCTTGCCGGTTTCCGGCTTGAAGCCGTCGTCTTCGTAGATGACCTCGACCGGCAGCCCGCCCATCTTGCGGCCCATGTGATCAAGCGCGAGCTCGAACGAGTTGCGCATGTCCTCGCCGATGACGGCGACCGGACCGCTGAATGTGCTGACGAAACCGATCTTGATGGATTTTTGCTGGGCCATGGACGGGCCCGCGGCGAGCAGCAAAGCGGTGCTCGCGGCCAAGAGTGTTTTACGCATATGGACATCCTCCCAGAGGGCCATTCGGCCCTGTTCCTTTTGGTAGTCTAATGTAGCGGCAGAAACGCCAAAAGGTCCACCGGCGCGCGCCCGAACTATATTTCGGCCGATGAAGTTGGCTCGTGGTCACCGGTGTTTCCGGCTAACCGGCCATGTGGCCGCGGCCATTGACCGGTGCTCCGGAGCCCCGGCAGTCTAGTATTGCCGGCCCCAACTAGCGGCCCCCCAATGGGACATTCAACCTTTGTCGAAATCGCTCGAAAAGACCTATGACGGGATCATCATCGGCGCCGGCCATCACGGGCTGATCCTCGGCACCTATCTCGCCCGCGCCGGCCTCGACATCCTTTTGGTGGATCGGCGGCTCACGTATGGCGGCGGCCTGTGCACGCGCGAAGTGACACTTCCCGGCTTCTATCACAACCTCCATTCGATCAATCACTTCCACATCAGCGAGACGCCCTGGTTCAAGGACCTGAACCTGGACGAACGCGTCACCTACATCACGCCGCGTTACGAGTTCGGCCAGGCGCATCGCGACGGCTCCGCGCTGGTGCTCGGTCGCGACCTGGAAGAGTCGGTCGCCAATATTGCGCGCTTTTCCAGGAAAGATGCGCAGACCTTCCGCGACTGGAACCGCAAGGCCGAGAAGATCACGCGCGAGATTTTCTTGCCCGAACGCTACGCCGAACCCTTGGCCAAAGACGAACGCGAGGCGCTGCTGTCGCGCACGGCGCTGGGACGCGAATTCCTCGAGATGTCGAACCGGCAGCCGCTCGATGTCGTACGCGAGTTGTTCGAGAACGAACACGTGCGCCTGCTGTTCCTGTTCAAGGTGTCGCTGTTCGGTACCTGGCTGGTCGACACGATGTCGAAAACGTCGCCGATGGGTTCGGTGATCCGCGCCTTCGATCTTGAAAGCGGTTACCAGCTTTGCCAGGGCGGCTCGTTCAATCTGGCGCGCGGATTGATGGAGGCATTCATTGCCGCCGGCGGCACATTCCAGCCGCAGGTCAATATCGACCACATCGTGATCGAGAATGGCCGCGCCACCGGCATCGAACTGGCCGATGGACGTACCGTGCGTGCCAGGCAGTTTGTCGCGTCCACGCTCGACGTGCACCAGACATTCGAGACATTGATCGGACGCGAACAGCTCCCGGCCGCGTTTCTCAATAAACTTGACGCTTTCCAGTACACGGCATGGAGCCTGTTCGGCCTGCATCTCGCGCTCAACGAAAGCCCGCGTTTCGCCGCGGAAAAATCCGATCCCAACATCAACCGCGCGATGAAATGGAGCATCGGCGCCGAGACCATGGAGGACCTGTTCTCCGCCCACCAGGATGTGCAGGCCGGCCGCGTGCCCAAGCTCGTGCAGTTTGGCTCAGGGCCCTTGAGCCTGCTCGATCCGACACAGGCGCCGCCGGGCAAGCACACGACCTATTGCTGGCACGTGATGCCGCTCGAGCCTGATCTCGGCGGCAAAAGCTACGACACCTTCAAGGAGGAGTTCTCCGACAAGATCATCGAGTGTTTTGCGCGCTACTGCCCGAACATGACGAGCAAGAATATTCTCGGCCGCTACGTCTACACCGGGCGCGAATACGTGCAGGAAATGATCAATATGCGCGGCGGCGACATCTTCATGGGCGCCTTCAACGCCGAGCAGGTGATGTACAACCACTTTGGCTACCGCTCGCCGATCCCGAACCTCTACAGCGCCGGCTCCGCCGGACATCCCGGCGGCGCCATTTCCGGCGGCGCGGGCTATATCAGCGCCGGCGTGATCGCAAACGATCTCGGCCTGAAAAAGTGGTGGACGCCATGGGATGCGCGCGCCGCGCTTGAACAATTGCCGCAGCTGGAACGAGGCGCGGCATGACCGCCGATTTGCAGAATGTCGTCTTCCCCGGCCTCAAGGATCGCGTCGTCATTGTCACCGGCGCTGGGCAGGGCATAGGCCGGGTGTTCGCCAAGGCTTTTGCCGCGGCCGGCGCACGCGCCGTGATCGCCGAACTCAATGAGAAGAAAGCCGCGGCGGTTTCCGAGGAAATCATGAAGGCCGGCGGCGAGGCGCTCGCTGTCACCACCGATGTGGCTGACGAAGCTTCCATCAAGGAAATGGCCGAACTGGTTGAGGACGAATACGGCCGCATCGATGTCCTGATCAACAACGCAGGGATTTTCTCGACGCTGGAAATGCGCCCGTTCGACCAGATTCCGCTGGAAGAATGGGAGCGCGTGCTGCGCGTCAATCTCACCGGGCCGTTTCTCTGCGCCCGCGCGGTGCTCCCGGCCATGCGCCGCGCAAAATGGGGCCGCATCATCAATGTCGCGTCCGGCGCCGTACGCCTTGGCCGGCCGAATTATCTGCACTACATCGCAACCAAGGCGGCTTTGTCGGGCATGAGCCTGTCGATGGCGCGCGAGCTGGGGGCTGACAACATCACCGTGAATGCCATCTTACCGGGTGCAACGTTTACGGAAATCGAACGCAAGACCGTGACCCCGGCACAAAAGGAACGGATTATCGCCATGCAATGCGTGCCGCGCGCGGAAGTGCCTGAAGACCTGGTCGGCGCGGTGCTGTTTCTGGCCTCGGAAGCCTCCGCCTTTGTCACCGGGCAAAGCATCAATCTCGACGGCGGGGTGACAGGCTCATGACGCCGACCGTCGCCATCATCGCGCCGGGCAATATGGGCGCCGGCGTCGCCGGCCGCCTGACCGAGAACAAGGTCCCGGTGCTGACCTCGCTCGCAGGCCGCAGCGAGGAAAGCGCCAAGCGCGCGCGTGAGGCCGGCATGCAGCCGGTCGAGGAACGCGCAATTGCAGAAGCCGATTTCCTGATGTCGATCGTCCCGCCCGGCGACGCTCTGGCGCTTGCGCAGCGGCTTGCTCCGGTCCTGGCCGCTGCCAACAAGAAGCCGGTCTATGTCGAATGCAATGCGGTCAGCCCGCCGACGATGCTGAAAATCGCGGACGTGATCGCGACGACCGGGTGTCCTTTCGTCGGCGCCGGCATCATCGGGCCGCCACCCAAGCCCGGCAGCACGAATACGCGGATTTATGCCTCCGGCCCTGCGGCCCGGGACCTTGCGAGGCTCAATGAATACGGGCTGATCATCCGTGTGCTCGAGGGCCCGCTGACAGCTGCTTCGGCGCTGAAAATGTCCTACGCCGGAATCACCAAGGGCTTTACCGCGCTCGGCGCCGGCATGATGCTGGCGGCAACGCGCGGCGGCTCGGCCGAAGCGTTGAAAGCCGAACTCGCCGAAAGCCGTCCCGATTTGCTGCGCTATCTCTCGAACCAGGTGCCCAGCATGTATTCGAAAGCCTACCGCTGGGTGGCGGAACTTGATGAGATCGCGAGCTTCGTCGGTGCCGACCACGCGGAGCACGAAATGCTGTCGGCAGCCGCGCAATTCTACGAGCGCATTGCCGAAGACGTTGACGAGGACAAGACGGAAGTTGGTGCACTCGACAAATTCCTCGGCAAGTCATGAGCAAGACATGACAGCGCAGCCCCCCGTTCTCGTCGCCGAACATCCCGGCTACCGCGTCATCACCTTGAACCGGCCGGACAAGCTCAACGCCTTCAACGACGCGATGCACGAGGGATTGCGCAAGGCGATCGAAGACGCGGAAGCCGATGAAAGCTGCCGCGCGCTCATGCTCACCGGCGCCGGCCGTGCGTTCTGCGCCGGCCAGGACCTGAGCGACCGCTTGCTGAAGCCCGGCGAAACGCCGGTGCCACGCAATTCACTCGAGCAATATTACAATCCGCTCGTGCGAAAGCTGCGCGACCTGCCCTTCCCGGTGATCGCTGCGGTCAATGGCGTTGCCGCCGGCGCGGGAGCCAACATCGCCCTCGCCTGTGACATCGTGATTGCCAGTCTCAAGGCCAACTTCGTCCAATCATTCGCCCGCATCGGACTCGTCCCTGATTCCGGCGGAACGTGGTTCCTGCCCCGGCTGGTTGGTGACGCGCGCGCCCGTGGCCTGGCGCTGCTTGCGCAGGATCTGCCCGCCGAAAAGGCGGCGAGCTGGGGCCTGATCTGGCGCGCGGTCGATGACGAGATCTTGATGCATGAGGCGACGCGCATCTGCGAGCACTTTGCGCAGGCCCCTACGCAGGGACTCGCGATGATCAAGCGCGCTCTCAATGCATCCGCAGGCAATACACTCGATGCCCAACTCGATCTCGAACGCGATTTACAGCGCGCTGCCAACCTGACGCCCGATTATGCCGAGGGCGTGCGAGCTTTCATGGAAAAACGCAAACCCAATTTTACCGGCCGCAAGACATGACGACCAAACCCCCCTTAAACGTCGGGATTGCCGGGCTCGGTGCGGTCGGGCTGGAAGTGGCCAAGCGCCTGATCACCGGCGTGCCGGGCCTGAAACTCGCCGCCGTCGCCGTACGCGACGTTGAAAAAGCGCGGCGCGCCTTGCCGCAGGCTGGCGACAGCATCCCGGTGCGCAAGGCCACCGAGCTCGCCGATCATTGCGACATCGTGGTCGAGTGCCTGCCGCCGGCGCTGTTCCGCGAGGTCGCCATCAGCGCGATCGACAAGGGCCGCATCTTCATGCCGCTTTCGGTCGCGCAACTTCTGGAGAATGGCGACCTCGTCGAGCGCGCCAGGAAACATGGCGCACGCATTTTGGTGCCGACCGGCGCGCTTATCGGTCTCGATGCTGTTCGCGCGGCAGCCGAGGGCACAATCCATTCGGTCAAGATGGTAACGCGCAAGCCGCCTGCCGGGCTCGAGGGCGCGCCCTATTTACGCGACCAGGGGATCTCGGTGAGCGGCCTCAAGGCGCCGTTGAAAGTCTTTGACGGCAGCGCGCGCGACGGTGCCCGTGGATTTCCCACCAACGTCAACGTCGCTGCGGCGTTGAGCCTCGCCGGCATCGGGCCTGACCGGACACAACTCGAGATCTGGGCCGACCCCACCGTCACCAGGAATACTCACACGATTACGGTCGATGCCGATACCGCGCGCTTCACCATGACGATCGAGAATATTCCGTCGGACAATCCGCGCACCGGCAAAAGTGTTGCTCCGTCCACGGTCGCTGCACTGCGCGCGCTGGTCTCCGAACTGAAGGTCGGCACGTGATGCAAATGGCCGCCGGCAGGCGTGCCTGCGGCGGCCGTTTGTTGGTTTACCGAACGCGGTATCAGTTTTTCTTCGGCTCGGCGGCCTGCGGATTGGCCTTCAGGTAGTCCTGGTACGAGCGGCCGGCGAAGTTGTTGGACTCCGGTTCGGCCTGAGCCTGCGCCGAACTGCCGTCAACCGGCGCACTGGCCATTTCCTTGGTGCACAGATCCTGGAACACCACCGTGCCTTCCGGCGTGTAGTTCTTGGTCAGGCAGGTGCAGGGGCCCGGCTCGACCGAACGCACCGCGTAGCTGACGGGGCGCACATAAAGCCGGTCGTGCGCGTAGCGGAAGTGGAAGTTGTGGTGCCAGTGATGGAAGCCGATGTTATGGCCGCCATTGTGACCGCCGTTGTGGCCGCCGTTATGTCCGCCATTGCCATGGGCAAAAGCTGGACCGGACGTGATTGCCGCAGTTGCGAGCGTCGCGATAGCGGCGAGGCTGAGAATGAGCTTACGGGACATGACGTTCTCCTGAACTCGAAGTCGTATCCCCGATAGCTTTTCGTCGCCGGGACGGCGCAAAAGGTTCAATGCAGCCATTAACCGCTCAGACGCGCAGGAATATCTTGCGCCGGTACAAATAGCCGGCGAGAGCGATGGCCAGAAAAAGCCCAACCACATGCGCCACAAATAGGCCGGTGCCTGGTGTCACGGCGCGATCCAGCCAGGCCGATACGTCCCCGCCCACGAAACGCAGGGCGAATGGCTCAAATCCAACGATATTATTGATGAAATAAAGCGTGATGGCGTTGGCGCCGATCCATACGAAGACGGTCGCCCAGGCCTTCCATCCCCACACATCCGTCACCTGGTGCATAACGCCGAGCAACATTGCGCCATAACCGCTGACAACCAGTACGAACGACGACGTCCAGATCGCCTTGATGATCGGGAATTGCAACGCCCAAAGGTATCCAGCCGCGACCATCACGATCCCGCCGCCGATCAGCCACAACGATCTTTGCGTCGGTGTCAGCCGGTCATCTTTCAGCAAAAGGCCCGCCAGGACGCCAAAGAGACAGGTGCCAATCGCCGGCAATGTGCTCAACAACCCTTCCGGATCGCGCGTTTTGTCCCACAACCGTCCGGGCAAATAGTTCGCGTCGATCCAGTTCGCGAGATTGGCGTCCGGCGCGAAGGAACCGGCGCCAATGCCCGGGACCGGAACGAAAGTCATCAAGGCCCAGTAGCCGCCGAGCAATACAACGACCGCTGCGATCAGCCCGCGCTGGCCGAGATTCAGAAACAGGACGGCCGCGAACAGATAACAGATGGCAATGCGCTGCAGCACGCCCACGTAGCGAATGTCGCTCCAGTGCTGGGCAACGCCGCCGTAAAATATCACGCCAAGCGCGTAAAGCAGCAGGGCCCGCCGCAGCACGCGCAAATGCGTCCTCGCCTTGCCATCGCGTTCGACCAGCCGCGGCAACGCAAGAACAATCGAAACGCCGGTGACAAAAATGAATAGCGGAAAGATGAAATCATAGAAGCGAAACCCTTCCCACGCTGCATGGCTCATCTGGGTTTTAAGAAAGTTGCCGAACGAACTTAGCTCCGGTCCCTTGTCGTGGAGCATGCGGTCGAGAACCCAGATCGCACCATCGGCGCCGAGGATCCAGAATATATTGAACCCGCGCAGCGCATCGACCGACACGACGCGGCTGGTTTGGACGGCGAGCGGCACTTCTGCATATCGCATGGGGCGCCGATTGCGGTTGCTGACATATTGACCCGACGAAAACGGGTCAGCGTGGAAATGGTTGCGAAGACCTAGCCGATCGACGTGACGGAATCTTGACCCACGTCAATAGCACGGAAATCCGACGCGATAGCGAAGTAAAACGCTAGTGCCGTGATGCTGCCATGGCCGTGACTTCGGAGTCGCACCGGCCAGCCGGATCCTGAACGCGGAAATAGTTCCGCCCAACGAAGGATTGATCGTAGTGGTGCCACGCAGTGCTGTGGTCGTAAGCCTGCACACCGGCCAATGTCACCGCGAACACCGAGCTTTCCATATCGCGCTGCTGCGCGTCGAGGTTCTGCGGGAGCTGCGAACTGGCATAGTCCACGTAGTAGACCCGGCGCACGCAGGAAAGGTCCTTTGTGGCATCAAGCGCAGCCTTCGCCGTCATCAGGTGATCGGAATGGTCTTTCGCATTGATGCGGGTATCGGTCTCCGCAACATTGAGCTGCACGAGCGTGGTGCTGCCACGCTCGTAAGCGACGATCGCTTTCAGCGTTGCGACCAAATCGTTCCAGCCGTGATAGGTCGCTGAACCGTCGATCGCCCGCAAAACGCTATTCTCGCCGCTCGACAGGCGTTTGAGTGATTCAAATCCGGTCTCATAATATCCGTCGCCTGACCAATGACCGTCGGGCACGCGCAGGAAATAGCCGACGGTGTTGCGATAGCTGACGCGATAGATGTTGTGGCCGTTGAACGACATCGACGCCGCCGAACGCTCGCCGGGCGCGGCATCCGCGTCGGCCATAAAGCGGATTGCGGCTTCGGCTCCGTTTTCGCGCGCCAGATAGAAAGGATGCTTGCGGCCGCCCAGGCCGATGCCGAGCCCGGCATCGCCGGCGGTCAGATGCACGAACACGGTCTTGGCCGCACCGCCGATGACGTCCTGAAACGCGGACGGATTCATGAACAGTTGCCAGTCGTCCTCGTGGGCCGCGAAATAGAATGACACCTTGTCCGGGCGCTTGCCGTCTTCGGCCAACGCTGGCGCGCCCGCCAGCATCGCGCCGGCAAGACAGGCAGTCACAATCAAGCGTGATATCGACATCCCCGACCCCTTCTCGGCCCCTGATAGCTGGCAAATAGGATACGAATGCAGATCGTGCAATGAAAGCCCGGTGGTAGGCCAGTATGACCGCCACATCCGGCGCGGCTGCGTTTGACAATCCATAGGCGCTCTTTATCGTTTGCGTACAAATAATTAGACCCTGGCCGCCGGAAGACTGCCGCATGAAGCCCGCGCCCTTCATCCGCCACGTGCCGAAGACCCTCGACGAGGCGTTGAGGATTCTGGCCGACGTCGCGCCGCACGACGGCCGCGTCCTGGCCGGCGGCCAAAGTCTCGTGCCGATCATGGCGTTCCGCCTCGCCAAGCCGGCGCATCTCGTGGACATCAACGAGGTCGCCGGGCTCGACAAGATCAGCAGCGATGGAAAGGCCCTCTCCATCGGCGCGCGCGTTCGCCATGCCGCATTTCACAAATCGGTGGTCGACAATCCACTCGGCCAGTTGCTCAGCGTGGTCGCGCGCAATATCGCGCACTATCCGATCCGCATGCGCGGCACATTTTGCGGCAGCCTTGCGCATGCCGACCCGGCTTCGGAATGGTGTCTGACCGCGGCAACGCTCGATGCCACCCTGATTGCCAGGAGCACGCGTGGCGAACGCCGGATTGCTGCCAAGGATTTTTTCGAAGGCATCATGTCGACTGCCCTCACTGAAGACGAATTGCTCGCCGAAGTGCGGCTGCCATTGCTCTCTGACGACGCCAAGTTCGGGTTCAATGAATACAGCCGTCGTGCCGGCGACTTCGCAATGAGCGCCGCGCTCGTCACATACCGGGTGCAAGGCGGCAAGATCGCGGACGCGCGCGTGGGCGTCGGCGGCGCCGAAGCCTCGCCGCGTCGAATTGCAGAGGCTGAAGCGGCACTGAACGGTCAGTTACCCGATGACAAGACATTCCGGACCGCAGCGGAAGCCGCCGCCATGGCAATTGAGCCGCTTGAAGACCACCAGACCAATGCCGAATACCGGCGCGACCTGGTACGCGCCGTTGTTCGCCGCGCGCTGGAGCAAAGCGCATGACTACACAATTATCCGCTCGTCCCCGCGAAAGCGGGGATCCAGGACAACAATCGCCTCGCCTGCGTTTGCATCTCTGGATTCCCGCTTGCGCGGGAATGAGCGGACGGTGGATCGCGTCATGACCGCGCACGGCACCAAAGGCTCCGGCATGACCTGGGTCGGTCGCGCCATCCGGCGGCTGGAAGACCCGGCGCTGATCTCCGGCCAGGGGCGTTTCACCGCTGATCTGCCCGCCACGCATTGGGTGCGGTTCGTGCGCAGCCCGGTCGCTGCCGGAACGATCGCGAGCATCAAGGCGCCGAAAGGCTCAATGCTGATCACGGCGTCCGACCTCACAGGCGTGAAGAAAATCACGCCGATGCTGCACAAGTTCAACTACAAGCCGGTTGGCCAGCCGGCATTGGCCGACGGTGTCGTTCGTTTCACGGGCGAACCTGTCGCTGCCGTCGTGGCGGCAAGCAAAGAAGAAGCCGAAGACATTGCCGAGCAGATCGAACTGTCGATCAATGAAACGGATCCGGTGATCGATGCGCGCCAGGCGCTTACGACAGAGGCACCACAGATCCACGCCGAAGCACCGGGCAATGTCATTCTCGAAGGCAAGATAAAGACGCCGGAATTCGATGCGGTCTGGAAAAATGCGCACAAGGTTATCAAGGTCGACGCCCGCTCGCACCGCCAGAATGCGACGCCCATGGAGGCGCGCGGTGGTCATGCAACTTACGATGCATCGACCGGACGCGTGACCCTCACCTGCACGACGCAGATGCCGCATCTCACGCGCACGGCGATATGTGACGTGCTCGGCTTTCCGGAATCCGATCTGCGGGTGATCGCGCCCGACGTGGGCGGCGGGTTCGGGCAGAAGATGTCGCTCGCGGGCGAATATGTCGTGCTGGTGTGGCTGGCGCGCAAACTCAAGAGCGCGGTGGCTTGGACCGAGGACCGGCGCGAAAACCTGATCGCCGGGTTTCATTCGCGCGATCAATACATCGCACTCGAAGGGGCGTTCGACGCCAACGCAAAACTGCTCGCACTCAAGGCCGACATCGTCGCCAATGTCGGCGCCTATTCGTGCTTCCCCACCACCTGCGGGGTCGAGCCGCTGATGGCGATGGCCGAGATGCCGGGCCCCTATGACGTGCAGCAGTATCAATGCCTGGCGCGCGGCGTCCTCACCAACACCTGCACGATGGCGCCCTATCGCGGCGTGTCGCGGCCGGTGATCACCTTCACGCTGGAAAGATTGATGGACAAGGCCGCGCGCGCTTTCGCGCTCGATCCCGTCGACATCCGGCGCCGCAACCTGATCGACAAATTCCCCTACAAATCCGCCATGGGCCTCGAATATGACGAGGCGACGTACAAAGAGACGCTGGAGATGGCGGTGAAAGCCGTCGACATGCCGGCGTTCCGCCAGCGTCAAAAAGAAGCCCGTGCCAAGGGCCGCCATCTCGGAATCGGCATTGCGACTTTTTCAGAGCGCACCGGTTACGGCAGTCCCGCCTTTGCGGCGCGCGGCATGGAAATCACGCCCGGCTGGGAGACGGTGATCGTGACGGTCGACCCTTCCGGTTTTGTCGAGGCGCGCATTGGCTCCTCGCCGCACGGCCAGGGCCTGCGCACCACGCTCGCCCAGATCATTGCTGACGAAATCGGCATTACGCCCGACATGATCAAAGTGGTGCACGGCGACACCGACCGCGCGCCCTATGGCTGGGGCACCTTCGCCAGCCGTTCACTGGTCATTTCAGGCGGCGCGACGCTGATCGCGTCGCGAAAAGTGCGCGCCAAGCTGATCAAGATCGCCAGCCACCTGTTGGAGGCAGCGCCCGACGACATCGTGCTCGCGGACGGCGTGGCGAAAGTCGCCGGCACCGACCGCACGATTGCGATCGCAAAACTCGCGCGCGAGGCCTATACGCAAACGCATCGTTTCAAGGGCGAAATCGAGCCCGGCCTTACCGAGACCGGCCACTATGACCCGCCCGGCACATTCTCCAATGCCTGCCACATCGCCATCGTTGAGATCGACGTGGAGACCGGCCACGTAAAGGTCGAAAAATTCCTGGTGGCGGAGGATGCCGGCCGCATCATCAATCCGATGATTGCCGACGGCCAGGTTCATGGCGGCATCGCCCAGGGAATCGGCAACGCGCTGCTTGAGGAGATCATCTACGACGACAATGGCGGCATCCTCACCGCAACACTGGCGGATTACCTTCCGCCCACCGCGCACGAGATTCCCGAAATCGAACTGCATCACATCGAGACCCCCAGCGTAAATTCGATCACCAAGGCCAAGGGTCTGGGCGAAGGCGGCTGTATTGGCGCGCCGGCCGCGGTGGTGAATGCGATCAACGACGCGCTCTCGCCATTCGGCGTGGAGATCGACGAAATACCGGCGACGCCACAACGGATACGCGCCGCCTTGCGCAAGGCGGAGAAGGCCGCATGAGCGAAAAGATTCATCCGCTCATTCCCGCGCAAGCGGGAATCCAGTGCCATAATGCAGAGCTCTGCACATTCGCTCTGGGTCCCCGCTTTCGCGGGGATGAGCGGATGAGAGGTCGAGGATGACAAATAAATCCAAAATCACGCTGACCATCAACGGCCGCGATCATGCGATCGGCGTCGAGCCGCGGCGCACGCTGGCTGACGCTATTCGGGAGGATTGCGGTCAGACCGGCACGCACATCGGCTGCGAGCATGGTATTTGTGGCGCCTGCACGGTCATCGTTGATGGCGAGCCGGTACGCTCCTGCCTGATGTTCGCCGTGCAGGCCGATCGCAAAAAAATCCGGACCGTCGAGGGGCTGGCGGATGGCGACAGGCTGCATCCGATGCAGCAGGCCTTCATGGACCACCACGGCCTGCAATGCGGCTTCTGCACGCCCGGCTTCCTGATGCTGGCGGTCGGCGTGCTGGAACGCGAGCCCGACATCAGCGACGAAGACCTCATCGACGTGCTCTCATCCAATCTCTGCCGCTGCACCGGCTACCAGAACATCATCAAGGCCGTGCGCGCGGCGGCCAAAGAAATGCGGAAAAAGTGATTTGTTGATCGCGAGTCACTATCAACCGCTCGTCCCCGCGAAAGCGGGGATCCAGGAGAGACAACTCCGGGCGCTACAGTCATGTCCTGGATTCCCGCTTACGCGGGAATGAGCGGAGTGTGGATCAGAACGCCGCAATGACTGAACCAAAACAAAAATATGTCGGCCGTTCGGTTCCGCGGCTGGAGGATCGCCCGCTCCTCACCGGCCAGGGACGTTTCGCCGCGGACATTTCATTTCCCGGTCAATGGCACATGCGCGTGGTGCGTTCGCCGGTTGCGCACGGCACTTTAAAATCGATCGATGCCCACGCAGCCCTTGCACTGCCGGGCGTGCATGCGGTGTGGACGCATTCCGATGTCGCGCATATTCCGCCAATCCCGTTTCGGCTGACCGGCCTCAAAGCCCTCGAACCCTACCGTCAGCCGGTGCTTGCAACGGACGTCGTGCGCTACGTTGGCGAGCCCGTCGCGGTGGTCTTTGCGGATGATGCCTATGTCGCGGAAGACGCCGCCGAGCTGATCGCGCTTTCAATCGAGGCCCTGCCAGCAACTGTACGCGCGACCGGGCAACCGGACGTCTATGCCGGCAAACTGACAACTGAACCTGGACTCCTGCAAAAAGCCTACGGCGATGTCGACGCCGCCTTTCGCAATGCCCATGCGATTGTATCGCTTGAGCTTTCGATCGGCCGACACTCCGGCGTTCCAATGGAAACGCGTGGCGCCATCGCCCGTTACGATGCAGGGCGCGACACTCTGGAATTGCACGGCGCCGCCAAGGTGCCGCACTGGAATCGCGACGCCATCGCGCAGATGCTCGGGCGTCCGAAAGATTCCGTCCAGCTCTACGAAGGTCATGTCGGCGGCGGCTTCGGCATTCGCGGAGAAATCTATCCCGAGGATATTCTCGTCTGCGCCGCTGCGCTCAAGTTCAAGCGCCCGGTCAAATGGATCGAGGACCGCCGCGAGCACCTGATCGCCGCCAATCATTCGCGCGACCAGCATCATCGCGTGCGCGCCGCCATCGATGCGCAAGGCCGCATCCTTGGCATCGATGATGAATTTTTCCACGACAACGGCGCTTATATGCGCACGCACGCGGCGACCGTGCCCGACCTTGCCGCTGCGATGTTGCCCGGGCCCTATCGCGTGCCGGCTTACCGCGCCATCGGCCACATTCGCCTCACCAACAAGACCCCATGCGGAACCTATCGCGCGCCGGGCCGATACGAATCCACATTCGTACGCGAGCGCCTTCTCGACGCGATCGCCGCCAAAGTTGGCGTGGACACGGTCGAAATAAGAAAGCGCAACCTGATCGGCAAAGACGCGATGCCCTACACACTCGGGCTCGATACGCTGGGCACGCAGATTGTCTACGATTCCGGCGACTATGCGCTGCTGCTCGACAAGGCATTGAAGGCCGCGGGCTGGCCCGATCTTCAGAAGCAGCTCAGCGCGCGCCGTAGGAACGGCGAAATGGTCGGCGCCGGCGTCGGGATGTTTGTCGAGAAGAGCGGGCTCGGCCCATTCGACACGGTGCGAGTCGAGGCGAAGCCGGACGGAGGCGTGGACGTCATCACCGGCGTTGCCTCGATTGGCCAGGGTGTCGAAACGGTCATCGCGCAGATCTGCGCCGATGCGCTTGGCGTCGACTACAGCACCATCCGCGTGATCCACGGCCAGACCGACCGTATTGCGCGCGGCATGGGCGCGTTCGCGTCGCGCGTGACTGTCATGTGCGGTGAGGCCACACGGCTTGCGGCGACAAAGCTGCGCGCGCAAGCGCTACGGGCAGCGGCTGAGCTGATGCAAACCGGTGCCGATGCGCTCGACATCGTCAACGGTGAAATTGTTCGCGCCAGCGGCCCCGGCCCCTCAATGCCGCTCGCCGAACTTGCACGCACGCTCCCCGGCGAATTGAGCGCGGAAGACACGTTCGAATCCACCCATATGGTCTATCCCTACGGCGTGCATGTCGCGGCCGTGCGCGTTGATTCCGACATCGGCAATGTCACGATCGAGCGCTATGTCATTGCCTATGACATCGGCAAGGCGGTGAATCCGAAACTCGTGGAGGGGCAGATCGCCGGCGGCCTGGCGCAGGGAATCGGCGGCGCCCTGCTGGAAGAGTTCCGCTACGACGAAAACGGCGAGCCTCTTTCGGTCACCTTCGCCGATTATCTGATGCCGACAGCCCGTGAGGTGCCGGACATTTCCATTATCGTGTCGGAAGACGCACCCAGTCCGCTCAATCCGCTTGGGCTCAAGGGCGCCGGTGAAGGTGGGGCCAACCCTGTGGGCGCTGTCATTGCCTCGGCCATTGATGACGCATTGCAGCGACCGGGCGCGGTGACCAGCCTTCCGATCACGCCGCAGCGGCTGAAGGCCATCCTGCGGAAAAAACCCGGATAATTGCAGGTAAGTTGCCGCCAGAGCCCGCCAGATCGGCATTGACAATGTCGGGCACGCCGACACACTTGGACTTTAAAGGCGCAAGCAAGCGCAAATAGCGTCGCACGGCGACCCCGCCGCACAAGACGCAGAATCATTCCGGGAGGTCCCCATGTCCGTTACGCGTAACTCGTTGCTGCGCGGCCTTGTTTTTGGCGCGGCGTTCGCAATTACATCTACCGCAGCGCTTGCCCAGAATCGCCAGTTTTCGTTCGCCTATGACCAGCCGAAAGGCAGCGGCTACGACGTGGGCGCCGACATGTTCAACAGCAAGCTGATGGAGCTGAGCAAGGGAACGCTTTCCATTAATAAATATCCGGGCGCCCAGCTCGGCACCGAAGCGCAGACCCTGCAAAAAGTGCAGACCGGCGACATCGATTTCGTGTTCCTGTCGACCGCGAACGCCTCGACCGCGCAGCCGGAATCGGGCGTGTTCTCGATCCATTTTATCTTCCGCGACGAAGCACACGCCATCAAGGTGCTCGGCGATCCGACCGTGATCGCAGCGATGAGGGATTTGTACGCCGCCAAAATGACGGGCGCACACATGATTGGTCTGGGCTCCCAGGGCTTGCGACACATGTACGGCAAGAAGCCGATCGAGAAGGTTGCCGACCTCAAGGGCGTCAAGATGCGCGTGCAGGCGACGGTGACGGAAGACGCTACCTTCCCGGCCTATGGCGCGCAGGTCGTGCACATGGCATTCGGCGAAGTCTATACCGCGCTGCAAACCGGCGTCGCCGACATGGCGGAAAACGGCATCAACAACTACCTCATCAACAAACATTACGAAGTTGCGCCGGTGCTTTCGCTTACCGAGCACGAAGCCAACAATGCCGCGCTGTTCGTCAGCGACAAGGTCTGGAAGAGCCTCAACGACGAGCAGAAGAAATGGGTGCAGGCGGCGGCCGACGCGGTCAGCCAGAACGAGCCAACCGCGGCCTTCAAGCTTGAGCACGAGGCGCAGGCGAAGCTCGAAAAGGTCGGCGTGAAAGTGGTCAAGAATGTCGACAAAAGCGGCTTCTCTTCGATCAGCAAGCCGATACAGGACAAGCTCGCCAAGGATCTCGGCCCCCATGCCGAGAAGGTCCTTCAGCTCGTCCGCAACGTGAAATAATCAGTACGTTCACGACAGCGGGGAGCCCAAAGGCTCCCCGCACCGCTTTTCCCACCTTCGAACGCCCTGGAACCGAACGATGCGCCGTTTTGACGGGCTGGTCTTGCAGGAACAGCGCCATCTGAAATGGCGCGTGCTTGATCCGCTCGAAAACCTGCTGATGATCCTGTGCGGGATCGTCATCACCGCATTCAGCGTGCTGGTTCTTTGCGACATCGTCACCCGCGCGATCGGCCATCCGTGGCTGTGGCTGCAAGAAACGACGATGGATTTCTTCATCTATGGAACGTTTATCGGCGTCGCCGCCGCGACTCGGCGCAACGACCATCTCTATCTCGCGGTGCTCGCCGAAATCGATGAGCGGCAACAAGCGTCTCTTTTTCGAGATGTTCAATCGCTTCGTCGTGCTGTGCGTGGCGCTTTGCATGGTCTATTTCGGCTATCTCAACGTCCTCGACGGCTTCAAGAGCCTGCGCATGCCGTCGATGACGCCAATGGCATATCTCTACATAGCGATACCGATCTGCGGCGCGCTGGTGGCGCTGTTCACGATCGAGCAAATGGTGAACGGCTGGCGCAAAGGTTTCCCCGATATCCCGGTGGATGAGCGGAGGACATCGCTGTGACGTCCAACGGCACGCTCATCATCGCGATGGGACTCATGTTTCTGTTCTTCGGCTATATGGGCGTGCCGGTCGCCTTTGCGTTGATTTCCTCCGTGCTTTTGATCACGGCCTTCACGCCGGTCAGCCTCGCGTCGATGATCGCGCAACTGTTCAACGGCGTTGACGTGGAAGCATTGATGGCGGTGCCGTTTTTCCTTTTAGTGGGCGATCTGATGACGTCGGCGAACGTCACCGTCCGCATGATCAAGCTGTCGCAGACCATGGTCGGACATTTCCGCGGCGGGCTTGCGCAGGTCGTGACCATTTTCAGCATGTTTTTCGCGGGTATTTCCGGCTCGTCCGCCGCCGACGTCGCGGTGCTGACGCGCACGCTCGCGCCGGAGATGAACCGCGAGGGCTATGACAAGGCCTTCACCGCGGCGCTGATCGCCTCGGCCTCAACGATGGCCAACCTCATCCCGCCCAGCATCATGGCCGTCGTCTATGGAGCGACCGGCAACGTCTCGATCGGCGGGCTGTTTCTCGGCGGTGTCGTGCCGGGGTTGCTCGTCGGCATCGGGCTGATGATCTATAGCCATTTCTTCGGGCCGATCGGCTTCAGGCACAAGCGCGCAACATTCGGACAGTTCAGCACGGCGGCCAAGCAAGCCGCCGTCCCGCTGATGATTCCGATCATCATCATGGGCGGCATTCTCACCGGCCAATTCACCCCGACCGAAGCCGGCGTGATCGCGGTGGCGTATATCGTGTTTGTCGCGATCCCACTGCTCAACTGGCGCCACGTCACAAAGCTGCCGCGCGACATGGCGCTGACCGGACTGCTCTATTCGATCCCGTTGATCACCATCGGCGCGGCCTCCGTGTTCGGCTGGATGCTGGCCTATCTGCGCGGCCCGGCAATGGTATCGGGCTGGATATCGAGCGCAGCCGGTGGCGATCCATTCATGATCATGCTGCTGCTGGTCGTATTGTTCGTGATCGTCGGCGATTTCATCGATGCCATCCCGGCCATCATTATCTTCATGCCGATCATTCTCGACCTCACCAAGAATGCCGACATCAACCCCGTTCATATGGGTGTGGTGATTATTGTTACCTTGGCGTTCGGATTGATCACGCCGCCTTACGGGCTCGCGCTGCTGATGGCATCGAAATTCGTCGGAATAAAATTTTCCAAGGCCATGCTCGCCTCACTGCCGATTTATGTCGTGTTCTTTGGCGCGATTGCCTTTTGCATCTTCTTTCCCGACGTGGTGCTGTGGCTGCCAAAGACATTATTGCCGCAATCGGTCGGCTGTTTCCCGAATCCCAATGGCGCCGGCTATATCTGCCCCTAGGCGCCCATCAGGGCGCGAAATCGGGCCGAAATCCCCTGGCCGTTGCCTCGACCCGGCCCGCAAAGGGCAAGCCGACATGTCCCGGGAAAACCAGCGCGCCGCTTGAGGCGCAATAGTCGAGCACCTTGCGGCGGCTGACGCGCGCCTGCGCCGCATCGGAGTTCTTCGGGAAATTCCAGTCGCGGATAATAGACCTGCAACAGATGATGCCAGACATCGCCGATGAAGGCCGCGCGCTTGCCCTTGCTTTCGAGCTTGAAGAACACGTGACCGGGCGAATGGCCCGGCGCCGAGTCGATCTCGATGAAGTCGTTGAGCCGGTATGGCCCGCCGCTCACGAGATCCGCCTTGCCATGTTCGAGGATCGGCACGACGCATTCGCGGAATGTGCCGAGTTCGGCCGGGCCTTCTTTCGGATCGGCATCAACCTTCGTGAAGTAATCGACGTCGGGCTTGGAAAAGACGTAACGCGCATTGGGGAAGGTCGGCACCCATTTGCCGTCCTTCTGCTGCGTGTTCCAGCCGACATGATCGTGATGCAGATGCGTGCACATCACCATGTCGATTTCCTCCGGGCCGCGCGCCGGCGGCCGCGAGCCGATCGAGGTATGGCAGATTGAGCATGTGCCAGAACGGACGGCCGGGCTTGGCCTTGTTGTTGCCGCAGCACGAGTCGATCAGGATTTTCTTGCCGCCGACCTCCAGCAGCCAGCTGTGCACGGAGAGCCTGATCTTGCCGGTCTCGGCCTCGTAGTGGTGCGGCGCCAGCCAGGCCTTGTGCTCGGCCATATGCGCGTCGGTGAAATCCGGGAAGATGTCCCGCAGCGGATAGCTCGGAAGATTGGTCTCCTCGACCCGCGTAATCGTGGCGTCGCCTACTTTGAACACTGGCACCTCCCGGCGCGATCTATTTTTTCGGCAGGAATTCGTTGGTGAAGGTCGAGGGAAAATCGACTTCCGCCGGCCCTTTCGGCTGGAGGTAGGCGAAGGTCCCGCGCGCCTGCGCTTCGTTGATGTGGCCGTCACGCGTCCAGATCTGGCTCACCGTCTTGTAGGCCTCCGCGTTGGTTTCGGGCGTCATGCTCGGATATTCCTTGCCCATGATCGCCATGCCGCGCTTGGGATCGTCCTTGAGAATTTTCTGCGCCTCGGTGAACACCTGCGCGACCTTGCGAAGCATCTCCGGCTTTTCCTTCATGATGTCGGGATGGGTCGCCAGCGTCATGAACAGGATGTCGCGGAATTCCGGAATCTCGCCGTTCATCATGTTGAGATAGATCTTGCCCTTGCCCGACTGCTGCACCAGCACGCCTGCCGGCTCAAAGGGAAGCGCGGCGTCGATCAGGTCTTTCTGGAAGGCGGCGACATAAGACGGCGCCTCGGCGCCGAGATAGACCGTTGAAATGTCGCCCGGCAGCGTCAGCCCGTATTTCTTCGCGAGCACGCCGAGCATTTTCTCGCCGGAGCCGTTGGCCGAGGGCATCGCCACGCGCTGGCCCTTCAGCTTCTTGATCTTGTCGGCGACGCTGAGTTTTTCCGATCCGGCCATCAGCTTGTCGCTCGCGATCACGTTGTTGACCGGACGATTGGCGATGTTGAAGAATGAGACGACGCGCTTGCCCTGCACCGCGACCGAGAGCACGTGCTCATATGACAGGATGCCGACGTCGGCCTGCTTGGTCAGCACGGCTTGCAACGCGAGCGGGCCGCCTTGCACGTAGGATACTTCAGGCTCCAGGCCGTATTTCTGGAACAGCTTTTCCTGCACCGCGACGTAAAGCGCGCCGGAGAAATAGCCATGGCCGATATTGGTGATTTTCACGGTCTCGGCCGAGGCGGCGCCGGCCAGCAGCAAGGCCACGGCAGTCGCCGTTATTCTCAGTGATTTCATAGCGCACCCTCCCCGATTGTTCTTTGTTTCAACGGCCGATGACCCGCCATTGCTGCATGCGATGCTGCACGATTTCGACCAGGAAATTAAGTGCAACGGCAAGTAGTGCGATCACGATCAGCACGGCGAAGACACCGGCGGTGTCGAATTGCGAGCCCGAAAACTGCACGAGATAGCCGAGCCCGCGGTTGGCCGCGATCATTTCACCCAGAACGGCGCCGATCAACGCATAGGGCACCGAGATTTTCAGCCCGGCGAAAACCCACGACATCGCCGACGGGAATGATGACCTTGGTGATGACCTGCACGCGCGTCGCCTTCATCAAACGGGCGCCGTCGATCAGGTCCTGGTCGACCTCGCGCACCCCGGCATAGGTGTTGAGAAAGACCAGGAACAGCACCAGCACGGCGGCCAGCGCGATCTTGGATTCGATGCCGAGGCCGAACCACAGCACGAACAGCGGTGCCAGCGCGACCTTGGGCAGCGCATTGAGCGCATTGAGATAGGGATTGAGCAGCCGGCTCGTGAACGGTGAAACGCCGAGCCAGATTCCAAGCACGACGCCGATGACCGCGCCGGCCACGAAACCCATCACGGTGGCGTAGACCGTCGCCCAGATGTGCAGGAACAGCGAACCATCGGCGATCCAGCCGATTAGCCGCCTCGCGACATCGAGCGGGTTGGAAATAAAGAAGTTGTCGACGAGCCGGCCGGACGCGCCCTGCCACAGCAACAGCAGGACAAGACCAAGCACGACCTGGCAGATCACCATGAACCCGCCGCCGAGCGCGCTTGGGCTGGCCGGCTCACTGAATGCGGGGAGTTCTGCGTCAGGCGCGGTCATACCCGCTCCTCCTGATATTCAACCCGCAGGCGCTCCCACAGCGCGTCGTAATGCTCCTTGAATTCATTGGTAAAACGCACGTTGAGCACATCGCGCGGACGCTTGAGCTCGATGCGTTGTTCGAGCGCCAGCGTCGCGGGGCGGCGCGTGCAGACCAGAACACGATCGGCCAGTGTCACCGCCTCCATCAGATCGTGGGTGACCAGCACCACTGTCTGTCCGGTTTCGGCGGCGAGCTTGAGCAGCAGGTCGTGCATTGCCAGCTTCAATTGCGCGTCGAGCGCCGCGAAGGGCTCATCGAGCAGCGCCGTTTCCGCGCCGTAGATCAACATGCGCGCAAGGCACGCGCGCTTGCGCATGCCGCCCGACAGTTCATGCGGATAGCGATGCGCAAAACCGTCGAGCCCGACATGCTTGATCACCTGGTCGGCGCGGTCGGCGCGCGCGGACTTGTCGATGCCGGCGAGTTCGAGCGGGAATGCCACATTGTCGCGCACCGTGCGCCAGGGCAGCAGGTTGTCCTTTTGCGTCATGTAGCCGGCGTCGGTGTTTACATCCGATACGCGCGCGCCCTTGTAGACGATCGAGCCGCTCGACGGCGCGTAGAGACCGGCGATCATGTTGAGCAATGTCGACTTGCCGCAACCGCTTGGCCCGATGATCGCAACGATTTCCTTTTGCGCAATCGTCAGATTGATATCGCGCACGGCCTCGACGGTTTCGTCCCGCTTCCGGAAGGTCTTGGAGACGTGCCGCAGGTCGATCATCGCCACGCCCCGCTAGAAGATCGACCGTTGATGGCCACCGTCGACGTCGATATTGGCGCCGACGATAAAACCCGCGCGCTCGGATGCGAGAAAGGCCACCGCGTTGGCGATGTCCTCGGGCGCGCCCCAATGGCCGAGCGGCACTTCGGCGCCCCACTTGCTCTCCTGCTGCTCGAGGCTGCGGCCGTAATAGACTTCGTTGTGCAAGGTCCCCAGCGCGTGCGTGAGCGGGCTTTTGATGCGACTCGGACAGACGGAATTCACAAGGATGCCGTGCGGCGCGAGATCGTCGGATAGCGACTTCACGAAGGCATGCTGCGCGGCGTTGATGACGGTTGATGCAATGCCGTTCGCCTGCGGCACCTTGCCGGCCTGGCCGATGATCACGATGAAGCGGCCGCCGCCGCGCGCCTTCATAACCGGCACGACGCGGCGCGCCAGTTCCCACGCGCCGAGCACCTTGGTCTGGAAGTGACGCTGGAGCGCTTCGCCCTCGACCTCATCGAGGCGGCCAGGCAGATGCGTGCCCGCGTTGCTGACCACGACGTCGATGCCGCCGAAGGCCTTGTTGACGTTGTCGACGAGGGTGGCGACATCGCCGGGCTTGCAGATATCGGCGATGAAACCCTTCGCATCCGGTGATTTGATCGCCGCCACGGCCTTGTCGAGCTTCGCCCTGTCGCGCCCGCAAATCGCAACGCGGCAGCCTTCCGACGCGAGCGTCTGCGCGATCGCCAGCCCGATCCCGCTGGTACCGCCGGTGATGAGTGCAACTTTTCCCGTCAACTCGAGCTGCATGTCATTGTCACCCGAATACGTAGCGGTGATAGCCGCCGTCGACACTCACCGCGCTGCCAGCAACGAAGCCCGCGCAATCGGAGACGAGAAACGCGACGAGATCGGCGACTTCGTCGGGACGGCCGGTCCGCCCCAGCGGATTGGCGCGCGTGAAGCCTGCTGCCGCCGTTGCGCGATCGACGCCGCGCTCGCGCATTTCTTTCTGGATCAGCGAGGTCAGCAGCTCGGATTCGATATATTGCGGGCACACTGCATTGACGCGGATATTGTCGCGGGCGACGGAATCGGCCACCGACTTGCTCATGGCCATCAGCGCGGCATTGGTGACGCCGGACGGAAAACGGTCCGGATGCGGATGGCGCGCAGCCTGGCCCACAATATTGACGATACGGCCGTCGTGCTGCGCTTTCATCGTAGGCAGCACGGCCTGGATCATTGAAAAGAAGCCGAAGACCTTGTCGCGCAGCTGGCGCTCGAGAATATCGAGCGTGGTGCTCTCGACCGTGCCGCGCAGATGCGTGCCGGCATTGTTGACGAGGATGTCGATGCGGCCGAATTCCTTGAGAACGGCATCGACGAAATGTTTGACCGCCTTTTCGTCGGTCACGTCGGTGGGCACACCGAGCACGCGGCCTTTTTTCGACAATTCGGCTACTGCGGCGTCAAGCTGCGCCGGGTTGCGACTGCAAATTGCAACCGAGCATCCTTCCTCCAGCAGCGCCTGCGCCACCGCCTTGCCGATACCGCGCGAGGCGCCGGTGATCACCGCAACCTTGCCACGGAGGCCGAGCTGCATTGCGTTCCTCGTTTTCTTGTTGCATTGCTGCCGCGAGCGATACTCTATGCTGCGCCTGAAAGCGTCAACGGGAGAGTGCGATGGATTTGGGAATCAAGGGCCGCCGCGCAATCGTCACTGGCGGATCGAGTGGGATTGGCTTCGAGACCGCGCGGCAATTCCTCGAAGAAGGCGTGCGTGTGCTGATTACCGGGCGAAATCAGCAGAAACTCGACAAGGCACGCGAGGAATTGGCCAAGCGCACCGGCGGTGAAGTGCACGCCGTCGTTGCGGACATGACGAAAGAATCCGACATCGCGAAAATGATCGAGACGGCAAAGCAAAAGCTCGGCGGCGTCGATATCCTCATCAACAATGCCGGCCAGATGTATTCGGGCCGCTTTGCCGCATTCAACGATAACGACATGAAGACCCAGCTCGAAACCAAGCTGTTCGGTTTCATGCGCGCGATCCGCGCGGTCTACCCGCTGATGAAGGCGCAGAAATGGGGCCGGATCGTCAACACGATCGGCGGCGCGGGCAAGGAACCCGACCCCTACATGTTCGGCAGCGGCATGACCAACAGCGCGCTGCTTAACCTCACGAAGTCGCTGTCGACAGAATTCGGCGAGGACAACATCCTGGTCAATGCGATCTGCCCAGGCTGGGTCGCGACCGACCTGTGGGTGCGCAACACCGAAGGCATGAAGAAGGAATTCGGCGTCGCAAGCGAAGCGGAAGCGCGGAAAATTGCCGCCAAGAAAAACTCGCTCGGCCGCATGGGCAAGCCGGAAGAGCTCGCGAACGCCACCGTGTTCCTTTGCTCCGAACGAGCAAGCTACATCACGGGCGTATCGCTCAATCTCGATGGCGGGCGGCTGAAAGGGCTTTGGTGAGCGGCGGTCGTTCGCTCAACTGAGCTTGCGCAGTAATTTCACCACCAGCCGCTGCTCTTCTGTGGTCAACGGCGTGAGCGTGGCCGCGGTAATCTCCGCGGCGACCTTCATGGCGGCTTCGGTGACTTGCCGGCCGCGCTCCGTCAAGGTGACCGCACGACGCCGGCGGTCCTTCGGATCGTTGAGTGCGGTGAGGAAGCCGCGAACATGCAGCCGGTCGACCACGCCCTTGATGGTTGCGGCATCGAGATAGATCAGCCTGCCAAGATGGTTTTGCGAGCACGGGCCGACTTCATGCAGTTTTGCGAGTGCCGCAAATTGGGTCTGCGTGAGCCCCTCGACCATGCGTGACGTGAAGATCGACGTGTGCCGCTGCATGGCGACGCGCATCAGGAAGCCGGCCTGATTGTCGAGCACGTAACGCCCGTGCTCGGCATCGGCTGCCACGACTTTCAGTTTTTCCGGTCGCATCGTCTTCATGGTTCGGTTCCGCCGCTCATCCTACACTGTTAGGTAAGTCCTTTGCACCTCAAGGTTGGCATCGAGCTCGGCGACCGACCCCTGCCACTGAATCTGCCCCTTTTCGAGCACGTAGACGCGATCCGCCACCATCCGCGCGAAATAAATATTCTGTTCCGAGAGCAGAATGGAGAGACCCTGTTTCTTCAAGGCCAGGATGGTGTGCGCCATTTGCTCGACGATCAGCGGCGCCACGCCTTCCGAGGGCTCGTCGAGCAGCACCAGCAGCGGATTGCCCATGAGCGTGCGCGCGACCGTGAGCATTTGCTGCTCGCCGCCGCTCATGCGTCCACCAAGGCGATCCTGCATCTCGGCGAGATTGGGAAATAACGTGAACAATTGGCCGGGCGTCCAGGATGGAGCAGCAGTCCCGTCGGTGAAGCGGCGCGGCGGCTGCCGCCCGATATCGAGATTTTCCATCACGGTGAGATCGACAAAGATCCGCCGGTCCTCCGGCGTGAACCCCAGGCCGCGGCGCGCAATCTCAAACGGCTTACGTGCCGAGATGTCCTCGCCGTTAAAGCGCACAGCGCCTTGGCGCTCATCAACAAGACCCATGATCGTCTTCATGGTGGTGGACTTGCCGGCGCCATTGCGTCCCATGAGTGCAACCACCTCGCCGCGGCCAACCTCGAGGTTGAGATCGTAGAGAATGCGCGCCGCGCCGTACCAGGCGCTCAAGCCTTCAACAGTGAGCATGCGCTCGCTCATGGCGCAGCCCCCGCAAAGGTCTTGCCGGAGCCGAAGTAGACTTCGCGCACCTGGGCATGATCGCGAATGGTCGCCGCATCGCCATCGGCAATCACGCGCCCACGCGCCAGCACAATAATCCGGTCGGCATAGGCGAACACCACATCCATCGAGTGTTCCGTGAACAGGACCGAGATTCCGCGGTCCACCACCAGCCGCTTGACCAGCGCAATCAGTTCGTTGCGCTCGCGCGGCGCCATTCCGGCGGTCGGTTCATCCATGAGCAGCAAGCGCGGCTCATTGGCGAGGGCAATGGCCAGTTCGATGCGCTTGACGTCGCCATAGGCAAGTTCGCGGCTGGGACGATCGGCGGCGTCGCGCATGCCGACCTGCGCAAGAAGTTCGAGCGCGCGATCGCGGTGCAGATCGCCCGCCGGACGCCAAAGATTGTAGGTCTCGTGCGCATACGAGATCAGCGCCATCTGCACATTTTCGGCCACCGTCATCGAGCCGAATGTGGCAGCGACCTGGAAGGTGCGGCCGACGCCGAGCCGCCAGACGTCGCGCGGCTCGCGCCCGGCAATGTCGCGGCCTTCAAGGAGAATCTCGCCGGAATCCGGCGTGAGCTGGCCGTTGATCATGTTGAAGCAGGTGGATTTGCCGGCGCCGTTCGGTCCGATCATGGCAAGGAATTCGCCCTGCCCCACGTCAAAGCTCACCTCGTTGACGGCGCGCACGCCGCCGAATGCCTTGGACAGTGAACGGATAGCGAGCACGCTCACGACTTCTTCTCCATGCGCCGCCATAGCGTTGAGAAAGCGCCGACGATGCCCTGCGGGAACGCCAGCACAAGCAGCAAGATGATGATGCCGAGCAGCGCGCGCCAATATTCGGTCTGCCGCATGACGGTGTCTTGCAGTGTGGCGTACACGGACGCACCGACGATCGGTCCGGTCAGCGTCTGGATGCCGCCGAGCAACACCATCACCAGCCCGTCGATGGAGCGGCTGACGTGAATGGTTTCAGGCGAAATAGAGCCTTTGGCGAAGGCGAACAAGGCCGCCGGCAATGCCGCAGATGCAGCCGGCCACGGCAAAACCGAGCCAGTGCACGCGCTTGACGTCGATGCCGATCGCCTCGGCCCTCAAAGGAGAATCGCGACCGGCGCGCATGGCATAACCGAACGGCGCGAACAGAAACCGCCGCAGCAACAGCACTGCGATGACGGCAAGTGCGAGCGTGAGCAGGAAGTAGACCCAGGCTTTGTCGAACGGTGGCGGCGGCCACACGCCGATCACACCGTTGGAGCCGCCGGTCAGCGCCTCCCACTGAAACACAAGCGCCCAGACGATTTGCGCGAAGGCCAGGGTCAGCATCGCGAGATAGACGCCGGATAGCCGCACGGCAAACCAGCCGAACAACAAGGCGCCGGCTAAAGCGACGATCGGCGCAGCAATCAGTGCCAGCCCCATCGGAACAGCGAGCCATTTCACCAGCAGCGCCGCGCCATAGGCGCCAAGGCCAAAATAGGCGGCGTGGCCGAACGAGTGCATGCCGCCGGGCCCCATGATGAAGTGCAGCGACGTCGCGAAGATCACCGCGATCAGCACATCAATCCCGAGAATGAGCAGATAAGGCGAAGCCTGCGCCAGCAGCGGCAGGCATGCCAGCAGCACAAGCACGGCGGCCCCAAGCAACTTGAGTGCCGGTGTTGCAGGGCGGATCGGATCCTCAGGTTCAGCGATCGAGCGCACCTGCGCCTGCGGGCGGCCCAGCAAGCCATAAGGCCGCGCGATCAGCACCACCGCCATCACCAGGAATTCGGCGACCAGCGTGAGCTTCGAGAAATTCACGGTGACAAAACCGAAGTCGACCACGCCAATGCCGATGCAGATCGCTTTCACCTCCGCAATAATGACGGCGGCGAGGTACGCGCCGGTGATCGAACCCATGCCGCCGACCACCACGACAACGAAGGCGTCGCCGATCGCGACCAAATCGGTGGCAAGGTTGGCAGGCTCGCGCGCAACCTGCAGCGCACCGCCGAGGCCGGCCAGCGCCGCGCCGAGCGCGAACACGCTTGTGAACAGCACCGCCTGGTTGACGCCAAGAGCGCCGACCATTTCCCGGTCCTGCGTGGCCGCGCGCACCAGCCGCCCGAAGCGCGTGCGTGCAAGCGCGAAATGCAACACCAGCAGAACCAATGGACCGATCACGATCAGGAACAGGTCATAGCTGGGCAACTGGCGGCCCAGCACTTCGATTGAATTCTTCAGGCCGGGCGCGCGCGGACCGAGCAGATCTTCCGGCCCCCACAGCCAGAGCGCCGCATCGTTGATGACGAGCACGAGCGCAAAGGTGGCCAACAGCTGGAACAGTTCCGGCGCGCGATAGATGCGGCGCAGGAGCACGATCTCAATGAGTGCGCCGATCAGGCCAACGATTATGGCCGTTGCGACGATGCCGCCCCAAAAGCCCAGGGGGCCGCCGATCCGCGTCGCGAATGTGTAGGCAATATAGGTCCCCAACATATACAGGGACCCGTGCGCGATATTGATGATGCGGGAAACGCCGAAGATCAGCGACAACCCAACCGCGATAAAAAACAGGCCGGACGCGGTCGAAAGCCCGTTAAGCGCCTGAAATAAAAAAGCGTTGAAAGTCATCTCGACCGCAGCGCCATCTCTCTTCCCCTCTCCCCTTGTGGGAGAGGGTGGCTCGCGCGGAGCGATAGCGAGCGCGAGCCGGGTGAGGGGTAAGAACTATCGTGAGGCTATCACCCCTCACCCACCCTCGCTCGGCTTCGCCTCCGCTCGGGTACCCTCTCCCACAAGGGGAGAGGGAAGCGAGTTCGGGGCGACGCTCTCATCAGTTCGCTTCGGCCGGGCGCAGCTTCTTGACCTCGGCATCGCCCGGCAGAACGGTTGCGCCATCGACATATTTAAAGTCAGCCATCGTGCCTTTGCCGTTCTCCAGCGCGATCTTGCCGACATAGGCGCCCATCGTGGCCTGGTGATCGCTGGCGCGATACACGAACGGCCCGAACGGACTGTCGACCTTGAGGTTCCTGAAGGCCTCGACCAGCTTCTCGGTATCCGTCGATTTTGCCTTGGCGATACCCGCCGCCACCGACTTCATCGTCACGTAACCGACGATCGAGCCGAGCCGCGGATAGTCGTTGTACTTTTTCTTGTAGGCGTCGACGAAGGCCTGGTGCTCCTTGGTCTTGATCTTGTCCCAGGGATAACCGGTCACCGTCCAGCCGACGGGTGCCTCGTCCTTGAGCGGATCGAGATATTCCGGCTCGCCCGAGAGCAGGCTCACGACGGTGCGATTCTTGAAGACGCCGCGCGTATTGCCCTCGCGCACGAATTTGGCGAGGTCGCCGCCGAACAGCACATTGAAGATCGCATCCGGCTTGGCATCATCGATCGCCTGCGCCACCGCGCCGGCGTCGATCTTGCCGAGCGGCGGGGCCTGTTCGGTCACGAACTCGACGTCAGGCTGTGCCTTCTTCATCAGCGTTTTGAAATTCTCGGCGGCCGACTGGCCGTATTCGAAGTTCGGATAGACCAGCGCCCATTTTTTCTTTTTCGCGGCGGTCGCGGCCGGCATCAGCATGGCGACCTGCATGTAGGTCGAGGCGCGCAGGCGGAACGTATATTTATTGCCGTTCTGCCAGGTGACCTTGTCCGTCAAAGGCTCGGCGGCGAGAAAGAACACTTTTTTCTGGCCGGCGAAATTGGTGACCGCGAGACCAATATTGGAGAGGAACGTGCCGGTGATCATCGCGACGCCTTCACGGGTCACGAGTTCTTCCGCGACGCGGACGGCTTCGCCGGGGTTGGCGCCGTCATCGCGCGAGACGACCTCCAGCTTCTTGCCGAGCACGCCGCCTTTGGCGTTGATCTCCTCGATCGCCATTTCCCAGCCCTTCTTGTAGGGATCGAGAAAGGCCGGCTGCGCCTTGTAGCTGTTGAGCTCACCGATCTTGATGGTCTGCTGGGCCAAGGCTGGCGACAGACCCGTGGCGAGAACGAGGGCAAATGCGGTGGAGAACACGTGACGCTTGGTCAACATAACGAAGCTCCTGCGTAGCTGTGTCCGGCAAACTTATTTGTATGCAAATAGTCCGACTGCGCGGCCAAGCTTGTCAAGCTAACCGCCCGGCTTGTCGCGGAATCGGTCCATCAGCGGCTTGTCCTGGCCCCCGTCGATCTCGATCATCGTGCCGTTGACCATTTCCATCAGCGGCGAAGCCAGCATCACGACCAGCGAAGCGACCTCATCCACCTCGGCAATCCGGCCCATCGGGATCGAGGCCGGCGCCAGTTTGTCGGCCTGTTCGTAGGAAATCTTCATGTCGCGCGACATCGCCTTGACCAGGCCGGCCCAGCGCTCGGTGCGCACCGGGCCCGGATTGACCGCGACAAAGCTGATCTTGTCCTTGCCGTATTGGCCGGCGAGCGAGAGCGTGAGGTTCTGCCCCGCCGCATTGGCGGCGCCCGGGCAGATTTCCCAGTAGGACGGCTTCACGCCGTCATTGCCGATCAGGTTCACCACGCGGCCACCGCCCTGCTTGACCATGATCGGCAGCACGTAGCGCAGGCAGCGCACATAGCCCATGAACTTGAGCTGAAGGCCCTTCTCCCAGTCGTCTTCGGTCAGATGTTCGATCACGCCACCGGCGGCGGAACCCGCATTGTTGACCATGATATCGACGCGGCCGAGAGCCTTGTGAGCCTGCTCAATGAAGTTTTTGGCGTCGGCGTCCTGACGCAGGTCGGCCGGAATGGCGATGATCTTGCGTCCGGTCTCCTTGGCGATTTCCTTCGCGGTTGCTTCCAGCGGCTCCTTGCGGCGCGCGCAGATCGCGACGTCGACCCCCTCTTTGGCCAGCATCAAGGCGATCCCCTTGCCAATGCCTTCGCTGCCGCCGGTGACCAGCGCGGTCTTGCCCTTGAGTTTGAGGTCCATCGCGATACTCCCGGACTGTTTGCCGTTTATTCCGATTCGAATGCCCAGCATCAACTTCCAGGCGTTTAAAACCACAGACACGAAAAAAACGGCGTTCGAAAACGTCACCAAATAAAGACCCCACGGCAATGACTGAGTGAGTACTGCCCCACCGGCAATGCCAAGCCCATAACCGAGGATATAGATCGCTCCCATATAGATAGAAAACCCGCCACGCTTGCGGCGCGCGCGACCGCCCAGGAAGTGTTTGTAGACAAAGCTGAGTGGCAGATACATGCCGCACAGGTTGATGACGATGATCGCGATTCCGAGAAACCGCAGCGGCTGTGGCGTGAGAATGGCCGCCGCTTGAACGAGCATCGCCGTCAGATGAAGCGTCAGATTGCGCGACCTTGCGCGCAAGACCTGTTTGTCGACCAGTTCCTTGAGATGCAGCGAGGAGGCCACGAACAGAAGGCCGATAAGCGCCGCGGACGAGGTGCCGAGCATGACGTAGAGTTCGCCCCACGATCCAACCTTTCCGAGATGCTCCATGGTGCGTTCCCTCACGCCCTCGGTCTATGCGCGAGCCAACGGCCGGCTTCGGCCGCGGCAAACAGATCGGCCAATGCGGCGTTGAACGCCGCCGGTTCTTCCGTCGGCACGTTGTGACCCGATCGTGGGATCACCAGAAGTCCCGCCGTCGGCACGGTGCGCTTGAGATAAACGCTGCCTTCGATACAGGGCTCGTCCTCGTCGCCGACAATGATCAACAACGGCACGGAAAATTTCTTCAGCGCTGCCTCCATCTCCCACAGCGTCGGCCGCTTGAGCTGGAGATTGAGCATGGTGTGCGCGTGGCCTTCGGCGGAATGGTCGGCGAGCATGCGCGCGAATTCGGCGTAGCCGCGCGGGTCTTTGTTTTTCTGCGCCTGCCGCATCGGCGCGTCGGCGTATTTCGCCGCCGCCGCCGCGATACCTTCATTGGCGAACATCTTGCCAACTTCGGCTGCGAGCGCCTTCATTGCCTCGCGTATTTTTACGTCCGGGCTCGAGCCCCAGCCGCAACCGGCCGCGACGACAGAAATACAGCGCGTCGGTGCGTTGATCCCGACATGCAACGCCGTATAGGCGCCCATGGAGTGACCGACGATATGCGCCTTGCTTACTTTTAGTGCATCCATCAAGGAGAGTACGTCGTCGCGGGCGATGTCCTGGCTGTATTTCGCCGCATCCGCGGGAACGTCCGACGGCGGATATCCGCGCTGGCTATAGGTAATGCAGCGATGCGCGCGGGAGAAGAACCGCATCTGCATCTCCCAGGTGCGGTAATCGCCGGCATATTCATGCACAAAGATGACCGGCGTGCCCTGCCCGGCCTCTTCAAAATAAAGCCGCGTCCCGTCCTGCGCGGTGATATGCGGCATCACGCCCTCCGGTTACTCGGGACAATTATTTGCACGCAAACGAAAGCAGAGTAAAGTCGCGCTCGCTTTCAGGCCAAGTGACAAGCAAGATCACGGCTTGAATGCCCACGAGGGGGAATAGTCCATGTTCACTTTGTCACGACGCGGCCTTGCCGCACTCGCTGTTGTATTTGCGATCACGGGTACGGTGTCGTTGCCGGCACAGGCTCAACAGAAGCCGGTGATCAAGGTCTCCAGCCTGACTCTGCCGGTCTTCAATCCGCTGGTGTGGAATATCATGAAGGCGAAAGGCATCGACGCCAAGCACGGCTTCGAGCTCGACGCCAAGGCCTATCCCTCGATCTCGGCGTTCTATGCCGGCTTTGCCACCGGCGAAACCGACGTGCTGATCGGCGGCCCGACGATATTGCAGAAGCTCTATCAGGAAGGCGTACCGGTGCGCATCATCGCGACTGGCTTCACGCTGGCCGATCTCGTCATTTTCACGAAAAACGACGCGATCAAGTCGCTGGCCGATCTCAAGGGCAAGCAGCTCGCCGTCGACATGGGCGGCTCGCAATTCCAGGTCACCAAGATGTACCTCGCCGCCAAGGGCATCGACCTCGGCAAGGATATCACCGTCGTCAACGCCAATTTTGCAGTGGCGCGCGCGCAGCTCGAGGCTGACCGCGTCGACGCGGCGCTGGTGATCGAGCCGCTGGCCAGCATCATCGCCAAGCAAAATCCCACCTGGAAAGTCATCTTCAACGGCGCAGCCGGCTGGAAGGAAATCACCGGTACCGACGGCTGGGAAATCGTCACCGCGATGCGCGCCGACGCGATCGCGAAAAATCCCAACGCGCCGAAAATGCTGGTTGCGGCGCTGCAGGATGTCGCCGCGTTCATGTCCTCGAACACCGCGGAAGCCGACAAGATTGCCAACGAGACGCTGAAGCTGCCGCCGGGCATCCTCACCGCCGCGCTGGAAAGCAAGCGCTTGCAGATGATCATCAAGCCCGCCTGGGAGCCGGCGACGAAAAAATCCATCACCGACATGATGGAACGCGCAGTGAAGGCCGGGTTCTACGAAAAGATGCCGGACGCGAAGATCATCTATGCGCCATGAGGAAATCAGCGGGTCTGTCCCGAGCCTAGTCTTCCCGCGGCAGACCCTCGTTTCCCTTCTCGTCTTTGCCGCCTGCTGGGAAGTATTGTCGCATCTGGCGCCGGTGCTCGGGATTCCGCCGTTTGCAATTCCGAGCCTGCTGAAGATCGGCAAGAGCATCGCCACTATCACGCCGGCCGACATTGCGGTCACGCTGGCGCGCGTCATCGGCGCGCTGATCGCTTCCTTCGTGCTCGGGTTGGCACTGGCGATGGCGATGTATCGCTCCGAGCGCCTGGAAAAATATCTGCATCCGATGATCCGCATCCTGATGGCGGTGCCGGTCGTTTCGTGGATTCTGTTCGCGGTGCTGTGGTTTCCCGGCGTCGAATTCCGCATCGGCTTTGTGCTGGTCGTCGTATGCGGGCCGGTCTTCCTGGTCGACACGCTCGATGCCATGCGCAGCGTGCCGCGCGAATTGCGCCATATGATGCAGTCGTTCCGGCCGACGACCTTGCAGTATTTCATCAAGCTGATGCTGCCGGCGATTATTCCGACCATCTTCACCAGCTGGAAAGTGAACATCAGCCTCGCCATTCGCGTCGTTACCATCGCCGAACTGGTCGGCGCGGTGACCGGCATCGGCCATCAATTGTCGGTGGCGCAGGAATTGTTCTCGGTTGCCGACGTGTTCGCCTGGACCATTGTGCTGGTGGCTTTGCTGTTTCTGCTGGAAGCCATGGTGGCGCGGGTCGAAGCGCGGCTGCTGCGGTGGCGGCCATGAACAGTCGGCGCAGCATGTCCCGCTACTCCCCTCCCCCTTGTGGGGAGGGGTCGGGGGTGGGGGTAATCGCGTTCAGGCAAGGACCCCCACCCCGACGTGCTTCGCACGTCGACCCTCCCCACAAGGGGGAGGGTAAAAAAGAGCGGTGGCGGCCATGATGGCGAATGCAAAAAAAGATCCGCCGCGGATCGAGGTGCGTGGGCTGCGCAAGGTGTTCCGGCAGACCACGACAGGCCAATCCGTCGTCGCCATCGATCGCCTCGATCTCACGATTGCGCCGAAGGAAGTCGTGGCCATCGTCGGCCAGACCGGCTGCGGAAAATCCACCTTTTTCGATTTGATGATCGGGCTGGATGCACCGAGCGAAGGTTCGATTCATATCGGCGACAAGAGCCCGCATGCCGACTTCGACTATTTCCGCGGCAGGATCGCGACCGTGTTCCAGCAGGACCGCCTGCTGCCCTGGCGTTCGGCCCTGGACAACGCCAAGCTGCCGCTCGAGTTGATCGGGCTGTCCGAAGAAGACCAGCGCGAGCGCGCCCTCACCTGGCTCAAGCGCCTTGGTCTCGGGCAATTCACCAATGCCTATCCGCATGAATTGTCAGGCGGCATGCGCCAGCGCGTGGCGATCGCGCGCGCTTTTTCGGTGCAGCCGGACATCCTGCTGGCGGACGAGGCGTTCGGGCATCTTGATGAGGTGACTGCGGCGGAGCTGCGCGAGACCTTCCTGGCGCTCGCGCGCGAATGCGGTTCAACCGCGATCCTGATTACTCACCAACTCGAAGAGGCGATCGGCGTCGGCGATCGCATCATCGTGTTCGGCAAGTCGGCGAAATTGCTTGCCGACATCCATGTCGCGCATTGGCCAAAGAAGAAATACGCACTGCTGCGCGAGGCGATCCAGGCCACGCTGCAGACTAACCGACCTGATCCAAGGCTCGCGGCTATCGCTAATACCCGCTCATCCCCGCGTAAGCGGGGACCCAGAAAAACATCCAAGTCATCGCATTAACCTACTGGGTTCCCGCGTGCGCGGGAACGAACGGAGGTTGTGGGAACCGCAAACAAAGACTTAGTTTCCAAAAATCGCCTTCGCCGCGTTGCCGACTGCCTCGACGCTGTCGCCGGCATCCTCGAAACACACGATACGGCACGGGCAACCCTCAAGACCTTCGTAGCGCCACGGAAACGCGCCGATCAGGCAGCGTTTGCCCAGCATCATTTCGATATCGCCGCCGAGGTTTTCCGCGTGCAGCAGGCCTTCCTGGAACGCCCAGTTATGAAACGGGAAGACATCGGCCGAAACCTTGCGGCCGGATTTCTTGTGCGTGTATTCAAACGTGCCGAAGAATTCCGCCGGTGTCTTGCCGTGTTTTTTCGTGAATTCGTCGGCGAGATCGGGACGCATGTAGCGGATCGACGTATTCATGGAGTGATCGCAGGAACCGCAATCCATCCCCCACCACTTGATCTTCTTTTTGAACATCCAGTGCAGCGTGTCGAGATTGGGACCGGGGTGATAGCAGAAGTATCGCACCAGATCCTGCTGCGGCTGGCCTTCATAGTGCTTGTGCCAACCGGTGTGCAAAATGAGAATGTCGCCTTCGCGAATGTCGGCGCCGGCGCTTTCGATCATCTGCGGCGTGATCACCGCCCAGTCATGCATATGCTTTGAAATGTCGACGACGACACCGCGATTGCACAGGTAGTCGAGCGGCAGATGCGCCATGTCGCCCTTGCGGTTGTCGGTGGCGTGCATGGCGCCGTCGAAATGCGTGCCGACATGCAGCGCGGTGTCGATGCGTTGCGCGACAATCCGCACAGTCTGCAGATTTTGCGCGTAATACATCTTGTTGCCGGCATAGCCGACCCAGCCGGGCGTATGCACATTCATCACGTGGGAGAGATCGACGATTTTCATTACACATATCCTGGTGAGTTACCGCAGCGCAGCCTAATCGATCACAAGAGCCCGCGCAGCGCCAGATGCGCGCCGAGGAGCACGAGACCGATGAAGAAGCACAACCGGAAGGTTTCCGCGCGCACTTTTCCACGCACCAGCTGCCCGAGCCACATCCCGACAAGTGCTGCCGCAAGCGCCACCAGCGAAGGCCCGGCCAGTGAGGTCTTCACTTGCCCGGCATAGGCGAGCGCCATTGCGAGCGTGATCGTAGAGACCGTGAACGACAGGCCCAACGCCTGCACCATCTTGTCGCGGTCGAATTGCAGCGATTGCACATAAGGCGTGCCCGGCATCACGAAAATGCCGGTTGCCACCGTGATCGCGCCGGTCGCTGCGCCCATGAGCAGACCGAGCCAGATTTCAGCACGCTGCGGGACTGAAAAGTGCACTTTGACCAGTCCGAGTGCCGCGTAGATCATCAGAGCCAAACCGAGCCAAACCGTTGCACGGCCGCTGTCATCATGCGGAAGCAGTACCGCGCCGACGAATGTGCCCGCGCAAATGCCGGCCAGCATCGGCCATAGCCGCCGCGCCAGCGCCAACACGCCGCCGCCGACGGCGGCCTGCCAGACATTGGTCACAAGTGACGGCACGACCAGGATCGCCGCCGCCTGCGCCGGCGTCATCAACAGGCCGAGCAGGCCGATCGACACCGTCGGCAAACCGAGCCCGATAACGCCCTTGACGAAGCCGGCGAGCAGAAAGGCCCCGGCTGTTGCAACGATAGTGAGCGCAGAGTCCATGCCGGTACCTGTATTCCCGCCTGGCAGACCCTGTGCGAAGGGTTGCCTGGATGCAATGCGCATGGGCGCAACCCTGTATTCGATTTCGGCGAAGCCCGCTTCGTTGCCGTCGGTGACAGTTCGATGCCATACTTTATTTTCAGCCTTACCAACGGGCGGAGCCGCACTGCATGCCGGAAGTTTTCGTAGCCAAAGCTGCCCAGTTCCCCGACGGCGAGCGCCGGATTGTCGCTCACGGCGGCCGCGAGATCGGCGTGTTCCATTGGCAGGGCAAGTTCTACGCCTACGAGAATCTGTGCGTGCATCAGGGTGGGCCCAGCCTGCGAAGGCATCATGATGCACAAGGTCGAGGACGTGATTGGTTCGGATCGCAGCTGGCTCGGCCAGAAATTCTCAAGTGAGGAGATCCATTTCGTCTGTCCCTGGCATGGCTACGAATACGATCTCAAGACCGGCGAATGCGCCGCCGACCGGACCCTGAAGTTGAAGAAATTCGAGGTGCTCAAGCGCGGGGAGGACATCTATGTCGTCGCAAGCTGAAACGATTGCGCGCGCGAGCGACGCCGAGATTCAGGAATATGCTCGCGAATGCGGTGCGGCTCTACGCCGAACGGGCGGCGGAACACGACGGCGCCCTGCCCGCCTTTGCGCCCGACGCCGTCACCGCGACCGACGTGATGGTGACGGTCACCGCGATGCTCAAGGCGGTGAACCTGCAAGTGTTCGAGCTCGGCATGTGGCAAGCCTGGTCAGCGGAAAATAGATGGGACGATGTATTTCATTCTCGTCATTCCGGGCTCCGGCCTTCGGCCGGCCCCGGAATGACGAGGAGAGTAAGGTCATGGACCTCCCCCTTTCCGATTTTCGCCGCATGGAGGTCGAGGAATTCGACACCAGCAAGCTGCTTGCGCACGCGGCTCAGCAGGCCACGGAACGCGGCTACAAGAACTTCCCGATCGTGGATGTCGACTCGCACCACTACGAAAGTGAATCGATCGGCGAGATCCTCGAATACATGGACGACCCGGTGCTGCAACAGCTTGCGCGCAGCGCGCGGCAGGCCAACGCCAAGAGCGTCGGCATGCTTCCGGCCGGCGTCGGCTACCAGGACATGGGCGGCCGTGTCATGCGTTACGCGGTGCGCGGCATGGAAAAGACCGAACCCGGTGTCCACCGCGACATCGCGCTGACGCGCCGCTGGATGGATGCCATCGGCATCGACGTCGCCGTGATGTTTCCCACACCGATGCTGCAGCTCGGATTGCACCCGCAGGTCGAGGTCGAGGTGGCGCTGGCGCGCGCCTATAACCGCTGGCTGACCGAGCGCGTACTGGCGCACGAGCCGCGCATCCGCTCGATGCTCTATCT
The DNA here is from genome assembly GCA_963801955.1 of uncultured Alphaproteobacteria bacterium. Taxonomy (GTDB): domain Bacteria; phylum Pseudomonadota; class Alphaproteobacteria; order Rhizobiales; family Xanthobacteraceae; genus Pseudolabrys. Next base: position 38,354 of record CAWDGS010000008.1, read on the forward strand.
GCCGTTCAATGACGCTGATGCCGCATTCAAGATGGTGCAGGAATTCGGCCAGGCCAAGGGCGTGGTCGGATTCATGGTGACGTCGGCGCGCTACCGGCCGGTCCACCACAATTCCTACATGAAGACCTACGCGCTGATGGAAGAGATGGGCCTGCCGCTCGCGTTTCACGCCGGCTACAACTGGAACGACCAGACCGTGGGCATGATGAACCGCTTCATCTCGGTGCACGCCCTGGGCTTCGTCTTCTACAACATGGTGCATCTCGCCAACTGGATCACCAATGGTCTGCCGGAGCGGTTTCCCAAGCTGAAGGTGCTGTGGGTCGAAAGCGGGCTCGCCTGGGTGCCGTTCATGATGCAGCGCTTCGACAACGAATATATGATGCGCTCGTCGGAGGCTCCGGCCCTGAAGAAAAAGCCGAGCGACTATATGCGCGACATGTATTTTTCCTCGCAGCCGATGGAAATGACGGACATGGCGGCGCTCGAGCAAACCTTTCGCATGATCAACGCGGAAAACCAGTTGCTCTATTCGTCCGACTACCCGCACTGGGACTTCGATCTGCCATCGACCATCTATGATCTGCCGTTCCTCGGCGAACAGGCGAAGCGCAATATTCTCGGCGGCAATGCGATGAAACTGTTCAACCTCAAACTGCCGGCGCAAAAGCTGGCCCGCGTCGCATAGGCCGGATAAGGACTGCAAGGAGGACCCAAAGTGCGCATACTTCTGGCGTTGGTTTCATGTACGCTGCTGCTGACAACAGGCGTGTCGGCGCAGGATGCCGCAGCCGCTTTTCCCAACAAGCCCATCAAGATCGTCGTCTGCGTCCCGGCCGGCGGTGGTGTCGATACGGTGACGCGCATCGTCGCCGAAGGGCTGCATCAGAAGCTCGGCCAGCCAGTGGTGGTGGAGAACCGCGCGGGCGCGGCCGGCAATATCGGCGCCGAATATGTATTCACGTCCGAACCCGACGGATACACGCTGCTTGCGGCCCAGCCTGCGCCGTTGACCGTCAATCCGCTGCTTTACAAGAAGCTGAATTTCGATCCCACCCAATTCGAGCCGGTCGCGATCATGACGTCGATTGCGAACGTCCTGCTGGTGCGTCCCGATTTCCCGGCGAAGACGCCGAAGGAGTTCCTCGACTACCTGAAGGCCAATCCCGGCAAGGTGAACTATGCCTCGCAAGGTATCGGCACTACCTCGCATCTCACCGCGGCGCTGTTCGAGCGGGTGACCGGTACCAAGCTTGTGCACGTGCCCTATAAGGGGACCGCGCCGGCGCTCAACGACATCATCGCCAGCCACGTCGATTTCATTTTCATGGAGCTGGCTTCGGCGATCAAACTGCACGAGGCCGGCAAGGCACGAATCCTCGCGGTCGCCACCGACAAGCGTATTGCCACTTTGCCCGATATCCCGACGCTCGATGAATCCGGCGTGAAGGGCTTCGAATCGGGGACCTGGAACGCGCTGGCCGCGCCACCGAAGACGCCCGCCGCCGTGGTCGCCAAACTCAACAAGGCCGTCAACGAAGTGCTGCACGGCCCGCAGGCGCAGGATCACTTTGCAAAGATCAACCTGCGCGCCGCCAGCGGCTCACCGGCCGAGGCCGCGGCCTTCATCAAGAAGGAAACCGAAGTCTGGGGCGGCGTCATCAAGGACGCCCACGTCGAAGCGAACTGACGCGCTTTTTCCCGACTATCGGCGCAATCTGAACCCGGGCAAGCCCGGGTTCGGAATGTTCAGCGAGCCACTGTTGCGGCTTTTTGTTTCTTTTTCTTCTCGGGCTCGTCTTTGTTCATGTTGAAATAAACCGGCAGCGACCACGTCGGCAGCCACAGTGGCAGCGAATCCTTGACCGCGCGCCAGGTGTTGTCGTGCTGCCTGGCGATGTCCTCGGCCTCAGCGGTCTGTTTGGATTTCTTCTCCTTCGCGGCGGCAATGACCGGCGAAACGGCAACCGCGGCGGCGACAAGCAGAAAAGCGAGCTTTTTCATCATACCCCCCTAGCAAAAGCGGCCATCTCGACCGCCGTTTTGCGGGGGGCATCATCGGCCACGGCGGTATTTTTGCAAGAGGCCCAGGCTGGATGTATAGGGCTATTTTCAAGACCAAGAACGTTATCAAGAACGTTATGGAGGGGGGCGCGGCGGCCAAATGTCCGTCGCGTTTTTGCCGACAGCGCCGCCGACAAGGCCTATAATGCGGCGACCTCAACGGCTATAAGCCGGAAATCAATACCGCGTAAGGAGACGACCCATGGACGAAAGAACGCGCGATCCGTTGCAAATCCGCGCCGAGGACATCAACCCGCGCTACAACTGGGGCCGCGCGCTGCCGGCGCTCGGAATCATGGGCGTCGACTTCGAGGAGCGTGTCGACTACCGGCGCCTGCACCGCTACCGGCTCGGCCGCGCCAAGCAGGTTCTGGAAGCGTCCGAATGTGGCGCGCTGCTGGTGTTCGACGTCAACAACATCCGCTACCTGACCTCGACCAAAATCGGCGAATGGGAACGCGACAAGATTTCGCGCTGGGCGCTGCTCACCCGCAACGGCGATCCGATCCTGTGGGATTTCGGTTCGGCTGCAGTCCACCACAAGCTCTATGCACCCTGGCTCAAGCCGGAGAACTGCAAGGCCGGTCTGCTTGGCTTGCGCGGTACGGTGCAGCCCTCATTCGGGCTGATGGCCAAGCACGCCAAGGAATTATTCTCGCTGCTCAAGGAAGCCGGCGTCGAAAAGATGCCGGTCGGCGTCGACATTATCGAACCCGCCATGATGTTCGAGCTCGCAGAAGGCTGGCGTCAACGTCGTCGACGGTCAGCAGTTGATGCTGGAAGCGCGCGAACTCAAGTCGCAGGACGAGATCGCGCTGCTCAACCGCGCGGCCGCGATGGTCGACGGCGCTTATCACATGATCAACGAAGAGCTCAAACCGGGCGTGCGCGAGAACGACATCGTCGCCAAGGTAAACGAGTTCCTCTATCGCCACGGCTCCGATGACGTGGAAGCGGTCAACGCCATTTCCGGTGAGCGCTGCAACCCGCATCCGCATAATTTCACCGACCGCATGATCCGGCCGGGCGACCAGGCCTTCTTCGATATCCTGCAAGCGTTCATGGGTTATCGCACCTGCTACTACCGCACGTTCAACGTCGGCCGCGCGACTCCGTCGCAACACGACGCCTACAAGAGGTGCCGCGAATGGCTCGATCGCGCCATCGAGTTGATCAAGCCAGGCGTGATGACCAATGAAGTCGCGCAAGTATGGCCGAAGGCGCAGGAGTTCGGCTTCCCGGACGAATTGTCGGCCTTCGGCCTGCAATTCGGCCACGGCCTCGGCCTGGCACTGCACGAACGGCCGATCATCTCGCGGGTGATTTCGCTCGAGCATCCAACCGAGATCAAGGAAGGCATGGTGTTCGCGCTCGAAACCTATTGCCCGGCTACCGACGGCTTCTCCGGCGCGCGTATCGAAGAGGAAATGGTGGTTACCGACAAAGGCTGTCGCGTGATTTCGCTGTTCCCGGCCGAAGAACTGCCGATCGCGAACAGATACTGAGAATGGCATTGATGCAAAGCCCGCCCAGCGCCGCGCAAGCGCTGCGGCGCGGCTTGCGTGGTCGCTGCCCCGCCTGTGGCGAAGGCCATATGTTTCGGGCCTTCCTGAAGGTCGCTGACAGCTGCCCACATTGCGGCGAGGAGCTGCATCACCACCGCGCCGATGACTTCCCCGCCTATCTTGTGATCGTTATCGTCGGTCACATCCTGGTGCCGATCGTGCTGCTGGTGGAAACTGAAATCGCCCCGGCAATGTGGATCAGCATGACGCTGTGGCCGCTGGCCGCGCTGGTGATGGCGCTCGGCTTACTGCAGCCGGTCAAAGGCGCCGTGGTTGCTATCCAATGGTACGGCGGCATGCACGGCTTCGAGGAAGCCAAGAAAGCGCGCGCACTGACGGTTACGGGCAGCTAATCCTTTCTGGAACCAAAGCCGCCGTTGCTGCTTAACCTCCCCGATATCTCAGGGAGGCGACAATCATGGCTGACGGCAGCAGTGGCGGCGTTGGCGTGCTCGGCGTTCTGGTCGGCGCGCTCATCGTGATCATCGTGGGCGGCGGACTTTTGTTCGCGACGGGCAATCTCGGGCAGAAATCATCGACTGTGAAAGTCGAACTGCCGAAGATTTCCACGACCAAGTAGCGGCTCAGCTTTTCCCGCCTAACGCGCCTGCCTGCGCCATCGCCGCCGGCAACGCGACGCTCATGGAATCGACCATCGAGGTCGGAATCAAAATAGTGGCGCCGCGTTCCTTGGTGGTCTCGTAAATAATGTTCATGGCGCGCAGATGCAGTGCCGCGGGCTCACCGGCGTAAGTGCGTGCTGCCTCGACGAACTTCGCGGCAATCGCCGCTTCGGCCGAGCCAAGAATGACGCGCGCCTCTTTCTCGCGCTCCGCCTGGGCCTGGCGTGACATGGCGTCCTGCAGAGCAACCGGAATCGCCACGTCGCGGATTTCCACCGAGTTGACAGAGATACCCCAATCTGCGGTCTTGCCGGCGATCTCGGTACGCAGCACTTCGTCTGCGGCCTTGCGCTCAGCCAGGAGCGCCGACAGATGCGACGCGCCGATCATTTCGCGCAACGAGGTCTGTGCCACCCGATCGATGGCCGAACGATAGTCGGTGATGTTGAGCGCCGCGCGTTGCGCGTCGTGCACATGCCAGAAGACCACGGCGTCGACGTTGACCGGCACCGTGTCGCGCGTCAGCGCCTGCTCGGCATTGAACTGGGTGGTCTGGATGCGCTCGTCGATGACAGCGGTCACGCTGTCAATCACGGGAATGATCACAAACAGCCCCGGGCCTTTCACGCTCGATAATTTACCGGCACGCAGGATCACGAAGCGCTCCCAGTTGTTCGCCATCTTGAGCGAAAATGCGGTGAGCACAGCGAGAATGGCGAAACCGATGCCGGCCGCCTGAAGGCCTGCAACAAACAGCAGCGCACCGATGGCAGCGAAAATAATGGTGACAAGCGAGGTGATAGGATTCATGGCAAAGCTCCGCGTTGCAATGACAAGTCGCGGCGCAGTCGGCGACAACGCCGTGCACTGGAGATACGGCTTCCACGCGAAACTACAAGACGGCAGTACCGGATCGTCCCCGCTATTGCAGGAATTCAATTCCGTATTTGCCTGCAATTGCCTTGAAATCCGCTGACGGGCCGCCTTGTGCCGCCGCGGTCATTGCACCCGTGACCTCTTCGATGAACGCATCGAAGATGCCTCCCGGCGACGAGATGACGAGTTCACGGCCGGTTTCCGGACCGATGCTCTTGATGCTGTGCGGTGTGCCGCGCGGCGCAAACAACATTTCGCCGGGGCCGAGCATGAGCGTGGCCGCGCCCAGCTGGCACTCGTAGTGACCTTCGCAAATAATATGAATTTCGTCGTAGGTCGGATGCCGGTGCAGGCTCGCTGCCGCGCCCGGCGGCTCGATTGCCTCGCACAAAGTGTAGGCTCCGCCGGTTTCGGCGGCGCTGGTCTTGACCGTCAGCGTGATGCGGCCGAGCTGGTACGTCCTGCCCTCGCCGGGCCGGAAGTGTCGAGCCTGCACTGCCATGATCACCCCCTCGCGCGCGTCAGGCTGAAGCCTTCTCCCTCAGATGCGGAAACCGCTCGCTCAAAAGTGACCCGGGATAGTAAGTCGGCTTGAACGCCGGATGCGCGCGAATATTGTCGAACCAGGTGACAACGCGCGGCAGATCCTGCCAGTCCGGCATTCCGAGGTCACCCATACGGATGAGGGCCGGCATCGCCGCTACGTCGGCAAGGGTGATGTCCTTGCCAAGCAGCCAGGGGCCGCCGCTGCTCTTGATCTCTGCGTCCATTCGCTCATAGGCGCGGCGCAGACGGGCGAGCGCGGCATCCATTTCCGGCTTTGGAAACCCGGTCTGCCCCATGGTCAGCATGAATTCGCGGCGGATCGGCTTCGATTCCGCCATGGCGACGAAGGCGTCGCGGCTCATCTTCTGGAAACTCGGCAGGAACGCGAGGTTGAAGGTGGGCACGCGCACGGCGGCGGCTGGCATTTCATCGATAAAATGCATCAGCGCGCGCATACGGGCGCGCAGGACCGGATCTTCAGGCGTGAAACTGTCCTTCGGCGCAACTTCGTCGAGGTATTCGGTGATGACAGTGGAATCGATGACAATGGCGCCGTCGTGATCAAGCGTGGGCACAACGCCGTTGGGATTGAGTTTGAGGTAGTCGGGCTTGAGCTGGTCGCCTTCGAGCAAATTGAGTTTGACTTCGTCGAACGGAATTTTCTTGGCATTGAGAACAAAGCGGACACGTTGGCTGCAGGTCGACTGCGGCGCGTTATAGAGCTTGAAGGCCATTGCGAACTCCCGTTCAGCACTCACATCATCACGCCCGGAGAATGCCGCATGCGTTTGACGCATATCCACTATGAAGTTTACGGGCAATTTACTTGTAGTCGACACCCCGGCCCGGTTCACTGAAAACGTGCGCAGCCGCCGTTTTCCTCCCTATAGGCTTAGACGGCGGCGTGAATCCTCCACCTTATGCACACGGGCCCCGCAAGGGGCCCTTTTTTTTAATGCGCACATCGCGCAGGCGCGATGTGCGTTCCCCGCAAGGGGCCCTTTTTTACGCATCGGTTGATTTGTCATCGCCGGGCTTGTCCGGCGATCCCGCTTAGTCAGGCATCGTACGTCCCTAAGCGAGATGGCCGGGACATAGGCGAGCAAAGCGACGCCGTTCTTTGAACGGCTATGCCCGACCATGACAGCGAACGGATTACTCCAGCCCCGTGGACACATTCTTGTTTTCCGGCGTGAGCTTCATGCCGGCGGCAAGCGCCATCGTTTCGGCCAGAGCCGCGAAGTCCTTCTGCAAATATTCTTCCGGATTTTTCTGCAAGGTTGCGGCGCCAAAGTGGGTTTGCAGCACCTCGCGAGTCGCGGCCGTGACAGGCATCGGCACGTCCCATTCGCGACCGAGCTCAAGGCCAAGATCGAGATCCTTGCGCAGCAGTTCCGGCGTGAAGGTCGTGGTCCAGTCGAGATTGACCAGCGCCGGGGTCTTGTAGCGCGTAAACATCGAGCCCATCACGCCATTGTTCATGAACGCGAGGAAAGCGTGGCGCGGCACGCCCATCTTGTTGGCAAGCAGCGTGATCTCGATCAGGTTCTCGATCACCACGCCGAGCATGACGTTGTGCGCGATCTTGCAGATGCGCGCGAGTTCGCCGTCGCCGACATAAGAAACGCCCTGCGGCGCAAAAACTTCGATCAGCGGCATCGCGATCTTCGCATCGGCTTCCGGTCCCGACACAACCGACGACAGCTTGCCGGCCTTGATCACCTTGGCGTTGCCCGACACAGGGGCCGCCAGGAAGCTCACGCCTTTTTCGGTCAGGCGCTTGCGGATGGCGGCCGATTCCTCGACCGAAATCGATGAGCAGTCGACCAGCATCTTCGGCTTTTTCGTGCCGCTCAGCAGTCCATCCTTCCCGAAAACAACTTCTTCGACGTCCTTCCCGGTGGACACGATGGCGAACACCACATCGCAATCGGCAAGCTCGACAGGCTTGTCGACCAGCTTGCCGCCCTTGGCGGCGAGCGGTTCGGCCTTGGCGCGGGTGCGGTTCCAGATCGTCACGTCGTGGCCAGCCTTGAGCAGGCGCTCGGCCATGGGCGTTCCCATGCGGCCCGCCCCGATCCAGCCGATCTTTTGTGCAGTCTTCGACATCACGAAACTCTCCCGTTGAAACTTGACGCCGTCCAGGCGCGCGTGGCGGGGCTTTAGCCGGTCTGCCGCAATTGCGCCAGAGGCGACTTACCGGGCGAGAATCCGAAGGGACGCATGCTTGTGGTGGGCGTTCAAAGCGCATTATCCTTCCAGCAAGGCCGTTCACAAGGCCGCCCAGGGATCCGCGCTTAAACCGCCTTGGCCCACTTCGCGGGAGGACAACAGGCTCCGATGCAGGATGCCGTCACCACCATTGGCGTGACCGGCGCTGCGGCCCGTTCGCAAACCAGCGAGCGCCTGCGCCTGGTTGCGCGCAATATTTTCCCGTTCGTCGTCGTCGGTACGATATGGGAAATTGTGGCGTGGGCCGGCGTGTTCCCGCGCCGTCTGTTTCCGACACTGGAAGAGGTGGCGGCTTCCTTTGTGCATCTCACCGTTACGGGAATTCTCCCTCACCACGCCATCGAGACCGTCATCCGGCTGCTGAGCGGCTTTGCCTTGGCCGCGCTCTTTGGCGTCACCATCGGTGTGCTGATGGGGCGTTCGCGCCGCGCCGAGGATATTTTTCTTCCGTTGGTGAGCATTTGCGCGCCGATTCCCGGCCTCGCCTACGCGCCCTTGTTCCTGCTCTGGTTTGGCCTCGGCAACATTTCCGCCGTTCTGCTGGTCGGGTTCGTGTCGGCCTTCCCGATCATCTTCAACAGCTGGACCGGCGTGAAGGCGGTGAAAGAAATCTGGGTGCGCTCCGCGCAATCCATGGGCGCTGACGATCGGCGGCTGTTCAGCCACGTCATTCTTCCGGGCGCATTGCCTTACATTCTGACCGGCCTCCGGCTCGGCCTGGCACAAGCCTGGCGTATTCTTGTTGCGGTCGAGATGCTCGCCGCCGTGCCCTGGGGTCTCGGCTGGCTGATCTTCGGCGCACGGGAATTCCTCAACACAGATGCCATGCTGGCCGGCATCGCGGTCATCGCGCTCATCGGCCTCGGGCTTGAGAAATTCGTATTCCAGAAAATCGAGGACTACACCGTCGTGCGCTGGGGGATGGTCACCGCATGACCGAACAGGGACAACGCAATCGCTCGTTCATTCGCGCCGCGATCACGCTTGCGATCGCAGCGGCCATCTACGAAGCGCTGGCGCGCAGCGGCTATTTCGCGCCGGCCTTGTTGCCGACAATTCCGGCCGTCGCAAAAACACTGTTCGCGATGTTGGCCGATGGCAGCATCATCGAGCACGCCGCCTTCACGATGTACCGAGTGATGTTCGGTTTCGGCCTTGCGGTGGTCGTGGGCATCCCGCTCGGAATTTTGATGGCGCGCTTCAGTGCAATCGAGGGTTTCTGTCTGCCGCTTGTCAGCGCGCTGATGCCGATCCCTTCGTTCGCCCTGGTGCCATTGTTCATGCTGTGGTTCGGAATCGGCAACCTCACGACAATCCTCATCGTGTTCTATGCCGCAACGTTCCCGATGGTGTTCAATACCTGGTCCGGCGTGCGCTCCGTCAATCCGCTCTGGCTGCGGGCCGCCGGCGCCATGGGCGCCGATGAGAATTCCCTGTTCTGGAAGGTCATCATCCCGGGCGCCTCGCCTTTCATCATCACCGGCATGCGGCAGGCATTCCTGCGTGCCTGGATCGCCGTGGTGGGCGCCGAAATGATCGCGGCTTCCGACTGGGGACTCGGCTGGGTGATCTTCGACGCCAAGGAATTTCTCAACGCCGACATCATGCTGGCTTCGCTCGCCGTCATCGGCGCGATCGGTTACGCCTTCGAGCGCCTGGTTTTCGGCTCGATCGAGCGCGCGACCGTGCAGCGCTGGGGTATGGTGCGCTTGGCCAAGGGTTAAGACGGTCTCACGAAAAAGCAGAACAACATGGTCCCGATCGAAATCAAAGACGTATCGCTGGTCTACGATACGCCCGGCGGCAAGGTCCCCGGCGTCAGGGACGTCAGCATTCATATCGATGCGTCGGAGTTCGTTTGCATCGTCGGCCCGTCCGGCTGCGGAAAATCCACGCTGTTGAATATCATCGCCGGCTTCCTGTCGCCGGCGGCCGGCGAAATCCGCATCGGCGGCAAACCCGTGACCGGGCACGGCATGGACCGCGGCGTTGTATTCCAGGACTTTGCCCAGCTCTTTCCGTGGCGCACGGCGCTCGGCAACGTTTCCTTTGGTCTCGAGATGAAGGGCTTGCCCAAGGACGAGCGCGACAAAATCGCGCGCGAGCAGCTGCGCCTGGTCAAGCTCGAGAAATTCACCGGCTCATACCCGCACCATCTGTCCGGCGGCATGCAACAGCGGGTCGCCATTGCGCGGGCGCTGGCATACAATCCGTCAGTTCTGCTGATGGACGAACCGTTCGCGGCACTCGATGCAATGACCCGCGACGACATGCAGCGGCTGCTCGCCGACGTGTGGCGGGAAACCCGCAAGACGGTGATCTACGTGACGCATAACGTGGCGGAAGCGGTCTATCTCGCCGATCGCGTGGTGGTGATGAGCGCGCATCCCGGTACTGTGAAGAAGATCGTCAAGATCGATTTGCCACGCCCGCGCGACCCGTTAAGCGTGGAATTCGTCGAATGCCAGAAGGAGCTGCTGGGCTACCTCGGTCACGATGTCGGCGCCGAGGCCCCGGCAAAAGGCGCCAACGGCAAAGCCAAATCATAGGGAGGATCAACAATGACCATTGCAAGCAAGGGAATGACCCGCCGGCAATATCTGGCCGCGACCGGCGCCGGCGTGCTGGCGGCAGGCCTCGGTGCAAGACCTGCGGCTGCGCTGGAAACCGTGCGCCAGGGCTATCAAACCAACATGTGGGGCATGCCGACCTATTATCTGATGCGCTCCGGCCTGCTGGAAAAGCACGGCATCAAATTCGAGGAGTTCGCGGTGCCGTCCGGCAACCTCACCATGCAGCAGATGGTGGCGCGCCAGGTCGACCTGGGCACCTATGCCGGACCATCGCTCGCGCTCGGCCACGATAAAGGCGGGCTCGTGGGCATCGTGATGATCGAGTATGTCGGCAAGACCGCGCGCGTGATGGCGCGCAAGGATCTCGGCATCACCAAGGTGGAACAACTCAAGGGATTGAAAGTCGCCAACCAGAGCGGTTCGTCGACCGGCAATATCTTCGTCGACCAGATTGCCACCAAGGCCGGGCTCAAGAAAGGCGACTATCAGGAAATCCGCATGGACGTGAACAATATGGTGGCCGCCATGGCGGCCAAGACCGTCGACGCCATGGTCAATATCGAGCCCTATAACGCGATCGCGGAAGCTGATGGCCTCGCCAACACGCTGGTGGATTTTTCCAGCTTCGACAAGTTGCCGGTGTTCATGGCGGCAACGCCGGACTTCGTCGACAAAAGCCCGGATACCGTCATCGCCTATCTCAAGGCCTGGCTCGAAGTGGCGAAAGACTTCAAGACCCAGCCGGACAAAGTGGCCGACGTGATCTATTCGTTTTACACGTCAAAGGGCTATTCGATGTCGAAGGATACGTTTTCGAAGGCGTTGGCCCGCGTCGAGGTGCAGCCGGGCTGGCCGTCGGATATCGTTCCCTATATGCAGCAGCAGTCTGAAATCCTGCTCAAGGAAAACAAGATCAAGGCAATTCCCGACTGGAATAAAGCTTTGCGCACTGATTTTTTGAAGAAGGCCATGGCCTGACGATTCACAACGTTGCGACCAGGGCCGGCGCCGCGCGCCGGCCTTAGTCTTGGGAAGACCCGAAATCACGGAGTAATCTGAATGCCCGCCAATCCGCTTACGCAATCCGGAGAGCCCGTCACCTGGAATTTCAAGCTGCTCGCGCAGAACGATCTCGGCGGCTTTGGCGGCATGGGCGAAGGCATGTCGGTGCAGATCGCCAAGGACGGGCGCCGCATCATGTGGCTCGCGCACGAAAGCGCGCCAAAGAATTTCACCGGCGTCGACGTCTCCGATCCGCGCAATCCGAAGGTGGTGGTGCAGACCGACCTGCCGAAGCCGCACATGCGGTCGAACTCGCTGGAGACGGCCGGCGACATCATGGCGGTTGCCTACCAGACGCAGAAAACAGGGCAGCAGCCGGCCGGGCTTGAGTTGTTCGACATTTCGGTGCCGGAGAAGCCGCGCTCCATTTCATTCTTCGACTGCTCGGGTCCGACCTCGCGCGGGGTGCACCAACTTTGGTTCTGCGACGGTGAATACGTGCACATGGCGTCGGGGTCGCCCGATTTCAAACCGAGCAACCCGAACGACGACCAGTTCTACCGCTGCATCGATGTGCGCGATCCGTCGAAGCCGAAGGAAATCGGCCGCTGGTGGATGCCTGGCACGAGCGCCACCGACAACGTCGCGCCGCCGCCGCGCCATCCGCTCGACAAGGGCTATCGCGCGCACAATACGAACGTCTATCCGCAGCGGCCGGACCGGCTCTACCTCTGCTACATCGACGGCGGCATGTTCGTGATGGACATCAGGGATAAAGCCAACCCGAAGGTGATCTCGCACTGGACCAATTCACCGCCCTATACCGGCTTCATGCACACGGCAGTGCCGCTGTTCGATCGTAACCTCATGCTGGTGACCGACGAGTCGACCGAAAACGCCGGCAAGGATTGGCCTAAACTGATCTGGATTCTGGACATGCGGGACGAAACGCATCCGGTCTCGATCTCGACCTGCCCGCTGCCGCCGGTGGACGCCTACAAGGATCGCGGCGGACGCTTCGGCGCGCACAATATTCACGAGAACGTCGCTCTGCCGACCTCCTGGCAGTCGGACCAGATCGTGATCGGCACCTTCTTCAACGGCGGGCTGCGTGCCTACGATATTTCCAATCCTTACCAGCCGCAGGAAGTCGGCACCTTCGTGCCGCCGCCGCCGAAAGGCACCCCGGTCGGCGCCGTGCAGCTCAACGATGTGTTCGTGGACGAACGGCAGATCGTGTACACCGTCGACCGCCACACCGGCGGGCTGTACACGCTGGAGATGGATTTCTGATTCAAAGCCGTCATGCCCGGCCTTGTGCCGGGCATCCACGACTTTAGAGTCTCCGCAAGCAAGACGTGGATGGCCGGGACAAGCCCGGCCATGACAGGAGAATGAACGAGCTCTTTCCTTCACCCGCCGCAGGGCGCTTCGGCCGCAGGCTCAAGCGCGCACGCGGCGCGCGTTTGCCGGTCACGGTGATCACCGGCTTTCTCGGCGCCGGAAAGACCACGCTGCTCAAGCGCTTCCTGGCAACGCCGGAAGGCAAAGGCACCGCAGTGGTGGTCAACGAATTCGGCGCCACCGGCATCGATGACGCGCTGGTGCGATCGAGCGCCGACGAGACCGTGCTGCTGGGAAATGGCTGCCTGTGCTGCATCACGCGCACGGACCTGCAACAGGCGCTTCGCCGCATGGTGATCGAGCGCGAACGCGGCGAATTGCCGGACTTCCGCCGGGTCGTGATCGAAACCAGCGGGCTCGCGGACCCCTCGCCTATCCTGCAGACCTTCGCGACCGACCGGGCGCTCGGCGGCATATTCCATGTCGACGCGGTGGTGACGGTGGTGGACGCCGAGCACGGCCTCGACACGCTGTCCTGGTCGTCCGAGGCGCGCAAGCAAGCCATGCTTGCGGACCGCCTGGTCATCACCAAGACCGATATCGCCGGCGAGGGTGCCGGCGCCGCACTCACCGCACGCTTGCGTGCGCTCAATCCGGGCGCCGAAATTCTGGAAGCCGTCAACGGCGCGCTCGATCCCACGCGGCTTACCGAGCCGGCTGCCGATCAACGCAATCCCTTCGTTGCCGACACCGCCCACGCGGACGGCATCGGCAGCTTTGTGCTGACCGGGAGCACGCCGATGCCATGGCCGGTGTTCGCGCGAACCATGGACACCCTGATGACGCTGCGGGGGCCGGACCTGCTGCGGGTGAAGGGTTTTCTCGACGTCGAAGGGTGCAAAGGCCCGGTGCTCGTGCAGTTCGTGCAGCACCTCGCCCATCCGCCGGTCGAGCTTGAATCGTGGCCCGACGGCAACCGCAACAGCCGCGTCGTGTTCATTACGCGCAATATTTCGGAGCAGCAGGTGCGCGATCTGCTGAAGGCAATTGACGCAATTGCCTAATTATTCGCGATCCCGCCCGGCGATTTCCGCCTGCCAGGGCGCAACCCGGCGCTCGACCCAGCCGATCAGCCAGTTCAGGCCGACCGCCATCAACATCAAGATGATGATCGGAACGAACATCGTGGCGGTGTCGAAGTTATTGGCGGAGTTGATGATCACCGCGCCGAGGCCGGAAATCGTGGTGAAGAATTCCGCGATCACCATCGCCACCACGGCGCGGCCCACGGCCAGGCGCACACCCGCCATGATGTAAGGCAGCGTTGCGGGCAGCACGATCCGCCGCAGGATGACCAGGTCAGGCGCCACGAAAGATTTTCCGACCTCGATCAGCGTCTTGGGTACGGCCACGACGCCGAGCCAGGTGTTGATCGTGATCGGGAACAGCGCCATCAGGAATACGACCGCGACCTTCACCGCGAAACCGAGGCCGAGCCACAGGATCAGCAGCGGCACCAGCGCCACCAGCGGCATGGCATAGCCGGCGGTGACGTAGATGCCGAGCGCGGCCTCCGCCACGCGGAAGCCGCCAATCAGCAGGCCAAGCGGCACCCCGAACAGAATCGCCAGCGCATAGCCGAGCAAGAACGGCCGCAGGGAGTCATAGAGCGCCGACCACAATTGGCCGGAAACCGCCAGCTCCCAGAACGCCACCGCAATGGCCGACGGATAGGAACCGAATACCGGATTGACCTGACGGCCGAAGATCTCCCACAAGCCCAGCGCGACAGTGATCGAGGCAAGCGTGATCACCCAGCGCGGCCATGGCTTGCGCTCCGCCGGACCGGCCTCTCCGGCCGCAGCGGCTTTTTCATTTCTGTTTGCGATATCGACCATCAGTGGACCGATGCGCCATCGTGGATCGCGCGCCACACCTTGTATCGCGTCTCGGCGAATTCCGGTGTACCGCGCACGATCCCGAGGTCGGGACGCGGGCGTTTGAGCGGCACATCCATGACTTCCTGCACGCGGCCGTGCTTCATCACCACGATGCGATCGGCGATCAATACCGCTTCATCGAGGTCGTGCGTCACAAATATGATCGTCTTGCCGGTGCGGGCGTGAATATCCAGCAGTTCGGCCTGCAGCGATTCACGTGTTTGTGCATCGAGCGCGCCAAACGGCTCATCCATCAACAGGACCTTGGGATCGATCGCAAGCGCGCGCGCAATTCCAACGCGCTGCTTCATTCCGCCCGACAGCTGATGCGGACGTCGGTTCTGCGAATCCTTCAATCCCACCAGGTGGAGATATTTTTCCGCGGTCTCGCGCAAGGGCGCGCCGCGCATGCCTTTCATTTCAAGACCGAACATCACGTTCTGCAACGCAGAAAGCCACGGTAGCAACTCGGCGTGCTGGAAGACCATGCCACGGTCGTGACCACAGCCATTGACCTCGCGTCCGTCCACCGTAACGCGACCACTGGTTGACGCATCAAGGCCCATGGCGACCCGAAGCGCCGTGGTCTTGCCGCAACCGGACGGTCCGATCAGTGCAACGATCTCGCCGTCCTTGACGCTGAAGCTCACGCGGTCGAGCGCCTGCACATGATGAATCTCTTCATCCACGCGCAGCGTGAAGCGCTTTGACACGTCGAGGAAAGTCACCTCACCCATTCAATTCTCCAGGATCGAACGCACTTAGTGGCCAATGACCTTGAGTGCTTTTTCACGGTATTCCGGCGCCGTCACGGTCTTGAGGTCAAGGGGCGCCTTCAGCCTGCCGGCCTTCACCATTTGCTCCTGTATCCATTGGATCTTATCCGCCGGCAGCGGCAACGTCGGATCCACGGCGTGGTGTTGCACGGCATCATCATACACGAAGCCCGGTCGCGGATCGTCGGGCTTGGCGTGGATCAACTCGCGCGTGAGGGCAACGGTTTCCTCCCGGTGTGAGAGCGCGAAGCGCAACGCGCTCATCTCGGCAGCAAGGAACTTGACGGCATCGTCACCGCGTTCGGCCAGTTTTTTGGCACTGGATACGAGGCACACACGCAGGAAGTTCGGCACGGCATCGCGGCCGGCAACCAGCAGATGGATATTTTTGGGCATGACCGGCTGATATTCATTGGAAATTACCGCGGCATCGACCACCCCGCCGACCAGCGCCTGATACCGGTCGTTATCGCCGCCGACAGCTGCAAGTTTCACATCCGTATCCGCAACGCCATATTTTGCCAGTGCCGAGCGCGCCAGCATATCGGGCATGGAGTTCGGAGCGGATACGGCAATCTGTTTGCCCTTGAGGTCCTCGACCTTGCTGATCTTGTCGGTGGCGTAAATTGCATGCGGTACCACGATCCAGTGGCAGCCAAGCAACTTCACGTCGCCGCCCTTGGCGTCGACCGCGAAAACACCCTGCGGGCCACCCTCGAAGCTGTCCAGTTCACCGGCGATCAGCGCCTTGAGCGCGAGCTGGTCATCCTTGAATTGCGAGATCTCGATCTTCAGGCCTTGTTTTTTGGCGAAGTCACGCGTCGACACCATCAGGAAGATCCCGGCATCGCCCTTGGCGTTGATCAGGCCGTGCTTCCAGACTTTTTCCTGCGCGGGCGCTGAAGCGGATAAAACCGCAAAGGCTATAGCGACGACGATTGTGCCGATAGCGAACCTTTCGGACGCGGTGATGCGCATGGCGACATTCCTCCCTGAACCCAGGTTCCTTGTGGCCTCTGGACCGGGCCACTATTCCCGTGGGCTTAACATCTACTTTATCGCCTAGGGCGTTCCCAAGACCAGTGTGCGGGACTAGCTTTTGTTCCGCAAGCGTCGCCACAAGACGCGTAAGTAATGGGGTGGGCGGCCGTAAGCCCCCGCCCCTGCAAACTGTTCAGGGAGCTGAACGCTATGACCCAACGCTTTACCCTCACGGTCAACGGCACGTCCCACACGATCAACGCCGATCCGGACATGCCGCTGCTCTATGCGCTGCGCGATGATCTCGGCCTCAACAATCCGCATTTCGGCTGCGGGCTTGCGCAATGCGGCGCTTGCACGGTCCATCTCGATGGCCAGCCGACCCGCGCATGCGTCACCACGATATCATCCGTCGGCGACGCCAAGATCACCACGCTCGCGGGCCTTGGGACACCTGAAAAACCACATCCATTGCAAACCGCCTATGTCGAGGAGCAGGTGCCGCAATGCGGCTACTGCATCAACGGCTGGCTCATGACGGCTGCCGCATTCCTCCGCGACAAGAAAAAACCGACGGAGGCCGAGATCAAGGATGCCCTCACCGGTCTCAAATGCCGTTGCGGTACGCACATCAGCATTCTCAAAGCGGTCAAGCGTGCCGCCACGATGATGGGCTGAGGGAGAGCATCATGACAAAAATTGAAAAAAGCTCGTCTTTCACCCGCCGTTCGATCCTGCTCGGTGGTGGCGCCCTGGTCGTGTCG
The DNA here is from genome assembly GCA_963801955.1 of uncultured Alphaproteobacteria bacterium. Lineage (GTDB taxonomy): Bacteria > Pseudomonadota > Alphaproteobacteria > Rhizobiales > Xanthobacteraceae > Pseudolabrys. Next base: position 55,640 of record CAWDGS010000008.1, read on the forward strand.
GTCGGCGCAGCCATATCGCTGGAGACAGTCCTGTCGATCAGCAAGGCTCACGCGCAAGGCGCCAAGCCACCGCTCACGCCCGACCAGTTGTCGTCGTACATCGCGCTGAACGCTGACGGCAGCGTGACTGCCTATTTCGGTAAGATGGACATGGGCCACGGGCTGCATGTCGCCATCGGCCAGATCGTGGCCGAAGAACTCGACGTTCCATTCAAAAGCGTCAAGGTCATCATGGGCGATACCGCCGTCACAGTGAATCAGGGCGGCGCCTCGGGCTCCACCGGCGTTCAGACGGGTGGCAAGCAGATGCGGGTGGCCGCTGCGGAAGCGCGCCGCGTTCTGGTTGAAATGGCGGCAAGCCAGCTATCTGTGCCGGCCGAAAAACTCGTCGTTACGGATGGCGTGGTGAGTGCGACCGAGGACAAAACCAAGCGCGTGTCCTACGCCCAGTTGATCGGCGGGAAGTATTTCAACATTCAGCTCGACTGGAACAAACAATACGGCAACGCCCTCTATGCGCCCGGCAAGGCGCAACCAAAAAAGCCGAGCGAATACAAAATCGTCGGCCAGCCAATCAAACGCGAAGACGTGGCACCAAAAGTCTTTGCCCAGGAGGACTTCGTCACCGATGTGAAGGTGCCCGGCATGGTGCATGGACGCATGATCCGCCCCGCGGTGGCCGGCAGCGTGCCGGTGAAAGTAGATGAAAGCTCGATCAAGGACATTCCCGGCGCCAAAGTGGTCTGGGACAAGGGCTTTCTCGGCGTCGTTGCCGACAAGGAATGGGACGCCATCCAAGCCGCGCAAAAATTGAAAGTGGAGTGGTCGAATTCGCCGCCCCCGTTCCCGGAGCAGGCCGCGCTCTACGACCACATCCGCAACGCGCCGGTGCGCAAGCGGGAAGTGGCCAAAGAAAATGGCAATGTCGACGAGGCTTTCAAGTCGGCCGCGAAAGTCATCGAAGCCTCCTATGAATGGCCGTTCCAGTCACATGCCAGCATGGGACCGGCTTGCGCGCTGGTCGAGATCAAGGACGGCCAGGTGACGTGCTGGAGCGGATCGCAAAAGGGCCATTACCAGCAGCAAGGCCTGGCCCTGACGCTCGATATGCCGGTCGATAAAGTGCGCGTCATCTGGACGCCCGGGCCAGGTTCCTACGGCCGCAATGACGCCGACGACGCCGCCATGGACGCGGCGCTGCTGGCGAAAGCCGTCGGCAAACCCGTGCGTGTGCAATACATGCGAGACCAGGGCACGGGCTGGGACCCCAAGGGTCCCGCCTCGACCCATAGCGCGCGCGCCGCCCTCGACGCGCAGGGCAAGGTCATCGCCTACGAGTTCACCAGCAAAGCTTTCTCGCGCGTGGACTGCATCACCAATGGCGCCAATCCGCACGGCACGCTCGCCGGACAGCTGCGCGGTGTCGCGCTGCATTCGGGCGACGGATTCGGCGCACCCGCGGAGTCATACGCCTTCGATAACAAGCGGACGGCCTGGGAAACTATTGCGCCGCTTCTGGACCGCGCCTCGCCGTTGCGGACAACGCACTTACGCGATCCGGTCGGCCCACAAATTCACTTCGCCAGCGAGTCCTTCATTGACGAGGTGGCAGCGGCCGTGAATGCCGATCCAATCGAATTCAGGCTACGGCATATCAAGGATCCGCGTGACGTCGCCGTCATCAAGGCTGCGGCCGAAAAGGCGAAATGGGAAACGCGGCCCTCGCCCCGCCGGGACCAGAGTGGAAGCAGGGTCTCCGGTCGTGGCATCGCCTATGCTCAGCGTGGGGGCACGCGCGTCGCGATTATTGCCGAAGTCGACATCGATCGCTCAACCGGAAAAATCTGGGCCCGCAAATTCACAGTGGCGCACGACTGCGGGCAGATCATTAACCCCGACGGGCTGGTGAAATGCATCGAGGGCAATATTGTCCAGGGCGTCAGCCGCACCTTGTGGGAAGAAGTCACCTTCGACCGCAAGGCCGTGACCAGCGTGGACTGGCTGACTTATCCGATCCTCGACATCACCGAGACGCCCGGCGAGGTGAATGTCGTGCTGATCAATCATCCGGAGATCGCACCAACCGGTGCCGGCGAGCCGTCGATCCGTCCGGTGGCGGCGGCCATCGCCAACGCCATCTTCGACGCGACCGGCGTGCGCATTCGCCGCGTGCCGTTCTCGCCGGAACGGGTGAAGTCGGCGCTGAGCTGAGAGCAACTACGCGGTCGCCAGCCGTTTCACGCTCTCGCGTGCCGCCTTGATGACGTCAGGCACTGCGGCGTCGTTTCCGGGCGCCATGATGTGCACGCCGGCAACGTGTGGGATCTCCGCCAGCTCCCGTACGACGTCGATGCAAATACTGCGCCCCTCCGCCGCCGGATCCGTGGCGCGGTCCATGCGGTCGATGATCGTGTCGGGAATCACGGCACCGAACAGCTTTTCCTTGATCCAGCGCGCCGACTTGGCCGATCGCAGCGGCACAATGCCGATCAGGAAGGACAATTTATCCGCAAGGCCATGCTCGGCCAGCCGCGCCATGTAGCGGCGGACAACGCCGGCGTCCATGCAGAACTGCGTCTGGACGAATTGCGCACCGGCAGCGGCCTTGGCTTCGAGGCTTGCAGGCTTCCAGCCTGGCTGTGGATCGATCGGATTGTCGGCGCTGCCGAGGAAAAAATCGGCACGGCCGGTGAACTTGCGTCCCGTCGGCAACTCGCCGCTGTCGCGCATGCGGCGCGCGGTCTCAAGCAAGCCGCGCGGGTCGAGATCAAACACCGGCTTTGCATCGGGCTGATCGCCAGCGCTGGGATCATCGCCGCGCAGCATCAGCAGATTGCGTATGCCGCATGCGGCCGCACTCATGAGATCGCTCTGGAGGGCGATGCGGTTGCGGTCGCGGCAGGTGAACTGCAGGATCGGCTCGATCCCCTGCTCGACCAGCATGGCGGCAGACGTCACCGCACCAAGATGCGGGCGCGCGCCGGCGCTGTCGGTGATATTGACCGCGTCGACGAGACCCTTCAGCGGCAACGCTTTGGCCAGCAGTTCATTGCGGTCCACCGTCACCGGCGGCGTTACTTCCGCCGTGATTACAAAGCGCCGGGCGCGAAGTTTGTCCTGGAGGCCGTTTTTCACCGGAACCACGTCGCAAAATTGAGTGGACGTTGCAAGGGCAACAATGGGAAAAACAGCAGCGGCAGCGATCCCGCACGCATTGGCAGGTGGCAGTGTTTCAGCTGGCGAAATCAACGGCCGATTTAATCGCTCCGATTGACGACGGCTGCATGCTGGTTGTACCGCGCGAAGTATCCGGCGTGCCGATGGCGGCGACGCGCGCTTTGATCAAGCGCGGCGTAAAACGGCTGCACCTGGTGGCGCTGCCGACCTCGAGCCTGCAGGCCGACCTGCTGATCGGCGCCGGCTGCATCGCGACGCTGGAAACCAGTGCCGTCAGTCTCGGCGAATTCGGGCCGGCACCGCGTTTCAATGCAGCAGTGACATCGGGCGCGATCGAAATGAAAGACGCCACCTGTCCGGCACTGCATGCGGCGTTACAGGCTGCCGAGAAGGGCGTGCCGTTCATGCCGCTGCGCGGGCTGATCGGATCCGACGTCCTGAAATATCGCAGCGACTGGAAAGTGGTCGACAGCCCGTTCGGCAACGACGACCCGATTGTGCTGCTGCCTGCCATCAAGCCGGACGTCGCGCTGATTCACGCGCCGATGGCGGATCGCTTCGGCAATGTCTGGATCGGGCGCCAGCGTGAGCTGGCCACGATGGCGCATGCGGCGGAGCGGACGATTGCAACCGTCGAGAAAATTCATGACGGCAATCTGCTCGACGACCCCGTGCTCGCCGCCGGCACCTTGCCGGGTTTTTATGTCGAGAGCATCGCGGTCGCCGAGCGCGGCGCCTGGCCACTGGGGCTGCCCGATCACTATGCCGCGGATGCAGAGCATCTTGCGGAATATGCCCGCATGGCCGCGACGGCGGAGGGCTTCGCCGACTACCTCGATAAGTATGTGTACGAAAAGAAAGCAGCCTAGTTCAGCCTCGTCATGCCCGGCTTTATGCCGGGCATCCACGTCTTTTGACGAAGTAAAGACGTGGATCGCCGGGACAAGCCCGGCGATGACGAATGAGAGGTCGACGTGAAACCGCCACTCCGTGACGAAGAACTGCTCGCCGATGTGATCGCGCGCCTGATCGGCGATGTGCGACATGTCGCGGTTGGCAATGCCTCACCGATTCCCGCGACCGCCGCATTGCTGGCCCGCGAGCGTGGGAACGGGCGGCCCTATGTTTCTTTGTTGCAAAGCCGGAAACACAATTTCTTCACTGACGGCGCGCGCGAGCTCTTCGACTGCGCCGGCCAGGGCCGCATCGACGTGTTTTTTCTGTCCGGTGGACAGATCGACGGCCAGGGCAATGTCAACCTCGTGAGCATCGGCGACTACGGCCATCCGAAAGTACGATTCCCCGGCTCATTCGGCTCCTCTTATCTCTACTACGTCGTACCCAAGGTCATACTCTTCCGTACCGAGCATTCGCGCCGCACGCTGGTGCCGAAGGTGGATTTCATCAGCGCACCGGGCGCGAGCGACGGAAATGTCTACCGTCCGGGTGGGCCAATTGCGCTGGTGACGAACCGCTGCCTGTTCAGCTTCGCCAATGGCCGGTTCACGCTCGCCAGCGTGCATCCCGGGCATACGGTCGAAGAGGTGGTCGAAAATACCGGATTTGATTTCGACGCGCCGGCCACGGTGGCGGAGACGCCCGCCCCCTCACCCGAGACGCTCAAGCTCATGCGCGAGGTGGTCGCCCCGCAATTGGCCGAGGTCTACCCGCAATTTGCCGCGCAGGTATTCGGGGTCGGCGAAGCCGCTTTGACGGGCTGAAAACCCCTGCCCTTCCAGTCATTTCCGGTGTGAGCTAGGGTGCCGCCCGCGCGGCCGTTCGGCCGCGGCATCACAAGAACCTGAAGGATACGCTCGGTGAAAACGGTTGAAGCTGCGGTGATCGGCGTCGGATGGGTTGGCGGGACGCGCGCGGAGACGCTGGCGCGCACGGCGCTGGTCGACAAATTGCATCTGTGCGAAATCCGGCCCGACCGGCTGGCCGAGGTGAAGGCACTGTACAAGCCCGCCACCGCGACACTCGATTACAACGACATCATCAAGAACAACAATATTTCGGTCGTCTACATCTCGACCACGCCGGAATCGAACCACTATCCGATCTGCCGCGACTGCCTGAAATCCGGCAAGAACGTGATGCTGGAAAAGCCGATCGCGCTGGAACTGTGGGAAGCCGATGAGCTCATCCAGCTCGCCAAGCGCAACAACCTGAAATTCACCATCGGCTACTCGCAGCGCTTCAATCCAAAAATCGCCTACGCCAAGAAAAAGATCGTGGACGGCACGCTCGGCAAGGTCGTGTCCGTGCTGGTGAGCCGGCATCTGTCGCGCAGCCTGGGCAAGAAGATCGCCAGCCGCGTGCGGCTGTCCCCCGTCGTCATGGAATCGACGCACGATCTCGACTTCGTGCTCTGGCTGCTGGAGCCGGCCAAGCCCGTGCGCGTTTATTCGCAGGGTGCCTACGGCTACATGGAGCCGATCAACGGCTCGCACGACGTCATGTTCACCACCGTCACCATGGACAATGGCGTGGCGGTGATGATCGGAGGCGGGTGGAACCTGCCGCCGAGCTATCCCAATTATTGCGCCACCTGGATCGAGATCACCGGCACCGACGGCTCGCTGTTCCTCGACGACACCCAGCGCGACAACTGGCTCAACACCGAGAAACACGGCCAGGAATTCCCGATGTCGACGATGCCGGGCGAATGGGTCGACAATGTCTTCGCCGGCGGCATGGGGCCGGAAACGATCCACTTCCTGGAGGCCTGCATCCGCGATACGCCTGTGATGGTGACACCGGAAAGCGCGCGCCGCGTGATGGAAACCTACAGCGCCGCCGATTTGTCCGCCGACCGCAATGAGCCGATCGATCTGCCGCTCACCAACGAGACAATCTCGGGCATTGCCGAGCTCAAGGAACGAAACCGGGCCGGGATCAATCCGGCGGGAGCGAAGTCATGAGGAAATCTGCCAAAGGCGTCGGCCTCGCGATCATCGGCGGCGGCCGTGTCGGGCTGTTCCGCGGCGAGGTGGCGGCGCGCCATCCGGCGGTCGAGTGGATCGGGCTGGCCGAGAAGAACCCGAACCGCGCCGGCGAGGTCGGCCCGAAGATCAGCGCCGACTTCGTCACGCAAAGCCACGTCGAATTGCTCAATCGGCCGGAAGTCACCGCCGCCATCATCTGCACCGACGAGCACCTGCACGTCGACCCGATCATGGCCGCTGTCGAGCGTGGCATCCCGATGCTGATCGAGAAGCCGCTCGCGACCAATCTTGCGGAATCCGAACGCGTCCTGAAGGCGATCAAGGCCGCAAATCTGGATGCCGTCGTCGGCTATACGCAACGTTTTCGCCGCCGCTGGCTGGCAGCCAAGGAAAAATGCCGGACCGGCGCGCTCGGCGACGTGACCATGGTGACGTCGCGCGCGTTCATGAATCGTTTGGTGGCGATCGACAACTACAAGCGCACAAACGATCCATCGACGATTTCGCCGATGGTGATCTCGGGGACGCATGCGCTCGATATCTGCATGTGGTGCCTGGAGCCGAAGAAGCCGGTCGAGGTCTATGCCCGCTCGATCGACAAGGTGCTTGGCCCGCTCTACAAGGGCATTGACGCCACGGCCGGCCTGATCACTTTCGAGGACGGCACGCTCTATCACCTCAGTATGTCGTGGGCCCTGCCGGTCACCTGGCCGCCGGCGGTCTATTCGCTGGCGGTCGGCATTACCGGCACGACCGGCGCGCTGACCATTGACGATACCCACAGCGACATCGTGCTGGCCGTCTCCAAGGGTACATCGGAAGGCTACAATCCGGACTCGTCTCGCCTCGTTGACTTCCTGGGCAGCTATCCGCCGGGCGACATGGCGCTCGGCGAACTGCGTGGGCCGATGGCACTGGAGACCGATTCATGGCTCAACCGCGTCGCGCTCGGGCTGCCAACCGCGGCTGCCACGGTGGAAGAAGCGCACCGCAACCTGATGCTGACCAAGGCGCTCGACCTCTCGGCCAAGCGCAAACAGCCGGTCAAATTGCCACTCGATCCGGACGAAGTGCGCGCGGCGGCCTGATCCGCTTTACTGTGGCCTGCGCGCCGGCGGCGCTGTCGCCGCCGGAGCGGCAGCTCCGCCGCCACCGAACAGAATGCGCTGCGGATTGTGTGTAAGTTCGACGATCGCCTTGCCGGCGCTTTCGATCTGCCGCGTGGCCGTTGCCGTCATCCTGTTCACGCCGATCGTGATCTCGTCGGTGCGCTTGTCGAGGTTTTCAATCAGCGTACGTGCCGATGCCGTTGCTTCCTTGGCATTGCTCATGGCGGCATTGGTGTTGTTCATGATCGAATCGACGTTGTCGGAATTGCGCGCCAGCGATGCGCTGAACGTTGCGATATCCTTGATCGCCTGGTGCAGCGCTTCCTGGTTGGCTGTGATCACCTCTTCGGCCTTGTTCAACACGTCGCGCGCCGCCTGCATCATGTCCTGGCTGGCGCTAGGGTCGGCTTTCAAGGTCGGCGGCTCACCCTCTTCGCGTTCGATCAATGGCGTGGTTGCGGACACGCCCTTGAGTGAAACGGCGGCCACGCCGGTCAGGCCCTGAAACTCCAGGCCTACTTTGGTGTCGGAGCGAATTGGCGTCGCCTTGTTGACCGCCAGCAGCGCGATGACCTGGGACGGCTTGTCGGGGTCGAGCCGCAGATTGGTGACCTCGCCAACGCGAATGCCGTTGAACAGCACATTGCCGCCCACCTGCAGTCCGGAAACCGAACTGTCGAAGATGATGCGGTAGGCAACTGCCTGTTTCTTGCCCGAGGAGTGATGGAGCCAGAAAATGAAGCCAAATGCGCCCGCGACCACGGCGAACGTGAATAATCCGATCAGTGCGTAGTGCGCTTTCCGTTCCATCACTCTACTCCATCAGTTCCGGGCCGCCGCGTGCAAGCCCGTTCGCGCACGCACGCCGTGGAAATAGGCCTTCATCCACGGGTGCTGTGACGCCAGCATTGTATCCATTGTTCCGGCCTCGATGATCTTGCCATCGCCGAGGACGGCGATCCGGTCGCAAATCGTGTGCAAGCTGTCGAGGTCGTGCGTCACCATGAACACCGCCATCGACGTGGTTCGTTGCAGTGTCAGGATCAGTTGGTCGAAATCGCCGGCGCTGATGGGATCGAGCCCGGAGGTCGGTTCATCAAGAAAGAGGATCTCGGGGTCGAGCGCCAATGCACGCGCAAGCGCGACGCGCTTGATCATGCCGCCCGAAAGTTCCGACGGATATTTGCGATACACGTCCGGCTTGAGGCCGACCATCTCCAGTTTGGTGATGGCAATTTCGGTCATCAGGCTGCCCGAAATATCGAGGTATTCGCGGATCGGAAACTCGACATTTTCGCCTACCGTGAGCGAGGAAAACAGCGCGCCCTGCTGGAACAGGATTCCCCAGCGCCGCTCGATCTCCTGGCGTTGCGTCTCACCCGCCTGATCAAGGTTGACGCCGAAGACATCGATGCGACCCTGCAACTTCGGCAACAAGCCGACGATTGTGCGCGTCAGAACGGATTTGCCCGCGCCTGAGGCACCCACGAAGCCAAGAATTTCACCGCGATAAACGTCGAGCGTCACGCCATTGAGGATCCGGTTGCCTTTGAGATCGACAACCAGGTCGCGCACTTCGATGACGGGTGCTTGGGGATCTTTTGCCATGTCACATCCCGATCGACGCGAAGAACATGGCAAAAATACCGTCGAGCACAATGACCAGGAAGATCGACTTGACCACGGAGTTGGTGGTCTGCTCGCCAAGCGACTCTGCGCTGCCTTGTACCTGTAACCCTTCGACGCAGGCGACAATGCCGATCACCAGCGCCATGAATGGCGCCTTGATGATGCCGACCTCGAACGTATTCATCGAAATTGCTTCGCGCAGCCGCGTCAAAAAGACTTCGGGCTGAATGCCACCGTAAAGCCAGGACACCAGGCCGCCGCCGTAAAGTGCTGCCATCGATCCGAGAAAGGTCAGGATCGGCACTGCGATTACGAGCGCGAGGATGCGCGGAAGGATCAGAACCTCGATCGGATCAAAACCCATCGTGCGCAGCGCGTCGACTTCCTCACGCATGCGCATGGCGCCAATCTCGGCCGTGTAGGAGCTGCCCGACCGGCCGGCAACCATGATGCAGACGATGAGCACGCCGACCTCACGCAGCACCAGCACGCCGACCATATCGATCACGTAGATGTCCGCGCCGAATTTGCGGAAATGGAAAATGCCCTGCTGGGCGAGAATGGCGCCGATCAAGACGGTGATCAGCAGGATGATCGGCACCGCGCGCCAGCAGACGCGCTCGAGCTGGAAGACCATCGACGTCAGGCGAAAGGTACTCGGCCGCAGCAAAACGCGTCCGAGCGCGACCATTGTCGAGCCGAGCATTTGCGCAAACAGCATGAGGTCGGCGCCGACAGCCGACATGGTGATGCCGACGCTTTCCAGGGTCGCCATGATGCTGTTGGGTCGCGGCGGCGGCGGCGCCAGCGTCTGCGTTCCGGCACGGACCTTCTCGAACAGGCCGCGGTAGTCCTCGCGCAATCCAATGAGGCGCGCATCGCGCCCCTGGTCGGTCCAGCTGCGTAGCGTGCGCTCGATCAACCACGCACCGTAAGTGTCAAGATATTCAATCCGGGTCAGATTGATCGCAATGCTGCGCGCGCTAATTCCGCGCGTGGCGGCAATAACCTGGGGCTCGATCGCACCGGCATACTCGGCCGTCCACGATCCACCCGCGCTGAGTTCGATGCGATCGCCCTGCACCTGACCGCTGAGCAAGGTTCCTGCCGTCACCAAGCCACTCCTTCATCCACACAACAACACCGCGCACCTGCGCTTTGCTCTTCGCAGGCCGCCGTGCCGAGACAGGACTGGATGCGTTTCGGCGGGACTTTGCGTTCGCGCCACAGGCCGATCTGAGAGCTATGGCCGCAACTCAAGGGCCGCACGAAGCGCAACCTCTGGTCCCGTCCCCTAACACATTCAAAAGTTAACAAATTGGTAGCATTCGTTAAACGCCGTTTACCTTTTTAGGTTAACGGCCCATTAACTCTGTTTTGCCCCATTTGACGGGTTTTGGCGGCGCTATCGTCGCGCTGGAAGGCCACCGGGGGCGCGCAACGCTAGCAGGCGGATACGCCGACACAGTTGGCGTTCGCGTCATTGACTGCGAACAGACTTTCCACGACCGGCCGCCGCATATTCTTGATCGGCGGAATCGACAGCACTTCCATGTAGACGGTGCCCAGCCCCTGCAAGCCCAGCAATGTGCCGGCGCCGAGACTGAGATCAAGATCGCGATTGGGCACGAAGGGCCCGCGGTCATTGATCGTCACGTTGATTGAACGATGGTTTTTCGGATTGGATACGCGGATCAATGTCCCGATCGGCAATGTCTTGTGTGCCGCATGCCATCCGATCGGGTTGAAGCTCTTGCCGGTCGAGACCAGCTTGTCTTCCCAATACATCGACGCGACGACCCACTCTCCGGCTTGAATGCGATCAAGAGAGTTTTCGCTCGAGACGCTGTACATCGGAATCGCAGACAGCGCAGCGCTGCACGCTAAAATGATTCCGACATGGGCTGATGTCCTTTTCACCCACGCAACAAATACTTTCTTTTCAATCAGCTTCATCGGTTTGATTCAGCAAATTATTTTTGCCAAAGCCCCAAGAACGGCCTCGCGCCCTACCGAGGGCGAGACAGGGAATGAACGGAGATTTATTCGATTTGTTCCCTTGGGCACCATAAATGCGGCAGTTATGTGATTCGGGCCCTGCCGTTCAACTGCGTTCTCGCAGCGGCTTGATCGCCAGGTCTGCCGCGAGTTTGTCGAGTTGCGCCAGCAACTCAGGGCCGAGCGGTAGCCCATTGCGCAAACGATCGGCGCGGCGCTGCGCGCGTTGTTCACCGGGCAGCCGAACCGACTGACCGGGAAGGGGTTTTGTGTTGCGCAGCTCGCGGATATGCCGGTCAACCTCGGCCTTGAACTGATCGAGTGGCTGAAAGCGGCTCGGATCGAGCGCCAGCACGAACTGCCCGGTGTTGGTAACTTTGTCCGGCTCGGCGTTGAAATCGACGCAGTCGCGACCAAATAACGCACCATTGAGCGTGCCGGCGAGCAGGCCAAGCGTCAGCGCGAGGCCCGCGCCCTTGTAGCCGGCCATCGGCAACAGCAGCGCCTCCGCGCTCTTGTGCGGATCGATAATCGCCTCGCCGGTTTTCGGATCGATCATCCAGTCGTCTTGCAGCGGCTTGTTCTGCAGGCGGTGGTTCTTGATTGTGCCGTACGACACGATCGAAGTTGCGATATCGAGCACAACCGGCGGCTCATTGCCGGCGGGAATCGCGATCGCCAATGGATTGGTGCCGAGCAGCGGTTCTGCACCGCCCGCAAGCGGCATGTGATTGGCGTTCGCGACCGCGGAGTAAATGCCGACCATGTCGGCCTTCAGCGGCAGCGCGGCATAGACGCCCGCAGCGCCGGCGTGACCGGACATACGGCAGCCGACCCAGGCCACGCCGCATTCCCGCGCAAGTTCGATCGCAGTCTCGGCCGCACGCGCGACGACCAAATGGCCCATGCCGTTGTCGCCGTCGACCAGCGCAGTCGCGGGCGCACTGCGCTTCACCTCGATATTCGGGCGCGGATTGGTTGAACCGAGTTTCAGCCGCTGGACGTATTGCATCAGCCGGAACACGCCGTGAGCGTCAGCGCCGATCAGATCGGCTTCCAGCATCAACTCAGAAATTTTGATGGCGTCGTCTTTGGAAACGCCGGCCTTCATCATCGCGTCAACGATCAGGCCGGTGACGGCCGCCGTCGGGATACGCGCGGCTTTGGCGGCCTGGACGTTCATGGTTTCCCCGACAGCAGTTTTTCCGCGCGCGTGGAGAGTATTGTGGCCTTGTCAGCATCCGAGATCTTCAGGCCGCGCACGTGCTTCACGCAGTCCATCATGGCCATGTCGTAGGGATAGTCGCTACCCAGCATGACACGGTCCGCACCAACATGCCCGATCATGAATTCCAGCACCGGCGCTGAATGCAGGATCGTATCGTAGTAGAACCGCTTGGCGATATCCTGCGGCTGCTTAGCAATGTTCTTCTTCGGCTCTGGCCGCACCTTCCAGCCATGCTCCCAGCGCGCCGCCTGATAGGGCGTGAAGCCGCCGCCATGCGCGAGCATGACCGTCAGCTTCGGATGACGGTCGAGCACGCCGCCGAAATAAAGACAGGCGGCGGCAATCGTGGTGTCGAGCGGATTACCGATCAGATTCTGCAAATAATATGACTTGAGGCGGTCGGCACCTGCAACATTGTTGGGGTGCACGAACATGAACGCGCCGAGTTCTTCCGCCGTCGCCCACACCGGCTCGAAACTCGGATCGTCGAGAATTCTTGCCCATGATATTGGAAGCGAACATCGAGCCCTTGAGCCCGAGCTTGGTCATCGCGCGCCGCAGTTCGTCGGCCGCGCGCTTGGGATCCTGCAGCGGCAGCGTGGCAATGCCCATGAAGCGGCCGGGATGGGCCGAAATGTGTTTTGCTATCTGGTCGTTCTGAATGGCGGCGAGCGTGGCGCCGAGCGCGGGTTCCTGGTTGTAGAGGTAAGTCTGCGGCGTGGCCGAGAGCACGTGCACGTCGACGCCAGCGGCATCCATATCCTTCAGCCGGCGCGGAATATCGAAACCGCCGGTCGGGAACGGACGGTACACGACGCCGGCCACGTCGAGCGCGGCGCTTTCGTTGTCGTCAGGTGTGATGGTGACTTTGACGCCGGCTTTGGTGAGCAGCTCGGCGGTTTCCTGGGTCAAAATATGGGTATGGGTATCGATCGTACGCTCGTTGCTCATTTCACCACCCGAAAGACGCCGCAAAGATGCCACTTGGCGCGCGGCAAGGAGCGCCTGAGTGCCGCAGCCCGCGCATCGACGCAAGCCCCTGTCGCAGCCTGTTCATTCGGCTATAAACGGAGCCCCGCAGGCGAATTTCCGGATCTCCCCATGACAGGCAGCACCGCACGCAGCAGAACCACGCCACGCGTCGAGGACGATGCCCTGGTGCGCGGCGCCGGCCGTTTCATGGACGATCCGCGTCTCCCCAATACGGCCTATGCCGCCTTTGTGCGTTCGCCGCATGCGCATGCGCGGGTGCGGTCGGTCAATGCGGACCAGGCGCGCAAGGCCAAGGGCGTGCTGGCGGTACTCGCCGCGCAGGACATCAAGGCGGCCGGCATCGGCAGCATCGCGCGCCATCCGCCGGTTGTGGGTCGTGGCGGCGCCAAGATGGCGATGCCGTTCCGCCCGGTGCTGGCGGAGACGGCGATGCATGTCGGCGACCTGGTCGCGATGGTGGTGGCGGAAAGCCAGGCCGCCGCGCAGGACGCCGTCGACCTCGTGCAGGTCGACTACGAGGAACTCACGCCTGTGGTCGATCTCGAGTCGGCGATGAAGGCCGCAACGCAATTGTTTCCTGATGCCCCCGGCAATCTCTGCGTGGACTGGCCCGGCACGGTGCCGAGCGAAGACAACGAGCGCGAAGTCGCCGAGATCATCAAAAGCGCGCCACACGTCGCGCGCGTGCACGTCGTCAACCAGCGGATGGTGGTGGCTTCGCTCGAGACGCGCGGCGCCACCGGCCAATACGACGCGGCGAGCGAAAGCTACACGCTGCGCGCCTGTTCGCAGAGCGCCGATGCCCTGCGCAGCCAGGCCGCTTCCATCATGAACGTTCCGAACGAAAAACTGCGCGTCCTCACCGACGATGTCGGCGGCGGTTTCGGGATGAAGACGACGGTCTATCCGGAATATGTCGCACTGCTGGTGGCAGCGCGCAAAGTCGGCCGGCCGGTACACTGGCAATCGACGCGCTCGGAGGCTTTCATCAGCGACGCGCAGGCGCGCGACGCCGTGACCGAGGCCGAGCTGGCGCTCGATGAGAAGGGCAAATTCCTCGCCTTGCGCGTGCGCCATTTGTGCAACCAGGGCGCCTACGTCGCCAATGCCGGCATCAACATCAACACCAACAATTTCGCGCGCTGCTTTCCGGGCATGTACCGCATTCCCAAGGTCTATGCGTCGGTCGCCTGCTATTTCAGCAACCGCGTGCCGATCGCGCCCTATCGCGGCGCCGGACGGCCGGAGGCAAACTACGCCCTCGAACGCGTGGTCGAGGAAGCCGCGCGCGTCACCGGCATCGACCCGTTGCGACTGCGCAAGAAGAATCTCATTCCGCCGTCGGCGATGCCGTACAAGACCGCGATCGGCAATACTTACGACAGCGGCGATTTCCCCGGTATCGTCGAACAGGCATTGGAGCTTTCGGATTACGCCAATTTCAGCAAGCGCAAGCGCGAGGCGGCGCGCCGCAAGAAGCTCCGCGGCATCGGCATTTCCTGCATGCTGGAGCATTCCGGCGCGACGCCGATGGAAGAAGCCGCGGTCTTCTTCCCCGGCGGCGAGAAACTCGTGCTCGGCCTGAACGTGCAGTCGACCGGCCAGAGCCACGCCACCGTGTTCGGCCGCCTGCTCGCCGGCAAGCTCGGCATCGACGCGGCCAAGATCGAGCACCGGCACGGCGACACCGCGCTCGGCATTACCGGGCAGGCTTCGGTGGGCTCGCGTTCGGCGATGTGCGCCGGCAATGCCATCATGCACACGGCCGACGTGATGCTGGCCAAAGGCAAGAAATTGGCATCATCGCTGCTGGAGGCGTCCGAGCAGGATATCCAGTACCGCGACGGTCAATTCGAAGTGGTCGGCACCGACCGCAAGATTTCCCTGTTCGAGACCGCGCGGCGGGCCAGGGAATTGGGCGAAAGCCTCGACACCAAGGACAAGGCCGATACGCCGCTCACCTTCCCCAATGGCTGTCACATTGCCGAGGTGGAGATCGATCCCGACACCGGCCATGTCGATCTCGTTACCTACACGGCGGTGGATGATTGCGGCAATCCGCTCGATACAACGATTGTCGAGGGCCAGGTGCACGGCTCGCTGGCGCAGGGGCTCGGCCAGGCGCTGGTGGAAAATGCGGTCTACGATTCAGGCAGCGGACAATTGGTGAGCGGCTCGTTCATGGACTACGGCATGCCGCACGCGCACACCATGCCGGTCGAATTGCGCGAGGCGCTGCGGCCTTCGCCGGCAACGACCAATCCGCTCGGCGTGAAGGGCACCGGTGAGGCCGGCACGACGGCTGCAATCGCGGCCGTGATGAATGCAATTTCCAACGCGATTCCGAACGGCGCCGCCGACCACATGGAAATGCCAGCCACACCCGCGAAGGTGTGGGAGGCGTGCCAGAAGGCGATGGCGGGGAAGTAGTTGAGTTGTCATCACCGGGCTTGTCACCACAAGTCGGGTCTACCCGACTTGTGGCTTTCAAGCGCGCGGAAGTCGGGCAAGCCCGACTTCCGATGTGATCCCGCTTAACAAGGCACGGTGCGTCCCTAAACGAGATGGCCGGGACAAGCCCGGCCATGACAACTTCTGTGCAATGTGTCTGGCTTTACCCCTGCGAAATGAACTTCGTGTTCATATAGGCCTGCAGGCCTTCCATGCCGCCCTCGGAGCCGTAGCCGGAGTCCTTGATCCCGCCGAATGGCGTTTCCGGCGTCGAGACGGCGACGCTGTTAACGCCGACCATGCCGGACTGCATGGCGTCGCCGATCGGCGGCCGCGGTCTTGTCCGAGCTGGTGAAGGCATAGGCCGCGAGGCCGAACTGCAACGAGTTGGCGCGTTCGACCACTTCGTCGAACGTTTTGAAGGTGACGATCGGCGCCACCGGCCCGAACGGCTCCTCGGTCATGATCTTGAAGTCATCCGGCACATCGGTGATGACCGTCGGCTGGAAGAAGAAGCCCTGGTTGCCCTCGCGCGAGCCGCCGGTAACGACTTTGCCGCCGCGGTTTTTCGCGTCGGTGACGAAGCTGTCCATCGCGTCGAGCCGGCGCGGATTGGCGAGCGGGCCCATCGTGATCCCTTTTTCCATGCCGTCGCCCATCTTGATGCCCTTGGCGTATTCGGTGAAGCGCGCCAGGAACTTGCTGTAGTGTTTCTCGTGCACATAGAACCGCGTCGGCGAGATGCAGACCTGGCCGGCGTTGCGGTACTTGAACGCGGCGATGATATCGGCCGCTTTCTCCGGATCGGCATCTTCGAACACCATGACGGGCGAATGGCCGCCAAGCTCCATGGTGGCCTTCTTCATGTGCTTGCCGGCGAGCGCCGCGAGATGCTTGCCGACCGGTACGGAGCCGGTGAAGGATATCTTCTTCACTGACTTTTTCGGAATGAGGTGTTCAGACACTTCCGCCGGCACGCCGAACACCATATTGAGCACGCCCGCCGGCAGACCGGCATCGGCAAAGCATTTCACCAGTTCGACGCAGCCGCCCGGTGTTTCTTCCGAGGCCTTGATGATGACCGAGCAGCCGGCCGCCAGCGCACCGGCGATCTTGCGCACCGGGGTGAGCGTCGGAAAATTCCACGGCGTGAAGGCAGCGACGACACCGACCGGCTCCTGCAGCACGAGCTGACGCACACCCTTCTGCCGGCCGGGAACGACGCGGCCGTAAGTCCGGCGCCCTTCCTCGGCATACCAATCGATAATGTCGGCGGAGGTGAGCACTTCCGCGCGCGACTCGACATAGACCTTGCCCTGCTCCTGCGTCATCACCTTGGAAATGTGGTCATGGCGCTCGCGCACGAGATCGGCGGCCTTGCGCAGGATCTTGGCGCGGTCATAGGCCGAGGTCGCCTTCCAGAGTGCGAAGCCCTTCTCGGCGGCGGCAAGCGCGGCATCGAGATCGGCTTTGCTGGCATGCGGCAGATGCGCCAAAGTCTTCCCGTTGGCCGGATTGATGACATCCTCGCCCTTGCGGCCTTCGCCGTTGAGCCATTTGCCGTCGATATAGAGAGCCAGCTCGGAATACATAGGAACCTCGTTGTTACCCGGAACGATCGTGAGCGTGGATTAGCACTTTCACGCGCAAGCAGCCACCCTGCCCGCGACGCGAACCGCTACGAGCCGAGATAGGCGCCGCCACTGACATGGATGGTCTGGCCGGTGACGTAGCGCCCGCCGGGACCGCACAAAAAGCGCACCATGGCCGCCACATCCTCAGGCTTGCCGCGCTCGCCCGTGATGGTGCCGTGCGTAAGGTGGTGGGCAGGATTCTGCGAGGTCGCCGGCCGTGTCGTGTCGATGGCGCCCGGCACAACGCAATTTGCAGTGATCTTGTGGGCCGCCAGGTCGTGCGCCAATGCGCGCGAAAAGCCGACCAGCGCGGACTTTGCCGTCATGACATGCGCGCGGCCCTTCGAGCCAATATGGGCGCTCATGCCGCCCATATTGATGATACTGCCGCCATTTTTTTTCATTGCCGGCAGGCAGGTATGCACGCAACGGAAAGTGCCATCCAGGATGACGCCCATGACCTCGCGCCATTCGGCGAAGCTCATCTCATCGATCGGCTTTTCACGGCGCAGCGCGGCGTTGTTCACCAGGATGTCGATGCGGCCGAAGCGCTTGAGCGCGGTTTCGGCGAGCGCGCCCGCGGTCTTTTCATCGGCGATGTCGCCGAGCACGCTGGCCGCCTTGCCGCCAGCCGCTTCGATTTCACGCACGACACTGTCGGCTTCCTCCTGGTTCGAACGCACGTTCACCACCACGGATGCGCCGGCCTGCGCCAGCGTTAGTGCGATGGCGCGCCCGATATTACGCCCGGCGCCGGTGACGATGGCGACTTTTCCCGCCAATTCCTTGTTGTCAGCCATAGGTCCTGTTTATCCCCGTAACGAGGCAAGATCGATCTTGCCATCATATAATTTTGCCAGCAGCGCAAGTGCGGACGCGGTACGTTTGTCGTCCCAGCCGCCGTAGCGGACACTGAGCGCAAATTTCTCCTCAATGTCGGCGCGCGTGAGCGGCTCTTGGGCGCCACCGCGGAAGTGCGGCTGCCGTTCCTCAACCACGCGGCCATCATTCAGCACGGCCCGAATGTGCCCTGTGAAATTGTTGGGGTAAGGATTGTTCGGGTCGATGACGTATCGCACCTTCGCTGCGAGCGCGAGCACGTCCTTGTCGCGCACGGCCTCTTCGGTGAAGGCGTCGAGCCCGACGCCAGCACGCACAAATCCGGTGGCAAGAATGAAGGGCGTCGCGAATTTCGCAGCATACCCATTCGGCGGCCGCTGCTTGTCGGCCAGCGGCTCCCACAGGCGATGCACGGTGCCTTCCGCCACCTCGCAGATCAGTTCCTTGATCTCGCCGGGCTTGATGCCGCGTGCCGCAAGACGCTTGGCGCAGTCGATATAAGGATGCGCCATGGTCCCGCACGGGTAAGGCTTGAACGCCAGCGTCTCCGTAACCCAGCGCGTGCCGAAATTGCCGGTGAGCGCGGCGTAGTTGCCCTCGGTGGTATGCGCGAAACCGTGGAACAGCCCGTGCACACCTTCGAAAACCGTCCGCGGCCCGGTGAAGCCGCCCCGCGCCAGCAAGGCCGCGCGGATGCCCGATTGCGCGGCCCAGCCCGGGTGCAACCGCTTGGTCCATGTGCCTTCGGCCAGGTATTCAATGATGCCGCCGGCAAAACTTGCGGCAATGCCAAGCGCGGCGACGTTCTGCTTGGCATTCAGGCCAAGTGCCGCGCCGACCCCGGCCGCCGCGCCCATCACGCCGAATATCGCGGTCGGGTGGAAACCCGCCTTGTGTACCGCCTTCGGGACAACGGTGCTCAGCCGGCACATGACTTCGGTGCCGACCGCAATGCCAAGCAACGCGGCCTGGCCATCCGGTTTGTGCCGCTCACAGGCAGCAAGCACCGCCGGCACAATCACCGCGCCGGCGTGAACCGGCCCGCCTTCGAACGTGTCATCGAAATCCTCGCCGTGCGCCGCCGTGCCGTTGATGAAGGCGGCGCTCGCCGCGGTAAATGTGCGTTTGTGACCGATCGCGGTGCAAGGACCTTCATCATCGCAACCGGCGAGCGCGCTCTTGATATAGTCCTCGTTGCGTGCGGTGACGCAAAGACCGGCCACATCGATCAGCAGGTCTTCGCATTTGCGCCGCACCGCCGGCGGCAATTTGTCGGCGCGCAGCGCGGCGATGTGCCCGGCCAGAACCTCGGCTACCGCGGTGGCGGGAAGTTTTTCTGACTTGGACATCAGGTACGGAAACGCACGGTGCCGAAGCCGGGGATTCGATTGACGGCGATCACCACCGCAAAGGTGATCAGCAACATGCCGAGGCCAATCACGGAGATGGCGCCGAGATCGCCGCTTTCATTGAGATCGTAGATCAGCACCGAGACCACTTTAGTCTCCGATGTAAAGAGGATGATCGCGGCCGACAGTTCGCGCATCACGCCCACGAAAACGAAACACCAGGTCGCGATTACGCCCGTGCGCAGCAGCGGCGCAGTGATCTGCCACAAAGAGCGCAGCCGCGTGGCGCCGAGAATGCGGCTGGCGTCTTCCAGCTCGGGATGGATGGTGCGGAACGCCGCCTGCATCTGCTGGTAGGCCGACGGCAGCGCGATGGTGACGAAGGCGATCAGCAGGATCCACAACGTGCCGTAGAGCACGAAAGGCGGCCGCGTATAGCTCAGGAACAGGCCGACGCCGAGGACAATGCCGGGAATGGCAATCGGCGCGGTGGCCAGGAAGCCCATCACGCGCCAGCCGGCGACCATCTGGCGCGCCGTGACATACGCGATCGCCACGGCGATCGCGGTGCCGATGGTGGCAGTGGCGGTGCCGAGGATCACAGTGTTCTTGAGCGCGAGCGACGCCGCCGACAATTCGAACAGGACGAAGTTGATGTTCTGCAGCGTGAAATTATGGATGGTCAGGAAGGTGCTGGCGACCGGCGAGAAAGCCGCATTGAAGAGTGCCGCATAAGGCAAGAACACCGGATTGAGCAACACGACCAGACAGAGCGCGAAAGCCGGCCAGCGCCAGCGGTGCAGCGGGATCAACCGTGGTGCGCCGTATTTTCCGCCTACCACCGAATAGCCGCGACGGCCCAGAATCATGTTCTCGGCCCGCAGCAAAATGACGGTCAGCACGAGGAGCGGGAGCGCGGCGGCGGCGGCAAGTTCGGGCTTGGGAGGAAACTGGAACAGGCTCCAGATCTTGGTGGTCATCGTATGAAAGCCTGCCGGCAGCGCCAGGATTGCCGGTGAGCCGAACAAGGTCATGGCCTGCAGGAACGCAACCAGCGCGCCCGCGAGCAATGCGGGGAGTACCAGCGGAATGGTGACGCGCCGCGCGGTGTACCAACGCCCCCCGCCCAGAATCGAGGACGCATCCTCAAGTTCACCCGGCGTACGATCGAGCGAATTGGCGACGAGCACAAATACATAGGGAAAGGTGTAGCAGGAGATCACGAAGATGATTCCGGGCAAGGTGTAGATGTTGAACAGATGCTCGTCGGTGGCCATGCCAAACCAATCGCGCGCCAGCTTGTTCAACAGCCCGCTGTTGGGCGCTGCCAGCAATTCCCAGGCGATCGCACCGAGGAACGGCGGCGTCACGAACGAAGCCGTTACCAACGCGCGGATGATGCCGCTGAATGGCAGATCCGTGCGTGCCACCAGCCATCCCATCGGGGCCGCCACGGCGCAGCAGATAATGGCCGATGATGTCGCAAGCACAAAGGTTGTGATCAGTGGATCGATAAACGAGGACTCCGTGAACAACCGGTAGAAATTGCCGAGCGTGAACGCGCCATTGGCGTCGGTCAGGCTGTAGAGCAGCAGCCATGAGATCGGCAGTATGATCAGCACGCACAAAACCGCAGCGAACGAATAAAGCACCGGCTTCGAGAGATCGAACCCGAAGCGGCGTTCCGCGTGTGCTGGCAAGGCGATGGTCATGGCGTCGACTCAAATGCGGGCGCGGCAGGTCTTACTGCCGCACCCGGATGTCATTTAGACGTGGAAGATCTTGACGTAGTGCTGCTTGATCTCATCGCCCATTTTTTCGACCGCAGCAGGATCGTCCTTCATGACTTTGATGTCCTTGAAGGGCGTTCGTCCGGGCTTTTCCTTGGTTTGCGGATGCATCGAGCGCAAGCCGCCGACGTCGATGATCAACTGCTGGCACTCCGGCGTGAAGCTGTAGGCCGTGAACAGCCTGGCAGCATTCGGATTCGGCGCCGCCTTGAACATGCCGGTCGGACCCACGATCAGCGGCGAACCTTCCGTCGCGTAGACCGGTGCGACCGGGCCGCCCTTCTCGCTGATCTGGAAGATGTTGTACTCGTTGCCGTCGGCCATCACAGCCCGTTCGCCAAGTGCCAGGCGCTTCGGCGGGTCAGCTGATGACTGGACCTGCATGATGTTCTGGGCGGCAAGCTTCTCAAAGAAGTTCCAGCCGAGATCACGCTGCATCTGGTAGGTCGCGGTCATGATCGTCCCGCTGTAGCCGGGATGCGCCTTGACGATCTTGCCCTTCCATTTGGGATCAAGCAGGTCGGCAAAACTTTTCGGCGCCTCTTCTTTTTTCACCAGATTGGTGTTGTAGGCGATGATGCAGACCCAGACGCGGAAGCTTGCGAACATTCCGTCCGGATCCTTGTGCTCGGCCGGATAGAACTTCGCAACGTCCTCGGGCTGATAGGCCTCCAGCAGGCCGCCCTTCTTCCAGACGATGAAATGCGCGGCATCCGATGAATTGGCGACGTCCACGGCGTGGATGTTGCTGCCGTATTCCTGGCCGATGCGCTGAAAGACGCGCTCCGCGCCGGTGCGCTCGACGCGCACTGCAATGCCGGGAAACTTAGCCTCGAAGGCCTTGGCGATTTTTTCCGCGAGTGGCAGGTCGACGGATGTGTACCAGACGACTTTGCCTTCCTTTTTCGCCGCCTCAATCAGCGCCGGCGTGATGGCGCTTGCCGGTGGCGCGGCCGACATGACCTTGGTCGAAAACGCAGCACTCGCGGCGAGCGCGCTTGAACCGATCAGCGCATCGCGGCGCGATATTCGTGAACCCTTCATTGACGTATCCTCCATAGCCTGACCTTGTTGTTGCGCCCCGCAATTTTCTTGACCTAGCCGCTCAACGCCCGGCAACGCTCCGGCGGCAGATGCAGCCAAACCGAGCTGCCTTCCGGGATATTTTCGCCGGCGGCGGTGAGGACGCGCAATTGCGTGCCGTCCTTGGCCTCGACCATATAGTCCCGGGTGCCGCCGAGAAAGACCTGCCTGACGACCGTCGCAGGCACGACATTCTCGCCCTGCTTCTGGGCGGCAGAGATAGCGATATCGTGCGGGCGGACGGACACCGGCGTCGCGGCGCTCGCCACAACTTTCTCGCCGCTGCATCGCAAGACAGTGCCGGCAAAATCAACGCGGGAGTTATCGATCGCCGTTGCCCTTGATGACGTTGCTTGATCCGATAAAGCGCGCGACGAATTCCGACCGGGGCCGGTCGTAGATATCCTCGGGCGAGCCGGCCTGTTCGATCTTGCCGGCGTTCATCACCGCGATCAGATCGGCCGTGGTCATCGCCTCCGACTGGTCGTGCGTCACATAGACCGTGGTGTAACGATATTCATCGTGGAGGCGGCGAATCTCGAAACGCATTTCCTCGCGCAAATTGGCGTCGAGATTTGACAACGGCTCGTCAAGCAAAAGCGTCTGCGGCTCCACGATCAGCGCCCGTGCAAGAGCAACGCGCTGTTGCTGGCCGCCCGACAATTCGCCCGGATAACGCTGCGCCAGCGGCGCCAGTTTGGTCGTTGCCAGAATGGCATCGAGTTTCTTGCCGATGGTGGCGCGATCCAACTTCCGCAATTTCAGCCCATAGACGATGTTCTCGGCCACCGTCATGTGCGGCCACAGCGCGTAACTCTGGAAAATCATCGACATGTTGCGCCGCTCGGGCGGCACCGTATCCGCCGGAGAGGATACAAGTTTATCGCCGACACGGATTTCGCCGGCGCTCGGCTCGACAAACCCGGCAATCAACCGCAACGTGGTTGTCTTGCCGCAGCCTGATGGACCCAACAGGCAGACCAGATGACCGTGCTCGATCGTCAGCGATATGTCGTCGACGACCGCGACACTGCCATATCGCTTGGTCAAATTCCGCAACTCCACTGACGCCACGCGCTTCCTCCCCTGAGCCCGCCGCTTGCCGCGGCTGTATTTTTCGGCACTTTTTTTATCAATACCACAGGCGGACTTTTAATGCCGCCGCGGCGCAACAATTTACGAGCCGGTAAATGCCGGCTTACGCTTCTCCATGAAGGCCTTTCGACCCTCCTTGTAGTCATTGCTGGCGAAACAGGCCTGCACCAGTTCATCGCACTTTTTCAGATTGCGTTTGCTTTCGTCCGTGACCGCCTGGCCGACGATGTATTTAACGGAATCGATCGTCAGTGGTGCGTTTGCGGCAATGGTCTCGGCATAATCCTTGACGTAGCTCTCAAGTTCCGCGTCGGGCAACACGCGGTTGACCAGTCCCATCATTTGCGCCTCGGCCGCCGTGAATTGCCGCGCCGTGAAGAAGATTTCCTTGGCAAAGGACGGGCCGACGAGATCCACGAGCTTCTTGAGGCCGTCATAGCGATACCCCAGGCCCAACTTGCCGGCCGGCACGCCGAACTTCGAGCCCTCAGTGCAAATGCGCATGTCGCAGCACAACGCCAGCCCGACACCCCCGCCAATGCAATAGCCGCGAATCATCGCGATGGTCGGTTTCGGGAATGTATAGAAAGCATTGTTGGCGTGATCGACCGCTGCGTTATAGCGGTCGACGCCTTCCTGCGTTGAGCGCTCTTTTTCGAATTTGGAAATGTCGGCGCCCGAAATAAAAGCCTTGCCGCCCGCGCCGGTAACGACAACCACGCGGATATTTTTGTCGCTCTTGAACTCTTCAAGAAAGCTCGCGGCAGCCTCCCACATTTCGAGCGAGACAGCGTTGTGACGTTCAGGATTATTGAAGGTCAGATAACCAACCTTGCCTTCCTTGCGCGACAGCATTTTATCGGTCTGCGACATTCCATTCACTCCTTAAACCGCCTTCACTGCATGCAGCTCGGCGATATCTTTATCTGCGAAGCCGAATTCCTTGAGAATCTCGTCGGTGTGCTCGCCAAGGTCCGGCGGCCGTGCCGCGATCTTGCTCGGCGTGCGCGAGAGCTTGAACGGCTGGCCGACGAGGCCGAGCCGGCTGCCATCGGAGCGCGCGGACTCTTGCGCCAGACCGAGATGCTTGACCTGCGGATCGGCGAACACCTGATCGATCGAATAGATCGGACCGCATGGCACGCCGACTTTGTTGAATATGTCGACCCACTCCGCGCTTGATTTCGTCGCGGTGGCTTTATCGATTTCCGCATTGAGCGCGTCACGATTCTGCAAACGCAGCTTGCCGTTTTTGAAGTCTGGCGACGCGATCCATTCCGGATGTCCCACCGCGTTGCAAAAACGTTCCCAGATCACCGTACCGGTGACGGCAATATTCAAATGTCCGTCCTTGGTCTTGAAGACGCCGGTCGGGATCGAGGTCGGGTGATTGTTGCCGGCTTGCTTGGCAACCTGTCCCTCGGTGAGGAAGCGCGATGCCTGGAAGTCGAGCATGAAAATCTGCGCCTGCAGGAGCGACGTATTCACCCACTGGCCTTCGCCGGAAACCTCGCGCTCGAGCAGCGCCGTCATGATGCCGAGCGCGCAGAACAACCCGGCGGTGAGATCGGCGATCGGAATTCCGACGCGCATGGGGCCCGCGCCCGGCGCACCGGTGACCGACATCAGCCCGCCCATGCCTTGCGCGATCTGATCGAATCCCGGCCGCTTGGCATAAGGACCGTCCTGGCCGAAGCCGGAAATACTGGCGAGGATGATGCGCTTGTTCACTTTGCGCAGGGAGTCGTAATCAATGCCGAGCCGATCCTTCACATCCGGCCGGAAATTCTCGACCACGACGTCGGCCTTTTCGACCAGCCGCTTGAATGCCGCGAGACCCTGTGGCGATTTCAGATCGAGCGTCATGCCCCGCTTGTTGCGCTGAAGATTCTGGAAGTCGGAGCCTTCGCGCGGACCGCCCGGCCCTTCGCCCTCCGAGAGATGCGGCGGCGCTTCGATCTTGATGACATTGGCGCCCCAATCGGCGAGCTGGCGCACACAGGTAGGTCCCGAACGGACGCGCGTGAGATCGAGCACGGTAAAGCGGGAAAGAGCCTCGGAGGCTCTGGTAAACGGCATTTCGACGGCTCCGGAGTGGATATAAGGCCCAGAACAGGGATTTTCGGGGCAGACATTCCCCGATCTTCCCCGGCTTGTCCATCAGGGGAAAAGGGCCGCCCGCAACCACTTTATTCATCATTCGGCGGAATAACGGGCCAAAGCGCCTTGAAAAGGTCACCGCCAACTGTCATATGAGCGCCAACGGACGAAGAACCCGGTCTCGGGTTTGCGGGCTGCGTGCACGAAACTCTTTAAAACGAATTTCGCCCCGCCTCCTCCGTTTCTCCAACAAGCCGACAACCCTGGCCACGCGGGATGTCTTAAAAACCCCGCGATCCCGCCGGCTGCAAAGGCAGTACGGCCGTTTCGCCGTATAAGAAAGAGACTCTTTGACTTCATTTAACGAGTTCGGCCTCGCAGCGCCGATCCTTCGCGCCCTCGCGGAAGAAAAATACGTCACTCCCACTCCGATCCAGGATCAGACCATTCCGATTGCCCTCCAGGGCCGCGATGTCATTGGCATTGCGCAGACCGGAACCGGCAAGACCGCGGCGTTCGCACTGCCGATCCTCAATCACCTCTTCAACAAGCGCGCGCGTCCCGCGCAGAAATCCTGCCGCGTGCTGGTGCTCTCGCCGACACGCGAATTGTCCAGCCAGATCTCGGACAGTTTCCGCACCTATGGCCGGCACATTCGACCGCTGGCAATCGAGCTCGCCATCGGCGGCGTACCGATCAACCGGCAAGTGCGCGGCCTCGCCCGCGGCGCCGAGGTGCTTGTCGCAACGCCCGGCCGGCTGCTCGATCTGGTCAATCAGCGCGCCCTGCGCCTCGACCAGATTGAAGTGCTCGTCCTGGACGAAGCCGATCGCATGCTCGACATGGGCTTCATTCACGACATCAAGAAGATCGTCGCCATGCTTCCAAAAGCGCGGCAGACGCTGTTCTTCTCGGCCACCATGCCGCAGGAAATCACCCGGCTCGCCGATGCGATGCTGCGCGATCCGGCCCGCGTGGCGGTCACGCCGCAGGCCACAACGGTCGAACGCATCGAGCAACGCGTCATCCTGACCGACAAAGCCTCGA
Source organism: uncultured Alphaproteobacteria bacterium (assembly GCA_963801955.1). Taxonomy (GTDB): domain Bacteria; phylum Pseudomonadota; class Alphaproteobacteria; order Rhizobiales; family Xanthobacteraceae; genus Pseudolabrys. The sequence goes on from CAWDGS010000008.1 coordinate 82,111, forward strand.
AGGCGTCATTGCTGGTCGAGGTCCTCAAGACTGAAAAGACCGATCGCGTCCTGGTGTTCACCCGCACCAAGCATGGCGCCGACAAGGTTGTTCGCGGATTGCAAAAAGCCGGACATACCGCCGAAGCAATCCATGGCAACAAGTCGCAAAACCAGCGCGAGCGCGTGCTGGCGGCCTTCCGTAACGGCAAGCTGCGCACGCTGATTGCCACGGACATTGCGGCCCGCGGCATCGACGTCGACGGCGTGAGCCATGTGGTCAACTACGACCTGCCGAACATTCCGGAGAGCTATGTCCATCGCATCGGCCGCACCGCGCGCGCCGGCGCCGAGGGCGTGGCGATCTCGTTCTGCGATCATGAAGAGCGCGCCTATTTGCGCGATATCGAGCGGCTCATCCGCATGACGATCCCCTCGACCGACCGCCGTACGGGCAAGTCAGTGACCCATTCAACGGGCCATGCGGCGCCGCAACAGGCAGAGGCGCGCCATGGTGGCCGGCCAAATCGCGGCAACCGCCAGCGTGGTCATGGTGGCGGTCATAGTAATGGCCATGGAAACGGTCATGGGAACGGTCACGGCCGCGGTAACAATGGCCACCGATCCAATAATGGCGGCAATGGTCATCAGGGCCGCCCGAGCCAGAACGGTCATGCTGCTCACCAGCAGGCCGCCACGGCGGGGGAGCCAAACGACATCGGAAATGTTACATTCCTGAAGCGCCCGAACGAGCCGCGCCGCAACGCCGGCCATCGTGCGCCGCGCTAGTGCATGACCCCGAAAAGTGGGACCCGGTTTCGGATAAGGTCATGCACCGCGCAAAAATAGCCTGCTAGGAGAGGACTGGATGGCGAAGGAAGAACTGCTGGAGTTCGACGGTACGGTGACCGAGGTTCTCCCGGACGGCAATTTCCGGGTGAAACTCGACAACGAGCATGAGGTATTGGCCTATACCGCCGGCAAGATGCGGAAGTTCCGCATCCGCACCGGCGTCGGCGATCGCGTGATCGTAGAAATGTCGCCCTATGACTTGCAGCGCGGACGCATCAGCTTCCGTCACAAGGGCGACGCACCGGCTCCGTCTCCGCAACAGCGCCGGCCCAATTTTCGCGGCAGACGCTAGAATATCCTTCCGGCCGGGCTGGCCGGAATTATTGGCGCTGGGGCACGCCTATCACGGGAGTCGCGCGTGCCGATGATAGTGTCCACCCTTCCCCGCATCGCGCTGGCGATCATGCTCGCCAGTGCGCTTGGCGCCGCGAGCGCACAAGACGCACCCCAAAATGCTCCCAAAGAGCGCGCGCAGCCAAACGCCGCCACCGAGCGGCACGAAACTGGCAAAGGCATCTTGCGGCTGCTGCCTGCGGATGCGGTTACCGAACATTCAATCGATACACCGCGCGGCAAGATCGCTTACACGGCGACCGCCGGGACTCTCGCATTCTATGACCAGTCCGGCGATCAAAGCGCGTCGGTGTTCTACACCGCCTATGTTGCGAAGAATGCGGCGCCCAATCGCCCGCTGACTTTCGTGTTCAACGGCGGACCCGGCGCCGCGTCGGCATTTCTCCATCTCGGCCTGGTCGGCCCGCGCATTCTCGATTTCGGCGCGGATGGTCATGACGCTTCGCGCGCGAACGTGCGCGACAACCCCGACACATGGCTTGCCTTTACGGATCTGGTGCTGATTGACCCGATCGGCACCGGCTGGAGCCGCGCGATCAAGGGCGAAGACGCAAAACATTTCTGGAGCGTGCGAAGCGACGCCGACGCCATGGCCAAGGCCATCTCTTTGTACGTTACGAAAAATAATCGCACAGGCTCGCCCAAATATCTGTTCGGCGAAAGCTACGGCGGATTCCGCGCCGCCAAGGTCGGGCGCGTGCTGCAAACCGACCAGGGCATCACGATTGCGGGCATCGTCATGCTGTCGCCGCTGCTCGAAGGCTGGCTCACGTTCGGTGACGACAGTTCGGCGCTGCACGCAGCACTGCAATTGCCGTCGCTGGCGGCGGCCGAACTTGAGCGCAAGCATGCATTGACAGCCGACGCGCTCGCCGCGGCGGAAAAGTTCGCGATGACCGACTATCTGGTGACGCTGGCCGGGCCGACGCCGAAGGGCGACGCCGCCAATGCATTTTACGGACGCGTCGCTCAGATAACCGGCTTGCCGCTCGACGCGGTGACACAGGCGCGAGGATTTGCGGCCAATGCCTATGTGAAAACATTGCGGGCCACCGACGGCAAGATTGTCAGCCGCTATGACGCAACCTTTGCGGTCGACGACCCCTATCCCGAACGGCGATCATCGCGCGCGCCTGACCCGATCCTCGATGCACTCTCGCGCGCCTATGGCGGGGCGATGGCCTCCTACGCGCGCAATGAGCTCGGCTTCAAGACCGAGATGACCTACGCATTACTTGCGGGCGACGTCACCGGCCATTGGGACTGGCAGGGTGGTCGCGTGCAGGCCAGCGCCGAAGATGATCTACGCGTGCTGCTTGCCTACGGTCCGTCGTTCCGCCTTCTGGTCGCGCATGGATATGCGGACATGATCACGCCCTACGCGATGACGCGCTATATCCTCGACCATATGCCTGCGTTTGACCCGCCCGGCCGTGTCCAGCTCAAGCTCTATCGCGGCGGCCACATGCTCTATATCGACCCGGAGTCACGCAAGGCTTTCACGGCTGACGCCGCGGCATTTTACCGGCCGGCCGAATAGGCCCGCGTCAGGCGACGCGGCCGCCGTCGAATTCGAGCACGTCGAAGCCGACGTGGCGGTCAACGACATAAATCAGCCCACGCTGATCCAGCACCACGTCATTGCTCTGCGGCGCGGACCTGCCGCCCGCGGGCTCGGGAATAAAGAACCCGATTTCGCGCGGCGCCGACGGATCGGCAAGGTCGACAACACGCAAGCCCGCGCTGAACCACACCGCAAAAACCAGCGTGCCCGCCATGCGCTCGTGAAACTGGTGCGCGCCAAAACGCGCGCCTGGCGTGCGGGCAAACGGCGAGTTCGAGCTCGCTCACCTCGAACAACGAGAGCGGCTTTACGGCCGAATAGTCGCTGACGTCGAAAATCGACATGCCGGCATGCGGCCTGCCACGCCGCGCTTCTTCTTCATTGGCGCTCTGCGCCTGGTCCTCTTCATCGATGGTGACGGCGATCCGCCGGCCGCCAAGACTGACGGGCACCGGCATCGCCGTATGCGTCGGCTCGGGGAAAGGCGGATGATAATTGTACGACGCGACTGTTTTCGGCTTTCTCAAATCGGCCACGTCGACAATTCGAAAACCACCGTGCCAGCAGCTCGCCCACATTTCATTGCCGAAACGCAGCGCATGGTGGAGCCGATGCCGCTTGCCCGACCACGTTGGCTTTTCACCGGCGGCGATGTGCTGCCCAGGCATCCACCAGCGGGACACCTCCGCGGGATTCTTTGGATCGCGCAGGTCATAGATAACCAGGATATTGCCGACGAAGCCGTCCATCTCCGTGGAGATGTAGGCGTAGCGCTCGTCCATATCGAACCGGTGCACCCCAATGCCACCCGTCAATTGATGGTGGATGAGGGCCGGCTTTAACGGGTGGGACACGTCGTAGATGCGAAACCCCCCATTGCGGTAGGGCTGCTTTTCCGCCGCCTCGATCGCGGCGAGATCGGCTTCGGTGACATTGAGCTTCTGCGCGAGCTCACCCCGCGTTGCATCGCGTCCAAGAACCTCGCGCAACTCGCGCCGCACGGCCGGCAGCTGTTCGGCGCGCCGTCCGACCGGAGTCGGATTGCGTTCGTGGTTCACGACCATCAAGTCGCCGGAAACGCGCACCTTGTGGCTGTGCGAGGTCGGATCATCGAGCGTCACCGTCGCCACCAGGCGCGGGTTTTTCGGGTCGGAGATATCAACGATCGACGTACCGAGGTTGTCCTTGTTGGGAATGTGTCCAACATAGGCATGATTGCCAGCGACGGTGACCTGCCCTGCTCCTGGCAAATCAAGATGGCCGATCCGCCGCACATTGCGTGCCGATGCGCCGTTCGGACGTTCCATCTTGCTCATCGCTTATTTATCCAGCGTCGCGCCCGAGGCCTTCACAATGGCGGTCCATTTCGGAATTTCGCGATTGATGTAGGCCTGGAATTCCTGCGGCGTGTCGCCAACAATGTCGACGCCGAGCTTGCCAAGTGAAGCCTCCACGCCCGGGTCGTGCAACGCCTTGACGGCCGCATCGTGCAGCGCCGCAATCACCTGCGGTGGCGTGCCGGTCGGCGCGACCAGGCCATGCCATGTGCTTGCATCGAAGCCCTTGAGGCCTGCCTCATCCATCGTCGGGATATCAGGCAAAACTTTTGTGCGCTTGAGCGTGGTCACCGCAAGGGCGCGAACCCGTCCGCCCTCGATATGCCCGATCACCGAAGCGGCTGTGGCGAACATCATCTGATCGTGCCCGCCGATGACATCCTGCAAGGCCGGAGCAGCGCCTTTGTACGGCACGTGTACGATATCGATCTTGGCTTCCGACTTGAACAACTCGCCGGCCAGGTGCGCGGCGGCGCCATAGCCCGACGAAGCAAAATTGATCTTGCCCGGCTGTACCTTCGCAAGCGCGATCAGCTCTTTCAGCGAATGCGCCGGCACATCCGGATTGACGACAAGAATATTGGCTTGCGTGCCAATCAACGTAATCGGGAGGAAGTCCTTGCCGGGGCTGTAGTTGATATGTTTGTAGAGCGCCTCATTGGTGGCGAGGATGCTGTTGTTTCCCATCAACAGCGTGTAGCCATCCGGCGCGGAGTGCGCGACACCTTCAGCGGCAATGTTGCCGCCTGCACCGGGCCGATTCTCAATGACGAAAGGCTGGCCAAGCAGTTGTTCCATTTTCTTGCCGACGATGCGGGCAAGCACGTCGCTCGGTCCACCGGGCGTAAACGCAACCACCAGCGTGACCGGACGAGACGGATAATCCGCGGCGGCAGCGGGAAAGATGTTCAGCAGGACAGCAGAGGCGGCCAACGCCATCCGCGCCCATATTTTTGAAGTCGCCATTGGAATTCGGCTCCACCCGACACCTAGTGACGGCCCCCGCAAGGGTATCACCGGCGCCACTAAACAGCGCCTGCAACAATAATGGGCTTGCCGAAATTCTCTACAGAAAGTTTGGGCTTATTTCTGAAAGGGCGGTCGAATAAATCGACGTCAGCTCACTCGGTGCGGGTGAGCTGATGCTCTTCGGCGATCCGCTCGAAAGTCTCGGCCGTGCTCTTGATCCGGTAGGACAGGCGCCGGTCATTTTCGATGGGCAGCTGCCGCACGATCTTATATGTGCCGCGCGAGGCGTTGTTGCCGAATTGCGGTTCGTAATAGACGTTCTGGCCGTTGGAATATTTGTGGCTCATGTCCGTCCTTTTCAGTTTGGCTGCGGTCTGCGCACAAACAGCGGTTATGGCAGTACCGAGCAAAAACGCCCGGCTCGGTGGCCGGGCGCCATCATTACATGATTCGATGCCAGATCAGGCATTCTGCAGGTTGGACGCCGCCTGCTTGCCGCGCTCCGTCACCACTTCATAGGTGAGGCGCTGGCCCTCATTGAGGGTGCTCATGCCGGCACGTTCGACTGCACTGATGTGCACGAACACATCGCGCGAGCCGTCGCTCGGGGTGATGAATCCAAAACCTTTTTGGGTATTAAAGAACTTGACGGTACCTGTAGCCATGGTGGCATTCCTTGCGTTACACGCTGCTTCGAGTTGAGATGCGCATGAATGTTCATGCGATCGAAACGTCCGAGTTTTGGGGGGTGACTTGTTAAGCGCCCGATTAAGCGCCCAAGTCGGGGCGGCGCAGCAAGGCAAAACCGAAAACCAGGTTTTCAACAGCCGCTGCTTACATGATTTAGCGCTTTAAGTCCAATTTCAGTGCCACAACGGCATTTTCATCAAAGTCTCGCGGCCGGAGCGCACACCAACTCCGAGCGCTATTGGCCAGATCGCTTCGACTTGGGCCGAAAAATGGAAGACAATTTGCGGGTCGCCGAATTTGGCATCCCGCCTTTTTAGCATTTCAAATAAGATGGCGGCCGCGACCAGTCGAAGACCAGCCGGGGGCAAGGCCGTGGATCAAGATCGGAAGAAGCATTCCAGCCGCGATCAGTTCACCGGGCCATTTATCGAGACCGCGATCCGGCTCGGGGCTCTCGCCCTGCTCCTGTATTGGACACTGATCCTTGTCCGCCCATTCATCTCAATTGTGATCTGGAGCGTCGTGCTCACTGTCGCGCTCTACCCCGTTTTTCTGTGGACGTCGCATTTCCTCGGCGGGCGCCGTCGATTGGCAGCGTTTCTCGTTACGGTTTTGACCCTGCTGGTCGTCATTGGTCCGGCAACCTGGCTTGCATTGGGACTGATCGACAGCCTGCGCGTTATTTCCGAGCGCCTCGATTTTTCCAGTCTGGCAATCCCCCCGCCGTCTCAATCGATAAAGGACTGGCCGTTGATTGGCGATCCTATCTATCAATTTTGGGACCTTGCATCGACGAACTTCACGGCTGCTCTCGCCAAAATCTTGCCGCAACTTAAACCGTTGGGGAGCAGCCTGCTGCGCATCGGCGCAGACACAGGAATTGGCATTATCAAGTTTCTTGCTTCGATCGTTGTCGCCGGCTTTCTCTTTTCTCCGGCACCGGCGCTCGCGGATGCCGTCATGAGTTTCTCGCGCAGGCTCAATCCGGATCGAGGGGAAGAGTTTGTCGTTCAGGCCGCCGCAACCATCCGCGCGGTTTCGCGCGGCGTTATCGGCATTTCAGTTTTGCAGGCTCTTCTTGCCGGCCTCGGTCTAATGGTTGCCGGCATTCCGCAAGCCAGCTTGATCGCCTTCGCGATCTTGATCCTCGGCATTGTCCAGATTGGACCGACGATTGTTATCGTTCCTGTTATTTTTTGGAGCTGGACGGCGATGGAAACCGGGTCGGCGCTGTTGTTCACCGCCTATATGATACCGGTGAATCTCGTCGACAATATTTTAAGGCCCATCGTGATGGGCCGCGGGTTGAAGACCCCGATGCTGGTGATTTTGGTCGGCGTGATCGGCGGCACGCTTGCTTACGGAATCACCGGGCTTTTTCTCGGCCCGATTGTGCTTGCAGTCATATGGGAGCTTCTGGCCGCATGGATAAAAGAGCGCGACAGCGCTCCATAATCCGCGGCTTCTACCGGCGTTTCAGGGCGATTGAAACGCTCGAGACGCGACTCCCCGGTGACCGGAGCGAGACCGATTGGCGATTGCCATGCGTGGTCACATCCAGAAATGCCGCGAATGACTGCCCTTCAATTCGCGCGTCGATACGGTTGCCTTTGACGCTGCCGACGAATTGCCCCGCGACATGATTGGTGGCCTCGAACCAACTGCCACTCAAGGAGCCCCCGTTGTTGCGGGCGTTGCCTTGAAAATCGACATTGTAGCTATCGCTGGCACATCGAAGCGACAGCTTGAGATCGTTGCCGCTCCCTTGCGTATCGTAACTCGCCCGGCAGCGTATTTGTTCGTGCGATCCGCCCTGCAGCGTGATGTTGCCGCCGCCGACCCAAGACCCCGACAACTCGGCAAAGGGCCCTTGCTGCGCATGGCCAGGAAGCACGGACAATGACAGCGCTATGGCGAATACCGCCGCACCGATCAGTGCGGTGCAGGCATTTGCCAATCGTCGTGATGTGCTTCTGAAATTGAAATCCAGTGCGCGGGCTCCGAGCGCCGCCCGACCAGTCATCGACAGTGGAACAGCATTGCGCGTTTGCATTTTTCGCCCCCCAGCGTGCGCTATCTTAGCGGCCAAATGCGTTCAAATGCAAAGCACCATTTAAAGATGACAGCCTTGAGATGGCCGCCAAAACCCAGCAAAACAATGTTTTAGAGGGACCGGGCTGCTGTCGCCACAATTGTTTTGCGCCGGTTTGCAATTTGATGTCCCGCCGAAGGCCGCAATCCGGCTGCGCCCTTGGAAAGGGTGTATGTCACGCAATCCTGGATGTGTTTGACAAGGACAGCCTGCGCCTTCGCTGCATCGCGGTTTAGCGCACAGTCCAGCAGTTGGCGATGCTCGTCCGCTGCGATTTCGCCGCGAAACACAACCGCGATCATCTGATAACGCAAATATTTGTCGTACACAGCCGAATGCGCGTCCAGCAGCGCTTTCGACCCGCACGCCGACAACAGTGCGTGATGAAATTCCCAATCGTAGCGTTTCCAGGTTTCCGTCGCGCCGCGATCTCCCGCCAACATGCGTTTTTCCAAAAGCGCAAGCTTGTGATGCGCCGAAACAACACGCCCCTCCCACTCGAGGTCTCCGGCGGCAAACGATTGCTGGAGCGCGTGACACTCCAGGAGCTGCCGCAAATTGGCGAGTTCTTTCAGGTTCTCCGCGGACACCGCGGCTACCTCGAAGCCGCGCGCACTTTCCGCGACGATCAACCCTTCGGACGTCAGCCGGTTGAGCAGCTCACGCAACGTGCTGATGCTGACCCCGTAGGCCTCTTTCAAACCGTCGAGTTTGAGTCTCTGCGCTGGCAAAAGACGGCCGAAAACGATGTCGTTTCTGATCCGGCGGTACGCTTTTTCGCCAGCGGTTTCCGCGGTCGCAATCCGGCCGATCATGGACACGCCCTCGACTAACGATTTGAACTTTCCTCCCCACACCCTATCAAAAGACGATCATCCGATGAAATCGTTTTTATCTATTGAATCACCCTTGGTGGGACGCAATAAGTCGACCTCATCGTCGAGACGAAGCGGTCAGGGAGGATCACCATGGGTTCATTGTTCACACGCAGGGCCGCGGTGGCCGGGGGCGCTGCCGCCTTGGCGCTGGCGACGTCGGGGATTGCCCCGGCGCAAACAAAGCAAAAGCTCAAATTCAGTTGCGCGTTTACCGAGGCCGATCCACGCGCCGAGGCCTACAAAGCGTTCGCGGCCGCAATGAAGGATGATTTCGATTTCGAGCCGTACTGGGCCAACACCTTGTTCAAGCAGGGCGCCGAGCTGGTCGCACTCCAACGCGACAATCTCGATCTTTGCAATTTGGCGCCGGCCGATATCTCAAAACAAATTCCCGCATGGTCGCTGCTGACGTCGGCCTACCTGTTCCGCGACGCCGATCACATGAAGAAAGTATTCAAGAGCGACGTCGGCAAGGAATTCATAAAAATGGCCAAGGACCAGCTTGGCATCCAGATCATTACGCCGGTCTATTTCGGCGCGCGCAACGTGAACCTGAAGCCCGACAAGCAAATCAAGACTCCGGCAGACTTGCAGGGCATCAAGCTCCGCATGCCGCCCGGTGAATTCTGGCAGTTTCTCGGCGAGTCACTCGGCGCCAATCCAACGCCTGTCGCCTATGCCGAACTCTATACGGCTTTGCAGACCGGCACGGTTGACGGCCAGGACAACCCGCTGGTCAACAGCAAGCTCATGAAATTCGACGAGGTAACGTCGCAGTTCGTGCTCACACGTCACGTGATCGGCTACGACGTGATGGCGATCCGCTCCAAGATCTGGGACGCGATGAAGCCGGAACAGCAGGCCAAATTCCAGGCGGCAGCCGAAAAGGCGATGGACGACAACACCGCGAAGTTCATCGCGCAGGAGGCGGACGTCATCGCGTACTTCAAGAAAGAAGGGAAAAAAGTTTACGAACCGGACCAGGATGCATTCCGGGCCTTTGCGCAGAAAAAATACGTCGAAAAATACGGCAATGACTGGCCCAAGGGCGCCCTGGAGCGCATCAACGCGGTCAGGTAGTCCCGCGTACTGACATGACTTTTGGGACAAGTCCGGCCGCCATCACCTGATAGCGGCCGGCTCGACGTGTGGTGCGGCTGACCGGTTCGCCCAAACCGGACAGGCAGACGGGGAAATACAATGACATTCGAGCAATCCGCCGCGCTGGGCCGATGGCTTCGCCGCCGGGCAGAGAATGTCACTGTCGCACTGCTGTCGGTGATGTTCGCCACCTTCATCATTCAGATCTTTTTTCGCTATGTCCTGAATAACCCCATTGGCTGGTCTGAAGAGGTCATCATCACGACCTGGCTCTGGACGGTGCTTTGGGGCGCGGCTTTCATTCTTGGCGAGGCAGAAGAAATCCGCTTCGACATCATTTATTCAAACATCTCCGAAGGCACGCGGCGCCTTTTTACGGTCGTAACAGGTGTTGCGCTCGTTTTTATGTACGGCATTTCACTGCCGGCCGCCTATCGATACGTAAGCTTCATGAAGGTGGAGCGGTCGGCGTACCTGCATGTGCCGATCAACATGATGTATTCGGTCTACATTATTTTCACCGTCGCCTGCATCGGTCGCTACTGCTGGCTCGTGTATCAGGCAATTCGTGGCGCGAAATCACCCATGACCGATCCCGCCAAGGTCGGTGACTGATCATGCCGATCAGTCCTTTTGCTCTCTGTATTCTGGCGATCGTCATCCTCGGGGCCCTCGGTCTGCCGATCGGGCACTCGATGATCGTGGCTTCGATTTTCTACCTTCTGCTGTCGGGTCTCGACCTTGGAACGGCTGCCGAGCAAATCCTGAACGGCCTCTTCAACAGTTACGTCCTGCTCGCGATCCCGCTCTTCATCCTCGCCGCCGATCTTATGAACATCGGCAGCCTCACCGACCGCTTGCTGCAATTCTGCCTGGTGCTGGTCGGACGGTTCCGCGGCGGATTGGGACACGTCAACGTCGTCGCCAACATGATATTTGCCGGCATGTCCGGATCGGCGATCGCAGACGCCGTGGGAATTGGCCGCATCATCATCGGCATGATGACCAAGGATGGCCGCTATCCGATCGCATATGCCGGTGCCATTACAGCCTCGGCCGCCATTATCGGCCCAATTATTCCACCATCGATCCCGATGGTTCTGTATGCGCTGATCTCGGATACATCGATCGGCTATCTGTTCCTCGGCGGCTTCGTTCCGGGCGTCATGCTTGGGCTCGGCTTCATGATCACAAACTCGATCATCGCGCGCCGCCGCAACTATCCGGTCGAAGCGCCAATCCCGCTGCGGGAAATTCCAAAAATCACGATGAGAGCGTTTCCCGCGCTGATGCTCCCGGTCATCCTGTTGTTCGGGATCTACGGCGGCGTCATGACGCCAACGGAAGGCGCCGCGGCGGCGGCCTTCTATGCGCTGTTTGCATCCACCGTCCTCTATCGCGCGGTGACGTGGAAGCAGCTTTACGACGCCATTCTTTCGAGCAGCAAGGCAACAACGTCGATCGGCATGCTCATCGCCGGGGCGATGGTCTTCAATTACGTGGTGACGATTGAGAACATTCCCAACGCGCTGGCCCGTTTCATGGGGGGTTATGATCTGGCAGCGAGCGGCTTCCTGCTGCTGGTCAATATCGTCCTGCTGATTCTCGGGTGTCTTCTGGAAGGCAGCACGATCCTCCTGGTGGTCGTGCCGATCTTCATTCCGACCGCCAAGGCGCTTGGCATTGATTTGGTGCATTTCGGCGTCGTCGTCGTGGTCAACATCATGATCGGCTTGCTCACCCCACCTTACGGCCTGCTCCTGTTTGTCCTTGCCAACATGACCAAGCAACCGCTGGGTGCGATCGTGCGCGAAGCCGCGCCGTTCATTTTGATGTCCATTATCGTTCTCGCGATTATCACGATTTTCCCGGATACGATTCTCTGGTTGCCGCGCATCTGGGGCTACAAAGGGTAAGCCGCCAATGAACAAACCGATTTATGTCCTCAACGGACCGAACCTCAATCGTCTCGGCAAACGCGAGCCCGAAATCTACGGAGCAACAACTTTGGCCGAAGTCGAAGCGTCATGCCGGACTGAAGCGGAAGATCAAGCTCTCGAATTCCGTCAGACCAACAGCGAAGCGCAAATGATCGACTGGATTCACGAAGCGATTGATGCAGGCAGCGGGATCATCATCAATCCGGCTGCGTTTACGTTCACGTCGATAGCAATTCTTGACGCACTCAAGATGTTTCCGGGCCCGATCATCGAACTGCATATCTCGAACATTCATCGTCGCGAGCCTTACTACCATCACTCTTATGTCTCCAAGGTCGCGACCGCAGTCATCGCCGGCATGGGCACGAACGGGTATCGCATGGCTGTGCGCGCACTCCGCCAGATGATCTGAGCACCGTCACTTTGACGGGGTCTTGGCGAGGGCCTTTTCACGTGCGGCGAGCGCCGTGGCAAAAGTGCGATGCAGGCGCGCGGGATCGGGCTCAACGCCGGTGAAAAGACGGAACGCCTCCACGGCCTGGTAAACGCACATTCCCCCGCCGCTCATGACCCGAGCGCCTTTAGAAGCCGCCGCCTGAATGAACTCGGTCTCGATTGGCGTATAGATCACGTCAGCCGCCCAGTGCGCCGATTTCAGTGCGGAGGCCGGCACCGGATTTCCCGGAAAGCCGCGCATCCCGACCTGCGTGGCGTTGACGACGCCGTCTGCGCTCGCAATGTCACGTTCAAGATCGCCTGTGACGCGGCAACGTGAAATGCCGTAATGCGCAGCGAGGTCGGCCTTGAGGGCATTCATGCGCGCGCCGTCGAGGTCATGAATGATAAGCGTCGCCACGCCCAGGTCCATCAAGGCAAAGGCAACGGCGCGTCCGGCGCCACCGGCGCCTACTTGAACCACGGTCTTATTTTCCGCGCTGCTGCGCCCGAAGCTTTCTTCAAAACTGCGGCGAAATCCGATGCGATCAAAGTTATACCCCGTCGTTCGGCCGTCCGGCGCAATAGCGACAGTGTTGATTGCGCCCACCTGGGCCGCCTCCGGATCGACGGAATTGAGAAGCTTCAGAATGTCCTGCTTGAAGGGAAAGGTAATGTTTGCACCGGTAAAACCGGCGGCTTTCATGGCGTCGAGCAGTTGGCCCAGGCGCCGTCCCGGCAAGCGATCGACATCCATCAGATGATAGAAACCGTTGATGCCCGCGCTTGCAAAAGCGTCCGCAAAAAGCGCGGGCGTCAGCGATCCCATGATGTTTGCGCCGATCAGGCCGATCAGGAATCTGTTTTCGTTCATGGGATCCGGGCTGAGGATGTGGCGGTCCCGAGAGGAGTTCGAACCTCCGACCTTCGGTTTAGGAAACCGCTGCTCTATCCTGCTGAGCTACGGGACCATAGAACTGCGATGTAGCACAGGTGCCGTGACGGTGCACCGCTACAAACCCTAATCGACTTTCGCGCCCGACGCGGCAACAACGTCTTTCCACATTGCGCGTTCCTTGGCCGCAAAGGCGATGGCGCCTTCCGGCGTGCTGGACAGGACACGCGCACCGGCCACCATAAAGCGATCCTGGACTTCTTTTTCACCGGCGATCCGCCGCTGCGCCGCGGAAACCTTGTCGATGATCGGCCGTGGCGTTGCCGCGGGCAGCACAAAGGCGGCCCATGAGGTGACCACAAAATCGCTGACCCCTGCCTCGCCCATGGTCGGCACGTCAGGCAAGGTCGGCCAGCGCTGGGCCGACGTCACCGCGAGGGCCCGCATTTTGCCCGACTGGATCACCGGCACGTATGAGGCAAGATTGTCGATCGCAAACGTGACGTCGCCGGAGAGCATGGCGGGAATTGTCTGCGCCGCGCCGCGGAATGGGACATGAACCGCATCGATGCCGGTGCGTTTGGTGAACATTACACCTGACAGATGCGGCGAGGTGCCGACACCCGGGCTTCCGAAATTGGTGCGGCCTGCCTGCTTCGCCCAGGCCAGGAATTCGGGCAGCGTTTTCGCCGGCACATGGTCGCTGGGCACGACAAAGACGTTCGGCAGTTCCCAGGTCAGCGACGCCGGGATCATGTCGTGCTCGGGGTCATAGGGCATCTTGCTGTAGAGAAACTGGTTGATCGCAAAGTGGCCTATGGTCGCTGACCCAATGGTATAGCCATCCGGCGGACTACCGGTGACCGCTGCAATTCCGATATTGCCGCCGGCGCCCCCGCGGTTCTCAACGACAAACGATTGGCTGAATATGTCCTTCAGCCGTTCGGCCAAAATACGCGTGAGCACATCGGTCGAGCCGCCTGCAGGATAAGGCACAATGATCCGCACCGGGCGGTCGGGCCAATGGTCGTCATCACCGCGCGCTCCGGTCGCCACCATGACGCCGGCAGCGGCAGCTGAGGTCAGAAATGCACGGCGGCTCGGCAAAGGCCCAGGCTTCTGCATTGAGTTCCCCCCTGCGGTTATGATGACGTTCACATTTATGCTGCCATTCTAGCGTGTCGCCGATTGGCCGCCATCTCTATTGACGGTCTGTGGGCGCGTAGCGGCAGTCTTGTTCATGAACCGTTTGGCGTTACCCAGCCCTGCCTCAATCCTTGCGGCGGCACTTCTTCCCCTCCTCGTCTGCAATGCGGTGGCGCAAGCACCCTGCAAACTCGTCGATGTTGGGACGGCGACCGTCGCCGGCGTGCGTGACGGCCGTACACTTCTGCTGGCCGATGGACGGGAATTGCAACTCGCCGCGATCGAAGTCACCGGCAACAGCCGCGACCTGCTTCAACAGTTTGTCGGCGGGCGCACTATCCGGCTGGAACGGGTCGGGACCGCTCCGGATCGCTATGGCCGCCTGATCGCCTTTGTTTATACGGAAAATACGGAGCAATCGGTGCAGCAAGCAATGATCGCGCAGGGCCAGGCGCGTGTTTCGGGACAAATCGGCAACAAAGCCTGTGCTGATATGTTGTTGGCCGCCGAAAGGGCGGCCCGCAAAGCGCACCGTGGACTATGGGCCGACCAAACTTTTGCCCCTTTGCGGCCGGAAAATGTTACCCGGATTGGGGCTGCGCGGGGACAATTTACGCTGGTCGAAGGCAAGGTCTTGTCGGTGCGTGAAAGCGGCGCCACGATTTATTTGAACTTCGGGCGCCGCTGGACCAGGGACTTTACCGTCACCATTCTCAAGCGCCATCGGCGTGAATTTGCCGCCGCCGGCATCGATCCGAAACAGTTGGAGGGTCGACCGGTCCGGGTACGGGGCTGGATCGAACAGCGCAATGGTCCCGTCATCGAGGCCGACGCGCCCGAGCAGATAGAACTCGTCGAATAGTTTTTATCGTGAGTGAGAGTGGATGGGTGCGGCGGTGACAGGCAGAGCAGCGAACGGGTCGCTCGGATTAGCGGCCTTGCTTGCCATTCTGATGGCCGCCTGCACCAGCACACCCGAAAACCGCTTCGTCTCGCTGCCGGTGGCGCAAGTTGCCGCACAGACCGATCAGGCTCCCGCCGCACAACGCGAGCACGCGCGCATCCTCGCTTCATATGGCGGGGTTTATGACAACGCGCGCTTGCAAAGTTTGATCGAAAAAACCGTCGACCGGCTGGTGGCGGCATCCGAGCGGCCGGACCTGAAATATCAAGTCACCATTCTCAACTCGCCCGCAATCAACGCATTCGCGCTTCCGAACGGCAAGCTCTACATCACGCGCGGACTAATTGCTCTCGCCAACGACCAGGCCGAACTTGCCTCCGTGCTTTCGCACGAAATGGGACATGTCATTGCGCGCCATGCGGCGATCCGCGAAGAGCAGGCCCGGCAGGTCGCTATCATCAGCCATGTGGTCAATGACGTGCTCAGCGACCCGCAGGTGGGAGCACTGGCGCTCGCCAAATCGAAGCTCACCTTGGCGGCGTTCTCACGCGCACAGGAATTCGAGGCTGACGGCATCGGCGTCGGCATATCCGCGCGCGCTGGCTTTGATCCGTTCGGGGCATCGCGATTTTTGACCGACATGCAGCGCAACGCCGACCTCAAGGCTTCCAGCGGCGGCGCGGATGCCCGCATGCTTGATTTTCTGTCGTCGCACCCGGCCACGCCCGAGCGGGTTAAAAACGCCCTCGCCAATGCCCGCCAGTTCAGTGGACCGGGCGGCGGGGAACGCGATCGGGCCGAATATCTCGCGATTCTATCCGGGCTAATCTACGGCGAAGATCCCAGCGAAGGGTTCGCGCGCGGGCGGCATTTCCTGCATCCAAAACTTGGCTTTACCTTCGTGGCGCCGCCAGGTTTCACGCTCGATAACACGGCGCAAGCGGTTCTCGGTCTCAAGGATGGCGGCAACGAAGCCTTGCGCCTGGACGTCGTGAGCGTCCCGGCCGAGCAAACATTGCCGGACTACCTGAAATCGGGATGGATGACGAATGTCGATGCCGCAAGCGTTGAGGAGTTTTCAATCAACGGCTTTCCGGCGGCGGCAGCCACCGCAAGCGGCGATCAGTGGTCATTCCGCCTGTTTGCAGTGCGGTTCGGCAGCGACGTCTACCGATTTATCTTCGCGGCCAAGAGCATGAACGCGCAGGTCGAGCGCTCATTCCGCGAGTTCGGTTACAAGTTTCCGCCGCATGAGCCTGAAGGAAAGCCAGCAGATCCATCCGATGCATCTGCAGATTGTCACCGCCACGGCCGGCGACACTGTCGAAAAGCTGGCGCGGCGCATGGCGCTCAGCGATCACGCCATCGAGCGCTTCCGCGCGCTCAATGGTCTTGCCGCCACCGACCGGATCAAGCCGGGCGACAAGCTGAAGATCGTCGTCGAGTAACGTGTTGGCTGCGTCTCAGGTTTCGCCGGCTTCGGGATTGAGCGTAAATTCGCGCGGCACGTCGGGGCCCCAGAGATAGAACGAATCCTCGGGCTTATGGTCGGCAGCCGGCCAGCGCTCTTCCTTTGGAATGTAGTCGATATCGCACGAATATTCCGAGAAGCTGCCCCAGGGATCCATGACGTAGTGGAAGTAATTGGAGCCGAGCACGTGACGGCCGAGACCCCAACCTTTGGTCCAGCCCTTGTCGTGCATACGCATGGCGCCCAGGCCGATGTCCTGAATGCTGGCGGTGTCCCAACTGCAATGATGAAAGCCCGGCCCGGACGATTTCACCAAAGCCAGCAGATGATGGTCGCTGCCGTGAATGCCGTGCATGAAGGCAACGAGGTCCGACGCGCGATCTGACAGCCGCAGCCCCAGTGTGCGTTCATAGAATTTGATCGAAGCGTCGATGTCGCGCGTGAAGATCAGGACATGTGACAGCCGGCGCGGCCGCACAGGCGGCGCCTTCTCACGCGTGGTCGCGGCGGCAACGCCGGGGCCGACCGTGGCCCACTCGCTCTGCGCCTTGTGATCCGGAGAAACCTTGCGCGCGACCTTCACTTCGATCAGCACACCCTCAAGATTGCGGAACCAGAAACCGTTGCTCTCGAATCCTGGCGGCGGATCGATGAGCTTGATCCCTTCGCCTTCGATACGCGCCTTCAACCGCGGCAAGTCGTCGGCATAGCAACCAAAGGAAAGATGATGGAGCGCCTTTGTACTGCTGCCTTCAACCACCGAGCCCCAGCGGTGTTCATGACCAAACGTCTTGATAGCCAGCACGTTGCCATCGCGCCGCACGTCGAGGCCGAAATTGCCGTAAAAATCCTGGGCGACCGAAGCGTCGGGCACCGCGAGCACGAACTGGTCCAGCGAGTGCACGCCGAGCGCGTCGGTCTCGGTCGTCGGCGCGACATAGCCGCGAATGGCGGTCATCGATTACTCCATCAAACAACGAATGCGGTGGTTGGCGGGCATATAGGCCAGCGCGGGGGCCGGAGCAACTACGGCTCGCGGCCCATAAAGCCCACTTGGCGCCCAACGCAAAAGCCCGGCGCGGGCGCCGGGCTTTGGAATGTTCGTAGGGACTACTGCGCGTCCGTTAAGCGGCCTCTTCCTCGACCGCGTCGTCCGAACCTGCCTCTTCGGCCGGCTTGGGACCGCGGCGCGGGCCCTTGGCGAGCGCCGCCTCGATCTCCTTGATCGCTTCGGTCTCGGTCACGCGCTGGACGGCCGCAATCTCGCGCGACAGGCGATCAAGCGCTGCCTCGTAAAGCTGCCGCTCCGAATAGGACTGCTCCGGTTGGGATTCCGACCGGTACAGGTCGCGGACAACCTCCGCGATGGCGACGATATCGCCGGAATTGATCTTTGCTTCGTATTCCTGGGCGCGGCGGGACCACATGGTGCGCTTGATGCGCGCGCGGCCCTTCAGTGTCTCCAGGGCCCGCTTGACCAGTGGCGCCTCGGCCAGCTTGCGCATGCCCACCGACACGATCTTGGCGGTCGGAACCCGCAGCGTCATCTTGTCTTTAACGAAATTGATGACGAACAGCTCCAGCTTGGCACCTGCGACCTCCTGCTCTTCGATCGCCATGATCTGGCCCACGCCATGGGCCGGATAGACGATGAATTCGTTGGTCTTGAAGCCTTGTCGCTGGGTAGTCTTCTTATTGCTGGTCATTCCGGGCACAACTCCTTCACCGGCCCCTTTACGGGCACCGGCCAGTTTGGCTGCGGGAGCCCCGGCGCGGGCGGAGCCGCGCGAGGCGTGGGAGGTCCGCCGCGTTTCGGCAGACTTTTTGGAACCCCGGCTCATGCCGGCGGAACCTTTCTTTGATTTATGACGCGTTTTTCCTGCCACTGCTCACGCGTGGATCGCACGCCCTCTAGTTTGGGAACCTTGGAACTCAGCCACCGAAAAATAATGCTCCCGAAGGGGGAGCTCACCGATGACGACGTCGTTCCTATCCATTTTTTACATATATAGCACATTTTTAGGCGGAATCAAAGCCTTATGCCGCCGCAGATCAGCTATTCGGCGGTAAAAACTCTGCAATTTCACCGAATCGGTTAATGCCTTCCGACAGGCGGGCCCTTAGGGGCCTTTGGGCGGCCCAGATCGCAGCTTGGTCGCACCTGGGCGGCACCTCGCCCCCACTGGCAGCGGCGCCAGGGTCTGCAGTGACCAACTCAGTCACCAGTCCCCGGGTCAGGCGAGAAGAACTTCTTGAACTTGTCGGGCACGCCATCCCACTCCTTGCCGTCGGCGGGCGCCTCACGTTTGACCGTGATATTTGGCCAGGTTTTGGCGTACTGGGCGTTTACTTCCAGCCATTTTTCGAGCCCCGAACTCGGTATCCGGCTTGATGGCCTCGGCGGGGCATTCCGGCTCGCATACGCCACAGT
Organism: uncultured Alphaproteobacteria bacterium; assembly: GCA_963801955.1. Taxonomy (GTDB): domain Bacteria; phylum Pseudomonadota; class Alphaproteobacteria; order Rhizobiales; family Xanthobacteraceae; genus Pseudolabrys. The sequence continues at coordinate 101,148 of CAWDGS010000008.1, forward strand.
CAATGCATTCGTCGGGGTGGATGACGAGCATGTTGTCACCCTCGTAGAAGCAGTCGACCGGACACACCTCCACGCAGTCCATGTATTTGCATTTAATGCAGTTTTCGACGACGACGTAGGTCATTCCCCGCTCCGCACAGCCACTTACAGACGCTCCGTATCGTAAGGACAGATAAGCCGCAACCGGCGTCCCCGCTACTGTAAAACGCGTGTTTCGCGATGGATTTAGGACGAAAGGTCAAGACCTTGGCCGGACCTTGGTCGGACCTTGGCCGGCCTGGGGGGACGGGTCAGCCCAGATCGCGGTAGAGCGCGCGGGCGGACGGCGCGTCACCCCGCCGTTCGCAGATACCTTCGACCCGAACCACACGCACCGACCGATCGAGCGCAAGCGTGACCACATCGCCAATACGCACCGGGTGGCCGGCGGCCGTCATGCGCTTGCCGTTGAGCCGCACGAACCCGGCCGTCGCGAGCGCAGCGGCATCGCCCCGGGTGCGCACCATGCGCGCATGCCAGAGCCATTTATCGATGCGTTGGCGGTCGGGACTCTTGCGCTCGAGACTCCTGGAACCGGCGCTCAAGACGGATCTTTGCTGCTCTGTTCTAGCTGCTGCTTGAGCGCGGCCAGCTTGGCGAATGGCGAATTGGGATCCGGCTGCTTGTCACGGCCGCCGGAGCGATTGCCGAACGGCTTGGCGTAATATTGCTCGCGCTCCGCGCGGTCGACGGAGTTCTCCTCGGTCGCGACGTCGGCCGCGGTCCTGCCGTTCGTTGCGGCCGCCATGGCGTTCCGCACCTTGGCGTTCCACCTTCTGCTGCCGCTCGCGTCGATCCTGCCGCGGCTGCTGCGGAAACTCCTTGCGATCCGGGCGGTCATGCGGGCGCCGCGGCCCGCGCCCGGTCGGGGCTCCGTCCGATAGTGCCGGTGTCGCAACACCTTCCGCCGGCGCAGCTGCTACCGCAGGAGCAGCCCCGGCTTCCGCACCTTGCACCGATTGCGCACGCTGCT
>CAWDGS010000009.1:0-27544 GCA_963801955.1 uncultured Alphaproteobacteria bacterium
CCCGGCCTTACAACTTGATCTCAACGTCGACGCCGGCAGCGAGGTCGAGCTTCATCAGCGCGTCCACCGTCTGCGGCGTCGGATCGACGATGTCGAGGAGGCGCTTGTGTGTGCGCATCTCGAACTGTTCGCGGCTCTTCTTGTCCACGTGCGGCGAGCGATTCACCGTGAATTTCTCGATTCGCGTCGGCAGCGGAATCGGTCCACGCACCTGCGCACCAGTGCGCTTGGCCGTGTTCACGATCTCGCGCGTCGACGCATCGAGGATGCGGTGATCGAACGCCTTGAGCCGGATCCGGATATTCTGGCCGTTCATTGTCGTTTCTCTCGTCCGTCGTGCCCGCCCGAAAGCCGGGCAACCACGGAATGGCTAACTTCAATAAAGACGCGGATGGCCGGGATTGACCCGGCCATCACACTTCAACTCATCACTCGATGATGCTCGCCACCACGCCGGCGCCGACCGTACGGCCGCCCTCGCGAATGGCGAAGCGCAGTTTCTCTTCCATGGCGATCGGCACGATCAGGTGCACTTCCATCGCCACGTTGTCGCCCGGCATCACCATTTCCGTGCCCTGCGGCAGGTGCACCACGCCAGTCACGTCGGTGGTGCGGAAATAGAACTGCGGACGATAGTTCGTGAAGAACGGGGTATGACGGCCGCCCTCTTCCTTGGTGAGGATGTAGGCTTCCGCCTTGAACTTTGTATGCGGCTTCACGGAGCCGGGCTTGCACAGCACCTGACCGCGCTCGACTTCCTCGCGCTTGGTGCCGCGCAGCAGCGCGCCGATGTTGTCGCCCGCCTCACCCTGATCGAGCAGCTTGCGGAACATTTCGACGCCGGTGACGACCGTCTTGATGGTCGGCTTGATACCGACGATCTCGACTTCTTCGCCGACCTTGATGATGCCGCGCTCGACGCGACCGGTGCAGACGGTGCCGCGGCCGGAGATCGAGAACACATCTTCCACTGGCATCAGGAACGGCTGATCCTTCGGGCGTTCCGGCTGTGGAATGTACTCGTCCACCGCCTTCATCAACGCGAAAATCGCTTCCTTGCCGAGCTTCTCGTCGGTGCCTTCGAGCGCCTTGAGCGCCGAACCCTTGACGATCGGAATCTTGTCGCCCGGGAAATTGTACTTGGACAGGAGCTCACGAACCTCGAGCTCGACCAGCTCGAGAAGCTCCGGGTCGTCGACCATGTCGACCTTGTTCATGAACACCACCAGGGCCGGAACGCCGACCTGACGGGCGAGCAGGATGTGCTCGCGGGTCTGGGGCATCGGGCCGTCGGCGGCCGACACGACCAGGATGGCGCCGTCCATCTGGGCGGCACCGGTGATCATGTTCTTCACGTAGTCGGCGTGTCCGGGGCAATCGACGTGCGCGTAGTGGCGCTTGTCGGTTTCATATTCGACGTGTGCGGTCGAAATGGTGATGCCGCGTGCCTTTTCTTCAGGCGCCTTGTCGATCTGGTCATAGGCGGTGAACGTGGCTCCGCCCTTCTCGGCCAGTACCTTCGTAATTGCCGCAGTCAGCGTCGTCTTGCCGTGGTCGACGTGACCGATCGTCCCGATATTGCAATGGGGCTTGGTCCGCTGGAATTTTTCTTTGGCCATGGGGCTCTCCGTTCAGATCCTTCTGTTATCTACGTTCCCGGTCACGCGAATTTTTTCTGGACTTCAGCAGACACGTTCGCGGGTAGCTCTGAGTAATGATCGAATTGCATCGTGAATGTCGCGCGGCCCTGGGACATTGACCGCAGATTGTTGACGTAGCCGAACATGTTCATCAGCGGCACCATCGCGTTGATCACGTTGGCATTGCCGCGCATGTCCTGGCCCTGAATCTGGCCGCGCCGCGAATTGAGATCGCCGATGACGGAGCCGGTGTAATCTTCCGGCGTCACCACCTCGACCTTCATGATCGGTTCAAGCAGAACCGGCCTGGCCATCTGCAGCGCTTCCTTCAGGCATTGACGCGCGCAGATTTCGAAGGCGAGCGCCGACGAGTTGACGTCGTGGTACTTGCCGTCGATCAGCGACACCTTGAGGTCGACCACCGGAAATCCGGCCACCACGCCCGAGCCAAGCACTGACTCGAGGCCCTTCTCGACGCCTGGAACGAACTCTTTCGGAACGGCGCCGCCGACGATTTCGTTCTCGAACTCGAACGGTGTGCCCGGAGGGGTCGGCTCGGCGATGATCTTGATCTGCGCGAACTGGCCCGAACCACCGGTTTGTTTCTTGTGCGTGTAGCCGTGCTCGACGCGCTGCGTGATCTTCTCGCGAAAAGCCACCTGCGGCGCACCGATATTGGCGTCGACTTTGTAGGTGCGCTTGAGGATGTCGACCTTGATGTCGAGATGCAGCTCGCCCATGCCCTTGAGGATGGTCTGGCCGCTCTCCTGATCGGTGGAGACACGGAACGACGGGTCCTCGGCAGCAAGCTTGGCCAAAGCGACGCCGAGCTTTTCCTGGTCGGCCTTCGATTTCGGCTCGATCGCGATCTCGATGACCGGATCGGGAAATTCCATCTTCTCAAGGATCACCGGCTTCTGCGGATCGCACAGCGTGTCGCCGGTGCGCACTTCCTTGAGGCCGGCCAGAGCGACGATATCGCCGGCATAGGCTTCCTTGATATCCTCTCGATTGTTCGCATGCATCAGCAGCATGCGGCCAATCCGCTCCTTACGCTCTTTGGTCGAGTTGATCACGCCCGTGCCGCTGGTGAGCGTGCCGGAATAGATGCGGCAGAAGGTGATCGTGCCGACGAAGGGATCGTCCATGATCTTGAACGCGAGCAACGCCAGCGGTGCGTCGTCCTTAGGCTCGCGGATGACGTCTTCATCGTTGTCGGGATTGATGCCGTGAATCGGCGGCACATCGAGCGGGCTCGGCAGATAATCAACCACCGCGTCGAGCAGCGGCTGCACGCCTTTGTTCTTGAATGCGGAGCCGCACAGCACGGGGAAAAACGCCCCGGTGATTACAGCCTTACGGATCAGCTTTTTGATGGTGGCCTCGTCGGGCATCTTGCCCTCGAGGTACGCTGTGGTTGCGTCATCGTCGAGCTCGCACGCAGCTTCGATCATCTTCTCGCGGTATTCCTTGGCCTGATCGAGCATGTCGGCCGGAATGTCGATGTCCTGGTACTTGGCGCCGAGGGATTCATCGTCCCACACCACGCCCTTCATGCGCACCAGATCGATCAGGCCTTTGTAGGCCTGCTCGGATCCGATCGGGAGCTGGATCGCCACCGGTTTGGCGCCAAGGCGGGTCTTGATGTCTTCAATGCATTTGAAAAAGTCGGCGCCGATCTTGTCCATCTTGTTGGCGAAGACGATGCGCGGAACCTTGTACTTGTCGCCCTGACGCCAGACCGTCTCTGTCTGTGGCTCGACGCCTTGGTTAGAGTCGAGCACGACGACGGCACCGTCGAGCACGCGCAGCGAACGCTCGACTTCAATGGTGAAGTCAACGTGACCGGGCGTGTCGATGATATTAAGGCGTTTTTCGTTCCAGAACGCGGTGGTCGCGGCCGACGTAATGGTGATGCCGCGCTCCTGCTCCTGCTCCATCCAATCCATCGTCGCGGCGCCTTCATGCACCTCGCCGATCTTATGGCTCTTGCCGGTGTAATAGAGGATCCGCTCGGTCGTCGTCGTTTTCCCGGCGTCGATGTGCGCCATGATACCGAAATTGCGGTAGTCCTCGATTGGGTGGTTACGGGCCATAGGGGATCAGTCCTTGAATCTTTTTTCTGCTGTCACCAGCGGTAATGCGAGAAGGCTCGGTTGGCTTCCGCCATCTTGTGCGTGTCTTCGCGCTTCTTGACCGCGTTTCCCCTGTTATTGGATGCATCGAGCAGCTCAGCTGAGAGCCGCTCCGTCATCGTACGTTCGTTGCGTTCGCGCGCGGCTGCGATGATCCAGCGGATACCGAGCGCTTGCCGGCGCGATGTGCGCACTTCCACCGGCACTTGATATGTGGCGCCACCGACGCGGCGCGAGCGGACTTCGATCGACGGCATCACGTTGTCGAGCGCCTGCTGGAACACCGTCAGCGGGTTTTGCTTGGTCTTGCCCTCGATCGTCTCGAGAGCGCCGTACACGATGCCTTCCGCTACAGACTTCTTACCGTCGTACATGATCGCGTTCATGAACTTGCTGACGACGATATTGCCGAACTTGGGGTCCGGGATGATGTCGCGTTTTTCTGCAGCGTGACGACGGGACATGACTCAGATCCTTACTTCGGACGCTTGGCGCCGTATTTCGAACGGCGCTGTTTGCGGTTTTTCACGCCCTGGGTGTCGAGCACACCGCGCAGGATGTGGTAGCGCACGCCCGGCAGGTCCTTCACGCGACCGCCGCGGATCATGACCACCGAGTGCTCCTGCAGGTTATGGCCCTCGCCCGGGATGTAGCCGATCACTTCGAAGCCGTTGGTCAATCGCACCTTCGCCACCTTGCGCAGTGCCGAGTTCGGCTTCTTCGGCGTGGTGGTATAGACGCGCGTGCAGACGCCGCGTTTCTGCGGCGAAGCCTGCAAGGCCGGCACCTTGTTGCGCGCCTTGAGCGGATGGCGCGGCTTGGCAATCAACTGGTTGATCGTCGGCATCGTTGGCCTTCGCTACCTTCGTTTTCAGGAAAGCTGCGCAAGCGGAATCGCTTGCACCGCCCCTCTCTATTCTTCGCGGACATCACCCTCGTCCGCGTCGTTTCGGGCTTATCGCCCCGGCATGTCCGCGCGCGGAAAATCCGCGCGCATTTCTTTCGCGCGTGATTTCCACGCGCAAAACGAAATCGCGCCATCCGCCAAGTGCGGCAGGGCGCTCTTCCGTTCGGACGAGCCACGTTGCGGTTAGGCACCGCGGCCGTTCACTCTCAAGTCTGACAGGTGCTGTCAGTGGCAGCGTTTGAGCTTCATTCGTCGAGGCGTTGCGCCGGCTCATCTTCGAGAAAGAGCAGTATTCTCAAGAGATTAGTCGGGCGGCCGTTCCGAGCAAGCAAAGCTCACCGCCTGCCGAAAAGTGAGGGGTATGTATCGGCGTGACCCCGCTAAGTCAAGCAGAAATGGCCGAAAACCGAGGATTCGGGGCCATCGGGGCCCCTATACCTAACGCTGAGAAGGGCTCAGGCCTGGCCTAGCGCTATTGCGCGGTCACGCCCGTCTGTTTGATGACGCGAAGGTATTTTGCACTCTCACGCTGCACAAACTCCTTGAACTGGCCGACCGACATCGGCGTAACAACGGCACCAGCCGCTTCCAGCCTCGCCTTCACGTCCGGCTCGGCAAGGACCGCGTTAATCTCCTTGTTGAGCTTGTCGATGATCGCCTGCGGCGTGCCGCGTGGGGCGAAAAAGCCAGCCCAAAGCGTAAAGTCGTAGTCCTGGTTGCCGGTGATTTCGGCAACCGTGGGCATATCTGGCGCTGCCGGTGAGCGTTTTGCCGACGACAGTGCCAGCATCTTCACGGTGCCGCCTTTCACGTGCGGGGCGGCCGCAGGAAATCCAGGGAAGTAGAAATCGACGTGATTGCCGATCACATCATTGAGGGCCGGACCTGCGCCCTTGTACGGCACATGGGTCAGGTTTTCGTCGAATTGCAATTTGAGAAGCTCGCCTGCGAAGTGCCCCGGCGTGCCAATGCCCGCGGACGCGAAAGTCATCTTGGGCTTGGCTTTCAACACGGTCAGAAATTCCGGCAAGGTCGAATACGGCGCCTTCGCCGGCACCACCAATGCAAGCGGCACGACCGCAGCGAGCGCGATCGGCACAAGGTCTTTGTCCGGGTCGTAGTTCAGCCCTTTGAGCCAATGCTGATTGACCGCAATTTCTCCGGTCTGACCTACCAGCAGCGTGTAGCCATCGGGTGCGGCGGTGGTTACCGAATGCGCTCCGATCGAGCCGCTGGCGCCGGCGCGGTTCTCCACCACGACCGCCTGGCCCAAGACCGCACCAAGCCGATCGGAGATTGACCGGGCAACAATGTCGCCCGTCCCTCCAGCCGCATAGGCGACGACCACCTGAATGGGACGGCTAGGATAAGTCTGGCTCAAGGCCGGAAGCAAAGCGGCACCATTGATGGCCACCGCAAATATGCAAACACACAGCGCACGCATTGGCCGCATGACGAAATCCTCCCTTTTGTTTGCCGCCGCGTTGGTTCGGGCGACCAGTCGTTATTGGAATTCGTACAGTCGAGCCGGATTGTCCGAAAGGATACGTTCAGCCAATTCCCCAGAGCCCACAGCCGCGATGAAGTCGTCCAGAACCGCCCCGTAACGAAGTTTACGATAGGGCGCGTGCAACTCGCTACCCATCTGCACGGTGTGCGGCGGCGTATGCGGCCAGTCGCTGCCCCAAACACAGCGCTCTGACGCAACGGCGAGAATGGACGCCAACCAGGTCGGGTCCGGCCGCGTTGCCAAATCATTGGCGCTATTCCTGTAGGGCGCCGATAACTTGATCCAGACGTGTGGCAACGACAAGAGGTCGAGCAATGCCCGCCCCTGCGTGTCGTCCGGCGTGTGGCCGGCATGGATGCCGTAGTGATCGATAACGATCGGCACGCGGGACCGCGCGAGCAAGCGCGCGTTTTCGGCGAGCATTTTCAGCGGCGCGATCACTTCGATATGACAATTGGTCGCGTGAGCCGGCTCCTCGATCGCTTTGAACCGAAGATCAAGTGGCGTGTCGTCGCCGATCCGGCTGTAGAGATTGAGCCGCAGGCCGCGGACCCCCTGCTCTACGAACTCCGAAAGTGTCTGCCGTGATGTGGCCTGATCGATGACCGCAACGCCGCGGCTCCGGCCCGCAAGGATATTGAGGCTGTGCAACAGCAGTCTGTTGTCGGTCCCGTAGAAGCTCGGTTGCACGACGACGAACCGCGCTACACCGTTCGGAGCAGCGTTGCTTTCTAGGTCATCGACGGTGGCAATACCCGCCAGATAGGTGCGGTTGGGCACTTGCGGATAGCGGTCCGTCGGACCAACGATGTGAATATGACTATCGCAGCGCATGACGATGCTTAGGTAGCCAAACGCGCGGCAACAGCTTCTCCGGTCTCGCGCGTGCCCAGCCGGCCACCGACGTCGGTCGTCGCCTCTTTGGCGCCAATCGCAGCTTCGACGGCTTTTTCGATCGCGGCTGCCGCAGCCTCAAACGCATTGGTCTTGTTGCGGCGGCCATACCAAGCCAGCAACATCGCTGTGGAAAGGATCAGCGACAACGGATTGGCCACATTCTTGCCGGCGATATCAGGGGCCGAACCGTGCGCCGCCTGCGCCATCCCATGATTGGTTCCGGCATTCAAGGAAGCCGCGAGACCAAGGCTGCCCGACAATTCTGCCGTCAAATCGGAAAGAATATCGCCATACATATTGGTCGTGACGATGACGTCGAAACGCTGCGGGTGGCGTACGACATGGGCCATCATGGCGTCGACGATCACGTCGTCGACGGCAACATCCGGAAATTCCTGCGCGACCTTGCGGCATTCTTCGATGAACAGCCCATCCGTGACTTTCAGCACGTTGGCCTTGTGAACGATCGTCACGCGCTTGCGGCGCGTCCTCGCCAGCTCGAACGCCGCGCGGGCGATGCGCTCGCTGCACGCGCGTGTAATCCGCCGCAATGAAATTGCGACGTCCTTGGTCACCATCACCTCGCCGCTTCCCTCCTCCATATTGCGATCGGCGTAGAAGCCTTCGGTATTTTCGCGTGCAACCACGAGGTCGAATTCGCCGCAGCGCAGCGGAAAGCCCGCATAGGTGCGCGCCGGACGGATGTTGGCGAACAAATCGAGTCCCTTTCGCAGCGTCATCGAGGGATTGACCTCGCCTTTCGCCGGATCCTTGAACTCGAAGGTTGACGTGGGACCAAGCACGATTCCGTCTGCCTTGCGGGCTTTCGCAACAATATCGGGGTGGATCGTGTGGCCATGTGCGCGCAGGCCCGCGTGACCAATCGCGGCCTCTTCAATGCGCAGCCCAAGCCCGAATCGCTCGGAGGCTGCGCGCAACACGGTCAGCGTGGCAGCGGTTATTTCGGGGCCGATACCGTCACCGGCGAGAACGACAAGATGCATTGGGGGATTTCCAGCGTGCGGGACGGCCATTTTCTCTTATTCCGGCGCAAAGAAAAGGGCCGCCTTGCGGCGGCCCTTTCGTTCGGTGCAATGGCGAGAGTTATTCCGCCGCCGGCAGCGCCGGGGCCTCTGCCGCTTCGGCCTTGGCTGCCGCCTTGGCCGCGTCCTTTTCGCGTTCCTCGAGGATGAGCGCATCGCGTTTGACAGCGACTTCGCGCAAGCTGTTCATCATGGCGCCCGTGCCCGCCGGGATCAGGCGGCCAACGATGACGTTTTCCTTGAGTCCATCGAGCGTGTCCGACTTGCCGTTGACGGCAGCCTCGGTGAGCACGCGCGTGGTCTCCTGGAACGACGCCGCCGAAATGAACGAGCGGGTCTGCAGGCTCGCTTTGGTGATGCCGAGCAGAACCGGGTGCCCGGAGGCGCCCTTCTTGCCTTCGGCTTCGATGCGAGCGTTGATCTCGTCCATCTCGGTCCGGTCGATCTGCTCACCCTGCAGCAGCTCGGTGTCGCCGACGTCATCGATCTCAACCTTCTGCAGCATCTGGCGAACGATCACCTCGATGTGCTTGTCGTTGATGTTGACGCCCTGGAGACGATAGACCTCCTGGATTTCGTTCGTCAGGTAGGATGCGAGCTCCTCGACGCCCTTGATGGCGAGAATGTCGTGCGGCGCCGGATTGCCCTCGACGATGTAGTCGCCCTTCTCGATGACGTCGCCATCCTGAAGATGGATGTGCTTGCCCTTCGGGATCAGATATTCCTTGGGCTCGTCGTTCTTGCCTGACGGCTCGATGGTGATGCGGCGCTTGTTCTTGTAGTCCTTGCCGAACCGCACCGTGCCGCCGATTTCGGCGATGATCGCCGCTTCCTTCGGACGTCGCGCCTCGAACAGCTCCGCCACCCGCGGCAGACCGCCGGTGATGTCACGGGTCTTGGCGCTTTCGGTCGGGATACGCGCGATCACGTCGCCCGCCTTCACATGCCCGCCCGGATCGACCGAGATAATGGCATCGACGGCCAGCTGGTAACGCGCCTCGCCGCCACGGGCGAGCTTGAGGATCTTGTTGCCCGATTTGATCACGATCGCCGGACGCAGATCCTGCTGGTTACGTGACGAACCCGTGCGCCAGTCGATCACCACGCGCTTGGCGATGCCGGTCGACTCGTCGAGTTGCTCCGACATCGACAGCCCGTCGACCAGATCTTCGAACTCGATGCTGCCTTCCACTTCGGTCAGGATCGGCCGGGTGTAGGGATCCCATTCGGCGATACGTTGGCCGCGCTTGATCTTGTCGCCGTCCTCGACGCGCATGCGCGCGCCATACGGGATGCGGTGATGCGCGCGCTCGGTGCCGTCGGGGTCCACGACCGCGACCACCATGTTGCGCACCATCGCCACGACGTCGTTGTCCGAGTTCTTGGCGATGTTCTTGCCCTTGAACTTGAGCTTGCCGTCGAAGTTCGAACTCGATGAACGACTGCTCGGAGATCTGCGCCGCGCCGCCGATGTGGAAGGTGCGCATGGTGAGCTGGGTGCCCGGCTCGCCAATCGATTGCGCCGCAATCACGCCGACCGCCTCGCCCATATTGACCGGGGTGCCGCGTGCGAGATCGCGCCCGTAGCAGGCGCCGCACACGCCGTTGGCCGCTTCACAGGTCAGCACGGAGCGGATTTTCAGCTCCTGTACGCCGGCATTGGTGATGACTTCGACCTCCGGCTCCGTCAGCAGCGTGCCGCGCTTGATCAGCGTCTTGCTGGTGGTCGGGTCCTTGACGTCTTCCGCAGTTGTGCGGCCAAGAATGCGCATCGCCAACGAGGCCACGACGGTGCCGGCATCGATGATGGCGCGTACCTTGATGCCGCCCTTGGTGCCGCAATCCTCTGTCGTGATGATGCAGTCCTGCGCCACGTCGACCAGACGCCGCGTCAGGTAGCCCGAGTTTGCCGTCTTCAAGGCGGTGTCGGCGAGACCCTTACGGGCGCCGTGCGTCGAGTTGAAGTACTCGAGCACCGACAGGCCTTCCTTGAAGTTCGAGATGATCGGGCTCTCGATGATTTCACCCGACGGCTTGGCCATCAGGCCGCGCATGCCGGCAAGCTGACGCATCTGCGCCGGCGAGCCGCGCGCACCGGAGTGCGCCATCATGTAGATCGAGTTGACCTGCATGTCGCGCCCCTTGTCGTCCTTCTTGGTGGACGAGATTTCCTTCATCATCGCTTCGGCGATGGCGTCGGTGGACTTCGACCAGGCGTCGACGACCTTGTTGTACTTCTCGCCCTGGGTGATCAGGCCGTCGTTGTATTGCTGCTCGAACTCCTTGGCGAGTTCGCGCGTGGTCTCGACGATCTTCCACTTGGACTCCGGCACCACCATGTCGTCCTTGCCGAACGAGATGCCGGCCTTGAACGCGTGATAGAAGCCGAGCGACATGATGCGGTCGCAGAAGATAACCGTCTCCTTCTGACCGCAATGGCGATAGACCATATCGATCATCGACGAGATCTCGCGCTTGGTCATCAAGCGGTTGACGATGTCGAACGGCACTTTGACGCTCTTCGGCAACACATTGCCAAGCACAACGCGGCCGGGCGTGGTGTCGTACCACTTCTTGAACGGCTTGCCCTTTTCGTCAACGCCTTCCCAGCGGTATTTGATCTTGGTGTGCAGCGTGATGACTTTTTCATGCAGGGCATGGTCGATCGCAGCCATGTCGCCGAAGGTCTTGCCTTCGCCGGGCATGCCTTCGCTCATCAGCGAAAGGTAATAGAGCCCGAGCACGATATCCTGCGACGGCACAATGATCGGCTGACCGTTGGCCGGGTGCAGAATGTTGTTGGTCGACATCATCAGCACGCGCGCTTCGAGCTGCGCTTCGAGCGACAGCGGAACGTGCACGGCCATCTGGTCGCCGTCGAAGTCGGCGTTGAAGGCGGCGCAGACCAGCGGATGCAGCTGGATCGCCTTGCCTTCGATCAGCACAGGCTCGAAGGCCTGGATGCCGAGGCGGTGCAAGGTCGGCGCGCGGTTGAGCAGCACCGGATGCTCGCGGATCACCTCGTCGAGGATGTCCCAAACCTCCGGCTTTTCCTTCTCGACCAGCTTTTTCGCCTGCTTCACGGTGGTGGACAGGCCCTTGGCGTCGAGCCGCGAATAGATGAACGGCTTGAACAGCTCGAGCGCCATCTTCTTCGGCAGACCGCATTGGTGCAGCTTGAGTTCGGGACCAACGACGATCACCGAACGGCCGGAATAGTCGACGCGCTTGCCGAGCAGGTTCTGCCGGAAGCGGCCCTGCTTGCCCTTCAGCATGTCGGCGAGCGACTTCAGCGGACGCTTGTTGGCGCCGGTGATAACGCGACCACGGCGGCCGTTGTCGAACAGCGCATCGACCGCTTCCTGAAGCATGCGCTTCTCGTTGCGGATGATGATGTCCGGCGCGCGCAACTCGATCAGCCGCTTCAGGCGGTTGTTGCGGTTGATGACGCGGCGATAGAGGTCGTTGAGGTCGGACGTGGCAAAGCGGCCGCCATCGAGCGGCACCAGCGGCCGCAGATCGGGCGGGATCACCGGCACGACGGTCAGGATCATCCATTCCGGTTTGTTGCCGGAGGCGATGAAAGCTTCGATCAGCTTGAGCCGCTTGGCGATCTTCTTTTTCTTGATGTCGCTTTCGGTCTCGCCCATCTCCGCGCGCAGTTCACCCTGCATCTTCTCGAGGTCGATGCCCTTGAGCATCTCGCGGATGGCTTCCGCGCCAATCGTGGCGGTGAAGCTGTCGGCGCCGAATTCCTCCTGCGCCTTGAGGTACTCGTCCTCGGACAGGAGCTGGCGGTCCTTGAGCGGGGTGAGGCCCGGCTCAAGCACGACGTAATATTCAAAGTACAGGATGCGCTCGAGATCCTTGAGCGTCATGTCGAGCAGCAGGCCGATGCGGCTCGGCAGCGACTTCAGGAACCAGATGTGCGCAACCGGCGCCGCGAGCTCGATGTGGCCCATGCGCTCGCGCCGCACGCGCGACAGCGTCACTTCGACCGAGCACTTCTCGCAGATGATGCCCTTGTACTTCATGCGCTTGTACTTGCCGCACAAGCATTCGTAATCCTTGATCGGCCCGAAGATGCGCGCGCAGAACAGGCCGTCGCGCTCGGGCTTGAAGGTACGATAGTTGATGGTCTCCGGCTTTTTGATCTCGCCGTAGGACCACGACAGAATCTTTTCCGGGCTCGCGATCGAAATCCGGATCTGGTCGAAGACCTGAGCCGGAGCCTGCGGACTAAAAAGAATTCATAATCTCTTGATTCATCGTCTTCTCCTCGACCGGGGAACCGTCAGTTCCCCACCTGTCGTTGATCGTTCAACCACGGAGCGGCGCCCTCGCCGCTCCGCAACGCTTATTCTATTCCGCCGCTTCGGCCGTATCCGAACCCTGCCGCTGCTGCTTGGAATTGTGCAGATCGACATTGAGGCCAAGCGAACGCATTTCTTTGACCAGCACGTTGAAGCTTTCCGGAATGCCCGCCTCGAACGTGTCGTCGCCGCGCACGATCGCCTCGTACACTTTGGTACGGCCGGCAACGTCGTCCGACTTCACGGTGAGCATTTCCTGCAAGGTGTAAGCAGCGCCGTAAGCTTCGAGTGCCCACACTTCCATTTCGCCGAAACGCTGGCCGCCGAACTGCGCCTTGCCACCGAGCGGCTGCTGGGTGACCAGCGAGTACGGTCCGATCGAACGGGCGTGGATCTTGTCGTCCACCAGATGGTGCAGCTTCAGCATATAGATGTAGCCGACGGTGACCTTGCGATCGAAGACTTCGCCGGTACGACCGTCGAAGACATTGACCTGGCCCGAGTGATCGAGACCGGCGAGATCGAGCATCTTCTCGATGTCGGCCTCTTTCGCGCCGTCGAACACCGGCGTCGCGATCGGCACACCGTGCCGAAGGTTGCCACCGAGTTCGATCAACCCTTCCTCGCTCAGCGACTTGATGGTCTCATCGTCGCCATAGACCTTCTTGAGCATGTCCTTGAGCGGACGCGCATCGTGCTTGAGGTTGTAGGCATCGACCGCCTGTCCGATCTTGATGCCCAGGCCGGCGCAAGCCCAGCCGAGATGGGTCTCCAGGATCTGACCGACGTTCATGCGGCTCGGCACACCGAGCGGATTGAGCACGATGTCGACCTGCGTGCCATCCTCGAGGAACGGCATGTCCTCGACGGGCACGATCTTCGACACTACACCCTTGTTGCCGTGACGGCCGGCCATCTTGTCGCCGGGCTGAATCTTGCGCTTCACCGCGACGAAGACCTTGACCATCTTCATCACGCCGGGCGGAAGCTCGTCGCCACGCTGCAGTTTCTCGACCTTGTCGAGGAAGCGCTGCTCGAGCAGCTTCTTCGACTCGTCATATTGCTTACGGATTGCCTCGATCTCGGCCATCAGCTTGTCGTTGGGCGAGGCAAACAGCCACCATTGCGAGCGTGGATATTCGTCCAGCACGGCCTTGGTGATCTTGGAGTCCTTCTTGAAGCCTTTCGGACCGGCGATGCCCTGGCGGCCTTCGAGCAATTCAGCGAGACGGCCGTAAACGTTACGATCGAGGATCGCCTGCTCGTCGTCACGGTCCTTGGCGAGCCGTTCGATTTCCTCGCGCTCGATCGCGAGCGCGCGCTCGTCCTTCTCGACGCCATGACGGTTGAAGACGCGCACTTCGACGACGGTGCCCTGCACGCCCGGAGGAACGCGCAATGACGTATCGCGAACGTCGGAGGCCTTTTCGCCGAAGATGGCGCGCAGAAGTTTTTCTTCCGGCGTCATCGGGCTTTCGCCCTTCGGCGTGATCTTGCCGACCAGAATGTCGCCGGCATGAACTTCCGCGCCGATATAGACGATGCCCGCTTCGTCGAGGTTCTTGAGCGCTTCTTCCGAAACGTTCGGAATATCGCGGGTGATTTCCTCGGGGCCAAGCTTGGTGTCGCGCGCCATCACCTCGAATTCTTCGATGTGGATGGACGTGAACACGTCGTCTTTCACGATCCGCTCGGACAGCAGGATCGAGTCCTCGAAGTTGTAGCCATTCCACGGCATGAACGCGACCAGCACGTTGCGGCCGAGCGCGAGTTCGCCGAGATCGGTCGACGGTCCGTCGGCAATAATGTCGGCCTTGTCGACGCTGTCTCCCACTTTCACCAGCGGACGCTGGTTGATGCAGGTGTTCTGGTTCGAGCGCTGATATTTCATCAGCCGATAGATATCGACGCCCGGCTTGGTCGGATCGGTCTCGCCGGTGGCACGCACCACGATACGCGTGGCGTCCACCTGGTCGACGATGCCGGTACGGCGGGCGGAAATTGACGCGCCCGAGTCGCGGGCAACAACGCCCTCCATGCCGGTGCCGACAAACGGCGCTTCGGCGCGAACCAGCGGCACCGCCTGGCGTTGCATGTTCGAGCCCATCAACGCGCGATTGGCGTCATCGTTTTCCAGGAATGGAATGAGCGCGGCAGCAACCGAGACCAGTTGCTTCGGCGACACGTCCATGAAGTCGACCTTGTCGCGCGGCACAAGATGAACGTCGCCGGCCTGACGGCAGACGATCAGGTCTTCGGTAAAACGACCGCGCGCATCAATTTGCGCATTGGCTTGCGCCACCGTATGCCGGCTTTCTTCCATCGCGGAGAGATAGATCACCTCATCGCTGACGCGGCCGTCCTTCACCTTGCGATAAGGCGTCTCGACGAAGCCGTATTTGTTCACCCGCGCATACGTGGCGAGCGAATTGATCAGTCCGATATTCGGACCTTCCGGCGTTTCGATCGGACAGATACGGCCATAGTGCGTCGGATGCACGTCGCGCACCTCGAAGCCCGCGCGCTCGCGGGTCAAGCCACCGGGGCCAAGCGCAGACAAACGCCGCTTGTGGGTGATTTCCGACAACGGGTTGGTCTGGTCCATGAACTGCGAAAGCTGCGAAGAACCGAAGAACTCGCGCACCGCGGCTGCCGCTGGCTTCGCATTGATCAGGTCCTGCGGCATGACGGTGTCGATATCGACCGACGACATGCGCTCCTTGATCGCGCGTTCCATGCGCAACAAGCCAACGCGATACTGATTTTCCATCAGTTCGCCGACTGAACGCACGCGCCGATTGCCGAGATGATCGATATCGTCGATCTCGCCCTTGCCGTCGCGCAGATCGACCAGCGTGCGAATGACAGCGAGGATATCGTCTTTACGCAGCACGCGCATGGTGTCGGGCGCATCGAGGTCAAGACGCATGTTCATTTTCACGCGGCCGACAGCCGAAAGGTCGTAACGCTCGGAATCAAAGAAGAGCGAGCGGAACATCGCCTCGGCGGTTTCCACCGTCGGCGGCTCGCCAGGGCGCATGACCCGGTAAATGTCGAACAGCGCGTCCTCGCGCGTCATGTTCTTGTCGACCGAAAGCGTGTTGCGGATGTAAGCGCCGACATTCACGTGGTCGATGTCGAGCAGCGGCAGTTCCTTGTAGCCGGCCTCGATGAGGACCTTGAGGTTCTTCTCGGTGATTTCCTCGCCGGCCTCCATGTAGATTTCGCCGGTGCGGCCATTGGCCAGGTCTTCCGCAACGTAATGGCCGATCAGTTCCTCGTCGGTCATGCGGAGGTGCTTGAGGCCCTTCTCCGCGAGTTGGCGCGCCTGGCGCACGGTGAGCTTCTTGCCGGCTTCGACGACCACGCGGCCGGTATCGGCGTCGACGAGATCGTTGACGGCCTTGTAGCCCTTCAGCCGGTTGGCATCGAACGGCACGCGCCAGCCTTCCTTGGCGCGCTTGTAGCTCACATGCTTGTAGAAGGTGCTGAGGATTTGCTCACCGTCGAGGCCGAGCGCAAAGAGCAGCGACGTCACCGGAATCTTGCGGCGGCGGTCGATACGCGCGTACACGATGTCCTTGGCGTCGAACTCGATGTCGAGCCATGAACCGCGATACGGAATGATGCGGGCGGCAAACAGCAGCTTGCCCGACGAATGGGTCTTGCCCTTGTCGTGATCAAAGAACACGCCGGGCGAACGATGCATCTGCGAAACGATGACGCGTTCGGTGCCATTGACGATAAACGTGCCGTTATTGGTCATGAGCGGAATGTCGCCCATGTAGACATCCTGCTCCTTGATGTCCTTGACTGAACGGGCACCTGTCTCTTCATCGATATCGAACACGATAAGGCGCAGGGTCACCTTGAGCGGCGCAGCATAGGTCATGCCGCGCTGACGGCATTCGTCGACGTCATACTTCGGCGGTTCGAATTCGTATTTGACGAACTCGAGCTGCGATGAATTGGAAAAATCCGATATCGGAAAGACGGACTTGAAGACCGCCTGCAGGCCCTCGTCAGGACGTCCGCCCAACGGCTCTTTCACCAGCAGGAATTGGTCATACGATGCCTTTTGAACCTCGATGAGGTTCGGCATCTCCGCCACTTCTTTGATTGTTCCGAAAAACTTCCTTACGCGCTTGCGACCGGTAAACGTCTGCGCCATCTTTTCTCTCTCAATTCGATTTTGCCGGGCAGCGCGGGCGCCTCTCCAAACAGCCGCAATCCATCGCGACCATTGGGACAGGCGTCGGGGCTGTCCGTTTCTATGTGATTCGGGTCTGACCCGAACCGCCGCACTCTTCACTTTTCATCGTGACCGGAGTGTTCCGGTTCACGACCGCCTCGAGGTCCGGCCAAAGTCCGCCTTGGCCGTACACCTTCTCCTGTCCGAGACCCCCGGGGTCGAAACCCCGGGGATTTCGTTACTTAATGCCCAAGTAAGCAGCCGCTTACTTAAGCTCAACCTTTGCGCCAACCTTTTCGAGCGTGGCCTTGATCTTCGCGGCCTCGTCCTTGTTGACGCCTTCCTTGACGGTCTTGGGTGCGCCCTCAACCAGGTCCTTGGCCTCTTTCAGGCCGAGACCGGTGAGCGCGCGAACTTCCTTAATCACTTCGATCTTCTTGTCGCCGGCGCTGGCGAGAACAACCGTGAAGTCGGTCTTCTCTTCAGCCGCGGCAGCGGCACCGCCGCCCGCGGGACCGGCCGCCACCGCGACCGCGGCCGCAGCAGAGACGCCCCACTTTTCTTCCAGCATCTTGGCCAGGTCCGCCGCTTCCAGAACGGTCAGCTTGGACAAGTCATCAACGATCTTTTGCAGGTCAGCCATTGTTCAGTTCCTATTAGGTTCGAACCAAATACGAGTTTGCTTTGAGCCGTCAGGCCGCCGCACTCTTGGAAGCGTAAGCTTGGACGACGCGCGCGACCTTGGCCGCGGGTGCGTTGACGTACTGGGCGATCTTGGTCGCCGGCGACACGAGAAGGCCGACGATCTTGCCGCGCAATTCATCCAGCGACGGCAGCGAGGCGAGCGCCTTGACGCCGTTGAGGTCCAGAGCGGTTTTGCCCATCGAGCCGCCAAGAATGACGAAACGTTCGTTCGCCTTGGCGAAGTCGACAGCCACCTTCGGCGCCGCCACCGGATCGCCCGAGTAGGCGAGCACGGTCGGCCCCTTGAGCAGGGCCGAAATGGAGGCAACGTCGGTGTCCTTGAGTGCGATCTTGGCGAGACGGTTTTTCGCGACCTTCACCTGCGCGCCCGCCTGCTTCATCTGCTTACGCAGAGTCTGCATCTGGGCAACGGTGAGGCCGGAATAGTGAGCCACCACCACAACGTTGGAGGTCTTGAAGACCCCGCTCAGGTCGGTGATGGACTCAGCTTTTGCCGCTCGATCCACTGCAAGCTCTTTCCGGTTTGGCGGCTGGCCCGCGTGACGCGGGAGCCGCCTGGTTGCTACCAGCCGTCCCGCTTGAAGTTCACGCATAGCGAACCGGGCAGGACGACTATTCGAAAAGCCTGCCCCCCGAAACGACCTTGCGGCCGCAATCGGGTCTCCGAGGTTCGAACCAAACTGGCGCACTTTGTCGGTGCGCAAACTCGGGTCGTATCCCCGTCTATGCTGGCCCCCGTCGGGGATTAAGCGTCAGGCCCTTGCGAACCTTCGGCGCCGGCAGTCTTGGACAGGTCGGCCGACCCATTCCGGGGACGGCCTTGCGCGCTTTCACACCCACAACGGTATCGGGCTTCTTCCTTTCAGAGCTCCCAGCCGGGTTTCCAAAAGGAATAAGTTCCGATCACCACTGGTTTGTAGAGACGCGCAAAGGCGCACCGACAAATTGGGTCGGCACGCCCGATGCGCCTCATTTAGAGGGTCAGGTCCCCTTTGCCAAGTCCTTTTTCGCGATAATCCCCGCGAAAAGGCCGGAAAAGAGGGTTCAGTTACCGCTGCCACTCGAAAAAAGCGACGAAGGCTCGACTTTGACACCCGGGCCCATGGTGGAGGAGATCGCCACCCTATTGATGTAATGCCCCTTGGCGCCGGGAGGCTTTGCTTTCTGCACGGCATCGGCAAACGCCTTGATGTTTTCGACCAGCTTGTCCTCGGTGAAAGACGCCTTGCCGACGCCCGCCTGGACGATGCCGGCCTTCTCGACACGGAACTCAACTGAACCGCCCTTCGCACCCTTTACGGCATTGGTGACGTCCATCGTCACCGTACCGACCTTTGGATTTGGCATGATGCCGCGCGGGCCGAGCACCTTACCGAGACGACCGACCAGCGGCATCATGTCCGGTGTGGCAATGCAGCGATCGAAATCGATCTCACCCTTGGTGACCTTCTCGACCAGGTCCTCGGCACCGACAACGTCGGCACCCGCAGCCTTCGCCTCGTCGGCTTTTCCGCCGCGCGCAAATACACCGACGCGTAGCGTACGTCCGGACCCGTTCGGCAACGTGACAACGCCGCGTACCATCTGGTCGGCATGGGTCGGGTCGACCCCGAGGTTCATCGCGATCTCGATGGTCTCATCGAACTTCGCCTTGGCGCGCTCCTTCACCATCTTGACCGCTTCCGCGATCGGATAGGACTTGTCGCGATCAACGCCTTCGCGGACGGCCTTTGTGCGTTTTCCGATTGTCATGGCCGTTACTCCGTCACCGTGAGGCCCATCGAACGCGCGGAGCCTTCAATCATTTTCATGGCCGCCTCGAGCGTATTGCAGTTGAGGTCCTTCATTTTCTGCTCGGCAATCTCACGGACCTGTTTCTTGCTGACCTGCCCGACGAGATCGCGGCCTGGTGTTTTGGAACCGCTTTCAAGCTTGGCCGCCTTCTTGAGAAAATAAGACACCGGCGGTGTCTTCATCTCGAAGGTGAATGAACGATCCTGGTAGGTCGTGATGATCACCGGGATCGGAACGCCCTTCTCCATCTTCTGGGTCTGCGCATTAAACGCCTTGCAGAACTCCATGATGTTGAGGCCGCGCTGGCCAAGCGCCGGCCCGATCGGGGGCGACGGATTGGCAGCGCCGGCAGGCACTTGCAGTTTGAGGAATCCAGTCACTTTCTTCGCCATGTCTCACTCCGTTAGTGGTGCGGATCTTGACGGTTGGCGACCGCCTCACCTCCCACGACTTTTCACCTGTTATGGCCAGGTTTGTCCCGGCCACCTCGTCAAAACAATTAAAGCTTCTCGACCTGCCCGAATTCCAGTTCGACGGGCGTTGCACGACCGAAGATCGACACCGCCACCTTCACGCGCGAGCGCGCCTCGTCGACTTCTTCGACAACGCCGTTGAACGAGGCAAATGGCCCGTCCGAGACGCGCACCTGTTCGCCGACTTCAAACGACACCGCAGGCTTCGGCCGCTCAATGCCTTCCTGCACCTGATGCAGGATGCGGTCGGCTTCGGCATCCGAAATCGGCATCGGCTTCTTGTCGGAGCCGAGAAAGCCCGTGACTTTCGGCGTGTTCTTGATGAGGTGATAGACCTCGTCGGTCAGGTCCATTTTCACCAGCACGTAGCCGGGGAAGAACTTGCGCTCGGTCTCAACCTTGCGGCCGCGACGCGCTTCGGTGACTTTTTCCTTGGGCACCAGGACTTCGCCGATGTGTTCGGCGAGGCCGCGCTGCTTGGCCTGTTCGCGAATGGAATCCGCGACCTTGTTTTCGAAATTCGAATAGGCGTGGACGATGTACCAGCGCTTTGGCTTGGTCGATGTCGTCGTCTCTGTAGCTGTATCGTTCATCGCTCTTGAACCTTCAGGTTCCGATGCCGAGCACGAAGGTAACGGCAATGCGGATCAATTGATCCGCGACCAGGAAAAAAATCGACGCAATCGCAACCATGACGAACACCATGGCGGTGGTGATCATCGTTTCCTTGCGTGACGGCCAGGTCACCTTGCGCGTCTCCTCGCGCACTTCCTGGAGAAATTTGAACGGAGACGTTGCCATTCTAGTGAAGCCCTGATCCCAAGTCGCTAATCGATGATCCCAATGTAGTCACGGCCGCCGCGTTTGCGCAGGCCCTTGCCGGCACGTGGTTAGCGCCGGCTCTCTGCCTGGCAGGAGTGGCAGGACTCGAACCTGCAACCCCCGGTTTTGGAGACCGGTGCTCTAGCCATTGAGCTACACTCCTCCGGAAAGCGGATGCGGCGGACCATAAAGGCCCGCCGCGGCGATGTCATGCATTATACATGGCGCGTTTGCAAGCCGTTTGCGCCCTTGCTAGGCCTTCGTAGCGCTGGCGCCTTTTCGATCGCAATGGCCGGCTCGCACGAGATTGACCCGGTAGAAGGCTGGAGCGGGTGAACGGAATCGAACCGTCGTCATCAGCTTGGAAGGCTGTTGCTCTACCATTGAGCTACACCCGCGCGCTTAGAAACTGCAGCACCGCGATTGTTTGCGATGCTGCAGTTATCATCTTTATTGCTTGCGATCGACCTTCGAAGTGTCCATCGCTCGTTCCAAAAAAATACTACTATAAGTTGAGCTTGATAGATATAATCGTCAGACGTGTTCGAGCGTTGGCGTTGCTCCCCCGGCGGGCGTCCGTTTGAACTCCTTGAGGGCGACCAATCGACCTAGAACCTTAGCGATACGGGCATCGATGGCGGCCTCGAGCCGGACGAGATTTTCCATACTTTCGGGCACGTAGGCTTTGTCGAAAGAATTTCGGGCACTCGTTCCAACGTAAATTGTTTCTATTTGCCCGGCGAGGAAACGGCGATTTGCCGCTATCTTCTTCTCAAGGAGTGCAATCTCATCGGCGTCCGAAGCTTTTTCGATTTGGCGCTCCATCCGCTGGCACTGCGCCTGGAGGTCAGCCATTCCGGCCTCCGCCATGCCTTGCAGGTTTCGCGTCTCTTTGGCTTCCGCCCGTAACCGTTTGCGGATACCGCGCCATGACTTGGCGCCCGTTTGCTGGATAGCGCGCGTGAAAGGATCGCGCAGCACGACACTCTGCCGCATGCGCCACACCGTGTGTTTTTGATGGTGCAGAACGGCGAGATCGAGGACGGCTTCCTCCTCGGCGCGCCCATGAGGGGACAGCTCTGCTTTAAGATCCGCGAAGAGCCTTTCAAAATCTTCGTGACTGTCCCACGGGAGCAAAATGTCTTTCGCATAAAGGCCATGCTGCAATGCGTTGACGTTTCGACGTTTTTTCTTTGACGTTTCGTTCACTGCACTCCTCCTTGCGCCTAACGCAGTCGCGCAAAAAGCGCCCGATGTCGTCCTTCGCGATAAAACTATGTCTGTACCCAAACCATTGATTTTCATCGGTATTCTGCCTTTCTGCCGTTTTTTGGCATAAATTTCCATTGTTTAACGCCAAATTGGCGTGCTATTAGGTAGACATAGAACACGGACGTCGCAAAACAAGGAATTATGGGAGAAAAAAATGGATGGTGTCCGGCTACGGCGTCGCCGTGAATTTTTAGGTCTCAGCCAGGCTGAAATGGCAAAGCGAATGGGATTGAGTTTGCGGAACTACCAGAGGTTGGAGAAGGAAATTCGGAGGGTTCGCCGGCGCCATATCCTGCTAACCGAGTTGGTCGCCTTGGAAGCTGGCGATCGAAAACAAAAATCCGGACCTGGTTCCGGAGAGCCTCCTCCGAAAAGTAATGACCCTCACCACTATGATTACGGGGAATTGGCTTTACCAAAACGGGTCGGAGCTGGCGGACTTAATTGTAGCGCAGCTGAGACATCCCCTAGGCGGCGCCATACCTCCAGAACGGGACGCTGCGGCGCCCGAGCGGGATGAGCACGAAGAATTCGACTTCGACGACTAGCGCGAACCACTTCTTGCGACTGCGTTGCCAGAGTTCAGACTAGGTTCGAAGCCGTTGCTTTCTTGTCCACAGCAAATCCTTTCAACAAGCCCCGAGCCCTGATTCACTTGGCTCCGCTCAACGCGTGGAGATACGGCATGGAAAAGCTGCCTAATACCGAAATGCTCCGGTTGGCCGGCATCATGGCGCAAGATGTCATCGGGGAAGTAGAGGTCGCCGATTCCGCGGTCAATCTGCTGATGCATGATGAAACCGTGCCCCTCGACGTACCGGGGGAAGCTTTCGCTGTTAGCTGAACAACTTCGGTCGGCCGCTGGGCGCGCAAAGTGGTTCATCTTAATGGCGCACACGCAGGGCGAATTAAGGGACACGAGCCGCCGAAGACAGTCAATGTTGGTGAATATCTCTCTGACCTATCTCGACTGTTTCGAGCCATACTCCCGCAAAATATCAATTTCAAAATTGAATTGGCCACTGATCTGTGGTCAGCACGATTGAGCAGGAGCTTTGATGATGCGTTGGTGAATTTGGTCGTCAGATCTCGGGACGCCATGCCGAATGGCGGCACCCTATTGTGCCGAGCCGCAAACGTGGACGAAGCTACCTGCCGGTCGATGAGCGGACTTTGTCTGACCGGCGATCATGTCTTAATCGAACTGGCCGATAACGGATTCGCGATTCCGCCTGCTCAGGTCAAGCGGGTCTTTGATCCGTTTTTTGTAACAAAAGGTCCGGTTAGCGGCTTTGGGCTGGCGAAGGCGTACCGAACGGTAAGGAACCTCGAGGGCCACATCATCGTGAAGTCTGAAATTCGCAGCGGTACTTGTTTTAGTGTCTTTGTACCGCGCAGTGACGACAGCTCCCTTGAGCCAGCGGATCTTGATCGGTGAAATATGCTTTGCTTTTACAAAAGGGAGTTCGTTACTCGCGCAAGATGCGTATTCGTTTTCAAGGCGCATGCCGCCCATTTCGGCCGATGCCGTGAAACATTCGTCGTGAACTTTCGGGTAGAGGTAGTTGGACGAGATAAAATTGCCTGCGGAGGTGCAGTATGAGCGACCTTCAGATTTCCTGCCCGAACTGTGGCCACGAGATTAAACTGACGAAATCGCTCGCAGCACCTTCGATTTGCCGGACATCAAGGCCGCCGCTGTCTCTTCGCCAGGTAAAAGGTCAGTGGCCAACTACCAAACAGCGACGCGCGCCGGACGCCCGTGGCCGAAAGCCAATCGATTTGCAGCGACATTATCTGAGCGCATTTTTGCTGACGTCGCAACCGTCAATACGCGTCCAACACTCCGGCTCTATAATCCGGCTTAGCAAATCCGCGTTAAAATTTCTGGTGGTAAGCGCGTCGTCCGCCAACGGCAATAGCAGACATTGTCGGCGTGAGGCATCACATATTGCGTTCGGGCGCTTTCGGCACCGACGTTTTTATAAATCCGCCGAGCCGTTCATATAAATCGGCGACACGCGCCGCGATGGCGTTTTCTTCCCGACCGATGTTGCTCGTTGGTTCAGGCAGTGCGGTTTTGATATCGGTGTTAGTCTCTTCGACAAATTCGCGCACGATTGTTTCATTTAATTCGGTGTCCTGCTGCGGCGATAACGGAATCGTCTTGGCCTCGCCTGTCTCCGAGGGTTGCGGTTCACAACTGCTCCGGGAAAACGCGCCATGCAACGCAGCCTCAAATTTCGCTTTTTCTTGGGAGGAATTTCTCTGCGTATTAATCGTCGGAACAATACGGTTTATCTTGCGAGCCAATCGCGCCACTTCCTCGGCTAAACCTTCGATCGCAGCCGTAATCTCAGCCCGGCCAGATACCGAGAATGCAACGGGATTATCTGACGTCCCTTGGGTCATGCTCTCAAACAATATTGTTTGCCGATTAGTTCCATTTCAAACCCGTCAAAACTTACTGGCATGCGGCCCCAGTCGCACCGCACGCGCGACTGGAACCACGCCCGCGATCGGCGGCGCATCACCCATTGTGGAATCAAGACTGGCATCCCAGCAAAGAGACTTCTGTGACAGGCATCACTTTTCGGAACTTTTATCGCTGCACAAATGGATACACACCAAATTCGGCAGTAGTGACGTCGATTTGCGGCTGCGCACCAAAGACGCCATAGCGCGTGATGACTGCCCGAGTGCAAAAAGAGAGACCGCTGCGTGTGGCTTGCACAGCGATCTCTCTCTACGTTCCGCCGGGATCAGGGGGACACCTGGTTTGGTGTATTCGGCGTCGCGCACATGAAGGTTTGCCGAACTACTCAATCTAGTCTGTGCCGTAGATCACAGACTGAACTCGTTTACGCCTTTTTGTGATGACCAACACAAAATCGACGCCGCGACTAGAAATAGGGTCTGTGCGCCGGCGGCCCTAACCTTCCTGCCACGGGAAAGGCTCCACATTTTTCCAGCAGAACCTGGAACTATGTTGAGGAGTTTAGATGTCGGGTCTGGTCAATCACAGATAAAGCCACAACTGAGGCTGTCCTTTCCCGGGAGAGGCCGTTCGGATTATCCGGCGGCCTCTTCATTTTATTATGGAGCGAGCTGACTCAAATTTCTCTACCTCGCATTGCATGGCTCCTCCACCGAACAATACGCGGGGTGGTAAATCTCACAACACTGACCGCTTCGAACCCGAGTTGGCCGATCCGAAATTGCATTTCTCTATCGCGAGGTTGCGGCCAAAAAGAAGATTGGTCAGGTATGCTTGCATTCAGCTGCCCTGCGCCAAGCCATAGCGGCTTGCTCTGCGTTTTCGCCCCTCGTCCGGAGCTGTTCGCCCAGATACTCCCCAACAGCAATCCAAATGCGCTTGGCAAATCGGTAGACCTGAATGGTGCAGGCCTGCCCGCCTACATCAATTATGCGTTCCGACATGGCCCCGGTCCTAATTTAGGAAGAACGGTGGAGCGTTACGCTCACTAAGTCCCACCCCACCGTTCCCCGCCACAAAGCTAACGCGGGGTGAAACACGCGTTAGCCGGGCGCTCTCTGGTCAGCGCCCGATGTCAGTCTAGTTCTGCAGCGACTAAGAAACGGTTAGCTCGCGCAGCGCCCCTTGACGAAAAGCACGCGAGGACGAATAGGGCCGCTCTAATATCCGCTATAGGCCATTAGCGGACATTGAGGCACGTCTGCCTTCCCTTGCCGCTTGCCCTGAAAGCAGACATTGATCGCGACTAACGGCAGTCCGCTAAGTGCCAGTAGCGGATATTGCGCGGCTCGGACAAATAGAGCGCTGTGAGACGACGCCCGGGCGCTATGTCCGAATCGCCAATTCCGATACGCACACTATCGAGCGGGGACGGGATCTCCGCTTGGGGTGGTCGCCAGTCGAGCGGATTTTTTGTGGCACCCTCGGCTGGTGGCCGCTTTCTTAGTCAGGGCGGCAATCAAATTTGGTGAAAAACTTAAAGCGGCCCCGATCGCAACAGTTGTGGCGTCTGCCCGACCGGAGGCCGCTCGAGCGGGAAGAGAATTTCCCCACCGTTCGCAACCATACCAGTACGCGGCACGCATCATATGACCGCAGTGCAACAGTTGAGAAAATTGCGATTATCGTCTGGGTAGCCGAAAGTATTATCTCACGACCTGAGCGGACTAACGGAGCAGTGTGCACAGCGCTGGAATTTAAGAAAAACAAAGCCGCCAGGCGTATGGGGTTATCGCCTGACGGCTTCGCACTTGGAGATTTGGACAGCAGGGGACTGCTGCCCAAGCTCACACTACGAGTGGTCTCCACGAGCGCAACGAAACCTGCGCATTAAGCTAAACCATCAACCTTAAATTCTCGGCGCGCGTTAACGGCGGGGCCCGGCAGCCGCCTCGAGGCAGTCTCTCCAAACATTCGTCCAAGTATTTTGATTATGTTGCGTTTGACGGCATGAGGGTGGACGCTTCGTAAGGTCCTGTCCGGCTCGTTCTCAAAGGCAGTGCCGCCGAACCCCAAGGCTTTGAATCAATGGTCTTGTCAATCCGGGTCAACTTTTTAGGCGCTTAAAATAAGCCGTGGTCCACGCCAAATGCCAACAGACCGAGCCAACTCCCAACCGTCGCGTCCCCAATCGTTTAATATGTTTTCTGTAACGCTTGGCTTACTCGTGCGCAGCCGAACCACAAGATACTCCCACATGGCTCATCCCCTGTGAGCTACAGCGAAAAGGCCGGGAAGTCCCCGGCCCTTGTTCTTTTTCATCCAGCCATTGCGCTATTACCTGATTAGTACAGATCGAATTGCTCGGTGGGCAAACTTGTCGCGGTTGTCATCATGCTGACAGGGTCGATGGAAGTGGTCTGCTTTGCGACCGTTGGTCCCGTAAGCCACACTGTGGCAACGATTGCGGTCATCAGCGTGAGAGAAATGACGGTACGCATTGGAGGTCTCCGGTGTGGTGTTTCGGGGAGAGCCTGTCGCTCTCAATGATGCAACACTACTTGCGTTAGGTGCACCCCGATGTGCTGGCCATCACAAAAATTCGCATTTCGAAGGTATGATCGAACTAAGATTATGACAGGGTGATTTGGGTCCTTCTGGGCACCCGAGGCCATCGCCGTACTGCCGACCCACGTGAACTGGCCAGTTTTAAATAGAAAAAATGGTCCTTTCGGCTTCGAAATTGCCATCGGCTGATCGCAAAAAGAGAGACCGCTGCGTGTGGCTCGCACAGCGATCTCTCTCTACGTTCCGCCGGGATCGGGGACGACCCGCGTTGAGGTATATTCGGCGTCTCGCACATGAAGCATTGCCGAACTACTCGGTAAGATCTGTGTCGTAGATCACAGATCGTGGTCGCTTCGGCATTTTCGTGATGACCAACACAAATACGCGATGACAGCAAAGAAAAAGGCCGCGCCACGGATACTCCCGCGTCGACGGCCCCGCCCTTTCTTGCCACCAGAAAGGTTCCACAGTTCCCGGCAGAACCTGGAACTATGTTGAGGAGTTTAGTAACGGGACTGGTCAATCACAGATAAAGCCACAACTGGGGTTGCCCTTCCCGGGACAGGCCGCTCGGGATTCCCGGCGGCCTTTCCTTTACTATGGAGCGAACCCACACGAATTACTCCAAGTCGCATTGCATGGCTCCCCCAATAAATATGCAACGCACGAAAGTCACGCGAGCGCTACCCATCGGGGATGTTCTTTGGCACTCACGGCAACGAACGTCACGCGGCATTCACCTGTTCACAATATGTCTGCGTAACCATTGCCGGGTGTTTTACCCTCGCGGGCGAAAGCCAAAACCTCGCACTAATTCAGGACTTTCGGCGCGTGAC
>CAWDGS010000010.1:0-344606 GCA_963801955.1 uncultured Alphaproteobacteria bacterium
GGCGTAGTCGAAAGGGGAATATATCCAAGCCTAGTGAGTTGCTCGATAGCAGCATTAATCGAGGCTGCGTGCAGTTGACCGGTTGTGAACTGCTTACGAGCGTCAAGAGCTTGGTACGTAAATTCCGGCATCAGCGGCTCGCGGTTACGCGCAAAACCTCATCGAGTGACGTATCACCGCTTAACGCTGCGCGCACGCCATCTTCGATTAATGTGGTCATTCCGTGCGTTTTTGCGACTGTTTCGATTTCTGCTTCTGAGGAGCGATTCGTAATCATGTGCCGGAGTTCTTGATTGACTTCTACGATTTCAAAGACGGCACGACGACCAGAATATCCAGTGCCACCACACCGGGGACAGCCCTTGGGTTCGCAGACGCGAGCACCTTCAATCTGGAGAGCGCGGTAACGAGAGTCGCGGCTCAAGAAGTTCGCGTCGACTCGCACCGAATGGCGACAATGAGTGCAGAGAAGGCGCACTAATCGCTGGGCCACTATGCACTGAAGGCTAGCGCTCAGAAGGAACGGTTCGATCTGAAGATCAATCAAACGAGTAATAGCGGCAGCGGCGGTGTTGGTATGCAATGTCGTCAGCACAAGATGGCCAGTCAAAGAAGCTTGGATACCTACACTCGCAGTCTCACTGTCGCGCATTTCGCCGACCATGATAACGTCGGGATCTTGCCGCAAAAATGCACGCAACGCGTTTGCGAAAGTCATACCAATAGATGGTTTGACCTGAGATTGGTTAACTCCATCAATTTCGTACTCAATTGGATCTTCGATTGTCAGAATTTTTCGAGTATCATCATTGATCGTACCGAGCGCGGCGGCAAGTGTGGTTGTTTTGCCGCTGCCAGTCGGACCGGTTACGACAATCATTCCATGCGGAGCACTGAGTGCGCGGCTGAATACATTAAAATCACGCAGCGAAAGTCCGACTTCGGAGAAAGGCTTAATACCTTTCGCGCGTTGTAACAGGCGCAGGATTGCCGCTTCGCCAAAAGCGGTTGGCATAGTTGCGATGCGAATATCCGCGTCATGGTTGCCGACTCGAATGCGGCTTCTTCCATCCTGTGGCAACCGCCTTTCCGCGATATTTAGCGCAGCGAGAATTTTAACGCGTGAAACAATCGGACGCGCCAATTCTGGAGCAAATGTGCGTATTGTTGTTAAAATGCCGTCCACGCGGATACGAACGCGAATTCCATCCCGAACCGGTTCCAAATGGATATCTGTGGCGCGGCGCTCGAGCGCCTGTTCGATGATTTCGTTGACAGCGCGGACTACCGGCGCTCCGCTTGCCAGATCACGCAGGGTTTCAACTGTTTCTTCGTCGCCATTAGCTTTGGTAACCGTTGGGAACGAAGAGTTTGGCCGAGTTTGTGAGGTGTCGTCGCTAATTACACGGTTTAGCGCAGCGGTGATGTCGTCGGGGTTCGCGAGCTCCGCAATAACTTTTCGCTGCAAAGTCCATTCAATAGTGTCGATTAACGGTAACTGATTTTCGCTTGTGAGCGCTGCATGTATTTGCTCTCGCTCGTCCTCATAAAGATAAATAAAATTATCGCGAAGATAACGAGCGGAAAAGCGATCGATGACGGGACGGCCGGCAGCCAGTGCGCTAAACGCCACCCGGACGATTGCAGCTTCCGATGGTCGCGCATTGCGGCTTGGAACTAGGCCAGCCACGCGTGCGGCATCTTCAGAATCAATCGGAACAGAGTCCGTTGCTCTCGTCGCTTTTTCTTTCGCGACAAAATTCATGCGTCCACAACCCACTTACTATTCAAGTGAATACCCTAGCAACCGGGTCCCGGGCTTGCAATCAAGCCAACCTGAAGAGTGCCCCGGGAACTCTAATCAGGTTAATTCGGTAATCGGCAGTTTCGGGACAAAGGCGAGTACTGTAGGAAGGGCTCACGATTGAACAAAGTAAGTGGCGCGTGATACACATCCAATCGGAACGTAGCTATACGGTGCAAGAGCAGAGGAAGGTAATGTTCGTGCCACGAAATTCGGCAGGCCAACGTGTATTTGGCGGACTAGGAAGGCACCTTCGATTCTATGCAAGCGCTGCGCTCGCATTGTGCGTTGCACTTCAATCATCGATTTGTATGGGCGAACCGCAGACTTCCGACCGGACTACCGGGCCGGCGACCGAAAGCAATATTGAGAAAGTAATTCATGACTACATTTTGGCGCATCCGGAGGTCCTGATTGAGGCTTTGCAGCTGGCCAAACGCAAGCAGGAAGATCAGTTGGCCGCCGACACAAAGTCGTTAATCAGGGCGTATAAGGCTGAACTCGTCGACGATCCGAATGCTGTGGTTTTTGGAAACCCAAAAGGTGATGTGACTTTGGTGGAATTCTTTGACTATCGCTGCCCTTATTGCCGTCAAATGGAGCCACTTTTACGTAACTTGGTACGGGCCGATCCCGGACTGCGAATTGTCCAGAAACAGTATCCAATCCTGGGACCGCAGTCTGTCGTGGCTGCGCGGGCAGCACTTGCTGCCAAAAAGCAAGGGAAGGATTTGGAACTTCACGATGCCTTTATGAGTAAAAGGCTGAGTTTCGACGAGGCTAGTATCTTGGGCGTAGCCGAAACAATTGGGATCGACGTCGCTCGCCTCAAAATTGATATGGCAAGTCCGGAAGTCGACGCTGAAATCACCAAGAGCTCAAATATTGCCAGGACGCTAAAACTCAATGGCACCCCGGCCTTTATCATCGGTACCGAACTGATCCCGGGAGCCACCGACTTCGAAACACTAGTGGAGGTTGTGCAAGACGTGCGTCGGCTGTCGCGGTAGTCCAGGTGGGGCGTCGGGTTCAGAAGGACCCATTTTTCAATGGTATCCTGTCATGGGAAACAACACTTAATAACTCGGGCACCCAACGGTTTTTCATTGCTCGAAGCACTGATAGCTATCGTTATCGCTGCGATTTTGGCTGTCGCGCTAACCCGCGTGGCGAACAATACGCGAATGAACGCCGCCAAAATCCAAGAGCTCGTCAGGATGATGAGTTTGAATGATGCCTTATTATCCCAACTTGCCCCAACAGAGTTAGGCGTCACGCACGGACGCACGGGTCGTTTTTCTTGGCAAATTGCAGTCGCGCCTCTCAGATTTACGGCAACTGCGCTGCGAATTAATAGCGAAGCCATTGCTACCGTGCCTGCGAACAAAGTACTGGGCCTCTCGGCAATTTCGGATGAGCCCTTAAAAACCACGAAGCCCGACGAAGGGCCCAAGTGGTTCCCTGTGTATGTAACCGTAGCGACGGGTTCTTCCACGGGGCGAAAGTACAGCGTCGACACCATCAGTTTGGTTCGGCAACCCAAGCAGAGTGATACACTTGGCACCGCAAAGTGAGACGCCGAGGATATTCACCTTTGCAAAATTTGTCGGATCTAAGCAGGCATCTCGCCAATGCTGAAATAAGGCAGCTATGCCTTACAGGCATAAAAAAAGCTTCAGAGAGTCATCAGACATTGTCGCGCGCACCTGCTTAAATCTCTGGCTGCGTCGGGTGTAAAAGTAAGGCTGGGGTAGTGTTGAGTAACAGACGTCCTATCGGACGATTGACGCTGGCCGCGGCCAGCCGAATGGCGCTTGGTTTTTCGGCCATTATTTGTGTTGCTGGCTGTGCGGTCTCGCCGGCGGCATTGCAGTCGGCTTCGCGGCAAACCGCAGACTCACCTGACAAGCTCGAAATCTTTGGCGACATTCTAAGCGGCCGGACGGCAACCGGGCCGGCGAACAGCCGCGCCACACCTTCGGCCGCAACCGAACGAGTTGCGACCTCGGGCGCCGATCAGCGTGCTGATGAAGGCGTTATTTATCCAGGTCAGAGCGTCGCTCATCCGCCTATCGTAGATCAGACAAAGCACACGGATAACAATCGCCCGTCGGGAATTGTTCAAGTTGCCTTCAACGTTGCAGATGGCGGCATTACTCCAGCTGATGGCGACAAATTTCAGGTTGTCTTCGATAACGCCGACATCAATGCCGTCGCTCGCGCTGTGCTTGGAGATGGCTTAAAGGCCAACTATCTCGTTGATCCCCGGGTCAAGGGGACCATCACGATGTCGGCCCAGCGGCCCGTAACGCGATCTCAGTTGCTTTGGCTGCTTGAGACCGCCCTTCGGCCTGCTGGTGCCATTCTTGTTCAACAGGAAGGTGTTTATCGAATTTTGCCAGCGGCCGAAGCGCGCAGCGTTGGCGCAGCTAACATTGGCCCCGACGCCGGCACTCCAGGCTTCGGAACAACCGCTCTGCCGCTGCAGTACATATCTGCGGACACGTTGAGCAAGATCTTGATCGGCTTCGGTGCTCCACCTGAATCGATCAAAGTTGACCCGAGCCGAAATCTTCTCGTTGTTCGTGGATCAACGAGCGAGCGGCAATGGCTGATAGACAGCGCGCTTGCTTTCGACGTTGATTGGATGCGCAACCAATCTGTCGGCATCTTCCCGGTAAAAAACAGTTCCCCGGAAGTGGTGATCAAAGAAGTTGATCAAATGGTTCCCGATTTATCCTTGATCAAAATGCAGCCGATCACCAGGCTAAATTCAATTCTTGTGGTGGCAAAGAACGCGGACACGGTTCGTCAGATCCAAACATGGATCAATCGTCTGGATCGGCGAAGTGAGTACGGACCGGGCGTCCACGTTTATAGGCTCAAGAGCGCTGACGCTCGTAAAGTCGTTATCGTTTTGAAGGAGGTATTCGGCGCAAGTAGTTCTGGAAATGCGAGCGAGCAAACCACCATTTCAGGCCCAACGCCGATTGCAAGATTGCCGGGCGGAGGAATTCCACCAGTTCCCACAGACACAACCAGACAACAGACAACCGCTTCAAGAATCGACCAAACTGGGGCCGGCGGTGGGGCCGAAAGTGGCGCTTCTAAACTGCGTATCACCGCTGATCCAGCCAGCAATGCCGTTGTCGTTTACGCAAGCCAAGACGAATATAAACCGATCGAACGAGCCATCATTGAACTTGATCGTCCGGCGGCTGAAGTTGCCATTGAAGCGATTGCGGCGGAAGTGACTTTAAACGACAGCCTGAATTACGGCGTGCAGTTCTTCCTACAAGGCGCCATCAAGAACGCCTCAAACAATACAGTTCCAATTTCTGGTTCGCAGCTCACGGTTCCACTACCGCTGGCTCAAGCGATCCCAGGCGCCAATTTCGTCGTTGGCTCTCTGGCTAATCCGTCCGTTGTCATCACCGCCCTCCGTGATGTGACAGACGTTAAGATACTGTCTGCGCCATCACTCGTTGTCGCAAACAATCAACCCGCGTTGCTGCAAGTTGGAGATCAAGTGCCAGTGACAACAGGCACTGCGACCAGCGTCGTTACCTCGCAATCGGCCATCGTCAACAGCGTGAGCTATGTTGATACGGGTGTTATTCTGCGCGTTACACCACACATCACTCGTTCTGGGGAAGTGCAACTAGACATTGAGCAGGAAGTTAGCGCCGTGGCGCAAAACGTGAATGCGACCACCCTAACTCCTACAATTTCGCAGCAAAAAATTAAGAGCACTGTGGTCGTGCAAAACGGCCAGACCGCGCTGTTAGCAGGCCTGATTAGCCAACAGAGAAACCAGCAAAAAACTGGAATTCCAGGGCTGATAGATGTGCCGTTTCTCGGTAATTTAACGTCGACGGCGACAAATACAGGTAAGCGTGCGGAATTGATTGTGTTTGTCCAGCCGCGAATTATTCGAAATCACGTTGATGCCCAGGTCGTCGCCGAAGATCTACGGCGGCGAATGCCCGGATTTGGGACTTGGTAATCTAAGCAATATTGGAAATAACGCCGGCGCCGGGGCTGACATTCGTCACCGTGCAAGGCAGTGATTGGATCGCTGCAATTTCCAACATCAGGCCATTGAGTTTCGCGACAGGTCGGAGTGGCTGCTATGCCTATCCGTTGTTTTTTTTATGAGTCTTACGCATTGCTGGTCAGTAGTCTGGATTAAATTGGGATACGCTTGCACATTTTCGGTTTTCTAAAGAAATCGTTGTTGCAGCAAATTGACACTCCGAAAAAACAGGTAATTAATTAAGATCAAGAACTAACAACTCCTCTTGCATTGTGGCGGTGCGGTTGGGAGTAGGCTTGAGGGGGTTAAACTTGAATGATGCCACGTCATCGAGGCAGCGTATCGCGGGAGTTGCCTCCTCTTTCGTTCAACGATTCAGGACATGCATTCAGGGAAAAGCGCTGGACGTCTTCCGTCCAGTGTTTAGCCGCGTTCTCGGCAATGCATGCCCAAGGGTGGAACATCACGGCACTTGGTCGTGCGCAAGTCGCCTTTGGGGCATCGAGTAAATGCTAACAAAAAATGGGAGAACGTCATGAGGAAGCTGGAACTGGCGTGCGGCGTCGCGCTTTCGACGCTCATGCTATTTAGCGTACCGACTATTGCGAAAGCCGATCCCATCGCCTGCACATCGCTCGCCGCGACGGTCTCGGACCCGAATATTAAAACCATTGCGGCTGTGCTCAGCGGCACTGCGCCGAATCGGTTCTGCAGTGTCACCATTAGTTGGGGCCGCACGGCCACCGAGAACATCGGTATCACGGCGAAACTGCCGGCGAATTCGGTTGATGGCGGAACCGGCGGCTACGAGGGCCGCTGGGACGGGCGAACAATAGCGGGCGGCGGCGGCGGATGCTCGGGCGCCACGGCCTCGAACCCCACCAACGGCGTTGCCTCCGCCACGTCGGCCACCGATGGCGGCCACCCCAGCCCCGCGTATCCCACCAGCAGCTGCGAAGAGGCTGTGAATCTCGACGGCACGTACAATCTTGAGTACCTCAACGACTGGGGCCGGGTCAGCCTCATCCAGGAAGTCCTGCTCTCGAAGCAGGCGGCCCGGAACTATTACGGCACGGCGCCGAAGTACAACTACTGGAACGGCTGTTCGACCGGTGGCCGCCGGGGTTACGTCCTCGGACAGGAACTGCCCAACGAACTCGACGGCATTCTGGCAGGTGCCCCAGCGATGTACTGGACACGGTTCCAGACCGCGCAGATGTGGGGCCAGATCGTCATGAAGGATCTGGTCGGTGGCGTGATCTCGACCGGCAAACAGAACTTCGCGACCGCCCAGGCTGTTGCAGCGTGCGACGCCCTTGATGGCATCACGGACGGCCTTATTGACGATCCACGCGCCTGCAATTACAGCGCGGCCGCTGATCCAAGTGCGATCTGCATCGCCAATGGTGGCACTTCGTCCAATGCTAACTGTCTCACGCCCGCAGAAGCCCAAGCGATGGACAAGATCTGGGACGGCCCGCGCAACGCGAGCGGCCAAAAGATCTGGTACCACAGCGATCCGGGAAGTGGCACGACGGTATGGAACGGGCCGGCTCTCTTCGCTTTGGCCGGCACTCAGGTGCACTGGGATGAGCACGACCGTAACTTCGATTGGCATACCGTGACGATGTTCGGCGCCGGTGGCACCAAATCCTACGCCCAGCTTGCGCAGGATGGCACGACTAACCTGGTCGCGCCGGGCCAAAGTCTTGCTGACAACACCGATACCTTCGGCAACTTTGACGCGTTCCGCGCCCACGGCGGCAAGGTACTGAGCTATGTCGGCGCCTACGATAACCTGATCATGCATCGCGGCGTGATCAAGTATTATCGCGAGCAAGCGGCGCGCCTGACACCTAGCATCGCTCGTGCGGGTGGCAACGGCGGTCCGATTAACTTTGCGAATATCCAGAACTCCTACCGTCTGTACCGCATACCGAATGCGGGACATTGCGGTACGGGCAACGTCGACTTCTTCTCGGCGCTTGTGAACTGGGTCGAGAATGGAGTGGCGCCCACCTCATTAAACGCGACGATTAAGACTGGCGACTGTCCGCCCCGTCTGCCCGTATCCGCAAACTGCTATCTATAGCGGCTCGGGCTCAACCAACGACCCTGCGAACTTCACTTGCGGCGGCAATCTCGAAACCGCAGCAATCGTCTGTAAGGACGTTCTGGTTAAGTACAAGCAGGAGACCACCGGCCCGCTCGACTATACATACAGTGGGTTCACTGCGGCTCAGTGCTCGCAACAACAAGCCCAACAATGATTGGGACTGAACGGCTCCGCACTTAGCGAGCTGTCAAAATCGGCGGCGTTCCTCAACGGAGCGCCGCCTTTTTTGCGTTGGAACTGGAAAAGTTGGTATGGTTGACCCAGCGGCAGCCCTATAATGCGGCGACAGACTTCGTGGATGCCAATGTCGCGCGTGGCCTTGTGGACAGTCGCATTTATCGATCCGGAAAGGTCCGTAACGTTCGGCGACCTAAAGCAACGCACGGTTGATCGCCGCATTCGCCATGTTTGCTTCTGGGGCGTACCTCGTTCGCCTCGATCACAGCCACCAGAAGGTCCAGGAATCGCTCGCGGTCCGCGGGGGCCGAGCGACCTCAGTATCGCAAGTCGACCTGCATCTGCTTTTGCTCGCAGACAGTCATGAATAGCCAATCCTTTACTGTGAGACGAACTCGCTTCGCGCGTCGGTCAAGATGACAGGTTCTTCGTTGCACAAGGCCCTTTTTCGTAAGTTCGTCGATCAATGTACTGGTGCTACTGCGGTCAACGCCCAGACGGCGAGATAGGGTGTTTTGATCGAGATCAGGCTCATCGCAAAGGCACGCCAAGACGCTAAGCTGGTCGCATTCAGCTCTTGTTGCTCGGCGACTTTTGCGTCCGTCGATAGGCAGATTTGAAAAAAGCGACGGGAGAGCAACATCAGATTTTGGTTGAACGAAGTTATAGCAAGGCAGGAATCAATTTCGCCGTGGGGCCGGCTTGGCCGCTGGCTTTTTACCGTTCGCACACTCAACTGCTCTCTCCGGTAATTTCTCGAAGCTGCGAGCGATCGGTCGGCGCTATGATCCAGGCCGGCGATCAGCGACAGATGTTTTATGACTCGCGAGCGATTTTTCTATGCGTTGCAGGCATTGGTGTGTTCCTGAAGAAATATGGGCCATAAACTAAACGTTGATGGGCATTTCGCATGGCCTCTGGGAGGAAATTGCTTGGACGTTTTAAGGATAGTGATCGTGCGTCGAGCACGCGGCCTTGACAGCGTTTACCGTCCACGTAGCGTACCTGAGGCTAAATTTGTGGCGTAACAAATGGAGTGCAAAAAAATGCGGGGGAAACTTCTAGTAGCGGCGTTGGCGATAGCGGTCACGAGCTTTTGTGTCTGCGCCGAGCAACGCGGCCGTCTCTTTACGACAATCTTTCAGCTGCTTCGGCTGGTTCCGATTCGGTGACTGGCAGCCGGGCCGCTGTATGATTCTTTTTCAACAGGCGGCACAACTTTCAGTCTTCATCAAGTTGATCTTTTGCTTGGCGGCGGCGAGTGGGGGACTCTTAATGTTGGTCTTTACGCCAACACGATCGGTGGACCAGGTCCCAATTCCGGATCGCTCGCTCCCTGGCAGTCTTCGTTGCCAGCCTCGCGAATTTGTCTTCGGTTCCGTCGGTGCCCGAGCGATTGTTGATATCAGCGTTCTCAGTATCCTGGCTCTAGTTCGCGAATACTCGCTATTGGATCGGGCTTAGCTCGAGCGACTCGCAGTGCGTTGTGGCTTTTTTACCGTCGACTTTAGTGGAACGGGCGTTGGGTCGGAATTTAGCTTTGTAAGTTCGTTCGATTCGTCTGTGGGGGCCCAACTACTCCCGAACAACCCTGACGGCGCATATCAGATGTCCATTACCGCCGCAGCGACGCCTATTCCCGCCGCATTGCCGCTGTTCGCGAGTGGTCTCGGCGCCCTCGGTGTGGTGGGCTGGCGTCGGAAACGCAAAGCCAAAGCCGCGATGGCTTGATTACCTGTCTAAAGCGATAAAGCCCTGGACATCGGTCCGAGGGCTTTTTGCAACATACAAAGAGTCGAAATTCGACAGTTGGAGGCATCGACATGCCTTATCACGGTTCGTTTTGGCGTGAGCACGATCGTTTTATCGTTATTCGCCTCGCTCCAGTCGCCAAGTTCTATCACTGGGCGGTCGAGGTTGCCCTATTCCGAAGGTCTACGTTGTCGTGACATTCAACGTCTGAATCTGAATATAATGCGAACCACGGAGCGCGAGGCTCTACGGTCACTGACGCATAGGCTGCGTGATCGACGGCCAGCCTTAGATGCCTCACTGCATCGCCGGCTTGATGCCCAGAGTCTCGCCGATCTTTGCCACAGTCGCTCGCTGGTCATCCAGCGCGGCCGTAAATTCGGCAGCCGTGCCCGGATTGACAACTTGGCCGGTGGCGCTGAGCTTCGCGTCGATTTCCGGATCGCTCACGACGTCACGGATATCGGCGGCGATCCGATCACGGACTGCCGGCGGGAAATCACGCGGGCCGAACAGGCCGACCAGGCCGTCGAACTCCAGCGATTTGTATCCGGCTTCCGCAGCGGTCGGGATGTCATTCAACGCCTTCGATGTGTCAGCTTCGACACTCTGCATCGAGTGCTAGTCACCTTCACCTGGGTTTGGTGAAAAATATTTAAGCTTATCCGGTTTCCCTTCCCACTCTTTTGAATTTGCGGGAGGGTCGCGCTTGACCGTTATGTTGGGCCAAGTTTTTGAGTAGTCGGCGTTGAGTTTGAGCCACTTCTCGACACCCGCTTCGGTATCAGCTTTGATCGCCTCCACCGGACATTCCGGCTCACATACCCCGCAGTCGATGCATTCATCAGGATGAATGACCAGCATATTTTCTCCTTCGTAGAAACAATCAACGGGGCATACCTCGACACAATCCATTAGTTTGCACTTGATGCAGTTTTCATTGACGATGTATGTCACTTGTCCTTCTCCTTCCGGCAAGCGTACAAAGTTTCCGCGGGGCCAGTATTACTGTATCGGCCTCAGGTCTCAGTGCGCGCAGATTTGGATTTTAGGTGGGTCTTTTTTTAATTGCGGCCCATTGGTGGGCACTCATCGTTGCCGACCTCAATGCGTGGTTAGCTCGATAGCATCATCATGTAACGGTTACCGAGTTCAGGCCAGCGGCAGGAAACGAATTATAATTCCTAAGGCATACCTTTTTGTTCGCCACGAAGATGCAACAAGCGCGGGCCTTGTCCGCTTAGCGCGCGGCATTACTCAATACGAGTTCTGAGTTTGAAATTCGGTTGATGAGTGGACCGACAGAATAGGAAAGCGTGGTCGCTCAGGCCTTGCGATACATAGGACGTGCGATTGTCGTACCGGAGTCGTACTAGCGTCGTATTCGTGCATGGCCGCATAATTGATCGCGTTCTTTAACGGCCGCTTCGCGACGTTTGTCGATATAGGCTGCCAAATCGACAAGATGGACACCACGCTGCGCTTTCTGACTTATCTCTATGCGCACAATCGGCAACGGCAGATCGCCCCGCAGTGCCTTGCGAAGTAGCTTCTCGACGGTCAGGTGCCCAAAGAAATCACGACAAACCTGATCGATGGGTACGACGGTTGCGCCGTTGCATTGCGCCATCAGTAAGAAAAGCGTGGCGGCGGCCGCAGATTTTCAGACATATTTTCGTTGCCGCAATTGGTTCGTCGCCTAGAAGGTTTTGGAGCGTATTTTTGCTGGAATGCTGATTTCAGCATTTGGCGTATCGGGAATACGCCGAACCTTGAGGCCCACGTGAATCGCGGCGGCGATGAGCATGCCGTTTGATATGTAACCTCCCGTCGCTTCTTCGGCGTCGTGCTTTAGAGAATAGCTCCCTTTGGAACGACCTAGGTGCCGCGGGCGGCCTCGGCGACGAACCATTCTGCCGCGCGAACAAACTCTTCCGCAGCATCTCTTTTTAAAAAGTCGGCTCATTTTCCGGAAGTTCTTATGTTCTGGGTGTCTGTAACCATAATAACTGAGGTTTTTTTCCGAATTAGCTATGGCTTTTATTGCCTGTTCTGCCCTTTCGATCTTGTCCAAAGTGATTTCCATAGCTGTCTCCCTCGTTTGGGTGTGGCTACACCCCAATTCAACGTAATT
This sequence comes from uncultured Alphaproteobacteria bacterium, assembly GCA_963801955.1. Classification (GTDB taxonomy): domain Bacteria; phylum Pseudomonadota; class Alphaproteobacteria; order Rhizobiales; family Xanthobacteraceae; genus Pseudolabrys. The sequence goes on from CAWDGS010000010.1 coordinate 12,020, forward strand.
TCTGTAACGAGGCTACGGCTGATTTGGTGCTGGCGTACGGCGCAGCGGCCAGTCGAACCGCGTAGTGATCGCGCGCAGAAGTTTTCTGTGCACATTGTGTTGAGATCACAGTTGTCTCTTTGGCGGCGTAGCGAAATTACCCCGAGTTGGTCGACGTCTGGTAACGGCAGCGAAATTGGAATGGGAAACGAAAATGACAGAACTACCGCCCAGACTCGAAACCGAGAGCCGCGTTGAACTTGCTACAAGTACCGGTGAAGAGGTTCAAATTTCGATCGTTCGTCGAGGCATACTCAAGACACAGAGTAAAAACTCACAAATCAGCACGAACCGCATTTGAAGCAATGGCCTCGTACGATTTTCCCAGAAAGAGTTTCGAAAAATTGTGCGAATTGCTTCGATGCAGGTTGGATCGCGTGGGGCTTCCTTCCGACAGGCAAAAAATTTGGGTTGAGGTGGCCGAGGGTCGATGGGAGCCATACGATAAAGAGCTTCATCCGACCTCGAAACTCCACGGCGCACATCAACAGCTATGGATTTCGAGGCTATACGCGCTAACCGAGCCTTTGTCTCAGGAGCGATGTGTCGGCGATTATCTTGACGCGCTTACTCGCCTGCTGGATGAGCCAGGCGCAGAGCCACTTCTGTGGCATGTGGGTGGATGTATCAATGCGGCCGTGATGTCGAAATTGGCCCGCCCCATAAATGAATATGCTACCGCGGGAATATTGGCGCGCGGTAGCAGAGCAGCGGGCCCCAAAGCGCAACGAGATAGGGCGGCGCGATGCCGAGAAGTGATTGCAGAGCACGTGCGGAGCCTTTGGTTAGCGTTTCCGATCTTCAAAGGTAACGCCATAAACTCGGCGGCAAAGGTTGCTGTTGCGGTCAATCGTGATTTAGTTGAGAGCAGCCTGCTTCCGCCGGGTAAGAGCGGATTGTCAGTAAAAACAATAGGCGATCACATCCGCACGCTTATCAGTGCAAAAAAACTCTAGGTTGGCGAGCTCAGAATTCGAATTTCGCCATACTGGAATTTAGCGATGTTCATCTGAACGGGAGGAATTAGAAGCGACAACGGTGGTCCAATTCTCTTGTACGGAGCACTGCAATGGCCGTCGATGGTTCCTCCGCAGATAACTGCCTGTTCGATGAAGTGCGAGCGCAATTCCTTGGAATTTCTGTGCGCACGCTTCAAGCATGGCGGGTTCGAGATTTCGGCCCGCCATTTGTTCGTTTAGGGCGGGCGATCCGATATGAAAAGCAAGCCCTAGTGGGGTGGATTAACGGAAACACGCATTTGCCAAAAGGCTGACGGCGGTCTGTTGGATCATAAATTCCAACGGTTGATTATCATGCAGCAAACACCGTCAGCAACAGATGCCCGTAAAACCGCTAGATACACTCCTCGCAATTAAAGTGATCAATCTTGCACCGGGGTTGCGAGCCAGCGACCGGCGAGTGGCCACAGCGCTTATTGAACATTTCAATCGCAAAACGGGACGTTGCGACCCTAGTCTTGAACGAATTTCTTTTCTGTTGGCCTTGTCAACTCGGACAATCATGCGCTCGGTCAAGCGCTTGGAAGAAGCAGGTCTGTTCAAATAATTCGCCACGGGGGTTACTTCAGCCGAAACAGGTACGAGCCAAATTGGGCGCGATTTAACGATTTAGAGCGCGAATGGCCGGCAGAGATTTAAGCGCGGGAAACAAAGTCAGTCGACATATCTGTCAGGTATGGGCGGTCATTTGAGTTACTTGAGGGACGACAAGATCGTCACACAAACCTACAGAACCAACCTGAACCAATTAACCTCTCCCGCTAATCGCAGGACAATTAGAGATCAAGCCCCATCGAACTGGGAGGCTGCCAAAGTAGCCGCCGAGCGAAGATGGACCAGCGCATTGCATCAGCATTTTTCGACATTGCCAGATGTCTATGCGGCAATTATCGAAGCAATTGATCCCTCTCTCCAAGAGGCCGCAACGAATATCGAAATTAACAATCGGGGCGCCGGTCTCACGCTCATTTTGGCAAAGTTAGAAGGGAAGGGCATCTTTCGGTTACCGTTGCCGGGTGGGGTGGGGGTGGGTGGAATTAAAAAGTATTTGTGCTCCCGACCGGCCCCGCAGCCACGCGCAGATTTTTTTTTCCTCTAGCCCAATTTTCACATGGCCAATCGCAATAGAACGTCCTGATTTGCCTGAACCGTCAGGCCTTTTCTAAGCAGGCAGCCAGCGAAGGAGGCATTATTTTCTTTGTTAGTGGGTCCTTCCCAGGAGAGGGCAATGGCGGGTAGTTCGGACCGCTCACTAAGTCCAGTGATGTTGAAATTTTGCAGGCTTAAAACGCCTTAAAAGGCAGCCTAAAAAGCCGCCCCGGGGGCGGGGGTATCACAATCTTTGGCACTTTCGCGTGGAGACCGGCGGGTAAATGGCGGATATCTTTTCGTTATTTTCGGAAAACATTTTTTTTTGGCCTTGGCGCGAAAACAGGGTCCAGAGTGAGGTCGGGGTTCTGAGAGAGCGCAGTTAGATGTTCGTTAGTGGCAAAGGCGGATATCGCTAGCCTTTCAAATTGTCCTATTTGATCCGCCCGGCTCCATATTTTGGCCATCGTGTATGATCGTGAGAGACCCTGGTTGGATATGCGCCTTTATGGATGTACGTTGTATAAGTTGGTTCAATTCTCGACTTTGGGAGCGTCAAAATGGCATTAAAGTGGGGAACGGAGAGCATACGCGTTTCCCTTTTTTCAAACGCGGCAACGTCTATTACAGAAAATGATTGGCGTGAATTAGGTGGCTCGCTGGAGAAATACAATCGGGACTGCGCCGGGCGGCCATCTTTTCACTGGAGAGACGGAACTTGGCCAACTTAGCCTTTCGGGAATTAACAAAAGGATCGATGTTGTCCTTTCCGCAATCCCTCCCACCCGCACCTATCACCGAGTTTCAGCTTCCGGTTATTGGTCCGTGGCAACAAGTACAGGACAGATTTGTAAAGCTTACGTCCTCGTGGATTGCAAAGTTGAAGTCTCCCGTTGTCCGCGTCGCATTCGGCGCCGTTCTTCTTTCTCCTGCGGCAGGACGGCGAGAAGCTTACGCTCATCTAAGGCTTGTTCTTCGTTTCGGTCGATCCGGATAAAATGCAGGAGCTTTTATTTCGTGTAAATTGGCCAAGAAAAAAGCAAGGTTGTCGAAGGATTATCACTCAACCGCATTACCAATTGGAGTGTGATTGAATTCTTGTTGGCCAGTGTAGATGGCGCTTCCCTTTCCCTAAGCGGTCCGCAGGTGCACGCGGTACTCAGCAGAATTTGATCATAGTACTGATAACAATCATTCTGAGGCCTTTGATTCTCGTCTGTTGGTCTCGATATTTGAGGAGTTAGTTGCTGCGGCTGTTGAGAACGCAACCAAGGGTGAATGCAAGTGAGCGAATATCGAATTGACACCGCCCCTACACCTCGAACTAACCCGCGCACTCTTTTGCCCAAGACGTCTTTTCCCAGGCCGAGCCCTCGGCTCTAAACTTACCCGCTAGCGCCGAAGATTTCGCTCGGCAGTCATTCCTTCGTGCATATCAACTCTTAGTTCCAACCACTTATCCCGATTGGTCTGTTTCATATTTCGGAAAAGCTGACGAACAAACTTCCATCATGAAGGTCGCGCATCACGGTACGGCTGTTTCTCCAAGCGGATTGTCTGGCTCGACGCCGAACCGAAGCCGTCCGTGGGTCACGTTGTTCTCCTCTGCAACAGAACCGAGCGTCAACCGGCCGAAAAGATTTTTTTGTCGATTGATGGATCGACGGCTCGGCTTGCAAAACTTGTTGTTCTGCAAGCCCGAGAACAGCAGTTGGTGGATCGGCAGGCCGGAGATTGGTTGTCAAAGGGTCGAGAGGCGGCGCAGAGGGGAGACTTAAGATCTGCCTATCACGGTATCTATCGCGGGTTGGACATTTTGATGAGAACTGCAAATGGAATTGATTGAACACCGAACTTGAAGAGATCTGCTCAGATAAATATCCGATTGCGTTCGGCGTTGGAGCCATGAGATTTTGTTCGGGCGCGTCAGATCGCATCTCGAATTGGAATTATATTCTCGCCCATTTGATCCAGGCATGTTCCCGCCAAAACGCCGACATAAGAAAATTGTTTCGGGGGTTGATCAGGTACGATGGAGCTGAATAAGGGTGAGGAGGCTGCTTGCCACCGACATCATTGCGATCGCCATTAACGGTGATAATAGCGCACCTCATTGTGGTCTAATTTTTACAAACGGGGCCGGCGACGTTGCCGCGATATGCAATTCGAGCATGAACTTGGCGTCAGACCTCCTCCGCCTCACTACTATTGGACCAAAGTAAAACTTGAGGTGGAGGAGATATTCCAGGTTGCTGCATTCATCGAACTTGTTATTCATCGACACCGAACTTATGACCCCCTTCGATATTCTTTTTTGTATTCATATGATGGCTTTGATGTTACCGGACGAATTCGTGAAGGGGTGGGCGTGACGTGCGCGACGTTCATTGTAAATATTTTCGACGGACTGAATTTCAGCTTCCGACGTGGCTACGTGGAAGCCAAGGCCCAAACAAGATGCAAGGTTTCGCGAGAGGATTATAGAGTTGGCCGTCGACGATGGTCGAATTTGCGCTTGCATTGCGTCTTCAAACTGAGCATCCCGGCTTTCGTATAAAGCCTTGGGGAGTTTATGGCAGTGCCACCCACACTGCGTACCCCGTTAAATTTTGCCAGGCTAAAAAGTTGGCCAGGATATTGAGCAAGTTAGTTCGGAGAGCCGTGCGGGCACATTCCAATTGAAATATACGCCCATCACGAGCATTTAATGGGCGTAGGGCTACAAAGCATTGAATGTTGCCGACACAAGTCAAGAGAGCGGAGATACGCTGGCTTCGGCCGGGAAGAGGAAGGCGAACACAGCATGTCCACCGAGGGACCCCTTCCAACTACATGGAAAGAAGCAATTCCATACGTTATCTGGATCGTCCTTATTCTGGGTTTTGGTCTGGAATTTGTTTCAGCTCTAACGCACGGGGAATTCGTGCGCGCCGGCATTTGCGCCACAGGGCTGCTAGGTCTTATGACCGCAGCCCTCCACTGGAAGCAATTTAAAAGCTTGGGTAGCCAAGACAGACCCCAACAGATAGTGTTTTTTTGCGCTCGCTGGTACTTTTACTGGCAATAATTTTGTCGCCATATGTAGAGAACAAACGCTTGCCTCTATCTGCATGGGTTTTTAAATCGCTGATGGTTGTTCATGAGCCGCCAAGTGCCGAGGAAATAGACAAAATAACCGCGCCACTTAATTCAAAAATAGCGACCCTTCAATCTCAAATGGCCTCTCTGGCGGCTGAACTGACTTTGGAAAGACAACCAAACACGCCCGCTAAGCGGCCGCAGGCGCCATTTGTGCCATCTACACCGTCTACCGAATATAGGACTATTCAGTCTCTTACAGAGAGCGAGAGCGAAGCGCTTTCTCGCGAACTGTATACAGATCTAAAACCACTGATGAGGACAATATTTATCACGCAGAGCGGCGCGGGGCTCCTTCGCACCAACAGGGCACATTCATAAATATATTTCGGAAAGCTGGGATAGAGCCACAAACGGGCTACCAATTTGTTGAGGGACCAGATCAGACTGGGCTTCTAATCTGTGTTGAGGATACAAATCTAATTCCTGAGAAAGCTAAAAAACTTGCAACTTTGCTTCGAAAATATCGAATTGAAACAGAGTATGCGCGGCTTTCTAGGAGCAATTTGCATTTCGTTCTGCCACCCGGTGAGTTTGTTCTATTCGTCGCACCAAAATCGTGAATGCTCGGTTTATGCCATTGGAGATCCGAATTACTCAGGTCGGTAGCACCACTTCCAATCCGCATATTTGTCGCCTGTCTGCCGAATATGCGTATAGCGTTTCAGGCTCGTCCAGCTACGATGGCCTGAAACCGCAGCAACTTGCGGAATTGTCTTGCCCATTTCAAATAGTCGCGAAATTCCCTCATGCCGAAGGTCGTGGAAACGCAAATCTTCGATGCCTAGAAACCGGCACGCGCGCGTGAATCCGGCGCTGATCGCGTCTGTCGTATAAGGAAATATCTTCTCCGCCGTCTTGGGCATTGATTTGACAATCGCAAGCGCTTCCGGTGGCAGTTCGCAATAGACGTTGTTTCCTTTTTTGTCGCCCGGATGTTTCATGTCGCGCACGAGGATGCGGTCGCCGTCCAGATCGTCCCAGCGCAGCAGGGTGATTTCTTCCTGACGGCGCGTCGAGAACAAAGCGAACGCGATTACTTTCTGCATCGGAACGGAGCCGGGCGATGATCGAGAACGCGTCCAAAGTGCTCCATGAGCCGATTGAGCTCGTCGAGCGTTGGGTCGCCGCGTGCGCTCGATGTCCTTTTCTGATGAGGCCCAGCTTTTTTAGAACGGTGACGGCGTCATCGAACTCTTGCCGGGCGAGGGGATATCCCCATGCCGGCCTTGCCACCGTGAAGATGCTGGAAAGATGCGAGAAATAATTCCCGCATGTTTGCGGCTCGACATTTTTGGAGAGATCGCGGGCAAACGACACCAACGCATGGCTCGTCAGGTCGCTGCATTTAATGTCGCCGAGATCACTGTTTTTGAGGGTCTTGAGGACTTGCGCCTTCGTTCCCAGGACCGCGGTTTGCGACTCCGCGATGTAGCGGTCGATGACGGCGGACAGGGTCGGATCTTCCTTCTGGTTGAGCCCGCCTGGGCGCTTTAGTTCGGCCTCACGTTTGACGATCCAGGCGTTGGCGGCCTGTTTGCGATCGAATGTCTGCGCCTCGCGATGGACGATGGTGCCGCCTTTTTTAATGACGATCTGGGCGGTAAAGCCCTTAGAGCCGTCTTGGCGCGAACGTTCTATTATCGAGCCCATTTTTGTCGTACCGGTTTTGTTGTGGCGGACCAGTCGCCAGTGTCAGTCCGTCCAAGAATCTGGGTCGGTACGACACGAGAAAAAAAGTACGACATTGTCGTACCACGGACGGTAAAATAGGCCAAAATGAGCCCAAATGGTACGACATGGCTGTGAACAAAAGATGACGAAGTGACTGAAAAACCAATGAAAGCGCAAAAAGCGCTGAATCGGCGCTTCTGCATCGCTCCGATGATGGAATGGACCGACCGGCATTGCCGGTTTTTCCACCGTCTGCTGACGCGACGTGCGTTGATCTATACCGAAATGGTCACCACCGGCGCGGTTCTGCACGGCGACCGTACTCGGCTACTCGGCTTTGACCCGGCCGAACATCCGATCGCCCTGCAGCTTGGCGGCTGCGATCCGGAAGCGCTCGCGCAGTCGGCGCGTATCGGCGAAGATTTTGGCTACGATGAGATCAACCTCAACGTCGGCTGTCCGTCCGACCGGGTGCAGGAAGGGCGGTTTGGTGCCTGCCTGATGGCGGAACCGTCGGTGGTTGCTGATTGCGTCACTGCCATGAGGGCTGCCGTCAGGATTCCGGTGACGGTCAAGTGCCGGATTGGAATTGATGAGCAGGATCCCGAGGAGTCCTTGTTTGGGTTCGCTGACGTGGTCAAGGCCGCTGGTGTCGACGCGCTCATTGTCCATGCGCGCAAGGCCTGGCTAAAAGGACTGTCACCGCGGGAAAACCGCGACATTCCACCGCTTGACTATGCCCTCGTGCGCCGGTTGAAAGCCGCGCATACGGATCTCGCCATTGTCCTGAATGGCGGCATCTCGACTTTGGAACAGGCGAAGACCGAGCTTGGCGCAATGGATGGCGTGATGATGGGGCGCGCTGCCTATCAGGAGCCTTGGCGCCTGCTTGATGTCGATCCGCAGATCTTTGGTGTCGCCGCGCCGTTCACCTCGCCCAAAGAGGCGGCTCTCGCGCTCGTCCCCTATATCGAACGCGAAGTATCCAAGGGCGCAAAAATTCACGCGATTACCCGTCACGTGCTTGGGCTGTTTCGCGCCGTGCCAGGCGCGCGTGCCTTCCGCCGGCATCTGGCGACCGAGGCGGTCAAGCCCGACTCCAGCGCCGCCGTCATGGCTGATGCGCTGGCGCTGGTGCTGGACAGATCAACGGATATGGCGCACATCGCCGCTTAAACCCCCGCCGTTCATTTTTCAGAGCCTCATGCTGTTGGGATACCCGATCAGCGAGATCGCCTTGCTCGCCCTCTGGATAGCGGGAGCGGGCATTCTCGTGGGAATTCTGGCCGGCCTGTTCGGGATCGGTGGCGGCGCCGTTATTGTGCCGGTCCTGTATGAAGTATTTCGCGTCCTCGGCGTGCCCGAAGATGTTCGCATCCAGACCTGTATCGGGACCTCGCTTGCGATCATCGTGCCGACGACAATTCGATCCTACCTGGGACATAAAAAGAAAGGCGCCGTTCTTCCTGACGTCGTCCGAATCTGGACGGTGCCTGCGATTTTTGGTGTTGCGATTGGTTCAGTGATTGCGTCGTTCGCGCCCGCACCTGTATTCAAGATTGCCTTCCTCTTCTTTGTTACTTTCATTGCCATCCGCATGTTGTTCGGCGGAGACCGTTGGAAGCTCGGCGATGAGCTTCCGGGCCGCGGCGTGCTCGCCATTTACGGCCTCATTACCGGCCTGTTTTCCTCGCTGGTCGGAGTGAGCGGTGGCGCTATATCGAATGCCGTGCTGACGCTTTATGGCCGGCCCATGCATCAGGCGGTTGGAACATCGGCCGGAGTTGGCGTCCCGATCACGATTGCCGGCGCAATCGGCTACATGTGGGCCGGCTGGCCGCATATGGCGCAGCTGCCGCCATTGTCTGTCGGTTTCGTATCGCTGGTTGGTTTCGTGCTGATGGCGCCGGTATCGAGCTTTACAACGAGCTATGGCGTGCGGTTGGCGCATTGGCTTCCGCGAAGAAAGCTAGAGATTGCTTTCGGAGTTTTCCTGATCCTGGTCGCATTGCGATTTGCCGCGAGCTTGATCTAATCACGGCCGTCTATTGACTTCCGCGCAAGCGCAGCTTGTCGCCGCGCACCTCCCAGCTTTCCAGCCGGTTGAGGAAGCTCATCCCGAGCAGATTGTTTTTGAGTTGGCCCGGCTGGGCCACCAACGCCGGCACCGCGCGTTCGGTGAGGCCGCCGACAGCGAGGCGGTCGAGCGTGACCGCCGCCGCCCGCGTGCGGCCATTCGCCGTGTCGATATTGACCGTGTAGTTGAGGACCTCAATCGGCAAACCGGCTGCCTTGGCTGCCTCCTGCGTCAACACAACCGAGCTTGCACCGGTATCGAGTACCATCGGAACACGTGTGCCGTTGATGTGTGCGGCAACCGCGAAGTCCCCGCCGTGCCCGCGCACGACCTCGACATTGCGCCCATGGCCTGCGACGTGACCAGGGACGAGTTCGGCAATGACGCGATCGGCGACTTCGCGTAGTTCGAACCGGTAGCTGTAGCCAACCACCAGAAGCAAACCGACCACGGCCCAGAAAGCCGCCGCTTCGATTGCCTTCGACAGACTTTCGCGGAACAGGGCGAGCACGAGGCCCCCGACGAATACGACCAACACGATCTTGATCGCGAGCGATCCGACATCGTGCTTGAGTAAGTTCGTTATGGCGTCCTGATCGCTGCTTGCGATCAGGGCCGCAAGCGACAGGGCAACACCAAACAGGAGGGACCAGACGAGGCGGCGGCTCACGGCGTCATCCTATTGCCGCGGCAGTTGATATTGCATTGCGTGTGGCCAGACGAGCGGGCAGTTCGGTCATCACCCGGGCACGTTCGGACGCGTTCAAACTACTCCAGCGCGTGATCTCGTCGACCGTCCGGCCGCAGCCGAGGCAGAGTCCGGCGCGGGCATCGAGGGTGCAGATTTTAACGCAAGGTGTGTCGATTGGGGTCTCGATCATGGGTCCACTCGGGCCGAGTCGGATGCGACCTTAAGCGTCGCATCTGGGAAGGCAATCGCGTGATTGTCGCAAGGCTTGAGGTTACGTTCCGGCCCGGAACAGCGGCCGGCGGCTGATGCGGCGTTTTTGCTCCGGGGTCAATTCCAGGTCGGCGGGCGATACGATGGGCGGCGCGTGTTCGGTCATCGGCGCCATTGCTGCCACAACACGCTCGGGAGGAAATGTGACGACGACCTCGGTGCCAATACGCAATTTTGACTTCAGCGTAAATGTTCCGCCATGCAGGTCGACCAGGCTTTTGGCAATCGGCAAGCCGAGGCCGGCGCCCTGTTCGGCCGATTTGATTGAATTCGAGCCCTGGCCAAAGGACGCGAGAGCGACCGGGATTTCCTCTTCGGGGATGCCGGCACCGGTGTCCTTGACGCTGACGTACTGACCGCCCGAAGCGGTCCAGCCGACCTTCAGCCAGATCTCACCACCCTGCGGGGTAAATTTGATCGCGTTCGACAGCAGATTGAGACAGATCTGACGAATGGCGCGTTCGTCCGCCCACAGCCGTGGCATGTCCGGTTCGAAGACTTCATGAATCGTGATGCCGCGATTGCTTGCACGCAGCTTGAGGAGATGATGACAATCTTCGACGATAGCCACGAGTGAAACTGATTCCTCGTTGAGCTCGTAGCGACCGGCTTCGATGCGCGACAGATCGAGAATCTCGTTGATCAGGCCTAGCAGATGCACGCCGGAGTTATGGATATCGGCGGAATATTCCTTGTAGGCCGGCACCGCATGTTGCCCGAATACTTCCGTCTTCATCACTTCGGAAAAACCGAGGATCGCATTGAGCGGCGTGCGCAGCTCGTGACTCATCTGCGCGAGGAAACGAGATTTGGCGATGTTGGCAGCTTCCGCACGGCGGCGCGCTTCGTCTGAAATCGCCTTCGCCTGTTCGAGCTCGCCGATCAAGGCATCCTTTTCCGCGCGCGCTTCCAGCGTTGCAAGCGTGCTTGAATAAAGTCGATAGGTAAGCGCCGCGAAGTAGCCCTGCGCGGTCAATGCCATGAGGGCGAGAATGTAGTGTCGCAGCGTGCCTTGCAGGATGAAGTCGAGCGCGATTGCCGTAGTGACGGGAAAGGTTGCCGCAAAGACCGCGGTCGGCAGACTGGAGGCCAACATGCTCGACACTGCCACCACCAGCAGCATCACAAACAGCATAAAGGTGCTCGAGCTCTCATCTATGCCAATCGGATGGATCAGGCAGAACATCCAGGCCAGCCCGTAGAACAGATCGAGCGTAATGAAGCGCAGCCGCCACGCGCGTGCGGAGACCTCGTGCATCGGCTTTTCGAGGAACTGCCGGCACTTGGTGACGATGATGGCGTGGATTACCAGCACCGCGGCAGTCCATGCGCCGGCGCCGAGTGCGCCGGTCCACACGCTCGACATGAATCCGACGGTCGTCACAAGCAGCAGAATTACGAGCGATGCCGAGATCCGGTTCTGCGCGTATTGGCGCAACAACTCATAGTCAAAGGCCGGGCGCGTGCCGCTGGTTGAGGTCAGGCGGTCACGCGCTTCGCGCACATATTGCGCGGCAAGGCGCCGCTTCACCGGCGAGTCATCCGGTGGCAGCGCAGTGAGATCAGGTTGTTCGCCTGGAGTCGGCATTAAATAACGCTGGCACTTACAAAAAACACCGGCGGAGCCTTGCGCAAAATCCTTAAGACCAAGCTTAAGAGGGGCCTAAAATCTCTGGTTAAGGATTGTTTACCTCCCTTTGACAGCGGTTTTTGGCCATGTTCCGGTATCCCAGAGGGAAAAACACCTTCAACTGGGGGAGGGACCAATGAAACTCTACGACAGCAAGGTAGCCCCGAACCCCCGCCGTACCCGCATTTTTCTCGCCGAGAAAGGCATCACGCTGCCGACCGAGCAGGTCGATATCATGACGATGCAGCACAAAACGCCGGAATACACCGCCATTAATCCGTTGCAGCGGATGCCGTCGCTGGTGCTCGATGATGGCACTGTGATCACCGAGTCCATTGCGATCTGTCGCTATTTCGAAATGCTGCACCCGGAGCCGCCAATGTTCGGCGTCGGGCCGAAAGACGTCGCCATCGTGGAGATGTGGAATCGGCGGGCGGAAATCAACTTTTTCTCGAATGTAGCAGCGGTCTTCCGCCATACGCATCCGGCGATGAAAGAGCTGGAAGTGCCACAGGTTCCGGCCTGGGCCGATGCGAACAGGCCGCGCGTGACCTGGTTTCTTGAGTTGCTCGACCGCGAACTTGGCAAGCGCGAGTTCGTTGCGGGCGACCGCTATACTGTCGCCGACATTACGATACAGGTCGCCGTCGATTTCATGAAGCCGGGACGGCTTGCAATGCCGGACGGCGTCAACAACGTAAAACGGTGGCATGCGGCCGTGTCTGCGCGGCCGAGTGCGTCAGCCTAATTCCGGACAGCCGCCTTCAAGCCTTGAACCAGGTCACGCACACAGCAAGTTTTTGCGGTCACCGGTCGAGCAGGGCGATAAGACTCGACGTGTCCCAGCGTTTTCCGCCCATTGTCTGGATCTCGGCGTAGAACTGGTCGACCAGAGCCGTAACGGGCAGGTGCGCGCCATTTTTGCGCGCTTCGCCAAGACAAATCCCGAGGTCCTTGCGCATCCAGTCAACCGCAAATCCGAAATCGAATTTATTCGCCGCCATTGTCTTGTAGCGGTTCTCCATTTGCCAGGACTGTGCCGCGCCTTTGGAAATCGTTGCGATCAGCTTCTCGATGTCGAGACCTGACTTCTTGGCGAAGTGCAGCCCCTCCGCCAAACCTTGCACCAGGCCAGCAATGCAGATCTGGTTCACCATTTTTGAAAGCTGTCCCGACCCCGGGGGGCCAAGCAGATTGCAGGCACGGGCATAAGCCGCGATCACCTTTTCGGCACGACCGAATGGATCGGCATCGCCGCCACACATGACTGTGAGGACGCCATTCTCGGCGCCAGCCTGGCCACCCGACACGGGCGCGTCGACGAAGTCGAATCCGCTTTTCTTCGCCGCCGCGTGAAGTTCACGCGCAATCTCTGCGGACGCGGTCGTGTGGTCGACGAAAACCTTGCCCTTCCCCATGCCGGCGAAGGCGCCATTGGGTCCCAACGTCACCTCACGCAGGTCGTTGTCGTTGCCGACACAGGACATAACGAAGTCCTGGCCTTCGGCGGCCGCCTTGGGGGTCGGGGCCGATTTGCCGCCATGTTGCTTGACCCACTGCTCGGCTTTGGCTGCAGTGCGGTTATAAACGGTGACTTCGTGCCCACCTTTGTTCTTCAGATGCCCTGCCATCGGGTAGCCCATGACACCCAGGCCCAGAAACGCCACCTTCGCCATCACCGTTCTCCTTCGGAAATTTCCTCTTGGCCGGCCGCGGCCGATGCTTATCTGCCAATAGGTCATTGCGGGGGCAAGTGCGTCAACTACCCCCGCATTGACCGCTCCGCCGCCGCGCTTATGGTGTCGGCGAAATCAGGCCTTTAAGGACATGCAGTTATGACGGTGAGCAAGGAGCAGGTTCTCGCGGCTTTGGCAAAGGTGCCATCGCCGGACGGCGCGCCCTTGCCAGACGCACGTGTGCTTTCCGATATCGTCGTCTCTGACGGCAAAGTCTTTTTCTCGCTGACGGTGGATGCTGCCGCGGTTAAATCGTGGGAATCCGTGCGCAAGGCTGCCGAAGAAGCTGTGCGGGCCATTCCGGGGGTGCAGTCGGCTTTGGTGGCCCTGACGGCCGAGCGGGCCGCGGGCGCGGCCGCGCGTGGACCGCAGCCAGCGCATGTTGCCACCCAGCCCCGTGCCGCGGGCGCGCCGACAGCGCACGCCCATCCGGCCGACAAAGTGCAGCCCGGAATTCCCGGTGTTGATGCCATCATTGCAGTTGCGTCCGGTAAAGGTGGTGTCGGCAAATCGACGACCGCAGTGAATCTCGCGCTTGGGCTGCGCGACCTTGGTCTTAAAGTGGGCATGCTTGATGCCGACATCTACGGTCCATCGCTGCCAAAGCTTCTCGCCATCAAGGAGAAACCGCAGACGATCGGCGGCACCCGTCTCAAACCTATTGAGCGCTATGGTCTCACGGTGATGTCGATCGGTTTTCTGATCGACGAAGAAACGCCGATGATCTGGCGCGGGCCGATGGTGATGTCGGCGATCACACAGATGCTGCGCGAGGTGGAGTGGGGCAAGCTCGACATCATGGTGGTCGACATGCCGCCAGGCACGGGCGATGCTCAGCTCACAATGGCGCAGCAGGTTCCGTTGAAAGGCGCAGTGATCGTCTCCACACCGCAAGATCTTGCACTGATCGACGCGCGGCGCGGTGTGGCGATGTTCAACCGGGTGAACGTTCCAGTGCTCGGCGTGGTCGAAAACATGAGTTATTTTTTGTGTCCGAGCTGCGGCACCCGCTCCGATATTTTCAGTCACGGCGGCGCCCATAAGGAAGCTGACCGGTTGGGCGTCCCTTTCCTTGGCGAGGTGCCGCTGCATATGACCATCCGCGAAAAGTCAGACGCGGGTCTTCCGGTGGTGGCCACCGAACCAGATGGCCCGCATGCCAAAATCTATCGCGACATTGCTGCGAAGGTTCTTGATCAGATCAAGGGCGCGACGCGGTCCACGCCGAAGATCGTGATTGAGGCCTAACAACGGTTTTAGCCTTGTAAAACCGGCCTGTGAGGCGGGCTCGACCCGCCAAATCCCGAATTGCCGGCCGTGCGACGAAGGGGGAACTTGCGCTCAATTTACCGCAGACGCATGCTCTAAGCGCGCGGGGCAATTGTTTCCGCTTCCTGAGATGTGCAGACACCTGGAAGCTCTATAGGGAGGATCCATCGATGAAACGCCGTAAATTTCTCGCCGCTGTCGGAGCAGGAGGCGTTGCTGCCGCTGCTGCCACGATCGCCAAGCCGGCGATCGCTCAATCGTCGCCGACGCTCAAATGGCGATTGACGGCAAGCTGGCCGAAGTCGCTCGATACATTGTTCGGTGCTTGCGAGACCTTCTCAAAATTCGTTTCGGAAGCGACCGACGGAAAATTCCAGATCCAGACCTTTGCTGCCGGCGAGATTGTCCCGGGCCTGCAGGTGCTCGATGCGGTGCAGAGCGGCACCGTCGAAATGGGTCACAGCGCGCAATATTACTACATCGGCAAGGATCCGACCTGGGCGCTGTTCTGCGCGGTGCCGTTCGGCCTCAACGCACGCCAGCAGATTGCCTGGTTCTACGAAGGCGATGGTCAGAAGTTGATCGATGAGTTCGGCGCGAAGTTCAATACCAAGTGTCTGCTCATGGGCAACACAGGTTGTCAGATGGGCGGCTGGTTCAACAAGGAGATCAAGGGGCCTGACGACTTCAAGGGCCTCAAGATGCGCATCGGCGGCTGGGCCGGCAAGACGCTCGGCAAGCTCGGCGTTGTCGCACAACAGATTGCCGGTGGCGACATTTATCCGGCGCTGGAGAAGGGCACCATCGATGCGGCGGAATGGGTCGGTCCATACGACGATGAGAAGCTCGGCTTCTACAAAATCGTTAAGTACTACTACTATCCGGGCTGGTGGGAAGGCGGCACGACCAACCACTTGCTGATCAATCAGGCGAAGTGGAACGAACTGCCGAAATCGTATCAGGCAATTGTTCAGGCCGCGGCGGGTTATGCCGGTGCCGAAGAGCTTGCAGGTTACGATGCGCGCAATCCGGCGGCACTGAAGCGGCTCGTTGCCAACGGCGTACAACTGCGGCCCTTCACTGTGCCTACCATGGAGGCCTGCCTGAAGGCTTCGAATGAAGTCAATGCCGAGACATCGGCTTCCAACCCAGCCTACAAGAAAGTGCTGGATTCGATGGAGGCATTCCGCCGTGACGAATATCTTTGGTGGCAGGTCGCGGAATACGGATTCGATAGCTTCATGATCCGGAGCGGCGCGAAAGGCTAAGTCCAATAAGCGCTGAATTTAGCTGCCGGAGGGCCAGCCATTCGCTGGCCCTCCTGTTTTTTGACCGAAAACCGGTCGGTCGCCCACTTACAACTTTCGTTTAACCGGTGCAGACTGGCGTTAACGACCGTGCTCCGTCATGGTTGATGCTAGGCCCCGCGGATAAGGTAGCCACTGCATGCGGGTTGGGGCTCCCGCAATAAAAAACGAGGGGAGGGCATTGGAATGAAACGTCGTCAGTTCTTGAAGGCTGCCGGGCTTGGTGTTGCCGCGAGCGCTGTAGCCGCGCCGGCGATCGCCCAGTCGACGCCGGAAATCAAATGGCGAATGACCTGTAGTTGGCCGAAGTCACTCGACACGCTGTACGGCGCTGCTGAGATTATGGCCAAGAACGTCGCCGAAGCGACTGACAATAAATTCCAGATCCAGGTGTTCGCCGGCGGCGAGATCGTTCCGGCGCTGCAAGCGCTGGATGCTGCGTCGAGCGGCACTGTCGAGATCGGTCACTCGGCGTCTTATTACTATTTCGGCAAGGATCCAACCTTCGCCTTTGGCACGTCGGTCGCGTTCGGGCCGAACCAGCGCCAGAACCAGGCCTGGATGATCCACGGCGGCGGCATGGATCTGCTGAATAATTTTTACAAGAAGTTCAACGTCACCGCGTTGATGGCGGCAAACACCGGTTGCCAGATGGGTGGCTGGTTCCGCAAGGAGATCAATACCGTTGACGATCTCAAGGGATTGAAATTCCGCATCGGCGGGTTCCCGGGCAAAGTGCTCACCAAGCTTGGCGTTGTGCCGCAGCAAATCGCTGGCGGCGACATTTTCCCGGCACTCGAAAAGGGCACCATCGACGCTGCGGAATGGGTCGGACCTTACGATGACGAGAAGCTCGGTTTCTACAAGATCGCGCCGCACTACTATTATCCGGGATGGTGGGAAGGCGGCTCGATGATCTTCGCCTTCGTCAACCTCGACAAGTGGAACGCGCTGCCGAAGGCCTATCAGGCGGCACTGACGGCGGCTGGCCATTACGCCAACACCTGGTCAATGGCGAAATACGATCAGGCCAACCCGCTGGCGCTGAAGCGTCTTGTTGCTGGCGGCGCCCAGCTCAAGCCGTTCTCGCCGGCAATCATGGATGCTTGCTACAAGGCCGCGACCGAACTTCACAACGAGGTTGCCGCGACCAACGCTGACTTCAAAAAAGTGCTGGATGCGATGCTTGCCTTCCGCAACGACGAATATCTGTGGTGGCAGATCGCTGAATACAGCTACGACAGCTATATGATCCGCGCGCGCGCACGCGGCTAACGGCACCAAAAAAGCTTAAGGCCCCGGAACGCCGTTCCGGGGCCTTTTTTGCGTCTGGCGTAGCTCGCTCCTATTTGAAATTCAGCGGCGGCATTTCCGGCATCTGGATTTCAATCTTGACCTTGGATGGATCGATCTTGGTGGTCCGGTCGATCCAGTACGTCACCGAGGCCGGCCACAAAATGACAATGGCCACGAGAATCACCATCGTCCCGATCCAGGGAATGGCGCCCCAGTAGATATCGGACGTTTTGATCGATTTGGGCGCAATGCCTCGCAAATAGAACAACGCAAACCCGAAGGGCGGGTGCATAAAGCTCGTCTGGATATTTGCGCAGATCAGGACGCCAAACCAGATCAAGTCGATGCCGAGTTTGTCGGCAGCTGGCGTCAACAACGGAATGATGATGAAGGCGATCTCAAAGAAGTCGAGAAAGAACGCGATGACAAAGATAAAAGCATTGGCGAAGATCAGGAAGCCGACCTGGCCGCCCGGCAGCGAGGTCAGCAGATCCTCGATCCAGACCTTGCCGCCGACTCCCTGGAATACCAGGCTGAATACCCGCGCGCCGATCAGGATGTAAACCACCATGGCGGTGATACGCATGGTGGAGGCCATGCCCTGATACAGGAGCGGCCAGGTCAGGCTGCCGTAGAACCAGGCCAGCGCAATCGCGCCGACGACGCCCATCGCGCCGGCTTCAGTCGGGGTCGCCAAGCCCATGAAGATCGTGCCCAGCACCAGGAAGATCAGGCCGAGCGAGGGAATCATGCCGCGCATGCAGCGCTTCCAGAGTGCCCACCCATGCAGGGTGCGCGCTTCCTTCGGGAGTGCCGGCACGCTGTCAGGCCACACGAAACTGACGATCAGCACCCAGCCGCAAAACAGAAGTATTTGGATAATGCTTGGCCCGATCGCGCCTGCATACATGTCACCGACTGAGCGGCCCATCTGGTCGGCCAGAACGACGAGCACGAGTGACGGCGGAATAAGCTGCGTAATCGTGCCGGATGCAGCAATGACGCCCATCGTGTGGCGGACCGAGTAGCCGTATTTGAGCATCGGCGTCATCGAGATCACGCCCATGGCGATGACCGACGCCGCCACGGTTCCAGTGATTGCGCCAAGTACCGCGCCAACAAAAATCACCGCATACGAAAGGCCACCACGCACCGGGCCGAATAGCTGCCCAAAGGAATCAAGAAGATCCTCGGCGAGGCCGCATCGTTCGAGGATCGCCCCCATGAACGTGAAAAACGGAATCGCCAGCAGCAGGTCGTTCGAGATAATGCCGAAGAGCTGATAGGTCAGATTGCCGAGGAAGTCTGGCCTGATGAGGCCGAATTCGATTCCGAGAAATCCGAAAAACAATCCGGTCGCCGCCAGCGAGAATGCCGCCGGATATCCGATGAGCATGAAAAGGATCATGCCCGCGAACATCAACGGCGCGAGGTGTTCGACAATCCAGTTCATTGCAGGGGTTTTTCGTACTTGAATTCGACGTCGATGACATGTTCAAGCGCTGCGACGCGCTTGATGATTTCCGATATGCCTTGCAGCGCCATCAGGACGAAGCCGACCGGTAGAAGAAGTTTTACCGGCCAACGGAGCAGGCCGCCGGCGTTCGACGAGGCTTCATTGATGTTCCAGGACTCGACGAACCAAGGCCACGTAAAATACGTGAGGATTACGCAAATCGGCAGCAGGAATAAAAGTCCGCCGATAATATCGATCCAAATCTGCGTGCGTTCTGATGCGATCATGCCGTAGAAGAGATCGACACGCACATGCTCATTCATCTTGAGGGTGTAGGGCGCGCCCAGCAGCACCATGCCGGCGAACATATACCACTGGATCTCGAGCCAGCCGTTCGAGCTTTCGCTGAACATATAGCGGCTTGCTGCGTTGCCGGCGCTGATCAGCGCTGCCAGCAACACCAGCCAATTTGCGATGACCGCCAATTGCGTGTTGAACCAGTCGACCCCGCGACTGAATGCAAGCAGTACCTTCACACCCTCTCCCCACAGAGGCCTAGGAAGCTTTCCCGGCCTCGATAAACGCGTCCCCCCACGGACTCCGGCTAAGTGATGAGCAAAGCCGAGGCCTCCACCTTAATCCGATGCCGCCATAGTGCGTCAATGGACAATTTGGTCGAATAAGTGGGCCAGCGGGGGCGCTATAGGCGGGATAGTGGCGGTCGAAGCCGATTCCGGCCGCAAGCACTTCCGGAGCAGCCTGCTGTGGGGACAGTCACACCCCCCGGTTTACGCAAACAATGACGATTGCCAGCCTGCGGCGCCCTAGCCGCCCGTCGTACTCATATGGCGTGGCAGCGCAGGTTTCTTGTGCCGACGGTCGATGATGAAATCATGCCCCTTCGGCTTGCGCGTGATTGCCTCGTCGATCGCGCTGTGCACCAGGGTGTCGCTTTCCGAAGCCCGCAATGGGCTGCGAAGATCCGCGGCATCGTTCTGCCCGAGACACATATAAAGCGTGCCGGTGCAGGTAATGCGCACGCGATTGCAGGACTTCGCAGAAGTTATGGGTGAGGGGCGTAATGAAGCCCAGCCGCCCTCCGGTCTCCCGCACGCGCACGTAGCGGGCAGGGCCTCCCGTACTGTCGTCGATATCGTCCAGCGTATATTTTTCAGCCAGCCGAGCGCGGACGATCGACAAGGGCAGATATTGGTCAAGGCGCGATTCGTCGACGTCGCCAAGGGGCATCACCTCGATGACTGTAAGGTCCATGCCGCGCCCGTGCGCCCATTCCAGCAAGCCGGCGATCTCGTCTTCGTTCACGCCTTTCAGAGCAACCGCGTTGATTTTGACTCTGAGCCCCGCAGTTTGTGCCGCATCGATCCCGGCCATGACATTGTCGAGATCGCCCCAGCGTGTAATGGCGCGAAACTTGTCGGCGTCCAGCGTGTCGAGTGAAACGTTGATGCGCTCGATACCGCTGCCTTTGAGTTCGGAGGCATATTTCTGTAATTGCGAACCGTTGGTCGTCAGCGTCAATTCATGAAGAGCGCCGCTTGCGAGGTGTCGCGATAGCGACGACACCAGGGTCATGATCCCGCGCCGCACGAGCGGTTCGCCACCGGTCAAGCGCAATTTGGTGACGCCTTTTGCAACAAATGCGCTGCAGAGCCGGTCAAGTTCCTCCAGGCTCAACAGGTCAGCCTTTGGAAGGAAGGTCATGTGCTCCGACATGCAATAGACGCAGCGGAAGTCGCAGCGATCGGTCACCGAGACGCGCAGATATGTAATTGCGCGGTGGAACGGGTCGATCAACGCGCTCGGTTTTGCGCGGTCGAGTTCAATTGTGGAGGTGCCGGCGGCCAATGCCATCGTCCAACCTTGGGTCGCGCCTATTACACTAAGCGCATCCCCACATATAGGAATTCTGGCCGCGGTTGGCCATAGCATTCGGCAACCGCTCAGTTTCACGCTGAGCGGCGTTGTCTAGATGGACCTGATTATTGACGCGCCGGCGGGTTTGTCGGCCACGGCGCCGCTGCCTGCGCAGGGGCTGCTGCGGTGGGAGCCGGTGCTGCCGCAGCGGCTGGTTTCGGTCGGGGCGGTTTTTTTGCCACAGGCTTCTTGGCGGGCGGCTTCTTTGCGACCGGCGGTGCGCCTGGCGTGAGCTCAACGACAACCGGATTAGGTCGCAACCGAGGCGGCTCTCCAGTCGTCGCGATCGCTTCAAGCTTTTCTGTCTCGGGCAGATAGCCATTGAGCGTGAAAGTCACCGACGAGGCAGCATCAATCGGCAACGCGAGCGAACATGGGGTCCGGCAAGTTTGTCCATTCGACGCCTTTGCCTCGGCGCCAGGAGGTTCGGACTCAAAACTCACGGTGTCCAACGATGGGCCCGGTTTAAGCCCATCAAGATTCATCCAGTCGGGGGTCGACGAGCAAGCCGCAAGGGCAAGCGCGCCAGCGATAATTGTAAGAACTCGGTACATCATATTAACCGTCCCACTCGAGCAACTAGCCACGCTCGCCCGCGCAAAGGATAGGGGCGTCGTCACGCACGTGCAACATATCGCGCCCCGTTAACCTTACCAAATTAACCATAATTTCCTACCACAGCCCCTCAGATTCCGGAAAAAATGGCCGCAACGGAGCCGGGCAGTTGCGAGAAGTGGTTGATGATCCGGTCGGGCCCAAATTCGGAAATGGGCCGCTCGCTATAGCCAAAGTCGACCGCGATAACCGGTATGCCGGCTGCGCGCGCAGTAAGAATGTCGGTGTTTGAATCACCGATCATAACCGCGTGTCGCAATGTCCCACCGGCCGCCGTGATTGTCCGTCGCAGAATCTCGGGGTCGGGTTTTTGAATGCTGAAAGTGTCCTGCCCGCAGATCGTCACAAAGCGGTCCGCGAGCTTAAGTTTGCCGAGCAAGAGCACCGACAGCCGTTCAAGCTTGTTTGTACACACAGCAAACCGGCAGCCGCGCGCGGCGAGCATATCAAGCGCATCAACAAGTCCAGGAAAGGGCCGGGACCGATCAGCGACATGGTCGGAGTAGTGCGCAATGAAATCCGCAAACATTTGATCGAGCTTTTGAGGTGAAAGGACGCGGCCTTCTGCTTCGACACCGCGGGCAATCATTGCTTTGGCACCGCCGCCGATCGCATTTCGCGCGGCTTCGTAGGGCACCGGGGGCAATCCCTCGCGTAGGAAGATAACATTGAGGGTATCGATCAGGTCAGGAGCCGTATCGATCAGCGTGCCATCGAGGTCAAAAATGATAGTGGGAGAGGGCATGGAGGGGATCGCTAGCCTTCGTTTAATGTCGTTGCAAGGCCGATTTACCAGTCCCTTCGGCCTTGCAAATTACGGCTATTCAGCCACGACGATCGGGGCTAGATAGGCACCGCACCATATCGTCAATCGACGCTTGACTGCTCAGCTGGTACCGATGAACGCCGATGCCCAAAAACGCGCAGCCGCCGCTCGCGCCGTCGAATTTGTGCGGCCCGGTATGCGGGTGGGCCTGGGTACCGGATCGACAGCCAGGCATTTCGTCGAACTGATCGGCGAACGCGTTCGTACAGGACTCGATATCATTGCGGTTCCGACCTCCGAGGTGACTTTTGCCGACGCAAAGCGTTGTGGTATTCCCCTCACGACACTGGACGAAACCCCGCAGCTTGATCTGACAGTCGATGGCGCTGACGAAATCGGCCCCGATCTTTCCTTGATAAAGGGCGGGGGCGGCGCATTGTTGCGGGAAAAGATCGTTGCGGCAGCCTCAGCGCGCATGATCGTAATTGCCGATCATAGCAAAAACGTTGCCAGCCTCGGGCAGTTTCCGCTACCGGTCGAAGTAACTTCGTTCGGGCTTGCAGCCACGCAGCGTGCAGTAGACAAGGCAATTGGCGCCATCCAGACGCCGGGGCGCCTGACGCTGCGGCGTGGCAAAGATGGCCATGCTTTCGTCACGGATGGCGGTCACTGGATCCTCGATGCTGCACTCGGACGGATTGACGACCCGGCTGCGTTGGCGCATGCGCTTTCGGACGTGCCAGGTGTAATGGAGCATGGTTTGTTTGTTGGCCTCGCTCAGATGGCCATTATTGGCGGGCCGGACGGCGTAAAGATTATCGAAAGATCGTGAGATCTGGACCTAGATGGAGTTTCCAATGAGCGTTGTTGAAGTGATTAAAAGTGCAATGAGACCGGCCGCTGTCGCCTTGGCCTTGGCCGGCTTTGGCAGCATCGCTGACGCGCAACAGCCCTCGGCTGGGGCCGTTCAGACAGCGCGGGAAGTCATAAAGGTGACGGGCGCAACCACGCTGTTCACTCCGTTGATCCCCGGCGTCATAGAACAAGCAAAGAATTCTATTTCTTCAGCAAAATCCCGCTCTTGGTAAGGATCTCAACGAGATCACTGTCAAGATGCGCGCTGATCTTGCTCCTCGTTTCGATGAGCTGACCGCGGAAGTGGCAAAATTGTATGCGACCCATTTCACTGAAGCGGAGCTCAAGGATCTCCTGGCATTTTACAAGTCGCCGGTTGGCGCGAAGCTGATCGCCGAGCAGCCGAAGATTGGCGAGGAGGGTTTGAGGTTTGCGCAGGACTGGGCAAATCAACTTTCCGATCAGGTGATCACAAAGATGCGTGAGGAACTTAAAAAGCGGGGTCACGCGCTTTGACGGATCATCGCCGGGAATAAGTCCGGTGGTCCTGACAACGTGATGGCGGCGGCTGATGGCGGACCACGACGTTGACCTTTTTGTCATCGGTGCCGGCTCCGGCGGCGTGCGGGCGGCACGCATTGCGTCGAGTTACGGCGCACGCGTAATGGTCGCCGAGGAGTATCGCGTCGGCGGTACCTGTGTCATTCGCGGTTGTGTGCCGAAGAAACTTTTGGTCTACGCCTCGCGCTTTTCCGACGATTTTGCGGACGCGGCGGGGTACGGCTGGACGGTTGCCGAACCGGAATTTCATTGGCCGACATTGATTGCCAATAAGGATCGCGAGATCGCGCGTCTGGAGGCGGCTTACACCAGCACACTTGAGCGCTTCAATGTGGCTGTGGTGAAGAGTCGGGCCGCACTTGAAGACGCACACACGGTGCGCCTTGCAACGGGTGCGCGCGTGCGCGCGGAAACAATCCTGATCTCGACCGGTGCGTGGCCGCACCTGGGCCCCAAAATTCCCGGCATCGAGCATGCGATCTCTTCGAACGAAGCGTTTCATCTGCCGGACTTGCCAAAACGAATTGTGGTTCAGGGCGGCGGCTATATTGCGGTTGAATTTGCGTGCATCTTTGCCGGCCTTGGCAGCAAAGTGACGCTGGTTTATCGCGGTGAGAACATTCTGCGCGGCTTTGACGATGACGTGCGAGAGCATTTGCGCAATGAGATGCGTGGACGTGGCATTACTGTCACGTGTGGTCACACGGTTGAGGCGATTGAAAAGTCCGGCGATGACTTCAGAGTGCGGCTATCCGATAACAGCATGATTGCGGCCGACAAGGTGATGTTTGCGATCGGCCGCCGTCCGAACGTCATGGGCCTGGGGCTGGAACGCTTGCAGATGAAAATCCATGAGCACGGCGGCATTGGGGTTGATGAGTATTCACGGACATCCGTACCGAACATCTACGCCGTTGGCGACGTCACCAATCGCGTCAACCTCACACCTGTCGCGATCCGCGAGGGTCACGCTTTTGCCGACACGGTCTACGGCGGCAAGCCAACTCCGGTCGACCACACCAACGTCCCCACCGCGGTGTTTTCGGAGCCGGAAATCGGCGTCATCGGGCTGACTGAACATCAGGCGCGCGAGCAACTCGCGATCGTCGATGTCTACAAGACCAGTTTCCGGCCGATGAAGGCGACGCTTTCGGGCCGCAATACGCGATCTTTCATGAAGCTGCTGGTCGATGGCGTGACCGACCGTGTGGTCGGTTGCCACATCGTCGGCCCGGATGCAGGTGAACTGATCCAGATCATCGGCGTTGCAGTGAAGATGGGTGCGACCAAAGCCGATTTTGACGCAACCATGGCGGTACATCCGACAGCTGCGGAGGAACTGGTCACATTGCGCGAAAAGGCCATGAGCTACGGCCGGGCCGTCGCGGAATAAGGCTGAAACTAACCGAATTTGTCCGAAAAACTGGCTTTTACGGGTGTGTGTCGTGTATAACGCCGCCCGAACGCTCGAGCGTGGTCCCGAAATGTGGAAACCGCTTTTCGGTCGAGACCATGTTCAAACAAACGGTAGTGCGTGATGGCCGAACGTTGGACGCCCGATAGCTGGCGCAAGAAGCCAATTCAGCAGGTTCCGGATTATCCGGACCGGCAAGCATTGGCAGATGTTGAAAAACAGCTGGCGACTTTTCCGCCGCTGGTGTTTGCCGGCGAGGCGCGCAATCTGAAGAAGCAATTGGCGCGCGTGGCCAAGGGCGAGGCTTTCCTGCTGCAAGGCGGAGACTGCGCCGAGAGTTTCGCCGAGCACGGCGCCAACAACATCCGCGATTTCTTCAGGATGTTTCTCCAGATGGCCGTCGTGTTGACTTATGCCGCGGCCTCGCCGGTCGTGAAAGTCGGCCGCATCGCAGGACAATTCGCCAAGCCGCGCTCCTCGCCAACCGAGAAGCGCGACGGCAAGGAACTGCCGAGCTACCGGGGCGACATCATCAATGATGCCGCTTTCACCGAAGAAGCGCGGCGTCCTGATCCGCGCCGCCAGATCGAGGCATTCCGGCAATCGGCGGCAACGCTCAATCTGCTGCGCGCCTTCGCGCAGGGCGGATACGCGAACCTCGCCAGTGTACGGCAGTGGATGCTCGGGTTCGTCAAGGACAGCCCGCAGTCACGGCGTTATGTCGAGCTGTCGGACCGCATTTCCGAAGCGCTCGGTTTCATGCAGGCCTGCGGCCTCGATCTTGAGAGTCATCCAGAGCTGCGTACGACGGATTTCTATACAAGCCACGAGGCGCTGCTTCTTGGTTTTGAGGAAGCGCTGACACGGGTCGATTCAACAACCGGAGACTGGTACGCCACCTCCGGTCACATGTTGTGGATCGGCGATCGCACGCGGCAACATGATCACGCCCACATCGAATATGCTCGCGGTATCAAGAATCCGCTCGGGTTGAAATGCGGCCCGTCCAGCAAGCCCGATGATCTGCTGCGCCTGATCGATATCCTCAATCCGGACAACGAAGCGGGCCGCCTCACGTTGATCGGCCGGTTCGGCGCGGAAAAGGTCGGTGATCTGTTGGCCCCGCTCGTGCGCGCGGTCAAGCGCGAAGGCAAGGTGGTGCTTTGGTCTTGCGATCCCATGCACGGCAACACCATTACGTCCGCGAGCGGTTACAAAACGCGGCCGTTCGACCTGATCCTGAAAGAGGTGCGTAGTTTCTTCGAGGTGCACCAGGCAGAAGGCACATATGCCGGCGGCGTACACCTCGAGATGACCGGACAGAACGTCACCGAATGCACCGGTGGTGCCCGCGCCATATCCGATGCCGATCTTAACGATCGCTATCACACGGCGTGCGATCCGCGGCTAAACGCCGAGCAGGCCATCGACCTTGCCTTCCTGCTGGCCGAGTTGCTCAAGAAAGAGCGATCCGGGCAGGTCAAGTCGATGCCGGCCGTCGCCGGGCTCTGAAGCCGGAAAGCATTTCATCCATTCTTTTGAAAGCGCCGTAATTCAAATCGCGGCGTGTATCAGCGACTTTTTTAATTCAGAAAGCATAAAGGTAAACGACCGCCACTTATGGCTTCTTTAATGATGCGAAGCGGTCCTCAACGCGCTCGGTAAAATTGTAACGAGCTCGAAAACAATTGGGCCGAAAACTCCCCGCGTCGATGACAGCTGGGGATGTCATGTTCAAAGTTCAATTGCGTGGATCGTTGCTTGGGTTGTGGGGACTGTGCGCCGCTGTTGGTTCGGCGGCTGCGGCTGATCCATTTATTTTGACGACGGAGACGTCTCAATTCACGTCATCATTCGCGTTGCGCTACTGGTACGGGCTCGGCAATACCAGCAAGGATCTCTACGGATTCAGCCGCGATGAACTGGTTTCGCGGCTCAGCTATACCGGCATGCAGTCGCATTCGCTTGAAATTTTCACGCGTGTCGACCACAGCAGCGGTCTTTTCTGGAAGGGCTATGCCGGCGGTGGGCTCCTGACCCAGGGCAATCTTCAGGACGAAGACTTTCCGCCTGTGATAACGCCGTATTCCAGCACGAACAGCACGCTTCAGAACCAGTCCCTGGGCTACATCAGTTTCGATTTCGGCGGCGCGCTATTGCGCGGCCCTGATTTCCGGGTCGATGGCTTTGTCGGCTACCATTATCTGCACTTGCGGATGAAGGCTTTCGGATGCCAACAGACCGCAACCAATCCTGATATTTGCGCGGGCGGAATTCCGAACAGTGTGGCCGCCCTGGTCGAGGATGACACCTGGCAAGCGCTTCGTATTGGTCTGAACGCGGATGTCCCGTTGGCCGATCGTTGGCGGCTCAATGTCGAAGGCGCATTCCTTCCCTATGTCTGGTTCTCCGGCACCGACAATCACCTGCTGCGCCCTGATTTACCTTTTCCAACTGTCGAGGACGGCCATGGCTGGGGTTACCAGCTAGAGGCGCTGCTCTCCTATCAGATCGACGATACCATCAGCGTTGGGATCGGCGGCCGCTATTGGCACATGCAGAGTCGCGGGGACATGCATTTCGAGGATGTCGGCGGGTCCCCGCAGCCTCTCGATTTCAAGGCCAATATTTACGGGGTTTTTGTGCAGGGCAGCTGGCGCTTTGGACCGTTCTGAGCCGTCGTTCGCTCGCTTGGCAGCGTTGCGGTGGCCCCCATTGCCGGACCGGGCGGCGAGGCGGTAGAGGTTTTCCATGAACGCCCGTCCCGCTGACAAGTTGGCGATCGCCATTGCGCAGCTCAATTCGACGGTCGGCGACATCGCCGGCAACGCCGAGAAAGTCCGGCGTGCCCGTGAGCAAGCGGCCGCCCAAGGCGCGGATCTTCTTGTTTTCCCGGAACTGTTCATCGCGGGCTATCCGCCCGAGGACCTTGTCCTCAAGCCAGCATTCCAGGCCGGTTGCCGCGCGGCTATCGAAGCGCTTGCGCGCGAAACGGCATCTGGTGGCCCGGCATTGCTCGTCGGTGCCCCATGGGTCGACGGCGGCAAGCTCTACAATGCGCTGGCGTTGCTCGATGGTGGCGTCATCGCAGCGCTGCGCTACAAAGTCGATCTTCCCAACTATGGCGTGTTCGATGAGAAGCGCGTGTTTGCACCGGGACCAATGCCGGGACCGGTCAACTTCCGCGGGGTCCGCCTTGGACTTCCGATCTGCGAAGATATCTGGGGCACTGAGGTGGTCGAGTGTCTGGCGGAGACCGGCGCCGAAATATTGGTCGTGTCGAATGGTTCGCCGTACTGGAGGCAGAAGGGTGACGTGCGACTCAATATTGCCGTCGCGCGCGTGACCGAGCAGGGGCTACCGACAGTCTACGTCAATCAGGTCGGAGGCCAGGATGAACTTGTTTTCGATGGTGTGTCGTTTGGCCTGCATGCGGATTGCTCGCTTGCATTTCAGCTCGCTGCTTTTCAGGAAGGGGTTGTCACCACAAAGTGGGTACGCCACGGCGGAACCTGGCGCTGCGAAAATGGGCCGATGGTGGCAAGCGTTGAAGCCGATCCTGCGGACTATACGGCATGTGTGCTTGGACTGCGGGACTATGTAAACAAGAACGGCTTTCCTGGTGTCGTGCTTGGTCTGTCTGGTGGAGTCAACTCGGCGCTGTGCGCAGCCATGGCAGTCGATGCGCTTGGTCCCGAACGCGTTCGCTGCATCATGCTGCCTTATAAATTCACGTCGCAGGAATCGCTGGACGATGCAGCAGCGTGCGCCAAGGCGCTGGGTGTGCGTTACGAGACATTGCCGATCGCGGCGGCTGTCGAGGGCTTTGAGAGCGCGCTCCGGCCCATCTTTTCCGGCGTGCCGCGGGATGTGACCGAAGAAAATCTCCAGGCGCGCGCGCGCGGCACGATCCTCATGGCGGTTTCCAACAAGTTCAATCTCATGGTCGTGACCACGGGCAACAAATCTGAAATGTCGGTTGGCTATGCGACGCTCTATGGCGATATGAATGGCGGCTTCAATCCGATCAAGGATCTGTACAAAACCGAAGTGTTCCGTCTGGCGCATTTGCGGAATGTGTGGAAGCCGGAGGGGGCGAAAGGACCGGAGGGCCCGGTCATTCCGGAGAACATCATTACGCGGCCGCCGACCGCGGAATTGCGCGAGAACCAAAAGGACGAGGATTCGTTGCCGGCCTACGCCGTGCTGGATCCGATACTGGAACGGTTGGTCGAGCATGAGGAGCCGATCTCGGCGATTGTTGCCGCCGGTTTCAACAATGAAACGGTGATCCGGGTCGAGCGCATGATCAACACTGCTGAATACAAGCGGCGTCAGGCGGCCCCAGGGGTCAAAGTGACATTGAAGAATTTTGGCCGAGACCGGCGCTATCCGATTACGAACCGGTTTCGTGATCCGGGCACGCCGATGCCGGCACCCGATGTGTCATTGGTCGCCGGAAAGCCGGCGAAGAGCGAAGCATTCGATTTTTGATCTGCCGGCAATCGACCGTTCAGCGCGCAGGGATGAATGTTGGTCCGACCGTACGAACCGTGCGTTTGGCCGGATCGGTTTCAGGAGGCGGTTCGGCCGCTGGCGGCGGAGGTGCTCCGGCCGCCGCTGCTGCCGGCATACGTTGATCCGGGCGGATCGGTTTGCCATCCGGCCCAATCCGGGGCTGTGACAGCTGCTTCGAATTCTGCTCGGTCACCACAACGTCCCCGGGGGCAACCGTATCGTCGGGCCCGATCGCCTTGAGCGCTTGCGCCCAGCTTTCCCCGGGACGGCGGCAGCTGCATTCAGGGCTCATAGCTTTTCGATACTGAAACGCAGCAGGCAGTTCGGTGTAGAGCCGGCCACTCAGCGAAACCGCCTGGGTCATTTCCTCACCGGGATTGTGATACGTGTAGAGCGAAACTTCCGACGCCGGGCACATGCGCTGGCAGGTCAGTTCGTCGTCGCGGAAACGATCCGGCGACGTCGAATATGAGATCGGAAAGTAGAATCCGTCACACGTGCGCACACAAACAGTGCGGAAAGTGCCGCCCATCGGGCCGGGGGGCGTGGAGTAAACACCGCTACCGTTGCCGCCGAACAAGCGATCGAAGAAGCCGTTTTGCTGGCCGGCGAGGGCGGCGGATCGATATTGCGGTCCGCAGCCATTGTCGCCGAGTGCGATCAGCAATGCCTGGCGCTGGGCCGCGCGCTCGGTTGTGCCGCCATTGAGTCGTTCAAGGTCGTTCCGCATGCGCTCGAGGCCGCTGCGCTGCTGATCGATCTGCCGGGTGAGCGGACCGCATTGCGCGGGAGGATTGCTGAAAATCGAGAAGAAGCCCGAACTCTCGCAGCCCATGCGGCGCGATTGTGCGACCAGCCTGTCCACCTCGAATTGCTGGCGGTTGACCAGGTCTTCCGACCGCCGAATCTGGTCGGCGCGTTGCGGATCGGCGTTTCCGCGATCGAGCGTCGCCAATTGGGTCTCGAGGCGTTGGCACGCAGGGTTCGACGATTGCGACTGGGCTTGAGCCAGCGTGAGGCTCGAGCACGCAATAAGCGCCGCCGTGAGTTTGTAAAATGACGACTTCATGCGGGTACTCTAATCTGAAAATTCTGGCGGGGCGAGCCTTGTATCAGTGTGCTCGTGCGACTTCCGAGCGCAGGTTCCAGAGCACCCCGGAAATAATGATGAGTGCGCCCAGTAGAACGAAAATGTCGAGCGACTCACCGTAGAACGCCCAGCCGACCACAGCGATCAGCGGAATACGCATGAAATCCAGCGGGACCACCAAGGTGGCGTCGCCGGATCGGAAAGCATTGCTCAGGCAATAGTGAGATGTCAGCCCGGCTGTGCCGACACCGATGGCAGGCAAAATGTGACGCGTCTCGAAGTGGACAAAAGCCGTGAGGTCACTTCCGATCAGCGATAGCGGGAATTGCATCACCGCCATCCAGAATACGATCCCAAAAGTGCTCTCCGTCATCGTCAGTTTCTTTGTCGTGATCATGGTGATGGCGTATCCGAACGCCGCCAGCAGCACCAATAGTGCGGCAGGATTGAACCCGGCGATACCGGGTCGCAAAATGACCAGCACTCCGATGAGCCCGAGCACGACGACACCCAGCCGGCTGGGAGTCATGCGCTCGTGCAAAAACCAGACCGCAAGCAGCGCGGTCCAGGCCGGCATGGTGAACTCAAGCGCAAAAACCGTGGCCAGTGGCAGCATCGTGAGGCTGAGCGCCCACATAAATTGCGACCCGTAGTGCACGGAGTTTCGGAAGAGGTTGAGACCCATGCGCCGAGGCCTTGCGTGCACACGCAAATCGGGACGCACTGCAAGAAGGGCTGCCAGCACGACGAGTGCAACGCCGCTTCGGATCGCGAGAATCTCGAAAATGCTCAGCCCGCCGCGGGACAGCTGGCGGATCGAAACCGCCATCACCGAAAACGAGAGCAGTGCGCCGACCATCCAGAGGACGACGCGTGCGAGCTTGCTGTTGATCACGGGCCGTTCGTCGGTGTGGGAGGAACAGAAGTAATGCGGAGCGGTGGTCTAGCAGGTCAGCCGCGTTCCCGTCACTCGGCGTCGGGCTGGTTTTCCGGGCGCGCTTTATCGAACGCCGGAAGCTTCAGGCAGGCGGCATCCACGGCCACGGTCTTTGGAAATTTGTCGAGCGGCACCTTCAGGCGGCGTGCATTTGCGACCTGCGGTACGAGGCAAATGTCCGCAACCGTCACATGCGCGCCGCACGCATAAGGTCCCGGGGTGAGCAGGGATTCCAGAGCGGTAAAGCCTTCAATCACCCAGTGATGATACCAGGCGTCGATTTCGGGCTGTTCATGATTGAGCTGACGTCGGAGATATTTCAGTGGACTGGTATTATTGAGCGGATGGATATCGCAGGCGATCAATTGCGCGATCGCGCGGCATTTGGCGCGTCCGAGTGCGTCTGCCGGCAGCAGCGGCGGTTCGGGATGGATGTCGTCGAGGTATTCGATAATTGCGAGCGACTGCGTTAGCACTTCGCCGCTCGACAGCTCGAGTGCCGGCACTCTCGCTTGCGGATTGATGCTGCGATATTCCGCGGTGTACTGGCGTCCGCCCTCCTTGATGAGGTGGATCGGCACCGTCTCATACGGAAGGCCCTTGAGATTGAGCGCGATACGGACCCGATAGGCGGCGGATGAACGAAAATAGGAATAGAGTTTCACGGATTGACCCCGGCTTGCATCGCGACAATCTAGCCGGGACGGTGGCCGTTGGCGATACGGGGGGCTAATTGCGCGGAACGTTCCGTGAGCTTGGTGATTGCGCGATCAAGCGCAGCCCGATCACCCGCATCCACAGTTTCCAGCAACTGACGGGCAAAATCGAGCGCGGTCGGAGCGAGCTCGGTGTAGATATCGCGTCCTGCCGGGGTGAGCGAGAGGAACGCTTCGCGTAAATCTGCCTTGTTCGCTCGGCGCGTGACCAGCTTGCGCCGCTCCAGCAATGCAACCGCGCGCGACACCTTGGTCTTGTGCATGTGGCTATGGGCGCCGATTGCCTTGGCGGTCATCGCCCCGAATTCGCCGAGCGTAACCAGCACCCGCCATTCCGGCACGCCTATTTTGTAGCGGTCGGCATAAATCCGAGAGAGCGCCTGCGACACCAGGCTGGCACAGACATTGAGACGATAGGGCAGGAATTGGTCCAGCTTGAGCGCCGCATTGTCGGCCGTCGCGTCTGACGCTTTCTGGGCCGTCTCGTCGGTCATTTTGCTGCTGCTGTGTTCCCCTGCGCCGGCAACTCGTTGCTGTCCGAGGCACCTTCGCGCATGACGGGAATCTTGGCCGAACTTCCGGCCCGGTGCAATGAGGCTCGACTATCGACTACCGCGCCGCTGCTGGCAGGATGGCCAAAAGCGCAGCGCTGCAAGGCGTTGCGAAAGTACCCCCGGGCCGGGCTCGCCACTCCAGGCGAGGATCCAAATGGACCTGACAAACTGGATAAAGATCAGACATCTCATCGCCCGCGCCCGGCGGTCTCCGTCCGGGGCAGTAACGCGTAGTCCCGCCGACTGTTCCGCGTGGACGATCGCGCCAGGCATTGGTTACAGTAGCAACTAAATATTCTCTACGCTTCTGGAGGCCGAGCGCCACGAGCTCGGGCTCACGGAATTGTTGGTTCGTGTGGTAGCCGATGGTGGTGCATGGTCATGGCGCGTTGATCGCGAGAGAGGCGTAGAGCAGTGACCGGTTTTGCTTCCACCGAGGATCTCGGCGACAAGAAGATCTCATTCGATCAGATCGGGGCGGGGCTCTACGCTTACACGGCCGAGGGCGACCCGAATTCCGGCATCATCGTCGGCGACGACAGTGTCATGGTGTCGACACGCAGGCGACGCCGTCAATGGCCGACGATGTGATCGCGCGCGTCGCAAAGGTGACCGACAAGCCGATCAAATACGTCTTGCTGACGCACTATCATGCGGTGCGGGTGCTGGGAGCGTCGGCCTACAAAGGGGCCGAGATACTGGCGTCCGATGCGACGCGCGGCTTGATCGGCGAGCGCGGCAAGCAGGATATGGATTCGGAGATCGGCCGGTTTCCGCGCCTGTTCCGCGCCGCCGAATCCATTCCCGGGTTGACGTGGCCGACAATAACATTTCCCGATCAGATCTCCGTCTGGTTGGGCCGGCGCGAAGTGCGGATCATGCATATCGGGCGGGGCCACACGGCCGGCGATGTGATTGCAATCGTTCCCGATGCCGGCGCTGTCTTTTCGGGCGATCTCGTTGAGTACAAATCGGCCTGTTATTGCGGCGATGCACATTTCACCGACTGGCCGGCGACGCTCGATCATCTGGCGGAGATGCAAGCCAATGCATTGGTGCCCGGTCGTGGCGCAGCACTTACGACGCCCGAGATGGTCAAGGAGGGCATCGAGCTCACCACCGATTTCATTTCGACGCTCTACGGATCGGTCCAGGACAGCGTCGCCAAGGGTCGATCGCTGAAGGACTCCTTCGATTTCGCGCGGCTGACGATGGATCCAAAGTTCAAGAGTTTCGCAATTTATGAGCACTGCCTGCCGTTCAATGTTTCGCGCGCCTATGACGAAGCGCGCGGCATCGAGTGGCCGGCGATCTGGACCGCCGAGCGCGACCGCGAGATGTGGTCAGCCCTGCAGGGTTAGCGCGAGACAAGCGGAGGCCGAATGTACAGCCATCTCACCATTGGTACTGCGAACATTCCACGTGCTGCGCGCTTCTATGATCAAGCGCTGAAACCGCTTGGCCTGGTGCGGAAGAGGACCGTCAAGATTGCGGCCAGTTACGCGCCGGAAGAATTCGATGGCATCAACGAGCCATTCTGGGTGGTGCGGCCCTACGACAAGGGCGAGGCCAGTCCCGGCAATGGCGTGACCGTTGCCTTCAAAGCAAGCTCACGCGCAGCTGTCGATGCCTTTCATGCGGCGGCGCTCGCCGCCGGCGGCACCGATGTCGGCGCGCCTGGGCTGCGCACGCATTATCATCCGAATTATTACGGTGCCTATGTGCGCGACCTTGACGGCAACAAGATTTGCGCCGTTTGCCATCATCCGGTCGAAAGCGGCTGAATCTGCGGTCAGTTGTCAGCGCGTGCAGACGATAGCGACAACATTGCAGGCGCCGTCGCGGCAGCTGCCGCCATCGGCATCGGATATTGTCCCGGTGAGATCGCTGCGATCCGCCTTATGGTAGGTCGCGGCCTGCGCAAACGCCTGAGTCTTGCAATAGGCGTTGGCGGCTGCGGCACCGCATTTTTCCCCTGAAGCGAGGCAACGGTCGACGCCGTATCCGTCCGCATCGTTGGCGATAATGAAGATACGCCGCTCGGCCTGGGCCGACGTCGCAAGACCGAACCAAAGCAATGCAAGGAGACCGACGAAAGCTGTCCGCATTCCGATGTATCCGTGAAGTGGAAACGCCAGCCTGGCTGACGTCAATTCCGAGAATGTGAGGGAAATCGTTAAGAGGCGCTTAACCCTGCAATCTGAGCTGCGGTCATCAAATTTTTCCTGTGTTTTGCGAGGGTTCGTCCGGCACCTTGACGATCCGGGTACGACAAATCATTGTGCGGCCATGAACGGCCTTAACCATATCTGCGGCATTTGCCCGGAGATTATTCGCTAGCGCATCACGCTGGCTGCGGCCGTCTTTTCTCAACGTTGAGATAGCAGGACGCCCGGCCAGCGGGGCCGATGGGTGTCATTTGCTATGGAACTCAAGCTCTACGATACGCTGACGCGCGAGAAGCGGGTGTTCACGCCGATCGATCCGGCGCGCGTGCGTATGTATGTGTGCGGACCGACGGTCTACGACTTTGCCCATATCGGCAATGCGCGTCCGGTCATCGTGTTCGACGTGCTGTTCCGGCTGCTGCGGCACATCTACGGTGAAAAACACGTCACCTATGTGCGCAACGTCACCGACGTCGATGACAAGATCAATGCGCGCGCTGCCGAGCGCGGCATTTCTATCCGCGACCTGACCGAAGAGACCTACAACAATTTCAAGGCGGATGTGGCGGCGCTCGGCTGCCTGCCGCCGACCATCGAGCCGCGCGCGACGGAGCATATCGACGAGATGAAGGCGCTGATCGAGCGGCTGGTGAAGTCCGGCAACGCCTATGTGGCCGAAGACAACGTGCTGTTTCACGTGCCGTCGATGAAGGACTACGGCAAGCTCTCCAATCGTCCGCTCGATGAAATGATCGCGGGCGCGCGTGTTGAAGTCGCGCCCTACAAGAAAGATCCGCAGGATTTCATCTTGTGGAAGCCGTCGAAGCCAGGCGAGCCGGCGTGGCCTTCGCCAGCGGGCGTCAAAACGCCGGGACGGCCTGGCTGGCACATCGAATGCTCGGCCATGTCATGGAAGCATTTGGGCGAGACCTTCGATATCCACGGCGGCGGTATCGACCTGGTGTTTCCGCACCACGAGAACGAGATTGCGCAATCGCGTTGCGCATTCCATACGCCGGTGATGGCGAACTACTGGATGCACAACGGCTTCTTGCAGGTCGAAGGCGAGAAGATGAGCAAGAGTCTCGGTAACTTCGTGACGATCCACGAGTTACTGAAGGATTGGCCGGGCGAAGTGGTGCGATTCACAATGCTGCAAACGCATTACCGTCAGCCAATCAATTGGACTGTGTCAGGATTGCGCGATGCACAGAAAAACCTCGACAACTGGGTGGCACTGACAGGCAACATTGCGCCGGGCTACCTGTGTGCCGATGCGCTCGACGCACTATTGGACGATCTCAACACGCCAAAAGCATTCGCCGCTCTGCATGAATTGCGCGGCGAGGCCGTGAAGGGCGCGAAACCGGCAGCTGCTTGTCTGAAGGCTAGCGCGCAGTTGCTAGGACTATTGCAGGTGTCTGCATCGGACTGGGCGTCATTCCGACCGGCATCGATCACAATCGATGAGGACAAAGTTATAAACCTGATCGAAGCGCGCAACGCGGCGCGGAAGGCAAAGGACTTCAAGGAATCCGACCGCATCCGCGACGAACTTTCCGCCATGGGCGTCGTGCTCAAAGACTCCAAGGACGGCACGACTTGGGAGATCGCGCGATGATGGCCGTCGCACAACCCACACTCGGCCTGCGGCCTTTCCTCCCGGACGATGCGCCGATCCTGCGCGAAATCTTCCGCGACAGCATCGAGGATCTGACGGATGAGGACTACACCCCGGCACAGCAGGAAGCCTGGGCGTCGGCGGCCGACGATGCGGGAGAGTTCGGCAAGAAATTGGCTGGGCAATTGACGCTGATTGCCACGCTGGAAGGCTCGCCGGTTGGTTTTGCCTCGCTCGCAGGCAAGGACAAGATCGACATGCTTTATGTGCATCCGGCCGCGGCTGGGCAGGGCGTCGGCGCCATGCTGGTCGATGCGCTGGAAAAACTCGCAGGTGGCCGCGGTGTGGGCAAACTGAGCGTTGATGCCAGCGACAGCGCCCGCGGCTTCTTCGAAAAACGCGGCTATGTCGCGCAACAGCGCAATACGGTTTCGGTCGGCGACGAATGGCTCGCCAATACCACCATGCAAAAACAACTTGACCGCCAAACGGGAGGCTTCATGACCAAACCTGACACGCCGTTCCCTCGTCATTGGCTCTATTACATCGTGCTCAAGTACGGCGTGCTGGCAGCGGCCGTTCTGATCGCGCTCTACGTCGTCTACCGGCTGACGTAAGGACACCGAATGCAACGCCACCATGTCATCATGGGTGCCATCGCAATCTTGATCGCCGTCGCGCTGGTCTCGAACTATTATCTCTGGTGAGAGCCATGCCGAAGGAGCGCCTCTATCTCTTCGACACCACGCTGCGCGACGGCGCGCAGACGAACGGTGTCGATTTCACGCTTGCCGACAAGCTGGCGATCGCTGGCATGCTCGACGAGCTCGGAATCGACTATGTCGAGGGTGGCTACCCGGGCGCCAATCCGGCCGATACCGAACTGTTCGGGACGGATCGCAAATTCGACACGACCTTTACGGCCTTCGGCATGACGCGGCGGCCGGGCCGGTCGACGTCGAACGACCCGGGCCTTGCAGCGCTGCTCGATGCGAAGGCCGACGCGATCTGTTTCGTCGCCAAGGCCTGGGACTATCACGTCAAGGTCGCGCTGGAGACGACCAATGAAGAAAACCTCGCCTCGATTCGCGACAGCGTGAAAGCTGCAAAGGCGAAGGGCAGGGAAGTGCTGCTCGATTGCGAGCATTTCTTCGACGGCTACAAGGCCAATCCGAAATATGCGCTTGCGTGTGCCAAGGCGGCTTACGACGAAGGCGCGCGCTGGGTCGTGCTGTGCGATACCAATGGGGGCACGTTGCCCGATGAGGTTGAAAAGATCGTCGGCGAAGTCGTGAAGACGATCCCCGGTGACCATGTCGGCATCCACGCCCATAATGATACCGATCAGGCGGTGGCCAATTCCTTCGCCGCGGTACGCGCCGGCGCACGGCAGATCCAGGGCACGCTCAATGGACTGGGCGAGCGTTGCGGCAACGCCAATCTTGTGTCGATCATCCCGACGCTCAAGCTCAAGCCGGAATTTGCCAAACAATTCGACATCGGCGTCACCGACGCCGCGCTCAAGAAACTCGCGCATGTTTCGCATGCGCTCGATGAGCGGCTAAATCGCGCATCCAACCGGCACGCGCCTTACGTCGGTGAAAGCGCCTTCGCGACCAAGGCTGGTATCCACGCATCCGCGATCATGAAAGATCCGGCGACCTATGAGCATGTCGCGCCGGAAACGATCGGCAACCGCCGCAAGGTGCTGGTGTCGGAGCAGGCCGGCAAATCGAACGTGCTGGCGGAGCTCGATCGCATCGGCATCAAGGCGGATAAAGACGATCCGCGTATCGGCCGTCTGCTGGAAATCGTAAAGGAACGCGAGGCGATCGGTTATGCTTATGAGGCCGCTGACGCTTCGTTCGAGCTGCTCGCGCGTCGCACGCTGGGCAAGGTGCCGGACTATTTCGACGTCACCCAGTTCGACGTCAATGTCGAACAGCGCAACAATGCGAAGGGCGATCGTGTCACCGTCACCATGGCAGTGGTGAAGGTGAAAGTTGGCAACGACAACATGATGTCAGCGGCGGAAGGAAACGGTCCGGTCAATGCGCTCGATCTCGCGCTGCGCAAGGATCTCGGAAAATATCAGAAATATATCGCCGGACTGAAGCTGATCGACTATCGGGTGCGTATCCTCAACGCCGGCACTGAAGCTGTAACCCGCGTGTTGATCGAGAGCGAGGATGAGGCCGGCGAGCGCTGGACCACGGTCGGCGTGTCGCCCAATATCATCGACGCTTCATTCCAGGCGCTGATGGATTCCATCATTTTTAAATTGGTGAAGTCGAACGCCCCGGCGTGATATTTTTCGTCATGGCCGAGACAGGCCGGGCATGGCGGTATATGGGGCGCAACATCCATGATCGATCACATTTCTATCGCAGTGCGCGACATCAAGGTGGCGGAAGCCTTCTATACCGCGTTGCTGGCGCCGCTCGGTTTGACCAAATTGCGTGAGTGGGCACACGCCGCAGTCGGATACGGCAAAACGTATCCGGAGTTCTGGATCAACAGCCGCGCCGATATGACGCCCCTTGCGGCTGAAAGCGGCGTGCACATCTGCCTGCGCGCCTCGTCAACGAAGGCGGTCGATGCATTTCATGCCGCGGCGCTTGCGGGCGGAGGAACCTCGGATGGCGAACCGGGCCTTCGTCCTGAATACAACGATCGCTACTACGCCGCTTTCATATGCGACCCGGACGGCAATCGCATCGAGGCGGTAACTTTTATTGAGGCCAAGTAGTGTTTAAAGCCGTTCGGCAAGCGCCGCCGGCATCTCCTTCTCATCTTCAGGCACGGCCGCTGCGGCTTTTTCCAGCATCGGCAGGATGTCGGTCACCTTGTCGGCGACCAGCAATTCGAAATTGAGATCGCCGCGAATAAATTCAAGCTTCTTCATGTGCTCGATGAGTGCGCGCAGCGGGTCCCAGAAATTTTTGATGTTGGCGAGCATGACCGGCTTGCGGTGACGGCCGAGCTGGACCCAGGTCATTTGCTCGACGATTTCTTCGAGGGTGCCGATGCCGCCTGGCATGGCCACAAACGCGTCGGCCATCTCGAACATCTTGAGCTTGCGTTCGTGCATGTCGCGGGTCACGACAAGGTCGTCGACTCCCTTTAAGGCAAGTTCGCGGGCGACCAGAAATTCCGGGATGATGCCGGTCGCGTGCCCGCCATGTTTGAGAACCGATTTGGCAATCTCACCCATCATCCCCACGGAGCCGCCACCGAAAACCAGGCCAATGCCGTTTTCGGCGAGAATGGCCCCGAACGCGCGGGCGCTTTCCGCAAAGGCGGGGTCGGTGCCCGGCCCGGAGCCGCAATAGACGCAGATTTTGCGGATTTTGTTGGTTTTTTCGATTCTATTCATGGGCATGCATGTGCATCCGGCTTGCGGCAGCGTCAAGGCGCGCCAGATAATTCACCTGAAGTGCGGACGTTCCGCGCGGGCGGGGTGATTACTGCCAAGAATCCCCCTATATGGAAGCGTTGACGGTGCCTTGTGGCCCGTCTTTTCGGGCCCTGAATGAGCGACCACCACCATCGAGCGTCTGCCCAGCCTGCAAGCGTATCCGCCAATCGCGGTGCGTTGCTCGCGACCATTATCCATTTATGGCCCTACATCTGGCCGGCCGACCGCCGCGATTTGAAGCTGCGGGTGATGGGCTCCATGGTGCTGCTGCTGGCCGCCAAGCTCGCGACCATTGCGGTGCCGTTCACGTTCAAATGGGCAACCGATGCGCTCGCTGGTCACGGCACTGCTCCGGTTGCCGCGTCAGACTGGTTGCTTTGGGCGATAGCGGCGCCGATCGCGATGACCATTGCCTACGGCGGCATGCGTATCCTGATGGCGGCGCTAACCCAGTTACGCGACGGCCTGTTTGCAAAAGTCGCGATGCATGCCGTGCGCCGGCTTGC
This sequence comes from uncultured Alphaproteobacteria bacterium, assembly GCA_963801955.1. Lineage (GTDB taxonomy): Bacteria > Pseudomonadota > Alphaproteobacteria > Rhizobiales > Xanthobacteraceae > Pseudolabrys. The sequence goes on from CAWDGS010000010.1 coordinate 52,385, forward strand.
CTTCCGCACTTTCATCCACATGCATGAGCTGTCATTGCGCTTCCATCTCGAGCGCAAGACCGGCGGGCTCACGCGCGTTCTTGAGCGCGGCCGCAATGGCATTGAGACGATTGTGCGGATGGTGATCCTGCAATTGTCGCCGACGATCGTTGAGCTTGCCTTCATCGTCGTGGTGCTCATGTGGCAGTTTGACTGGCGTTACGTCGCGGTCATCATGGCGACGGTCGCCGTGTATATGACGTACACTTACCATGCCACTGAGTGGCGTATCGGCATCCGCCGGAAAATGAACGACAGTGATACCGACGCCAACGTCAAGGCGATCGACTCGCTGCTTAATTACGAGACCGTCAAATATTTCTCCGCCGAGGAACGCGAGGCTTCACGCTACGACCGCGCTATGGAGCGCTACGAGGACGCCAGCGTCCGGGCCTACACCTCGCTCGCGGTGCTCAATGCCGGTCAAGCGGCCATTTTTACCTGCGGACTCGCGGCCGTGATGGTGATGTGCGCATTCGAAATCCGCGCCGGCAGCAAGACCGTCGGCGATTTTGTGCTGATTAATGCCATGATGATTCAACTGTACCAGCCGCTCAATTTCATGGGCATGGTCTATCGCGAAATCAAGCAGGCCATCACCGATATCGAACTGATGTTTTCGATCCTGGCGCGTGAACCGGAAATTAAAGACGAGACGAATGCGCCCCCGTTAAAGGTCAGTACTGGCATCATTCGCTTCGAGAATGTCAGTTTTGCCTACGAACCGTCGCGCCGTATTTTGAAAGGCATCAGCTTCGAGGTGCCGGCCGGCAAGACAGTGGCCGTGGTGGGCCCATCGGGTGCCGGCAAGTCGACAATTTCCCGGCTGCTGTTCCGTTTCTATGACCTTCTGGGCGGACGGATTTTGATCGATGGGCAAGACATCGCCAAGGTGACGCAAAAATCATTGCGGCAGGTGATTGGCATGGTTCCGCAGGACACCGTGCTGTTCAACGATACGATCCGCTACAACATCCGTTATGGCCGTTGGGAGGCGACGGATGCCGAGGTGGAAGAGGCGGCCCGGCTGGCGCAGATCGACCCGCTGATCCGGATCGCGCCGAAAGGCTACGAGACAGAGGTCGGGGAGCGCGGCCTGAAGCTCTCCGGCGGCGAGAAGCAACGTGTCGCGATTGCCCGCACGATCCTGAAAGGTCCGCCTATTCTGGTGCTCGACGAGGCAACATCCGCGCTCGACAGCCACACCGAAAAGGAAATCCAGGACGCCCTCGAGCGCGTCTCCCGCAATCGCACCACGCTTGTGATTGCGCATCGACTTTCGACGATTGTCGGCGCCGACGAGATTATCGTGCTCGACCAGGGCGAGATCGTCGAGCGCGGTACGCACTACGCCCTGCTCGCCAAAAATGGTCTTTACGCCAGCATGTGGAACCGTCAGCGCGAGGCCGAAGAAGCGCGTGAAAAGCTGGCGCGCGCGGGAGAAGAAGACGTCGCACCCAACCGCAATCCGCCATCGGTGGACGATGTCATCAGCGAAGCGGCAGCCGCGACGATCGAAGCGCCGGCGGACGCGGCGGAGTAAGATTGCCCATGTCGATCTACGATTCGATTCGCTCGCAATTTGTCCCGGTCACGCCGGAGGGCTACCCGTTCATTGGCGCCTTTGCGTTCGTCAGCATCATCCTGTTTTGGCTTTGGGCGCCGCTGGGCTGGCTGGGCACTCTGGCGACGATCTGGTGCGCCTATTTCTTCCGCGATCCACCGAGAGTAACCCCGGTGCGCGACGGCCTGGTGATCGCGCCGGCCGACGGGCGGGTGAGCCAGGTCACCAGCGCCGTGCCGCCACAGGAACTGAGCATTGGCAGCAAGCCACTGCCGCGCATCTCGATCTTCATGAGCGTGTTTGATTGCCACGTGAATCGCAGCCCGGTGGCCGGCAAGGTCGAGAAAATCATCTATCAGCCCGGCAAGTTCCTCAACGCCGACCTCGACAAGGCCAGTGCCGACAACGAGCGCAATTCACTGGTGATCGCGACCGGCGGCGCGCGCGTCGCGGTTGTGCAGATCGCTGGCCTTATTGCCCGGCGCATTGTCTGCTTTGTCCAGGTCGGCCAGGCCATAAACACCGGCGAACGTTTCGGGATGATCCGGTTTGGATCCAGGCTCGACATTTATTTGCCAGAGGGCATACCGCCGCTGGTTGCGGTCGGACAGACCTCGATCGCAGGCGAAACGGTGCTCGCCGATTTGCGCGGCGCGGGTGAGGCCCGGGCATACCGGGCGGGTTGATCCCGCCCGGTTTTGCCGACGTCGTTATTTTCCCGCCAGATAGTTTTTTCGCATTGGCTTGAGCGCAACCAGCGCGAGGATTCCGGTCAGTGCATCCAACGTGACGATAATGGCAAACACCGGCAGCCAGCTGCCGGCCTTGGCGTAGATCAGCGCGGCCACCGGCGCCCCTAAAACTGATCCGACACCCTGCGCCATGTACAGGAAGCCATAATTTGTCGTGGCATATTTAGTCCCGTAAGTGTCAGTCAGTGTCGAAGGAAACAGCGAGAAGATCTCGCCCCAACCGAAGAACACCACGCCCGAAAGCAGGACGAACAGCAGCGTGTTGTCGCGCAACAGCACCATGGCCGCGACCGCGCATGCTTCCATGAGGAAGGCGATCGCCATCGTGTTCTCGCGGCCAATGTGGTCCGACACCCAGCCGAAGAACGGCCGAGTCAGACCGTTTGTGATGCGATCGATCGTGAGCGCCAGCGGCAAGGCGGCCAGACCGAATACCAGGACTTTGGTGACGCCGAAGTCACGCGAGAACGAAGCGAATTGCGAGATGATCATCAATCCGCCGGTCGACATCATCGTCATCATGACGAACATCAGCCAGAAAACTTTCGTTTTCAGCATGTCGGCCGGCATGACGTCTTTCGCCGCCGAGGCAACGGCGGGCGGCGGCAGTCTGTCGGTGGCTTGCGGCATCCGCATTGCCAGAGCGGCAATGGCGCCGACAATGCCGAGAATGATGCCGAACACCACCAGCGTGTGCTGGTAACCGGAGTTCTTGAGCATCGTATCGATCGGGAAGGTCGTGAGAATGGCGCCGAAGCCATAGCCGGCAGCCACCATGCCGGTCGCGAAGCCGCGCCGGTCGGGGAACCAACGCACCATCAATCCGATGATGCCGATGTAGACGATGCCGGTACCGACCCCGCAGAACAGACCATAGGTCAAATAGAGGCCCAACAGGCTCGTGGCATAAGCGGACGTGATCCAGCCCGCGCCAGACATCAGACATCCGACCGCGATCAGCAGCCGCGGACCGAATCTATCGACGAGGTAGCCCTGCAACGGCGATAGCCAGGTCTGCAGAATGATCAAGATCGAGAATGTCCATTGAATATCGGCCAGCGTCGATCCGAGGCCGTCCTGAAATGATTTCGTGAAAAGCGTCCAGACGTATTGCGGGCTGGAAATCGACATCATGGCGATGAGGCCCAGCACCAGCTGGATCCAACGTGTTGACGCCGTCGCCGGCGCTGCCACCGGTTGCGTAATCGCACTCATTTTTATGGCTCCCTGTCCCTGAACGGTCGATTGCATCTGATCAGGTCATCCAAGGCAAGATGCGGACCAAACAAAAGCGGGGAGTGATGTTATTGAATCTATGATGGAAAACGAGAAAGAGACACCTGTGCGCACCGGTGGTGCCCGATGCTGTAGCGACCGCCCATAATTTCGGCGCGAAGATCTGCTTACTATATTGGCGGTTTTGCTGCCGGCCCGCGAGCAAACGTATATATTTGAACCATGGTATTTCCGCCGTTCGACCCCGCACCACCACCGTTTCGGCGCCGATTCAAGGCGATTCCGGTGCGCACATTGTTGCCGAACCTGATCACGTTGCTCGCGCTCTGTGCCGGCCTCACGGCCATCCGTTTGTCGATAGAGGACAAGCTCGATTGGGCGCTCGCGGCGATCGTGTTTGCGGCATTGCTCGACGGCATCGATGGCCGGATCGCGCGCATGCTCAAGGGCACGTCGCGTTTCGGCGCCGAGCTCGACAGCCTCGCGGATTTCGTCAATTTCGGCGTGGCGCCGGCGCTGATTTTATATTTCTGGGGCCTGCACGAACTCAAATCAGCCGGCTGGATTGCCGCGCTGGTTTTTGCAATTTGCGCCGGGCTGCGTCTCGCGCGCTTCAACGTCATGATCGACGACCCCAACAAGCCGGTCTGGGCCGGAAACTTCTTTACCGGCATTCCGGCGCCGGCCGGCGCCATTACCGTATTGTTGCCGATCTACCTGAATTTCCTCGGCGTGTCGCGGTCTGATTACGGTGTGGCTGACTTTCATCTACACGCTCGCAATCGCGCTGTTGATGGTCTCGCGACTGCCGGTGTTCTCCGGCAAACGCGTGGGCAAGCGCGTGCCGCCGGAAATGGTGTTGCCGGTGTTCGTTTTCGTCGTGTTGTTCTTTGCATTGCTGGTCAGCTATCCGTGGCAGGTGCTGACGATCGGCACGCTCGCTTATCTCGCCTGTCTGCCGCTTGGCTGGCTGTCTTATCAGGAATATCAGCGCAAGGACGCGGCGGCAGCCGCCGCTGCAACCGCAGCAGCAAGTGCCAGCGGTACGACACTTCCCGCTAGCCTACCCGACGGTGAGCCCGACCACGAACGGCCGACACGGTTGAACTGATTCACGTCTGTTTCAGCGGATAGCCCGGCATTAATTCGTAGGGATGCTTCCAGCCCGGCAGGGCCTTCATGCGCTCGAGCCAGGCGCCAATCGCCGGATAGTCCTTGGCGATGTCGAATCCGAATTCTTCGGCTGGATAATAGAAATAGGCGGTCATCGAAACATCGGCGATCGTCGGCTTGTCGCTGACGAGGAATTTCCGCCCCGTCAGGCGCTTGTTGACGATCGCGAGATTTCCGTCGATCCGGCCCTTGAGGAATGCAAGGACCGCAGGGTCGCCGGGCGGTTTGGCAAAGTTCTTGAGAAATCGAAATGGACCCAGGAAGCCGTTCACTTTCTGGTTGTCGAAAATGATCCAGCGTAAGGCTTCAAGTTCTTCGTCCTCGCCTTCGGGTTTGAACTTGCCGGTGCGCCTGGCCAGATAAGTCAGGATGACACCGGACTGCGTGAATTTTTTCTTGCCGTGCACGAGGACTGGTGCCTCGCCCATTTCGTTCACGTCATTTCGAAATTCGGGCGTGCGCTGGACCATTGCACTGAAGAAATCAACCCAAACCGGCTCCCAATCGGCACCAATCAGATTGAGCATCAGCGCGGCGCGGTAGGCATTGCCGGATTGTGCGAAACAATAAAGTTGAAATTCGGCCATGGGACTCCCGATCTTGAGTTTGTTCTAGCGTTCCAACGTGAGGGGGACGCCGTTGGCTGACTGTCCCTCAAAGCGTGCACCGCCCGGGCGAAGCTGCGCCAGCGGTTGGTTTTCCTCGTCTGCAATTGTAAGAACGCTTCCTTCCATTGCCCAGCGGCGGCTCATATAGAAATTAGCGGGACAGCCTCCATCGGGTGCGACGGCGCCATTCCGGGCTCCCTCAGCGCCGCGAAATTCGAGGCCACAAGAGGGTGAGTTCGGAGCAGCCAGGATCCAACGGCCGGTCATGGAAGCATCAATCGGCGCGGCCGCGGGTGCCGATGATCCTACGGAAACCTGATCCCCGGCACAGCCAGTCAGCGTGAAGACGACAAGGGCGCCTGTTGCGGCCCTGACGGCGGTCATTCTTGAACACGCCTCACTTCATGGTCGGAATGACAAATTCCGCGCCCTCTTTGGTCCCGGTAGGCCAGCGTGACGTTACGGTTTTGGTTTTGGTATAGAAGCGGATCGAATCCGGTCCGTGCTGATTGAGGTCACCAAAGCCCGATCGTTTCCATCCGCCGAATGTGTGATAGGCGAGCGGCACCGGAATGGCGAAGTTCACACCGACCATGCCGACCTGCACGCGATTGACGAAGTCGCGCGCGGTGTCGCCATCGCGGGTGAAGATGGCAACACCGTTGCCGTATTCGTGCTCGGAGGGGAGCCGCACGGCTTCTTCATAGTCGTGCGCGCGCACAACCGAAAGCACGGGGCCGAAGATCTCTTCCTTGTAGATACGCATGTCCGGCTTCACGTCGTCGAACAGACAGCCGCCCATGAAGTTGCCGTTCTCGTAGCCCTGCAATTTAAAGCCGCGGCCGTCGACCACGAGCTTGGCGCCTTCCTTGACGCCGACTCTCGACATAATCCTTCACGCGATTGAGCGCCGCTTTCGTCACCAGCGGGCCGTAATCGGCCTGCGGGTCAGAGGAAGGCCCGATCTTCAGATTTTCGACGCGCGGGATCAGCTTCTCGACCAGAATGTCGGCGGTCTTCTTGCCGACTGGCACCGCGACCGACACGGCCATGCAGCGCTCGCCAGCGGAACCATAACCGGCTCCGACGAGCGCATCGACCGCCTGATCCATGTCGGCATCGGGCATTACGATCATGTGGTTCTTGGCGCCGCCGAAACACTGCACTCGTCTTGCCGTGGGCGCAGCCCGTCGAATAAATGTATTCCGCGATTGCCGATGAGCCGACGAAGCCGATCGCCATGATGCGTGGATCCGTAAGCAAAGTATCGACCGCTTCCTTGTCGCCGTTGACCACGTTAAGGACGCCTTCCGGCAAGCCGGCTTCGACAAACAGTTCGGCAATCCGCATGGGCACGGAAGGGTCGCGCTCCGATGGCTTAAGGATGAAGGCATTGCCGCAGGCGATGGCAGGTGCAGCCTTCCAAAGCGGAATCATCGCCGGGAAATTAAACGGTGTTATGCCGGCGACCACGCCAAGCGGTTGGCGCATGGAGTAGAGATCGATGCCAGGGCCGGCACCCTCCGTGTATTCGCCTTTCAGTAAATTCGGAATGCCGCAGGCAAATTCCACGACTTCGAGACCGCGCTGAATGTCGCCGCGCGCGTCCGGAACGGTCTTGCCGTGCTCGGAAGAGAGCAGTTTGGCGAGGCTGTCGTATTCCTTCTGCACAAGTTCGAGAAACTTGAACATCACGCGGGCGCGCCGCTGGGGATTGGTCGCTGCCCAACCCGGCTGCGCCGCCTGGGCATTGGCAATGGCGTGCTCGACTTCGGCATGTTTTGCGAGAGCGACCTTGGCCTGCACGTCGCCGGTGTTGGGATCGAAGACGTCGCCGAACCGGCCGGAGGTCCCTTTGACGGGTTTGCCGCCGATGAAATGGCCGATCTCACGCATGGGTCACTCTCCTCCAGTTCGATAGCGGCTTCCGGATCGGCCGCCTGGTTGTTTGGCGTTGTTTTTTCATGATTTTTGCAGTTTTTCTGCGGCCGGTCACGAGCTGGCGGCCCGTTTTGGGGCGTTTTTCTTTCACCAACAGTTAGCCTTTACCGCTCCTTAACAGGGCCAGTCTAGGGTCGTGACGGGAACCCGTGTTGGCGTCGTCAGTGCGCGTTGGGTGGGTAGGTTATGGATATTGCGACCAGTTTAGGCCTGCTGAGCGGCGTTGGCGTCGTTACCCTCGTGATCCTGATGGGCGGCGATCTGCACATGTTCGTCAGCGAACATGCGTTCATCGTCATTTTCGGTGGATCCTTTGCCGCAACGCTGATCCGCTTCCCGCTCAGCTCGATTTTCCACGGTTTGCCGCTCGGCGCCAGGTTCGCCTTCACGCTACGGCGCATGAGCCAACGCGAACTGGTCGATGAGATCGCAGGCCTGGCCGAGGTCGCGCGTAAGTCGGGGCCGATCGGTCTGGAAAAGGTCGAGATCGAAGATCCTTTCCTTGCCAAGGGCGTACGGTTCGTTGCCGACGGTTACGACGGCAATTTCATCCGCGACAATCTCGAGCGCGACCGCGACAACTTCCTCACCCATCTCGACGAGGGCCAGAAGATCTACCGCGCGGTGGGCGACTGCGCGCCGGCCTTTGGCATGATCGGTACGCTCATCGGCATGGTGCAGATGTTCGCCAACATGACCGATCCATCGAAGCTCGGCCCGTTCATGGCCGGCGCGCTTCTGGCGACCTTCTACGGCGCTGCTCTCGCCAACATGTTCTGTCTGCCGATCGCCGACAAGCTGCATCTCAAGCTGGTCGACGAGGAAATCAACCGCACGCTGATTATCGACGGCATTTTGATGATCCGTGAAGCAAAAAGCCCGACCTTGGTGCGCGAGATGTTGCTCGCCTACCTGCCTGAAAAGCATCGCCACACCGAGGCAGAGGATGAAGATGAAGAGGCGGAGCCGGTGGCTGCGTGATGCCTGTTCGATTTCGAGCCGTAGCAAATGGCCAGACGCAAGGAAGCTCACGGCGGCGGTCACGGGTGGTTCGTCACCTTCGCCGATCTGATGGGGCTGCTGGTCAGCTTCTTCGTGATGCTGGTCGCTTTTTCCACTCAGGACCAGGCCAAACTTCAGGTCGTCGCCGGTTCGATGCGTGACGCCTTTGGCGTCCAGGATCGCGTGCGTTATTCCGGCATCATCGAAATTCTGGGCCTGCCAACACGTCCCAGACTGAAAAACTCGGCGCACATCGATCCGTCAGAAGCTTCTGCGACTCCGTCGCCAGAAGAAAACGATCGGCAGCGCGCCTATGGCGCGCGCTTCAAAGAAGACCGAAAATTTTCGCTGGCATCCGCCTCGTTGCGCCAGGCGCTGCAGGAGATGCCGGAGATCACCGAAGCGTCCAAGCATATCATGCTTGAAGAAACCAAGCAGGGTCTCAACATCGAGATCGTTGACCAGGACGGACGCTCGATGTTCCAGGATGGCGCGAAAGAACCGAACGAACGCACGCGCAAGATCCTTCAGAAAATTGCGCCGCAGCTCAAGGCGATGCCATACCGCCTCTCGATTGTCGGTCACACGGCTTCGAGCAAAGTGCCGCCGAAGCCAGGTTATGGGCCATGGGAATTGTCCGCGGACCGCGCCAATGCGGTGCGCCAGATTTTGGAAGCCGAAGGCGTGCCGTCCGGAAATGTCTTCATGGTGGCCGGTAAGTCCGATACGGAGCCGCTTTTCCCAGACGATCCCTATATGTCGCCAAACCGGCGGGTCACCATTACCCTGATGCGGGAAGAGCCGCCTTTGCCAGCCGATTTGACCCCTTGAGCCGGTAAAACTGCGGCTCCCAGCCGCCAGCCCGTCGCCGCGATCAGGCGGGAAAAAGCCCATATTCTCTCGGTCTTTACGATGATATAACGCCGGCCTCCAACGTTTTTCGGCGGACTGCGTTTAATCGAAATGAGTCAGACGAACGAAACGACCGCCGCCGAGGCCGCAGCCGCTCAGGCAGGCCGGGACGCGCCGCCAGGTCTTCTGGCATTGGCGCTCGGCAGTGTTGGCGTCGTCTACGGCGACATCGGGACCAGCCCACTCTACGCCTTCCGCGAAGCCGCCATTGCCGCAAGCAACAATCAGATGGTGACGCGCGACATCGTGCTCGGCGTGCTGTCGTTGATCGTGTGGGCGCTCATCATAACGGTCACGCTGAAATATGTTCTGATCCTGCTTCGCGCCGACAATAACGGCGAGGGGGGAACGTTGTCGCTGACGGCGCTGGCGACGCGGGCGCTGGGCCGGCGCACCGCATTTGTTTACATTGTTGGCGTCATCGGCGCTTCGATGTTTCTCGGCGATTCGGTGATCACGCCTGCGATTTCGGTCCTCTCGGCGGTCGAGGGGCTCAAGCTCGCCAGCCCGGCCTTCACCGAATTTGTTGTGCCGCTCACGGTCATCATTCTGATCGCGCTGTTCGCGACGCAAAGCCGCGGCACTGCAAAAGTCGGCGGCCATGTTCGGCCCCATCATGGTGGTCTGGTTCATTTCGATTGCAATCGCCGGCGGGCTGCACATCCGTGACGATCCGACGGTGCTTGCTGCAATCAATCCGCTCTATGGAATTGAATTCCTTTTTCAGCATGGCGCAATCGGCCTGGTTACGCTCGGCGCGGTTTTTCTTGTCGTGACCGGCGGTGAAGCACTTTATGCCGATCTCGGCCACTTCGGGCGCAAGCCAATTCAGACGGCGTGGCTGTCTCTCGTGCTGCCCGCTCTCCTGATCAATTATTTCGGTCAGGGCGCAAAGGTGCTCGCCGATCCGGCTGCGATCGAAAATCCGTTTTACCGGCTGGTGCCCGATACTTTCCTGTTGCCGATGGTCGTATTGGCGACGGCTGCGACGGTGATCGCGAGTCAGGCGGTTATCACCGGCGCGTATTCACTGGTCCATCAGGCGATCCAGCTGGGCTTGTTGCCGCGGCTTACGATCCTGCACACATCCGCATCACAGGTCGGCCAGATCTACATTCCGCGCGTGACCATTTCGCTGATGATTGGCGTCCTGTTGCTCGTGGGATTGTTCCGCACTTCCAGTGCGCTCGCCTCGGCCTATGGCATCGCGGTCGCGACCACGATGGTGGTGGATGGGATTCTCGCATTCGTCGTGATCTGGAGAGGATGGCAGTGGCCGCTCTGGAAAACGCTGCTGTTGATTGCGCCGTTCGTTGTTGTCGATGTCGTTTTCTTCTCCGCCAATTTCCTCAAATTGTTTGAGGGCGCCTGGGCGCCGCTGCTGTTTGGTGCAAGCATGGTGCTCCTGATCCTCACCTGGCGGCGCGGCACCGGAATCCTCATCAACAAGACGAGACGCACGGAAGTGCCACTCGACACCTTGTTCCGCAGCATGGAAAAGAAGCCGCCGCACATTGTGCCGGGGACCGCGGTGTTCCTCACCAGCGATCCCGAGTTTGCGCCAACGGCGCTGTTGCACAATCTCAAGCACAACAAGGTGCTGCACGAGCACAATGTCATTTTGACCATCATAACCGCCGACATGCCGCGTGTGTCGGAGGATGAGCGCGTGCGGATTACGCCGTTGTCGAAGCATTTCTCGCGGGTGTCTTTGAAGTTCGGTTACATGGAACAGCCTAACGTGCCGAAGGCGCTGGCGATCGCGCGCAAGCACGGCTGGCATTTCGACATCATGTCGACGTCGTTCTTCCTGTCGCGGCGCGCGCTCAAGCCGTCGGCGAAATCCGGCATGCCTTCATGGCAGGATCACTTGTTTATCGCGCTCGCGCGTTCGGCCAGCGACGCCACGGACTTCTTCCAGATTCCGACCGGCCGGGTGGTTGAGGTCGGGACGCAGGTGACCGTCTGACCGAACGTTCGCGAGTCGCCAGTTTCTATGCAAGTATCTGATAAGTATAATAAAATATTGCTCGGTATCCATGCGCATTTTCGCATGGCTTGATTTCGACGCATTGCGTAAATGGCGGTGCTCAGCGTCTGGTCGGCGGCGTTATAAGCCGCGTCCCACGGATTTTTGCACTGCAGCAATTCCAGGCCAAATCACATGTCTCAAAGCATTGCCACCGCCAACGGCGGTGGAGTTGCAGCTCATGACGCGAGCGAAGCGCCGGCCAAGGTCGGCTTCTGGGCTCTCACGCTTGGCAGCATTGGTGTCGTCTACGGCGATATCGGCACCAGCCCGCTCTACGCGTTGCGCGAGGCGGTGCTTGGCGGCGACGGGTGCGGCAATCCGGCGAGCGAGCCGGTGGTGCTCGGAATCCTGTCGCTGATCATCTGGGCGCTGCTGTTTGTTGTGACCGCCAAATACGTGCTGATCCTGCTGCGCGCGGACAACAAAGGCGAGGGTGGCACGCTTGCCTTGATGGCGCTTGCATCGCGCTCGCTGGTGCGCGGCAGCAGCATTGTCATTCTCCTCGGTGTCATCAGCGGTGCGCTGTTTTATGGCGACGCCATCATTACGCCGGCGCTGTCGGTTCTCTCGGCCATCGAGGGCATTAAAGTGGTGACGCCGGCATTCGATGCTTACGTGGTGCCGCTGACCGTGCTCGTTCTCGTCATTCTTTTTGCTGTACAATCGCGCGGCACCGCACGCGTCGCGTCGTTCTTTGGTCCGGTCACGCTGTTTTGGTTCGCGACAATTGCAGCCGCGGGTATTTGGCACGTCGCGCAAAATCTGTCCGTACTGCTCGCGTTCAATCCGTGGTACGGCGTAAGTTTCCTGCTTCATCATGGCATCGTCGGGTTTTACACGCTCGGTGCCGTGTTCCTGGTCGTTACCGGCGCGGAAGCGCTCTACGCGGACCTTGGCCACTTCGGACGCGGCCCAATTCGATTTGCATGGCTGGTCGTCGTGCTGCCGGCGCTCTTGCTTAATTATCTCGGGCAAGGCGCGCTTGTTCTTGCCGATCCGAAATCGGTCGAGAACCCGTTCTTTTTGCTCTATCCGGAATGGGCGCTGCTTCCGATGGTATTGCTCGCCACTGCTGCGACCGTGATTGCGAGCCAGGCGGTGATTACGGGTGCATATTCACTCACCCGACAGGCGATCCAGCTTGGGCTGCTTCCGCGTCTCGAAATCCGCCATACGTCGGAGGCGCTGTTCGGACAGATCTATATGCCGCGGGTAAACACTCTGCTCCTGTTCGGTGTTCTGTTGCTGGTGGCACTGTTCCGTTCGTCGAGTGCGCTTGCATCCGCTTATGGCATTGCGGTGACCGGCACCATGGTGGTGACGGCCATGATGGCACTGGTGGTGATCTGGCGTGTTTGGCGCTGGCCATTGTTCGCGGCAGCGGCGCTGATGGTTCCATTCCTGTTTGTCGATCTCACGTTTCTTTCCGCCAATATGCTCAAGATCGCGGAAGGCGGATGGATGCCATTGGCGCTGGGCGCTTTGGTGATGGCGGTGATGTACACTTGGCGCCGCGGCACCCGACTTCTCTTTGAGAAGACCCGCCGCCTCGAAACCCCGCTCGAATCCCTTGTGAAAAGCCTTGAGAAGAAACCGCCGGCGCGTGTGCCCGGAACAGCAGTCTTTCTCACCAGCGATCCGGTCAGCGCGCCGACTGCATTGCTGCACAGTCTCAAGCACTACAAGGTGCTGCACGAGAAAAACGTGATCCTGACCATCGAGACCGCAGATGCGCCTCGGGTCGATCCCGCGGAGCGCGTTCGCATCGCGCCGGTTGGAAAGACGTTTTCGCGCGTCGTGCTGCGGTTCGGTTTCATGGAAACACCGAACGTGCCGAGAGCGCTGGCGATTGCGCGTAAGCTCGGCTGGCAGTTCGATATCATGTCGACCTCATTTTTCCTGTCGCGTCGCTCGCTCAAGCCTGCCGCGCATTCCGGCATGCCGCGCTGGCAGGACCGCTTGTTTATCGGCCTCACCCGCACCGCCAATGACGCCACCGACTATTTCCAGATTCCGACGGGGCGCGTGGTCGAGGTCGGAACGCAGGTGACGATCTAGGGCCGCAAGCTCAAAAGAATGCTGCAGCGTGCCGAGATTCCGGGTAAAATTTGATACGGATGAGTAACGGGAGTTTCGGTATGGCCGACGAAATGCCGCGCGCGGATGAGGTAACGAACCTCTCGCCTGAGCAAGTCGCTGCTGGACTACGCGAAGGTCGTATTCTGCTGGTCGACGTGCGCGAACCGAACGAAACATCGGTCGAAAGTTACCCGGAGGCGGTTATCGTCCCGCTGTCGTGTTTCGACCCGGCGGCAATCCCTGACCCGCAGGGAAAGCAGGTGGTGTTCGCCTGCCGTTCGGGCAGGCGGTCTATTACGGCTTCGGTTGCAGCGCAGGATGCCGGGTACCCGTACAGCGCCCATCTTGCCGGCGGCATTATCGCGTGGAAGGCCGCGGGTCTTCCGACCAAGGCTTGAACCGCCTGGGCTCCATGCACCGTGCCTTGACGATTATTGCATTGGCGGTCGGCTCATTTGCGCGCCTTCGTCAATGCGGCCGTTGCCCAAAGCGGGCGTGTGGTGAATGTCTATAACTGGTCCGACTATATCGATCCGAAGGTTCTCGAAGACTTTACAAAAGATACCGGCATCAAAGTCCAGTACGACACGTTCGATGCCAATGAGACGCTTGAGACCAAGCTGCTCGCCGGCAAATCCGGCTACGACGTTGTCGTGCCGACGGCATATTTTCTCGAGCGGCAGATCAAGGCCGGCGTCTTTCAAAAACTCGACAAAACCAGACTCACAGAATCTCGGCAATGTCTGGCCTGATATTGCCAAGAGGCTCGCGGTTTACGATCCGGGCAATCAGTACGCCGTCAATTACATGTGGGGAACAACCGGTATCGGTTACAACGTCAAAGCGATGCGTGAGCGGCTTGGCCCGAATGGCAAGATCGACAGTTGGGACATCGTGTTCAAGCCGGAAAATCTGGCCAAGTTCAAGGATTGCGGCGTGCACATGCTTGATTCCGCTGACGACATCATGCCGGCGGCACTCCATTATCTCGGCCTCAATCCGAATTCGACCGACGCGGTGGAACTGGACAAGGCGGCCGCGTTGCTGATGAAAATCAGATCCTCGGTGCGGAAATTCCATTCGTCGGAGTATCTGAACGCACTGGCCGGCGGAGAAATCTGCCTGGTGGTCGGCTGGTCTGGCGACATCAAGCAAGCGCAAAAGCGCGCTGTTGAGACCAAAAACGGAATTGAAATCGGCTATTCAATCCCGAAGGAAGGCGCGCAGATGTTTTTCGACAATCTCGCCATTCCCAAGGACGCCGGCCACGTCGTCGAGGCGCATGCCTTTATTGACTACTTGTTGCGTCCCGACGTTGCTGCGAAGAACAGCGATCTGGTCGCCTATGCCAACGGCAACCTGGCAAGCCAGAAACTTATCGACAAGGCGGTGTTCGACGACAAGAGCGTCTACCCGGATGCCGCGACCATGAGCCGGCTTTACACAGTCAGCGCACGCGATCAGAAGTCGCAGCGGCTTCTCAACCGGCTATGGACCAAGATCAAGACCGGCCGTTGACCTGTTGCTGAACTTCGGGACGCCATCGCCGGTGCAGCCAGAGCCATTGCTCGGGATGTTCGCGAATCCAGCCTTCAATCACGGACATGATGATCTGCATTGTCCCCGCAATGTCGATCTTGCCTTCGGCATCGCGTGCCGGCTGTATTTGCTCGGTCAACTCGGCCCGAAATCGATGGTTTGGCAGGCGCACCACGCGGGTGCCGTGGATTGGGCAGTCGAAGTGGCGGGCGAGGCGTGCCAGCAGCGGATTGGCCTTCGTGGGGCGGCCAAAGAAAGTGACATCAACCCCGCGTACGTAATACTGGTCGACCAACATGCCGATATGCGCGCCGGCTTCGAGCGCTTCGGCAATCTTGACCGGCGCATCAAGCCCAGTGGAAATCAACCTGCCCATATTGGCTGTGCGCGTGGTGTGAAGCCATTTGTCGATTGCGGGGATATTCGGCCGCCGGTAAAGCACCGCGGAATCGACATTGCAGGCGGCCGCGCAAACGGCAGGCAACTCCCAATTGGCATAGTGCGCGCCGAAAACAAGCGCCGGCTTTCCGTCTTCCATCATTGCGAGAAAGCGCTTGATGTCGGCGGCCGGTGCTTCGATGCGCGCGGGTCGTTCGGGATGCCAGGGGTCGAAATCCGACAGATGATCAAGGTGAGTGAATTCTGCCGCCACGCGTCCGACGTTGTCCCATACGCCGCGCAAAATGGTGTCGATTTCAGCGGGCGATTTCTCCGGAAATGCCGCCGTCAGATTGGCGCGGCCGATGCGGTGTTCCGGTAACAGCGGGCCGATGCGCCGCATGAATGAGCCGGCGAAGTTCGCCATGACATCTGGATTGACGAGGCGCAGAAGCCGGATCAGCCCGATTGCGATCGCACCCACGAGAGCATTACCGGCGCGCTTCGTGCCGCGGCTCAGGCGCTGCATCATCCCTGCCATGGCTGGCGCCTCAAAACGTCACAATGACTTTACCGAACACCTGCCGGCTTTCGATGCGCGCCAGGCCGCGTTCGAAGTCGGCGAGGGCGAATTCGGAATCGATGATCGGCGCCATGCCGGCTGCGATCTTCGACAGGCTATCCCGGATATTGCGCATGGAGGCGCCAAATGAGGCGAGAATTTTGTATTGCTGCTGAAATAGCTGCATCAAGTTGATCGTCACCGTCGGTCCCGCAGTTGAACCACAAGTCACGAGCCGCCCGCCGCGTTTGAGGCAGAGCAGGGAGGCGTTGAATCCCTCACCCCCGACATGTTCAAAAACCACGTCGACGCCCTTTTTCGAAGTAAGTTTGCGCGTTACGCCCTCGAAGCGATCGGTCTTGTAGTTGATGACATGGTCTGCGCCGAGCGCCCTGGCCTTTTCGGCCTTGGCATCGTCACCGACCGTCGTGATGACAGTGCAGCCAAGCGCCTTCGCCATCTTGATGGCGACAGAGCCGATACCGGATCCACCGGCGTGCACCAGAATGGTTTCGCCGGGCTTGAGCTTGGCATTGTCGAACAGCATGTGTTCGGTGGTGCCGAACGCGATCGGCGCGCAGGCGGCATCGCGCAGCGAAACGCCGGCCGGTACAGGAATGACCAATCGCGCCGGCAGATTAATCAGATCGCGCGCGAAGCCATCAATGTGAAAGCCCATGATGCCGGCCACATTCTCGCAGAGATTGTCACGGCCTTCCTTACAGGCTGGGCAGTGCCCGCATGTCTTGGCGCCGTACATCACAACCTTGTCGCCTGTCCTGAAGCCGGTAACGCCGCCGCCGATCGCTGCGATTTCGCCCGAGGCCTCCGCGCCGACCACGAGGGGCAACTGCCGTTTGGCAAAAGCCATCCCGCGGAAGCCCCATAAGTCGAGATGGTTCAGGGCCACTGCCTTGATGCGGATCTGCACTTCGCCTTCGCCGGGAGGCGGAGGAGCGGGCACGTCGGCAAGTTCGAGCTTGCGGTCGGCGATCAGTCTGAGCGCACGCATGTTGATTGGCTCGCGAGCCCGTCAGGCCGGCTCGAGCCCCATCACCAGCGAAACGTTTTGGCCGCCAAAACCGAATGAGTTCGAGATGGCGTGGCGCAAGCTCGCTTCGCGGGCCTTGTTGGGCACAACGTCGAGCGGAATCGCGGGATCCGGAACGGTGTAGTTGATGGTGGGTGGAATCAGTTGGTGCTGCAATGTAAGCAAAGTGAAGACCGCTTCCACAGCGCCGGCCGCCGATAGCGTGTGGCCTATCATCGATTTGTTCGAGGAAATCGGCAGATTTCGCATACGGTCGCCGAACACGGTCGCGCAGCCGAGATATTCCATCTTGTCATTTTCTGGCGTGCTGGTGCCGTGTGCATTGACGTAATCGATGTCATTCGGTGTGAGGCCGGCATCGCTGATGGCATTGGCAATGCATCCGATAATCGGTTTCCCGTCAGGGCTCGAACGCGTTCGATGGAATGCGTCGGTCATTTCGCCGCAACCTTCGAGGACACCGAGAATTTTGGCACCGCGGGCTTTCGCAGCGTCGTAGCTTTCAAGCACCAGTGCGCCGCCGCCTTCCGCCATGACGAATCCGTCGCGGTTTTTCGAAAATGGCTTTGCCGCCGTCTCGGGCACATCGTTACTGGTGGACAGCGCGGACAGCAGGGAAAACCGGATTACCGCCTCCGGATTGATCGAGCCATCCGTTCCGATGCACAAGGCGGCATTTGTTTCACCGCGCCGAATTGCCTCAACACCCAGCTGGATCGCTGTAGCGCCGGAGGCGCAGGCGGTGGAGAGCGAAATCGGCGAGCCCCGCGTACCGAATTTTTCCGCCAGGTTGTCGGCGGCGGAGCCGAACAGGAAGCGCCGATGATATTCGGGAAATTGTGCGCTGACCCGGAGCATGTCTGCATAGGTGATCTTGTCGTTGGCGCCCGATTTCGCGCCGATCTCGAGCCGCTGCGGCCATTCCATCTCAATCGGGGGCACCGCCAGAAAGAGCGGTCCTGGAAACCGGCCAGCCTCGCCAAGTGCGGATTGTGCGATTGCCTCTTCGGCTGCGAGCGCCGCAAAGGATTCTGTCAGTGCCGCGGCGCAAGGCTGTGGCGGCAGATAGTCAATTGTGCCGGCGATCCGAGTCTTGAGGCCGTCGGTGGGGAACCGGGTAATGGTTTTGATGCCGGATTCCCCGGCGGTGAGTTTTGCCCAATTGTCAGCCTTGCCTGCTCCAAGTGAGGTGACCACGCCGAGGCCGGTGACCACAACGATTGGCCGTCCCAACTTGTCTTTGCCTGCCGCCATCGTTTGCTACTCCTCAGCCGATGCGCTCGACCAACGCAAGACCTTCGCCTCGCCAATGCCCGACACCGGTCACCAGGACCTGGTCCAATTTTCCAGTCATCGGGCGTTCCAACCCCGATGGGTCACAGGGCGGAAACACACTACCATGGTCCAGCGCGACCGTGGCCAGCGCGATATTCATAGCGAATTGCGGCTCCATCCCATGGCCGAGATATGAGCCGGTGGCGCGAACGGCAAGGTCGGGATGTGACTCGAAGAATGCACGCTCTTCGGTGGTCGCCGGAGTGGCCCCGGTCGCACCGGACAATGCGGCCGCATGAGCGGTATTTATCTGCCCCTTCAGACGATCCCATAGACCGGAGAGCGTCTGTGTGATTGTGCCAGGCTTTTGCCGATTTGCGCGGTCGGACACCACGGCGGACAGGCGGCCCAGGGGCTTTGCGCCCCGCTTTTCGGCGTGATCGCGTGCTTCGATGACAAGGAATGCGCCAAGCGAGCCTAGCGCGAAACCACCATTGTCGGCGCCACGCTCCCATACAGGTAAAAACTTGTTCTTCAGCGTCAGCCCGCCAAATTCATAGAGCATCAACATATCGGGACGCTCGCCGTTATGGGAGCCACCGACCAAAGCAATTTCGCTTTGGCCCGCGGCAATGCGCGAATGTGCAATACGCACCGAATCGAAGCCGGCAGATTCCTCGCCCATGAATGTGCGCGAGGAGCCGGTCACGCCATGCACGATCGAAATATTGCCGGCGAGCAAATTGGAAAGCTGCGCCAGGAACAAAGTCGGGCGCAGATCGCTCATCAGCCGCTCGTTGAGAAATGCTGCCGGATTTGGCGCGCGCGCGATACCGCTGAGAATGTTTGAATCCACAGTCAGATCGCGCTCACCCCCGCCTGCGGAGACGATCATATCCATATGCGAGAGGATATCGGGCTTGCCTTTGACGCCGGCAGAATCGAGCGCCAGCCCGGCGGCGTATGTCCCAATGCGCTGCCAGTTCTCCATTTGGCGCTGATCGCCCTTTTTGGGGATCTGCGCATCGAAATTGATCGGCGCCAGCGGATGTACGATAAATGGTGCGAACGTCGTGGTGTCAGCGACCGGCTTTGCTTCCGTCAATTTTTGCCAATGCGCGTCTGGGCCTTCACCGAGACACGATACAATTCCAATGCCGGTGACCCAGACCTCCCGGGTGCCCTCAGCCATCGGCCGGCACCACGGACGGGAAGCCGACCCGCGCAGCGGTTTCACGCATTCGCAGCTTCATTTCGTCGTTAGGAAAATCGAGAACCCTAAGCGTCAATGTGGCGTCGCAGATGGACTTGCCGTCAAGCGCGATATTGGTCTCGGTGATCGCATAACCGGACCCTTCGTGCGCGAGCGTGGCGCTGACAGCCAATCGCTGGCCTGGCCGGACGAACATGCGGAATTTTGCATCCTTGACGGCGGCCAGGAACGCCATGCGTTCAAACTTGTTTGCGGCCACGACCAGCCACCCCGAGGTCTGCGCCATGGCCTCGATCAGCAGCACGCCAGGCATCAGCGGGAAGCCGGGGAAGTGTCCCTCGAAAATTGTGTTTGTCGCGGGGACCGTCGCCTCGGTGCTGATCTTGCGCTCGGCAAGCCTGAGGTCGACGATGCGGTCGATCAGCTGGAAGTACTCAAGACGCATGTGATCCGCGCTTTAAGCTCCCTTGGCAGCGACGAGCTCGTCGATGCGGGCGCTCAAATTCTTAAGCACGAAATATTGGTCGGTGGTGGCCTTGCCGTCGTTGACTTCCTGCGTCCACTGCTCGAGCGGGAGCTTGATGCCGAAGGCCTTATCGATGGCGAACGCGATATCCAGAAAATCCAGACTATCGATGCCGAGGTCGTTAATGGCGTGGCTTTCCGGTGTGATGGAGTCGCGCGGAATATCACAGGTTTCGGCGATGATATTGGCGATGGTGTCGAACGTCGAAGACATCGGTAACTCTCTGGTTGATCTGGGATTCTGGCAAGCAGGCGGCCAACGCGCCCAAGGCCCGCGCCGTAGCCCCCTCCATCAGCATTTCCGTGGCAAGCGATTGGCTGCCCGTATAGCGAAGCAGCGCGACAAGTTCAATGGTGACGGCCACTTACAGCGAAATCGGCCCTCCGCGGCATCCCAGGCCTCTGGAACTGCAATGGGAGGGGACCTACCAGCGGTCTTTGGGCACTTCGACCGGTGTGCAACCGCGACGTCCGGACAGCACGCAATCCTGATTTTTGCGCATTGTCGCCATCGTATCAGCGAGCCAAATTCCAACGCCGATAAGCGTGGCAACGGCCAGAAATGCCGCGACGTTTACAATCATGCGGTGGCGATAGTCGTCGGAATCCTCGCCGCGCTCATATTTTGCCAAATCCTCGACCGGCGGCGTTGCCGGGGGGCGCGTCACGGTCATGCGTGATCGAAAATCGACGACGCGCGAGTCGTCAGGTTTCTGTTTGGCCATCCCGTATACTAACACGCCTCTGTCTGCCTTTCGACTCGCGTCGAGCCGCGACGGCTGGCGTGTAAACTTCGTGTAATCTTGAAATTGTACAGTACGGAACTTGAAGTGCCGGGCTTTGAATTTGCCTGCTGGTCATTGTATGGATGGATATGAAGTCAAGAATAGTTTTTCACAAGATTGTTCGTCCTGCCTTAGTCGGTTTAACGGCACTCTTCGCGTGCAGCGGATCGTGGGTCCATGCTGAAGATGTCACTGCGGGCGGCCTGACAATTTCCGCCGCCTGGACGCGCGCTACGCCAAAAGGCGCTCCTGTTGGCGGCGGTTACCTGACGATCACCAACAACGGTCCCGCCTCCGATCGCTTGATAGGCGGTTCGTCCGATACGGCAACACGCTTTGAGATCCATGACATGACCATGGACAATGGCATCATGAAGATGCGGCCGGTCGACGCCGGGATTGAAATCAAGCCAGGCCAAACCGTCGAACTAAAGCCTGGTGGCTATCACGTGATGTTCGTCGGCTTGAAAAAGCCTTTTGCGCAAGGCGATCACGTCAAGGCGACCCTGAAATTTGAGAAAGCTGGCGATATCTCTGTCGATTTTGCGGTGGAAGGAATTGGGGCGCAAACTGGCGGGAAGCAGATGCAGCATGGCCATTGAGCAGTGCTGGCCAGATTGCCGCGTAAAATAAGAACATTGCTGCCTCATACCAATAGTTAAGCCTGCCCAGCTATATCGTTTGTCGCTCGTTGTTGAGGGCGAGGTGAACGAATGGCGGCCCCATACCAAGGCGACGATCAAGCGCGATTGTCCGGTGTTCAAGAATCCGCGTTGACCCGGATTTCAATCGACGAAGCGCTGGAGCAAAACTGGCTGGATATCTGGTACCAGCCAAAGATCGATCTTCGGCGCAAATGCCTCGCAGGCGCTGAGGCCATCGTGTGTATGCAACACCCACAGGCTGGGTTTCTCTGGCCCGAGGACTACATCGATCAGCTCGATGACGATGGTCTGAAAAAGCTTTTCGAGCACACGATGTTCACGACCTTGCGGCACTGGACGGATTTTTCCGACGCAGGTTTCAATTTGCGTCTCGCCGTCAAAGTGCCGGCTGTCTTGCTGCCCAAACTGCCGATTAGTGCGCTGGTTGCCGAACATCGCCCCGCGTCGGATAAGTGGCCGGGTGTTGTCCTGGGTGTAACGGAAGACCAACTCGTGCGCGATATTACATTGACGCGAATGATCGCCGAAGAGTTGAAGGCATGCGGGGTGGCAGTTGCGATCGATGATTTCGGAGCCGGCTACTCATCGTTTTCCAGTCTTCGCGATCTTCCATTCGCGGAATTGAAAATACACCCTTCCTTTATCAAGAACTGCGCCGCGGATTTGACCAATGCCGCAATCTGCCAGACTGCAATCGATTTGGCGCATCGGTTTGGCAGCTTGGCCGTCGCCAAAGGCATCGACACGATTGCCGATCTTCAGGCGTTGATGGTGATGGGTTGCGATTTTGGTCAAGGCGCACTCGTTGCGCCGGCGATGCCAAAGGATCGTTTCCTTGATGCGCTGCGCAAACACATGAACAGGCAGGATACGCCGCACCGACTGCCGATCAACAACGCAGAACACGTCGCTTAGTTCCAAAATAAATTCTTTCTGAAACTATTCGACACCTCCAACGTTTCCTGATCCCGAGGGAAACATTGGAGGCTGAAATGAGAATGGTAGTTTTATGTGCGGCGGTTGGGATGCTTGCGAGCATTATTCCGGCGTCCGCGCAGGTTGTCGTCCACGAGCGTGACAACAACGTTGTTATCCGCGAACACGCTGACCGCGGCCATCACTACGGCTGGGAGAGGCACCATGCGGAGTGCCGTACGGTGCGCGTGCGCACCCAGTTGCCGAATGGCAATGTAATCGTCAAAACGCGCCGAAGCTGCTGATCAGGCTGATTTCAGCGAAACGGTGAGCGAGATGCGAAGTCCCGGCGCCGTGCGCCGGGACTAACTGCAATTGCGCGGGCTGCTCCGGAAACGCAATTGGCTACTCCGGAAACGCAAGTTTTTCGTTTTCGGGTGGCAGCATGCGAAAGACATTGAGCGTCATCGAAATCAGCGCGTAATAACCGAGGATGCCGACCAGCTCGACAGTGGCCGCATCGCCGAGCAGAGACTGCACGCGCTTGTAATTGCGGTCGCTCACGCGCTTCGTCTTATAAAGCTCCTGGATAAAATCATAGATTGCGCGTTCGTCTTTCGGAGCTGATTTGGGCGGGCGACCGCGGCGCAGGTCTTCTATCGTCTTCGGTTTCACGCCGCCTTTTTCCGCCATGGGGGCATGCGCGTACCACTCATATTGCGCTCGCCAGAGCCGTGCCGTGCACAAGATGGCGAATTCCGAGAGCCTTGGCGGCAAAGCGGTCCCGTAACGGCAATGGGCACCCAGTTTCTGGGCCAGTTCGCCTAGTCCCGGAGCGTGCATCCAGACCGCGAACGGACCGCGAGGGGTAATGGCGGAGCCGCGTGGCCCGGCGCGAAGGCTATTGAGCAAGGCGCGTTGAGCATCGTTCATCCGCGGCTCGTCGATAACAGCGAGGCGTGGCGCCGGGCGCTTGGCGGGCATGGGCTGGGTGTCCTTGAGGGCGTGGGAGGCGGGGTAGGTGGCCGATGAGCTTCTAGATATTATACAAAAGTGGGCCTCGGGAAGGGCCTGGCGCGGACGTGCTGATGCACGACAAAACGAATTGGTGATCGCAAAACGGGGGCCGTGACTATGTTCGGATGTCGCTTAAAAGCGTGGTGGCTGGCGCTTTGTCTTGTCATGATCGGGGGGCCCGCTTTGGCCGATGCCATTGACGGCCACTGGTGCCACAGCGATGGGCGCCGCTTCAGTATCCGCGGGCCGGAGATCGTTACCCCCGGCGGCAAGGTGATGGAAGGCAATTACAGCCGCCACGGGTTTTCGTATGTGGTGCCCACACCTGAGCCCGGAGCAGGGGAAACCACGTTCATGACGCTGCTGAACGAGAATACCGTTCAAATAAGACGCGGCGATGCGACCGCAGGCGGAGAAACCTGGATACGGTGCTCGCCTTCAACAAGTTAAGTCAGGGCTTTGCCGGTACCGTCGCGGTCGTAAATGCGGCCGCCGGCTCAACTGCAGCGGTTACTTTCATCAGGCCGCGGCCGGTCATGCGCAGGGCTTTGGCTGCAGCCAGCGACAGGTCGAGAACCCGGCCTTTCGTGAATGGACCTCGGTCATTGACGACAACAATGACACTGCGATGCGATTGCGGATCAGTGACGCGAAGACGTGTTCCGAACGGCAAAGTACGATGGGCCGCGGTAAATTTATTGGGGTCGTATTTCTGTCCGCCGGCGGTACGGCCCGAGTAATCGGTGCTGTAAAACGCGGCGACCCCGGAAAATTGCCGGCTTTTCTGCGCGGTCGCGGCAGCCGGCAACAAGAAAAACAGCAGCGCGGCGCTGGCAACTGTGGACGCTTTGACTCTCATCAGCCCTCCGTCCCACACCCGGTTTCAAGCAGCCGGCTATGGCGAAGTTCAGGCGAAATAGTGACAGTGCACCATGTCCCGAACCAAGTCCGGCGGTGAAAGTTCCACGAAATGATTCAGAAATTATGAAGAGGCTCGGGCAGCTGCTTTGGATGGTGGCGTTGCGGTCTGCGATTTGCGTTTGCTGCTTCGGGATTCCGACTTCCGAGTCTCGATGTGCTCGAGGGCCACTTCGGCGCGGCTGCGGCAATCCTCGTGCAAATCTTCGAGTTCCTCGTCGGTGAGATCCTCGATTGCGGCGAATTTGTTCTCGGCGCCTTTCATGGCCAGCACCAGTTCGGACAGCTTGAGCTGGATCGCCAATGTGTCGCGGTTCTGCGTATTTTGAATCAGAAATACCATCAGGAATGTGACAATGGTCGTGCCGGTATTGATAACCAGTTGCCACGTGTCGCTGTAGTTGAACAGCGGCCCGGTGATCACCCAGACGAGAACGACGGCCACCGCGAGCAGGAAAGCCGACGAATTACCGGTCCATAGCGATATCCCACGCGCAAACTCTGAAAACTGATGGGCGAGCGCCGACGTGCGGGACGCTGGCGCGCGGTGATTATGCTGGTTGTTCTTCTTCTTCATCCTGTATCCGTCTGGTCTGTCGGGAGTTTTGATCGCACGCGCCAACGCATTCGCGCGTTCCGAAGTTCCATTCGGAAAGCGGGATGACCAGCAGTCTATTTGAGCTTCGGCAGCGATTGTTTAGTGCGGGCGATTGCAGCCCAAGGGTCGTGCCGCACGCGCGCAAGCCGCTGTGCCAGGTTTTCAACGGTGTATTGATTGGCGGCCTTCAGACTGCCCAGTTCGGACCAATCGATCGGAACCGACACTGGTGCGCCGGCACGTGCACGGGTGGAGTAGGGCGCGACCGCCGTCGCCTCCCGGCTGTTGCGCAGGTAATCGATGAAAATTCGTTTTGCACGGCGGCTTTTGGCCGCCGTCGCTACGTAGCGGTCGGGCGCATCTTTCGCCATCGACGCTGCGATAGCGTGTGTGAAATCTTTTGCCGCGTCCCACGGAACAGGCTTGATCGGCACTACGACGTGCAAGCCCTTTCCGCCCGATGTCTTCAGGAAGCTTTTGAGCTTCAAAGCACCCAGCCGCTCGCGCACCTCGCGCGCCGCAGCGACAATATCCTTCCAGCCGGTTCCCGGACCCGGATCAAGATCAAATACCAGGCGGTCGGCGCGTTCGCGGTCATTGATCGTTGTGCCGCGGGTATGGATTTCCAGTACGCCCGCCTGCACCAGCGAGATTAGTCCGTCGAGATCGTCGATGGAAATGATCTTGTCGCCTTTCTCGGGCACGAGACGCAGATGTTCGGTCGCAATGCCCATGGTCGCATGTTTCTGGAAGAAGCATTGGCCCGATGCGCCTTCAGGGCAGCGCACGAGCGCAATCGGCCGGCCGACGACATGCGGCTGCATCCATTTCCAGATCTTGCTGTAGTACTCGGCAAGGTCGCGCTTGGTGATCCCCGCATCGTCCCAATAAACGCGGTCAGGATGTGTGAGGGTCACCGATCCAACTTTTGGCAATTCTTTGCGTTTGGCAACGGGCGCGCTGCGTCGCCTGGCTGTGGCTGCGGTGTTGACTGCGCTGATGCTTTTCTTCACCTCGCGCACTGCGTCCTTTGCGGATTTGTCTTCACGCAGGCCCTGAAAAGAAGCATGCCGCACGCGGTCGCCATGGGTCCAGCCGTGGAAATCAACTTCGGCCACCAGCTTCGGCGTAACCCAGACCGGTTTGCGAACACCGCGTTCCTCGGCCGGTACCGCTTCGAAAGGGGTCCGGTCGATCGTGATCGCCTTGAGCCTGCGATACAGTGCGCGCGCCGTTTCATGCGTGAAGCCGGTGCCCGTGCGCCCGGCATAGTGGAGCTTGTTGCGTTGATAGAAGCCAAGCACCAGGGCGCCAACCGCATGCGCATCCGCGCTCGAGGGAACGAATCCAGCCACCACCAGCTCTTGTCTGTCGGAGCATTTGGTCTTGATCCAGTTGTGGCCACGCCCGGACCGGTATGGTGCGTCCGCGAGTTTTGAAACAATGCCTTCCAGTCCCATCTTGCAGGCGTGACGAAGAAGAATTGTTCCCGGTTCGGTCAATGACTCACTTAAACGCAAGATTTCATGGCCGCGGTGACCCTTCACCAACGCCGCAAGTGTTTCTTTGCGGGTAACAAGCGGCTTCTGTCTCAGATCGGCGCCGTCGAGGTGCAGGAGATCGAACGCATAGAAGGCCATGCGGTCATGCCGGCTTGCCTTGAGATCCTGCTGCAGCAACGAGAAGCTGGAAAGGCCATCAGGCCCTTCCGCGACCAATTCGCCGTCGATCAGGGCATCTTTAGCGGGAAGCTTCGCAACCGCTGCGGCGACCGTCGGAAATTTTCTTGTCCAGTCGAGACCCTTGCGTGTCAGCAATTTGACCTTGCCGCGATCGAGACGTGCCTGAATGCGGTAACCGTCGAATTTTATTTCATGCAGCCAGTTGTCGCTGTCCGGCGCCTTGTCGCTGAGCGTCGCAAGGCATGGTGCGACAAATGCAGGGAGGGCGGCCTTTGGGGCGCCGTGCAGCCTGTTGTCATTGCTTTTTGCGGTTTTGCGGATCGGCCGGATAGCGGCCGCGCGCACGCGCGTGCGTGAAGATGTTTTTGCTTTGACTGAGCGCGTGCGATTGCTGTGCCATTCTTTCTTCGGACCCTTGGCAATCTCGTCCATGGTGCGCCCGGTTGCGACCGAAAGCGGCTCCGCCTCAAGGATGTCCTGGTCCTTCGCCGAGCGCTCGGCCGCATCGTGCTGCTTGATCAAAAGCCAGTTGTCCCGCTTTTCGCCTCGCCGCCGGTGCATGCGCACCAGATGCCAGCCGCCGCTGAGCTTTTCGCCGTCCAGTTGAAATGCCAAATGACCCTTGGCCAAGCCCTTGTGCGGATCGCTTTCCGGTTCCCAGCGTCCACGGTCCCAGATCATGACGGTGCCACCGCCGTATTCGCCCTGCGGAATTGTGCCCTCAAATTTGTTGTAGGCGATCGGATGGTCTTCAACCTGAACCGCCAGGCGCTTTTCACCAGGAACGAGACTCGGCCCACGCGTTACCGCCCAGCTCTTCATGACACCGTCAAGCTCGAGCCGCAGGTCGTAATGGAGTCGCCGCGCCGCATGTTTTTGGATGACAAAAGCGTGCCCGCGCTTGCGCGCGACTTTGCCTTTTGGTTCGGCCGTGACGCCGAAGCGGCGCTTCGCCCGATAGGTCTTTAACCCTGATTTTTTTCGAGCGCGCATGATCCTGGTTGTCCGGCGTTCCGGAATCCTGCGCTAACTCGCCCGTCGGACCTTTCGCTTCGGTGTCGCGCGTTTGGTTCGCGTGCCATTTCCGCGCGATGCTGACTGTTGACGGCGCTCGCCTTGTGCACTGCGGCGCAGCGCATCCATCAGATTGATCACGTTGCTTGGTCGCGGTTCAGATATCACAGGCGGCGCCTTGCCGGCGCGTTTGGCCTTGATCAACTCTTGCAACGCATTCTCGTATCGGTCCTCAAACTTACCCGGATTGAAATGGCCCTTTTTCGTTTCGAGGATATGGACTGCGAGCTTGAGCATGTCGGCCGGCACCTTGATGTCCTCGATGTCATCAAAGTAGTCTTTTTCGTGCGCGCACCTCATTCTTGTAGCGCAGCGCTGTCGCCAACAATCCTTTGCCGCGCGGCTGTAGCAGAAGCAAATGTTCGCGCCGGTAGATCACGACACGGGCGAGGCCGGCCAGTTCTTCCTTGCGCATGGCTTCACGGATCACGGCAAACGCCTCCTGCGCTACTTCGTCCTGGGGAACGAGATAAAAGGACTCGTCAAGGAATATGCGGTCCACATCCGCCATGGGCACGAATTCCTCGATGTCGATTGTATGCGTGCTTTCCAGGGCAACATTGTCGAGCTCGTCTTCCTCGACCAGTACGTATTGACCTTTTTCGAACTGGTAGCCCTTGACGCGATCTTCAGGCTCCACCGGTTCACCGGTGTCGACATCGACAACCTCGTTTCGAATGCGATTGCCTGTATTCCGGTTGATGATGTTGAAACGAATTCGTTGGTTCGTTGTGGTTGCTGGATAAAGCGCAACCGCGCAGGACACCAAAGATAATTTCAGGAATCCCTTCCAATTCGGACGCGGTGCCATGGACGCTACTCCTTTTACAAAGCCAGCTGATGAACCAGTTTAGCATCCAACCGGTTCCATCGGCCGACAATATTGACGCGATTACAAGCCTCTGAAATTCCATCTCTTTCAACACGTCGCATTCTTGCGCGACCAGACGCCGGTGATTGCGGCATTGCTTGGTTTTGGCATGATCGCCGGCGGCGCCATAGAAGCAGCGAAGATCGTGTTCTTCGTCGCAATCGTTCTGTTCGCCATTTCGGCCATTGCGGGCCTCGTGCGCGGTGGCCGGCCGACAGTCTCGTAACTCGTTGCACGACGATAAAAACCCCGCGCGGCTCTGCTCGCGCGGGGTTTGTCTATGCATGATCCGTTCAAATTCAGCCCAGGGGCTGGCCGAAGTCCCTGCTATTCACCGCCACTCGCTAGAACGGCACGCGTCGTTTCATCGGGACCGAAATCTTCGGCGCTGTTCACATTCAGCAATTCGGCCAAGCGGGTTCGAGCGCGGTTGACGCGCGATTTGATGGTGCCGACGGCGCAGCCGCAAATACCTGCAGCTTCCTCATAGGAAAATCCAGACGCGCCGACGAGGATCAGTGCTTCACGTTGATCGGACGGGAGTTGCGCCAGGGCTTCACGGAACTCACGAAATTCCACGTGGCCGTATTGCTCGGGTTGCGATTTCAGAGATTCTGCATGATGGCCGTCGCTGTCTTCGACCTCGCGCCGGCGTTTGCGATATTCGGAGCGGAAATGGTTGCGCAGAATGGTGAACAGCCATGCTGACATGTTGGTGCCGGGCTGGAACGAGTTGATATTGGCCAGCGCGCGCAGCAGCGTTTCCTGCACCAGGTCGTCCGCACGATCGACGTTTCCGCAAAGGGAAATCGCAAACGCGCGGAGGCTTGGTACCGCAGCGAGAACGGCTTTGCGGACCGACTCGTCCATCGGCATCACTGCCTATCCTTTTTCTCATCACCTTCGAGGCGATTGATCAGTTCGTTGAACCGGTCAGGGACGCCCTGGTTGACGACGTCGTCATACATGGCGCGCAATTGCTGTCCGAGACGCGCTTGTACGTCCCGGCCCAGTTTGGCCGGCTTCGCATTCGGCTTCTTGTTACGAGTTGCCGCGGTTTCCATTGGATTTTGCTGTCCCACGGGCTTTCTTTCGTTCATTGTTCAACCCCAACTTCCGAGGCCCTGGGTAGGGCGCCGGTTGCCCCCTTGGTTCAGTCAAAACCCTTGACCGGGCAGATGGTTCCTTTCGAACGGAACTTTTTTGCGGCAAGGGCGTTGGCGCGCTACAGGCTGGTAAGGCATATGGGGAGCAAAAGCCCGATCGGCCACCAGACCATGTAATTCGGGAGGGATTCTTGTCGACATCTCAATCAGTTGCGCAGCATTTGCCCTATCTCCGCCGCTACGCGCGGGCTCTCACGGGGAGCCAGGCGTCTGGCGATGCCTATGTGGCGGCGACGCTTGAAGCCCTGGTGCAGGACCCGAAAGTCCTCGATACGGACGTTTCGACCCGAATTGCGCTCTATCGGCTATTTACGAAGATCTGGAATTCGATCGGGATCAACGGAAAACCTGCGGCCACACCAGCGAGCCAGCCGGTCGAGCGCCATCTTGCGCAGATTGCACCGATGCCGCGTCAGGCCTTCTTGCTCGTCGCCCTGGAAGGGCTTTCGGAGGACGATGCGGCAAAGGTGCTGGATATTGATGCGCCAAAACTGCGTGATCTGGTCGAGGATTCTGGCCGCGAGCTTGCAGCAGAGATTGCAACCGACGTCCTGATCATCGAAGACGAGACCTTCATCGCCCTCGATCTGGAAGGGCTTGTGGAAAGTCTCGGCCACCGTGTGCTCGGTGTCGCGCGCACCCATGCAGAGGCTGTCGCACTCGCGAAGGCCAAGCGGCCAGGAATTATTTTGGCCGATATCCAGCTTGCTGATGGAAGCTCCGGCCTGGATGCGGTGAACGAAATGCTGCGCACATTCGAGGTGCCGGTCATCTTCATCACGGCCTACCCAGAGCGTTTTCTCACCGGCGAGCGGCCGGAGCCGGCTTTCCTCATCGCCAAGCCGTTTCAGCCTTCAACGGTGTCGGCGGTGCTGAGCCAGGCTTTGTTCTTTGAACGGAACGCCAAACGGCGGGAACGTCGGGCGAGCTAGTTTACCCGGCGGTCTACAACTGGTCCTACGCGCGCAATACGACTTTTCGAACAATGCAGGCTGCAATTCGCGCTGGCCTTCAGCGGTGGGCGGAGGGCTGTATTGCCTTTGCGGTGATTTCACACGCTGAGCAGGAAGTCCTTACGGATCAATTGGCGCGGCTTTGGCCAATTGCGCCAGAGACGCAACAGTTTGCGCCTGGCAGCGTTAAGTTCGTTTGCAGCCGAAGAAGCTGCCAACGCGTTAGAGTCCGTGCACCCCTATCGAAATAACTTAAAGTACAAAAATGAGCTCATTCGTTGACAGGCCAAGCCATGAACGTCTTCATAGGAAAAGCCTGTTCAAATGTTGTCGCGCCCAGTGCACGAACCCGATGGGGACGGACGCTGGGATTTAACGAAACGACCGCCAAGGTGCGCGATATGTCTACGGCGCAAAATTCCGAGTTGGGCAAGCTCCAGGCAGAATATCAGCAGCTACAGGATCAGGTCAGCGCACAGGCCTGGGAGCTAAGCCAATTGCGAGTTCGTTTCGCTCGCTATGAGACGGCGCTCCGTGGCTCCAAGGTGACGGTCTACACGCAGGATCGCGATCTTCGTTACACGTCCCTTAGCAATTCGATGCTGGGACGTCCGGTTGAGGACATTATCGGTCACACCGATGCGGAGCTTCTGCCCTCGGACCGTGCTGCCACCTTGGTTGCGATGAAGCGTGAGGTGCTCGACAGCGGCGAAGCCAAACGCGTGGAAGTGCCTATCGAAGGGGCCGGCGGTGTACGCTGGCACGATCTGCACATTGAGCCGCTGCGTAACGAGGCTGGTGACGTTATCGGTTTGACCTGTGCGTCCGTTGATGTGACCGAACAAAAGGAAAGCGAAGCCCACTTAAGATTGCTTTTGCGGGAGTTGACCCATCGCTCCAAAAACCTATTGGCGGTGATTCAGGCGATGGCCCGACAGACCGCACGCCATACCGGTTCTGTCGAAGGGTTCCTCACGCAGTTTGGAGCGCGCCTTCAGGCGCTCGCCGCGTCGCATGATCTTCTCGTACGCGAGAGTTGGTATGGGGCATCACTGAGTGAGCTCGTCCGGTCGCAGCTTGGTGCATACCTCGACGGCTCAAGCCAGGTTTCCATAGAAGGGCCCGCCATCGCGATCAAGCCTGAAGCGGCCCAAAATCTGGGTCTCGCGCTCCATGAGCTCGCCGTGAATGCGGGAAAGTTCGGTGCATTGTCGGTTCCGGGGGGACGCGTGTCCATCACCTGGAGCCGCAGCGAAAATCCCGAGGGTGGCTCAGTCGAGTTTGACTGGCGCGAACAACTTGGCCCCAAAGTAAAGATCAGGCGTAAGAAGGGGTTCGGAAGCATGGTTATCGAGCGCAACCTGGCACGGGCGCTCGATGCCAAAGTTGATCTGGAATTTGATCCGAATGGATTGCATTGTCACATCGTCATCCCGGCCAACCAGATACTGGCGAGTACTGTTGGAACATAAGTCGAAGTCCGCCGTTTCCATTCACGCTCATCGACGCGCGATTTTTGCGTGTCATTGGGTAAGGGAGAGCGGTGGTGCGCAGGTCTATTTCATATATTTTGGCGGCCGCATTGGTTGCGCTGGTGAGTGAGGTCATAGCGCCTCAGGTTGGCTTCGGGTATGCGGTCGGTGCTCGGCCGTCCGTCGACGAAAACGCAAGGCCGCAAATTGCCGATCGTGCGCATAAAGGTGACAGACTGCAATTTCCGGCAGCGAGCGGTCGGCGAAACGTGCCAGCCGGGAAGCCGGCGATGCTAGTCGGATGCGAACCGGTCTTTAGCTCACTGTCATCGAGTGCGCGGGCGAATTTTGCCGGGCGCTGTGTTGCCTAACGATCGGCATTTCAATGCGATATCGACAAGTGTCCGGGTGATGGGAACTTGTTTTTTCCGCAGACGTTATTAGCCGTCCTTCAATTGAAAAAGGGAGTTTCACATGCATAGGCCATTGAGCGCTCTTGCTGCTCTCGTGGTCGTCGCGGCAATGGCTTCGCCAATTCCGGCGACGGCCCAGCGCGAACGCACAAAAGTCGGAACACTGACCTGCGATATTTCCGGCGGTATCGGATTGATCATCACGTCGCACAAGGATTTGACCTGCATGTTCACGCCTGCCCAACCAGGGCCGCGTGAAGTCTACGTCGGTGGGATTAGCAAATTCGGCCTCGACTTAGGCGCGACCGCTGGCGGCGAAATGGTGTGGTCGGTTTATGCACCGACGACGAAGCGCTTTGGTGCGCTTGCTGGCAATTATAGCGGTGCGAGCGCCGAGGCGACCGTTGGTGCGGGTCTCGGAGCGAACGTATTGGTCGGTGGCTCGGATCGAACCGTCGCCCTGCAACCGCTTTCGGTGCAAGGGCAGGCCGGTCTGAACGTTGCGGCTGGTGTGGCCGAACTTACGCTGCGGCCGGCGCGCTAATTCGCCCCTTGGATCGTCCATAGGAAAACAGATACGGCCGCCCACTGGGGGCGGCCGTATCATTTGGGGTTCTGCTGTTTAGCCGAAAGTGAAGGCGTCGTGGTAGGCGCCTTGCACCTGTCCGCCAGGCACAGGACCGCCACCCGGCACGTGCACCATATTGCCGATGACGGCGCATGTTGCGCCATGCAGGCCGTGGCGCGGAATGGCCATCGGCGTCAGTTGCTCCCAGGTATCGGTCTTCGGATCGTAGGCCTCGTTAGTTCCGAACACCTTGCCGGTGGCTTCGCCGCCGAAAACGACAATCTTGCCGTTGATATACACGCAGGACGGTCCGCTACGCGCGGTGGGCAGCGGGGCGCGGAACGACCAGCTATCGGTCTTGGGATCGTAGACCGCGTTCAATGACGTGTTGAAGTCGTAGCTATCCATGCGGCCGGCGATGGCGTGAATCTTTCCGTCGACGACCGCGACACCCATATGGTCGCGCTGGCCGACGAACGGTTGCGTGCCAGTTGAGCCGCGCATGCTGGCGCGGTCCGAATATTTGTCAGCCGCCGGATCGTAGACTTCGTGCCATTCGACTGAACGCACGTCGCGGCCGCCAAGCAAATGGACTTTGCCATCGAGCACAATCGCCGACACGGCCCCGCGCGGGCGCGAAATGGGCGCGATCGATGCCCATTGGTCGGTGGTGGTGTCATAGACGAAGCACTTGGAATGCGGGCAGCGGTTCTGTTCGACGAAACCGCCGAAGGTATAGATCTTGGTGCCGATCGAGACGCCGGCGACGTGATTGCATGGGTGCGGGAAGGGCGCCTTCAGCGACCAGGTGCCGGCTTTCGGATCGAATACTTGATGGAAGGGTTGATCGACGCGATGCTTGGCATAGCCCGCGATTGAATGAATTTTTCCCTGGCATTCGATCACAGCATGCTCGCCGGTCGGGATCGGCATGCGCGGCTGCTCGACCCATTTGCCGGGGTTCGCGGCCTTCGGCGCAACACTCGTCATGTAGCGCTGTTTTTCGACGGTCTTCGGAATATCGGTGACGGTCTTGTCGTTCAGACCGAGAAAAAGCGGTAGTTCTTCTGCCATGATCAATCCTCAGTTTATCTTGCGCATGATCTTATCCGAAAACCGATACCCAGTTTCCGGGATCATGTGCCCTGGTAGCTCGGGACCGCGTCCCGCAATAATTTCTTGGTGAGTTCGACGCCCTCGCGTGCAACATCATAGGGCGACCGCGCCCACTGATCGGGATTGGGCGCTTCGTAGCTGAGATATCCCGTATAACCTTTTTCCGCCAACAGCCCGAGCATCTCGCGCCATTTGACCACGCCCTTGCCGGGCGGCAGGCGGTCGGTCGGCCGGCGCACGCCGGTCACCGGGTTGGGCGACAGGTCGCTGTACTGGAAACAGAAGATCTGGTCGGCCGGGATCGGCTCGAAGCCTCGGCCACCGAAACCACTGCGCGTGAAGTGATAGGCATCGACCAGATAACCGCAGTTTTTCTTGTTGGCGCCGGTAATGAGCTCGGTCAGCACGGGCAAGCTGTTGAGAACATCGTGCTGTGAATTGTATTCGATCGCGAGCCTGAGCTTGTGCTCGGCAGCGATGTCGCCTGCTTCTTTCAGCCGCTTGATTGCGTCGGGGATCGGCCCGCTGATCTGGCCCGGCGCGCTCATCAGCATGTCGCAGCCGAGCGCCACCGCGTTCTCGCAGGATTCGCGGAACACACTGAACAGCCGCTTGCTCTCCTCGCCGGTAGCGAACAGCCAACCGTATTCGACGCCGAGCACGCCGCAGGGAATGCCGCTCTTTCTGATGAGGTCGAGCACTTGCGCATTGCTCATGCCCGCATCGAAGCAGCGCTTGAAATCGGTGCGACGCAATTCAACCGCGTCGTAACCGGCCTGCTTGGCCGCATCGAGCGCGGTTTCAAGCGGCGTGGTATCGATCGTCCACATATGCAGGGCAAGGCGCCCGAACTTCGCAGCCATTCGATTAATGTCCCTCGTATTGCAGGATGTACAGGCCCGCATTGGTGTCGGTGAGATACATCAGACCGTTGCTGTCGACAAACACATCGCAGGATTGGATGACCTTGGCGGGATTAGGCCGCTGGTCGACGATTTTTTCGGGGGGCGGCGGCACGAAATATCCGACCTGTTTTGGCTGGAAGGCGTTGCGGACATCATAAATGCGCAGGCCCGCGTTGTGATAGGTGGCGAAGACGATATCTTCGCTCTGGAACGCGCCTGGCCGGTTTTCATGCAGATTGTGCGGCCCGAATTTCGCGCCCTTGGCGCAGAAATTTTCATCGTCCGGCGTCGGCAGCGTGGCGATTGAGAACGGATTGCCCGGCTCGCGTACGTCGATGACCCACGTGTAGGCCAGCCCGTTGGCGCAGTTTGCCGAGGTGGCCTCATCAGCCAGCACCAGCAGCTTGCGGTTCGGCAGCGGCAGAGGTGTGTGCGCGCCGCCGCCGAAGGGTGGTGCATAGTTGCGGTGGCTGAGGAGTTTCGGGTTCGCGGGATCGCTCAGGTCGTGGATTGTGTAGCCGCCATCCCGCCAGGCCGCATAACCGATATTTCCCGCGCTGATGAGATGATGCAGTGCCGTGCGCTTGCCGAACGCGGCGGGCGGCGTTTCGCCGCCGGCGCGGTGCATGCCGGGCAGCCACCAGCGTCCGGCCAGCGCCGGTTTCTCAGGATTTGATACATCGACCACTGCCAGCACGTGGTCGATGAAACCTTCGAAATGCACGGAGACATAGGCATAGCGGCCACCGACCCACCAGATGCGGTGCGCGCCGAGTCCGGCCGTGTTCAGAAATCCGATCTCGCGTGGTTGCGCCGGCTGCGATACATCGAATGCGCGTATGCCGGCGCCGAACGGTTGTTCAGTCTGCACGGAATCTGCGAGCGATTTTCCGTAGTAGTCGGCCTGGCTCGCATATTGCTGCATGGCCCAGATATTCGGACCGTTGACCGCGAGCAGAATGTCGCCGTGGATTTGCAAATGGTGGGACCGGGTATTTTTTGGGGCGGCGACGAATGCCACTGTTTTCGGCTTGTACGGATCTCGTACGTCAACGACTGAATACCCGTCGCTGAACATATGCCCGATGAACGCGTGCCCCTTGTGAAGGATGACCTGCACGCCGTCGGGCCTGCCGCCCTGATCGCAACGCGAGACGAAGCGAATGTTCCTGGCGGACGCTGCCGAACTCATCTGCTGACCGGTCTACAAGGAGGTATCAAATTGAAGCGATGAGGCCCGGCCGGCGGGATGCCGGGCCGGGCCCCTTGTTGACGTCCGAGACCGTTAGCCGGTCGGAGGAGCGACCTCATCGAGGCCCTTTTGCCTCGCCTCAGGACCCATCTGTGTCACCGAGAACGCGGCGATCAGCAGAACTACCGCCAGGGACACGAACACCGTCGTGAGGCCATAGCCGTTCTGGATCCAGAGGATCGTCGGCACGATGAAGGCGGTGGCGAGACGTCCGACACCGGCCGCCCAGCCGAAGCCCGACGCGCGCGCGTTGGTGGGGAAGACCTCCGAAGCAAAGATCTGCATCGAGTTGCCGGCGACCTGGATGAAGAAGATCATGATGAAACCGGCGACCAGAAGTTGGGTGTCAGTCGCCGCGTTCGCAAACACGATCGCCATCAAACCAGCCGCAATAAACGCGCAGACCGATGTGATTTTCCGTCCGAATTTGTCGAGCGCATACATCATGAACAAGCTTGCGCATGGCACGGCCAACGTCATGCCAAAGGTATACGTAAGCGACTTCGTAATCGTGAAGCCTTTGGCGGTCATGATGTTGGGCAGCCAGGTACCAAGTCCGATCGCGACGCCGAAGAACGCCGAGAAACAGATCATGCCGGCGATCACGCGCTTCGGGAACATCTTGAATACGATACCAAACGGATCCGACTTGCTGTCGCTGGCAGCGCTGGTCGTCAGTTGTTCCTTCGGCCCGGCGATGCCCAGGCGGGCGAGCACATCGAGGGCCTCCTTGCCGCGGCCGTGCGTCGCCAGATAGCGCGGCGATTCAGGCAATGCGAAGCGGAATACCCAGACGATGAGCGCGCCAATGCCGATTACCACCCATACCCCACGCCAGCCGATCAAGTCGCGGAAGAACAGTGTGAAAAGCGAAGCGATTGGCCACACACATGCGCCGCCGATGAAGTGCACGATCGCAAGAATGCGGCCGCGGATCGCTTTTGGCGAATATTCGCCGGCATAAGCGAAGGCGAGCGGCTGTTCGCCGCCGAGGCCAAGGCCCGCGATGAAGCGGCAAACCATGAGCCAGAACACGGACGGCGCGAGCGCGCCAAGAATTGTGAAGACTCCGAACAGCAACAGATTGAACTGATAGACCGTCTTTCGTCCCCAGCGGTCGCTGAATTCACCTTGGCCAGCTGCGCCGATGAACATCCCGAACACGGTGGCGCTGCCAACGAGGCCAGCTTCGGCCCCGGTGGCGAATTTGGATTGAATCATGTCGGGGATCAGTGACCCAAGCACGATCAGGTCGATGACGTCGAAGAAGTAACCGGCGGCGATCAATGCGACCACCTTGACGTGGAGCGGCGAGATTTTCGCATCGTCCAGTGCGTTGCCGACGAATCCCTCTATGGTTTGAGCCACGGCGATTGCCTCCCTGATTTTCGTTTCTAATTAAGTACCCTGCAGCCGACATCAGGATGAGCTACAAATTGATTATTGGCCAGCCCAATTGCGCGCGCTGTGGCCAACCCGTTCTTGGGTCGGCTTTTTCAGTTTCGATAAGTGAAAACAGGATGATTGGCTGGGGGACTAGGATTCGAACCTAGATAGCCAGAGTCAGAGTTTGGAGTCCTACCGTTGGACGATCCCCCAACAAAATAGCGGCCGAAAAGGCCCGCTGCCATTCGCCGGAGGCCCCTGACATGGGGCAATTCGGCTGATTTGACAAGTCCATAAGCCCGCTGCCGCAGTCTACGTGGCGTGCCGAGGGCGCGTCGCAACCGTCAAGATAGCGACCAGGCTGATTGCAGCCACCGTCAGGAACACCATGCGCGGACTGTTGTGGTCCATGATGGCGCCGAAAATCAGCGGGGAAATGATACCGCCAATATTGAACCCTGTAGTCACGAAACCGAAAACCTTGCCGAACGAACCCGGCGGAGTGACTTCGCGCACGATCATATCGCGCGAGGGCATGATCACACCGGAGAAAAAACCGCTCAACGACATGACAACGATCAAGGCCCATGCGCTGAAGTCGATTTCGGCGATCACCGCAGTAAAGAGGGCTATGGCTGCAAGACCTAAAGCAGCGACGCCACCATGGCGCGTTGTCCGGCTGACGAGGACGCCGCCAATCAATACGCCGATCGCTGACCAAAGGAGATTGGCGGAAAGCGCGGTGTTGGCCGTAGTCGCGGGAGTTCCATAGAGCGCACCGAGGGCAACAACTGAATAGTTGTAAAGGCCGCTGCTGATCATCGCGAGCAGCACGAAGAAAATAAGATTGAGCAGGATGGGTGCGGATAGCAAAAGTTGCCAGCTCGTAGCGGTTTTGTCGGATGCGGCCCGTGCAGGCGCGGGCGTTACCGGGGCGGTACCCTGATCGCGTATTGCAAGAAGGATAGCGGCGACGGCAAAACCCAGCGCACCCGCTCCGATAAATGCGCCGCGCCAGCCCCAGAGACTTTGCATCATCAGCAACGTTACCGGCGCAACGGCAGAGCCCATCATGCCGGCGAATGTATGTATCGAGAAGGCCTGGCCGATCCGATCAGATGGCACATGCTGCGACAGCAGCGCATAGTCGGCCGGATGGTAGACCGTGTTTCCGATACCGGCGAGCGCAAACATCGTAACCAGCACCCAGAATGAATTGACGATACCGGCGATCACAAACGCACTCGCCCCGATCGCGAGGCCGGCGACGAGCAACACGCGCGCACCCAGCCGATCGACCAGGAATCCGGCTGGGGTCTGTAGCGCAGCCGTCACGATATTGAATGCCGCAAAGGCGAGCCCGATTTCCGTGTAGGTGACGTTATATTCTGCGCGCACGAGGGGCAGCAGCGGCGCAAGCAGGATAATGTAATAGTGCGATACGAAGTGCGCAGCGCTGACTGCGCCAACGACGCGGATGTAAGATGTTCGGCTTCCAGCAACTGTCTCGGCCAATTGGCTCATGGACGCTTGGCCTTGGCGTCCCGGATGGCGTGCCAGATGCGTGACGGCGTCATCGGCATTTCCAGGTGACGAATTCCGTACTCCGACAATGCATCGATCACCGCATTCGCGACCGAGGGCAATCCGCCAGACGTGCCGGCTTCGCCGCAACCTTTAGCGCCGAGCGGATTGCTCTTGGTCGGCACAGGATGGCTGGCAACGTTGATCATTGGTGCGTCGTGCGCGCGCGGCATGGCGTAGTCCATGAACGATCCGGTCACCAGTTGACCGTCGGAGTCGTAGACCGCCTGTTCCAGAAGCACTTGCCCAAGGCCCTGGACGACGCCGCCCTGGATCTGGCCTTCGACCAGAAGTGGATTGACGATGGTGCCCAGATCATTGACCGCGGAATAGCGCACGACTTGCGTTGCGCCGGTGTCCGGATCCACCTCCACCTCGGCGATATGGCACCCATTTGGGAATGCGGACGGGACAGGCTCCGCCACGACATGATCAACGTCGAGCGAGGTCGGAACGCCCTCCGGCAGTTTGGCGCCACTGCGTAAACGCGCAGCGAGCTCCAACAGGCCGATCGAACGGTCGGTTCCCGCTATGACGAAGCGTCCAGCCTTGTATTCGATGTCGCTCGCCGGAGGCCTCCAGGACGTGTGAGGCGATCTGCTTGCCGCGCTCGATCACGATCTTCGACGATTTCAGAGAGCGCGGCGCCGACCAGCATCACCGAGCGCGAGCCACCGCTGCCGCCACCGAAATTCAGCCGATCGCTGTCGCCTTCGACCATGCGAATGCAATCGAATGGGATGCCGAGTTGGTCGCTCAAAATCTGCGCGTAAGTGGTGGCATGACCCATGCCGAAATCCAGAGTGCCGGTGATGATGGTCACCGTGCCGTCGGATTCGAAATGAATTGCGCCCAATTCCTTGCCCGGCGCGGCCGTCACTTCGAGGTAGCACCCGATACCGAGGCCGCGCAGCAGGCCGCGCTTCTTGCTCTCACGCTTGCGCTTCTTGAAGCCGGCATAGTCGGCTGCCTCCAGGGCCTGCTTGAGGACGCCGAGAAAATCGCCGCAGTCGTAGGTCATGTCCGAGGCTGCCTTGAACGGCAGATCGCTCTTGCGGATCATGTTGCGCTTGCGCAAGTCGATGCGGTCGATGCCCATTTCGGCTGCAGCGAGATCGAGCACGCGTTCGACGTAATAATTTCCCTCCGGCCGGCCGGCGCCACGATAGGCGGACACGAAGGTCGTGTTGGTGAACACGCACTTCGTCGCCACTTCCATCACCGGCGTGCGGTAGATGCTCGCGAGGTTCTTGACCTGGTTGCCGGTCGGCAAGAGCGGGCCGAACTGCGAGAGATAGCCGCCCATGTCGCCATAGCCGGTCTCACGCAGCGCCAGGATGTGGGCGTTTTCGTCGAACGCCATCTCGATCACCATGTCCTGCGCGCGACCATGATGATCCGACACGAAACTGCCGGAACGTTCGTCGGTCCATTTCACCGGCCGCCCCAGCTGACGCGCGCCGTGCAGGATGCAGATGTACTCCGGATAGACCGCCGCCTTCATCCCGAACGAGCCGCCGACCTGGCCGGTGACCACGCGCACCTTGTCGGCGGGCGCGCCCAGGACGTCCATCAGCGTGGTCTTCATGCCGTGCACGCCCTGGCTCGATGAATAGAGCGTCCACTTGTTGCCCGCCGCATCGTATTCGCCGATCGCCGCGCGCGGCTCCATGGCATTGACCACCATGCGCTGATTGGACGTCTCGAGCCGCGTAACGTGTTTTGCCTTGGCAAAGGCCTCGGCCACCTTGGCAGCGTCGCCGAAGTGATAGTCGAGCGCGATATTGTTGGGCACGGCATCGAACACCAGCGGCGCGCCTGGTTTCACGGCGTCCGCCGGCTTGAGCACCACGGGCAGCGGCTCGATGTTGATCGCCACCGCTTCGGCTGCGTCTTTCGCCTGTGCGACGGTTTCCGCAACGACGCAAGCGACCGGATCACCGACAAAGCGCACTTTGTCCGCCGCAAGTGCCGGGCGCGGCGTGTAGCGGATGGGCGATCCGTCCCGGCTCTTCAGCGGCATGTTGCATTTGAGCGGGCCATAGGCCGTCAAATCGCTCGCCGTATAAATTGCGAGCACGCCGGGCATGGCTTTGGCCGCGGCCGTATCGATGGAGCGGATGACGCCGTGTGGCTCGCGGCTGCGCACCATCACGGCATAGGCCTGGCCGGGGCGGCTGACGTCGTCGGTGTAGCGAACCCTCGCCGCGAACCAGCTTTGGATCTTCGCTGCGACGAACCGGCTGGCCGACACCGAATTTGGTCAGCGAAAGCGTGGCTTCTGTGGTTCGGTCATCCATCGCGGGATCGGGGGTTTGCGGGCTGGCGTGCTGTCAAATAGAGCAGCCGGGAAGCTTCGACAAGAATTGCTTTTGGGACGGAGGGTTGCGCGAGGCACAGGCGCTGTTACACTTTTCGTGATCGAAAGAACATTGCCGCAACCGTGACGCGCCCAGGGAGTGGCGGCTTACGGGGGTGGCAGGAAGGTTAAGACAGCATGAGCGGCGAGGCCGGGGATATCCCGGGCCTCGACCCCGCTATTGATCGGGCACCGCCGGCGCGGGCCCGGTGGGGTCGGCGGTCGCCTGGACGGGCAGATGCTGGCTCCGGCAGTGACCGGGGCGGCGCCGACCTATGCAGCGCTCGATCTTGGAACCAACAATTGCCGATTGCTCGTGGCACGTCCGTCCGGTGACGGTTTCCGGGTGGTCGATGCTTTTTCCCGAATCGTGCGGTTGGGTGAGGGGGTGTCGCTGTCCGGTCGGCTCAGCGAAGCTGCCGTCGAGCGCGCGATTGCAGCCTTGGCGATTTGCCGAAGCAAGATGAAGAATAAAGGCGTGACGCGGGCGCGGCTGATCGCAACGGAAGCCTGCCGGGCGGCACAAAACGGCACGGAATTTCTCGCGCGCGTCACCGAAGAATTGGGCCTTGTGCTGGAAGTGATCGATCGCGAGACCGAAGCCTGCCTTGCCGCAACCGGTTGCACGCCGTTGGTCGACCCGCAGGCGGAAGGCGCGATCCTGTTCGACATCGGAGGCGGCTCGTCAGAACTGGTACGACTGTCTCGTTCCCACAAGGCCAGCGGAGGGCCGCCGCTGCCGCAGATCTGCGGATGGATTTCGGTGCCGCACGGCGTTGTAACCCTGGCCGAACGTTATGGGGGAATTACGGTCACACGAGAAAGCTACGAAGCGATGGTGCAGGAGGTAGCAGGTCTGATCGCGCCATTTGTGCGTGAGCATGGCGGACAGATGACAAACGCGATCCACATGCTGGGGACTTCGGGAACCGTCACGACAATCGCCGGCGTTCACCTCAATCTCAAACGCTATGATCGAAATCGCGTCGATGGCTGCTGGATGAGTGCCGAGGAAATCAACGCCGTCGTCGAGCGGCTTTTGGCAATGTCCTATGACGAAAGAGTAGCAAGTCCGTGCATTGGCGCCGAGCGCGCCGATCTGGTGCTCGCAGGCTGCGCGATCCTCGAAGCGATCCGGCGCGCATTTCCGTGTCCGCGCCTGCGCGTCGCCGACCGTGGCCTGCGCGAAGGCATGCTGGTTCAGATGA
Organism: uncultured Alphaproteobacteria bacterium; assembly: GCA_963801955.1. Taxonomy (GTDB): domain Bacteria; phylum Pseudomonadota; class Alphaproteobacteria; order Rhizobiales; family Xanthobacteraceae; genus Pseudolabrys. Next base: position 95,173 of record CAWDGS010000010.1, read on the forward strand.
TGCGCGAAGACGGCGCATGGGACGGCAGCAGCCAGGCGGTGCCGTGACGGTACGCGGCAAGAGCGGCGGTGGCTCGCGCGAAAAAGTTCGCGTTAGAAGCCGTAACCGGTCGCAATCGTCCCGCCAGTGGCTTGAGCGTCAGCTCAATGACCCCTATGTCGCCCGCGCCAAGCGCGAAGGCATGCGCTCGCGTGCCGCCTATAAGTTGATGGAGATCGACGACAAGGCGCAATTCCTCAAGAAAGGTGGGCGCGTGGTCGATCTCGGCGCGGCTCCTGGCGGCTGGAGCCAGGTCGCAGCCCAGCGCGTAGGCGCGCCTGAATCGGGACGGGTGGTTGCAATCGATGTCTTACCAATGGAGCAGGTGCGGGGCGTTGATTTCTTGCATCTCGATTTTCTCGATCGCGCCGCGCCCGAGCAGCTGAAGGCAATGATCGGCGGACCTGCCAACGTGGTGCTGTCCGATATGGCCGCCAACGCCACCGGCCACGCCCGCACCGATCATCTCAAAATCATGGCGCTGGTGGAAGCTGCATCGGGCTTTGCCCGCGAGGTGCTCGCGCCGGGAGGCACCTTTCTGGCGAAAGTGCTGCAAGGCGGCACCGAGGCCGCGCTGCTGGCGGCTCTCAAGCGTGACTACCGGAGCGTCAAGCATGTGAAGCCGGCGGCCAGCCGCGCGGATTCGGCGGAACTTTATTTGCTGGCAACAGGGTTTCGCGGCGCCGGAAAACTCGAGGATTAACCGGCCCGCTGGTCCGAGGTTTCCGCAGGCGTCGGCAGCCGGTCGGCCATTTCCGCTCCGGCCTCGGGCGACAGCCGAATAAAGATCAATACGGAAAGAGCAGAAATTGCCGCGACCACCAGAAACGCAGGTGGAAAGTCAGCCGCTTGCAGCGGACTGCTTCCCTTAAAGTAGACGGTGAGCTCGACCGCCATTGCTCCGATCGCTACGCCAGACGAGACAGCCAGTTGCTGCGCGACACTCACCAATGCGGTCGCCCGGCTGATGCGGTGCGTATCGATATCGGCATAGGCGATGGTGTTGATGCTGGTGAATTGCAATGAACGGAAGAAGCCGCCGACCAGCAGCAGGATGACCATCAATATGATGGGCGTCGTGGCGGTAAACCCGGCGCACACCGCGAGAAATGCCGAGCTGATGATCGAATTGACGACCAGGATGGTGCGGAAGCCGAAGCGGCGGAGAATGTTCGCCGTCGCCCATTTCATTCCCATGGCGCCAAGCGCAGTCGCGAATGTGATCATGCCGGACTGGAATGGCGTCATGCCGAACCCGATCTGCAGCATCAACGGGAGCAGAAAGGGAAGGGCGCCAAGTCCAAGGCGAAAGACAAAGCCACCGACGACGCTGGCGAAAAAAGTCGGTATCCGGAACAGCGAGAGATCGAGCGCGGGATTGTCTGTGTGCCGCGCGTGCACCAGATAGGCCGCGATGAAACAGGCGCCGCCGAAAACAAGCGCGGCGACCACGTACCACGGCAGGAAATTGAGCCCGAGCACCGAGAGCCCGAACGCCATGCCGCCAATGCCGAGGCCCGCGAGCACCATGCCGACAATGTCGAAACGTTCGTGCTCTTCGGCGCGGACATCCGGGATGTAGCGCGTTGCCAGCACAATGCCGAGCAGCCCGATCGGAACGTTGATGATGAAGATCCAGTGCCAGGTCGCATAGGTCGTTATGAGGCCGCCGATCGGCGGGCCAAGCACCGGTCCGATCAGCGCCGGCGTCGTCACCCAGGCCATCGCGCCGACGAGCTCGCGCTTGCTGATGGTGCGCACCAGCACCATGCGCCCCACGGGTGTCATCATCGCGCCGCCCATGCCTTGCACGATGCGGGCGATGACGAAATCCGTGAGCGAACTCGAGAGCGCGCAGCCGATCGACCCGATCACGAATACCGCGATCGCCGCACGGAAAACCGTGCGGGCGCCGAAGCGATCGGCGGTCCAGCCGCTGGCCGGGATGAAGATCGCGAGCGACAGCAGGTAGGAGGTGACGGCGAGCTTGAGCGCCAGCGGGTTGGTGCCGATATCGGTCGCGATCGCCGGCAACGAGGTGGCGATCACCGTCGAATCCATGTTCTCCATGAACAGGGCAACCGCGATGATCAGCGGGACAATGCGGTCGCGAGGCATGCGGGGGTCATCCAGCAGGGCGTCGAAGCAATAACGGGTCTTCAAGCTTAAAGCGGTGGCGGAAGGAAGGCTCCTTCGCGTTTACGACTTCATAACAGCTATCCGCGATTGCTCTAGGAATTGGTGCAATCCCGTGCTATCGACCGACGCCAACCCAAAAGCGGGCCGCGACGTAAGGCGAGGGACCCCCCTCGCGACGGGTTTTTACAACCCCTTGCCAGCCGGTCCGGTGCCTTTTCGGGCGAGACGGAGTTGGCGATGGCCGCAAAAAACAATTCAAGCCCGCGCGAGGGCCTCACATTCGACGACGTGCTGATCAGGCCCGGTCTGTCGGAAGTGTTGCCCTCGGACGTCGATATCCGCTCTCACATCACCCGCACGATCGCCGTCAATATCCCGATCATCGCTTCCGCGATGGACACCGTGACCGAGGCGCAAATGGCGATCGCCATGGCGCAGGCCGGCGGCATCGGTGTGCTCCACCGCAACATGGAGCCCGACGAGCAGGCGGCGCAGGTCCGCCAGGTGAAGAAATTCGAATCCGGCATGGTGGTGAACCCGCTCACGATCGAGCCCGGCGCCAGTCTTCAGCAGGCGCTCGATCTGATGAAGGACAATCACATTTCCGGAATTCCGGTGGTCGAAGCGGCCGGGAACGGCCAACCCGGCAAGCTGGTGGGCATTCTGACCAACCGCGACGTTCGTTTTGCCACCGATCCGCGCCAGAAGATTTCCGATTTGATGACAAAGAAGCTCATCACCGTGCGCGAAGGCGTAAGCCAGGATGAGGCCAAGCGCCTGCTGCACCAACATCGCATCGAGAAACTGCTGGTGGTCGATGCACAATATCGCTGCGTCGGCTTGATCACCGTGAAGGATATCGAAAAAGCGGTCGCCAATCCGAATGCCTGCAAGGACGAGCAGGGCCGGCTCCGCGTCGCCGCCGCCACGACGGTCGGCGATAAAGGCTTCGCGCGCACCGAGGCGCTGATCGCAGCGGGCGTCGATCTGGTCGTGGTCGATACCGCGCATGGACATTCGAAATATGTTCTCGACGCGGTCAGTCGTATCAAACGACAGTCGAACAAGGTTCAGGTCGTCGCCGGCAATGTCGCAACCGGTGATGGCGCCAAGGCGCTGATCGATTGCGGCGCCGATGCGATCAAGGTTGGCATCGGCCCCGGTTCGATTTGCACGACGCGCATTGTTGCCGGCGTCGGCGTGCCGCAATTGACTGCGATCATGGATTGCGTGGAGGCGGCGAAAGCGACCGGCACCCCGGTGATCGCCGACGGCGGGATCAAATATTCCGGCGATCTTGCAAAGGCGATTTCCGCCGGCGCCGACTGCGCGATGGTCGGCTCGCTGCTTGCCGGTACAGATGAGACGCCGGGCGAGGTCTTTCTCTATCAAGGCCGCTCGTACAAGACCTATCGCGGTATGGGCTCGGTCGGCGCCATGTCGCGCGGTTCGGCCGATCGGTATTTCCAGCAGGACATCAAAGACACGCTCAAGCTGGTGCCCGAAGGCGTTGAAGGGCAGGTGCCTTACAAAGGCGCGGCGGCAACCGTCCTGCATCAGCTCAACGGTGGCTTGCGGGCCGCCATGGGCTATGTCGGCGCTAAAAACCTCGACGAATTGCATGCCAAGGCGGAATTTGTCCGCATAACGGGCGCGGGGCTGCGCGAAAGCCACGTTCACGACGTGACGATCACGCGTGAAAGCCCGAACTATCCGAGCCGCGTCTAGTTATACCTTCCCTGATTGGGAAAGGATGAGGTTGTGCCATGTCTATTCAGTTCGTTTTATTGCCGCTGTTTGTAGAAGTTCTGCTCACCTTCGGCGTGATGTTCGGCATGATGTATTACCGGACCTCGTCGCTTCAGCGCGGCGAGACGCGCTTGTCCGACATTGCCTTGCGTGAGCCGAATTGGCCAACGCGTGCCTCGCAATTTGCCTATTCGTTCGCCAATCAATTTGAATTGCCGGTACTGTTCTATGTGCTGACGATCCTGGTGATCATCACTCACCATGCCGACTTTCTTTTCGTCATGCTGGCGTGGATTTTCGTCATCATGCGCGTGTTGCAGGCAGCGGTCCATGTCACGAACAACAATGTTCGCTTCCGCGGCGCGTTCTATGGCGTGGGGGCGATTATCTTGTTCATCATGTGGGTGATTTACATCGTCCGTATCCTGCTCGCATTGCCATGACGCCAGCCGCACGGCTTGCCGCCGCCATAGAAGTTTTTGCTGCAATTGAGAGCGAACGTCGTCCGGCCGCCGATGCGCTCAAGGCATGGGGGCTGACGCATCGATTTGCGGGTTCCGGCGATCGCGCCGGCATCGCGGGGCTTGTTTACGACGGGTTGCGGCGGCGCTCTTCGAGCGCGTTCCTGATGGGAGCGGATACGCCCCGCGCGATTCTTCTTGGCATGCTCAAGCGTGAGCGTGGCCTTGATACGGAGGCCATCGCGAAACTGGCCGATGGCGGGCAATACGCCCCGGCAGAGTTGACTGCCGATGAACGCAAGCATCTCGATGGCGATGGCATCAGCGGCGCGCCGCCATACGTCGCGGGCGATTACCCGGAATGGCTCGATGGGCATCTTTCGCGCGCCTTCGGCGACGCCCGGGCGGAGGAAGGCGCGGCGTTGGCATCGCGCGCTCCGCTCGACTTGCGGGTTAATCTGCTTAAGGGCGAGCGCGACGCGGTGGCAGCAATGCTTGCCGATCTCAAGCCCGAGTCCACACGGTGGTCACCGAACGGATTGCGCATTCGTCTGCCGGCCGACGCCAAGAGCCCTGCGATCCATGCCGAGCCGGCATTCATGAAAGGCTTCATCGAGGTGCAGGACGAGGGGTCGCAACTCGCGGCGCTGTTGTCCGGCGCAAAACCCGGTGAGCAGGTGATCGATCTCTGCGCCGGCGCGGGCGGCAAGACCCTGGCGCTCGCTGCAATGATGCAGAACAAGGGCCAGATTTTTGCAACAGATGACGACAAGCGCCGGCTTGCGCCGATCCACGACCGCCTCAAGCGCTCGGGCGCGCGCAATGTGCAGGTGCGGACGCCGAAGTCTGTCGGCGGCGAAATCGCCGACCTGACCGGCCGCATGGACCTGGTCCTGATCGACGCGCCTTGCACCGGAACAGGTGCCTGGCGGCGCAATCCGGATGCCAAATGGCGCATGCGGCCTGGCGCGCTGGAACAGCGGGTGAAAGAGCAGGTGGAAATCCTCGACCGCGCCGTGCCGCTGCTCAAGCCCGGCGGCCGCATCGGATACGTAACCTGCTCGGTGCTGGACGAGGAGAATGGCGTCCAGGTTCAGGGTTTTCTAGCCCGGCATCCCGGCTTTACGGTGCAGCCGCCGGCCGAGGTAGCGCAGGCACTCGGCGAGCGCGCCTTTATGTTTGCCAAGGCGGCGAGGCTGTCCGCGGAGGGTATATTGATGACTCCGCGCACGACCGACACCGACGGCTTTTTCGTCTCGGTCCTCAGGCACGGCCAGTAGGAGCGCTGGTGGACGCTTGGTAATAAAGCGCAAACGGAATTCCTCTATTGCGCCCCAATCCGGGCCAAATTTATCCGCGATGATCGCGTGTCTGTGGAACCCGGAAAGTCTTTGATTTGGGGTATTTCCAATGCTGGTGGCCAGGCGCGAGCCGCCTTTTCACGCCGATCCGCACAAGCCGGAACCGGTCCATCCGGCCGTCTACCCAGCCGCTAAAGCGTCGAAGCTTGCCCGGTTTGTAACCGCTATCCAGCTGGTGGGTTCGCTGCTGGCCGTTCCGATCGGCATCGCCAGCGCCTATTCGTTCTATCGCGCCAATTTCTCCCCCGAGACGACCTGCCAGAACTTGCGAAGCGGCATTGTCGCGATGCTCGACAAGAGCGTGGACGCGGCGACCCGGCGCATTCTCGTTCGACGTGATGTTGAGGCCTTTGAAACGACCTGCGGGACGGTCGACCCCGATGCGACCGCTGCATTCAAGACGCTGCTCGACGACGAGAAGGCATCGCACGCAGCCGCGGTCGCGGCTACGCCAGCTGCTCCGAAGGTGCAGCACGTCGAAACGTTAGCCAAAGAGCCGGTTCGCAAGGTCGAGCCGCGCCCGCAACCGGTCGCAAAACAACCGGCGGCTAAGTGTTGCAACTGCTGAAGCCGAGCCGGTCCGTCGCGACCCGGCTGTGTCGGATGCGCAGTGGCTCGACGCGGTCCGTCAGGCGCTCGTAACGCACAAGCAAGAGATACGCAGTCCCGAGCCCGCCAAGGCGCCAACCGCAACCGAGCCGGCGACAAAGCCAATGCCGCATGAGGCTGCCTTGCCGACGCCTGCTGCTGCTCCGCCGGCACCGGTCGTGACGCCCGCGGCTCCCGTAGCCCCCGCGCTGCCGGCCCCAATTTCAATTGCGCCACCTCCGCCGGCGCAACAGGCCGACGTCGATCACCCTGTGCCGCCGGGGGCAATTCCCGAATTCGGTGGCGCCATCCGAAAAGGCCGATGCCGCCAAGCCCGAGCGAACAGGGCCACTCGCGCGTCAGAAAGTGGATTTCGGAAATTCCGCTGCTGGGTTCAGTGGTCGAAAACGGGCGGCAATAGCCGATCAGGCAGGCTGCCAATCGGCGACCGTCACCGTGTCTGCTTCCACTTGCCAGCGGCCGGTCTTGTCGGGCCGACGCGCTGCTTGCGTCAGCAGGTCGAGGTAGTCGCCGCGCGAAATTTCGCGGAAGCCCATGTCGTGACAGGTCGGCGTCATCAGCTTGCCGTCGTTGAACGCAAAGCCCCAATGCGCAAGATGCCAATTGAGCACCGTAAAGCCGATCTTTGACGTGTTCGCCTCACGCGAGAACTGCGATTCAGTGACAAACGCGCTGCCGACCGCAACGCCATAGCCGCCGCCGGCGAGATCGCCGCGCTCGTTCCAGACTTCGAAGGAATGCGCATAGCCTGCATCAAACAACTCGGCATAGGCGCGCATGATCCGTGGCGTGATCCATGTCAGGTGCCAGCGATCCTGGCGATGACCGGCGCAGGCGGCGATGACTTCGTCGAAGGCCTGATCGAAGGTCACTTTATATTCGTCGTGCCGCATTTGCCGGCGCAGCCGTTTGGCGATGTGGAGCTCGTTGAAGAACAGAACCGATCGCTTCGGCGGTGACCACCACTTCAGCGGCGCAACATGCGCGAACGGGTAGAGCCCGCGTCGATATGCGGCCATCAGTGTCGGCAAGGTCAGGTCGTGGACGATTCCGGCCAGGCCAGGCGGCTCATCGGCGGCAGTTTGCGGGTCAGGGAGAGCGTAGTCCGGTGCCAGAAACTCGTCGAAGCAGAGGCGCAGCAGGTTCGGCACGCCGCGAATGCGCTTGGGGCTCATTGCCCAGGCAAAGCCGAGGGCGAGGCGTTCGGCCATTTCGGGAAGGCTCTCGCGAAACAGCGCAGCCCGGCGGGTGGCGCGCCCGCTGGCCGCTACCGGCAGTGTCATGCGTTCGGTTTCGAAGACCATTGGCGGCTTCCACGCTTCCGGCTGTGCACAAACCGGATGGGGAGAGTTTTCTAAGCACGTTCGGGGCTAACATTGCGTTACTGCGAACGCCTAAAGGCTTGACCCGGCGGCGCAAAGCCCGCAAAAAGCGGCCCCGAACGGCCTTTGCGCGCCCGATTCCGGACACGTTCGGGACACGTCGCCGTCCATGCACGACAAAATTCTGATCGTCGATTTCGGTTCCCAGGTCACCCAGCTCATTGCGCGCCGGGTCCGGGAGGAAAAGGTCTATAGCGAGATCGTGCCTTACCAGAAGGCCGAGGCGGCCTTTCGCGAGATGAAGCCAAAGGCCGTCATCCTGTCCGGCGGGCCGGCCTCGGTCCTCGACAAGGATGCGCCGCTGGCGCCCAAGGCCATCTATGACTCCGGCGTGCCGGTGCTCGGCATCTGCTACGGCGAGCAAGCAATGGCGCACCAGCTTGGCGGAAAGGTCGAAGGCGGACACCACCGCGAATTTGGCCGCGCCGAGGTGACGGTCACCGAAGACACGCCGCTGTTCGAGGGCGTGTGGCTCAAAGGCGAAAAATATCCGGTGTGGATGAGCCACGGCGACCGCGTCACCGTGCTGCCGCAGGGCTTCAAGGTGCTCGGGACGTCCCCAATGCGCCGATTGCAATCATCGGCGATGAAAAGCGCAAGTTCTACGCGACGCAATTCCATCTCGAGGTCATGCATACGCCGAATGGCGCCGCGTTATTGCGTAATTTCGTGCGCAAGATCGCCGGTCTGACCGGCGACTGGACGATGCGCGCTTTCAAGGAAGAGGCGATCGATAAAATCCGCAAGCAGGTCGGCAAGGGCCGGGTGATCTGCGGGTTGTCGGGCGGCGTCGATTCAGCAGTCGCTGCCGTTCTGATCCACGAGGCAATCGGCGACCAGCTCACCTGCGTGCTTGTCGATCACGGGCTCATGCGGCTCGCCGAAGCGCAGAAGGTCGTGGCGATGTTCCGCGACAGCTACAACATCCCGCTGGTGCACGTGGATGCGTCCGAAACCTTTTTGAAATCGCTCGCCGGCGTCGAAGATCCCGAGCAGAAACGCAAGACGATCGGAAAATTGTTTATCGACGTCTTCGAAGCTGAGGCGAAGAAAATCGGCGGTGCCGAGTTCCTCGCGCAAGGCACGCTTTATCCCGACGTGATCGAAAGCGTTTCGTTCACCGGCGGGCCTTCGGTGACCATCAAGTCGCACCACAATGTCGGCGGCCTGCCCGAGCGCATGCATATGAAACTGGTCGAGCCGTTGCGCGAACTGTTCAAGGACGAGGTGAGGGCGCTCGGCCGCGAACTCGGTTTGCCGGAGGCATTCGTCGGCCGCCATCCGTTCCCGGGACCAGGGCTCGCGATCCGCTGCCCGGGCGCGATCACGCGCGATAAACTCGACATCCTGCGGCTCGCCGACGAGATCTATATCGAGGAAATCCGCCGCAGCGGGCAATACGACGATATCTGGCAGGCCTTCGCCGTTTTATTGCCGGTCAAGACCGTCGGCGTCATGGGCGACGGCCGCACTTACGACTACGTGGTGGGCTTGCGCGCGGTGACGTCGACCGACGGCATGACGGCTGACTTCTATCACTTTGACATGAAGTTCCTCGGCGCCGTCGCGACGCGCATTATCAACGAGGTGAAGGGCGTCAATCGCGTCGTCTACGACGTGACGAGCAAGCCGCCAGGGACGATCGAGTGGGAGTGAGCGTGGCGGTTATCATCTACGGCATCAAGAATTGCGACACGATGAAGAAGGCGCGCGCCTGGCTCGACAAGCACGGCGTCGACTACGTCTTCCATGACTACAAGACGGACGGCATCGAACGCGAGAAACTGGAGCGCTGGGCCGGAAGGTCGGCTGGGAAATCTTGCTAAACCGCGCCGGGACGACCTTCAGGAAACTGCCGGATAAAGACAAGGAAGGCGTGACCGAAAAGAAGGCTGTTGCGCTGATGTTGAAGCAGCCGTCGATGATCAAACGGCCGGTGCTTGAGCTGGGCACCGGCAAGCTGATGGTCGGATTTACGCCGGAATCCTACAAGGCCGCGTTTTAGCTGACCGATCCCTCGGAGTTAGCCACTCGACGATCGGGCCACAATTTGCGGCTTGGCGTGTTGCGCTGGCGGCTTTACCGACAGCGACTTGCGGAAGTCGGCCAGAATATCGGCGCTGACAGCGGATGCCGACACCGGCTTGCCGAAATAGAATCCCTGCACCTGATCGGCGTCGGCATTATTGAGGAAATCAACCTGATCGAGAGTTTCCACGCCCTCGACAGTGACGCGCATGTGCATCTCGCGCCCCAACGCTATGATCGACTTCACAACGGTTTCGACGTTCCCGCCGGATTTCTCGAAACTCTCCATGAAGCTGCGATCGATCTTGATCTTGTCGAAGGGGAATTTCCAGAGATAGCTCAGGCTCGAGTAGCCCGTGCCGAAGTCGTCCATAACGATCGAGATTCCCATGGCCTTGAGCCTCTTGAGATCGACCATGGTCCTCTCGCTGTTAGCCGAGCAGCAGCGTTTCCGTTATTTCCAGTTCGAGCCGATGCGCCTCCAGTCCGGTTTCCTTGAGTGCAGCCGCGACACTTTCGACGATGGCGCCGGATTCGAATTCAGCCGGCGAAAGATTCACGGCCACAGTCAAATTCTTTGGCCACGTTGTTGCGGTTTGACAGGCTTCGCGCAGGACCCATTTCCCGATCCGGTCGATGAGACGCATCTCTTCGGCGATCGGTATGAATGTCGTGGGCGGGATAAGCTCGCCGTGCGGACCGGGAAGTCGGACCAGCGCCTCGAATCCAATCAGTTTTTTTCCGCTGATTTCGTACATGGGCTGGTAGTGCAGCTCAAACCGGTTCAGCGCGACCGCTTCGCGCAATAGTTTTTCGAGCATGAGACGCGCTCTCAGTGCTTCGTCCATGTCCGGGGTGAAAAAGCGGATGCAATTGCGGCCGGCAGCCTTGCCACTGTAGAGCGCGAGGTCGGCGCTCTTGAGCAGGCGTTCCGACGTTTTGCCGTCGGATGGGGCGAGCGCGACACCAATGGTCACATTGGTCTTGATCTCCTGCTCTTTGAAGTACATTGGTTCCTGCAAGATCGAAGTGATCCGTTGCGCGAATTCCGCGGCTTCGACTTTGCTGTTAATTGCGGTCTGGACGACCACGAATTCGTCGCCGCCGAGCCGGGCAACGAGATCTTCCATTCGCGTCAATGCGCTCAGGCGTTGGCCGATTGTATTGAGAAGAAAATCGCCGCCGTCGTGACCAAGTGAGTCGTTCACCTCCTTGAAGTGATCGATGTCAATAAAATGTACGGCGATTTCGCCGCCGAGTGACGACTGTACGGCTAATACGCCGTCAAGCCGTTCGATCAGCCGGGCGCGATTGGCAAGGCCCGTGAGTGCGTCATGGTGGGCCAGGAATCGGATACGGCGGTCGGCTTGCTGCTTCTCCTTGGTGCGGAAGTACCAGGCGACAGCTGGAACGCCGAATGCAGCTCCGGTCAGCAGGCAGAGGGATATCGCAGCGACCATGAAGTCATAAAAGAAATTGTCGCGCTGCTCTGTTTCGTCGACAAAAGCGGCGACGACCGCAACCGGACGGCCGCCGACCATGACCGGCACATAGGCTTCGGCAAAATGCTGAGGCTGCGCGGGCCCGGAGCCCTTCTTGATGTCGACGACGGGCAGGCCAAGCTGACCGGCGCGCGCGGCCGCAGCGTTGAATTCAGAGAGATCGACCGGCGCAATGCGGTCCTGGTCGGACACGAGCTGTGAGTAGCCCTCGCGATTGAAGATCAGATAGCGATAGACCTGTCCGGCTTTGCGTGTCGCGACGAAGAAGGCCAGGCTGGCGCTCGACGGTTGTTCGCCATTGGCAATCTGTTCGAGGTCGGTGACGTTGGCGGCAATGAATTTCGCCCAATCGCGGGCATTGGTGGTCGCGTCGGTGTCGAGCAGATGTTCAGTGGTCAGCCTTAACGGTGATCCAGGTGCCGGCGGCGAGGATCATCAGCACTCGCAAGCAAGATGCCGATGGCGCGCCGGAACGAAATGTTCGAGAGAATTGGCATCGCTACTCCTTGGGCGCTTCAGCCCGGGCTTTTGCCAGCTCGGCTTCGCGAACTTTTGCCAGGCTGGCTTCGGTCAGCTTCAGGAGATCCCCGTTGTGGACGCTCGCGGCGGCCCAATCCTGTGCGATCGACTTGAAAGCGCGCTGTGCGGCCAGTTGGTCTTGTGCCGATGGAACGACGATGTTGCGTCTGGGCGTCCGCCGTGACATCGTCGATGATTTTCTTGCCGATCGTCTCGTAGGCCTCGCTAAACTGGATAGCGGTCCACTCCCCGCTGTATTTACGAATAAGAGTTTTTGCATTCTCAGGCAGGCCGTCGAAAACCTTGCGATTCATCATGAGGGTAAGCGGGGCTACGCTGGTGCCGAGAAGGTAGTGATTGCTGGTGAGCCGACCGATGCCGACGTCGAACAGCTGGGTTACCGGCACGGTGGCGCCATCGAGCGCGCCGGTGCTGATCGCGGGCGCTGTTTCGTTGAATGCGAGGACGACCGGAAGTGCACCGAGCTTCGCCAAAGCGATGGCTTCGGTCGGATTGTTGGCGCGAATTTTCTGCTCTTTAAGATCGGCGAGCGAATGGAGTGGTTTGCGGCTATGGATTGTTTCCGGTTGTGTGGCAAAGGCGCCGATCACGAAAAAATCCCGGTAACCGGCAAGCGCGTTTGCTGCTACGAGCCGGGTATAGGTCAGGCTTGCTTCATACGAATTGCGAAACAGCCCGGGCAGTTCGACAACGGCATTGTCCTGAAAAAGTTCGGGATTTTGTCCGGGAACGATGAACGCGATGTCGGTGGTGCCGTCGAGCACTTGCTTCGGCAGATCTTTCTGCACTTTGCCAAGCGCTCCGCTCGGATAAACTTCGATTTTCAGTAGGCCTTCGCCCTCGCTGTTGATGGCGTCGACGAATGGCTTGACTGCGGTTTGATACGCGATCGAACGGTCGGACGTGAAAAATGAAAGCTTCAACGTGATCGGGTCGGCTGCCGCCGCTGGCGGCAGAAGCAACATAGCCGCCATGGCCGCAACGGATGCGGCCGCGATGATTGGAGAGCGCGTGACTGCACGCAGTGGAGGAGAGCGCTTCATATTCGATGTCATTGCTTTACCTCAGTCGGATGAACGCAGTTTTGTGATTTCGGCCCTGACGACGGCTAAAAGCTCTCTATTGTGCGGGCTCATGGCGGCCCAATCCTCGGCCACGGACGCGGAAAGTGTGTTGCATGCGTTCCGAGTCCGCGGGTGACAGGACAATGACTTTTCGTCTTGGATCGGCCTTCAGTTGCTCAAGCGTCAGCCTGTCCAAGCCCTCAAAGCTTGTCGCGGAATGTTCGGCCAACCACGGGCCGCTGTACTTGCGAACGATGGTCTGTACGGCCGGGGGCAACTGTTCAAATGTCTTTCGATTCATGACCAGGCGGTCGGGGCGCCGCCGAGTTCGATCATGTAGTGATTATTGGTCACGCGTCCGACTCCGAATTCAAAAAGCATCGAGGGCGGGAAAGTGGCGCCGTCGATTTTGCCGGTGCTGATGGCTTCGGTCGTCTGATTGATGGCGAGGAGTGCGGGCATCGCGCCGAGCCTTTCGAGGACGGTCGCCTGCGTTTGGTTGTTTACGCGAATGGAGAGGCCCTTGAGATCGTCCAGTGATGTGACCGGCTTGCGTGTGTGAATGCTTTCTGTATCCGCGACGAAAGCGCCCAAAACGAAGAAATTCTCGTATCCCTTAAGTGCCCCGGCGTCGGTGAGCCGGGTGAAGACGAGACTGGCCTCGCGTTGATCGCGATAGAGCCCGGGCAGTTCCATGACGACCGTGTCGCGGAATGTTGCCGGTGTGCGTCCCGGCACGATAAGGGCGAGATCAGCAGTGCCGTCGGCGACCAGTTGCGGCTGATCCGCCTGCACGCTGCTGATGGTGCCGCTAAAATACATATCGATTTCAACGAGGCCTTTGCCCTCCTTGTTGATGGCGTCGACAAACGGCTTGATCGAGTTCTGGTAGATGTACGAGCGATCAGAGGTAAAAAATGAAAACTTGAGCTTGATCGGCTCTGCGGTTGCGGCAAGCGGCAGCGACAGCGCAGTGAACAGCGATGCAGTCCGCATCACAGCGCTGAACCGCGCACGGGTGGCCTTGATGGCAGATATCGACATCTTTGTTTTCAATGTCGCACCTCAATCGGCCGTATGAAGTTTCGCGAGTTCAGCTTTGACCAGCGTCAGAAGCTCACGGTTGCGGGGACTCGACGCTTCCCATTCCGCAATGAGGGCCGTGAATGCACTGTGCGCAATGTCGCGGTCGCGCTGCGATGGAATGACGATTGTTCGCTGGGAATCGGATTGCAGCATCTCCAGGACAGTTCGGTCGGAGACGGCATAGGATTCAATGAAGCGCTTGGCCGTCCATTCTCCGCTGTGTTTGCGGATGATGTCCTGTGCGGCCTTCGGAAGGGCCTCGAAGCTCTTTCGCCTCATCAATAACGCGAGTGGCGCCCCGTTAATTCCGAGGAAATAGTGGTGAGTGACGACGCGTTTGATGCCGTAATCGGACAGCGGCGTCAGCGACACCGCTGCGGCGTCAATTTTGTTGCTGCTGATGGCCTCGGAGATCTGGTTTATCGGCAGCGGAACCGGAATGGCGCCAAGCTTTTCAAACGCGATCGTCTCGCTCTTATTGTTGACGCGAATTCTTTTGCCTTTCAGGTCGTCGATTGAATTGATCGCAACCTTGCCATGGATGGTTTCCGGGCCGGTGACGTAAGCACCGATCACGACGAAATCGTCGTATCCGCGTAGAGCGTTGAGCGCGATCAACTGGGTGTAGACAAGCGTGCCGTCGCGCATGTCGCGAAACAGGCCAGGCAATTCAACGACCGTATTGTCGGGAAACTGATCCGGTGTGTATCCCGGGACAACAAATGCGATATCAAATGCGCCGTCGAGAACAAGCTGCGGTTGCTGAGCGATGTCCTTGCCAAGCGCGCCGCTGAAGTAGACCTTGATTTCGATCAGCCCCTTCGCTTCGGCATTGACGGCGTCAACGAAAGGCTTTACCGCGGCGAGATAGCTCATCGACCGGTTCGAGCTGAAGAACGACAGCTTAAGTGTCGATGGGTTCGGCTGCGGCTAGGTGTGGCAGCAGCAGGGAACAAGGCAACAACAGCGCGCACGACAAGGCGAAACATCTGTGACTCGTCGATTGCCCGCGCCAGATCAATCTGCGGGCGTGCGCGAGCATTGTTAAAATCCAAACATTTATTTTTGCCTGTGCGGTTCCTGACAAATCGGCGTTATCTGCTCCGTAATTCTTCCTAGGTATTGTTACGGAGTGCGCCGAGCCGCGGCGGTACCTGAATATGCTGAAACGACTTCAGGCGCGGTGCAATGTCCGGGAACAATGTAAATTGGCTTGATTTTGCGGGCATTTGCAGCCACATGCAGACAATGAATAGGCCGCTGAATACCTCCGAATTCGATCCCCGTCACGCCGATTGCCGCCGAAGTCGAGCGACGACGCACGTTTGCGATCATTTCGCACCCCGATGCGGGCAAGACGACGCTGACGGAAAAGCTCTTGCTGTTTGGCGGCGCGATCAATCTCGCCGGCCAGGTGAAAGCCAAGCGCGACCGCCGTTCGACCCGCTCGGACTGGATGGCGATCGAGCGGGAGCGCGGCATTTCTGTCGTCACGTCGGTGATGACATTCGACTACGATGGCCGCGTCTTCAACCTGCTGGATACGCCGGGCCACGAAGACTTCTCCGAAGATACCTATCGCACACTGACGGCGGTCAATTCTGCGGTCATGGTCATCGATGCCGCCAAGGGTATCGAGGCGCGCACGCGCAAGCTCTTCGAGGTCTGCCGCCTGCGCGACATTCCCATTATCACCTTCATCAACAAGATGGACCGTGAGAGCCGCGATCCTTTCGAATTGCTGGACGAGATCGAGAAGACCCTGGCGCTTGATACGGCGCCCATGACCTGGCCAATCGGTCGCGGCCGCGATTTCGCCGGGACTTACGACCTGGCTTCCGGCGAGATGCGATTGATCAGTGACGATGGCAAGACCGTCGAGCCGCAGCCGCTTGATCTCGCCGCACTCGGTGCAAAAAACACGATGCTGGACGTCAAGGCGGTCGCCGAGGAGCTGGCGCTGGTCAAGGATGCCTGCAAGCCGTTTGATTTTGGTTCGTTCCGCGAGGGCCATCTTACGCCGGTGTTCTTCGGTTCCGCGTTAAAGAATTTTGGTGTCAAGGATTTGCTCGATGCGCTCGCTTCATTTGCGCCGCCGCCGCGGGCGCAGGTCTCCAACGTGCGTACTGTCGATGCCCATGAAAACTCCATGACGGCCTTTGTCTTTAAAATCCAGGCCAACATGGATCCGAACCATCGCGACCGCATTGCCTTCGCGCGTCTCTGTTCGGGCAAGTTGCGCCGCGGCATGAAGGCGAAGCTGGTGCGCACCGGCAAGCCGATGACATTGTCCGCGCCGCAATTTTTCTTTGCGCAGGATCGCTCGGTCGCCGACGAGGCCTACGCCGGCGACGTGGTCGGGATTCCCAACCACGGAACGTTGCGTATCGGCGACAGCCTGACCGAAGGCGAGGAAATCGCTTTTTTGGGAGTGCCGAACTTCGCGCCCGAAATTCTCAGGCGCGTGAAGCTCGGCGATCCAATGAAGGCCAAGAAGCTGAAAGAAGCGCTGCAGCAGATGGCGGAAGAGGGCGTGGTGCAAGTGTTTCGTCCGCTTGACGGGGCGCCTGCACTGGTCGGCGTTGTCGGGCCGTTGCAGCTCGATGTTCTGAAAGTGCGGCTCGCCGAAGAATACGGCCTCGAGATTGGCTTCGAACAGCCGGAATTCCAGCTTGCGCGCTGGATTGCATCCGGCGACAGCAGGAAGCTGGATGAGTTCGTGCAGGCGAATTATTCGAGTTGTGCGGAAGATCTCGACAACGACAAGGTCTTCATGGCGCGCAACCAGTTCGTTCTCGACTACACGCGGGAGCGTGCGCCAGGGATCGAGTTCACCGACATCAAGGATGTGAAGGACAAGGCGGCCTAGTTTACTTTCACATTTGCCGCTTTGATCACCGGTGCCCAGCGTGCGATCTCGCCGTCCATGCGGGCGCGCAAGTTCCTCCGGCGACGAACCAATCGGCTCCATCAGCTGCGCCGCCAGTTTTTCGCGTACCCCCGGCTGCATGATGATTTCGGCAACATCCTTGCTGATTTTGTCGATGATCGGCTTGGGCGTGGCGCCGGGCGCGATCAGGCCGTTCCATGCGTCGGCTTCAACGTCGATGCCGGATTCCTTCAAGGTTGGCACGTCTGGTAAATAGGGCGAGCGCCGGGCGGTCGAGACCGCGAGAATTTTCACTTTGCCGGCGGCGGCCTGCGGCACCACCGATATCGCTGGAAGACAGGTTATTTGGGCGTCATTGCGGATGACGGCCGTGATGGCCTGCGGCGAGCTCGTGTAGGGCACGTGCACGAGTTTGGTGCCAGCCTTGATGGCGATGGCCTCCATCGCAAGGTGTGACAGCGAGCCGTTGCCGATCGATGCAAAGTTGTATTTTCCGGGATTTTTCTTCAGCAACGCGACCAGTTCGCCGACAGTATTGACTCCAAGGTCCGGATTGACTGCGAGCACGCTCGGCTGGGTGACCAGCTGGGTGACGGGCGCAATGTCCTTGCGAGGGTCGTACGGCAGGTTCGCAAACAGCAAGGTATTGATGGCGAGCGGTCCTCCGATGCTCACGCCGAGAGTCGAGCCATCAGGTATGGCCTTGGCGACGACGTCGGTCCCGATATTGCCGCTGGCGCCGGGCTTGTTCTCGATGACAAATGCACTGGCGGGATATTTCTGTTGCAGCCCGTCGGCAATCAGGCGCGCCACGATATCCGGCGTCGACCCGGCGGCCGAAGGGCACCACGATCCGGACGGTTTTCGCAGGCCAGGTCGGCGCCAATGTCTGCGCCAATGCAGGCGTAGCTGCCCCTAGCAGCAGCGAATGCGCCACCAGGGCGCATCGGAGGAATTGGTTTGTCCTGGCGAGGTCCATTCGGGCTATGCTCCAGCGTGCGACGCGGCTTGCATTGATGGCCGCTATCCTCTACTGCGGCGACAGAATAGCGCGAGTGTAACATGGGCTTAGGCATTCTCATTCTCGGCTTGGCCGTTTTTCTTGCGACGCATGTATTCGTGTCGTTCCGTGACGCGCGCGCCGATGTCATCGCGCGGTTGGGTCTGCATCCGTACCGTGTACTGTTCGGACTGGTATCGCTCGCTGGCTTGGCATTGATCGTCTGGGGCTACGGTCAGTACCGTGCGCATGATTTGATACAGGTGTGGTCGCCGCCAGCTTTCATGCGGCACATTACCGTTGGCTTGATGTTGTTTTCGGTGATTTTCGCCGCTGCCGCCTTTATCCCAAGCCACATCAAGACTCGCTTGAAACATCCGATGCTCGCCAGCATCAAGACCTGGGCCTTGGCACATCTGTTGTCGAATGGCGATCTCGGATCGATCCTGCTGTTCGGCGGGTTCCTCGCCTGGGGCGTCTATGCCCGCATCGCCGCCAAGCGGCGCGGCGATCTTGGACCGAAGAGCGCGCCCGCGGGTTGGTTCAATGATGTTCTGGTCATTGCAATCGGTGTCGTGGTCTATCTCGCGCTTGGTTACGCCTTCCACCCCGTGGTGATCGGCGTGCCGGTGTTCGGACGATAACGATGTCGATCCAGGACGAAATTCGGCGGCTGACCGCCCCAGATATTCACGCGCGCAAGGGCGGAGAGCCGATCGTCTGCCTGACGTCCTACCACGCCCATACTGCGCGCATTGTCGACAAACATTGCGACGTGATTCTCGTCGGCGACTCTCTCGGCATGGTGATGCACGGGCTCGAGACGACCGTGCCGGTCACGCTTGAGATGATGATTTTGCAGGGACATGCCGTGATGCGCGGTTCCAGGCGCGCGCTGGTCGTCGTGGATATGCCATTCGGGTCTTACGAAGCCTCGAAAGAGCAGGCCTTCATGAATGCAGCGCGTGTGTTGAAGGAGACCGGTTGCGGTGCGATCAAGGTCGAAGGCGGAAAGCGCATGGCGGAAACAATTCGCTTTCTTGCTGAACGTGGTGTGCCGGTCATGGCGCATGTCGGGTTGACGCCGCAGGCGATCAACACGATCGGATCCTTCAGAGCGCAAGGACGCGACGAGAGTGATTGGGCGCGCATCGAGGACGACACGGTTGCAGTGTCGCAGGCGGGAGCCTTTTCGGTCGTCATCGAGGCGGTAGCCGAACCGCTCGCGCGCAAGCTTACCGCTGCGGTTCCAATTCCAACGATCGGGATTGGGGCAAGCGCTGCCTGCGACGGGCAGATTCTCGTGCTTGAGGACATGCTCGGGCTGTCGCCGCGTGTTCCGAAATTTGTGAAGCGCTATGGCGAGTTGGGCCCCGGCATAGAAAAAGCCATCGCCAGCTATGCGGCTGAAGTGCGATCGCGCGCTTTCCCCGGTCCCGACCACGTCTATTCAATGAAGAGCAAGAAGGGCTAAGGCCCTGAAATATTAACGATTGCGGCCTTTGGCTTTGCCTTAGGCACGCCACATCGTTAGGTTACGGCGCAATTCGGCCCGGGGTGGGCCAATGGGCGGGTCTGGAGCCATTTGTGGCCGATATTTTTCACGAAGTAGATGAGGAAGTCCGGCGCGAGCAGCTCAAAAAGCTGTGGGATCGCTACAGCATTTACCTGATCGCACTTGCCGTATTGATCGTCGCCGGCGTGTCCGGCTGGCGGGGCTACGAATATTGGGTGGCCAAGAAGGCCGCGGCGGCGGGAGCGGCGTTTGAAGCAGCTGCGGTTTTAAGTGAGCAAGGCAAGTACGCTGAGGCGGAAACGGCGTTCGCAAAAGTAGCGGCCGATGCGCCTTCGGGCTATCGCGTGCTCGCGCGCATGCGCGCGGCCGGTGCGCTTGCGCAAGTGAAGCCAGCCGACGCGATCAAAGCTTATGACGAGCTTTCCGCGGATGCATCGATTGATACAACCTGGCAGGATCTCGCTGCCGTGCGCGCCGGCATGCTTTTGGTCGATACAACGTCGCTGGCCGAAATGCAGCGGCGGCTTGCTCCTCTCGCAGAGCCTTCGCGCAGTTTTCGTCACACCGCGCGCGAACTTCTGGCGTTGTCCGCATGGCGCAACCATGACCTTGCCGCAGCGCGACGGTATCTCGACATGATTGCGACTGACGCTGAAACGCCGGCGGGCACGCGTGCGCGTGCAGAAGTTCTGTCGGGGCTGATTGCCGCCGACAGCAAGAGCTGAGGATATCGAGAAATGCGAGCGATGCACCGTGTTGTCCTGCTGGCCGCATTCGCAGCCTTTGCGTTGACGCTGGCAGCGTGCTCGAATTTCGATCCAGACAAACTCGACGTCTTCGGCATCAATGAGAAGAAAAAACTTCCGGGTGAGCGCAAGGAGTTGTTCCCCGGCGGCGTTCCGGGCGTCACGCAAGGCATTCCGCCCGAATACGTGAAGGGCAACCAGCCGCCGCCGGAAGCCGCGCAAGCGCCGGCAGCGGAACCCGGCAGTCCTGCAGCTGCAGGTGCGGAGCCGGACAAGAAAGCGGCCGCGATCGAGCCCGAGCCACAGCCAAAACCGAAGCGCAAGCCGAAGCCGCGGACTGCTTCGCAGCCTCCATCGCAGAGTGCGCCACAAAGCGCAGCACAACAACAACCGGCCTCATGGCCACAGCAGCAGCAGCCGGCGCCACAGCAGGCCCAGGCGCCGTGGCCGGGGCAGACGCAGGGTCAAAACAGTGGCGGCAGCCCCTGGCCATCGTCGTCACCCAGCACCGTTGCACGCTGACACATCTTTGAATTTCTCTTGATGGATCGCCGAGCTTAGCCCGGCAATGACCGCTGATGAGCTTCACGATTGCGATTGTCGGCCGGCCCAACGTTGGCAAGTCGACCTTGTTCAACCGGCTGGTGGGCCGGCGTCTGGCTTTGGTTGACGACCGGCCCGGTGTCACGCGCGATCGGCGGGAAGGCGAGGGCCGGCTCGGCGACATAGAGTTCACCGTGATCGACACTGCCGGATTTGAAGAGTCGGCTCCCGAAAGCCTGTCGGGCCGGATGCGCGCGCAGACCGAGGCGGCCATCGAACAGGCCGACGCGATTTTCTTCATGATCGATGCGCGCGCCGGAGCAATTCCCGCCGACCACGCCTTTGCAGATGTCGCCCGCAAGTCCGGAAAGCCGATCGTGCTCGTGGCAAACAAAAGCGAAGGCACGGCCGGCGAAGCGGGGCGGCTGGACGCCTATGCGCTCGGCCTCGGGGAACCTGTGTCGATCTCGGCAGAGCACAATGAAGGTCTATCGGACCTCTACGATGCATTGCGTGCCGCATTGCCGGAAAGAACTGCGCAGCAACTGACGGAAGAGCTGCCGGACGAAGCGCGCGCGATCCGCGTGGCCATCGTCGGCCGTCCTAATGCCGGCAAGTCCACGCTGATCAACCGGCTGATTGGTGAAGAGAGACTGCTCACAGGTCCGGAAGCCGGCATTACACGTGACGCCATTGCGGTCGAATACGGTTGGCATGATCGCAAGTTCAGGCTTTACGACACCGCGGGGATCCGTCGCCGCTCGCGCGTCGAGGAGAAGCTGGAAAAACTGTCGGTCGCCGATGCGCTCAATGCGGTGCGTTTCGCCGAAGTTGTTGTGGTGCTGCTCGACGTCGACAATGCCTTCGAGGAGCAGGATCAGCGCATTGCCGATCTTGTCGAACAGGAGGGCCGCGCCATCGTTATCGCGGTCAACAAATGGGATTTGAAAGAAAAGACGGCGGGCGCGATCGGCAAGCTGCGCGCACAGGCGGACGAGAAGCTCACCCAGCTCAAGGGTGTGCCGCTTGTGGCGGTCTCTGGCCTCACCGGGGAGGGTCTTGAGCGGCTGATGCAGGCAATCGTCGATGCCTATGAGGTATGGAACAAGCGTATCCCCACCAGTGCACTCAATCGGTGGTTTGAGCACGCAACCAGCGCGCATCCGCCGCCGGCTGTGTCGGGGCGGTCGCTGAGGCTCAACTACATTACCCAAGCCAAAAGTCGACCACCGAGTTTTGTCGTTTTTTGCACGCGCGCCGACGCGGTTCCCGATGCTTACAAGCGATATTTGCTGAATTCGCTGCGAGAGAGTTTTGATTTGCCGGGCACGCCGATCCGGATCGCTCTACGGGAGAAAGCCAATCCGTTCAAAGGGCGGGCGAAGCGGAAGCACTGACGGCTGCACCGCTCAGGCAGGCGATCGGAAATCCAGAAATTTTTTCTCGCGAAAACTATAAATCTTCCCGGTTTCGGCACAGTCGGCCAAACAAAGCGGCACGATCGCCTTCGCAACATCCTCAGGCGTCGGCAGTGTCAGTGGATCGATCCCGGGGAAGGCGCCGGTGTACATTCGGGTTCGGGTCGGGCCGGGCGCGAACAGGTTGGCGCGGACCGGTGTAGTGGCGCATTCCGCCGCATATGTGCGAACGAGCACCTCCAGCGCAGCTTTTGAGGCGGAATAGGGACCCCAATAGGCCCGCCCCATATGCGCAACGCCGGACGTGAGGAAAACGGCGCGGCCGGCCGCAGAGCGCTGCAGCAATGCGTCCATGCAACGGATGAGTTGCCAGTTGGCAGTAATATTGACCGCAACCAGATTGTCCCAATCTTTCGGCTCGATGTGGGAAAGCGGCGACAGCGGCCCGAGAATGCCGGCATTGCCGACCAGGACGTCGAGTCGCTGGTAGCGCTCGTTCAGCGCAAGCGCGAGCCGTGCAATGCCATCGCTGTCCTTTACATCGAGTGGCACGAGCGTCGCTGAGCCGCCCGCCGACCTGATCTTGTCGTCAAGTTCCTCAAGTCCGCCGACGGTGCGAGCAACGGCGACGACGTGCGCACCGGCCTGCGCCAGCGCGAGCGCCAGGGCTGCACCAATGCCGCGCGAGGCGCCGGTGACCAGCGCAACACGATCGGAGAGGGGTTTGGCCATCCGGGAGTGCCAGGCGCTGGCCGGTTAAATGGCTTCCGCCAGCAACGACAATTGCCGCGGACTCGCCTCTTGCGCGCCGAGATCCGTGAGCGCGGTCGGATAGTCGCCGGTGAAGCAATGGTCGGTGAATTGCGGTCGTACCGGATCGCGGCCCGGCAAGCCCATGGCGCGGTAGATGCCATCGACCGACAGGAAGGCCAGCGAGTCGGCGCCGATGAATTTGCGCATGCCCTCGAGATCGTGGGTCGCGGCGAGCAACTTGTCGCGTTCGGGTGTGTCGATCCCGTAGTAGTCCGGATGGGTAATCGGCGGCGAGGCAATGCGGAAATGTACCTCCTTGGCGCCGGCATCGCGCATCATCTGCACGATCTTGCGCGACGTCGTGCCGCGCACGATTGAATCGTCCACCAGCACAATGCGCTTGCCGGCGACCACGGCGCGGTTGGCGGAATGCTTGAGCCGCACGCCCTGATCGCGGATCTGTTGCGTCGGCTGGATGAAGGTGCGGCCGACATAGTGATTGCGGATAATGCCGAGTTCGTAAGGAACACCGGCTTCCTGCGCGAAACCGATCGCTGCCGGTACGCCGGAATCCGGGACCGGCACGATAACGTCGGCGTTGGCGGGCGATTCGCGCGCCAGCTCCGCGCCCATGGTCTTGCGCACGTCGTAAACGTGACGGCCGCCGACGATGGAATCAGGTCGCGAGAAATAGATGTATTCGAAGATGCAGGGTCGTGCCGGCATTGGCGGGAACGGCTTATGCGACTGTGCGCCGTCTTCATCAAAGATGACGACCTCGCCGTTTTCCACGTCGCGCACATATTGCGCGCCGATGATGTCGAGCGCGCAGGTCTCGGACGCAAGGATTGGGCAGCCGTCGAGTTTGCCGATCACCAGCGGGCGGATGCCGAGCGGATCGCGTGCGCCGACAAGTTTTTTGTTGGTCAGGCCGACGAATGCGTAGGCGCCTTCAAGCTGGCGCAGACCTTCGATGAAGCGATCGACAAAACGATTGCGTCGCGCACGTGCGACCAGATGCAGGATCACCTCGGTGTCGGTGGTCGATTGCATCATGGCGCCTTCGTGCACGAGATCGCGCCGGAGCTTGATGCCGTTGGTGAGATTGCCATTGTGGCCGATGGCGAAACCGCCGCCTTCGAGTTCAGCGAACAACGGCTGCACGTTGCGAAGGATGGTTTCACCGGTGGTCGAATAGCGCACATGGCCGATGGCGGATGTGCCGGGCAGGCGGTCGATCACTTCGCGTCGGGCAAAGGCGTCGCCGACGAGTCCGAGGCGGCGTTCGGAATGAAAACGCTTGCCGTCGAAGGAGACGATGCCGGCTGCTTCCTGACCACGGTGCTGGAGAGCGTGCAGCCCGAGGGCCGTAATGGCGGCCGCATCAGGGTGGCCGAATATGCCAAACACTCCGCATTCCTCGCGCAGGCGGTCGGCATCTGGATCGAACTCCACAGTCGGCCGCCGGCACGAGATCCTGAGGATGTTTATGCATTGCTATCGCGTTCCACTCGCCTTGGGTTGCGTCAACGGCAATTCCGAACGTTGGTCCGGGCCCGAATCCGGCGTGTCCTGGTCTTCCGGTTTCGGCTTCTTCAACCTCTTCAAGATGGTGCTTTCGGGGTCATCCGGCAACATCGACATCAGCCATTGCCCGGTATTTTGCAGAACCACCTTTGACTTGGCGCTACGGACCCATTCCGGCTGGCTGCGATCGGGTACCAGCCATGCAAAGAACAGGAAGGCCACAACAACAATGACCAAGCCGCGACCCAGCCCGAACAGGAAGCCAAGCGTGCGGTCGAGTGCGCCGACGCGGCTGTCGAGCACCATGTCGGATACGCGCGCCGTGATGATCGACACGATAAGCAGGGTGCCGAGAAATATGCCGCCCGCCGAAACACCCGCCGCGACCATGTCGCTGTTGAAATACTGCTTCGCCAAGGGGAGGACGCGACCGTACGAGTAGAGCGTGACAACGGCAGCAACGCCCCAGGCGCCGATCGACAGGATCTCGCGCATGAAGCCCCGTATCAGGGCGAGCAGCCCGGAAATCAGCATGACCGCTAGCAAGATGATGTCGAGCAACGTGATCGGCATCGGGGCTCATGCACTCCGCAGGTTTCGGCGGTCCATGGGGCGCGTGGCGGCTGGCCGGCGCGGCGATTCCGGGCCAGCCATAGCGGCTTCGGACCAGCGCGGCAATGTCGACCTTAAGTGCTTAATTTTAAGCCCATTTCTGCGCTATCGGCCGTGCGCTCGATGAGGCCGCGGAAGGCGGTTTTGACGCGCCCCGTATATAGCGGGAGGTCACCGTGCCGTCACGGGTCTTGTCCACCACTTTTGGCAAGCTTGCCCGCTTTTCCGAGCGCGGCAATGTCAGCCACAAGGCTGGCGAGGCTCCCGACGTCGGTAACCTTAAGTCCTGGTTCGGCCGCTTCCGTGCGCGCGGTTTCCGGCACCACTGCGCGTGCAAAGCCAAGCTTGGCCGCCTCCTTGAGGCGGGCCGCGCTCTGCGCGACAGGTCGAACGGCGCCTGACAGCGACACTTCGCCGAAATAGACCGCATCTGCCGGCAGTGGCGCATTGGCAAGCGACGACACCAAGGCGGCGGCGGCCGCGAGATCGCCCGCCGGTTCCTGGATACGCATGCCACCCGCCACATTAAGGTAAACATCGTGGCCGCCGAGTCGCACACCGCAATGTGCTTCCAGCACTGCGAGGACCATCGATAGCCGGCTTGGATCCCAGCCGACGACGGCTCGCCTCGGTGTGCCCAGCGACGTCGGCGCAACCAACGCCTGAATTTCGACGAGCAACGGCCGCGTGCCCTCGATGCCGGCAAAAACCGCGGTGCCGGGCTGACCAAGATCGCGTTCGGATAAAAATAGTTCGGACGGGTTTGCAATCTCGCGCAAGCCAGAGCCGGTCATCTCGAATACGCCGATTTCATCGGTCGGACCGAAGCGGTTTTTGACCGCGCGCAGAATACGGAACTGGTGCGAGCCTTCGCCCTCAAACGAGAGCACGGCATCCACCATATGTTCGACAACGCGCGGCCCGGCGATTTGCCCATCTTTGGTGACATGCCCAACCAGAATAATCGCGGCGCCGGATTTTTTGGCAAAGCGGATCAGCGCCTGCGCGCTGCCGCGCACCTGGGTCACCGTGCCGGGCGCGGATTCCACCATGTCGGTCCACATGGTCTGGATCGAATCGATAACGATCAGGCGCGGCGTCTTGCCTTCCGACAACGTTGCGATGATGTCCTCGACCGAGGTTTCCGCTGCGAGCTCGACGGCGCAGTCGCGCAAGCCCAAGCGTTCCGCGCGCAGGCGCACCTGCGCTACGGCTTCTTCACCCGAGATATAGACCGTGCGGTGGCCGGCGCGGGCCAGTGCCGCGGTGGCCTGAATGAGGAGGGTCGACTTGCCGATACCGGGATCGCCACCCACCAGCAGGACGGAGCCGCGGACAAAGCCGCCACCCGTCACGCGATCCAGTTCGCCGATGCCGGAGGGCAGCCGCGGGGCATCATGCGCGTCGCCGGCGAGCGGCTCGAGGGCAAATAGACGGCCTTTGCCGGGCTTGCGGCCCGGTCCAGTGGGCCGCTCGGCGCCTTCCTCGCTCAGCGTATTCCATTCGCCGCAAGCCTCGCATTTGCCCTGCCAGCGGCTGAAGGCGGCGCCGCAGTTCTGGCAAATGAAGGTCAAGCTGCGCCTGGACATAGCGGAATCGCCCAAAAGGATGCTTACGGACGCTAGATCGTCCATAAGAACAATACAAGAACATTTTTTAAAAAGTCGCTAATTTTCAGGGGATTGGCCGCAGGCCAGTCAGTCCTTGCGGTAGACCCGATGGTAGCGGCTGCCAAGGCTGGTGAGCACCTCGTAGCCGATGGTCCCGGCCGCCGCCGCCAGGTCGTCGACGCCAATGTCGCCGCCGATAAGCGTCACCAGATCGCCGCGGCGGACCGTGTGGTCAGGGAGGGCGGTGATGTCGATCGCCAGAAGATCCATGGAAACGCGTCCGGCAAGCGGGCAGCGTGTTCCGGCAACGATGGCTTCGGCGCCGGGCGCCGCGTCGGTGGCGCTCGCCGCCCGCGGATAGCCGTCGGCATAGCCGACTGTAACAACAGCAACGCGGGTCGCGTGTTTGGCAGTCCAGAGCGGCGTTGTACCCAATCGTTTCACCCTTCGGCACCGTGCGAACCTGTACGACGTGTGCGTGCAATTCGACGGCGGGGCGCATTGGATTGCTGCGGCCGGGGGTGGGATTGACACCGAAAAGCGCAGCGCCCGGTCGCACGACGTCGCAATGAGCGCCGCTGCCGAGGAAGATGCCCGATGAATTCGCGAGCGAGCCGGGAATGCCACGGTAGAGCAGGCGGACGTCGCGGAAGAGCTGGATTTGCTTTTCGTTGAGCGGATGCTCCGGCAATTCGGAGCAAACCAGATGGCTCATCAGCAGGGTAATGCCGTGATTTTCTGCGCGAATGCGCGGCGCCAGCGCCGCCGCCTCATCGGCTGAAATACCGAGACGGTTCATGCCGGTGTCGACGTGCAACGCGGCTCCGCCATGCCATTGGTTGGTGGCGCAGAACGCGTCCCATTCCGCAAGTTCGACGAGGCTTCCGATCACCGGCCGTACATTGATGTCGGCATAGGCTGACGCGGTGCCAGGCAACAGACCGTTGAGCACGTAAATCGCCGGTTCCTGCGCAAAGCTGCGCACGCGGCGGGCTTCGCCAAGATCGGCGACGAAGAACGTCTTACAGCCCGCATTGACGAGTGTGCGTGCAACCGGCTCGAGGCCACAGCCGTAGCCGTTGGCTTTGATCACTGCCGCGCATTCGGACGGCAGGGCGCGACGGCCGAGTTCTTTCCAGTTGGCCTCGATGGCAGGCAGGTTGATGGTCAGAATTCCGCCGGCCTCGGCCTCGGCTGGAGGGACCTGTCTCGGTCGCGGGCCCCGCTGGCGCGGCTTCGGGATGCAGGTCAGGCTGTAATGCGGTTTCGGACATGACGTGTGGGTTTAGCCGCCCCGGCGCCGGCCGTCTATGCGCACCCTGTACCCTGCCTAAGTGCGCTCGGGCAGGTGGTTTTCGCGTGCCAGCGAGGAGAAGCGGGTGACCGCGGCGTCGAACTGCATTTCCACGGTTCCGGTCGGGCCGTGACGCTGCTTGCCGATGATGACTTCCGCCTTGCCATGCACCTTGTCGGCCTCGGCGAGCCATTCGGCGAACTTCTCGCGGTTGGATTCCAGCGGCTTGCGCATCTGGTGGTAGTATTCCTCGCGATAGACGAACAACACCACGTCGGCGTCCTGTTCGATGGAGCCAGATTCACGCAAGTCCGAGAGCTGCGGCCGCTTGTCGTCGCGGCTTTCCACCTGGCGCGACAACTGGGACAGCGCCAGAACTGGAACATTGAGTTCCTTCGCCAAAGCCTTGAGCTTGGTGGTGATTTCCGTGATTTCCTGGACGCGGTTTTCCTGGCTGCGGCGGGTCGAGCCCTGCAACAATTGCAGATAGTCGATCACCAGAAGATCGAGACCGCGCTGGCGTTTAAGCCGGCGTGCGCGGGCGGCGAGCTGCGCCACCGAGAGGCCACCGGTCTCATCTACAAAGAGCGGGATGTGCTGTAACTCGATCGAGTAGTCCTTGATCTTCTCGAAGTCACTTTCGCTGATGCCGCCGCGTCGGATCTGGTTGGACGGGATTCCGGTCTGCTCGGCGATGATGCGGGTGGCGAGTTGCTCGGCCGACATTTCCAGCGAGAAGAAGCCGACGATGCCGCCGTTGACGGTGACGGTATGGCCGTCCGGCTTGACCTCACCGCGCCACGCCTTGGCAATGTTGTAGGCGATGTTGGTGGCGAGGGCGGTTTTGCCCATGCCGGGCCGTCCGGCGAGGATAATCAGGTCGGACTGCTGCAATCCGCCCATCATGCGGTCGAGATCGTCGAGGCCGGTGGCGATTCCGGATAATTTCCCGTCGCGCTGGAACGCATGCGCCGCCATGTCGATCGCGGTGGTGAGCGCCTGGGCAAAGCGCTGGAAGCCGCCGTCATAGCGACCGGTCTCGGCCAACTCGTAAAGCCGCCGCTCGGCGTCCTCGATCTGGTTGCGCGGGGAAAAATCGACCGGCGCGTCAAAGGCAACATTGACCATGTCCTCGCCGACCTGGATCAGCGCGCGCCGGATCGACAGGTCATAGACCGTATGGCCGTAGTCCTCGGCATTGATGATCGTGGTCGCTTCGGCGGCAAGCCGGGCAAGGTACTGACTGACCGTCAGCCCGCCGATATCGACATTGGCGTCGAGAAATGTCTTGAGCGTGATTGGCGTGGCGAGCTTGCCGGCGCGGATCAGGTCGCGCGCAAGTTGATAAACCTTCTGGTGGATCGGCTCAAAGAAATGCTCGGGATTGAGGAAATCCGAAACCCGGTAGAAGGCCTCGTTATTGACGAGGATAGCGCCCAACAGCGCCTGTTCCGCCTCGATGTTGTGCGGAGCGGAACGGTAGAGCGGGGCAGGTTCTTCGACCTGCTTGCGGGCTGTCGAATCAGCGAGGGCCATGGATGTCGGTGCTTACCCGGAAAATGTGGCATAGCACGCGTTGTGTGGCGGAAGCGCGCGCCGCGTGCGGTTATCCCGCAATTCACAAGATGTATTGAACGGTGGGAAAGGCCGGTTTCTTCTTGACCCGGCCCATGCGCGCGCGAATGGACTGGCGACTATTCTCCCGCCAGACGCAGCCGCGGCCGCCGCGCATCCTCGACGGCGGCGAGGCGCCGTTCCTCATGGGTTATATAGTCTCGCGTGATCGGTACGACGCCCTGCCGCTTGGTGAGCTGGATCTGCATCACCATCATATTCTGTTCGCGGAACGACATTTCCGAGGCGGCGAGATAAAATTCCCACATCCTCACGAAGCGCCGGTCGTAGATGCGCTCCGCTTCCTCGCGATGTGCCAGGAAGCGCTCGCGCCAGGCTTTCAGCGTTTCAGCATAATGCAGCCGCAGGATTTCGATGTCGGTGACAAGCAATCCGGCTCTCTCAATACTCGATACGACCTCCGACAGTGAGGGAATGTAACCGCCGGGGAAGATGTATTTCGAAATCCACGGGCTGGTGACACTCGGACCTTCTGAGCGGCCGATCGAATGCAGCAGCATCACGCCATCATCAGCGAGCAGTTGTTTGCACTTTTGGAAGAACGTGTCGAAGTGATTGACTCCGACATGCTCGAACATGCCGACCGATACGATACGATCGAACGGGCCGATGACATCGCGATAGTCCTCCAGCCAGAAGCGGGCGCGCTCGTTGAGCCCCTTTTCGACCGCGCGTTCGTTGGCGATCGCGTGCTGCTCTTGTGAAAGCGTGACTCCGGTGACATCGGCGCCGCCGATTTCGGCGAGATAGAGACCAAGCCCGCCCCAGCCGCAGCCGATGTCGAGCACGCGCAAGTCGTTCGCGAGCTTGTCCGGTCCGATCTTCAGCTTGGCGGCCAAATGTCTTTTCTTCGCCATCTGCGCATCGTCGAGCGACTGATCGGGCTTTTCGAAATAAGCGCAGCTGTATTGGCGGTCGGCATCCAGAAAGAGGGAGTAGAGCCGACCATCGAGATCGTAGTGATGAGCGACGTTGCGCCGTGCCCGTGGCCGCGGATTGAACTGGCTCAGACGGCGGCGCAGGTAGCGCAACAGCCCTTGCAGTCTTGCCCAGTGTGGAACCTCGGATTCCTGGCCGAGACAAATCGCGAGCACGTCGGCGATCGTGCCTTCCTCAACCACGAACGTGCCGTTCATGTAGGATTCGCCGAACTTCAGCTCGGGATCGAGGAGAATTCCCCATTCAGCTTGACGGGAGGCAAATCTCACCGACACCGGCTGGCCGGTCCCATCGCCGAATGTCAAAACAGTGCCGCGCGAGGTTGTAACTCTGAATGTTCCCCGCCGGATAAAGGTCTTAAGCAGGAACCGAAGCAACCGATCCATCGGCCGCCTCCATCACTCATTGGTCAACGCGCTAGTGGCTGTGGATTCCCCTTGCCGCCCTATCAACGCAAAGGGCGCAATAATGTTTCAGACCTAGGTATATAATCAAAGTTCCGGAACGCCAGCAATCCCGCAAGAAGCGCATCTTCGCCATTCGTCGGGTTACGGGTCACAATCGCGGAATAATGCGCTATCAAGACGCTGCATTGTTGGGCTTGGCGGGCTAGGTGCGGGGCGAAAGGGTTGGCGGACCATGACATTGTTACGATGCGGCATCGGCGCGGCGCTCAGCATGGTGGTGCTTTGCATTGCCGGCGTGGCCGGTGCGCAGGAAAATCTGGATCAGGGCAAGAGCGCGGCCCAACTATTCGCCGCCAATTGCGCGATGTGCCACAAGTCGCCGCAGGGCTTGGCCAAGGCCGGCGGAATTCTCGGGCTCGATAGTTTCCTGCGCGAACATTACACGGCGAGCAAGGAATCGGCTGGCGCACTGGCCGCCTATCTCAAATCGATGGACACGGGCCCTGCCGCGCCCGGCGCGCGGTGCCAAGCGATCGGCCAAGGGCGACGAAAAGTCTAAACCCGATGAGAAGAAAAAATCGGGCGCCAAGACGGGCGAGCAGAAGGGG
This sequence comes from uncultured Alphaproteobacteria bacterium, assembly GCA_963801955.1. Lineage (GTDB taxonomy): Bacteria > Pseudomonadota > Alphaproteobacteria > Rhizobiales > Xanthobacteraceae > Pseudolabrys. The sequence goes on from CAWDGS010000010.1 coordinate 126,631, forward strand.
ACGGAGAAGAAGCCGGATGGCACCACGGAGCCCAAAGCGTCTGAATCCAAACCCGCTGAGGCCAAGCCTTCGAGCAAGCCTTCTGATGGAAGGCCCGCTGATATCGTCGCGCCCGAGCCAAAATCCGGGGAAACAAAGCCAACCCCGCCCGCCGCCGGTGAATCAAAACCGGCAGAGGGCGGGAAATCGGACTAGCAGCTGAAGGCGACTTACTCTTCCGCGGGCTTCTTCTTTTTGCCTTTTGCGGCCTTCGGCGCGGGCTCGTCGGATTCAGCATCGCCCGCCTTCGCGGACGCATCACCTTCCGCTTGCTCACGCTCCTTGAGCGCTTTCGCCTCAGGGTCGAACATTGCTTCTGCGGCGGCTGCCGCCGCGGCGGCTTCCTCTTCCGCTTCGGTCCGGCGCACGGTGACATCCTCGCCGCGCGCAATGCGCGCTGCTTCATCTTCGCTGCGCGCGACCGTCACTGTGACCGATATTTCGACTTCCGAGTGGAGGGCCAGCGGGACTTTGTACTGACCGATCGTCTTGATCGGAGCATTGAGCACGATTTGCGAGCGGCTAATTTCGGCGCCACCGGCATTGAGCAGGCTGGCGATGTCGCGGGTCGACACCGATCCGAACAATTGTCCGGTCTCGCTCGCTTGCCGCAGGACAACATAGGTCTTGCCGTCGAGCTTGCTGGCAAGCTTGCCCGCTTCGCCCTTCAATTCGAGATTCTTGGCCTGCAGTTCGACCTTCATCCCTTCGAAACGTTTCTTGTTGTCGGCAGTTGCGCGCAAGGCCTTGCCACGTGGCAGCAGGAAATTACGGGCAAAGCCGTCTTTCACCCGCACGATTTCACCCATTTGGCCGAGCTTGCCGATGCGCTCTAACAGGATCACTTCCATTGTCTTACTCCTCGATCTGAACTTCGGTTACGGTTGAGTTGATGTCACGAATGGGCAGGCGGCCCGCGCTTGCGTGCAACGCGTCCGCGCAAATCAAATGCGGTGTCGATGAGGCCGAGCAAGCAGAGCGCCAGGATCGGCCAGCCGATGAGAAACACGGCGGCATAGGCCAGACCGAGCATGAACGGCCGTATCAGCAGGCCTTGCGTGATGGCGTGCAGCACCGCAAAGCCGAGCACGCCGTAGGCCAGCAGCAGACTTGCCGACGCTATCCCGGCGACAATTCCAAGCAATCCGCCGACGAAGCTCAAGGCGATGGCCAAGCCCAGGGCCGCCGTTAGCAGCGGCGGAAATCTCAGGTCTGAAAGCTGCGGCCATGGCCGTGCCAGCCGGCCGGAAAATTTTACGATGCGCGCGGCGAGCCAAAGATTGAACAGATTGGTGATGGTCGCAAGAATGGCCGCCGCCAAGGGTATCGCGCTCACCAGAAATTCAATCAGCCGGTCGGCACTTGCCGGCATGCCGGATGGCGCATCGGGCGGCGTGGCGATTTCTGCGCGCAAGACCGTGTTGAGAGCGCCGCGCAACCCGGCACGAAAACTTTCGGCGTCCGTTCCGAAGTTGGGAATGGCGGCGATCACAACGAGCGTGGCGAGAAGCGCGGCCCAAATCACGAGGCGCCCGGGCGGATACCATTCGAGCGCGGCCTCTTGCCGACCACCGGCGCCATTGACGGCGGCTGGCCGCGCAAGCATTGCGAGGTAGCCGAGCCACCACGCGGGAAAGCCGGCGCCGGCAAGAAACGCAATCAGGAAAATGACACCGAAGACGCCACCGAGGGTGAGCGCGCCCGTCAGCGATGCAATGAGTGCCGCCCAATGGCTCCAGCCGAGGCCGGCAATCATGATCGGGAGCGGGGCGAGATAAAACAGGGGGACGGACAGCCAAATGCCGGACGTCACCGAAGCAAACAGCAAAGCTGCCGCGACGCCGGCACCGATCCCGATGAATGCAAACTGTATCATCACAAGCTGTCCCGCTCCTCACTGAGCGGTTAGAGACGGACTGAGTATCCGCCCCAACCATCGGCTCCCGGATGGCTCCGGAAGCCTCGTTGTTGAATTACTGGATCACGTAAGGCAGCAGCCCCAGAAACCGCGCACGTTTGATCGCCTGTGCGAGCTCGCGTTGCTTCTTCGCCGACACCGCAGTGATGCGGCTTGGCACGATCTTGCCGCGCTCCGACACGTAACGCTGCAAAAGCTTGACGTCCTTGTAGTCGATCTTCGGCGCATTGGCGCCGGAGAAAGGGCAGGTCTTGCGACGGCGGAAGAATGGACGGCGGGCGCCACCGGCTTGCGAACCGAATGCCATGGCCTATTCCTCCACCGCTGCGACGACATCGGCGACATCGACGTCATCGCCGCCTTCCTCACGCCGCGGACGGCGACCGCCGCGATCTCCACGGTCACCGCGATCATCGCGGTCCCGATCGGACTTGCGCATCATCGCTGAAGGACCTTCCTCAAGCGCTTCGACGCGGATGGTGAGATAGCGCAGCACATCTTCGTTGAGGCGTTCCTGGCGCTCGATTTCGTTGAGCGCAGCCGCCGGCGCGTCAACATTGAGCAGCGTCATGTGCGCCTTGCGGTTTTTGCGAATGCGATAGGTGAGGGACTTCAAGCCCCAATATTCATTCTTGGTGACCTTGCCGCCCAGCTGCCCGATCACCCCGGACAACTGCGTGGTCAATTCCTCGACCTGCTGCGCGCTCAGGTCCTGGCGCGCGAGGTAGACGTGTTCGTACAACGGCATGAAATGCCTTTCCCTTGTTAGCCCATAGCCGTGACCCTGGCGCCTAGCCCCTCGAGCCCTTCGGGAAAGGCTCGAATGCTCAGAAGGCGGAAGCACGGGACGCCGGGCACATCGGCCCTACCGGAAAGTCTTGAAATCCGGCCGTCCGTTCAGCTCCCAACCAGGATCGACGGAACGCGCGGTTTATAGGGTTTTTTCGTGGAATTGCAAGGCAAAACGCGGGCTATAGGCGTGACCGGGCGGTGATTTAGGCGCCTTGGCGCTCTCGACCACTGCCGTGCAGACGATCCGCGAGTTTGACCGCGAGATCGGCGCCTTCTTTGATCAGGCGAGCGGTATCGGCGTCCTGATTGCTTGCGCGTCGCATCATTTCGAGCGCATCGAGCAATCGGTCGAGGTTTTGTGCAAGAAATTGCTGGCGAAACGCCGGATCACTGCGGGCCCGCGCGATATCGTCCTCGGTGACCAAAGCGCCCATCCTGTGGTCCGTGAAAGGTCAGCAGTAACCATACAGCAGAGTGCCTTGTCGCCTGGTTACTGGCAGCGGCGAAACTTGACAGATCCGATAGCGGGGTGTCTTTCGGCCCGATTTCGGTGTGGGACATAAAATTAGCGGGCAAGACATGGCGGTTGCGTTCGTTTTTCCGGGGCAGGGCAGTCAGACGGTTGGAATGGGCAAGACGTTGGCGGCGAATTTCGCCGCCGCGCGACAGGTGTTCGAGGAAGTGGATTCCGCCCTCGGCGTAAAGCTCAGCACCATTATCTTCGAAGGGCCGGCCGATACGCTCACGCTCACTGAAAACGCGCAGCCGGCATTGATGGCGGTTTCACTTGCGACCACGCGCGTGCTGCAAGCTGAGGCAGGGCTCGATCTTGCCCGCGAGGCGCAATTCGTCGCCGGTCATTCACTGGGAGAATACTCGGCATTGGCTGCGGCCGGTGCTTTCACGGTGGCCGACGCTGCTCGGCTCCTGCGTACGCGGGGGCAAGCCATGCAAAAGGCAGTTCCGGTTGGCGCGGGCGCGATGGCCGCGTTGATCGGCCTCGAATTCGACGTTGCGTCTGCAGTTGCGATCGAAGCCGCGCAAGGTGAAGTTTGCCAAGCCGCGAATGACAACGGTGCCGGGCAGGTGGTTGTCTCCGGCAACAAACCAGCCGTCGAGCGCGCGGTCGAGATTGCCAAAACAAAAGGTGCAAAACGTGCAATGCTTTTGCCGGTGTCTGCGCCTTTCCACTGTGCATTGATGCAGCCAGCGGCCGATGTCATGGCCGAGGCTCTGGCAAGGGTTTCCGTGCAGCGCCCGGCCGTGCCTGTGGTCGCCAACGTATTTGCCAAGCCGATCAGCGAGCCGGCTGAAATCGTGCGAGCGCTCGTCGCTCAAGTCACTGGTACAGTGCGCTGGCGCGAGTCGGTTGAATTTATGGCAGGGGCAGGCGTCACGAAGTTCTATGAGGTCGGCGCCGGAAAAGTTTTGAGCGGGCTCATCAAACGGCTCGCCGAAGGTGCTTCGGTCAGCGCGATCGGCAATCCTGAAGACATCGCCGCCTTCAAGGCGGGGAGGAACGCATGATGTTCGACCTGAACGGAAAAACCGCGCTTGTGACGGGCGCGAGCGGCGCGATCGGCGGGGCCATTGCGCGCGCGCTGCACGCGCAGGGCGCAATCGTCGCAATCTCGGGGACCCGCAAGGATGCGCTCGACGCAGTGGCAGCAGCGCTCGGCAGTCGCGTGCACGTCCTGGTCTGCGATCTTGCCGACAAGGATGCCGTTGAGGCGCTTGTGCCGGCAGCGGAAGAAAAAATGGAGAAGCTCGATATTTTGGTCGCGAACGCGGGTCTCAATCGCGACAACCTGTTTGTCCAGTTGCGCGACGAGGATTGGGACAAGGTGATTGCGGTGAATCTGACGGCGACGTTTCGACTGGCCCGCGCGGCCGTCACGCGCATGATGCGCCGCCGCTGGGGGCGCGTGATCGGGATTTCCTCGGTGGTTGGCTTTACCGGTAATCCTGGACAAGGCAACTACACGGCCTCCAAGGCCGGCATGGTCGGCATGATCAAGTCGGTGGCTGCCGAATATGCCAAGCGCAATATTACGGCCAACTGCATTGCACCTGGCCTTATTGCTTCGGCCATGACCGACAAACTCAACGAAAAGCAGCGGGAGGCGATCCTCGCGCGCATCCCCGCCGCGAAACTCGGTACACCCGAGGATGTCGCGGCCGCGGCGGTGTATCTGGCTTCGAATGAGGCCGCTTACGTCAACGGACAAACCATCCACGTTAATGGTGGGATGGCGATGATCTAGCGTATAGGAGGTAGAAATGCAGGGTTTTGAGGGCTTGCTCGCCCCGCCTCCACGCGCTAGTCAACGTATTTGAAGTATGGTAACCGAGCTTCGGCCCGGCTGGGGCGGCCAATAGCTGACGTCAAAAGCGATGTTCCGCGATTGGGGATCGTCTCATCACCGTCAACCACGACGAGGCCATACCGCGATGGTTGCGATCTAAATTTGGATCGCAGCCCAATTTAAAAAGCACGAGGTTGGAACGATGAGTGACATTGGCGAGCGGGTGAAAAAGATCGTCGTGGAACACCTTGGCGTAGAGCCCGACAAGGTGACGGATCAGGCAAGCTTCATTGACGATCTTGGCGCCGACAGCCTGGACACCGTCGAGCTCGTGATGGCATTCGAAGAGGAATTCGGCTGCGAAATTCCCGACGATGCTGCCGAAACCATCCTGACCGTAGGCGACGCGGTCAAGTTTCTCGAAAAGAACGCAAAAAGCTGAGCAGACGCCATACGCGGCTGCTCTCGCGTTGCTAGTCATTGCCCAATGAGCTGTGCGCAATACGGCGGCAGACACGTTTACGCAGTTTGCGCGGGCCTGACTGCGTGTGCGAGTAAATTCGCTCGGAGCCGGCCATGAGACGTGTCGTCGTCACCGGATTGGGAATGCTCACGCCGCTTGGCTGCGGTGTTGAACCTACCTGGGCACGACTGCTCAAGGGCGAGAGCGGCGCCAAAAAGATCGATACATTCGATGTGTCCGATATTGCCTGCCAGATCGCGTGCGTAATCCCGCGCGGCGACGGTTCAAACGGTACCTATAATCCCGACCAGTGGATGGAGCCGAAGGAGCAGCGCAAAGTCGACCAGTTCATCGTCTATGCCATGTGTGCCGCACGTCAGGCTCTCGATGATGCAGGGTGGCATCCGAAGACTTATGAGGAGCAGACCAGCACCGGCGTGCTTATCGGCTCCGGTATCGGTGGCATTGAGGGCATTGCCGATACCGCAATGGCGCTACATGAAAAGGGCCCGCGCCGGGTGTCGCCCTTCTTCATTCCGGGCCGCATCATCAATCTTGCCTCGGGCTTTGTGTCCATCGCACACGGGTTGAAAGGGCCGAACCATGCGGTGGTCACCGCATGTTCGACCGGCGCGCATGCGATCGGCGACGCGGCGCGGCTGGTTGCCTTGGGCGACGCGGACGTGATGGTGGCTGGCGGGGCGGAGTTGCCGGTCAATCGCATTTCGCTTGCAGGCTTCGCTGCGCTGCGTGCGCTCTCGACGAATTTCAATGACGATCCGACACGCGCTTCACGTCCGTACGACAAGGACCGCGATGGTTTTGTGATGGGTGAGGGCGCTGGCGTCGTCGTTTTGGAGGCGATTGAGCACGCCAAGGCGCGCGGCGCCAAGATCTATGCCGAGGTGATCGGGTACGGTCTGTCGGGCGACGCTTATCACATTACAGCGCCTGCGCCGGACGGGGATGGCGCGCTGCGCTGCATGAACGCAGCAATTCGCCGCGCCGGAATATCGGCTGGTGATATCGACTACATCAACGCGCATGGCACATCGACGCCACTTGGCGACGAAATCGAGCTCGGTGCTGTGCAGAAGCTTGTTGGGAATGCCGCCGGTCACATGTCCATGTCATCGACAAAATCTTGCGTCGGACATTTGCTGGGCGCGGCCGGCGCAATCGAGGCCATATTCTCGATTTTGGCGATCCGTGACGGGGTTGTTCCACCGACCATCAATCTCGACAATCCCTCGGTCGAAACGCCGATCGACCTGGTCCCCCACCAGGCACGCAAGCGTGATGTCGACACCGCATTGTCCAATTCATTCGGTTTCGGCGGAACCAATGCCTCGTTGATCTTCCGTCGATACGCGGCCTAGGAGATCACGGCGGCGGTCCCCAAGCTTTCGCCATAATTTTTTCTAACTTGCGCAAGCGGCTGATGTTTCTCCCGCGCGGCGGGACGACGAGGCGAAGCAGGCTGAATACCGATACAGACAGCGGGAGCGAACTTTAGTGAATTCCAATCTACCGCCGGGCGGCGACGCCAACGCTCCGCCGGCTGGCAAGCCGCCAGTGCCGCGCAGCCCGCGTGCGGCGCTCGAACCGGAGCGCGTGCCGATTCCGAATCGGCGTTCGCGGCGCGTGCGGCATCCGCTCGTGGTAATTGGAAATGCCGTCTTTCACGCTGCTGGTCGTGGTTTCGATCGCAGTGGGTGCCGCACTTTTCTTTGGAAAGCAGCGCTTCGAGGCGCCCGGTCCGCTGGCCGAGGACAAGGTTGTGAATATTCCGCGCGGCCTCGGCATCCGTGACATTGCCGATCTGTTGCAGCGCGAAGGCGTGATCGATCAACCGTATGTCTTCATGGGTGGCGTGATTGTGCTCAAGGCCCGTGGCGACCTCAAATCCGGCGAGTACCAGTTCACCAAGCGGGCGAGCCTTGCCGATGTCGTTGACACCATCGTCGAAAACAAGGTCGTGCAGCACAACTTCACCGTGCCCGAGGGCTTGACGTCGGAACAGATTGTCGCGCGGCTGCTGGAGACCGATGCGCTTGCCGGCCAGATCAAGGAAATCCCGCGCGAAGGCACCTTGCTGCCGGAGACCTATAAATTTACGCGCGGCATGACGCGCGAGCAGATCATCCAGCGCATGCAGCAGTCACACCGCCGCGTGTTGCAAGAGGTCTGGGAACATCGGATGGCCGACTTGCCGGTCAAGACCCCGGAGCAACTGGTCACACTCGCCTCGATCATCGAAAAAGAGACCGCACGGCCAGGATGAGCGCACCCGGGTTGCTGCCGTATTCGTCAACCGGCTCAAGGGCAAGATGCGGCTGCAGTCGGACCCGACGATCATCTACGGGCTGACCGGCGGGAAGGGCTCGCTCGGCCGGCCGATCCTCAAGAGCGAAATTGAGCAGCCGACGCCGTACAATACCTATGTGATTGACGGTTTGCCGCCAGGCCCGATCGCCAATCCCGGTCGCGCGTCGCTGGAGGCCGCTGCCAATCCCGCGCGCACAAAGGAACTCTATTTCGTTGCGGACGGGACGGGCGGCCATGTATTTTCGGACAACTACGCTGAGCACCAGAAGAACGTCGCGCGACTGCGCGGCCTCGAACACGGCAACGGTGCGCCGCCTGCTCCGGCCGTGCCTGCCGTTGGTGGTCAAAACGGCGGACCGAGCGGAGCCAAGCCCTAAACAACCTCAAGACTTGTGACGTTGCGTTGCCACGGTTAAGGTCGCCGCACTTTCGAACAGGCAGCAACACGAGATCAATTCCATGGCCCTGTCGAGCATGACCGGCTTCGCTCGCGGCCACGGCGTCGCCGGCGACTACGCCTGGAGCTGGGAAATCAAATCGGTCAATGCAAAGGGCCTCGACTTGCGCTTTCGGCTGCCCCCAGGTTGGGATGCAATCGAGGTGCCGGCCCGCACCCGCGCCACCGAAAAGCTTTCGCGTGGGACCGTTTATGCCAATCTTACCGTCGAGCGCAAAGGCGTACAGCCGACGGTGAAGGTCAACGAGCCGGTGCTCGCTGCGGTCCTTTCGACTCTGAAAGGCCTTTCCGGGAAAGATTGACGCTTCGCCACCGAGCCTCGACGGAATTCTTTCATTGAAAGGTGTGATCGAAATCACCGACGAAGATGAAGCGTGAAGATGCCCATCGCGCCGCTGAAAGTGCAATCGTTGCGGGCTTCGAACAGGCGCTGGCCGCTCTGATTGCCATGCGCCAGTGCGGAAGGCGCAACGCTTGGCCGTCTGCTGTCGTCCAAGCTCGACGAGATTGCGGAGCTTGCCGCGCGCGCGGAAGCTGCGCCCGGGCGCAAGCCCGAAGCGATCAAGGCTCGGCTGGCAGATCAGGTGGCGACGCTACTGTCGGCCTCGGAACGCTTTGATTCCGACCGGCTGCACCAGGAGGCGATCATGCTCGCCACCAAAGCCGATATCCGCGAAGAACTTGATCGGCTTGCGTCGCACGTGACGCAGGCCAAAAAACTGCTCGCCGACGGCGGCCCAATCGGCCGCAAACTCGATTTTCTGGCGCAGGAACTGCATCGCGAATCGAATACGTTGACTGCGAAATCGAATGACGTAGAGCTGACTAATATAGGCCTTGAGCTCAAGAGCGTGGTCGAACAATTCCGCGAGCAGGTGCAAAATCTGGAGTAATGCGAGATGGTGCATAAGCGGCAACCGGATAGTGCCGTGACAAGGCGGGGCCTGATGCTGGTCCTGTCGTCGCCCTCGGGCGCCGGAAAGACCACGCTCACCCGCAAATTGCTCGACGAGGACAAGGGTGTCGCGTTGTCGGTGTCGGTAACAACGCGCAAGATGCGCCCCGGTGAAAAGGACGGCCGCGACTATCATTTCGTTGATCGCAGGCAGTTCGACGCGATGATTGAGAAAAACGAGTTGCTGGAATGGGCCGAGGTGTTTGACCATTTTTACGGTACACCGAAAAAGGCGGTGATGGATGCGCTTGGTGCCGGCCGTGATGTTTTGTTCGACGTGGATTGGCAAGGCACACAGCAACTACGCGACAAAGCGCCCAATGATCTCGTCAGCATATTCGTATTGCCGCCGTCGATCCCTGAACTTGAGCGACGGCTGCACAAGCGTGCGCAGGACGACTACGAGACCATTCATCGGCGCATGGCGAAAGCCGCGGATGAAATGAGCCACTGGCAGGAATACGACTATGTCGTGATCAATCATGATCTCGACCATACCTTCGCCGACGTGCTCGCGATCCTTGCAGCCGAGCGCGTCAAGCGTGACCGGCAGATCGGCCTCTCTGACTTTGTCCGTGGACTTCAGGCAAAGCTCTAGGCCGTCAATACGACCCGGCCCACAATCGTCCCCGTACGTAAATCATCGAGCGTTTTCGACGCCTGGTCGAGTGGCCGTTCGGCAATTGGCGGTGGTGCAATTGTTTTGGCTCGCACCAGGTCTACCAATTCGCGCGCTTCCGCCAGGGTTCCAGTCATGGCACCTTCGATTGTCATTGCCTTGAGCGGAAACATGGCGACCGCAGTCGAATAGCCGCCACCGATCAACCCGGTGACAACGACCTTGCCGCCTTTCGCCAGTACACCGGTCGCGAAATTCAATGAAGCGTCGGACCCCGCAAAATCGCAAGCGGCATAGATGCCACCGCTGGCTTTCAGCAGCGCCTTTCGGGCATTCGGGTCGGACGGGTCGAAGGCCTCACGCGCGCCGGCTGCAAGCGCCGCTTCGCGTTTTTTGGCGTCTATATCGGCGACGAAGGGCGCCTCGCCATACATGGCGCGCGCGAGCGCCAAACCCATCAGGCCCACGCCGCCAAGACCGACCAGTAGAAGTGGCGCGCGGGCCGCGCGGTCCGCGAGGCGCTTGAGCGCGGCGTAGGCGGTGAGCCCCGAACACATCAGCGCGCCGGCATAGGCGGCCGCGAGTGGTGCGTAGTCGATCAGATAGCGTGGATGTGGCACCAGCACATGTGTGGCGAAGCCGCCATCAACTGTAGTGCCGAGATGGCGCGGCGCCGCGCAGATATTCTCGTCGCCGGCCTTGCAGGCGGCACATTGTCCGCAACCGATCCAGGGATAGACAGCAACCTGCGCGCCGACTTTGACCTTTGCATCCGGCCCAGTTTCTTCAATCACGCCGGCAATTTCATGTCCGAGAGTGAAGGGCAAACTTCGGCCCGCGCGGACGTCGAGTGTCTTACCGTCGCCTAGCTTAAAAAATCCGTCCTGCATGTGCAGGTCGGAATGGCAGACGCCGCAGCGCGCAATCCGCACCAGCACCTCGCTGCCTTGCGGGCGAGGCGCATCAACCACCATCTCGCACAAGGGAGCGCCGTAGGCGGTCAATGATTGGCGGTGCATTTTCATTGCGTGCAGTCTATCACATCGGGTTTTTCGACTGCCCAGCGAAAGTCCGCGCCAAAGCGACGAAGCCGTCGACCGGAATTTCTTCTGCGCGAGCGGTCGGCTCGATACCCGCTCCCGCGAGCAATGCGGCGGCATCCACACCGAGTGTCTTCAGGCTTTGCCGCAACATTTTGCGACGCTGGCCGAATGCGGCCTCGGTAACACGCTGTAATGCGGCCGGGTCGCAGGCGAGCGGTTCCGGTCGCGGAGTCAATCGCACCACGGACGACGTCACCTTGGGCGGTGGAACGAACGCAGTGGGCGCCACATCGAACAGGATCCTGGCTTCCGTCCGCCATCCTGCGAGCACCGATAACCGTCCGTAGGATTTGCCGCCGGGCGCTGCGACAATGCGTTCCGCCACCTCGCGCTGGAACATCAGTAGCAGTAAGTCATACCAGGGCGGCCATGGCTCGACCGTGAGCCAGCCTACCAGGAGAGCAGTTGCGATGTTGTAAGGCAGGTTTGCGACGATGCGGGCCCGTTCCGGGCCAAGCTGTTCCCTTGGATCAACGGCAAGTGCATCGCCCGCAACAATGTCGAGCCGGCCAGGATAACGCCCGGCAATTTCTTCCAGGGCAGCAATCGCGCGCTGATCTCGCTCGATAGCGACAACGCGGCGGGCGCCGAGCGCGAGCAATGCGCGGGTAAGACCGCCCGGTCCCGGCCCGATCTCAACAACGGTAATATTCTCGAGCGGCTCTGCTGCGCGCGCAATGCGGGCAGTCAAATTGAGATCGAAAAGGAAATTCTGGCCGAGAGATTTTTTGGGCGTGAGGTTATGGCGGCGGATGACGTCGCGTAGCGGCGGCAAGTCATCGATCTGCGCCATCTACTTCGCGGGCACGAGTGCAGGCGCGGTCGCCGACAGGCGCGCGGCAAGTGTAAGAGCGGCGATCAGGCTGGAGGGGTCGGCCGTGCCCTTGCCGGCGATATCAAAAGCGGTGCCATGATCCGGTGACGTGCGCACAAATGGTAGCCCGAGCGTCACGTTGACCGCATGGTCGAAGGCCAGCGTCTTGATCGGGATGAGTGCCTGATCATGATACATGCACAATGCGACATCATAGGCTGCCCGCGCCCGCGCATGAAACATGGTGTCGGCCGGCATCGGCCCGACCGCATCGATGCCTTCGTCCTGCAGGCGCTTCACGGCTGGAGCGACGATTGCGTAATCCTCGGCGCCAAGCGCACCTTCTTCGCCGGCGTGGGGGTTGAGGCCTGCAATTGCAAGGCGGGGCCGCGAAATTCCAAAGCGCCGGGTCAGGTCGCGCGCGACGATCCGTCCGGTCTCCGTTATCAACTCGGAAGTGAGCTGCGACGCGACATCCTTGAGCGGCAGATGGATTGTCACCGGAACGACAGCGAGTTCGGGAGACCACAGCATCATGACCGGTCGCATGGCGTTGCCGGTGGCCTCTTGCGCCAGCCTTGGCCAGGAATTCGGTGTGGCCAGGTTCGGCAAAGCCGGAGCGATAGAGCACATTCTTGGCCACCGGGTTCGTCACGATCGCCGCGGCATGTCCTGCCAGCACATCGGCTACCGCGCGTCGAATAGAGGCAATGGCGGCGGGAGCACTCGATGCGTCGGGCTTGCCGGGCGTTGCGGTGATGGCCATGTCGAGCGGCACAATCGGCAGCGCGCGTTGAAAGAATTCGATGGCTTGTGACGGCGTGACTGCGCTTACCGCAATATCGACGCCGAGTAAGTGCGCGCGTTGCTTGATGAATTCCGGTTGACCAATGAGATAAAATGGCGGCAGTCGAAGTTCGGCGCGGCGGCGCCAGAGATGGATCGTGAGGTCGGGGCCGATTCCCGCAGGTTCGCCCAGTGTCAGGGCGAGAGGAAGGACGGCGGGCTCGCTCATTGTTTGTTCTTGTATTCGATCATTGCCGATTTTCGGATTTCGTCGAGATACTTCTTGGATTCGGATTCGAAACGCTTGGTGAAAATCTGTTCTCGCAGTTCGCGCTTGAGCTGGGGATTCGGTTGTGCTTTCTTTCTTGTTGCAGACCGCAAACATCTGTAGCCCCTGCGTCCGTCACTTCAGGCGTCGTCAAACGGCCGACCTGCATATTGCCAAGCAGATCGCGCAGCTGCGGCGACAGGTCGGCAGAACTCCGCGTAACCGGCTCGCGCACTGCGACGTCGCGCAAGCCGCGCGCCATTGCAAGACCTTCGTTGCAGGAGACGAAACGTCCGCGGAGGTTTTCGGCCTCGTTGCGCTTGACTGCAATCGTGCCTTCACTGGATCCGCGCGGGACGACGATCATAACCGGATAGAGGGTGTAAATGTAACCGACCGCTGCGTTTTCACTTTCATTGCGGTCCTTGAGCGCACTGGCGATATCGCTGTCGCCGACCTGAAGCGAAGAGCTGTATTTTCCGCGGATGAGTTGCTGCCAGGTCAGTTCGGCACGGATGCGGGCTTTCACCGTATTCGGAGATACGCCAGCGCGTTCCAGAACCTGGCCGAATTGGTCCGGCGTGATGCGCTGACGGGTTGCCATGCCCTCGAAGGCGCTGTTGACCTCGGCCTCGCCTACCTCCAACCCATAAACTTTGGCACGGCTGATTTTGAGTCGATCGTCGATCAGGTCGTTAATGACTTCCTGGCGTGTCGGCGGCTTGTGGGTGGAAATCGTAACGAGCTTTGTGCGCTGCTGAATGTCAAATTCGGTGATCGGCGAACCATTCGCGATGACGACGACTTGCGCCTGCGCGATTGACGGCACGGCGAGGGCGAAGGCGATCGTGGCACCTGCCAACCATTGACGACATTTCACACTTATTCCCGGCATCGTGGCATCCACTGTCTCAGAGTTTCCGGGCGGGGATCGGGTTATTGCGTCGACCGTCCTAGGCCCTGGCTTACCGACGTGCCACCCAACGTGCGCAAGCTCAATTGCAGCATGATCGTATGGTTGGCGGCAACGTTTCCGCTATACGTGTAGTTTGTAATGTAGTTCAGGCCGAGGATGAGGCAATCGTCGACATAGCCCAATCCGACGCGGGTCTGATCGAATTTGCCCGCATTGATGTCGTAGCGGGCGGCACCAATCAGCACCCAGTTGGCGTCTAGCTTGACCTGGCCGGTTCCCAATACGCCCTGGCGCCGGTCAAGAAAGCCCAATTCGGGTTGGGCCGCATAGTCGCCGTAGAGCAGGCTGCCGGCCCAGCGGTCGAAGTTGGCGCGGGCTTCGAGCTCGGTCCGTTTCACATTAAAGGTGTCATTGTCGAAACGGAATCGGGACGTGAACATGTAGGTGCTGTTTGGCTGATACGACACTCGCGCCACGTAGTCGGATGCGGTGGTATCGAGGCCGGTGTCTAGCCCGGTATTGGTGGGGCCACCGTACGCAAAGGAATTTTGCCCGAACAAGCTGTAGGATTGACCGAACAGCGCATTGATGAAGCCGCCCTGATTGACCTGCGCGGTGTATTGCACGCCGTAGTTGGCGCGCCCGCCGCCCTCGACACGGTCCCAGCCGGAAAATTTGTCGACCCGGAACAGGTTGCTATCGTCGTAGGTAAGGCTTTGCGCATCTTCGTTCGGAAAGCGTCCAATCTGCGTTTCGTTCGGGCGCACGATAATCTGCGCAATCGGCTCGATTGTTTGTGTGCCCCATGATTGCACGTTGATGAAGGGATAGCGGTACTCCAAACCAATGGTCGGCATGCCGCGCACAAGATTGCTGTCACCGGTGTCCATGTAGTTGGCGACACTGGGGTCGTTCTTGATTTGCATGGACGCGGCATCGACGCGGACCGAAGCAAACGGCGTGAAGACCTGGCCGAACTGGTCGGTGATGCTGCGGCGCCAGTCGGCCTGGGCCGAAAAGCGGCTGTATGTGCCGGGGACGCCGCGGAGCAGACAACTCGCCGATGTCTTGACTGCGGGATCGGCGGTCTGCGTACACGTACCGTTGTTGAGTGCGCTCTGCGTGATCGGGTCGAAGTTTGCTTCGTTGCGCGTCAGGCTGGTGAAGTTGATCTTGTAGCCAAGCTCGCCGCCCAGGATCGGATGATCGAAGACGTAGTTGTAGTCGACGACCGGATGGATGACCGGAATCTGACTTTGCACATCCGCTTCCGAGAAACCGAGGTAATAAATGGTACGCGCGTCGAAATAGCTGCGATTACCTTTGCCTGAGAGGTAGAGCTGGGAGACCGCTTCGCTTGCCGGATTTTGGAACGTGTCATAGGTACGGTACCGCGACAGGCGCGGGTTGTAGTCCTGCAGGAAGGTGCGGTCGGAGAGCAGGGTGCCGTCCCAGCCCCACACCCATTTGTTGTTGAGCGCGAACATGCCTGAGCTTTCCAGGCTGCCGCGGAAATCGCGATAGCCGGGCGTCGTCGTGCCGTCGCTGCGTATGAAATAATCCTTGTCGAGCTGGCGGATGCCCGCGGCGCGGATCGAATAGGCGCCGTTGATCAGGCGCTGGCGGAATTCACCTTCCAGCAGCGGGCCCTGCTTGGTCGTGATCATCGGCGCGAAGGTGGCGTCATAGTCGGGCGCCAGCGCCCAATAATACGGCACTTCGAACGCGGCGCCGTAGACCGAACTCGACGAGATCGCCGGCGTTAATACGCCGGTCTTGCGCTTGACGGTCGGATCCGGCGCAGAGAAGTACGGCAGCCAGGCGAGCGGCTGGCCAAAAAATTCGAGGCGCGCGTCCTCGAAGTACATCATCTTCTCGCCCTGGTCGTGGATGATACGCGCGGCCTTGACCTGCCACAGCGGCGGCTTCCGCGGGTCGTCCTTGCAAGGCGCGCAGGCGGTGTAGACACCGTTGTGAAGCACGGTGAAGTTGCCGCTCGAACGCTCGGCGCGCGCCGCCGCCATGCGGGTCTGATCGGGGGCAGTCGAGCCGCAGGGAATCGACGAACCCGTCACGGTAGTCGTCGGACAGATCCATGATTTCGCCGTAGGTCACCTTGCCGTCCTGTTCGGTCAGGCGGACATTGCCCTCGGCGTGCAGGCGCTTGGTCTTCTGATCGTAGATGACTCGATCGGCCTCGAGCGTGGAGTCGCCGTAATAAATCTGGACATTGCCAACGGCGGCCACGCGGTTATTGGCGTAGTCGTAGTTGATCTCGGTCGCCTGAACGAGCATCTGCTTTTGACCGGATTTCTCACGGTCGATGGCGATTTTGGATTTTTTTGGAAGCGGCGGCCGCTGCGGGAATTGCAATTCCTGCGCGGGGGCCGAGACAGGCGCGATCAATCCGCCGCAAGCCAGCAGGCTCAGGACGGCCGCAAGTATTGCGGCGCCACGACGTGGCCGCCGCGGCGCTGATGGACGAGCGCTAACCAGCCCCGCCATCACCCGTCCTCCTGGTACAACAACGCAATAAACCCCGTCACGCCGCCGACGAGCACAGGCAGCCAGGCCGCTGCAACAGGGTGCATCAGCTCAGCTTTGCTCAAATCCTCAGTCACTTTCGATAAAACGTAAAGCAGAAACCCTGCCGCCACGCCACTTAAAACCATTTTTTGGACCCCGCCGAAGCGGAAGAACCGTAAACTGACGGCAGCCGCAAGAAGAACCATTGCGGCCAGCAAAAATGGGCGGGCCAAAAGCTTTTGGAACTGTAATCTATAGCCTGATGCGACCAGACCTGCGTGTTCCGCGATCTTGATATACGTTGGAAGTTCCCAGAAAGGGACAGTTTCGGGCGTAGCAAAGCTTTCCCGGACTTGTTCGGGCGTCAGGCTCGTCTTGAGCAGGTATTCAGCCTGATTGGCGGGCAGCACGCCCACCGCGTAGACCCTGGCATTGCGCAGCCGCCACACGCCGGGCTCAAGGACCGCGGCACGCGCCTCGATGCGCTGCTTGAAGCGGCCTTCGGTGTCGAATGTAAACACCGATACGCCGTTGAGGTTGATGCCCTGGTCCCGGCTGCTGACGGCGTTGATGATCGCCTGGCCGTCGTCGGTGCGCTGGCTGACCCATGAGGTGCCGCTGCTCCGGTTGGGGGCGTTTGCGGTTTGTCCGAACAGTTCTGCCTCGAAACGCTTGGAGCGCTCCTGGAGTATCGCGGAGATCGGGTTGTAGATGGCGGTCGCCAGAATGCCGAATGCGAAGGCCACCAACAGAGCCGGCGTAACGAATTGCCAGGCCGACACGCCGGCCGAGCGCGCGACCACCAGCTCCAGCCGCCGCGACAGATTGAGATAGCACGACATGGCGCCGATCAGGACGCAGAACGGCAGGATGCGCTCGACCACCTGCGGCACGCGATAGAACGAGGTCTTTGCCACGAGTGCCGCCGAGACATTCGGGATGTCGCCGGCACGACGCATCAGCTCGATGTAATCGATCAGAGCGACCAGCGCGAAGATTCCGGCAAACACCACCAGCACTGCCGTCAGAAAGCGCAGTCCGAAATATCTCGCCAATGTCCCAAAAAATATCGGCATGGCGTCACATCATGGCGTGGCGAAACGCCGGCCGATGCGCTCGGTGAGCGCAGTCAACCAGTCGTTAATGAAGGCGGGCGGCTCCAGGATCAGGCCGCGGCGAATTACGTACAGGCCGAGGCCGAATGCGGCGGCCATCGCCAGATATTGCAGCGACAGCAGCCATGGCACTGCTGCGCCAAATACGGTCGAGGCAAAGCCGATCAGCCGCAATAGTGCGACGCCGCCGACGGCTCCGAGCATCGAGAGCGTGCGGCTTTGCCGCGTCGTGCGCGGAGCGCCGAGATAGGCGTAGGCGATCACCACGAAGGCGAGCGGATAAAACGGCGCCATCAGCCGGTCGTGCAATTCGGCGCGGAATTGATCGGGCTGCTCGATGTAGAATTGATCTTTCGGGTCAGGGAACAGCAATTGCCAGAGGTAGCGTTCGCGGATCGAATATTTCACCGCTTGTGCGCCGCCCGCGAACTGCGAGAGATCGAACGCGTATCGGTCGAAGGCCACCATGGCCGGATCCCGCTGTCCGGATCTCGTGCCGCTGCACGACGCCTTTCTGAAGAACGAGGAATGTCCCGCTATTGTTATCGAGCAGCTCGCCGACCTCGGAAAGAACGGTGATGCGTTCGTTCGGATTGCGCCGGTCGTCGAGGAATATGCCGGCGAGTTGCCCGTTCGGGCGTCGCTCGCGAATGTGAATGGTGACGCCGCTTTCGATCGCAGTGAAACGGCCCGGCTGCACGATGCTGCTCACGACGTTGGCACGCACTTCGGTCAACCAGTCGCGCAGCATCCGCAGTCCCTTGGGCGCGAAATAAGCGCTGATCGCGCCGACCAGTAGCGACACCACGAGCGCTGCGGCCACGAATGCGCGAAACAAAATCCACGGCGACATGCCGGCGGCGTTCATCACGATGATCTCGGAATCGTTGGACATCTTGTTGAGCACGTGCGCGACCGCGATCAGCAGCGCGATCGGCGCGATCACGAGAACGAGCAGCGGTATGATCAGCCCGGTGATGCCGACGAAAACCAGAATGGTCTGGCCCTGGCTGGTCATGATGTCGATGTCGCGCAGCGCCTGGGTAACCCAGATCACCGCGGTCAGGCTGACCAGCACGACCAGGAACGCGCCTAACGTGGCGCGGAAGATGTATCGGTTGATAGACCCCATCCGCAGCATCGTCCCCTGATCCGGCGCAAGCCGGACCCCGCGTACGGCTTCCCCACCGGACGCGAAGCGTTTCCAGCTTAAAACCCAACCCCCGTCAGATTTACCTTGATCGCCTGACAAAGTGGCCGGGCAAAGGCAAAGCCGTTGAACATGCACAACAAAATGTAAATGTGGCGGGCTTGGATTCAGTCGCTGACCGCCGTTCGGGCAGCCCGCTAATGGCATCTAATTACCATCAAATTGGGGGATTTCTCGAAATTTCTGTGCCAGACGCTTGGAAAAGCCCTGAAACCCGTCAATCGGCCCTTTGCAGAGGCCCGAGCGGGGCGCCATATGGGCCTCGAAAAGCCTCCCCACGAGCCAAGAACCGTCAGAAAAAAGGACCCAATCGATGACCGACGCCCTCAAGCTCGGATTTGGCAACTTTGCCGCCCCGGCCAAGGCCGGTTCAACGGGCGTCCTGGTGGTGTTTTGCGACGATGCCCTCAAATTTGGCCCCGCCACCCGAAAGGCTTTGGGTTCGGCCATCGACCTGGTCGCGCGTGCGGCAAAGGCTGAACGATTCACCGGCAAGAAAAGCACGGTGCTTGAGCTGGTTGTCCCAGAGGGGCTCAAAGTCGCGCGACTTGTCGTGATTGGCGTTGGCAAGGCCGGCGAGCTTCGTCCAAAGGATGTCCTCAGGCTTGGCGGGCTGGCCATGGGCAAGCTGCCGAACGCCGCGAGCGAAGCAACGATCTTCGCCGAACTGCCGGGCGGCGCCATGAAATCCGATCAGGTCGCGGATCTTGCGCAAGGCGTCCGCCTCCGCGCTTATTCGTTCGACCGTTACAAGACCAGAGCGCAAGGACGAAGAGAAACCGCCGGCGACGCGCAGTGTGATCGTCGCCACTGGCGACGTCGCTGCCGCGCGTAAAGCCTACGATCCACGGGCAGCAATCTCGGACGGCGTCTTGCTGGCGCGCGATCTGGTCAATGAGCCGGCCAATGTTCTCTACCCTGAGGAATTCGCGCGCCGCGCAACCGCACTCAAGAAGCTCCGCGTTTCGGTCGAGGTGCTCGACATCAAGCGCCATGAAGAAGCTTGGCATGAATGCGCTGCTCGGCGTCGGCCAAGGCTCGGCGCGCGACAGCCGCGTTGTTGTGATGCGTTGGAACGGCGGCAAGGCAGGCGATGCGCCGGTGGCGTTCATCGGCAAAGGTGTGTGCTTTGACACCGGAGGCATTTCGATCAAGCCGGCCGCCGGCATGGAGGACATGAAGGGCGACATGGCCGGGGCCGCCTGCGTCGTCGGATTGATGCATGCGCTCGCCGCGCGCAAGGCGAGGGTGAACGCCGTCGGCGTCATCGGGGTTGTCGAGAATATGCCGGACGGCAATGCGCAGCGCCCCGGCGATATCGTCAAATCGATGTCGGGCCAAACGATCGAAATCATCAATACCGACGCCGAGGGTCGGCTCGTGCTGGCGGACGTCATCTGGTACACGGCGCAGCGTTTCAAGCCGAAATTCATGGTGGATTTGGCGACGCTGACCGGCGCCATCATCGTCGCGCTCGGTCAGGAATACGCCGGAATGTTCTGCAACAACGATCAACTTGCCGAGCGTTTGACCAAGGCGGGCACCGAGACCGGCGAATTGGTGTGGCGCATGCCGCTCGCGCCAGAATACGACAAGATGATCGATTCCAAATTTGCGGATATGAAAAATACCGGTGGTAGTCGCTGGGGCGGAGCGATCACGGCGGCACAATTCATCAAGAGGTTCGTGGACGACAAAATGCCCTGGGCGCATCTCGATATCGCCGGGACCGGATTTGAATTCACGCCAGACTGATATCAACCGGAGCTGGGGCTCGGGCTGGGGCGTTCGTTTGCTCGACCGGCTGGTGGTGGATCACTACGAGAGATAGTTGCAGAGCTGACGACGAGCGCGCGCATGACCGAAGTACTTTTCTATCATCTGCAAAGACAGAAGCTGGAAAATGTGCTGCCCGCACTGCTCGAGAAATCGCTCGAGCGGGGCTGGAAAGTCGCTGTGCAAGGTTCGTCCGAAGAACGCATCGATGCTCTCGATGCGCATTTGTGGACCTACCGCGATGACGGATTCCTGCCGCATGGCACCTGGCGTGAGCCGGAGGCTGCGCAACAACCGGTGCTGTTGACGCTCACCGAGAGCAACCCCAATGCCGCGACCGTCCGCTTCCTGATCGACGGCGCGCCAATGCCGGCCGATCCGCAGAGCTATCAACGCATCGTCCTGCTGTTCGATGGTGAGGATGAAGAAGCAGTGGCAGCCGCCCGCGCGCACTGGGCTGTGGTCAAGGAAAAGGGTCTCGACGCCACCTATTGGCAGACGGACGAGCAGGGGCGTTGGGCCAAAAAGGCGTGACGCGGCTACCGCGGGGTGACTAGGCCAATGGATGATCAGCCAATGGCCGACATCCACGGTAACCCTTTGGACGAGCGAGGCTTGCTGCCTGCCATGGTGATGACGCAAAATACGGTTTAAGGGACAAACAGATAAACCGGTCGGGGACAGCCATTTTGCCGCGCCATCGCGCCATCGTTGGTATTGTGATTGCCAGTGTGACCGTGCTCGCAGTGGCCGGTTGCAAGAATTCAACGCAAATGTTTGAGGACCAGAACGAGGGCGGGTGGTTCTCCAAGCCGGTCAATATGCTGG
This sequence comes from uncultured Alphaproteobacteria bacterium, assembly GCA_963801955.1. Classification (GTDB taxonomy): domain Bacteria; phylum Pseudomonadota; class Alphaproteobacteria; order Rhizobiales; family Xanthobacteraceae; genus Pseudolabrys. Next base: position 147,850 of record CAWDGS010000010.1, read on the forward strand.
CGAAGCCCGATTGGGCCCGGCCGTCAAACAACAGTGTGAACCTCGGCCCGCAAGGCCCAGTGGCGCCCGAAGAGATGGTGAGCGCCGACGGGCGTTGCGCAACTCCAACCGCGCCCATCGCGCAGGCCTCCGAACCGGCGCCGGCCGAGCCGCCAGCGACGGCCGATCGTCCAGTCGGCTCAGTCGCAGGCGATCTCGCCGGCGCACCAATGTCGCCCGCGACCAAGGCATCCGCCAACCCCGGTTTGCAGCGATTGGAGCCGGCAAGCGCTGCTCCCGCGGTGGCAGGCGGCATCGCCCTTGGCATGACCGAGTGCCAGGCCGTTCAGCGGGCAGGCTCTCCCAGCAACGTGGCGATCGGCGCCGGCGAAAAAGGCGAGCGCAAGGTGGTGCTGACTTATCTGAGCGGACCTTGGCCCGGCATCTACACTTTCAACGATGGACGGCTGAAGGTTATTGACCGTGCGCCGGAGCAACCGAAGCCCGCGAAAACCGCACCGAAGAAGAAGCCGGTGAAGCCAAAAACCGCAAGCCACGAACCCGAACGCGCCGTCGTACGCTAGCATTTTACGCCGTCTCCAGCGCGGCACTGGCGGCAAGCCATTCTTCTTCCGCCTTGGCGAGTGCTGCAACGACATTGGCGCGGGTCTTCGACAATTCGGCTGCCCGAGCCGGCTCGCGCGCGAACAGGTCGCCGTCGGCAAGCGTCGTATCAAGTTTCTGAAGCTGGCGGGTGAGTTGCACGATCGCGACCTCGGCTTGCGAAATTCGCTTGCGCAGCGGAGCCGTCTCCGCTCGCTTTTCGGCCGCAGCGCGGCGGACCTGTACCGGATCCCGTGCCGGTGATTTTGCGCCGACCGTAATTCCCTGGCTCTCGCCGGACAGCACCTGGCGCCGGTAATCGTCGAGATCGCCGTCGTACGGCTTCACCTTGCCGCCTTGCACCAGCCACAGCCGGTCGGCGCAGGCTTCCAGCAGATAGCGGTCATGCGAGACAACGATCACCGCGCCAGGATAGTCGTTGATCGCTTCGATCAGCGCGGCGCGGCTGTCGATGTCGAGATGGTTGGTCGGCTCGTCGAGGATGACGAGGTGCGGTGCGTTGAATGTTGCAAGTCCGAGCAGCAGCCGCGCCTTTTCGCCGCCGGATAGCGTCTTGACGGCATTGTTTGCGGCGGGGCCGGAAAATCCAATCGCGCCGGCTTTGCCGCGCACTTTCGCTTCCGGCTGGTCCGGCATCAGGTCGCGGACATGATCGTAGGGACTTCGATCTTCGTCGAGTTCATCGAGCTGATGCTGGGCGAAATAACCGACCTTGAGCGTCGCTGCGCGTGTCACCGTGCCATGTTCGGGCGCGAGCCGGCCGGCGAGCAGCTTGACCAGCGTGGATTTGCCATTGCCGTTGGAGCCGAGCAGCGCGATGCGGTCGTCATTGTCGATGCGCAGCGACAGGCCCGACAGGATCGGGTGGCCGGGCTCGTATCCGATATCCACGTCGTCGGTGGCGATGATCGGCGGCGACAACAGCTTGTCCGGCGCCGGAAAGTGGATCGGCCGCACCTCGTCCAACACCAGCGCATTGATCGGCTGCATTTTGGCCAGCATCTTGATGCGCGACTGCGCCTGCCGCGCCTTGCTGGCCTTGGCGCGAAAGCGGTCGACGAAAGCCTGTAAATGCTTGCGCTGCGCGTCCTGCTTCTTGATCATCTTCTGGTCGAGGACCATGCGCTCGCTGCGCAGGCGTTCGAAGTCGGAATAGCCGCCGCGATAGAGCGTGAGCTTTCGGTTTTCCAGCGACAAGATCTGGTCGACCGCATTGTCGAGCAGATCGCGGTCGTGGCTGATGACGATCATCGTCGCGCGGATAACGCGCCAGATGGTCTTGCAGCCAGAGTGTGCCTTCGAGATCGAGATAGTTGGTCGGCTCGTCGAGCAGCAGCAGATCCGGTTCCGCAAACAATGTGGCAGCAAGCGCCACGCGCATCCGCCAGCCGCCGGAAAATTCCGAACAGGGCCGCTGCTGGTCGGCGGTGGAAAAGCCGAGCCCGGCCAGAATCGACGCCGCGCGGGCAGGGGCGGCATGCGCGCCGATATCGACGAGCCGGGTCTGGATTTCGGCAATGCGGTGCGGATCCTGCGCGGTCTCGGCTTCCGCCAGCAACGCATCGCGCTCGCGATGCGCCCTCAGCACGACGTCGAGCAGGCTTTCGGGCCCGTTCGGCGCTTCCTGCGCCAGCCGTCCGATGCGCCAGCGCGATGGAATCTCGACATTGCCTTGCTCGGCCGACATATCGCCGGCGATCACGTTGAACAGCGTGGACTTGCCGGTGCCGTTGCGTCCGACCAGGCCGACGCGGGCGCCGGGCGTAATGCGGGCCGAGGCATTTTCCAGCAGTGCGCGGCCGGCAATGCGGACAGTGAGATCGTCGATGATGAGCATGACCCGCGCCTTTTGGCCGACCGCGCGGTGCGACGCAACCCCTACGATCTCCGGCGTTAACCGATCGTGCGCAGGCCGCCTTGCCCGGTCTGACGCTGATAGATGATCAGATCGAAGCTTGGCGTTCGGTCGTTGCCGATTGCGGCTGAGAGCAGTGCATGTGCCTGGCCGCGGTGATGCGTCTGGTGATTGAAGAAATGATCGAGGGCAGGGGAGAGTATCTGCTCGATGTCCTGCGGATTGACCACGGTTCGGTAGCGGATCGCCTTGGCGAGATCGTCTTCCTGCAGGCTGCCGATGTAAGTGGCTGATAAGCGCATCTTCGGCGCGCCGCGCGGCACGCAGCTGCGCGAAATCGTCGTAGAGGATTGCGTCGAGGCTCGGCGGCACTTCGCCTTGGCCGGTGAAACGCCGCATCCAGATGCGGTCGCCGACCAACAAATGGTTGAGGGTGCCGTGCAGCGACTTGAAGAAGGCGCCGCGGTTGGCGCGATAGTCGGCATCCGGGACCTGCGCGGCCGCATCGTAGAGGCGCTCATTGCACCAGGCATTGTAGCCGGCAAACATCTGATAGCGGGCTAACATGTTGCGCTCCTGCAAGCAGTTTCGGGCTTTCAGGCCGGTGACCTTGCCGCCCGAAAAGCACCCCGGTATAAGCCGCGCGGCCCAGCTTCTCCAATGAAACTGCGTAAACTCTCCGATCAGTCCCAGTGAAGGAATATCCGATGGCGCTCGAGCGTACCTTTTCGATCCTCAAACCCGACGCGACCGAGCGAAATATGACCGGCGCGATCAATGCCATCATCGAGAAGGCGGGACTGCGTATCGTCGCGCAGAAACGCGTCCGCATTTCCCGCGAACAGGCGGAAAAGTTTTACGCGGTGCACCGCGAGCGGCCGTTCTTTCGCGAACTGGTCGATTTCATGATTTCCGGCCCGGTCGTGGTGCAGGTGCTCGAAGGCGACAATGCCATCGCCAAATATCGCGAAGTGATGGGCGCGACCGACCCGGCCAAGGCCGCCGCCGGCACGATCCGGAAGACCCACGCCAAGTCGATTGGCGAAAACTCGGTCCATGGCTCCGATGCCCCTGAGACCGCGGTCCGGGAAATCGCCCAGTTTTTCTCCGAAAACGAGCTCGTCGGTTAGAGTGCCCGGCGGCATTGCGCCGCACTTTCGCTATTGGGGCCTCCCTTTTGGCTTTATAGGCTGGTAACAAACCGATAAAACACCTCGTCGCCGCCGTCGATTGACGGCGAAAACCGACGACGGAACCAGGGGGACAGAACTGTGGATGCTTTGATGTCCGAAGTGATGCGCCCGGCATTCTGGCTGGCCGCGGTGCAGATCATGGGAATCAATATTCTCCTGTCCGGCGACAATGCGGTCGTGATTGCGCTCGCAGTCCGCGCGCTTCCGCCGAAGGAACGGTTCTGGGGCATGGTGCTCGGCGCCGGCGCGGCCGCTGTGCTGCTTATTCTGTTTACCGGCATCGTCGCGACACTGATGCAATTGCCTTATCTCAAGCTCGCCGGCGGGCTTGCGCTGTTCTGGGTCGCCGTCAAGCTCGTGACGCCGCAGGCGCACGATGCCGAAGATACGCCGGAAGCCGTCGAGGATTTGTGGCGCGCGGTTCGCGTTGTTGTCGTCGCCAACATCGTGATGAGCCTCGACAACGTGATTGCCGTCGCGGCGGCGGCCAAGGGCAATTATTTTCTGCTCGGGCTTGGGCTCGCGGTCAGCATCCCTGTCGTCATTGCCGGCAGCGCCTTGTTCCTCGCCATCATCGAACGCTTCCCGATCGTCGTGTGGGGCGGCGGCGCGTTGCTCGGCTGGATTGCCGGTGGATTGCTGCCGGAGGATCCGGTTGTTGCGCAGTACTTTTCAGAGACGACGGCGGAAATGCTGGACATCGTGTGCGGAATTGCCGGCGCCATCTTCGTCGTGCTGATGGGTCTGTATCTGGTCAAATCACGGCGCCTGCGGGAAGAGCCGGTATAGGCGGCCCGTCAAAGCCGGAAAGGCAATTGCGCGATGAACAAAGCGGTGCGGGGCGTCGGTTCGGCGGTTCGCATCGGGGCAACCGCGTGCCCGCACGACTGCCCGTCAACCTGCGCGCTCGAAGTCGAGCTTCTCGACGAGCGCACCATTGGTCGCGTGCGCGGCGCGAAGGACAACGATTACACGGCCGGTGTGATCTGCGCCAAGGTTGCCCGCTATGCCGAGCGCGAGCACCACGCCGAGCGGCTGCTGCATCCGTTGCGGCGCAAAGGCGACAAGGGCGCAGGCCAGTTCGAGCAAATATCCTGGGACGACGCGCTCGATCTCGTCGCCGAAAAGTTTCGTGCAAGCCGAGCAACGGTCGGGCGCCGAAAGTGTCTGGCCCTATTACTATGCCGGCACCATGGGCCTGGTGATGCGCGACGGCATCAATCGCCTGCGCCACGTCAAAAAATACTCCGGCTTTCATTCGACGATCTGCGTCAATCCTGCCTATGCCGGCTTTGCCGCCGGAGTCGGGCGCATCGCCGGCGTCGATCCGCGCGAAATGGCGAAATCCGATCTGGTGGTGATCTGGGGCACCAATGCGGTGAACACCCAGGTCAACGTGATGACGCATGCGGTGCGCGCGCGCAAAGAACGCGGCGCCAAGATCGCCGCGGTCGATATCTATATGAACGGCACCATGGAGCAGGCCGATCTGCCGGTGCTGGTGAAGCCCGGTACCGACGGAGCGCTGGCCTGCGCGGTGATGCATTGCCTGTTCCGCGACGGGAAAGCCGACTGGGACTATCTCGACAAATACACCGACGTCGCCGCGCGAACTGGAGGCGCATTTGCGCACGCGCGATCCGGCCTGGGCCTCGGCAATCACCGGCGCACCGGTCGAAACGATCGAGGCATTTGCGCAGCTGATCGGCGAGCGCAAACGTGCCTTTTTCCGGCTCGGTTACGGCTTCTCTCGCTCGCGCAATGGCGCCGCCAACATGCATGCGGCAAGCTGCATCCCGGCGGTGACCGGCGCCTGGCAATATGAAGGCGGCGGTGCGTTCCACATCAGCGCCGATATTTTCAAGCTCGACAAGACCTTGATTGAAGGCCTCGATGTTTGGGACCGCTCCGTGCGCATGCTCGATCAGTCGCGCATCGGCGCAATTCTGACCGGCGACAGCGAGGCGTTGCACGGCGGACCGCCGGTCAATGCGATGATCATCCAGAACACCAATCCGGTTTCGGTCTGCCCCGACCAGACGCAGGTGAAACGCGGTTTTGCGCGCGACGACCTGTTCGTCTGCGTGCACGAGCAGTTCATGACGGAAACGGCGCACATGGCCGATGTCGTGCTTCCGGCGACGACGTTTCTTGAACACGACGATATTTATCGCGGCGGCGGGCACCAATATCTCATTCTGGGCCCAAAGCTGGTCGAGCCGCCGGGCGAATGCCGCAACAACCACGAGGTGATTTGCGCACTCGCCGCGCGGCTCGGCGCCGAACATCGCGGCTTCACGATGAGCCCGCGCGAACTGATCGACCAGATGCTGCAGGTGTCAAAACGCGGCACGCTCGCCGAGATCGAAGCCAACCGGTGGCTCGATTGCCAGCCGCCGTTCCGGCAATCGCATTATCTCGACGGGTTTCCGTGGCCGGACGGCAAATTCCGCTTCAAGCCGGATTGGCCCAATGTGCCGTTCCGCAGCCCTTACAAGAGCGGGCCGGTAGATGACATGCCGCCGTTGCCCGATCATTGGACCTCGATCGAACAGGCCGATGAAGCGCATCCGTTCCGGCTTGCGACATCGCCGGCGCGCGGCTTTCTCAATTCGACATTCAATGAAACGCCGACCTCACTGGCCCAGGAGCAAAGGCCGACGGTGATGATTCATCCCGACGACGCGGCGGCCAGCGGTATCGCCGACGGCGACTATGTGGTGCTTGGCAACACGCGCGGCGAAGTGCGCCTGCACGCGAAGATATATTCGACGGCGTGCGGCGCGGCGTGTTGATCGCGGAATCGATCTGGCCGAATTCGGCTTACGCCGACGGGTGCGGCATCAATACGCTCGTCGGCGCCGATTCAATTGCGCCCTATGGCGGTGCTGCCGTCCACGACAGCAAGGTGTGGATACGAAAAGCGCGGGCCTAAAGACCCGCGCGTTGACAAATTGAGGTGAGCTTCTGCCGCGTACGCTCAGATTTCCTTGCCGATGGCGCGGTCAACCGAGTAGGGCGCCGCCGCCGCGCATAGCGATTACGAGGACAGACGAATCGCCGATCAGGACCGGGAATTCTGCGCCGCCGCCCTGTACACTAAAGCCGCGTAGCCGTTTGGCAGGTGGGCCTTGAAAGCGATGACCACGATCTCAATCAGACACAGCATGCAAACGGTACGCGTCAGTGAATCCAATGACGACACAAATGCCGCCAACCAACTCCACGAACATAATCAGATAGGCGAATGGCAGCGGCAGGCTCGATGCCGCGCTTTGCGAGCGACGTTCGTCGGCGACTGCCTGCGCGCCCAACACCATAAATTTTGCCCACACATGCATGGAACAAGATGAGGCCTGCACGAATCCGCGATATCGGGTAGCGTAGATCCGATCGGCGATTCGTAGAATCCTGCAAGCCCTGGAAAAATCAGCTTTGCTTCGCCGCTGCCAGCCATCGCGTCACCTCCCCCGTTTTCTGTGTGCCACTCTATCGGTGGCGTTGCATTGTCAAACGTCTATAACACCGGACCGGCAGCTGAATTCATTTTATTGCGCTGCTGCAGCGCAGAAAATCAGCCTGACGGCACCTGCGGGGCAGCGTCGGCACCGGCACGCCGTCGATCAGGCAGCGGCCATCGACGACGCGCACGCGGCCTTCTGCGACGAGTTTGAGCGCCAACGGATAGATTCGGTGCTCGACCTTGAGGACACGCGCGGCGAGCGTCTCCTCTGTGTCGCCCGTCGCGCACGGTGACCGCGCCCTGCGCGATGATCGGTCCGGAATCCATTTCCGGCACGACGAAATGCACGGTGGCGCCGTGCACCTTCGCGCCGGCTTCAAGCGCGCGTTTATGGGTGTCGAGGCCCTTGAAGGCAGGCAACAGAGCCGGGTGGATATTCAGCAGGCGGCCCTGCCAGCGGTTGACGAACTCGCCGCTGAGCAGACGCATGAAACCGGCAAGACACACGATCTCGATGCGGTGCTTTTCGAGTGTCGCCTGCAGCGCATGCTCGAAACCAGCGCGATCCTTGCCGAATTGGGTGTGTTCGACGACTTCGGTGGCAATGCCGGCCGCGTGCGCCACAAGCAGACCGCCCGCATCCGCACGGTTTGAAAGTACCAGCGCAATTTCGGCGGGATAGGTCTTATCTTTCGCGGCCTCGATGAGCGCCGCCATGTTGGAGCCGCGGCCGGAAATGAGGACGGCGACGCGCTTGCGGCTCATGCGTCACCCGAGATTGAGTTTGCCGTCGTAAACGACACGCGCATCGCCGGCCGCTTGATTATTTCTGCCAAGTGTAACGGTTGTCTCTCCGCCGCGCGTAAAGGCTTGCGCGACGGCATCCGCATCTTTCGGCGACACGACAACAATCATTCCGATGCCGCAGTTGAAGGTGCGCAGCATTTCATGTTCGGCAATGCCGCCTTCGCTCGCGAGCCACTGAAACACCGGGCGACACCGGTACCGCAGCAAGATCGATGCGTGCGCCAAGTCCGTTCGGCAGCACGCGCGGAATATTGTCGGGAAATCCGCCGCCGGTGATGTGCGCGAGACCCTTGACGGCTTTGGTACCGCGGATCGCTGCCAGGCATGATTTCACGTAAATGCGCGTCGGCGTCAGGATCGCTTCGCCAAGGCTTTGCCCGGACGCGAATGGCGCCGGGCGCGGTCCAGGAGAGCCCGGTTTTTTCGACGACCTTGCGCACCAGCGAATAGCCGTTGGAGTGCACGCCGGATGAGGCAAGCCCAAGGATGACATCGCCTTCCGCGATGTCGCCGCGTGGCAGCACGCGATCCCGCTCGACCACGCCGACGGCAAAGCCGGCGAGATCATAGTCGTCGCCCTGATAGACGCCCGGCATTTCGGCGGTCTCGCCGCCGATCAGTGCGCAGCCGGCCTCGCGACAGCCGAGGCTGATGCCGGCGACCACGGCGGCGCCAATCTCCGGCTCGAGCTTGCCGCAGGCGTAGTAGTCGAGGAAGAAGAGAGGCTCGGCGCCTTGCACCACCAGGTCGTTCACGCTCATCGCGACCAGGTCGATGCCGATCGTGTCGTGGCGGCCGGTGTCGATGGCGATCTTGAGCTTGGTGCCGACGCCGTCGGTTGCTGCGACGAGGATCGGGTCGTGGTAGCCCACCCGTTTGAGGTCGAACAGTCCGCCGAAGCCGCCAATTTCGGCGTCGGCGCCGGGGCGGGCGGTCGCGCGCACCAGCGGCTTGATCAGGTCCACCATCCGGTTGCCGGCGTCGATATCAACCCCGGCCTGCGCGTAAGTGAGACCGCGCGGTTTTTCTGCCATCATAAGCCCTCGTCCGCGCCGGGTCGTACGTTGGAATCGCAAGTCGCGCAATGGTCCAACCGTCGTTATACTCTGCCGATGGGATTGGCGCAGTTCCGGTCCTTCGGGCTGGGCCGCGTCCACGAGCCGGGATTGCCTTGAGTATTCCAAACCTCATTACGCTGGGGCGCATTCTGCTGGTGCCGATCGTGGTCTGGGCGATCTCGACGCCCGGCGCCATGTGGATTGCGTTCGTGCTGTTCGTGGCGGCCGGGGTCAGCGACGCGGTCGACGGCTTCCTGGCCAAGCGTTTCGCCATGACCACCGAACTCGGCGCCTATCTCGATCCGCTGGCCGACAAGGCGCTGATCGTCTCGATCTACCTGACCCTTGGGATCAACGGGGATATCCCGCGCTGGCTCGTCATTCTGGTGGTGTCGCGCGATATCATGATTGTCGGCGCATTCATGCTGTCCTGGCTGATCGGCAGCCCACTCAAGGTCAAACCATTGGTTGTTTCCAAGCTCAATACCGCGGCACAGATCGTCTTTGCCTGCGTGGTGCTGGGCACGCTTGGCTTTGACTATGAACTTCCCAGGCTTACGCTCGCGCTCATGGTGCTGGTCGCGGCCCTCACCCTGTTGTCGGTGGCTGCCTATGTGGCTGAGTGGGTGCGCCACATGAATTCCACCGTCGCAAAACCATGAGCCCGCGCGCAACATCGCGTCAGCGCCGCGAACTTGCCGCCAATGGCGAAGCGGCCTTCCAGCGCCAGGTGATGTTCTGGCTGGGCGCGCTCGTCGTGGTCGTGCTGGCGCTGTGGCTGCTCAGCGAGATCCTGTTGCCGTTCGTCGCAGGCCTTGCGATCGCCTATTTGCTCACGCCGCTCACCGATCGTCTCGAACGCCTCGGCGTCAACCGACTCGCTGCCGCGCTGCTCATCATAACGCTGGTCGTGCTGCTCCTGGTCTATCTCATCCTGCTCGTGGCGCCGATCCTCGGCGGCCAATTGTCGTCCTTTATCGAGAGCGTGCCCGGCAACGTGACGAAATTGCAGGCGCTGTTGAGCGATCCGAGCCGACCCTGGGTTCAGAAACTCTTGGGCGCAGGCTTCAGCGCGGACAAATCGATCGGCGATCTGGTGACGCAAGGCGTCGGCTGGCTCACCGCCTTCATACACTCGTTGTGGTCGGGCGGCCGTGCGCTGGTCTCGGTGTTTTCGCTGGTCGTGGTCACGCCGGTCGTTGCCTTCTACCTGATCTACGACTGGCATCGCATGATCCGCACGGTCGACGGCTGGGTCCCGCGTGCAGCAGCGCGAGACGGTGCGCGGCCTGGCGCGCGAGATCGATGCGGCGATTTCAGGGTTCGTGCGCGGTCAAACCGCGGTCTGCCTGATCCTCGGCTCGTTCTACGCGGTGGCGCTGACGCTCAGCGGACTCAATTTCGGGCTGTTGATCGGCCTGATTTCCGGCCTGATCACCTTCGTTCCCTATGTCGGCTCGATGACGGGTCTTGTGCTGTCGCTCGGCGTGGCGGTCGCGCAGTTCTGGCCGAATTACGCATCGATCTTGATCGTGCTCGGCATTTTTCTGGTCGGCCAATTCTTCGAAGGCAACGTGCTGTCGCCGAAGCTGGTGGGCGAAAGCGTCGGCCTGCATCCGGTGTGGGTGATCTTCGCGCTGCTTGCGTTCGGCTATCTGTTTGGTTTCGTCGGTCTGCTGGTTGCTGTTCCGCTTGCCGCCACGATTGGCGTCCTTTGCCGGTTCGCGCTTCGCCGCTATCTGCAAAGTTCATTTTACACAGGCGAGGAATCGAGTTGAGCGACATGGGCAGTTCAGTGGCTCCGCGTCAGCTTGTGCTCGCGCTTGATCATTCCGTCAGTTTCGCGCGTGAGGATTTCCTGCGGGGTCCCTCGAACGCGGCGGCGCTCACTCTCGTCGAGCGCTGGCCGGATTGGCCGGATCGGATCGTTGCCATGGTCGGTCCGGAGGGCTCGGGCAAAAGTCATCTGGCTTCGATCTGGGCGGACATCACCGGCGCGCGCGTATTGTCGGCGAAATTATTGTCGATCACCGATCTGCCTGCGGCGTTCGTCACCGGCGCGCTGGTGCTGGAGGATCTGGAATTCGCCGGGCTGGACGAACGCGCACTGTTTCATTTTCTCAATCTCGCGCGCGAACAGCGTGCTTTTGTTCTCATCACGTCGCGCTCGCCACTTTCGACTTTCCCGGTGGCGATCCGGGATCTCGCTTCGCGGATGCGCGCGCTGCCAAGCGTTACGTTGACATCACCGGACGACACGTTGCTGCGCGCATTGATGGTCAAGCTCGCCGCCGACCGGCAAATTGCGATGGACGAGACGCTGGTCAGCTACCTCGCCAACCGCATCGAGCGGTCATTTGCGGCCGCACGGGCCGTCGTCCAGCGGCTGGACGAGGAGGCCATGCGCCAGCACCGGCCGGTGACGCGGGCGCTCGCCGCCGAGCTGTTTCGCACTCCTTAACGCAGCTGTGCCATCATCCTTGACGGGACCGGCAGTTCTGGCGCGAACTGTCATCCACCGGCCATTTTTGTCGGCTAAACCTTCGGTCTTTCAGGCATTGTTTACAATGGCGGATCGCGCACAAGCTATTGCTGAAGTTGAGGAAATCTCGCCCGCCGTCGATCGGCCCGGGGCCCCTATACCTGTTGATAGCCTGAGTTCGAGCCCGCAACGTTTCATCAATCGTGAATTGTCCTGGCTGCACTTCAACCGCCGCGTCCTGGAAGAGGCGGCCAACGAACAGCATCCGTTGCTGGAGCGTGTGCGCTTTCTGTCGATCTCGGCGAACAACCTCGACGAATTTTTTATGGTGCGCGTCGCCGGTCTCAAGGGCCAGCAGCGGCAGGGCATCACCACCCAGAGCCCGGACGGGCTCACGCCGTCTGAACAATTGACGCGTATCGGAGAAGCGGTCTCCCAGCTCGCCAGCGATCAGCAGAAGCGCTGGCTCGAGCTTCGTCCAGCGCTCGCGGCGGCCAATGTCGTTCTGGTCGATGGGAGCGAACTCAAGAAGCCGGAACGCACCTGGTTGGAGGAGCATTTCCTCACCCATGTGTTTCCGTTGCTGACGCCGCTGGCTATCGATCCTGCGCATCCGTTCCCGTTCATTCCCAATCTCGGCTTTTCCATCGCGTTGCAGCTCGCGCGGGTAAAGGACGGCAAGGCGATGAATGCGCTCATCCGCATGCCGCAGAAGATCGATCGTTTCATCCGGCTGCCAGGTGGCGGCGATCATGCCATTCGTTTGATCACGCTCGAGGAAGCGACGGCGTTGTTTATTGGCCGGCTTTTTCCCGGCTACATCGTTAAGGGGCAGGGCGCCTTCCGTGCCATCCGCGACTCGGAAGTTGAAATCGAAGAAGAGGCGGAAGACCTGGTGCGGCTTTACGAGACCGCGCTCAAGCAGCGCCGCCGTGGTTCGGTGATCCGGCTCGAGCTCAATGCGACGATGCCGGTTGAGCTGCGCAGTTTCGTGCAGCGCGCGCTGGCGGTCGCCGATGACGAGGTCTTTCTGGTCGACGGCGTGCTCGCGCTCAACGATCTGTCCCAACTCACCAGGCTCGACCGTCCCGATCTCGAATTCGTGCCCTACAATCCGCGCTATCCCGAACGCATCCGCGATCACGGCGGCGATTGTTTCGCGGCAATCCGCCAGAAGGACCTGATCGTCCACCATCCTTATGAGTTCATTCGACGTGGTGGTGCAGTTCCTGCAGCAGGCCGCGCGCGATCCCAACGTCGTCGCGATCAAGCAGACGCTCTACCGCACGTCGGCGGAATCACCGATCGTGAAGCAGTTGGTCGAGGCAGCCGAGGCTGGCAAGTCGGTAACGGCGCTGGTCGAGCTCAAGGCGCGTTTCGACGAGGAAGCCAATATTCGCTGGGCCCGCGACCTTGAGCGCGCCGGTGCCCAGGTCGTCTATGGATTCATCGAGCTCAAGACTCACGCCAAGTTGTCACTGGTCGTTCGCCGTGAAGCGGGGGAACTGGCGACTTACGTGCATGTCGGCACCGGCAATTACCATCCGGTGACCGCGCGCATCTATACCGATCTGTCGTTTTTTACCGCCGAGCCAGTGATCGGACGCGACGTTGCACGCATCTTCAATTACATCACGGGCTATGCGGAGCCCGGAGAGCTCGAGCGCATGGCGATTTCGCCCATCAACCTGCGAAAACGAATTCTCGATCACATCGCGCAGGAAATCGCGAACGCCAAAGCCGGAAAGCCGGCGTCCATCTGGATGAAGATGAATTCGCTCGTCGACCCCGGCATTATCGACGCGCTCTATGATGCGTCGGCTGCGGGCGTCTCGGTCGATCTTGTCGTGCGCGGCATCTGTTGCCTGCGGCCGGGCGTGCCGGGCCTTTCGGAAAATATTCGCGTCAAATCGATCGTTGGCCGCTTCCTCGAGCACGGTCGCATCTATTGTTTCGGTGCTGGTCATCCGCTGCCGCACCCGAAGGCGGCCATCTACATTTCGTCGGCCGACATGATGCCGCGCAATCTCGACCGCCGGGTCGAGGTGCTGTGTCCGATTCTCAATGCCACCGTGCATGAGCAGGTTCTCGGCCAGATCATGGTCGCGAACTTCAAGGATAACGAGCAAAGCTGGAAGCTCTTGCCGGACGGAAGTTCCACGCGCATAAAGGCCGCCCCGGGCGAGGAACCCTTCAACGCCCACAAGTATTTCATGACCAATCCGAGTCTGTCGGGCCGTGGAAAATCGCTCAAGGAATCGTCGCCGCGCAGCCTTATACGCCGCCTCATCGAAGGCGCGTAAACGCTCGCCCGCGATTGCCCCGTCCGCCAAAGGGCGCCTCGACCACGGGCCACCGGTTGCTGTCATCGATATCGGTTCCAACTCGATCCGCCTCGTGATCTATGAGGGGCTGACGCGCGCGCCGACGCCGATCTTCAACGAAAAGGTACTGGCGGGCCTCGGTCGGCAGGTTCAATCGACGGGCTTGCTGTCGGCCGATGCCATTGACACCGCGCTCGATGCCCTGCGCCGCTTTCGCGCTCTGTGCGATATCCTGCATGTGCGCCGCATCTGGGCGATTGCAACCGCGGCCTGCCGGGATGCGCGCAACGGCCGCGCGTTCATCGCCGAAGCCGAGCGGATCTGCCGCACCAGCATCACGATCCTGTCAGGGAAACGCGAAGCGCATCTGACCGCGCTCGGGGTTGTCTCTGGCATCCACAAGCCGGATGGAATCGTCGGGGACCTCGGCGGCGGCTCACTTGAACTGGTCGACGTGCACGGCTCGCGCGTTCGCGGTGGCGTGACCTTGCCGCTTGGCGGGCTTGCGCTTCAGGACATCACCGGAAAATCGCTCAAGAAGGCGGAGAAATTCGTCGAGGAAGCGTTCGAAGAACTGGACATGTTGCACGACGGAGAGGACCGCACGTTCTACGCGGTCGGCGGCACGTGGCGCGCGCTGGCGCGGCTGCACATGTGGCAAACCGGATATCCGTTTCACGTCATGCACAATTACCGGATATCGGCGCGCGAAGCGCAGGAATTCTCCCGGCTCGTGCATCACGTCGATACGGAGACGCTGTCCAAAATCGAGGTCGTGAACGCGGCCCGCCGCCCTTTGCTGGCCTATGCCGCGCTCGTGATGGAAAACCTGGTGCGAACGATCAAGCCGAAGCAGGTCGTTATCTCGGTGCTCGGCGTGCGTGAGGGACTTCTGTATTCGCTGCTCAATCCGCGCGAACGGGCGCGTGATCCCTTGATCTCGGCGGCGGCCGATCTCAACGTGTTGCGCTCGCGGTCGCCGCACCACGGCGAGGAGCTGATTGCCTGGACCGACCGTTTAATGACGTCATCCGGGCTGGAAGAGACCGCCGACGAGCGTCGCCTGCGTCACGCAGCCTGTCTGCTCGGCGATATCGGCTGGCGCGCTCATCCGGATTACCGCGGCGAGCAGTCGATGAATATCATTGCACACGGCGCCTTCGTTGCGATCGATCATCCCGGGCGCGCCTATCTCGCGTTGTCGGTGTATTTCCGTCATGCCGGTTTGAGCGAGGAGGACCTTTCGCCGCGTTTGCGCGAGCTTGCCACCACGCGAATGCTGGATCGCGCGCGTGTACTCGGAGCGGCAATGCGGGTCGCATATATCCTCACCGCAGGGCAGAGCGGGGTGCTGCCGAAAACGCCGATGCAGGTCAGAAGTGGCAAGCTGATTCTCAAGCTGCCCGGCGCTTACCGCAAGCTCACCAGTGACCGTCTGGCGGGGCGACTCCGCCAGCTTGCGCGCCTGATCGGCCGTGATCCGCTAATCGAGAGCTAGGTCTTCTCGACCGTCACCACCCGGCCTTTGTCGACCGCGAGGGCCAGACGCCCGTGTTTGAGCGCCAGCGCCTTTTCACCGAATAATTCACGCCGCCAGCCTTTCAAGGCTGGAATGTCGGCTTCGTCATCGGCCGCTATGCGGTCGAGATCGTCGACCGTAGCGATGACTTTTGCGGCGACGCCGTGCCGCTCGGCAGTCATGCGCAGCAGTACTTTGAGCAGTTCAACGGTTGCAGCACCGTTCGGCGCCGGCCGGAAGCGGTCCAGCCGCGGCAATGTCTTCTGGTCGCGCTCAAGTCCGCGTTTGACGGCTTCGATGATCTGGTCGCCCCAGCGGGAGCGCTCGAAGCCTTTCGGCAGCGAACGCAAGTGTCCCAGCCGCTCGATCGTGGTGGGTGCCTGCACTGCGATGTCGCCGATGACTTCGTCCTTGATCACCCGGCCGCGCGGCACGTCGCGCGTCTGGGCTTCGCGCTCACGCCAGGCGGCAACTTCGATCAGCACAGCCAATTCCTTCGGTTTGCGCACGCGGCTCTTGAGCCGCTCCCACGCACGCTCCGGATCGGCGCGATAAGTCTCAGGTGAGGTCAGGACATCCATTTCCGCCTCGACCCAACTGCTGCGTCCACGCTTTTCAAGGTCTGCGGCAAGCGCCACATAGACATCGCGTAAATGAGTCACGTCTGACAGAGCATAGGTAACCTGCGCGTCACTCAGCGGGCGCCGCGTCCAGTCGGTGAAACGGTGCGATTTGTCGAGCGTATCGCCGGTGATGCGCTGGACCAGCTGATCATATGAAATCGAATCTCCGTAGCCGAGCACCATGGCGGCGACCTGGGTGTCGACAATCGGGTGCGGGATCGTCTGGGCCATGTTCCAGACAATTTCGATGTCCTGGCGTGCGGCGTGAAACACCTTGGTCACGCCTTCGTTTTCCATCAGGGTAAAAAACGGCGCGAGATCGATGCCGGTCGCCAGCGCATCGATGACGACCGCTTCGTCGGGCGATGCCATCTGCGCCACGCACAGCAGCGGGTAGTAGGTCGTCTCGCGCAAAAACTCGGTATCGACGGTCACGAAAGGATGCCGCGCCATGCGCGAGCAAACCGCGGCAAGTTCCTCGGTGGTGCTGATCAGGTCCATTGCGGGGGCGAGCCTAACCCGATCCGGGTCTGTCATGGCAATTCGTCTTGTGCATGTTCCCAATGGGTGGTCAACGGATCATGCACCATGTTCAGAGGCCTCGGACGCGTGGCATTTGGATGAATTCCCAGGGACTTGGCATAGCCGGAACGGGCACCTCGATCAGCGTCGGCTCGCGTTGCGCGAAGGCCTCGCGCAACGCCAGACGCAGCTCATCGGGCCCGCTTGCGCGCCGTCCAGCCGCGCCGAAGCTTTCGGCGTATTTCACGAAATCAGGATTCGCAAGGTCGCAGGCGATCAGGCGGTTGCCGAATTGTTCCTGCTGGATGCGCCGGACGTTTCCGAAAGCGCCATCCGCAAAGATAACCGCGACCAGAGGTATGCGGTGTCGCATGGCGGTAGCGAGTTCATTGCCGGTGTAGAGGAA
This sequence comes from uncultured Alphaproteobacteria bacterium, assembly GCA_963801955.1. Lineage (GTDB taxonomy): Bacteria > Pseudomonadota > Alphaproteobacteria > Rhizobiales > Xanthobacteraceae > Pseudolabrys. The sequence continues at coordinate 164,705 of CAWDGS010000010.1, forward strand.
TCCACCATCGCCATTGATCGAGAGCACCGGTACGTCCAGCCTTGCATGTTGCGCGCCGAGGGCGGTGGCATAACCCCAGCCCAGGTTGTCCTGATAGCCCGGTGAAAGAAACGTGCGCGGCTTGTAAACAGGGAAGGCGAGGCGGGCGGCAAAGCCAATCTGGGTGACCTCATCAACATAGATGCCATCTTCCGGCAACTCGGCACGGATTGCGTCGAGAAATGCGAGTTGCGGGGCGATCTTGTTGAGCCGCTGCCGGAGTTTCGCCTGCCGTTCCTGCATCTCGTCTCGTCGCGAGACTCGCCGGATGTTGAACTTGGCAAGTTCATCAATGAGCGATCTCAGGATGGGCGCTGTATCGCCAATCAGTGCCACGTTGGGCCTGTGCAGGCGCGCAGGCTGCTCGGGATCGGCATCGACGCGTACGATCTGCAAATTCTTGTCGACGCCCCATGCCGTCAACGGCGTATGCAGCCGTGTCCCCACCGCCAGGACCGCATCGGCTTCGGCCCACAAGTCGCGGCCCAGGGGCAGCGTCACGCTGAGCGGATCGCGTGAGTTCGAGCACACCGCGTCCGCGCCGATAACCGAGCACTGGCGCCTGCAGCATGCTTGAAATCAGCGTCACTTCGAGCGATGCATCTTGCGCGCCACCGCCAGCCACGATCAGGACGCGTCTGGCTTTGCCGAGAAGCTTTGCGGCGGCACGCACTTTGTCGCTGTTGATCTTTGGGGCCCGTGCAAGCGATGGCGTTGCGATGGCGTCGACCCGGCCACGTTTGCCCCACACGTCGATCGCACATTCGATCGCGGCAGGACCGGGACGGCCCTGGTGCATTGACTGAATCGCCTTGGCGACTTTTGCCGACGCGTCAATTGGTCCCTTGATGTGCGAATAATGATCGACCAGCCGCGCGATGATGCCGGCCTGGTCGCGGATCTCGTGCAGATGTCCATGGCTCTTGCCGATGGCGGCCGACGGGATCTGCCCGATGATTGCGAGCACAGGCGCATTCATTCCATAGGCGGTGAGCAGTGCGGCTCCGGAATTGAGCAGCCCCGGCCCCGGGACCACGCTGTAGGCCTGAGGTTTTGCGGTCGCCAGCGCCGCCCCGAGCGCCATATAAGCCGCGCCTTGTTCATGACGGGCATGAACGACGCGAAGATTATCGCCTGCACGTTGGAAGGCATCGAACAGGTGGTCATTGTGGACGCCGGGCAGCGCATAGACGGTGTCGAGCCCATGCGCGAGCAATGTGGCGACGGCGGCCTCGGCGGTGGTCAAATCCATCGCAGGAAACCCGGGTTTTTTGTCCCGCTTTTTCCTGGATTTGGCTTTTGGCTTGCGCATGGCGGATTCCGGATTTGAGGCATCCAATGTGCAGATTGCCGGCGTCCTGTCGAGGGCAGCGCAATTCCGCGTTTTAGTCTTTGTAGACGTCGCGGAACAACAGCATGCGGCCAAGTTTGCGCTCATTGTGGCGCGGGAATCCGCAGCGTGCAGCGAACGTTTCGGTGTCGCGATACGTGCCGAACAGACGATCCCAGAGCGGCAGGTCCGAGAAATTAAAACGATGCACGTCGAGCTCGTGATGGATTGAATGCAGTTCGGGCGTCTGGATGAAGTATCGTACCCAACGCGGCGTCTTGATATTGGAATGATAAAACAGCTCACCCGATGCGGCGAAAAAATTGAACCAGAGCGCGCCTTCGAGCGTGCAGCCGAGCAGCGGATACAGAATAACAGCCGCCAGTGCGCTGTCCGCCAGGATTTCGATCGGATGCTTGTAGAACGCGGTGATCGCTTCGATGCGCGCCGGCGAATGGTGCACCTGGTGAAAGACCAACCAGAAACCCTGGGCGTGGCGAATGCGATGCCACCAGTAAAAAAAGAACGTGCTGATGAGCCAGCCAATGAACCCTTGCAGCAGAGGGTGTGGAAGCGCTGCCAGATGGAACAGCGACATGCCGGACAGCAGATCAATCCAAAGCTGGTTGGTACCAAAGGTAATGACGGCCTGTGTCAGGTTGATCAGGATCGCGCGCGTGTACCAACCCGGCGCGTGCGGCAGTTCGCGGCCCGGCCTCAGGCGCTCGAGCGCGAGGAATGCGATCGCGACCAGCATCATGCAAAGGGTGGGTAATGCAAGGTTCGCCATTGGCTAAGGTGTCGATTGCGCGAGCAGGAATCGTATCATGTTTGGCCGTGTGCTGGACCGCGGCAGGTGGGGCCCGGATGAGCCGTCGATGCTTGACAAAGCCGGCACCCCATGCGCTTTTCGCCCGCTTCACATCCAGACGCTGAATCGTCCCGGAAATACCCAAAGAATCACTAATGCATCGCTATCGCTCACATACCTGCGGCGCGCTTCGCGACAGCAATATCGGCGCCACCGTTCGCCTATCGGGCTGGTGCCACCGCATCCGCGACCATGGCGGGGTGCTGTTTATCGATCTGCGTGACCATTATGGGCTTACGCAGGTCGTGGCGGATCCCGACAGCAAAGCCTTCAAGCTTGCCGAGACGCTGCGCGCGGAATGGGTTATCCGCATCGACGGCAAGGTGCGCCGGCGTCCGGCCGGTACCGAGAACCCGGACCTGCCGACCGGGCAGGTCGAAGTCTATATCGACGAGATCGAGGTGCTCGGGCCCGCCGGCGAATTGCCGATGCCGGTCTTCGGCGAGCAGGATTATCCGGAAGAAATCCGGCTCAAATACCGTTTTCTCGACCTGCGCCGTGACCATCTGCATGCGAACATCATGTTGCGCGGCAAGGTCATCGACTCGATCCGCCGCCGCATGAAGGAAGGCGGGTTCTTCGAATTCCAGACGCCGATCCTCACCGCGTCGTCGCCGGAAGGCGCGCGAGATTATCTGGTGCCTTCGCGTATCCATCCCGGAAAATTCTACGCGTTGCCTCAGGCGCCGCAGCAGTTCAAGCAGCTGATCATGATCGCGGGGTTCGATCGCTATTTCCAGATCGCGCCATGCTTTCGCGACGAGGACGCGCGCGCCGACCGTTCGCCCGGCGAGTTCTATCAACTCGATCTGGAAATGAGCTTTGTCACCCAGCAGGACGTGTTCGACGCGGTCGAGCCGGTGATCCGCGGCGTGTTCGAGGAGTTTGCCAATGGCAAACCGGTGACAAAAAAGTTTTCGATGATCCCTTACGCGGAAGCGCTCCGCAAATACGGCAGCGACAAGCCGGACCTGCGAAATCCGATCGTGATGCAGGATGTGAGCGAAGCCTTCCGCGGGTCAGGATTCAAGATCTTCGCCAACATCCTCGCGAACGACCCGACCGCGCAAGTGTGGGCCATTCCGGCGCCGAAGGGCGGCAATCGAGCGTTCTGCGACCGCATGAATTCCTGGGCGCAAGGCGAAGGCCAGCCAGGCCTCGGCTACATCTTCTGGCGCGAGGGCGAAGAAAGCGGCGCTGGCCCGCTTGCCAAGAACATTGGGCCCGAGCGGACGAAGCAGATCGCCGATCAACTCAAGATCGGGGTCGGCGATGCGTGCTTCTTCGTTGCCGGCAAGCCGAAGGATTTCGTGAAATTCGCGGGCCGGCCCGCACGAAGGTCGGGGAAGAGCTCAACCTCATCGCCAAAGGCGGCTTCGAGTTCTGCTGGATCGTCGATTTCCCGATGTACGAATGGAACGAGGAAGAAAAGAAGATCGACTTCTCGCACAACCCGTTCTCGATGCCGAACATGCCGGTCGAGGAATTCCTCGCGCTCGACCCGAAAGACAATGACAAGCTATTGTCGATCAAGGCGATTCAATATGACATCGTCTGCAACGGCGTGGAATTGTCGTCGGGCGCGATCCGGAATCATCGGCCCGAGGTGATGAAAAAGGCCTTCGCCATCGCCGGTTATGACGAAACCGTGCTGGAGCAGAAATTCGGCGGCATGTTGCACGCGCTATCGTTGGGTGCGCCGCCACACGGCGGCATCGCGCCGGGCATCGACCGTATCGTCATGTTGCTCGCCGGCGAGGAAAACCTGCGTGAGGTTGTGCTCTTCCCGATGAATCAGCGCGCCGAGGATCTGATGATGGGCGCGCCGTCAGAGGCGACGCCGAAGCAGCTCAAGGAGCTGCACATCCGGCTGGATTTGCCGAAGAAATGACGCGCTTGCGTCATCACCGGGCCGCCGCGCAGCGGCGTGACCCGGTGATCCCGATAAGGAGAGCAGTGCGCGCCTAAGCGAGATGGCCGGGTCATAGGCGTGCGAAAGCACGCCGTCCTTCGGACGACTAGCCCGGCCATGACGGCCTTTGGCCGTCACTTCTCCGGCAGCGGGATGAACTCGATCTCGTCGCCGGGCACCTTGCCGAAATGGCCGGCTTTCCATTCGGCCTTGGCCTGCTCGATGCGTTCCTTGCGTGAGGACACGAAATTCCACCAGATGTGACGCGGGCCGTCCATCGGCGCGCCGCCGACGATCACAAAGTGTGTGTCGGTTGCGGCGGTGATGCTCACCGTGTCGCCGGGGCGAAACACCAGCAGGCGTCCGGCCTCGAATTTGTCGCCGGAAATGTCGAGCACGCCGTCGATGATGTAGACGGCACGTTCCTCGTGACCGGCATCGAGCGGCAGTGTCGCACCGGCTTTGAGATGCACGTCGCCGAAGACGGTCTCGTGCACCGTCGGCACGGGCGAAGCCGTGCCATAGAGCGAGCCGACCACCACGCGCACGTTTTTTCCGTTGTCGTTGACGACGGGGAATTCGGCGGTGGCGTGGTGCGCGAAACCCGCCTCCATCTCTTCCTTCGCTGCCGGCAATGCGACCCACATTTGCAGGCCATGGATCGGCTCGCCGTCGACGCGCCGCTCTGGCCGCGTGCGCTCGGAATGGACAATGCCGCGGCCGGCCGTCATCCAGTTGACTTCGCCGGGCCTGATCGCGACCGCGGTGCCCAGGCTGTCGCGATGCATGATTTCGCCGTCGAAAAGATATGTAACGGTTGCGAGCCCGATGTGCGGATGCGGGCGAACGTCGAGGCCGTTTCCGGCATGGAATTCGGCCGGACCGAAGTGGTCGAAGAAAATGAACGGCCCGACCATTCGCGTGCGCGCCGAAGGCAGCGCGCGCCGCACGGCAAAGTCGCCGAGGTCAACCGTGCGCGGCACGATCACCTGGTCGATCGCATCGCATTGATAGGTATCGCCTGCGGCCGGATCCTTGCCCGGGAAGAAACTCATGACACGTTCCTTTTCATCGAAACATCAGTCTCGCGCGCGTATTTCGAACAGGCGCAATGCATTGCCACTGGCGATGCGGCGTGCCTGCTCGACAGGAAGCTGCGCAAGCCACCCGCGATATTCCTTAAAAATTGTATCGTAGCCAAACCATCGCTCGTTAATCCATGTATCCGAGCCCAGCAGAAAGCGCTCGGAATAGCGTTCGAACAAATCGCGCCATTCGGGTGTCAACTTGCCGTCGCGATCGGCAATGCCGCTGCGGTAGGACAACTCTCCCCACAATGCATCTTTATGCTGATCGAGAAGTTCAGCAATGCGCGCCGTCGGCACCGAAAAGCCGGTATGCGCCCATATGATGCGGGCCTTTTGATTGTGTTGGAACAGAGTGAGCAGTGCCGCTTCGTCGCAATGGGCATGCAGGTAGAGATTCCGTTCGACCGCGTAGTCGACCATCTTTTTTACCCATTCGGACTGTGCGTCCTTGCCGTAGATGTGGAACTCACCAATGCCGCGGTAATACCCGCGTTCATATTCGCCTTTAATGAGTTCGAAAATTTCCGGATCGTTGAACCAGGTCTGCATATCGCTGCGCACGCGATAGGGACGGATGAATGGCACGACCCGCAGCTCCGGCCACTTGGCGTTTACCAGCTCGTGTGTGCCCTTGTTCGGGCGGCTGGTCGCGACAATTCCGGCGATACCGTTGCGGCGGAAAACCTCGCGCACCTGGTCGAGCGAGTAGAATGGCTTGGGCTCCTGATTGTAGTGCAGGTGGGCGTCGAAAATCTCCAGTCGTTCCTGCGTGCGGCCATCGGTGCTGCCGATCGCCAGAATTGCCAGGCCGGCTATCAGGCAGGTGCGAATGAACATTGGGTGTCCCAATCGGAATGCCGCGTTTGCTGAGCCAACAATAACTCTAGTACAGGTGCCGTTCGATCCGCGACGATTAACTCATTGCTAACCATAGCCGCCTGCATGCGAGTGCTCGCCTGCTGGTTGGGCGGACGCAGCCTTAAGCTTAAGGTGGTCTTTACGGCGCCATGGCTCACTACCCCGGCACCAGGATGGGTGGCCCGGGTTGGGGCTGGAATGGGGTCGTTAGTGCGCGCTTTCACGCGCCGGAATGTTTTTGCGGTCGTCGTCGGCGCCTGTCTCGCCGGCGTTCCACTGGTCGCATTTAATTTCTGGCTTGATGGATTGATTGACCGGCAGGGCGAGGCGGAGGTCGGCACCTCCGCGCGGCGCGCGATCGCGCTTGCCGAGGCGCGTGTCAGGGATACGGTGGGTACGCTTGAAAGTCTCGCCGCGCGCGGCGTCGACAGTTGCGAGCCAATCCAGATCGACGCGATGCGGCGCGCCACCTTCAGCACCATTCCCGGTCAAGGAAATTTGCTATCGTCGGTCCCGACGCGGAAACGCTGTGCACCGATCTCGGTCTGCCGGTGGGACAGCGCACGATGCTGTCCTCGGAGCTGCTGGTGGGGGCGAGCGGCTACTGGTTCGACATTATTGTATTGCCGGGCGGCGAGCGCATGATCCGGCTTCGCCGCCAGGTCGGCGCCGGTCCCAACGGCGTTGCCGCGTTGGTGCCGGCAACGCTGTTTCTCCCGCAGGTCTCTACGCAAGGTGGCCCGTTCAGCGGCTATGCACGTATCATGACCCGGCAGGGCGCGGTGATCGGAGAACTCGGCGATCGGTCGCGCGGGCAGGCCGGACCGAATTTTGTTGCCAACGTCAAATCGGATAAATTCGGTTTTGACGTCGAAATCCTGACTGCGCGCGCCCGCATTGCTGCCGAACACGCCGACCTCAAGTGGATCGGGGTTGCCGGCGCCGGCATCATCATGATTGCTTTCGCGGCGTTCGTCGCACTGATCCCGCGCCGCGCGCCGCGCAATCCCTTGACTGAGATCGAGCAAGCGCTCGATGCGGGCGAATTTGTTCCCTACTATCAGCCCATCGTCGATATCCGCTCCGGCCAGCTCTGTGGCGCCGAAGTCCTGGTACGCTGGCGCAAGCCGGATGGCACGCTGGTATCCCCGGGGGCGTTTATTCCATTGATGGAATTCGGGGATCTCATTCACAAGCTCACGCGCAACCTGATGCAGAAGGTTTGCGTCGAGGCTGGCCCGACGCTCGGCCGCCGGCCGGACCTGAAGATATCATTCAATTTTGCCGGCAAGCTTTTCAGCGAGCCGACGATCGTGAAAGACGTACAAAGCATCTTCTCGAACTCACCCATCAAGTTCTCGCAGGTCGTGCTGGAAGTGACCGAGCGCGACCCGATCGAGAATTTCACCGAGACCCGCCAGATCATTGCCGCCTTGCAGGGCCTGGGTGTGCGCATTGCCATCGATGATGTCGGCACCGGTCACAGCGGGCTTTCGTACATGCTCAAGCTCGGCGTCGATATCATCAAGATCGACAAGATGTTCGTCGATGCGATCGGCACCGACCGCAACTCGACTACAATCGTGGAAACCCTGGTCGATCTTGCGCGCAACATGCGCATGGATGTCGTGGCGGAAGGCGTGGAAAATTTTGAGCAGGTGATGCATTTGCGCGCGCTTGGCGTGCGGCTGGCGCAAGGCTATGTTTTTGCACCGGCGCTGCCGGGCAGTTCCTTCCTGCAACTGGTCGAGGCCATCGCTCCGCTGCAACAACCGGCACTCGATATGGCCGCGTCTGCAGCCGATGAGCGATTGCGCGCCGTGTCGGCCTGACGCGCGTCCAACGGGCTTCGCGAGCCGGCCGATTTGATTGAGGCCGGCGATTCCCTTAAAAAGCCGAGGACGGGGCGACGGAGGGAGTGTCCATGATTCGATTCGCAACATTGACGATTGCGCTTGTTGTGTCCGGGCTTGTCCCCGAGCGGCAGGCTGCGGCGCAGGACAACACGATGGGTGGCGCGATTCTCGGCGGCGCGGCCGGCGCCATTATCGGCGGCGCGGCGACGGGCAGGGCCGGCGGAGCTGTTGCCGGCGGGATCATCGGCGCCGCAGCTGGCGCGATGATCGGCTCGCAACTGGAGCCACGACCGGGCGGTTATTATTGGTACGATGACCGCTGCTGGGTGCGTTATCGCGATGGCAGCTATCACCGCGTGTCGCGCCGCTATTGCTAATGAAAAGGTGCCACCGGCGCGCATGAAAATGGGCGGCCTTGCGGCCGCCCAGTCTAAACGCCACGCGGGAGGAACCTCGTAACGGGTCGGTCGGTAGACACCGCCGGCCCACGTGACTGTATCTTGGGCACAATCCGTCATGTGCCCGCTGATTCGTCAATCGAATTTTTCAGTTGTGTGACAAAAGCGGCAAAAAGCTGCGCCGCGCGCTGCTATTCCGCGCCTAGTTCTGTCTCGATGGCGGCGATCACGCGCGGGTCTGTTGGCTCAATTGCCGAGGTGAAGCCCGCCTTCAGGTGTCCGTCGCGCCCGATCAGATATTTGTGGAAATTCCAGCGCGGCGCCTCCAGCGGCCGCTCCGCTGCCGCCCATCGGTAGAATGGATGAGCATCGCGGCCTTTCACCGTCACTTTTTCGGTGATGGGGAAGGTGACGTGGTATTCGCCCTGTGCGGTCGCGTGGATATCTGTCGCGCCACCCGGCTCCTGCCCGCCGAAGTCATTGGAGGGCACCGCGAGCACGACGAGTCCCTTGTCGTGATAGCGCGTCCACAGATCCTGCAGTCCGGCATATTGCGGGGTATAGCCACACTGCGACGCTGTGTTGACCACGAGCAGGGGGTGGCCGGCATACGACGACAGCAGGATTTCCCCGCCGTCCAGGCCCCTGAAAGTGAATGCATAGGCCGTAATTCGGCTCATGGCCGCAGCCTTTGCGAGACGGGGGGCGAGACCAGACAGTGATACAGCGCCCAAAAGCAGGATAAGCCGACGATCGATCATGACAGGTATTATAGCCCTGCCATTGGTCACCTGCTGCGCAAAATTGCGTGAAAGCCTGACCCGAGCGCGATGCCGCGACCGCAGCGCTGACGAAGCGTACGCCGGAACTAGGCGGCGATACGCACCGTGGTTTCAAAGGATATGCCGCAGGCGTCGCATTGCCATAGATGCCGAACGCGGCAACCGTCGAGACATTCCGACCACTCGGGAATGTAAATGCGCTCGCCGCACTGCGCACATTCGATTACGGGACGTGAGCGCGCAAACCTCGTGACCTCAGGCGATAATTCCATGGGGCTCCTCCCGACACTTTTGCTTTGGCCCCGTTCCCTCGGGTCGTCCGTCGCATTCGACTTTAGTGCGGGGACCAAGCGAGAATAAAGCAGCAGCACTGACATAACCTATCTGCGCCGCGTGAAATATTTGCGTCAGAACGATCAAGATGGATTTAAAAGTTTTCGCGGAGGTACCGAAAACTTTATATTGTTTGGTCCGTCTGAAGAATTTAGCGCCGCATCACAGCGTTACGCCGAATTTTCCGAGCAGCCAGATCGTGCCGAGATAGAGCACGAACGTGAGCGCGCAGCAGGTGGCAAGGGTTGGCCAGAATCCGGCGCCCTGACGCAGCATCGCCGGCATGACCAGGAACATCGGAAGAGTGGGAAGGACGTACCAGAATGTCGATTGTGCGTGCGTGGCAATGCGCTCCGCGTCGCTGGTGTCGTGCCACAGCCAGAGGATTCCGAGAATTGAGACCAGCGGCAGTGAAACAATGAGTGCGCCGAGCGTTGGTGACCGGCGTGCGACCTCCGATACGACAGCAATAATGATGCCTGACAGCGCGGCCTTGATGGTGAGATAGAGCATGGGGGAACGCTCCGATGTCCATGGAATGACGTGGATTTTCCACACGGCGACGTTACATCGTTACTGGACGGGCAACCATGTGGCTTTGTCGCGACAGGGTTTGGTGCGATAATTCATTGGTGAGCAGGGGTAAGGAACGGCAGCTTCCGATGGATGACATTGGAGGTCTGGATCTGCGACGCCGGTTGCTGGCAACGGCGGTCGCAACGACAGCGGAGCAACGCATCGCGCTTGCGATCGCGGTGGCTGCATTTCTCGCATTTGTGGCGGCCGTCCCGTTTGTGCGGGTGCCGCTGGCCAAGATGCCGGCCTTCATTCCGAGCTACGAAGCGGCACTGTTCCTTGTTGATCTCGTGACCGCCGTGCTGCTCTACGAGCAGTTTGTGCGCTTGCGTTCAGTCGCGGTGTTGGTGCTGGCCTCCGGCTATCTTTTCGACGCGCTCATCCTCGTGCCGCATGCGCTGAGTTTTCCAGGCGCATTCACGCCGACCGGCCTGCTGGGTGCCGGGCCGCAGACCACCGCATGGCTTTATGTCTTTTGGCACGGCGGCTTTCCGCTATTCGTGATGGCCTATGCAGTCCTGCGCCGCCGAGAACTGAAAGGCAGGGCGGTGGAATCGCTAGGTGCCGGTACCGCGATCCTGGCTTCAGTCGGCGGGGTCATGGCGATCGTGAGCGCACTCACGCTGGTGGCGACCAGGGGCCACGATGCGCTGCCCGTGGTCATGCAGGGAGGAGATTACTCGTTGCTGGTGAGCAAGGGTATCAGCCCGGCGGTCTGGATCCTGACATTCGTTGCGATGTTGATGCTCTGGCAGAAACCGCAACGTCTGGTCGATCTGTGGCTGATGCTGGTGATGTGGATCTGGCTGTTTGATATTGGGCTCTCGGCCGTCATCGGCTCGTCCCGTTTCGATCTCGGTTTTTATACCGGGCGTGTGTTCGGATTGATTGCGGCAAGTTTTCTGCTGATCACCTTGCTCATCGAAATGGCGCGGCTTCACGCCGGTGTGCTGAGTGCGGCCAATAGCGCGGAACAGCGGTTGCTCGAATTGTTGCGCACGCAGGCACGCAATGAGGCAAAGGCCAACGGAAAGGGAACCGATGCCTTTGTGCTGAGCCAGAACATTGCGCATTTCCGTTCGATGCTGGACTCCGGAGCGCTCGACGACGAACAGCGCGATGCGATCCGGCGGCTCCTGGCAGAAGAAGAGGCCAAGCGTCAGGCCACGGTAGACAATGCGCCTGGGGAGCGTTGAAATACCTCGCACCACGGCGTGGGGCTTCCATGAGCCAGAAGACCGTTGAGAAACCGCGCACCAAGGTGAAGCCGAAAACACAGCGGCCACCGTTGTGGAAGGTCATCCTGCTCAATGATGATTTCACGCCGCGCGAATTCGTCGTGCTTGTGCTCAAGGCGGTCTTTCGCATGAACGAAAGCCACGCCTACAAGGTGATGATGACCGCGCACCAGAAAGGCGCCTGTGTGATCGCCGTCTATACCCGTGACGTCGCTGAGACCAAGGCGAAAGAGGCGACCGACATGGGTCGCTCGAAAGGCTATCCGTTGTACTTCACCACAGAGAAGGAAGAGTAGGGAGGAGTAATGAAACGGTATTTTTTTATTCCGCTCGCTGCGTGCGTGCTGATGGACGCCGCGGAAACGAAGGCCATGCCGGTTGCGACGGTGTCGGCGCCAACTTTGAGCATTCCGGTCGCGAGCGGTTGCGGCCTTGGCGTACACCGCGGGCCTTTTGACGGATGCGAAACGATCTACGACGGCAATTATGCCGGCGTTGGCCGCAATCCTTACAATCATTACTATGTCGGGTTTGCCCGCGGCGGATTTTGCGGTGGTCGCGGCACGCACCTCGCGTGCAATAACCTCGGGCTATGTCGCGTCGTTTGTAACTGACATTCGACTGCGGCACCGCGCGACGTCTGCGCTTTGCGCAATACCACCATGCAATTTTTGCTTATCGCGCGCGGTAGTTCGGTTGTACGCGACAAATTGCACACGGCGTTGTGATCGAGATGCCTGAACGTTCAAGCCAATTCAGGTGTTCGTTCCTTATTGACGTCAAATTTGGCGCCAGTGTGCACGTTGTTACATCCCGTAACTCCCGTCATCGATGCGATCAATCATCAGGGGCTACTCGAGAGCAGGAAATGACACAATCTGAACTGAGATCTCATACGCAACAGTCGACAGTCTGGTCGCACTGGTCGCCTTACATCTTGAGCATCGTGCGCATTGTCGTGGCGCTTCTTTTCTTCGAGCACGGTCTCTCGAAATTGTTCGGATTTCCTCAACCGATGCCGCCACCCGCATTGTTTTCGCTGGCCTGGTTCTCCGGCGCGATCGAGTTTGTCGGCGGCGGCCTTCTGGCCATCGGTCTGTTCTCGCGGGCGGCCGCCTTTATCATGTCCGGCGAGATGGCGGTCGGCTATTTCCTCAGCCACGCGCCGCACAGTTTCTTCCCCATCCTCAATCGCGGCGATGCGGCAATCTTGTATTGCTTCATCTTTCTCTATTTAGCCTTCGCTGGCGGCGGCCCGTGGAGCCTCGACGCCAAGCTATGGAGCCGCCGGCAGGCCGATAAATACCCGTAAAAAGCGGACCGTGGACGATTGAAAGATCGGGCCCGCCGCTACACCCGGAGGGTGAGCGCCATCGCTTGATCTCATGCGGCCTTTATTGAATGATGGCCGCATGAAAAGGCTTTTGGCCGTGATCCTTGCCCTTGCGGTGCTGGCTCTTGTGCAGCCGGACATCGCCGCCAATGCGCGTGGTGGCGGCATGGGCGGCCATTCGATGCATGTCAGCAGCCACTTTCGGGCGTTCCATCATCATGGACGTGGTCAGTTCGCGCGCCAAAACCAGAACCAGTGGCTTTGGTACGGTGGCTACTACACCTTGCCCTCGGATGTTTCTGCGGCCAGGGGCGTGACGTCGTCGGTGCCGGTGATGTATGTGCCGGTCCGCGTGGCGAGTTGCCACAAGGTGCAGGAGGCGATGACCGTTCCGTCGGAAGAGGGCGGGACGCGGCAGGTCACGGTGACGCGCTGTCAGTGAGGCTGAGCCTTCACCAATTCTAACATTCGCACAGCGCGCAAAAATGAAAAAGGGCACCGTCATTGACGGCGCCCTTTTCTATTCGTGACGTCGGTCTAGAACTTGTAGTTCACGCCGACCAGGACATTTTGTATGTCGGATTTTGCGTTGATGACCGCGCACGATCCGCCAACGCAGGCTGTGGTCGCGGCGCTTCTCGTCCCGAAGCCCATGAAATTATATTCGAGGAATACCGACCAGTGTGGCATGAACATCCATTCGACGCCGCCGCCGACTGTCCATCCGGTCCGGTTGCCGCCTGATATCTGGCCGACTTGCACGCCCGCCGTATTGAAAGCGGTCACATCCCATGATGTCCACGCAGCGCCACCTTGTCCGTACAGCAAGACGTTCGGCTGAACGAGGTAGCCGGCGCGCGCTGTCAGGGCATCAAACCAGTGCAGATGGCCGTTGACGGTGCCGGAGAGCAATGGGTCTGAAATTGTCGCGCCGTTGCTGATGCTTGTGCCGTCGAATACGTTGCGAATACCAAAGACCCACTGGCTCATTTGGTAGTCGCAGCCGACCTGGCCGCCGCCGGCAAAGCCGCCTTGGTTTGGCGAGACGCTCGCCGCCAGTGGTGACGTCGGTCGCGTCGATATTGCCCCACGCTCCGCCAATGTTGACGCCGATGTAGCAGCCCGTCCACGTGTAGGCTGGAGGCGGCGGTGGCATGTAGGCAGGCTGCCTGCGCGGCAGGTCAGCCGCCGACGCGATCTGGCTGGCACCGATCGCGAGCATGGTCGCTGTCAGGATTGCCGTTGCTGTTCGACGCATGGTGATATCTCCCCGTTCAGTTACTTCGCGCAAAATTTGCGCTCTAATTGCACTGCAGTAAATAAAAGGCATGTCCTTAAGGAACGTTACTTAGTAACCGAAAGTCGTAACAGAATACCGCTAATGGTATTCAGGTGGTCAATTTTGGTCACTGTTCTCGGCTCATTGTTACGAGAAAACGAATACTGCATCTCGATTGCTAATGGTTTTGCAAAAGCCAGCGTTACCTGAGTCGACAGGCGCAATGGCGGTATTTCAGCGAAAGATGAAATGCAGACCCGCAGAGCGCGCCGCGGTTGCGCGCGCTCTGCTGATTGTTTCTTATGGCTGATCTTGACGCGTCTGCGGGCGCGCCAGATTTGTGTGCGTCGCCTACTGTGGCTCTGCTGCCGCCACGGGCCGCGGTGCGTCAGTGCCCGCCGCTGGCTCAAGTGCCTGCGCGACGATCGCGGGAGGCGGCGGCCTGATCGTGGCCGACGGGGGCGCCAGCACGGGTGCGACGAGGGTCGCGACTGCATTGCTCAACGCAGGCAACAGTGCGGCCTGCTTCTTGTTCTGCACGTAGAGATATAATCCCCCGAGCACCATCACGATCACGACCAGGATAACCAGCGCATTGATCGTTGAGTCCGGGTTATTCGCCCGCCGTCTGCGCGACGCCGGTTTGCGTGTTGCGCGTTTCCTGGCCGCAGCCTTTCGTTTCTTCGCCATGTCGTGGAGCTCCCTCGATGGTGTGGCCTACTCACGGCACTGCACCGCAATTCAGTAATTCCGGAAGCACTGATTTCAAAACGAACCAGCCCCGGAACCGAACCGCCCCGGCGCGCAATATCGAAGACCGAATCACTGTACCGACATTAGCCGATTCGCGCCCACGATGGGTGAATCCGGACGCTGGGCGTCAGCCTTCGTCGTCAGCGGCCGCAATTCCAGATCGGGCCAATCGGGGTCTGCGTATAGCAGGGACCAAATCCGCCACCATTCCAACGCCCGCGATAAAAGCCTGGCCAGGCGGGTCCGTAATATTGCGGGCCATGCGTCCGGTAATACTGCTCGGCGCGCTCGCGCTCGATCACCTCTGGGGGGCGGTAGCCCGGCAGGAAGCCGTAGCCGTGCCAGTGGCGCGTGACGTGACGAGACACGGGGCGCTTCTTGGGGGGCGACGTCGTCGGTTCAGGCGCGGCGGCGGTGGCGGACACCAGCACCAGGCAGGCAACGACGGCAAAGAGGGCTCGACATCGGGCGTGGCATTGAGCGCCTTTCGCAATCAAGGAGCAGGGCGCGAGCGCGCCAGCTGACCGCTTTTTTCGTGGTAAAACAGAGACGCGCTTGGCCGACCTGAACGCAAGTAAAAAATGGGGAAGGGGAGAAAACAATGCCGCAACGTGTGCTGATCACCGCCGGTGCATCCGGCATCGGCCGCGAGTTTGCGCGCGCCTTTACGGCGAACGGCGCCAAGGTCTTTGTCTGCGATATCGACGACAAGGCACTCGCCGCCATCACCAGGGAGATCCCCGGCCTGATCGCGCGCCGCTGTGACATGGCGAGCCGCGCCGAGATCGAACGCATGGTGCCCGAGGCGGTCGCAGCGCTGGGCGGGCTCGACGTGCTCATCAATAATGCGGGCATTGCGGGCCTGACATTGCCCATCGCCGACTACCCGCCGGACGACTGGGACAAGGTCGTGGCCGTCAACCTCACCGCGATGTTCGACGTGTCACGGCTTGCCATTCCACATCTCAAGCAATCGAAGGCCGGCTGTGTCATCAATATGTCATCGATCGCTGGGCGTTATGGCTTCCCCAACCGCAGCCCGTATGCGGCCACAAAATGGGGCGTGATCGGTTTGACCAAGACCTTGGCGATGGAGTTGGGCGAGTGGGGCATTCGCGCCAACGCGATCGCTCCCGGAGCGGTGGAGGGCGATCGCATTGTGCGGGTATTCCAGGGGCGGGCCCAGATCAGCGGCCGATCGCTCGATGAGGTGAAGGCTGACGCGCTCGCGGCGTCGTCGATCAAGGACATGATCGACCCGAAAGACATCGCGCAGCTCGCCGTGTTTCTCGCTTCCGACGCAGCGAAGTCGATCTCTGGGCAAGTGATACCGATCGACAACGATCGGCAAAAAGCTTAGTGGCGGGAGCCATCGGTTGGAAAGGCTCGGGGAGCGCGCTAGGTTCGTCGTTTGAATTTCGGGATAAGGGGTTTGATCCAATGCCACGACTCTTGCGTATCTCTGCGTGCGCGCTGCTGCTTTCGTTCTTCACGGTTTCTGCGTTCGCACAATATCCGGCGCCGAAGCCGACAAGCCCGGGCGAGATGGCCGCGATCGACAAGGACAAGGCGGAAAAGCGCGCGGCATGCCAGCGCGAAGCGCGTGCACAGAAACTGAGTTATTTGAAGCGCCGCCAGTACGCGCGCAACTGCACAAGACGCTGAATTGTTGGTGCTACATTAGTGGGCATTGAATCGATTGCGCGCGCCGCGCACGTGTGGCGTGCAGATGGCTTTTTCAAAACCGCCTGATTGACGACCGCGCTGCGAAAAATGGGACCATAATACCTCACGCTCATCGCGCACGGGGGATGTTGGGGACATCTTCGATTTCGCCATAAAAAGAACGAGGCAATGCTCTTTTGGTAATTGTTGGCCACCGGCGTTCATCACCCGCCGGTGGCCTCATCTTGGGGCCGCCGTCTGTGGACGAGCGGCCCCTTTTTCGAAGCCGTGACTGATGGCTTCGAAAAGCATCACAACGCTAGTACCCCGTCTGCAATCCGGCTGTGATGTGAGTCACAAGTCACACATTTATCTGCTGCGCTCGACCAACGAGCGTCGGATCTGCGCAAAAAAACGGCGGCGCAGTTTGGGGCTTACGCCGTCGAAGGTAAAAGCCAAAAGGCGTGAGGGGACGGGGGGACGTGTTCCGCCTTTTTGGCTAAGGGACGTCTCCGGGCATGGGGCTCGCCCGAAAACGTCGCGCGGCGAAAAAGCGACTGACAGGAACGCGCCCCAATGAAACCGCTCTCCACCGTTCGAAAAAAGCAGAAGCCCAGATGCCGGCGTACGCAATGATCTGGATCAATGGGTCAGCGCTTATGCCTTACTTCGTCAGCTGTGGATCAGTTGCACAGCGCGGCGCCCGACGATCCAGTTGTAGATAGTGCCGAACACCACGGCGATCAGCCATCCCAGGACGACGCTCCAGATCAATCCTTCGACCCAGACTTTGCTGGAGTTGAGTGGCGCATCGGACAGCATCGACACCCAGCCATGCGCGAGGCGCACTGGCAAGAACAAGGCTGCCAGCATGCAAAGTGCGAACACGACAACGAGTGCTGCGGAAAAGCCCCAGCCCAATCCGCTGATGCTGAGCCGGGGATGTGCATGAGCAGTGGCCATGACAGGTCTCCCTGTTAAAACAAACTACCAAAATCAAGTGTCATCGAACGCGCAATCCCGGGCCGGGGCCTTGATTTGGGTCAAGGGCGCTTGCACCGCGGGCTGAATTGAGGTTGCCTATTAAGGTGGCGGTTCGAGACGACTCCGGGCAGGGAAGGTTCTATGAAAAAAATATCCGCGCTGGCTCTCGCCGGATTACTTGCAGGTGCAGCAGCACCGGCATCCGCTCAAATGCGCGATCAGGGCGCCTATGAGATGGTCACCACGCATCAATATGAGAATGCATCGTTCGGGACGAGCACCGCGCGCTACCGCGATCCGCATGTTCGCAGCACGACAGACAGGGTGATCATTCTCGACAAGCGCAATGGTGCGCTGTGGGCGTGGTCAGAACCGCAACAGACGGTGGTGTATCTGGGGCAGATTTTTCCGCTGACTGGCTCCGGCGTATTTGCCCGCATCATCCAGGTCGAGCCTGAGCAGAAGCGCTAGCGGCGGACCTTTATCGCGTGCGTGACGTCGTCCCGGCTGCGGCGTAGCCGAGCGCGTTGCCTTTAATTTTTGTCGGGTGCGACGCGCTGTCGCAATTTTCGCGGAACTCGTCGTTTTTTCTGCATCTCCGCGCGCCTTTAACCTTACTTGGTGAGCTTACCAAACGGAACTGCTCGCATCGTGCGGCGCACGCCGTTAGAAGCCCCCATCCACAGAATGGACCACAGGCGGAGAAACCGATCACTCGGTCGCACCGCTTTTGAACGGAGGATGGATGTTGAGACAAGTTACAATCGTTCTCGGGGCGCTTCTTCTTTCGACCATCGTTGCTGCAACGGCGGACGCTAAGCCAAGGCATGCACATCTTCGCGGGCATGGCCCGGTCGTCTGTGATGAGCGCGGTTGCTCGGACCACGCAGCACAGAAGGCCGTTGCGACCGCTGCGTTTGCAATGGATGCCAACGGCAATCCAGGGCCCACGGTCATCAGCCGCCGGCCTGACGGTTGCCCGCATGCGTTCTGCGGTTGTGAAGCATCGCTTTATCTGTTCGGGGCGATCCGCGCTGACCTCAATCTGGCGTCGAATTGGGCTCGCAAATTCCCGCGCACGCCACCGGCGCCGGGCATGGCAGCAGTGCGCAATCACCACGTGATGGTGCTGATGAGCCATGTCGAAGGCAACAACTGGCTGGTACACGACGGCAATTCCGGCGGCGGCCTGACCCGCGAGCACGTGGTGTCGATCAGCGGCTACACGATCGTCAATCCGCGCGGCGCGTAATCTCCGGCGGCGTTCTCTGCAGGGTGGGCCGGGCGCAGCCGGGCCCACCCGCCATTCCTTAAATTTGCATCTCCTGAGGCTGCTTGCCGGTCGCGCGCATTGACCGCGTTGCCTCGGTCTGTTTGGATTTGGGCCGATGCATCTTTAATATTGTAAGGCAGTCGATGGGGACAGAATGGCACGCGCGACAAAAGGTAAGTTCTCTGCCCCCGGCGAAGGTAACGTCTATGCCAAAGCCAACGAAGTGATTGTCAAGATCACCGGCGATGACACCAATCAAACCTTTGAAGTGGTCGAGGAGAACTGCAAACCAGGTTTTCAATCCCGGGCGCACTATCATATTAAGGCGTACGAGACATTTTATATCTTTGACGGGAGCGCTGATTTCCAGGTCGGAGACGAACTGTTTCATGCCAAAGTAGGATCTTGCGTGCATATTCCGCCAGGCGTTCCGCATCAGGTCACCGCAAAAGATGGCGTACGCATGCTGATGATATACAGCCCGGCCGGCACGGATGGCATGTTCGCTGCTATGCACGCTCTGACCAAAGAGCAGATCATGGACGCCGAACTAACCAAAAAGATTGCGCTGGAGCATGACACCGTCATGGTTGAGCAGCCCAAAGACGGTCGGGGAAAAGGAACAATATTGGGCTGATCTTTGTCGGGCGCGGAAGTGCAATAGGAGGGCCCGGCGCTGCCGTGCTGTCGTCGGCTCTGTGGCCGCAATTTGCTGCCGATCAATTTCGAATGAGCGAGGATGAGATGATCGATTCCAAAAAACTGACGGTAATCGCCGCTTGTGCATTCGCCCTGGCTTTGTACGCGGCGGCTGCGCCCGCGCTGGCGAAGGATGCGCAGCCGTACAATGCGGCGGACGCTGCCCGCAAATACTGCGGCGGCGCCTACAAGCGCTACTGCAAAAGCGTGCCGACCGGCGGCATTGAATTGCTCAATTGCCTGAAGGAGCATATGAACCGTTTGCCGCCAGCCTGCCGCAAGGCGGTGCAGGCGCTCTGACGGAAAGACTCAGGCGGCGGAAGCCGCTAATCGATCCAGCTCAACCTTGACGCGTTGAATGACGTTCTCCCAATCGCCTGGCTTTTCCTGACGGAATACTCGTGTGGTCGGGTACCAGGGGCTGTCGGTTCGGTCGAGCAGCCAGCGCCAGTCGGTATCGAAGCGGTTGAGAATCGACACCGGCTTGCCCAAAGCGCCGGCAAGATGCGCGGCGGCGGTGTCGACGGTGATCACCAGATCCAGATTGTCCATGAAGGCCGCGGTGTCGGAGAAATCGCCGATCGCGCTGGTGAAATCCACAATCTCGGGGCCGTTCCAGGCGTTGCCCTTGAGCTCACCCAACTCGGACTCACCGGGTTGGCCTTTCTGCAGGCTGTAGAATGCAACGCTCGGATTGTTCAGTACGGCGAATTTGGCGAGCGGAATATTCCGGCGTTGATTGACCGACACCGGTTGGTGGGGCGGATTCCGCCCGACCACACCAGCCCGACGCGTAATTTTGTTTTCGTGCCGAGCCTGTCCTCCCAGATCTTGGACTGGTCAGGATCGGCTTTCAGGTAGGGGATCGCCGCCGGTATCGTCGCAAGCTCGGTCTTGAACGCGAGCGGCAGGCTCAACAGCGGGCAGTGAAGGTCGAATGCGGGCAGAGGGCGTCCCGTTTCAACGACCTGGGCAACACCCGGCAAGCTGGCCGCCAGGCGCGTGAGCTGCGGCGGAACTTCCATAATGACGCGCGCGCCGCGTTGCGCGACAAGCGCGGCGTAGCGGCAAAACTGGATCGTGTCGCCGAGGCCCTGTTCCTCGGTGAGCAGGATCGTCTTGCCGGTGATGTCGGCGTCGCCCAGCCACAGCGTTTGCGGATAGTCGCGTGCCGCGATCGGGTTGGCTTTTATTTTTCGCCATTCATAGAGACGCCAGCCTTCCGCGAATCGGCCCATCAGCAGCAGGAGAACGCTCTTGTTGAATAAGGCCTCGGCATAATCCGGCTTGAGCGCGATCGCCTGGTCATAGCTCGCCAGCGCCGGCTCGCAGCGCTGCAACGAAGTCAGCGCATTGCCGCGGTTGTTGTAGGCTTCCGCGTAGTCGGGGCGAATTGCAATCGCCAGTTCGTAGGCTCGCCGTTGCCTCCTCGGCGCGTCCCAGGTGATAGAGCGCATTGCCGCGGTTGTTATAGGCCTCGGCATATTTGGGCGCGAAGGCGATCGCCTTGTCATAGCTCGCGACCGCGTCGGTGTGGCGCCCGAGCGCATTGAGCGCATTGCCGCGGTTGTTGTGCGCCTCCGGGTAGTTGGATCGCAGTGCAATCGCCTGGTCGCAGCTCGCCACCGCTTCCTCGTGGCGCATGAGCGCATTCAAGGCGTGGGCGCGATTATTGTGCGCTTCCAGGTAATCGGGCTTGAGCGCCAGCGCCTCGTCGCAGCTTGCAACCGCCTGCTCGTATTGCTTCAGGGCGTTCAGGGCCGCGGCGCGGTTGCCATGCGCATCGGCCAAGTCGGCCTTCAGCGCAATGGCCTCTGTCGAAGCTCGCCAGCGCCTCCGCGTGGCGCTGCAGGGCCGTGAGCGCAGAGCCGAGATTGCAGTGCGCGGTGGGGACGGCCGGATTGAGCGCGATGGCCTTGCCGATCAGCTCGACGGCTTGCTGCGGTTTGCGGGTCTGCAGCGCAATGATGCCCAGCAGATGCGTGGCCTCGAAGGACTTGGGATCTTGCTGGAGGACATCGCGATAAATCTGCTCGGCCTCGGCAAAGCGGCCCTGCTGATGCAGGGCCACGCCTTGGCGGAATTTGTCCTGGATAGACGCGGAATTGTTTTTTGCGGCGAGCGGTGACGTCTTCGGGCTCATGTGTGAGGCTGCTGTCCGATCGTGGATGCAGCCTCAGGATTTATAGATGAGTTAGGCCAAGGATGCGGCCAACAAGCCACGTCGCAATGGCCCAGCCCGCACCTGTGAAAAATCCCACGCAAGCCCACACGATAATCAGTTCTACATTCACTTTTGTCGGCATTGAATTTCCCCCACCATCTGGATGCCTTGTGCCGCAACCGACCTCACTTTTTCTTCTTCGCGGGCGCCTTTGCTTTCGACACCACCTTCATCTTCCCTTCGCGCCCTTCACCGGCTTTGGCGGGGGCGGCGGCGCGTTGAGCGCGGCCTCGCGCTCGGCCGCTTCCTTGGCGAGCCGGAGCGCGCGCAGGCGCTCGGTCTTTATGCGCTCGGCGTTGCCGGCGGCCTTGTATTCCGCCATGGCGGTCGCGCCTTCGCGGGCCTGGGCTTCCTTCTTGTGGAACGCGGCTTGTGCGCGTTCCATGTCCTTCGTGTTTTTCGGCGTACTCACGAGCATCCCGTCGTTGACCCGCATGTATCGCACTTCATGCAGGTGCCGTTTCTGACCAAGGTGAAATTTCCGCATTCGCCGCAGGCTTCGCCTTCATAGCCTTTTGCGCGGGCTTCCGCACGCTTCTCGGACGCCGCATGCTTGGCATGCACGCGCGCATCCGTGGTGTTGATCTGCTCAAGCTGCTGCGCGGGCGAGAGCTTGGCCTCCGGCTCGACCTTGAGCGCGGTGGCGGCCCCCGAGAAGGCGGTCACGTTAGAGCCGCCCGTCGCCACGGCTTGCGTGTCGCTGCTCACCACCGACAGGCGGTCGGTGCGCGAGCGCGTCAGGCCCTTGGAGACGTAATTGTGCGTGGGCTTGCCTTCTTCCACGCCCTTGCCAAGCGCGTCAAAGCCGCCGGCCTCGCTCGGATCGACATGGGCGAGGTCGAAGCGCTCCAGATAGGAGACCGCCAGCTCGCGGAACACGTAATCGAGGATCGAGGTGGCGTATTTGATCGAGTCGTTGCCCTGCACCGGACCTTGCGGCTCGAAGCGCGTGAAGGTGAAGGCGTCGACATATTCCTCGAGCGGCACGCCATATTGCAGGCCGAGCGAAATCGCGATGGCGAAGTTGTTGATGATGGAGCGCAGCGCCGCGCCTTCCTTGTGCATGTCGATGAAGATCTCGCCGAGGCGGCCGTCATCGTATTCGCCGGTGCGCAGATAGACCTTGTGGCCGCCCACCACCGCCTTCTGGGTGTAGCCCTTGCGGCGGTCGGGCATGCGCTCGCGCTCGCGCAGCACGGTGATGCGCTCGACGATTTTCTCGACGACCTTCTCGGCGAGCCCCGCGGCGCGCGCCGCGGCGGGACGCTCGATGAAGGCCTCGATCGCGTCGTCTTCGTCCTCTTCATCCGCAATCAGTTGCGAATTGAGCGGCTGGCTGAGCTTGCTGCCGTCGCGGTAGAGCGCGTTGGCCTTGAGCGCGAGCTTCCAGGACAGCAGGTAAGCGGCCTTGCAATCCTCGACCGTCGCCTCGTTCGGCATGTTGATGGTCTTGGAGATGGCGCCGCAAATGAAGGGCTGCGCCGCCGCCATCATGCGGATGTGGCTTTCGACCGACAGATAGCGTTTGCCGGTGCGGCCGCACGGATTGGCGCAGTCGAACACCGGATAGTGCTCGGCTTTGAGATGCGGCGCGCCTTCCACCGTCATGGCGCCGCAGACGTGAATGTTGGCGGCCTCGATCTCGCGCTTGCCGAAGCCGATCGCGGCGAGCAGGTCGAAGGACGGGGAGGCGAGGTCCTCGGCGGAGATGCCGAGCTTGTCGCGGCAGAATTCCTCGCCCAGCGTCCACTTGTTGAAGGCGAACTTGATGTCGAATGCGGTCGGCAGCGCCTTCTCGACTTTCGCGATTGCTTCGTCGGTGAAGCCCTTGGCCTTGAGCGTGGTGTGGTTGATCGCCGGCGCCTGCGCCAGGTTGCCGTGGCCGACGGCGTAAGCCTCGATCTCGGCAATGTCGCTTTCCGAATAGCCGAGCGTGCGCAGCGCTTCCGGAACGGCGCGGTTGATGATCTTGAAGTAGCCGCCACCGGCGAGCTTCTTGAACTTCACCAGCGCGAAGTCGGGCTCGATGCCGGTGGTGTCGCAATCCATCACCAGGCCGATGGTGCCGGTGGGCGCGATCACGGTCGACTGCGCGTTGCGGTAGCCGTGCTTCTCGCCGAGCGCGATCGCGCGGTCCCAGGCGGCCTTGGCATGCGCGATCAGCGTCGGTTCGGGGCAGGCGGCATGATCGAGCGGCACCGGCGGCTGCGACACCTTTTCATAGCCGGTGCGTTCGTTATAGGCGGCGCGGCGGTGATTGCGCATGACGCGCAGCATGTGCTCGCGGTTTTTCTTGTAGCCGGGGAAGGGCCCGAGCTTTTCGGCCATTTCGGCCGAGGTGGCGTAGCAGATGCCGGTCATGATCGCGCTGAGCGCGCCGCAGATGGCGCGGCCGGCATCGGAATCATAAGGGATGCCGGAGGTCATCAGCAGGCCGCCGATGTTGGCGTAGCCAAGCCCGAGCGTGCGGAATTCGAATGAACGCTCCGCGATCTCGCGCGAGGGGAACTGCGCCATCATCACCGAGATTTCCAGCACGACGGTCCACAGCCGCACGGCGTGTTCGTAGCTCTCGACCTGGAATTGGCCGGTCTTCTCGTCGCGGAAGGTGAGCAAATTCAGCGAGGCGAGATTGCAGGCGGTGTCGTCGAGGAACATGTATTCCGAGCACGGATTGCTGGCGCGGATTTCGCCGGAGGCCGGGCAGGTGTGCCAGTCGTTGACGGTCGTGTGGTATTGCAGGCCCGGATCGGCCGAGGCCCAGGCGGCGTGGCCGATCTTCTCCCACAAATCACGCGCGTCGAGCGTCTTCGCGATCTTGCCGTTCTTGCGATAGGTGAGGTCCCACTTGGCGTCGGATTCAACCGCCTTGAGGAAGCCGTCGGTGACGCGCACCGAATTGTTCGAGTTCTGGCCTGCAACGGTGAGATAGGCCTCGCTGTCCCAATCGGTGTCGTAGGTCGGGAAGTCGATGTCCTTGTAGCCCTGCTTGGCGAACTGGATCACGCGCTTGATGTAGTTATCCGGCACCATAGAGCGGCGCGCGAGCTTGATCTCGCGCTTGAGCGCGGGGTTTTTCTCCGGCGAGAAGCAATCGTCGCCCGAGCCTTCGCAATTCACGCAGGCCTTGAGCACGGCCTTGAGGTGCTTCTGGTTGATCTTGGAGCCGGTGACGAGCGCCGCCACCTTCTGCTCTTCCATCACCTTCCAGTTGATGTAGGTCTCGATATCGGGGTGATCGACGTCGACGATCACCATCTTGGCAGCGCGGCGCGTGGTGCCGCCCGACTTGATCGCGCCGGCGGCGCGGTCGCCGATTTTCAGGAATGACATCAGGCCGGATGACTTGCCGCCGCCGGACAGCTTCTCGCCTTCGCCGCGCAGCTTGGAGAAATTCGAGCCGGTGCCGGAGCCGTATTTGAACAGGCGCGCCTCGCGCACCCACAGGTCCATGATGCCGCCTTCGTTCACCAGGTCGTCACTGACGGACTGGATGAAGCAGGCGTGCGGCTGCGGATGCTCGTAAGCGGATTTCGAGCGCGTCAGCTTGCTGGTGAACGGATCGACGTAATAGTGGCCCTGGCCGGGACCGTCGATGCCGTAGGCCCAGTGCAGGCCGGTGTTGAACCATTGCGGCGAGTTCGGCGCGCAGATTTGCGCGGCCAGCATGTAGCGCAGCTCGTCGAAGTAGGCCTGCGCGTCATCTTCGGATTCGAAATAGCCACCCTTCCAGCCCCAATAGGTCCAGGTGCCGGCGAGACGATCGAACACCTGCTTGGAGGAATGCTCGCCGATGTAGCGTTCCTTCTCGGGGAGCGCGGCGAGCGCCTCCTCGTCGGCGACCGAGCGCCACAGGAACGAGGGAACGGAATTTTCTTCGACCTTCTTCAGGCGGGCGGGGACACCGGCCTTGCGGAAGTATTTTTGCGCCAGCACGTCGGAGGCGACCTGCGACCAGAATTCCGGCACCTCGACATTGTCGAGCTTGAACACCACGGAGCCGTCCGGGTTGCGTATCTCGCTGGTGGTGAGGCGGAACTCAATACCCGCGTAGGCCGCATCCTGACGTCCTTGTCCATCCTTGGTGTAGCGCCGTTCAATTCGCATGTGTCTCTAGCCCCAAATTCCGGGCGGTTAACACCGCCCTTTTGTTTCTGGCGAACCTGTCCCGGTCCGCCGCCGTTGCTCTTACTCGTCCGACCCGTCCCACCTCATCTAGGCCCGATGCTCTGATCCGGCACCGGTTCGAACCGGGGTTTTTTGACCCGGGCACAAGCAAGTCCCTGTCCCAAACGCCATTGCCCTGGCGTGGGTTGAGCTCGCGACTGGAAAGCCGTTCTGAGGGTCCGGAGGGAACCTGAAACTCAACGCCACCGAACACACCAAAGCTAAGTGGACTCTGCCTACGCGTCAACAAGAGATAGACGTCAAATCTGAATCAAACACTAAATCTTGTGTCCACCCGGTGAACTTCGGGGACAACGGACCGCAAGAACACAGCCAGTATTGGGCCATCCCGGCCGTCCGGAAAGTTTTTTTCTCGGCAGAAAAATGTAGGTTTTTATGCCTCCGGTCATGACAGAAAAATGACGGGAAAATGGGACTTCCGTGCGCGCGGCCGGCAAAACCGGGCGTTTGCGGAGCCGGGGACAAAGGCGGGAAAAACTGACGGAAGCGGAGGCCGGAGTTTCTGATTCTCGAAACGAGGTCAGTGCCTTACGTGGGTCGCGGTGCGTGAAGTTGCGTATGAAAACGATACCCACGCCTGTGAATTCAAATTTGCGGTCTGTATCGGTATTGCGGCGGCATAAAAAACGACGCCGGTCCCGGTTCGGACGTGGCCCGCATTGCGGCAGCGCGTTAGGCTTTGCCACTGTCGTTTTTGGGGGAAACACGAATGATAAAGGTCGTATCCGTCGTTGCGGCGCTTGGCATCCTGATCGTGTCTGCGCCCGCCTTTGCGCAGAAGAAATCGTGTCAGGAGGTTTGTCTCGAGAATTATTGTAAAATGGCGGCCAGCAAAAATTGGTGCATGCAGAAATGCGTGGCGAACTGCAACATGAAGCGCAGCTCCAAGTCGTAGGCACCTGCATTCAGCCACTGTGCGGTCTTGGACGCCGCGTGCATGAAAAAAGGCGGACCCGAATGGTGTCCGCCTTTTTTACCGGCACTGTCATTCCGAATCTCAGCGTGGGCGAGCCAAAACGTGGGCGACTCAAGGGCCGCGCTGATGAATTCCTAGGCAGCATACCTGCGGTCGGCGCGCCGGCGCAACATGCACCGCAACATAGGCAGTTAGGCCGTGCGGTTACGACGATCGCCGCCCGGTGCGCTTGCGCGTCTCGGCCTTCGACGATGAAGACTCCGGCGAATCCTTGTTGCCACTGACGCTGATCTGCCGGGAATGCGGCAGCGCTTCCGGATGCTCCCTTTGCAGGAAGGCGATGAGCTTTTCGCGGACCTCGCAGCGCAAATCGAATGCAGTGCCGGCAGAACGCGCGCTCATCAGGCAGCGCAGCTCCATGGTGCCTTCCTTGAAATCGGTCACCTGCAAGGCGGCGACATTGCCGTCCCATTTGTTTGACTGCTTGAGGATGTCGTTGAACTTCGTGCGGATGAGTTCGACCGGCGCGCGGTAGTCCACATAGATCATCACACTGCCGATCAGGGCCGAACCTTCGCGCGTCCAGTTCTGAAAAGGTTTTTCAATGAAATAAGTGAGCGGCACGACCAAACGCCGCCAATCCCACAGCTTCACGACGACGTAAGTCGAGGTGATTTCCTCGATCGTGCCGTGCTCGTTTTCCACGGTCACCGCATCGTAGAGGCGGATTGGCTGCGTCATGGCGAGCTGCACGCCCGCCATCAGATTGCTCAACACCGGCCGCGCGGCGAGGCCAACGACGATGCCAGCGACGCCGGCGGAGGCGAACAGGCTGATGCCATATTGCCGCACGGCGGGAAACGTCATCAGCGCGGCGCCCAACGTGATGATTGCGAGCAGCACGTCAATCGTGCGCGTCAGCACGCGAACCTGGGTGTTGTGCTTGCGCGCCAGCAGATTGTCGTCGACGTCAAGACGGAAGCGCCGCAAGTAGAGATCGGCGGCAATGTTGAGCGCGATGATTGAGGCCCAGCCGATCAGCCCTATCACCGCCACGGCCATCAGGCGCGCAAGCAGCTCGGCGGTTTCAGGAGGCAGCGGCGCCACCGGAATGGCGATAATCATCGCCAGAATCAGCAGTGCGAGCTGCGAGAGCCCACGGGTCTGCGTGAAGGTCGAAAAGACATAAGGATAGCGGCCGGCAAGCGTCCTGCGCACCAACTTGCGCGCCCATCGGTGCAATGCGAGCGCAACGACCACCGCGATTGCGAGGACCAGCAGCGCGACTACAGGGTCAGGCAGCCAGTCGAGAAGGTCCTTGATCCAGGTCAGCGCGGTTCTGAGGGATTCCATGTGACCATGATGCGTTGAGGGGAAGAAGAGCGATTATATCGCCGCCGCTTCCGGAAGAAATCCCGCGCGGCTGGACAAGGTCCTGGTGAGGTGGCAAAACGCCTGCAATCCAATCGTTTTCAATGCGCGGCGGCAATGAAAATTTTCCTGCTCAAAGTGTTCACCTGGTGGAATTCCCAGACCTTCGGCACCCAGCTCTGGACCTGGTTGTATGGCGAAGCGGTCGGCGATGACGAATTCGGCAATCGCTATTACCGGACCACTGGCGGCAAAATCGACAAGACGCTCGGCTTCGAACGGCGCTGGGTGATCTACAACGGCTACGCGGAAGCGTCGTCGGTGCCGCCCTCATGGCACGGCTGGCTGCACCACACCGTCGACACGCCGCCGACACAGGAAAGCTACAAGGCGCGCCCGTGGCAAAAGCCGCACCGGCCGAACATGACCGGCACGCCCGGCGCATTGCGACCGCCCGGCTCGACGCTTGCGGCGGGCCGCCGCCCCAAGGCAACGGGTGACTACAAGGCCTGGAGCCCCGACAGCCGGGGGTAAGGCCGTGGCGTGACGGGCCGGGCGCCGCCCTTCCAACGCCGTATTCCCCGTGTTAACCGGGCATTGCTATCGGCGTCAGGCGAATCCACGCCGGCCAGGCGCAAAAAGCCGGATTTTGATGGGGCGTTGCATCCGTTCAGTCGCGTTCCTTGCGGTCGCCGCGTTGTTCGTGGCGAGCCCCGCTGCCGCGCAATTTGGCTCGATCTTCGGCGACGGTCCGCCGCGTCCGCCAGCTGACGTGCCCAACGCACGGCCATCGCGGCCACCGCCGGATCAGCAGCCCTATTATCCCGGCCGCGCCGACAGTCCGCCGCAGCAACCGCTACCGGCGCCGATGAGCCT
Source organism: uncultured Alphaproteobacteria bacterium (assembly GCA_963801955.1). Lineage (GTDB taxonomy): Bacteria > Pseudomonadota > Alphaproteobacteria > Rhizobiales > Xanthobacteraceae > Pseudolabrys. The sequence goes on from CAWDGS010000010.1 coordinate 193,547, forward strand.
GCCGCCGTCGAACCGGCCCGGTGGTGGCACGATTCAGTCGCAACCGTTGGCTCCACCGCCCGGCGCGCAATCGGCACCGCCCCCGCCACCGCAGCAGAATGCCGCGCCGCCGCCGGCCGCGCTGCCGCCGGGCCCCGGTTCGCCGCGCAATGCTCCGCAACAAGCCAACACCGCGCCGCAGCCGAGTGACGAAATTGTGGTCGCGCCGCCACCGCAGCGCATTGCCAATCCGACCGCGGTATTTTCTGGTCTCGACAAGATTACCGGCCGCATCATTTCCTTCGACGTGGCCATCAACGAGACCGTGCAGTTCGGCGCGCTGCAAGTGACGCCGCGCGTCTGCTATTCGCGGCCGCCGACAGAGACGCCCAACACCGATGCCTTTGTCGAGGTCGACGAGGTGACTCTGCAGGGCGAGATCAAGCGCATCTTTAGCGGCTGGATGTTTGCCGCGAGCCCGGGCCTGCACGCCGTCGAGCATCCGATTTACGACGTCTGGGTCACCGACTGCAAAGGCGGGAAAAACCCGAACGTCGCCGAAGTCCCTCCCGACGCGGCGCCCAAGCCGCCGGCACGCGCGCCGCAGACGCAGCCGCCCCAACGGCGGCAACCGCCGCCGCCACCGCGCGGACCACCGCCGGGATTCCTGCCGCCGCCGCGGTAGGCATTGCTCCATACCTTCCGCTCATTCCCGCGTAAGCGGGAATCCAGATTCCAAAGATTCAGAATGCGGAGCCCTGGGTCGCCGCTTTCGCGTGGACGAGCGGAAATAGAAGCGCTGCATAGCCTCCGGTACTCCGCGACGAACGCCTACCGCCCATCCCCAATAATCGCCAGGGCCTCGCTGCCCGCGATGGGCTGGTCCAGCGGCAGCGCGGCGAAATCGCCTTCGCCGATCAGGGCCTCTTCCAGCATGCGATGATAGCGCCGCTTGGGCACCTCAACCGCACCGAAGGTCGTGAGGTGCGCGGTGACGTATTGTGTGTCGAGCAGATCGAAAGCCGCCCGCCCTGAGCCGCGCGACCAGATGCACCAGTGCGATCTTCGACGCATCGCGGGCGCGATGAAACATGCTCTCTCCGAAAAACGCGCGGCCGAGCGAGACGCCGTAAAGACCTCCGACAAGTGCGTCGCCGTCATAGACCTCGACGGTGTGGCAATGACCACGCTCGTAGAGCGCGCGATAGATGCGCCGGATGCGCGTGTTGATCCACGTGCGCGCGCGGTCCTGTTTTGGTTCGGCGCAGCCCTCGATCACGGCGTCGAAATCGCGATCGACCCAGACTGTCCACGAGGTCGTGCGCAAGCTGCGCGCAAGTCGCGCCGGAACGTGGAAGCCCTCGAGCGGAATGATTCCGCGCATGTCCGGTTCGATCCAGTAGAGCGCCGGATCGTCCGCGCTTTCCGCCATCGGAAAGATGCCGCAGGCATAGGCTTTGAGCAGCACTTCCGGCGTGATTTCGATGAACGTATTTTCGCGGTTTGCCATCGTGCGCTCGCGCCAACAATGACCAAAATCTAGGCCCTTGTTCCCGATTTGAGGAGCCAGGAACGGCCGCGTGAGCCGTTTGTTAACCTTTTGGATACCATAATTGCAGCAACTTTCTGATGGTGTGGGGCCCTTTGCGTTGGTTTGCAGGGGACAACGGCAAAACGGGGAGAAGGATGCATGGGCGAGACCATGGCGCCGATTTCGGTTTTGCTGGTCGAAGATGAGGTGCTGATCAGCAATCTCGTCGCCGATTGCCTGACCGCATCGGGCTTTGCAGTCCACGAAGTGACCACCGCCGATGAAGCGTTGCGCTACATTGATTCCGGCGCCAACATCGATGTGCTTTTCACCGACGTCAATTTGCCCGGCGGAATGGATGGCGCTGAACTGGCGACGCGTGCGCGCGAACGCCGACCGGAAATGCCGATCGTTTACGCTTCAGGGCGTTTCAAGCTGTCCGACATTGCACCGTTGGTGCCGCGCTCATTGTTCATGGCCAAGCCTTACGATCCGGCGGATGTCTGCGCGCTGCTGACGCGACTCACGGCGGCGGGCCCGCGCAACTAAAGTTGCGCGCTTAAGGTTCCATGCCGCCGCGGGCGAGGAATTGTTCCAGCCAGTGGATGTGGTAATTGCCGTCGATGATGTCCTTTTCGCGCACCAGCGCGCGGAACAGCGGCAACGTCGTCTCAATGCCGTCGACCACCACTTCATCCAGCGCGCGTTTCAGCCGCATCAGGCACTCGGTGCGGGTCTTGCCGTGTACGATCAGCTTGCCGACGAGTGAATCGTAATAAGGCGGTATCGTATAACCCTGATAGACGGCGCTATCGATGCGCACGCCGAGGCCGCCGGGCGGGTGATAGTGCAGGATCTTGCCAGGAGATGGCCGGAAGGACACCGGGTTTTCCGCATTAATGCGGCACTCGATGGCATGACCATGAAAGCGCACGTCGGATTGCTTGAGTGAAAGCTCGGCACCGGCGGCAACGCGGATCTGCTCAAAGATCAGGTCGATATCGGTGATCATTTCGGTGACCGGGTGCTCGACCTGGATGCGCGTGTTCATCTCGATGAAATAGAACTTTCCATCCTCGTACAGGAATTCGACGGTCCCGACGCCGAGATAGGAAATCTCGCGCATGGCTTTGGCCACCGTTTCGCCAATAGCATCGCGCGCGGCCGCATTGAGAGCAGGCGAGGGACTCTCCTCGAGCACCTTCTGGTGGCGGCGCTGCAATGAGCAGTCGCGTTCGCCGAGATGGATGGCGTGACCCTTGCCGTCGCCAAGCACCTGGATTTCGATATGGCGCGGGCGTTCCAGATATTTCTCGATATAAACGGCGTCGTCACCAAAGGCCGCTTTCGCCTCGGAGCGCGCCGTCGAGAGCGCGGTCGAAAGTTCTCCAGCCGACCGTGCGACTTTCATGCCGCGTCCGCCACCGCCGGCAGCCGCCTTGATCAGCACGGGGTAGCCGATCTCGGCGGAAATCCTGGTCGCCTCGGCGTCAGAGGTGACGCCGCCTTCCGATCCAGGCACGACCGGGATTCCGAGTTTCTTCGCGGTACGTTTGGCTTCGATTTTGTCGCCCATCAGGCGAATATGTTCGGCCTTCGGCCCGATAAATTGCACGCCATGGTCGGCGAGAATCTCGGCAAAGCGCGCATTCTCCGACAGAAACCCGTAGCCGGGGTGCACCGCATCGGCGCCGGTGATCTCGCATGCCGACAGAATGGCTGGAATATTGAGATAGCTGTCCTTCGCAGCGGGCGGGCCGATGCACACGCTTTCGTCGGCAAAGCGCACATGCATGGCGTCCGCATCGGCGGTGGAATGCACTGCCACGGTCGGAATGCCGAGTTCCTTGCACGCGCGCAGGACGCGCAAGGCGATTTCACCGCGATTGGCGATCAGGATTTTATCGAACATCGCGTCGGTCCGGCCCGTCAGCCGTCATTCGATGATCACCAGCGGCTCGCCGAACTCGACCGGCTGGCCGTCTTCAAACAGAATCTGGATCACGGTGCCGGCGCGCGGGGCCGGAATCTGGTTCATGGTTTTCATGGCTTCGATGATCAGCAAGGTGTCGCCGGCTTTGACCTTGCTGCCGATGTCGATGAAGGGCTTGGCGCCGGGTTCGGGTGCGCCATAAGCGGTGCCGACCATCGGCGAAATGACGACGCCTGGGTGTTTGGACAGATCGAGCGGCACGGCGGCGGCTTCGACGGACGCTTGCGGGGCCACTTCGACCCGCACAGCCGCCGGCGCAGGGGCCGCGGTGGCGGCGCGCGCGACGCGCACGCGTTTGCCGTCCTGTTCGATTTCGATCTCGGTCAGCCCGGTTTCGTCCAGAAGCTTGGTCAGCTCCTCGATCAACTCGCGGTCGACAATGGTCTTGGTCGGCTTTGCCATTTTCTGGCGCTCAATCTTTTGCCTTGGCGCCGGTCAAGCCGGCGAGTCCGGTGATCGCCAGCGCATAACCGTCGATGCCGAACCCGGCGATGACCGCCTTCGCGGCTTTCGAGACATACGAATTATGCCGGAAGGCTTCGCGCTGATGAATATTGGTCATGTGGATTTCGACCGTCGGCACCGTCGCCTGTACAGCGAGCAGGGCGTCCATGATCGCAATCGACGTCGTGGTGTAACCGGCCGGGTTCATCACAATGCCGAGCGCCTTCTTGGCATACGCTTCCTGAATGTAGTCGACGAGCTCGCCTTCCTTGTTCGACTGGCGGCAGACGATATCGAGCCCGAAGCGCGCGGCGGTGTCGCGGCAAAGCTTTTCGACGTCGGCAAGGGTCGCGTGACCGTATTTTTCCGGCTCGCGGGTGCCGAGCAGGTTCATATTAGGTCCATTGAGGACGTAGATTGTCTTTGCCATGGGTCCCCGTCCGGAGCGCGCCTGCGAGCGCGTGGAACTGTCGCGCTTTATAGGTGGCCGCGGCGTTTAGGGGAAGCCCGGATCGCGTGCAGAATCAGGGTCTGACGCTGCCCAGTGCCTGAGTTTCGGCTGCCGCCCAATCCACCACCTCCTTGAGTGCCGTTAACCTTCTGCGGCCGGTTTCGCGGGCCTTGCCGAAGATTTCGATCTGACGGTCGGCGCTGGTGCCATGCGCCGCGATGGAATGAAGATGTCTGATCTCGCCCGCACATTCGAGCGCCTCGATATCTTCGGCGATGAAATCAATAACCTGGTCGAGCCACTGCACGAGCGTGAGCGGCGAACGCGCAAACGGGTCGATAAAGGTTGCGGCTATGCCGTAGCGCTGGGCATGCCATTTATTTTCCTGCGTGATAGCGCGGCCGACGCGATCGAAACCGGCGTTGAGTGCACGGTCGCGATCGAGCGCACGCACGAGACAGCGGAACAGCGCGGCAATACCCACCGCATCGTCAAGCCGCGTGCAACTGTCGGCCACGCGGAGTTCGATAGTCGGGTGGTTGAGGGAAGGCCGCATCGCCCACCAGATATAGCTCGCATCCGGAATGATTTTTGCCCACGTCAGTGCCGCCACGAACTCGCGATAGTCGTCATTGGTGCGAAAGAGTTCGGGTAACCCGGTGCGCGGCAGCTCGTCGTATGCCGCAAGCCGATAGCCGACGAGACCGGTGAGGTGGCCTTGCCAGAATGGCGACGAGGTCGACAGCGCGAGCAGCAGGGGAAGATAGGCTGTCAGCCGCATGATCAGGTTGATGCGCGTGTCGATGTCGGGAACTGCGACATGCACGTGCATTCCGCACAGCATGTTGCGGTAACCGATCATCTGGAGGTCATCCATGATGGGGGCGTAGCGCGCCTTGCGGGTCACCATCTGCTCCGGCCAGTACGCGAGCGGAAACGTGCCCATGGCCGCGAGGCCGAGCTTGTGTTCGGCCGCCGCCTGCGCGAGCGTGCTGCGATAGTGCGCGAGGTGTTCGCGTGCTTCAGTCACGCTGGCGCAGGGTGGTGTCGCCACCTCGATTTGCGACTGCAGCATTTCGGTCATGACGCGGTCGCCGAGCTGCTTTTGCGCGAGCGCGAGGAATTTCTTGTTCGAGCGGCGGACCGCGTGGCGCGTCTGCGCATCGAACACGAAATATTCTTCTTCCATGCCCAACGTATACATGCGCGCAACAACCTCTGGAGCGGTCCCCGGTTCCCTTGCAGCGTCCCAGGTGTTCAGCAAAGCGCGGTGCGTCAGTCGACGACCATAGCGAAAAGGCAGGCGCCCCGACTATTAAGGGATTATTTTACAGTTTGCTATGGAATCTCGGTGCACGTCGCGCGCGCGCCTCTTGCGCGGAATGTGAAGAATCGCCCCCAATACCACTCGTGAAATGGCTTTCCTCAATTCATATGCCGTGCGCGGAATGTCATTGGACCGCTCCGAAATTCTGACCGCAAAAATCGTCTTCGGGATTTTGCTCGCCGTCTCGCTCAGTCCGCTGCTGTTCGTGGCGATTCCGGCCATGGTCGACTACCCCAACCATCTCGCGCGGATGTATATCCTCGCGAGCGCCGGGACGCCCGCGGCCAATCCGTTTTATCAGACGGCATGGGCGTTTTACCCGAATTTGGCCATGGATCTGGTGATCCCGCAGATTGCGCGGGTGACCGGCGTCGAAAACGCGACCCGGCTCTTTCTTCTGCTGAGCGAGCTTTTGCTCGTCAGCGGCACGATCGCCGTCGAGTGGGCGGTGAAGGGGCGCATTCAGCTCTCCGCCGCGGCGGCGTTGATGTTCCTCTACGCCTTACCGTTCACCTGGGGCTTCTTGAACTTTGAGTTTGGGCTCGCCGTGGCGCTGTGGGGCATCGCCTTTGGCATACTCGTGTTCGAGCGTGGTTGGGCGAGCCGCCTTGCAGTCAACACGATCTTTGTTGCCGTGCTGTTTGCATCCCACTTCTTTGCTCTGGGTGTCTACGGCCTGACCCTCGGCATCCTCGAGCTGTGGCGGGCGTGGGAGAAGAAAGCGCCTTACGGCGAGACGGCGATGCGCCTGGTCGTACTCGCGATACCCGCGGTGATCCTGCTGTCCGTCATGAAGCTGACCGGCGGCGCGGTTGGCGGCGGGGAGAATGATTGGCATTTCCAGTTCAAGGCGCTGTGGCCCTACATCATCATGAACGGCTACAGCACGGTGGTGTCGGCAGTGACGACCGTGCTGCTGATCGGCTTTCTCTACGTCGCCGGCAAGCGAGGCTTGCTCAAGATCCAGCCGGCCGGGATCTGCGTCGCCGCCGGTTTTTTTGTTCTTTATCTCGCAATTCCGTCCCAGCTTCTTGGCACGGCATTCGTCGATCTGCGGATGATCGTTGCAGGGGCGCTGATCGTGCCCGCCTTTTGCTGGCTGTCTCTGCCGAACCGGCAATGGAAGCTTGCTGCGCTCGCTTGTGTCGTCGTCGTTACGCTTCCGAATCTGGCCGTCGTTTACAAGGTCTGGCTGTCATACCGTGCGGATTATGCGGACATGATCCAGTCATTCGACAAGCTCAAAAAGGGTTCGCGCGTGCTGGTTGGCGGCAGCAGGGTGGGTGACGACCCGCCGCTCGACGACCTGACCACATATCCGATCAGCCACGGCCCGACGCTTGCCGTTCACTACGCCGATGCCTTCGTCACGGACCTGTTCACATCAGCGGGCAAGCAGCCGATCCGGCCGCGTCCCGCCTTCGAGCGTCTTGATGACGGCGCTGCGGGTCCGGTGCCGCTCTTCATCCTCACCGCGATCGCATCCGGAAAGACCTCCGACGCCCTGCCGGTCTATCTGCGGTCCTGGCCGCGCGACTTCGACTACCTCTATTTGCTCGGGCCGCACGTCGACAACCCGCTGCCCAATCTGCTGGAGGAGCTCGCCGTCTCGCGGCGCTTCGTTCTCTATAAAATTCGCCGCGCCCCATGAGGGACGCGGCGAATTCATCCTTCAACTCGGACAATCGCGCGCGGTTTAGCAGCTCGGCTTGCCGCAGCGCGAGTTGTTGACCTTTTCCTTGAGGGCGTCGATGCCGACCGCGCCGATCACGACGTCGTCGCCAATCACGTAACTGGGCGTTCCGTTGAGGCCGAGCGCTTCGGCGAGCTTGAAGCTCTCCTCCAGCGTGGCCTTTACTTCTGGGCTCTCCAGGTCCTTGTCGAGCCGGCCCATGTCGAGGCCGATATCCTTGGCCACTGCAAGCGCATGCGCCTTGTCGGCCTGGCCGCGGCCGCCGAGCAGCTTCTGGTGGAATTCGAGATATTTCTTGCCAGTTTTGTCCTGCATGCGCACGGCGACCGCGACACGCGCGGCTTCGACCGAGCCGGGGCCGAGCACCGGGAATTCCTTGAGCACGACCTTAAGCTTGGGATCGTTCTTCAGGAGCGTGAGCATGTCGTCCATGGCACGCTTGCAGTAACCGCAGTTGTAATCGAAGAATTCAACAAAGGTGACGTTGCCGGTCGGATTGCCGAGCACCACCTGGCGCGGCGAGCTGAACAGCGCCTGCGAATATTGCTTGACTGCGGCCTTGTGCTTTTCGGATTCAGCCGCGCTCTGGCGTTTCTCGAGTTCGGCCATCGCCTCCTGCAACACTTCCGGGTGTGCGACGAGATATTCGCGCACGATGCGTTCGATCTCGCCGCGCTGCGGGCTGGAGAATTCGTCGGCACGTGATATTTGCGGCGCGCCCAACGCCAGTAACGCCACACTGGCGGCAGTGAGGAAGCGTGAGAACGAGGTCATAAATTTTGTCCTTGTGACTATTGAATACGGGCGTTTGAGTTTGGTGGTTTGACGTTGACGATGTCGTCGGCGCGCACCCAGGCCGGTGAACCGATCGGTAACCAAGTCTTGGCGCGTGTCGCAAGCTGGCGCGCGGTCTTGATATCGCCGCGCGTAAAGGCAGCCTGCGCCGACGCAAGGTCGGCATTGGCTAGATCGCCCTTGCGGCCATAGGCCATGGCGAGCTGCGAGTAGGCCTCGGGCGCTTCAGGTTCGCGGGAGATCGCCGTGCGCAGGAGGCCTACGGCTTCTTCGGCGAGCTTCGGGTTGTTGGTGGCGTTGAGCGCCTGGGCGAGCAGAATTTCAATCAATGGAGTTCCCTGCGAGAGCGCGACGGCCTGCCGCAGCGGCGCGACCGCTTCCGCCGGCTTGCCGCCCTCGAGCAAAGCCTGCCCCTTGAGTTCGTAGAAATAGGGGTTGCGGGGCTCCGCCTGAATTAACCCGTCGATCTGGGTGAGCGCCATGCGCAGGTCGGAGTGTCGATAGGTCGAGATGGCGCGAGCGTAACGCGCAGCCAGGCTGTGGTCGCTCAGCGGATAGCGGTTCGCGACCAACTCTGGCCGCTCAAGGAAGCCGGAGAGCTTTGCGCGCATCAGGTCATGCCGCAATTGCAGTTCGGGCAAATCCTTACGATCCCAATAGGGGCTCGATCGCGCGAGAGTCTCGAGCGCCGCCACACGGTCAGCCGGCATGGGATGGCTCTGCATATACGGATCAATATATTTGGAATTGAACAAAACTTCGTTGCTGAGGCGCTTGAACAGATCAACCATACCCCGCGGCGACTGGCCTGTGGCGTTAAGAAATTTCACACCGGCGTGATCGGCCTGGTCTTCCTGCGTGCGAACATAGGCCAGCAATGACCGCATGATCGCCGCCTGCGGCGCCATGATCGCGGCGGCGGCGACATCGCCGCCGGCGCCGGAGCGTGCGCCGGCAACCGCCGCTCCGATGCCAGCCATCAATGCGACGATCGACGCGGTTTGCGCGGAGGCAAGCTGCTCGCGCAGACGTTGCAGATGGCCGCCCGCGAGATGTCCGGTTTCGTGCGCGAACACGCCGATGATTTCGTTCGGGGTCTTGGCGTCGAACAGCGCGCCGGCATTCACAAAGATGTGGCGGCCGTCCATGACGAAGGCATTGAACGAGCGGTCACCGAGAACAACGACCCGCACGTTCTGCTTGGCGAGTCCGGCGGCGCGCAGAATTGGTTGGGCATAGTCGCGCAGCAGCTGTTCGATTTCGGCATCGCGGATGACCGGCAAGCCGCGGGTCGCGCTGTCTTGCGCGCGCGCGGGAACAGCCGCTGGTCCGGCGGCGGCACCGACGGCGATCGCAGTCAGCAACGCGATCGCGCGGGCTGCTGGCGCCCCGCGCTGCGTCCTGATAGGTGTGCCGCTCAAGGACATGCGATTTATTGGCCCCGAATGGGCATTTAACTACCAATTGGGCGTGAAACTAGTGACGCCCTAGGGGGCGGTCAACGCGGAACGCCATCACGACTGGGTCATGACAGTGCCGTTCGCAAACAATCCGGCGAATACGGCGGGAGCGGGGCGGGGAGTAAAGGCCCGACGGGCCGGAAACAATGCTTGAGGCGGCAAAACAGCTCTTGAAACCATCCAAACGCAGCGATGTTCCGCCGTTCATTGTCATGGACGTGATGGCGGCAGCGGCGCAGCGCGAGGCGATGGGCGCCCGCGTCATTCATATGGAAGTCGGCCAGCCGGCCGCACCGGCGCCGTCCACGGCCATCAAGGCGGCCCAAGCCGCGCTCGCGCACGGGCGCATCGGTTACACCGAGACGCTCGGCATCCCGTCGCTGCGGGCGCGGATCGCGCGTCATTACAAGGATACTTACGACCTCGTTCTCGATCCTGCGCGCGTGGTGGTGACCACCGGGTCGTCGGGCGGTTTCGTGTTGGCGTTTCTGGCGTTGTTCGAACCGGGCGATCGCGTCGCGCTCGCCAATCCCGGCTACCCGCCTTATCGGCACATTCTGTCCGCGCTCGGGTGTGAACCCGTTCTCATCCAGACTTCGGAGGAGACACGCTGGGCCTTGTCGCCGAAATCTTTGATCACGGAACACCGGCGCAAGCCGTTGCAAGGCGTGGTGGTGGCGAGCCCCGCCAATCCGACCGGTACCATGATGGATGCGGATGCGCTCTCGCGGCTGATCGCAGTTGCCGAAGCCGAAGGCATTCGCGTGATCTCGGACGAGATCTATCACGGGCTCGACTATGCCTTTGCGGCGGAAACAGCTGCGAACGTGTCCGAACGGGTGCTCGTCATCAACTCGTTTTCGAAATACTTCTGCATGACGGGATGGCGCGTCGGCTGGATGATCGTTCCGGACAGTCTTGTCCGATCGGTCGAGCGCCTGCAGGGCAATCTGGCGATTTCGGTGCCGACACTGGCGCAATATGCGGCGGAAGCCGCTTTCGACGGAGGCGACGAGATGGAAGCGGTCAAGCATACTTATGAAGAAAACCGTCGCATCCTCACCGACGGTTTGCCCAAAGCGGGCATCGACAAGTTTCTGCCGGTGGATGGCGCGTTCTATCTTTACGCGAACATCGCGCGCTTTTCCGACGACAGCCTGGATTTCGCAAAGCGCATGCTGAACGAGGCGGGTGTAGCGGCGACGCCGGGCATCGATTTTGATCCGATCGAGGGCAAGCACTTTATGCGCTTTTGCTACGCGGGCTCGGCGGCGGATATGCGCGAGGCCGTCGAGCGGATCGGCAACTGGCTGAGGCGGTGAGCTGACCCGCTACCGCTTGAACGCGCCGAGGATGGTGCGTATCCGCTCGCTATTGATGGTTTCCGACGGGGTTGTGTCGCGTTCCAGGCGGGCATCGCAGTCCACGAAGTTCGACGCGATGATTTTGCCGGTGCGATTATCGAAGCGTCGCTCTTCGCAGCGGCCTTTCTTGTCAGTCTCGACCACGATGGCCGCGGCCCTATGGGCGGTTGCACTCTGTTCGACAGAGGGCGGCAGCGGCGTGATTTTTGCGACCGATTTTCTGTCGACAGTTTCGGGCGACATATAGGATCCGGCGGTTACAAAAATCGCCAGAATGAGGATGCCGGCAAACGCCGCCGTTGCGATCACGGCGCGCAAGCCTTCGCCAGCCGAAACACCATTTTTGGCGCGGCGGTTTTTGCCTTTTGCAGCGACAACGGCCATGACGCGGTCCGTAATTAAGGCCTTCAGTTTGCTTGAATATTTACCATCCGGGATTTGAGGAAGCCTGAAGAAATCATTTCAATTTGAAGGAAATGCTGCAATCGACGCGCCATCTTTTATTCATGCTGGCCAATACCTACATGCCTGAACATCTCTCGAAGCTCCGAAAGCACCATGCTTGATTTTTCTTCATCGACCGATGTCGGGGACATCGGCGACGCTGCGTCGCCGTCGGGCTCCGACACCGAAATCCTCGATGCCTATTCTCACGCCGTAACCACCGTGGCCGACAGCGTCGGTCCAGCGGTGGTGCGCGTGGAAGTTGGCAAAGGGAATGGCCGCAGCGGTGGCGTCGGGTCTGGCGTGATCATCGCGCCGGACGGTCTCGTGCTGACCAATTGCCACGTCGTCGAAGGTGCAAAGTCGATCCAGTTGCAGGATGCCGAGGGTCGCGTCATGGAGGCGCGCAGTTTGGGGGAGGATCCCGACACCGATCTGGCGCTTCTACGCGCCGGTTCGGCGCGCGATCTGCCTTGCGCTGTGCTCGGCGATTCCAAGACGCTCAAGCGCGGGCAGCTTGGTCGTCGCCATCGGCAATCCGCTCGGGTTCGAATCCACCGTGACGGCCGGCGTGATCTCGGCACTCGGCCGCTCATTGCGCTCGCGCAACGGACGGCTGATCGAGGATGTGATCCAGACTGACGCGGCGCTCAATCCCGGCAATTCCGGCGGGCCGCTCGTGTCGTCGCGCGGCGAGGTGATCGGCATCAATACCGCCGTCATCATGGGCGCGCAGGGCATCTGCTTCGCTGTTGCCAGCAACACCGCGCAGTTCGTGCTGAGCGAGTTGATCCAGCATGGCCGCGTGCGACGCGGCTATATCGGCGTGTCGGCGCAGACGACCGCGGTGCCGCGTCGGCATGCGCGCGCGGCGCAGATCGAGAACAGTTCTGGTGCGATGATTACCGCGGCCGAGCCGAATGGCCCGGCGGCACTCGCCGGACTGATGAGCCTCGATACGATCGTTCGTGCCGACGGCGAACCCGTGACCGGCGTTGATGACCTGATCCGGCTGCTCAATCGGGAGAGGATCGGACGCGACGTGGCGATTGACGTGCTGCGCCGCGGCCAGTTGCGCACGTTCACCGTGAAACCGTTCGAGCGTCCCGCCAAACAATCGGCAGCGTGAAGCCCGAGATAGTCCGGGAGCGCGCGTTCGCTACTGCGGCTTCGGCGGCGGCGCCGTCATTTTTTTCGCGTTCTTCCTGGCCGCCGGCTCGTAATTGCCTTGTGCCATGCATTTCTTGATGAAAGTCGAGCGCTTTGCGCCTTCGAGCTGCTGGCTTTCCGCGCCCACTTTGCAGGTTTCCATTTTTTCCTGCGAGGTGACGGCGAGCGCCGGCGCTGCCGCCAGCACAACGGTGACAAGGGCGATGGCCAAAGTTCGCAGCATTATTGTCGCTCCTTTTGCGGTGGTTAGCTCTTGTCGCCGAGGAGGCGTTTGCCCCACCAGCCGCGCTTCGGCGTTGCTGGCTCCTCAGGCCCGGTGCTGGATATCACCGGAGTCGATGGCGCGGCGGGCGAGGGCGGTACGGGCGCTCGCTCGCTGGCAAAGGGCGCGGGCTCGCGGATCGTCGAGCGTCGGCGCGGCGGCTCCTGCGCGTTTGCAGCAGCTGCCGGAGGCTCCATTGCTGGCGGTGCCGGGCGTTGTTCGATTGGCGGCGCGTAGGATGCGAGCCGGGGCCGTGTCGTAACTCGGCGGACGGTCCATGTCCTCGACGGCATGTTGCAATTCCGGTTCCGCACCATTTTCGGCGGACCGGAACGGCGCTTCGCCATTGTGTGGACGGTTGCGTCGGCCGCCGCGGCGGCCGCGGCGGCGCCGACGGCGCACGCCGTCGCGATCGCTTTCGCCGGGCTGGCCGCCTTCCGGACGGGGCTGTGGCGGGCTGAAGCCTTCTTCTTCGGGTGCGCCCGCATCGTGATCTTCGTGGGTGACCGCATGCTCTGGAACAGTGTCATGCGTGAACGCGGGGGCGCCTTCGCGCGGTTCGCTACCGCGGCCTCGGCCGCCGCGACCGCGCCGCCGCCGGCGCCGTGGACCGCCTTCGCGTTCGCCATCGCGACGCGGCGCTTCCTCGTCAGCTTGCGCAGGAGCGACAGCCTCTTGAGTCCTTGCTCGTGCTCTTGCGCCTCGACGATGCTCTTCCTCGGCCTCGTCGGCAACGAAATCGTCTTCCTCGACCGTCGGGAGCGGCACCGGCTGCGCGGCGGCAATACTTTTTGCGGCTTCCACCGTGTGCACCTGCTCGCCGCGATCGACCACGTAAGATTGCTGGCCGGTCACGGTCGGATCCGCCGATACCGTGAGGGTGACGCGGAAGCGCTCTTCGAGCGCGCGCAGATGGGCGCGCTTGTGGTTGAGCACATAGAGCGCGACTTCGGCGCGCGTGCGCACGATCAGATTGTGGGTTGCGCCCTTGATCAGCATTTCCTCGATGGCGCGCAGCAATTGCAGCGCGACCGACGACACCGAACGGACATGACCGCGAACCGCCGCAGATCGGGCATTTCTCGGTCGAGCTCTCCAGCACCGAGGTGCGGATGCGCTGGCGCGACATTTCCAGCAGGCCGAAATGCGAGATGCGGCCGACCTGGATGCGGGCGCGGTCGTGCTTGAGCGCCTCTTTGAGCCGGCGTTCGACCGTGCGGTTGTTGCGGCCTTCATCCATGTCGATGAAGTCGATGACGATCAGGCCGGCGAGGTCGCGCAGGCGAAGTTGCCGGGCGATTTCCTCGGCGGCTTCGCAATTGGTCTTGAGCGCGGTGTCCTCGATGTGATGCTCGCGCGTGGCGCGGCCTGAGTTGACGTCGATGGCGACCAGCGCTTCCGCCTGGTTGATCACGATGTAGCCGCCGGAGCGCAATTGCACCACCGGCGAGAACATGGCGTCGAGCTGGCTTTCGATGCCGTAGCGGGTGAACAGCGGCTGCGTGTCTTTGTAGTGCTTCACATGCTTGGCGTGGCTCGGCATCAGCATGCGCATGAACTCGCGCGCTTCCTGGTAGCCCTCTTCGCCGGACACGACGATTTCTTCGATGTCCTTGCCGTAGAGATCGCGGATCGACCGCTTGGTCAGCGAGCCTTCTTCGTAGACCAGCTTGGGCGCGGTCGACTTGAGCGTGAGATCGCGCACGGTCTCCCACAGCCGCAGCAGATATTCGAAGTCGCGCTTGACTTCGATCTTTGTGCGGCTGGCACCGGCGGTGCGCAGGATCACGCCCATGCCTTCCGGCACTTCGAGTTCTTGCGCGATCTCCTTCAGGCGCCCGCGATCCTCGGCGCTGGTGATCTTGCGCGAAATGCCGCCGCCGCGCGGCGTGTTCGGCATCAGCACCGAATAGCGGCCGGCGAGCGAGAGATAGGTCGTCAGCGCCGCGCCTTTGGTGCCGCGCTCTTCCTTGACCACCTGCACCAGCATCACCTGCCGGCGCTTGATGACTTCCTGGATCTTGTACTGGCGGCGGAAGCGCGGCATGCGCTCCTGCGCTTCCTCGAGGGCGTCGGCGCCACCGACGGATTCGACGGCTTCGTCGTCGTGGTGCTCTTCACCGTTGCCGTCGGCCGCTTCGGGAGCGGCGCCTTCCGGGGTCAGCGCACCTTCGGCGGCGGCGGACGGCTGTTCGCCCTCCGCGATGGTCTTCGAGGGGCGCTTCGCTCGCTTCTGATGCAGCCGGCGGCGCGTTGAAGTCCTCTCGCGGCCTGATGGTCGTGCCTGTTCGTGCGCGTGTTCCTCGGAGGAGAAATCCGCCGGCGCCGCATCGGCCTCCGGCATGTGCGGCTGTCGCGTCCGCGAAGGGCTCCGGAGCAGACTCAGCCAAACGAGGTGTCACCGGCGGGAGTTTCCGCCGCTTCGGGCGCGGCCTCCTCGGCCGCAAGCGGCTCGCTCTTGCACGACGTCGCGGTCGCGATGGCGGCCCGCGCTGCGATGGCGATTTCGGCCGCGTCGGCCGGCGCGATTGTCGGCTTCCGCGTCGGCGGCGCGCTGGTCGTGCTCTTCCTGCGCGATCAGCGCCTGCCGGTCGGCAACCGGGATTTGATAGTAGTCGGGGTGGATTTCCGAGAACGCCAGGAAGCCGTGGCGGTTGCCGCCGTAGTCGACGAAGGCCGCCTGCAAGGACGGCTCAACGCGCGTGACTTTGGCGAGGTAGATATTACCGCGAAGCTGTTTGCGGTTGGCGCTCTCGAAATCGAATTCTTCGACGCGGTTGCCGCGTAGCACGACGACCCGGGTCTCCTCCGGGTGGGTCGCGTCGATCAACATTTTGTCGGCCATTGTAAAATCTCACTGGGCCCGGAATCCCCGCGCGCTCGCGCGATAAAGACAGCGCAAGACGATTGATGGGGAGACAGGCCTGATTGGTGTGGAAGGGGAGGGCCGCGTGGCCGAGAGCTCCGCCTGCGCGCGCCGTCGTTATGGCGGCGCGTGGGCGATAGATCTCAAAATACCTTTGCTGCGTCAGTGGCAGCATGAAACTTACGACCCGTAGCGCTGCGGTCGCGCCTCAAAGGCGCGAACCGAGGTTTCTCATCACTCACGGCTAGGTCGCGAACGGCCCACTGGCCGCGCACTGATCCGGGTGTCCTTCACAAGGGTTTCGGCTCGTTTCGCTTGGCCGTCCGCCGACCTCCTCGAGGGGGGCGGTACAGGACCTAAGCGGCCGGGGCCCGAACGCGGCACAACCGGAACTCTAACCATAAGCACACCTTACATACGGCCCTGAACCACCTCTGGCAAGGGAAGCTTTGCAGTTCGGCCACACCCGCACAGGGAATAGCCCCGCCGCTCAAGTTCCGTTAACCGAAGCGGGCCTTAATGGGTTAAAAAGGGACTTTAAAGGGTCCGGATTCGTGACAGCCCGTGCGACTGCGATCATTGGCACACTGGCGTGTGCGCTGCTTTGCGACTCGGCCGCCATGGCGCCATGGCCGCCGAGAGCAATGTGGCCGCTGCGGGCGCTGCCGGCACCGAAGGAGCAGCCGGTGGTCGCGACCGATATGCGCATCGGCGGCGACGACAAGCGGACGCGCTTCGTCGTCGATTTGAATCGCAAGATCGACGTGGCCGCATTCACGCTCGCAGACCCGTATCGCGTCGTGGTCGACCTGCCGCAAGTCACCTTCAACCTGCCGGCCAAAGCGGCCGAGCAAAGCCGGGGACTGGTGAAGGCGTTTCGCTACGGGGTGATCATGCAGGGCGGCTCCCGCATCGTCATCGACACCAAAGGACCGGTGCATCTCGACAAGGCTTTTGTGCTCGATGCGGCGGAGGGCCAGCCAGCACGGCTCGTCCTCGACATGGCGGTGACGGATCGCGCGAGCTTCCTGCGCAATATCGCGCTTGAAAATCGTCCGGCGCACAGCGCGACGAACAAGCCGGCCGAAGCGCCGCCGAAGCCGGATGGCGACGCACGCCCGCTGGTCGTGCTCGATCCCGGGCATGGCGGCATCGACAATGGCACCAAGGGCTCGGGTGGAGAAAACGAGAAGGACATCGTGCTCGCCTTCGCGCAAACGCTGCGTGAAAAACTCGAGAGCGGCGGCAAGTACCGGGTGGCGATGACGCGCTCGGACGACACTTTCATTCCGCTGGCCGAGCGGGTGCGTTTTGCACGCGCGCGCAGCGCGGCGCTGTTCATCTCGATCCATGCCGACGCTTTGCCGCGCAACGAAGGGCAGGCCGAGGGCGCAACGGTCTACACGCTGTCGGAGAATGCCTCCGACGCGGAAGCGGCGCGGCTGGCCGAGGCCGAGAACAAGGCCGACGTCATCGCCGGCGTTGATTTGACCGCCGAGCCCGACGACGTTGCCAATATCCTCGTCGATCTCGCCCAGCGCGAAACCAAGACCTTCTCGATGCAGTTCGCCCGTACCGCGGTTGGCGAACTCAAGACCGCCGCGCGGCTGCACAAGCACCCGCTCAAATCGGCGGGCTTCAAGGTGCTGTTGGCGCCGGACGTGCCGTCGGTCCTGGTGGAGTTGGGCTACATGTCGACCAAGGACGACCTCAAGCAGCTCAATTCGCCGGTCTGGCGCACCCGCACGGCCAGGCGCTGGTGCAGGCGGTCGATACCTTCTTTACGCCCCGGGTTGCCGGAGCCGGAGCCGAGGGGGGCGCAACTGACATGAGCTACCGGCCTCAGTTTCAACATAAAACCCGGCAAACACAGGACCACGCCGCAGCCTTTGTTAAGGACTATGGCGGCTTGGCGGTGGTAAGGTTCCTGCCAGTCTTGTGGCTCGCTGCAGCGGCGGATGAAGCCTTTAACGGGCCCAAGACGGGACCATTCGATCATGAAGCTCATGCTGCGCTTTTTAGGCTTCCTGTTCGCGGCAGGCACCATCCTCTTCGTGGTGGGTGTGGGTGCCGCCGCCGGCCTGCTCTGGCATTTCTCCAAGGACCTGCCGGACTATTCGCAGCTTCAGGATTACGAGCCGCCGGTGATGACGCGCGTGCACGCGGCCGACGGGTCGCTGGTTGGCGAATATGCGCGTGAGCGACGGCTTTACATCCCGATCCAGGCGGTGCCGAAGCTGGTCATCAACGCCTTCCTCGCGGCCGAGGACAAGAATTTCTACGAGCATGGCGGGCTTGATTTCACCGGCATTGCCCGCGCCGGCTTCGTCTATCTTCAGAACTACGGATCGAGCCGCCGCCCGCAGGGCGCCTCAACCATTACGCAACAAGTTGCCAAGAACTTCCTGCTGACAAACGAAGTTTCCATGGCCCGCAAGGTCAAGGAAGCGCTGCTCGCGCTCAAAATCGAGCGCACTTACAGCAAGGACAAGATCCTCGAGCTTTACTTGAACGAAATCTATCTGGGCCTTGGTGCCTATGGCATTGCCGCCGCGTCGCTCGTCTACTTCGACAAGGCTGTTAACGAAATCACCATTCCGGAAGCCGCCTATCTCGCCGCGCTGCCAAAGGCGCCGAACAATTATCATCCGTTCCGCCAGCGCGAGCGCGCGACTTGAGCGCCGCAATTGGGTCATCGACCGCATGGCGGAAGCGGGCTTCATCAAGGCCGCCGACGCCGAGAAGGCGAAGCGTACGGCGCTCGGCGTGACCACAAAGGTGACCGGCGGGCATATCTTTAACGCCGAATATTTCACCGAAGAGGTGCGACGAGAACTCTACGAGCGCTACGGCGAAAAGAAACTGTACGAGGGCGGTCTCTCGGTTCGCACCTCGCTCGACACCAAGTATCAGGTCCTCGCGCGCAAGGTCCTCACTGATGGCCTGGTGCGTTTCGACGAGGCGCAGGGCTGGCGCGGGCCCGTCACCAAGATCGATATCGCCGGCGACTGGGGCGTCAAACTCGCCGAAGTGAAAGCCTTGAGCGACATCGCGCCGTGGCGGCTCGCGGTCGTGCTGGAAGTGGGCGATCAATCTGCGCGCATCGGCTTGCAGCCGGGACGCGAGCCGGGCGGCTTCGTCAGCAAAGAGCGCACGATCGGTATTCTTCCGCTCGAAGGCATGAAGTGGGCCAAGACCGGCGGCAAGGCCCCCGGCAAAGTCAGCCAGGTCGTCGCTCCCGGCGATGTCATCTACGTGGAGCCTGCAAAATCCGACGGCCAATTCGTTCTGCACCAGGTGCCGGAAGTTTCGGGCGCGATGGTGGTGGAGGATCCGTTGACCGGCCGCGTGCTCGCGATGGTCGGCGGCTTCTCCTACGACCAGAGCCAGTTTAACCGGGCCACGCAGGCGCTGCGGCAGCCGGGCTCATCCTTCAAGCCGCTCGTCTACGCCGCCGCGCTCGACAACGGATACACGCCGTCCACGATCGTCCTCGACGCGCCGGTCGAGATCGACCAGGGGCCTGGCGCCGGCGTTTGGAGACCTGAAAACTACGAAGGCAGTTTTGCCGGCCCTTCCACACTGCGTTACGGCATCGAACATTCGCGCAACGTGATGACGGTGCGGCTGGCGCAGGACATCGGCATGCCGCTGATCGCCGAATACGCCAAGCGCTTCGGCATCTATGACGATCTGCCGCCTTATCTGTCCTTCGCGCTCGGCGCGGGCGAGACAACGTTGCTGCGCATGGTGACCGCCTACGCGATGTTTGATAACGGCGGACGGAAAGTTAAGCCGACGCTGATCGACCGCATCCAGGATCGTTACGGCCACACGGTCTACAAACACGACGAACGCGAGTGTGTCGGCTGCGATGCCAAGAAATGGGAAAACCAGCCCGAGCCGTCGCTGATCGATCGGCGCCAGCAGGTGCTTGATCCGATGACGGCCTATCAGATCACGTCGATGATGGAAGGCGTCGTTCTGCGCGGCACGGCGGCCGGCGCGGGCTTTCAGAAAGAGGTCGGAAAGCCGGTGGCCGGCAAGACCGGCACCACCAATGACGAGAAGGACGCCTGGTTCATCGGCTTTACGCCGGATCTCGTGGTGGGTGTCTACATGGGTTACGACAAGCCACGCCATCTTGGCGCGCGGCGCGACCGGCGGCCATCTCTCGGCGCCGATCGTGAAGGACTTCATGAAAGTCGCGCTCGCCAACAAGCCCGCAGTGCCGTTCCGCGTGCCGCCGGGCATCAAGCTCATTCGCGTCGACCTGAAAAGCGGGATGCGCGCCGGCCCCGGCACCGAACGCGCGATCCTTGAAGCATTCAAACCGGGGACAGCGCCACCTGACAACTACTCGGTCGTCGGCAACGGCGGTGACCCCGGCGAAGTGGTGGCGGTGGGCGCGGCTGGGGCGTCGGTGTCAGCCCTGATGCGGATCGAGCCGTTCGCTCGGGCACGGGCGGGCTTTATTGAGGCCTGAAACCTCGAGTGTTGCGCCGGCGCTGTTGCGACGTTAAATCCCCCAGACACGACTCAAAGGGCCGCTCGGCGGCAATGGAATTCGATATGCGTGCGGAAACCCAAAATCTGGTCGAAGAAATCAAGCAGTCCGTGCGGCTGCTGAGGAGGCATCTTTGACGTCGACACCGCGACGCAACGCCTCGCCGAACTGAATAAAGAGTCGGAAGACCCCAATCTCTGGAACGACCAGGCCCGCGCGCAACGCGTTATGCGCGAACGCGATGCGCTCGACGATCAGCTCAAGGCCATCGGCCGCATCGAGCAGGAGCTTGACGATCAGGTCACCATGATCGAGCTCGGCGAGAGCGAGAACGACGACAAAACCATCGCCGAAGCGGAAGCCGCGCTCAAGCGGCTGAAAGCCGAAGTCGCGCGGCGCGAGCTCGAAGCGCTGCTGTCCGGCGAGGCCGATGCCAACGACTGCTATCTCGAAGTGCACGCCGGCGCGGGCGGCACCGAGAGCCAGGACTGGGCCAGCATGCTCATGCGCATGTATGTGCGCTGGGCGGAGCAGCACGGTTACAAGGTTGACTGGATCGAGGAGAGCGAGGGGGAGGGCGCCGGAATCAAATCGGCGACCGTCATGATCAAGGGCCACAACGCCTATGGCTGGCTCAAGAGCGAGAATGGCGTGCATCGTCTGGTCCGCATCTCGCCGTTCGATTCCAATGCACGGCGGCATACGTCATTTGCCAGCGTCGTGGTGTTCCCGGTCGTCGATGACCGCATCAAGATCGACATCAACGAGAATGACGTCCGCACCGACGTCATGCGGTCGGGCGGCGCCGGCGGTCAGCACGTCAACAAAACGGAATCTGCCGTGCGATTGACGCACATTCCGACCAACATCGTCGTCAAATGCCAGCAGGACCGCTCGCAACACCGCAACCGCGCCATGGCCTGGGACATGTTGCGCGCCAAGCTGTTCGAGATGGAAGTCAAGAAACGCGAGGCGAAAGCGGAGGCCGAGCAGGCCGCCAAGACCGACATCGGCTGGGGCCACCAGATCCGTTCGTACGTGCTGCAGCCCTATCAGATGGTGAAGGATCTGCGCACCGGCGTGTCGACATCGAATACGGCCGGCGTGCTTGACGGCGATCTCGACGAATTCATGCAGGCAGCGCTGGCGCAAAAAGCCTTTGGCGGCGGACCGGAGCAGGTCGAGGATGTGGAGTAGCTGCTAAAGCTCCAGGCGCTGCCCGGTTTCTTTCTGCCAGTCTGCCAGCCACTGACGGAAGCGCGTGCCGCCGGTTTGCGCCGCGCCGTGCAGTGCGACAAACACCGGACCTTCTTCGGAGAACATCAGCACGGCATCGAGTGCTTTGGAACGGCGCAGCGTGTCGAGCGCCTGAGCCGGCGTCTGCGCAATGGGGCCCGCGACATTGAACGAGGTGTTCACGGCGACTTCGACGCCGATACGGCGGCCGAGCGCCTTCAGAAACATGAACGTGAGCGGGTCGGTCTTCTCGCGCACGATCTGGATGCGGCCGGTCCCGTCGGCGTGCACGACGGATGGAATGCGCGCACGCGCCTCCGGCTTCGCGTGCGCTGTGAGCACCATGTAATTGTAGACGTTGTAAGTCGGCGTCGCTCGCGCCATCCGACAGTTCAAAAAACTGCTTCGCCGCTTCGAGCGTCATCATCGGCGCCAGCGGTCGAATGGCTTCGCGGTACTTGACCCGCGCGTTGAGATTTTCGCGGGTCTTCGGGTTGCACGGATTGGCCAGGATCGAGCGGTGGCCGAGCGCGCGCGGCCCGGTTTCGGCGGCGCCCTGATAGAGCGCGAAAATCGCGTCCTGCGCGGTCATATAGGCCATGAAATCCGCGAACTGCGCTTGCATGTCGGCATCTGTAGCGGACTTGAGCTCGATCCATTCGAGGTCGGGACTTGCGTCAAGCGCCGCGCGGATATCGCGCTCGGACGGCGGCGATCCGCAATAGAAGGCGTGCTCGATCGGCGCGCCAATTCCATGGCCGGCGAGGTAGGCGGCCATGTAGGCCGCGCCGACGGTCACACCGGTATCGCTCGGGACCGGCGGCACCCAAAGGTGGAGTCGGCCGGTGCGTCCCAGCTCGCGCCGATAGAAGTCTTCGTCAAAATGCTCGAGCAGCCGCATATTGGCGAGCGCATTGAGCGCGGTGCCGCCCGTGAGCACCAGTCGATCGCTTTTGGTGGTGCGGATGAAGTGAGCGATCACGTGGATGAGCGCGTCCTCGAACACCATTTGCGTTGCGGCGGCCTTGTCGAGACGCTCCTGCGTATTCTCCTTGTGCCGGATGTCTTCGACGCGAAGGACCGCATCCGGGTTCCACATATCCTTTTGTGCAATCGGTTCGCCCAGAATGCGGGTGAGCGCGTCGGTATAGGGATTGTCCCGAATGTCGCGCTGCCAATTCGCGAGATCGCGATTGAGAAAAATTTGTCCGTCGGCTGCGAAATCGAAGATCGGCTTCAGCGCTGCGTAGTAAGGGTTCGTTTTGCGGTCGTTATTGCCGTAGGCGGTGGCGCCCATGTAGCGACCTTCGCTGGAGAGCCAGGTCCAGCCGCCTTGCGTCGAGCTGATCACCGAATAGAAAACGCCGAGCGAGTCGAAAATGCTGTTGTTGCAGTAGATGCGCTGCATGCGGCCGTCCTGGCAGACGTACAGCGAGACCGCGCCCATGTCGCCGAACCCGTCGAGCACCGCCACCATTGTGGGCTCCTTGTCGCGCGCAAACGGCGACGCGGCGAAGGAAAACCACGCATGATTATCGTGATGCGGTGTGCCAATCAGTGAGACCGGCTCGCTCAGGCCCAGATGTTCGGTGATGTGACGCGACGCGCGCATGCCGCGGTCGACAGCGCGCAGATTGAATGCGGGCGTGTCCTGCTCCCGGAGCAGGCTGAAACTTGCGGGCGCCTCGTCGAGCGTGATGCGTATCAGTGTCGACCAAAGCGCCACGTAGTCCCACGAGGCGACCCAGGCATCAATGTGCGCGACGCCGAGGCCCATTCTGGACATGGCCGAAAGCATTGCGTCGATGGAATGGCGCGGATAGGCATTGGTGTGTTTCTCGCCCGAGAAGCGTTCTTCCTCGTTGTTGAAAATCAACCGCGGCCCGCGCTCGTCGCGTGACCTCGACAAGCGCGATGCCGGAATTATGGATCCCGACGGCCGACACACCGGCGATATAAGCGGTCTCGCCGCGCTCGATCTTTTCTCTGATGGCCGAAAATCGCGCCCGCGCAAATGCGCTATCGGCGCGAAAGATGTGCCGTCGCCGGAAAAACGGTTCGAACAACGACAAGGCGACTTTGAAGCCGGCCGCCCCAAGCCATGGATGGCGTGGCTTGTTCCGCATATTGATTTCGTCCCCGGGCTACGCTGCCGATCTATGACTTTTGGTATCTGGCAGGACGAATGGCAATGGGTCCGCTCTCGCGGCTTAAATACTGCCTAGCCGAAGGCCGGCGCGCAGGAATTTCTGCGGGTCGATCGCCTCGCCATTGACCCGCGTCTCATAGTGCAAATGCGGTCCGGTAGAGCGGCCCGGTCGATCCAATCCGGCCGATGACCTCGCCGATGCGTACGGTTTGGCCGACCTTCACGTCGATCTGCGACAGATGGCCGTACCGCGTCGCAAGGCCGTTGCCGTGGTTGATCTCGACCATATTCCCGTAACCGCCCTCGCGGCCGGCGATGGATACGCGGCCTGTGGCCGTCGCGCGCACCGGTTCGCCGATCTCGCCACGCAGGTCGATGCCGGTGTGAACCGCGGGACGTCCCAGAAACGGATCCATGCGCATGCCGAAGGGCGAACTCATATCCACGTCGCCGATGACAGGCTTGCGCACCGGCACGGCAATCAGTGCATGGCTAAAGCGATCGACTTGCGCGCGCGCGACGTTGATGCGGTAGAGCTGCCGCTCGAACGCGCTGGCGCCGGATTGCGGTGGTTTCAAAGGTACGAACGGGCCGCCGACCGATGCGTCAGCGGGCATGCGGGCGGCAGTCGACGCCGAGGTCGGCGAGCACACTGCGCATGCTGCGCGCCTTGATGTCGATGCGCTCTTCAAGATCGGTGAGTGCGGCCGATTGTTTTTGCTCGACCTTGTCGAGCGACAGCGAAACGCGCGCGAGCATTCCATTGAGACCGCCTGTTGTCGTGCGCTCGGCGACCCGGGTCGCGTTCGTTTGCAGTTCGCGCGATTGCAGGCGCGCCTCGCGGTCCGGCGGTGCGACGAAGATGACTGTGTCGTTGATCGGTGAGGGCCGTGGCGTTTTTTCTGCCGGCATCGCCGACGGCGGTGCAATCCGCGCCGGCTTGATCGAGCCCGTGCTTGAAACATCACCCCCGAGAGCGGTGGCGCGTTGTTCGAGCGTCGTTTGCCGCTGCAGCAGGACGTTCAGTTTTTTCTCGAACTGCTCCTGGTCAAGCAGTTGTCGGCTCATGATACGATCGACTTGCGCGCGCAGTTCGGCGATCCGGTCCTCATACGCAAATTGCATCTCGGCCTGCCGGCCGATCAGGCGGGTGAGGACATTGTCGCGGAATGCGAAATAGGTGCCGGTTGCGATCGACCACACCGCCATGATGACCAGCGTGCCGACGACAATCCAGAACGCGACCGGCCCAATGCGAATTTGATGCCCGGCGTGCGTGAGCGTGTAGCCGTCATGGCTGCGGTGCAGATGGCGCGACATCGTCCCGGCCGATCGCGCGGGTGCGTGCGCTGGGCGGGCGGTCTGGTTGGTTGCCGGGTGATACGAAGGGGACGAATGCAGCATCGACGCTCCGCGCCGGCTCGGCGGTCATCGACCACCGGCCAGCAGGGCGATATCAATCCGATATGGTTAAGAAACCGGTAAATGCCCCGGGGTATGATCTTAATTCCCTAGTATTTGCCGGGAATTAGAGACTACGGGCGGCTGCCAAAACCTCCTCGGCGTGGCCAGGCACGCGCACTTTTGGCCAGATCCGGACGATGCGCCCGGCTGCGTCGATCAGGAACGTCTTGCGGATGACCCCCATGAATTTGCGCCCGTACATCGATTTCTCGCCCCAGCCCCCATAAGCTGCGAGCATCGTCTTGGTCTCGTCGGAAGCGAGCGCAATGGCAAATTTATGCTTGGCTTTGAATTTGTCCTGCGCCGCCACCGGGTCTGCCGAAACCCCGAGAATCGCGGTCCCGGCCTTGGAGAAATCAGCGCGCAGCCGCGAGAATGCGATAGCCTCCTTGGTGCAACCGGGCGTGTCTGCCTTCGGATAGAAATAGAGGACGAGGTTGCTGCCCTTGAAGTCCTTCAGCGAGACTTTGCCGCCGCCGTCGCGCGGCAGGGTGAAGGCCGGGGCCTTCGCACCCGCAACAAGTTCTCGCGCCATGTGCCTTCCTTTCGTCGTTTTCGAGCGGTCATGTCGCACATGCCATTTGCGTCGGAGGGGCGCAACGGGTTCCACAGATATGTGCCGTGAGCCGCGCCGCGTAGTCGTTGGGTGGCCGGCGCGATACGTAGACAGCGTCAGACGAGGGGCGCGACCAAACGCATGACGGGGAGCGAGCAGGAGCACGGTCATCGCGCCCATGCCGTCGCTGTGGGCCACGCGCCGCACCGCCGGCGGGTCGCGCGTACCCTCGGTGGCCGGCGCTGGAACAACCTGCGTTACAGGGCGCTCGGCTGGCTTCGTTCGTCTTTCATGCGGCGTCTGTTCTGGGGCCTGGCGATCTGCGGGGCCTTTGCGACCATTGTCGTGCTCGGTCTGTGGTGGCGATTGTCGAGCGGACCCATTCCACTTGATGTGGCGACGCCCTGGCTGAAGGCCGCGATCGAGGAGAATTTCGGCGGCCACCATAGCGTCGAGGTCGGCGGCACTCAGCTCGAGCGCGACGAGCGGGGCCGCACGTCGCTGCGCTTGCGCGACATCGTCGTGCGTGACTTCTGACGGGACGATCGTGGCGAGCGCACCCAAGGCCGAAGTCGGCTTGTCCGGCCGAAGTTTGCTGATGGGTCAACTGCGCGCCCAAAGCCTCAATCTCGTCGGCGCCGAAATGTCTGTGCGAATCGAGCCCGACGGGCGGCTGACCGTGTTTGCCGGCGCCGACAAGCGGCCGATCGCGACGGCCGCGCCCACGGTCAAGCCCGCGCGACCGGGCGGGCCTGGGCCAGACACCGGGCCGCAAGGTGCGCTCGGCGCGGAGTTCGAAAATATTGCGGGCATGATGGCCCGGCTCGACGCCGTCGGTGAGACAGGTCTCGACGGCCACGATTTGCGCGAGCTCGGTCTCAAGAACGGAAATCTTGTCGTCGACGACCGGCGCAACGGAAAGCGTTGGACGTTTGACGGGATCAACGCGAGTTTGACTCGTCCGCGCCAGGGCGGCGTTGTTTTTCGTCTTGAGTCCGACAATCCCAAGCGTCCCTGGGTAATCAGCGCGGCGATGCGTCCAATGGCCGACGGCATGCGTGCGGTCGGCATCGAAGCGCGCAGAGTTTCCACGCGCGATATCATGCTGGCGATGCGGATGAATGCCGGCGATCTCGATGTCGACCTGCCTCTGTCGGCGAGTATTCGCGCCGACGTTGCGGCGGATGGCACGCCGCAACTGGTGCAGGGACAATTGATCGCCGATGCCGGCACGATCGTCGATCGCGACAACAACAAAGTCAGCCTGAACATCGATCGCGCCGATTTCCGATTTAACTGGGATGCGCGGCGGCGCAGTCTGGTCGTGCCGTTCCAGGTCAATTCGGGCGGCAATCAGTTCACGATGCGCGCGACGCTGGAAGGCGCGCCGAACAGAACGGCACCTGGCTGCTCGGCGTGACGCGCGGCGATCCCGTGATTGATCCGATCATCATTGCGCCCGGGGCCTCCGCCGATGACGAGGGTATCGCGATCAACCGGGTGGCCGTGCGGGCGCGCATCGACACGAACCGCAAACGCATCGAGCTGGAGCAGGGCGACTTCAGCCGCATCGATACGCGCCCCTCGCACAACATCGGAATTGCCGTCACGGGCAGCCTCGATTACTCGGGCGCCGAGCCGCACATCGCTTTCGGCGTTGCCGGCACGCGCATGCCGATGTCGGCGTTGAAACGGCTTTGGCCTTTTTTTGCCGCCGTCGCCGTCCGGTCATGGGTCGAGGAGCATATTTCCGGCGGCATGGTCGAGCGCGTTGTGGTCGCCGGCAATGCTCCCCTGGAAGACTTCAAGCATAACGGCCCGCCAGTGCCGGAGGATGGGCTGTCGGTTGACATCGAGACGAGCGGAACAACATTGCGTCCGATCTCGAATTTGCCGCCCATCCGCGACGCCGATCTCACGGTCCGCATCACCGGCCGAAACGCCATCGTCAATCTCGGTCGCGGCACTGTCGAGGCAGCGCCGGGGCGAAAGCTCAACATCGCGAGTGGCGTGTTCGAGGTGCCCGATACCCATCCCAAGCCGGCGCCGGCGCGGTCGAGTTTCCGTATCGATGGCGGCGTGCCGGCTGCTGCGGCGTTGCTTGCAAGCGACGGATTGCGTGACGAAGTCGGCATCACGCTCGATCCGGCCACGACTCGCGGCACGATTTCCGCACAGGTCGCGGTCAAATTGGCCATCGCCCAGCCGATGCCGGAGGACGCGTCGAGCTATCTGATCAGCGCGGACCTCACGAATTTTGCCGCCGACAAGATGCTGCTCGGCCAGAAAGTCGAAGCCAATACGCTCAAGGCCGTGGCGACCGGGGACGGGTTCCAGATCAAAGGCGACGTCAAGATCAACGGCACGCCCGCGTCGATCGATCTGCGCAAGCAGAAAGGCGAAGCCGACGCCGAATTGCATATGCAGTCGACGATCGACGAAGCGGCGCGTCGCAGGCTCGGCATGGATCTCGGCTCCACCGTTACCGGCTCCATTCCAATCAAGGTCGTCGGCCGCGTCAGTGACAATGCGACCGATGACGGCATGAGCGTGGAGGCCGATCTCACGCCGGTGAAGATCGACAATCTGTTGCCCGGATGGGTGAAGCCGGCGGGCAGGCCCGCGCGCGCGACCTATACGTTGCTCAAAAACGGCAAATCGGTGCGGATCGACGACTTGAGCATCGACGGCTCCGGCGCGACCGTTCGCGGCTCGGTCGAACTCGACAGCACGAACGAAGTTGTGTCGGCAAATTTCCCGGTTTTCGCCTTGTCCGACGGCGACAAGGTCACGTTGAAGGCCGACCGCGGTCCGGACGGCGCACTGCGCGTGGCGATGCGCGGCGATATTTATGACGGGCGCAATTTCGTCAAATCATCGCTCGCGAACACCGACAAGGCCAAGCAAAAGCAGGAGGATCTTGATCTCGAAATCAAGGTCGGCACCGTCGCGGGCCATAACGGCGAAACGCTGCGCGGGCTTGATCTGAAACTGTCACGCCGCGGCGGCCGTATTCGCACTTTCAACATGACAAGCAAAATCGGCCGCGATACGCCGCTCAATGGCGATCTGCGCGTGCGCGCGCGCGACAATCATCAGGTTATCTATTTCGAGACCGATGACGCCGGCTCGTTGTTCCGGTTCACCGACATGTATCCGCGCATGTTCGGCGGGCAGATGTGGGTCGCGATGGATCCGCCGACGCAGGAGCAGTCGCCGCAGGTCGGGACGCTCTTTATCCGCAGTTTCGTCGTGCGCGGCGAGCCCGCGCTCGACAGGGTGGTGTCGGGCGCGCCCGGCACAGCGGGGGCCACGGGGGTCGATTTCAGCGAAATGCGCGCCGATTTCACGCGCTTCCCGGGCAAGATGTCCGTCCGCGACGGCGTCGTGCGCGGGCCGCTGGTGGGCGCAACGGTCGAAGGCAACATCGACTACACGCGCGACGATGTTCATTTGCGCGGCACCTTCGTGCCGTTCTACGGCCTCAACAATATGTTCGGGCAGATCCCGATCGTCGGGTTGTTTCTCGGCGGCGGCAACAAAGAGGGATTGGTCGGCATCAACTACGAGGCGGTCGGTCCGCCGGGCGCGCCGCGCATTTCCGTCAATCCGGTCAGCGCGATCGCGCCCGGGCTGCTGCGCAAATTTATTCCGTCGCCCGGGACGTTCGATCCGAATTTCGCGCCGCCATTGCGGTGAGGGCGTAGTCAGCTCGGCTTCAACAGCACGTGTTGCTTTTTGCCGAGCGACAGCTTGATGACGCCGTCCGGCGTCACGTCTTTTGCGGCGATCACATGTTTGTCGGTGGTGATCCGTACATCGTTGATCGCGATCGCGCCGTTAGTGATTGCGCGCCGAACCTCCCCATTGGACACAGCGAGGCCCGCAAGGACAAAGGCGTTGAGGACACCGATACCGGCGGCTAGATCCTTGGACGGTATGGATACGGTGGGCAAAGCGAGTGAAGTCGAGCCTTCTTCAAAGGTCTTGCGCGCTGTCTCGGCTGCTTGATCGGCGGCGGCGCGACCGTGCACCAGCGCGGTTGCCTCGGTGGCGAGGACTTTCTTCGCTTCGTTGATTTCGTTGTCCTTGAGCGCGGCCAGTTTGGCGATCTCCGGTAACGGAAGGATGGTGAACAGCTTGAGGAAGCGCGCGACGTCGCCGTCCTCGGTGTTGCGCCAGTATTGCCAGTAGTCGTAGGGGCTCACCAGGTCGGCATTGAGCCAGACGGCGCCGGCGGCGGTCTTGCCCATCTTGGCGCCCGACGACGTGGTGATCAGCGGCGCGGTGAGCGCGAACAGTTGCGCATTGCGCATGCGGCGGCCGAGATCGATACCGTTGACGATATTGCCCCACTGATCGGAGCCGCCCATTTGCAGGATGCAATCGTGGCGCTTGTTGAGCTCGACGAAGTCGTAGGCCTGCAACACCATGTAGTTGAATTCGAGGAACGACAGTTCCTGCTGGCGGTCGAGCCGCAGCTTGACCGAGTCGAAGGCGAGCATCCGGTTGACGGAGAAGTGCCGGCCGACGTCGCGCAGGAAATCGATGTAGTTGAGCTTGTTGAGCCAGTCGGCGTTGTTGCTCATGATGGCATTGCCGCCGTCGCCTTCGAATTTCAGAAACTTCGAAAAAATCGCGCGGATGCCTTTGAGATTTTCGTTGATCGCATCGTCGGTCAGGACGCGGCGGCTTTCATCCTTGCCGGATGGATCGCCGACGCGGGTGGTGCCGCCGCCCATCAGCGCGATCGGCCGATGGCCTGTCTGTTGCAGCCAATACAGCATCATGATCGGCAGCAATGAACCGATGTGCAGCGAGGCCGCGGTGCAATCAAATCCGATATAGGCGGTAATCGCGCCCGCCTTGGCGCGCGCATCCAGCGCCTCGGGCTCCGAGACCTGGTGGATAAAACCGCGCTCGGCCAGAATGTTAAGGAAATCGGATTTATAGGCGCTCATTGCTGCTATCTCGGCGGCGGCCTTGTCGCTTGCGTCGGCGGGTGGTGTAACAGGTCCGGCGTTGGATTCAACCAACGTGCGCCGACAAAAGAGGTGGGTGTTGGGGTTAGTGAGGGCGATCGGCCTGATGAGCGGGACTTCGCTCGACGGCGTCGATGTGGCGTTGATCGAGACCGACGGCGAACGCATCGCAGCTCTAGGGCCGACGGGCTACCGGCCATATACCGAAGCGGAACGCGATCTCCTGCGGCAGGCGCTTGCGGGTGGTGTGGCTTTGTCAGACCGGTGGCAGAGGCCGGGCGTGCTGGCCGAAGCCGACGAGTTCGTGACGCGTGTCCACGCCGAGACGGTCGAGGCATTCCTTTCAACCGAACACATCAAGAAATCAGATGTCGATATTGTCGGTTTCCATGGGCAGACGGTCCTGCACCGACCGGCCGCCCGGTTGACGGTGCAGATCGGCAATGGCGAAAAGCTGGCTGCGCGCCTCGGTCTGCCCGTTGCCCATGACTTCAGAGCTGCGGATGTGGCGGCCGGCGGGCAGGGCGCTCCCCTGGTGCCGGTGTTCCACCAGGCGTTGGCACGCGATCTTGATCGCCCGCATCCCATCGCGGTGTTGAATCTGGGGGGCGTCGCCAACGTCACCTTCGTCGACGGCGGCGATCCAATCGCGTGCGATACCGGACCCGGCAATGCATTGATCGATGATTTCATGCGGGCGCGCACCGGCGCGCCCTATGACAATCACGGCGACGCGGCGGCGGACGGCAAGCCCGACCAATCCTTTATCGACAATGTTCTTGCCGATCCGTTTTTTGAGCTCAAGACGCCGAAGTCGCTTGACCGCAATGCGTTTGCATTCAGCAATATCGGGCTGCCGGATTATTCGGTCGCGGACGGCGCGGCGACCCTTTCGGCGCTGACGGTCCAGGCGGTGGGGCGCATTCTGCCTCATCTTCCGGAGGTGCCGAAGGCCTGGATCGTTGCCGGCGGCGGCGCACGCAATCGCACGCTGATGAAGATGCTCCAGCAGCGCCTTGCGCCGGCGACGGTGGAGACGGCGGACCAGGCGGGCTGGTCATCCGACGCTCTCGAAGCCCAGGCATTTGCCTATCTCGCGGTGCGCACGCTCAATGATCTGCCGATCACTTTTCCGAAAACGACCGGCGTGGTGGCGCCACTTACGGGCGGGGTCGTTGCGCGGCCCTAGAGCGCGCGCGTGGCAATCGACGCTTCGGCTTTAAAAATGCTGCGCAAAACGCCGCGTCGAACAGGCGATAGTTGTTGGTGATCTCTTCGCCCTTGCGGATGTCGCGACTGGCGACGATGTGACCATTGCGCCAATGGGTGTTGGCGTCTTCCGAATGATTCATGTGGTGATCGTGGTCGATGGTCAGCAGCACTTCGCCGTCGACCCGGTAGCCGTAGTTCCTGATGTAGTCCCGCGCCGGCTTGGGCAGTTTGGCGAATTCCTGCGGAGAATAGACCCGATCGAAGCTTTCGACGAACCGCCAGACCTTGGCGCCTTTGCGAATGAATTCGTCGGCATAAACGCCGAGCCCGTGAATTGGGCTTCTGTCGAGATAGGTTTTGACAAGCAACATGATCAATCATCGCGGACGGGCATCCGCGCGTCACCATTCGCTGACCGAACATGTCGCCGGCCGGCGGCGGAGTACTAGGCCGCCGGCTTGCGTTCGGTCTTCAGGCGCTTGTCGAGGTAAGCGCTGATCGAAGTGAGCAACGCTTCCACCTTGCCGTCAAAGAAATGATTGGCGCCTTGCACAACTTTTTGCTCGATCACGATGCCCTTTTGGGTCTTGAGCTTGTCCACCAAAGTGGTGACGTCCTTGTGCGGGACGACGGCATCCTTGTCGCCATGAATGATCAGGCCGGACGACGGGCAGGGTGCCAGGAACGAAAAGTCATAGAGGTTCGCGGGTGGGCAGATCGAGATGAAGCCCTCGATCTCCGGACGGCGCATCAAAAGTTGCATGCCGATCCACGCGCCGAACGAGAAGCCGGCGATCCAGCAGCTTTTCGCCTCCGGATTGATGGTCTGCGCCCAGTCGAGTGCTGCTGCTGCGTCGGACAATTCGCCCTGGCCATGGTCGAAGGAACCCTGGCTGCGTCCGACGCCGCGGAAATTGAACCGCAGGGCCGAGAAGCCGCGGTGCACGAAGGCGTAGTAGAGCTGATAGATGATCGGGTGGTTCATCGTCCCGCCGAATTGCGGGTGCGGATGCAGGACGATGGCGATCGGAGCGTTCTTCTGGCGCGCGGGGTGATAGCGCCCCTCGATGCGTCCGGCGGGGCCGGTGAAGATAATCTCAGGCATTGCTGTCGACCTCGGACCGCGCATACCACAATGGGCAGCAGCGGGATTTGTTGTGTGCCCGGCGGAACTTAACGAGACCCGGC
This sequence comes from uncultured Alphaproteobacteria bacterium, assembly GCA_963801955.1. Classification (GTDB taxonomy): domain Bacteria; phylum Pseudomonadota; class Alphaproteobacteria; order Rhizobiales; family Xanthobacteraceae; genus Pseudolabrys. The sequence goes on from CAWDGS010000010.1 coordinate 226,620, forward strand.
GGGTAGTTTAGAATTATTCTAATTATGTGATTTCCGCTGTTCCCAGCCGCAACACACGCTATAAGGGCCGGGTAATTTCGGGCTTCTACCACGATCCCCAGGGCAAAAAGCAAGCTTTTTGCGGGGTCTAGACGAAAAACGGTAATTAGGTATTGGCGAAAGCCATGGTTGAGCGAGCCTATTTTGACTGGAATGCGACCGCCCCGCTGCGCGACGAGGCGCGCGAGGCCGTAACTGCGGCGCTGGCCCTGACCGGGAACGCGTCCTCCGTACACGCAGAGGGCCGCGCTGCCCGCCGCATGGTGGAAGAGGCGCGCGAGCACGTCGCCGATCTGGTCGGCGCCGAAGCAAGGAACGTCACGTTCACGAGCGGGGCGACCGAAGCCAACATGCTGGCGCTGACGCCGGCGATCGAAGTCGGCGGCCGCAAGGAACCGCGCGACCGATTGTTGATCTCCGCGATCGAGCATCCGTCCGTCCGAAGCGGTGGCCGCTTCGCCGCCGATCAGGTTGAAGAATTGCCGGTGACCGCGCACGGACTTGTTGATCTCGTCGCGCTGACGCGGCTGCTCGCGAGCTGCGAGAGACCGTTGGTTTCCGTGATGCTCGCCAATAACGAAACCGGTGTGATTCAACCGATCGCGGACATTGCTGACATCGTGCATGCCGCCGTCTGGCGTCCTGCATGTTGATGCCGTGCAGGCACCAGGCCGAATTCCTTGCGACATCACGACGCTCGGTGCCGACCTGCTGTCGCTCTCATCGCACAAGCTTGGCGGTCCGCAAGGCGCGGGTGCGCTCGTCCGCCGCGGCGACATCCACATCACCGAGCCCTTGATCAAGGGCGGCGGGCAGGAGCGCGGCCAACGCGCGGGAACCGAGAACGTGGCCGCAATCGCGGGCTTCGGCGCCGCAGCGGCTGCGGCAAAGCAGACGGACGGCGCGCGCATGGCCGCCCTGCGCGAGCAGCTGGAAGCGGGAATTAAAGCGGTGACGCCGCAGGCGGTGTTTTTCGGCGCGGATGCGCCCCGTCTGCCAAATACGAGCCTTTTCACGGTTCCAGGCCTGAAGGCGGAAACCGCGATAATTGCGTTCGACCTCAATGGGATAGCGGTATCCTCGGGTTCCGCCTGTTCGTCCGGCAAGGTGCAGGCTTCGCATGTGCTGGCAGCGATGGGCGTGGAACCCGACCTTGCGCGCGGCGCGGTGCGCATCAGCCTCGGCTGGAGCACGACCGAAGCGGATATCGAAAGACTGCTAAATGCTTGGAATACAGTGGTTTCGTCATTACTTAACAAGCAAGCCAATGCCGCATAAGCGCATGACCCCGAAAAGTGGAAACCGGTTTTCGGAAAAGATCATGCGCAGAAGCGGCGTCACCTGGGATGATCGCAACGCGATAAGCGAACGACCATAACCGACAAATCCAACCCGCGGTCCTTGAAACCGTGAGCGGAGGGAAGAATGCCGGCCGTACAAGAGACCGTCGAACAGGTCCGCCGTATCGACGTTGACCAATATAAATACGGGTTCGTCACCGATATCGAATCCGAGAAGGCCCCGAAGGGCCTTTCGGAAGATACCGTCCGTTTCATTTCGGCCAAGAAGAACGAGCCGGAGTGGATGCTGGCCTGGCGGCTCGAGGCTTATAAGCGCTGGCTCACCATGCGTGAGCCGACCTGGGCGCGCGTCGACTATCCGAAGATCGATTATCAGAACGCCTATTACTATTCGGCGCCAAAGCGGAAGGCGCTGGCTTCGCTCGACGAAGTCGATCCGGAAATTCTCAAGACCTACGAGAAGCTCGGTATTCCGCTGCGCGAGCAGGAGATCCTTGCCGGCGTCGTGCGTCCCGAAGGCGAACGGCGCGTCGCTGTCGATGCTGTGTTCGATTCCGTTTCGGTCGCTACAACGTTCAAGGAAGAGCTGAAGAAGGCCGGCGTGATCTTCATGCCGATGTCGGAGGCGATCCGCGAGCATCCCGAACTGGTGAAGAAGTACCTCGGCTCCGTGGTGCCGACATCGGACAATTTCTTCGCGACGCTCAATTCGGCGGTGTTCTCCGACGGCTCGTTTGTCTACGTGCCGCCGGGCGTGCGCTGCCCGATGGAGCTGTCGACTTATTTCCGTATCAACGAGGCCAACACCGGCCAGTTCGAACGCACGCTGATCATCGCCGACAAGGGCGCTTACGTCAGCTATCTCGAAGGCTGCACCGCGCCGATGCGCGACGAGAACCAGTTGCATGCCGCGGTGGTCGAACTGGTGCGCCCATGACGACGCCGAAATCAAGTATTCGACCGTACAGAACTGGTATCCCGGCGATGCCGATGGCAAGGGCGGCATCTTCAATTTCGTGACCAAGCGCGGCGACTGCCGCGGAGCGCGCTCGAAAATCTCATGGACGCAGGTCGAGACCGGCTCGGCGATCACGTGGAAATATCCGAGCTGCATCCTGCGCGGCGACAATTCGCGCGGCGAGTTCTATTCGATTGCCATTTCGAACGGCCGGCAGCAGGTCGACAGCGGCACCAAGATGCTGCATCTCGGCAAGAACACGACCAGCCGCATCATCTCCAAGGGCATCGCCGCCGGAAAATCCAACAACACCTATCGCGGCCTGGTGACGGCGCATCGCAAGGCAACGAACGCGCGCAACTTTACCAATTGCGACTCGCTGCTGATCGGCCACGACTGCGGTGCGCATACCGTGCCTTACATTGAGGCGAAGAATTCGTCCGCCGTGTTCGAGCACGAGGCCACCACGTCGAAGATTTCCGAGGACATGCTGTTCTACTGCCGGCAGCGCGGCATGTCGGCGGAAGAGGCGACCGCGCTGGTCGTCAACGGTTTCGTCAAGGACGTGCTGCAGCAATTGCCGATGGAATTCGCGGTCGAGGCGCAGAAGCTGATCTCGATCAGCCTCGAGGGCTCGGTGGGCTAGCGACCATGACGCGATATTGGTTCAAACCCAGACGTTACGGTTACGGCGCAGTACCGGCGACATGGGAGGGCTGGTTGGTCACAGTCGCGGCGGCTGCGATCGTCGCCGGCTCGATCATCGCGATGAATGTGTGGGTTGATCGAACCAATTTTGGTGCCTGGATCATTTGGGCGACTATTTTGGCGGTGTTGGTTTTGTATTTCGTCCAATTCTGCCGGCGCCGTACCGATGGCGAATGGCAGTGGCGGTGGGGCGAAAGCTCAAGCGAAGAAATCTGTGAGGTAGAGACGTGGCTTTTCTGGAAGTTAAAAATCTGCATGTCGAAGTCGAGGACAAGAAAATCCTCAACGGCCTGACGTTGTCGGTCGAAAAAGGACAGGTCGCGGCGATCATGGGGCCGAATGGCTCCGGCAAGTCGACGCTCGCTTACGTGCTGGCCGGCAAGGACAACTACAAGGTCACCGAAGGCGACGTGCTGCTGAACGGTGAAAGCATTCTCGAAATGCCGCCGGATGAGCGTGCCGCGAAGGGTGTGTTCCTCGCATTTCAGTATCCGGTCGAAGTGCCGGGCGTTGCGACCATGACGTTCCTGCGCACCGCGCTCAACGCCCAGCGCAAGACGCGGGGCGAGAAGGAATTCTCAACGCCTGAATTCATGAAACTGGTGCGGGATACGGCCGGCCAACTTGGCATCAGCCAGGAAATGCTGCGCCGTGCCGTCAATGTCGGCTTTTCCGGCGGCGAGAAAAAGCGCAACGAGATCCTGCAAATGGCGATCTTGCAGCCGCGGCTTGCGGTGCTCGACGAGACCGATTCCGGTCTCGACATCGACGCGCTCAAGATTGTCGCGGAAGGCGTCAATCGTTTGCGTTCGCCGGAGCGCTCGATGATCGTCATCACTCACTATCAGCGGCTGCTCGAGTTCATCGTCCCGGACGTGGTGCATGTGCTGGCCAAGGGCAAAGTCGTGAAGACCGGCGGCAAGGAACTGGCGCTTGAGCTCGAAGCCAAGGGCTATGCGCAATTTGCGGGTGAGGCGGCCTGAGCGATGAACGCCGACGTCCGCAATCTCAAGACTGATGCCGAGCAGGCATTGAGCGCGGCCTATGCTGCGGCACGCAGTTCGCTGCCGGGCAAGGGTGCTTTCGCGGCCCTGCGCGAGGACGCATTTCGTAAGTTCGACGCCAGCGGGTTGCCGCACCGGCGCGTCGAGGAATGGAAATATACGGATTTGCGCGCACTGATGCGCAATCTCTACCCACTGGCAGCGGCGCCGGATGCGGCGGCGCGCGCGCGGGCAAAGAATGCCGGCAAGATGCTGGGCGGCGTCGACTGCCGCCGTCTGGTCTTTGTCGACGGTGCTTTCGCGCCAGATTTGTCGGATCTTTCGCCGGAGCAGGGGGTCACCGTCGGTTCGATGGCCGACGCGCTCGGCAAGGGCGATCCGTTGGTGACCGCCCATGTTGGCCGCACTTTCGCGACCGATGACGCGGCGGTGTCTCTAAACACCGCTTTGATGGGCGATGGTGCCGTGGTTCGTGTTTCCGCCGGCGCCGCAGCGAAACGGCCGATCAATCTGGTCTTCGCGACCGGTAGCGAAAAGCCCAGCTCTGCTTTCGTGCGCTCGCTGGTCGTGGTGGAGAAGGGTGCGAAAGCCACCATCATCGAGACCCATGAGAGCGGTGATGCGCAGGTCAATGCGGCGCTCGAGTTGGTGGTCGGCGACGAGGCGCAGGTCGACTATATCAAGATCACGCAAACGCGTGCCGTTCACGTCGCGAGTTTGCTCGCCACGATCGGCGCGCGTGCGCAATTCAACAGTTTCGCCTTCACCGCCGACGCCCAGCTGGTGCGCAATCAGGGTTTTATCCGTTTCGCCGGTGAAGGCACCAAGGCCGGCATTCGTGGCGTCAGTCTGTTGCGCGGCAAGGACCATGTCGACACCACGCTGCTGATCGAACACGCGGCCGGCCATTGCGAGAGCCGCGAGCAGTTCAAGGCAGTGCTGGACGACCAGAGCCACAGCGTGTTTCAGGGCAAGATTGTCGTTAAGCAGCATGCGCAGAAGACCGACGCCAAGATGATGACGCGCGCGCTGCTGCTCTCGGATGAGGCCGAAGCCGACAACAAGCCGGAGCTCGAGATCTTTGCCGACGATGTGGTGTGTGGCCACGGCGCAACCGCCGGCGCGCTCGATCCGGGCCTTAAATTCTATCTGATGTCGCGCGGTATCCACGAGAAGGAAGCCGAGGCATTGCTGATCCAGGCCTTCATCGGCGAAACGCTCGAGGAAATCGCGCATGACGGCATTCGCGAGGCGCTGATGATCGCCAGCCTGAAATGGCTGGGCGTGCGGAGTTGAGCATGCATCCGGCTGTCAGCAACGGTTCCTATGACATCGCCAAGATCCGGGCCGACTTCCCGGCGCTGGCGATGCAGGTTTACGGCAAGCCGCTGGTTTATCTCGACAACGCTGCCTCGGCGCAGAAGCCGAAGCAGGTGCTCGACCGGATTCAGAAGGCCTATACCGAGCAATACGCCAATGTGCATCGCGGGCTGCATTATCTGGCGAACGAGGCCACCGAAGCCTACGAGGGCGCACGCGAAACGGTGCGCGCGTTTTTGAACGCCGAGCGCAAGGAAGAGATCATCTTCACCCGCAATGCCACCGAGGCGATCAACCTCGTGGCCTATACGTTCGGGCGCGAGCGCATCAAGCCGGGCGACGAGATCGTGCTCTCGATCATGGAGCACCACTCCAACATCGTGCCGTGGCATTTTCTTCGCGAGCGCCAGGGCGCGGTCATCAAGTGGGCGCCGGTCGACGAGGAGGGCAACTTTCTCCTCGACGAGTTCGAGAAGCTGCTCGGCCCGCGCACAAAAATGGTTGCCATCACGCAGATGTCGAATGCGTTGGGCACCGTCGTGCCGGTCAAGGACGTCGTGAGACTTGCGCATGCGCGCGGCATTCCGGTGCTGGTCGACGGCGCGCAGGCGGCCGTGCACATGGATGTGGATGTCCGCGACATCGATTGTGATTTCTACGTGTTCACGGGACACAAGCTGTACGGGCCGACCGGGATCGGCGCGCTCTATGGCAAATACGAGCATCTTGCGGCCATGCCGCCGTTCAACGGCGGCGGCGAAATGATTCGCGACGTGTTCGAAGACCGGATCACCTATGGCGAGCCGCCCTACAAGTTCGAGGCGGGCACGCCGGCGATCGTGCAGGCCATCGGTCTCGGCGCCGCGATCGACTATGTGAATTCGGTCGGCAAGCCGCGCATTCGCGCGCATGAGGGCGCGTTGGTCAAATACGCGCAGGAGCGGCTCGGCCAGATCAACTCGCTGCGCATTATCGGCAACGCGCCAGGCAAGGGACCGATCGTTTCGTTCGAATTGAAGGGCGCGCATCCGCACGATGTGGCGACCATTATCGACCGTGCCGGCGTTGCGGTGCGCGCCGGGACCCATTGCGTGATGCCGCTCCTGGCGCGCTATGGTCTGACGGCCACCTGTCGCGCATCGTTTGCCATGTACAATACCAAGGACGAGGTGGACACGTTGGCCGCCTCGCTCGTCAAGGCGCAGGAATTTTTCACATGACCGACAACACACCCGAAGCCGACACCGCGCCCACGGCGGAGAAGCCGCCGGAAAATGCCGCCGTCGTTGGCTCGCCGGCAGTACCGCAGGATGAGCTCCACAAGCTCACGGACGACATCGTTGCCGCGCTCAAGACGGTTTACGATCCGGAAATCCCGGCTGACATTTACGAATTGGGCCTGATCTACAAGATCGACATCGGCGACGATCGCGGCGTGAAGATCGATATGTCGCTGACTTCGCCCAATTGTCCGGCGGCCCAGGAATTGCCGATCATGGTGGAAAATGCGGTGTCGAGCGTTGCCGGGGTCAAGGAAACCAAGGTGGCGGTGGTATGGGACCCGCCCTGGGACCCGAGCCGGATGTCGGACGAGGCCCGACTCGTGCTGAATATGTGGTGAGCTGTAATTTAGGAATTAAGCACTAGATAGAGGCGACGACCAAGAGAACTGCCAAGAGAACTGCCAAGAGGACCGCTATGGCCACTGCACGACCCAGACCCCAGGTGATGCGGCTTACCGATGCCGCGGCGCTGCGCATCAAGGATGTGATGGCCCGGGCCGATAAACCGGTCGCCGGCGTGCGGGTCGGCGTCAAGAACGGCGGCTGCGCCGGCATGGAATACACCATGGAATACGCCGTCGATATCAAGCCGACCGATGAAGTGGTCGAGGACAAGGGCGTCAAGATTCTCGTCGATCCCAAAGCCGTTCTGTTCCTGCTCGGAACCGAGATGGACTACAAGACCGAAAAATTGTCGGCGCAATTCATCTTCAATAATCCGAACCAGACGAGCGCCTGTGGTTGCGGCGAGTTGGTGCAACTGACGCCGGCGAAAAGCGCCGAGTAGGGCCGTCAGGCCGCTTCAGGCTACCTGCGACGCGGCGCCGGCTTCGGACACTTCCGGATCAGTTTCGCAGACCACGCGATTGCGGCCATTTCGTTTGGCGGCATAGAGGCATGCATCGGCGCGCTCGACGAGAGATTGCCCGCTGTCGCCCTCGCGCAGCGTGGCGACGCCGACCGAGATCGTGATGCGGCCAAGATGCTCGCCGGTGGAACGCTTCATCAGTTCCTTGGTCATCACGGCGCGGCGGATGTGTTCCGCAACCGTGATTGCCGCGCGCAACACCGTGCTCGGCAGGATGATCGCAAATTCCTCACCGCCGTAGCGCGCTGCGGTGTCCTTGCCTTTGACGTTGTGCTTCACCGACATTCCCACCAGGCGCAGCACCTGGTCGCCGGTCAGGTGACCGAAATTGTCGTTGAATGTCTTGAAATGATCGATGTCGGTCAGCAACAGCGAAAGCGGTTCGTTGGTGGCGACTGCGTTCGCAATTGCTTTTTCCAGCGTGCTGTCGAAGAATTTTCGGTTGGCGAGCTGGGTGAGCGGGTCAGTGAGACTTTCGGTCCGCACGACCTCAAGGTTTTCCTGCAGCTCATTGATTTCCTGCTTGGAGGCGAGGAGGCGCTCTTCCAGCTGCTGGTTGGAAAGCTCCATGACCTTGGTGGTTTGCACCAGACTTTCGACGATCGCGCGCAGGCCTTCGCGATCTTTCGACAGGTCGAGTTGTTCGGTCGCGCCGGCGAGGCTTTCCGAGTAGCTGCTGGCTGAGCCAACGGCGGCGTCGATCATCGCCATGACCTGATCGATCTCGCCCTTCACCTGGCTGCCGACTTCATCGATACGCTCGGTCAGCCGCGCCGGCGTCAGATGATTCTCGTAGATCTTGGCCAGATCGGCTTCGGAAATCGTGCCCTTGGCCTTGATGATCGCGTTGACCTGTTGGTTGAGCGCAGGGTGAAAGCCGGTCGCGTAGGTGTACCAGATCTCGTAGTTGCGCGGGGTCGCGGATTGGCGCAGCGCCTTCATCTGCCCGAGAGCGATGTCCGCGAACGCAATCGTGCGTTCGTAGTCCTCGGCACGCCCGGTCATTGATAGGACCCCCAGTTGCAGGGCTGCGCCCGGCGGAGGACGGCACGTATGGCGTCACTCGCCGAAACGGTATTCGAGGGAGATGAATCAGGGGTAAATTTGGAACCCGGCCGCTGGCCGGAGCGTCGCGTTCAGGCTTTGACCGAAATAGGCCGCAACAGAAAGGCCGGCAGATGACCGCCTTCAGCATCCTCAACGGGCGCCGGCGGTTGATGGGTTGGCGGCTTGTGTGCCGGCGCCTGATGTGACGGCGCCGACGGCGCCTTGTGGGCCGCCTCTTTTTTTGGTCGCCGCCACCCGACTGACGGCCCCGGTGCCGATCGCGCGGGCGTTCGGAGTGGGCCGGCCGCTCGCTCTCTTGTGCGGGACTTGCATCTTGCGCCGCAGCAGGTCCGGGCTCGCCCGTCATCCAGGGAATGGTCTCACCGATCAGCCGCTCGATCGCCCCGACCGCCTTGCCGTCGATGGGCGCGACGATGGTGATCGCCACGCCACTGCGGCCGGCGCGGCCGGTGCGGCCGATGCGGTGAACGTAGTCATCGGGATGATGCGGCACGTCGAAATTGAAGACGTGGCTCACCTCCGGAATATCGAGACCGCGCGCCGCGACGTCGGAAGCAACCAGTACTGTGACTTCGCCCTTGCGGAATTGTTCGAGCGCGGCCGTGCGTGCGGACTGGTCCATGTCGCCGTGAAGCGCGACCGCATTGAACTTGTGGCGCAGCAGCGAGCGGTGCAACTGTGCGACCTCGCGTTTGCGATTGCAGAACACGATGGCGTTCTTGTATCCGGCGGCCGATCGAATGAGGCGGCGCAGCGTCTCGCGCTTTTCGTGCGGGTCGCGGCCGGTCGAAACGAGCAATTGTGTGATGGTGGTTGCCGCGGTCGCCGGCTTTGAGACTTCAACGCGAACCGGATTGTGCAGGAACTTGTCGGCAATGCGCTGGATTTCCGGCGGCATGGTCGCCGTGAAGAACAAGGTCTGCCGGGTAAACGGCACCAGTTTGCCGATGCGCTCGATGTCGGGAATGAAACCCATGTCGAGCATGCGGTCGGCTTCGTCGATCACCAGCAACTCGACGCCGGAGAGCAGCAGTCGTCCGCGTTCGGAGTGGTCGAGCAGGCGGCCTGGTGTCGCGATCAGAACGTCGACGCCGCGGACAAGTTTGGCGTCCTGGTTGTCGAACGAAACGCCGCCGATGATGAGCGCGACATTGAGCTTGTGGTTCTTGCCGTATTTCTCGAAGTGATCGGCAACCTGCGCGGCGAGTTCGCGCGTCGGCTCGAGGATGAGCGTGCGCGGCATGCGCGCACGCGCGCGGCCCTGTTCGAGCATTGTGAGCATCGGCAAAACGAAGGCAGCGGTCTTGCCGGTGCCCGTTTGCGCAATGCCCAGCACATCGCGACGTGCAAGCACGTGCGGAATGGCCTGGTCTTGGATGGGAGTGGGGGTTTTGTAGCCTGCCGTTTCGATGGCGGCGAGAACTTTGGCGGATAAGCCGAGATGGGAAAAAGCCATATATCCTCAGAAGCCGCCCAGATCGCGCCGGACTAATAAAAACCAGTTGCTTTGCGCGGGGGACGGCCGAATCTTCATGTCTGACCGGTTATTTGGGAACATAGGGGGCAAAGGGCTAAAGTCAATGCTTCGCAAGGCGATAAGTCATATTAATTCTTAATCTTTTCATCATTGAAGCGACTTGGAGCACATATGGCGCCCGTTTTACCGCTCGTTCTGGTCCCCGGGCTGCTGTGCAGCGCCCGGCTCTACGCACCGCAGATTGCGGCGCTTTGGCCGTACGGTTCGGTCACCGTTGCCGACCACCGGCGCGACAGCGAGATGGCTGCGATTGCCGCGCGCATTCTTGCCGACGCGCCGCCGCGCTTCGCGCTCGCCGGTCTGTCGATGGGCGGGTATATCGCCTTCGCAATGTTGCGGCAGGCGCCCGAGCGCATCGCCAAGCTTGCGCTTCTTGATACGTCGGCGCGGCCCGACACGGCCGAGCAATCGGCGGGACGCGAAAAATTTATCGGCATGGCCGAGGCCGGCAAGCTGAGCGACATCGTCGAAGCGCTCACCCCGCGCTTCCTGCATCGCAATCACCAGAACGATGAGACGCTCAAGCGCGTGGTGCGTGACATGGCGGCCGATACCGGCCCGGAGGCATTCGTGCGTCAGCAAAAGGCGATCATGTCGCGGCCGGATTCGCGGCCGCTGCTTGCAGGCATTCGCTGCCCAACTTTGGTTGTGGTCGGCGATGGAGACGAACTCACGCCACCGGAACTCGCGAAAGAAATTTGCACCGGAATTTCCGGCGCGCGTCTCGTCGTGGTGCCCGAATGTGGGCATTTGTCGACCATCGAGAAACCCGATGCAGTGAATGCGGCGCTGGCGGAGTGGCTTTCCACCTGAACAGCTGCGCCAACCTCGAAGTGACGGAGAAGTCATGACGGAGATCCGGAATACAGCTGGCGTGATCGCGCCACCGCCGCTGGTTGCGCTGGGGCGGTGATCCTTGGCGTTCTGCTCGACTGGTTGATGCCGGCCTATGTGTTGTCGGCGGTGCTGACCCGGAATGGGCGGATCGTTATCGGCGTGCTGCTGATCGCGGCGGGCGTGGCGCTGGCCGTAGCCGGGCGCGGGACCTTCGTGCGGTTGGCACCCATGTAAACCCGTACAAACCGTCGAGCGCGCTGGTTACGACCGGCATCTTTGCCTACGTGCGTAACCCGATGTATGTCGGGCTGGCTTGTCTCGTCGCAGGGATTGGCATCGCGCTCGCGTCCGATTGGACGCTGGTGATGCTCGTGGTGGCGGCCCTGCTGATCCATTTCGGAGTGGTCAGACGCGAGGAACGCTACCTCGAGGCCAAATTTGGCGACGCCTACCGCCGCTATAGGGACGCCGTACCGCGCTATGGCCTGCCGTTCTGAACCGAGGCGATTGTGCAAGGCTTTCCGGCCTTCGTCCCTTTGCCTCGTCGCGCCGGATGCTTATAGGGAACGCTGAAACAGGGTCGCCGGGACATACCTCATGCGGACGCAGGTCGGAATTATCGGAGCGGGGCCCGCGGGCTTGATGCTCGCGCGGCTGCTGCATCTGCAGGGCATTGAATCGATCGTCATCGAAAACCGCAGCCGCGACTACATCGAAAATCGCATTCGCGCCGGCCTGATCGAGCATTGGGCCGCCGATCTTCTGGTCGATGTGGGTGTCGGCGCGCGGATGCAGCGCGAAAGCATGCTGCATTGGGGCATCAATATCGGCATCAATGGCGAGCTGCATCGCATCGATTTCAAGGCGCTGGTGAACAAGCGGGTGACGATCTACGGACAGCAGGAGGTGGTGAAGGACCTGGTTGCGCAGCGGCTCGCGGATGGCGGTCCACTGTTGTTCGAGGTCGACGACGTCAGCGTTCATGAATTGACCGGCACGCAGCCGAAAATCCGCTTCACGCATGAGGGGCGGCCACACGAGATCGATTGCGATTTCATCGCCGGTTGCGACGGCTTCCACGGAATATGCCGACCAAGCATTCCCGATGGCGTGCTGCGTACGTTCGAGCGCGATTATCCGTTCGGCTGGCTCGGCATCCTGTCCGAAAGTCCGCCGCCGGACCACGAATTGGTCTACTCCTACACCGATCGCGGATTTGCGTTGTACACCATGCGTTCGCCGACGCTGGCGCGGCTCTATCTGCAATGCGACCACGACGAAGACATCGACAATTGGCCGGACACTCGCATCTGGGACGAGTTGCACAAGCGGCTCGGCGGCGCGCGCAAGCTCGTCGAAGGCAAGATGCTGCAAAAGGGCATCACGCCAATGCGCAGTTTCGTCGTCGAGCCGATGCAATATGGGCGGTTGTTCCTCGCCGGCGACAGCGCGCACATCGTGCCGCCGACCGGCGCCAAGGGCATGAACCTGGCTTTTGCCGATGTCGTGCAGCTGTCGCGCGCGCTTGACGCATTTTACAAAAGCAAACGAAACGAGCTGCTGGAAAATTATTCCGCCAAGTGTCTGCGGCGGGTCTGGTATGCGCAACGGTTTTCATGGTGGATGACACAGATCATGCACCGCTTCCCCGGTGAATTGGCTTTCGATCACCGCCGCCAGCTCTCCGATCTCGATTATCTTACAAGTTCAAGTGCCGCCGCGACCTCGCTGGCCGAGCAATATGTCGGATTGCCGCTGGATTAGTCGTTCAGTACCGCGCGCAGCGGCCGACGCAGAAGCATAATTACGACGCCGGCTGCGGCTGAGATCAGCGCGAGCATCAGGAAGAAATTGCCTTTGCCCATGCTCGACCAGAAGGTGCCAAGATAGCCGGCGAGAAATCCGCCGATGAAGCTGGTCGAAAGCCAGACGCCCATCATCATCGACAGCAAGGACGTCGGAGCCACTTTCGTGACCAGCGAGAGACTGGTTGGCGAGAGATAAAGTTCGCCAACGGTGATGACGACGAAATAGGCAAATAGCCACAGCCAGTTTGCTTTTCCGTCCACCGGCGCTCCAGGCCGCGGCCACCATGACGAGATAAGCCAGTGCGTTGAGCAGGCAGCCGATGGCGAGCTTCGCAATGGTCGAGTGTTCGCGATGGCCTTGCCGTCGCCAGAACGCGACGATGAACGGCGTGAATGCAAAAATCATGAAGGGATTGAATGCCTGAAACCAGGTCACCGGAATTTCGCCGCCCAGAAAATGGCGGTCGGTAAATTGATCGGCCCAAAGTGCGATGGTGTTGCCTTGCTGTTCGTAAGTGGCCCAGAACAGACTCACGGGCGCGAACAGCAACAGCAACGCGATGATTGATTGCCAGTCGCTGCGGTCGAGTGGCTGTCGTAACGGCGCCCGCTTCACAAAGGCGTCTTCGGGCAAATTCGGCGTCCCGCAGAGATAAATGATGAGGCTAAGCGTCATGCCGACGCCGGCGGCCGCAAAGCCATAGTGCCAGCCGAGTTCTTCGCCGAGCGTGCCGCAAACCAGCGGGGCCAGGAATGCGCCGAGATTGATGCCGACATAGAAGATCGAGAAGGCGCGGTCGCGGCGCCGGTCGCCCGGCGCATAGAGCGATCCGACCTGGGTCGAGATGTTCGGCTTGAAGGCGCCGTTGCCGAGAATGAGAAAGCCGAGCGCGAACAAAAATAGTTGTTCGAAGGCCATCATGAAATGGCCGATGGCCATCAGCGTGGCGCCGACGATGACAGTGCGGCGTTGGCCGAGCACGCGGTCGGCCAGCAATCCGCCGAAGATCGGCGTTAGATAGACGAGCCCGGTGTAGAAGCCGTAGATCTGCGAGGCGAGCGGTTGCGGCGCCAGCGGTCCGAATACGTTTCGAGCATCGCCTTGAATGAGGCGAGGCCGGCGACATGGCTCGTCCTGCTGGGGATCAAGCAGGTACTTGACCATGTAGAGGACGAGCAGCGCGCGCATCCCGTAATAGGAGAAGCGCTCCCACATTTCGGTTGCGAACAGATAGGCGAGCCCGCGCGGATGGCCGAGAAGGTCGGCCCTCACGCGTGCGGTTGTATTGGGGATTTGCGCGTGTTGCGCTCATGATTCAGGTCGAGTGGGATCGTTGATGGGCAAACAATAGCACATCGATACAAAGGCGTTTTCGAATTGCCGCGCCCGGTGTACGCTTTTTGCAAGCGTGGCCGAGGGGGACGGTGCGCAAAAGGGGGATGCAATGACAAGGGCTCATAAAACCATAATCTGCGCGCTGGCGGCGTCGTTCGCCGCTTTTTCCACGGCACCGGCGCGTGCCCAATCCGACTTTCCGAACCGCCCGATCCATTTCATCGTCGGCTTTGCGGCCGGCGGCGGAAATGATTTGTTCGCCCGCTTGGTCGTACAACAAGTTCCAGGAAAATACCGGCGCGACCGCGGTGATCGACAACAGGGTCGGCGCGGGCGGGCGCATCGCCGCCGAGTTCGCGGCGCGAGCGCCGGCCGACGGCTACACGGTGCTGGTCGGCGCCACCGGGCAGATGTCGATCGCCACTGCGATCTTTCCCGATCTCAGCTACAACGCCAGTACCAGTTTCATTCCGCTCAACATGATCGCCTCGTTCCCGCTGGTGCTGGTCGTGCCGGCAGACCATCCGGTCAAGAACGTGAAGGAGCTTGTCGCCTGGGCGAAGGCCAATCCCGACAAGTCGAATTACGGCACGTCGTCGCCGGCCTTCACCATCGCGAGCGAGCTGCTCAAGCTCAAGACCGGAATGCCGGCGGTCGCGATCCCGTACAAGAGCAGCAATGAGTTCGAACCTGAGCGTCGTCGCCGGGCAGTGCCTGTTCACCATCTCCGACGGCCCGCCGGTCATTCCGCTGGTCAAGGGCGGCAAGACCCGCGCGCTGGCGGTGACCGGCGCCGAGCGCTCGCCCGAACTGCCCGATGTCCCGAGCATGGCCGAGGCCGGCTTTCCGGAAGTCGATACCCAGCTGTGGAGCGGCTTCTTCGTGCCGGCCGGTACGCCGGCGCCGGTCGTCGCCAAGCTGACGGCGGAACTCGGCAAGGCGCTCGCCGATCCCGGCGTGCAGGAAGGTCTGAAGAAGATGGCCGTAACGCCGGGCGGGCCGACCGGCGATGCGTTCAAGAAAGCGCATCGATGCCGACATCAAGACCTTTGCCGACGTCGTGAAGGCCGCCAACCTGACCTTTAAGTAGTCATCAACGTTATAACCATCGAACACCGCCACACGCGTCGTGCATTCGCCTAAATCAATTGCCGCCGCGCCTGCCACTGCTATTGTTATTTGAAGAGTGGGATAGTGGTAATATGCGCTTGCTGGCAGTTTCTGCGGTCGTGGCGTCTTTCGTCGTGTCTGCTCAGCGCGAACGCCGCGTCGGTCGACGAATTGTTCCAGCAATTTGATCTGTTTGGAACCTGGGCGGCCGATTGCAGCAGACCGGCGACACCGTCCAATCCGCGTGTCAGCATTACCACGCCGAGCGCAGGGCTGGTGCTGGAAGATCACGACCTCGGTCCTGATTTCGCGGTCAACCGCTACAGCGTCCTGTCGGCCGAACGGATTTCGGCGAGCAGCATGTCGGTTGATGTGATTTTTCAGCCCGGCACCGAGGTCGAGGAACGGCAGAAACTCGTTTTCTCAGTGCGCGACAACACGCGCCGTACGATGTTCAACCAGGCCGATGGTGGGACAGTGCGCGTCAAAGACGGCATCGCGCTCGCGCGCGGCAGCAAGACGCCGTTGCTGCGGAAGTGCGAGGAGGGTGGGGTCAGCCACTGAGGATTGCTGTGCGCAGCGGCAATCAGACGTCCAGCAATTCCGCGCTGGCGAATTCGGCCTTTTCCTGGATGAATTCGAAGCGCGCTTCGGCCTTGGTGCCCATCAGCCGCTCGACCGCCCTGGCGGTCGGTTTCATTTCTTTCTCCGCCAGGACGACGCGCAGCAGCGTGCGCTTGCCGGGGTCCATGGTGGTTTCTTTCAGCTGCGCGGCCATCATCTCGCCCAGGCCCTTGAAGCGGCTGACCTCGACCTTGGCGTTGGCGTGGAATTCCTTCTTGAGCAGCGCATCTTTGTGCTTGTCGTCGCGCGCGTAGACGATCTTGCCGCCGTGCTGCAGACGGAACAGCGGCGGCACTGCGAGATAGAGCCGGCCGCCCTCGATCAGCTTCTGCATCTGCCGGTAGAAGAAGGTGATCAGGAGCGAGGCGATATGCGCGCCGTCGACGTCGGCGTCGGTCATGATGATGACCTTCTCGTAGCGCAGATCCTTCTCGTGATAGTGCGTGCCGGTGCCGCAGCCGAGCGCCTGGATCAGATCGGCAAGCTGGGCGTTCTGCGCCAGCTTGTCCTTGCCGGCGGAAGCGACGTTCAGGATCTTGCCGCGCAGTGGCAGCACGGCCTGCGTACGGCGGTCACGCGCCTGTTTGGCGGAGCCGCCGGCGCTGTCGCCCTCGACGATGAAAATCTCCGAGCCTTCCGATGCCGATGACGTGCAGTCGGCGAGCTTGCCGGGGAGGCGCAATTTGCGCACCGCGGTCTTGCGCGCGATGTCCTTTTCCTGGCGGCGGCGGAGGCGTTCTTCGGCGCGCTCGATGACGAAATCGAGCAGCTTGTTGGCTTGCAGCGGGTTGCCGGCAAGCCAGTGATCGAATGGATCCTTGATCGCCTGCTCGACGATGCGCTGCGCTTCGGCGGTGGCGAGGCGGTCCTTGGTCTGGCCCTGGAATTCCGGCTCGCGCACGAACACCGACAGCATGCAGCCGGCGCCGGTCATGATGTCGTCGCTGGTAATGGGTGCGGCGCGTTTTTCCTGCCCGATGCGGGCGGCGTGATCCTTCAAGCCGCGCAGCAGCGCGGAACGCAGGCCGGATTCGTGCGTGCCGCCATCGGGCGTCGGGATGGTGTTGCAATAGGAGTTGAGAAAGCCGTCGGTGTCGGCGGTCCAGGCAACGGCCCATTGCACCGCGCCGTGCGCGCCGACTTTTCCGTGCGTGCCGGAGAAGATATCCGGATGCACCAGCGTCGCGTCCTTGAGTTGATCGGAGAGATAATCCTTCAGACCTTGTTCGAAATGGAAGGTCGCCTTTTCGGGCACGTCCTCGATGCCCTTGAGCAGGGCCTTGTCGCAGTGCCAGCGAATTTCGACGCCGCCGAACAGATAGGCCTTCGAGCGCGTCATCTTGAACACGCGATCGGCCTTGAACGCGGCCTTCGGTCCGAAGATCTGCGGATCCGGCCTGAACCGGACCTTGGTGCCGCGCCGGTTCGGCGCGCGCCCGGCTTTTTCCAGCTTGCCTTTCGGCTTGCCGCGCTCGAACGCCATCCGGTAGAGCTGCTGTTCGCGCGCGACCTCGACTTCCATGCGTTCGGACAGCGCATTGGCGACCGAGACGCCGACGCCGTGCAGGCCACCGGACGTCTCGTAGACTTTCGAGTCGAATTTGCCGCCGGCGTGCAGCATGCACATGATCACTTCCAGCGCCGACTTGCTCTTGAATTTCGGATGCGGATCGACCGGAATGCCGCGGCCATTATCGGTGACCGAGACAAAGCCGTTGGCTTCCATCTCGACTTCAATCCAGTCGGCGTGACCGGCGAGCGCCTCGTCCATGGCGTTGTCGATCACTTCGGCAAACAGATGATGCAGCGCCTTTTCGTCGGTGCCGCCGATATACATGCCGGGGCGGCGGCGGACCGGCTCAAGACCCTCCAGCACCTCGATGTGCTTGGCGGTATAGCCGGCCTCGGCGCTCGACCCGCGCCCTGAAGGTTTTCCCCGTGCGCTGGTCTTGGCGCGCGCCGACGCCTTCGGCGCCTTGCGGGCGGACGATTTCGAGTTCCGCGCCGAATCGAACAGGTCGGGCTGTTTCGCGGGTTTTTTCTTGGTCGCTGTCTTGGCCATCGAGCCCTTCAGATAGGAATACGGCGAATCAGTTGCCAGCCAATATGCCACGGTTGTGTGAATTTGACCGGCGCCAGCCTGCGCCCTGCCGCTTAAGAGAAAGTTTAAGGAGGCTGCACTTACAGGACTCTAACCGCCTCATCCAGCATCATTTTCCTTGCAACTTTGGCCAACTGCAGGACCCGTCGCCCACCATGATGGGCTCATCGCGGCGACAATTCGACTTGTCGCTTGAGGGTTTCGATCAAGGCGGTAAGGCCCGGATCAGCAGGACTGATGTGCGCCAGCCGCTCGGCATAGTCGAGTGCGGATTTCGCGTCGCCGCTGTCACGGCTGAAGGCAATCAGCGCCAACAAGGTGTCGCGATCATTCGGGTGGCGCGCGAGATTGCTTTTCAGAACGGTGATCGCATCTTGAGCCCGCCCGCCCGATTGCAAGGCAACCGCATACACATAGGCATATCGCGCGCGCTCGGGGTCGAGTTCGCTGGCTTTGCTCAGCTCGGCGAGTGCCTCGTCGTTGCGCTTCAGGCGCACAAGCGCCAGCCCGAGCGCGTGATGCAGGCCGGCGTCTCGTGGCGCCGCGACGATCGCGTCTTGTAGAATCTTTATGCTGTCGCTGTCGCGTCCGCGCTGCCGATACAAATCGGCAAGATTGATCGCCGCGGGCGCAAATTGCGGGCTCAGCCGCAGGGCTGCGGAGAATTCGGTTTCCGCCTCGGCGGCTCGTCCGCGATGCGCGTAGAACGACCCCAACGCGGTCCGGGCTTCGGGACGGTCGGCATTGAACCGCTGTGCGGCGACGAATTCGTCCGCGGCGCGGTCGAAACGTTCCCGATCCGCGGGCGGCTGCCTCGTTGTCGGCACTGACGCGAGCAAAGATGCGGCCCGGATACGAACGCCGCGGACAGAGTCGGACAGGAGCGGCGAGACCAGGGGCCACAGGCTTTCTGGCTGGACGCCCTCCACCATGTCGAGGGCACCGAGGCGCACCATCGGGTCTGGATCGGAAAGGCTCTTTCTCGCCAGATCGAAATTGGCCGGCGAGATGTACGCGTTCAATTCGGCCAGAGCGCCGGCGCGCACATAAGCGGACGTGTTGCCGTCGGATACGACCGCGGCGAGCAACTTTTCCGCATCAGGCTGCTCCGTCCAGGCGGCGTGGAAGGCTTCGGCATAAGTCTGGGAACCTTTCCGGTTTGGCCCATGCCAGCGTTCGATGGCCGCAGCCGCCCATTGCGGTGACTGGTCGCGATGGCAATTGTTGCATGCGTTGGGCGTGCCGAGCTTTGCCGACACATCCGGCCGCGGGACGCGGAAACTGTGGTCGTGCCGGGGATCGACGATCATGTAGTTGCGCGCCTGCATATGGCACGACGTGCAGGGGAGGGGCGGTTTTACCTCTCCATGCTGGCGATGTGCGACGACGTCGAATTTGTCCGGTGCGTGGCATTGCACGCAGACCCCGTTTCCCGGCGCGCGCAGGGCCGCACTATGCGGCTCGTGGCAATCGCTGCAGGTGACGCCCTTTGCGAACATCTCGCTCTGCTTGAAGGGTTGATAGTTATAGGGCTCTTCAACGTCGCGGATCTGCCCATCGGCAAAAAACAGCCGCCGCTCGAACGGCGATACCCGATGCGTGTTGGACAGCCATCGGCCTGGCACCCAATCCTCGGAAAATGCGCCGCCCCGCGCGTGGCAGAAGCCGCAGGTCTCCACCTCGGTGCGCAGGAGTGCCGGTGCAATACTGCGCTGCGGTTTGCCGTTCTGCGGGTTCGGCGCCCAGGTGACGTTCGCGCGTTCATCGAAGCGAACGGAGAGGCCCTTGCTCCGGTCTTCGCGCTTGCCGAACGGCCACCAGCTTGCCTGGTTGCGCGCCCACGCAACATGGTCGGATCCAGTTCCGTGACAGGTTTCGCAGCCGACGCTGATCTCAGCCCATGTCGTCGCGAACTTGTCGGTCGCAGCATCGTAATTCTTGCGCACGCCGGTCGAATGGCATTCGGCGCACATGAAATTCCAGTTCTGGTTCAGCTTGGTCCAGTGCAGGACATCGTCGTGGCGGATATTTTCGTCCGGGTAGAGATGAAACCAGCGCTGGCCGCCCTGGTCCTTCGGCCGTGAATCCCAGGCGATCGATAGCGCCTGAATGCGTCCGTCGGGAAATTCGATCAGATATTGCTGCAATGGATCGAGGCCGAACGTATATTTGACCTCGAAGGTGGCGAGCTTGCCGTCAGGACCATCGGTCTCGACGAAATACTTTCCATCCTTGCGGAAGAAGCGCGACGTTACACCGTAATACTCGAACGTCACACCGGAGAAATCGCCCAGCACCGATTTGTCGGTGGCATGGTCCATCGCCTTTTTGTGCTGCGATGTTTGCCACAGTCTGGCTTCGGCCTGGTGGCAACCGGCGCAGGTCTCGCTGCCGACATAAGCCGCCGCTGCAGCCGGCGTGCCGGAGCTTCCTGCAACGAGCGTCGACAACGTGCCGCTGCCGGCAATCAGCCACGCCACCGTGCCTGCCGCGAGTACGATTATGATTGCGGCTGCGATCCACCGGTGTCGCTTGCGTGCGGGTGGCCCGCCGCCGGACTGACCGCCTGCCGATGAAAGGCCTTGGCTTTTATTTGGCTTGAATCTTTGCCGCGGCTCGCGATTCGAACTGGCCATCGATGAGCTTGTCTCCCGCCCGTACCGTGGCACAAAAACGAATAGTCCGCGAGACGCAGGTTTTATTGCCCTGGCGGGAAAATGACTTTCCAATCCTTCTTCATGTCCGCCACCGTCCATTTATTGATGGCCGCGGCGTCCAGCGCTTTGTCGAGCTTTCCAAACTCGGTGTCGCGGTCATAGGCGTATTCTCGCTCTGCGTCGGTGTGGTGGACAATCAGACCGAGGCGCACGCCGCCGCTCATCGTTGTCCATTGCAGCATTTGGAGGTCGCCATCGGAGTTGCCAAACGCGGCGATCGGACGGCGGCCGATGAATTCATTGATGCCGACCGGTTTGCCAGCTTTGTCGTCGATAAAATTGACTTCCGGGAGGCGGAACAGCTCGGGCCTGCCCTGGCGCATTTCAAACCTGGTCTTGATCGATGAGCCCACCACCTGTTCGGGCGGAACGCCATAGACCCGCTCGCTCCACGGGCGCATGAACTCGATGCCGCCACCCGAGACGATGTAGGTCTTGAAGCCGTTGGCACGCAGATAGGCGAGCACTTCGAGCATCGGCTGGTAGACGAGCTCGGTATAGGGCCGCTTGAAGCGCGGATGACGCGCGGTGGCGAGCCAGTCGGTCACGATCTTTGCGAATTCATCGCTGGTCATGCCGGCATGCGTCACCATGATCAGTTCGGCCAATCCGCGCTCGCCGGATTCGGCCAGCGTTTTCATGTCGCCGTCGAGCACCGCCTTGAAGGGCTGTTTGTCTTTCCATTCCGGATGCAGCGGCGCCATCGCCTTCACGCGATCGAGCGCGAAAGCCAGTTGCACGTACATCGGATGCTCCGACCACAGCGTCCCGTCGTTGTCGAAAGTCGCGATGCGCTGCGGCGCCGGAACGAAATCCGGCGAGCCCTCCCGCGTCACCGCGGTGACAAAATTGACGATCGATTGTTTCGAGGCGCCGTCGTTCCAGGAGGGGAGCGGGTCGGCCGCGGCTGCAGTCTGGGCAGCGGCGGCTGAGAATATTTGCGGCAGCACCGGAAGCACCGCCAGCGCCGAGAGCAGCGTCCGACGGCTAAAGTCCGGGAAAAAAGCATTCGATGACATTTTATTCTCCCTGCCTCGCTGTCCTCACTCAGCATTCCTGAGGAAACACAGAGGCGGGCGGCCTGTGTTTGCAGGCCGCCCGCCCTTGCTTGCATTTCAATTACTGGCCGGTGCCTTTGCTTGCTCTCTCGGCTTCCTCCATCCTTTTCGCCATCTCAGCTTTGACGGCGTCGAGATTGAAGCTCGCGCCTCGCTGCATCGGCGGGAAGTCGATGAAGGTCTGGATTTCCTTGGCCATGACCTGCTGGACGAATACGAAGCGCCAGAATTGGTACTTGAACCAGTCGAAGTACTGCTGGCCGCCTTCTTTCGTGCCGTTGTTCGGCCAGCCTGTGCGCTCGAATGGATCGAGACGCAGGTTGGTGATGTAGGGCACGTCCGGGTGCGTCTTTTCGCCCAACCAGCCCGCGGGCTGATCGATGAAGCGGAACTTGTAGTCATCGATGCGCACCGCGCCGACCGTGCTTTCACCAAGGTAGAAGATCTCGTGACGCACGGACGGTCCCTTGCCGGTGATGGCGGCCAGTCTGGTTGTAGCCATCCAGATGGTTCTTGTAGGTCCGGTCACCGATCGTTTTGCCCTTCAGCAATTCGTCGACGATGTTCGGATTGCCGGCAGCGGCCACAAACGTCGGCAACCAGTCCAGGCCGGAGAAGATTCCGTTCTGCACGGTGTCCGCCGGCACCTTGCCGGGCCAGCGAATGATCGCCGGCACGCGGAAGCCACCCTCGAGCACCGTTCCCTTGGATTGCGCGAACGGCGTCTGTCCGCCGTCAGGCCAGGTGAAGACTTCGGTGCCGTTGTCGGTGGTGAAGACGACGATGGTGTTGTCGTCGACGCCGAGGTCCTTGATCTTCTTCATCACGAGACCGACGTCGTCATCGAGCTGGGCCATGCCGGCTTCTTCTTCCGACCAGCCATTCTCCGAATTGCGCATTGCCTCGATACTTGGGCGAAAGATGCGTGACGATGTGCATGCGCGTCGGGTTGAGCCAGACGAAGAACGGCTTGCCGTCCTTTTTGGCCTTGTCCATGAAGCTGAGGGCGAAGTCGCGGATCTCGTCGTCTACCGTTTCCATCCGCTTGGGATAGAGCGTGCCGGCGTCCTCGATCCGTTGTTTGCCGATCTTGCCCCAGCGCGGCATGTCCGTCGGGATCATCTCTGTCGGTGGCCCAGCTGTGAACCATGTTGCGCGGGCCGACGACATTCAGCAGGTTCTGCGGATAGTTCGGATGCGCCGGGTCTTCCATCGCATCGAGGTGATATAAATAGCCGAAGAATTCGTCGAAGCCGTGCACCGTCGGCAGAAATTCATTTTTGTCGCCAAGGTGATTCTTGCCGAACTGGCCGGTGGCGTAGCCCATCGATTTCAACACGGTGGCAATCGTCACCGCTTCGGCCGGGAGGCCGACTGACGCGCCCGCCTGGCCAACCGTGGTCATGCCGGTTCGGATCGGTAGCTCGCCGGTGATGAAGTTCGCGCGGCCCGCCGTGCAGCTCGCCTCGGCATAGTAGTCCGTGAACAACATGCCTTCCTTCGCGATCTTGTCGAGGTTGGGTGTTCTGCCCGCCATCAGACCGCGATGATAAGCGCCGATATTCCACATGCCGATATCGTCGCCCATGATGACGACGATGTTCGGCTTTTGCTGCTGTTGCGCAGCCGCAGGCAAGGTCATCGCAAGCGCCGCAAAGCCCGAAGCCAACAGGCTGTAACAAGCGTTTCTGATCACACTCATGGTCGAACTTTCCTCTGTTGACAACCTGGAACTAATTCAGCTGCGCCGAAGCGCCGGAACGAATTGTTCAGTTAACGCGGGCGGCGCTTGCCAATTTGATCTAGATCAAGATGACTGAAGCTATCCGGCCCAGTCATTCACTCCCTCGTGAAGAACCATTTGCATTGAAGCACCTTCAGAGCCGGCGGCGCCTGCGCTACGGCGCGACACTAGTGACGTCGCGCACGAAGTCATCCTCACACTGGCGTTAGGCAAGTTAAATTGCCCAATGAGGAAGGTGGCAAAATGCGCAGGTGAGGGGAGGCTTGCGGCCACCGGCGGTAATTTAATTCAAGCCATCGACGCGTAGGAGATTTCCGCCAGAGGACCTGAGCTACGACCTTGCTTTACCTTGCGCCGGCTTTTGCAATCGCATCAATCAACTGGCGCGCGGGGAAGGGCTTTCGCAGGTAGTCGACACAGCCAGTTTCAAGAGCTTGCAGACGAATGGCTTCGTCATCCAACGCCGTCATGAAGATGACCGGAACTGCGACGTGAGAAGCCTTAAGCTGCCGCTGTAATTCAATACCGGACATGCCGGTGAGGTTGATGTCCAGAAGGAGGTAGTCCGCTTCGGGCGCAGGCTTGTTTGCCAGGAATTCTTCGGCGGACGGAAAGACCGCGGTCAGGAAGCCGTGGGCGTCTAACAGATCCTTCGTTGCATTAAGCATGCTCGGATCGTCATCAACGATGGCCACAAGCTTTCGGCGTCCTTGCATAGAGTTTTTTATGACCATCTGGTCCAGACAAACCGAATAGGGAAGCCTTCTTCATGTTGTTCCTATTGTGACAGAAAAGGCGGCTAAGCGGACCTGCCCATTTGGGAGACGCATAAAATGGACCTAAAAGTTTTTACGCTCAGTCTTATCGGAGCGTATCTGTCGCGCGGCGTTCGGCGTCCGCAACTCCAGCGCCCATGACCGCCCTGTCACGTGGCAACAATCCGAGGCGTTCGGCAATAACCGCGCTCTCCGCCAGTGATCGGACCTCTAGTTTTTGTAGCAATTGGTGCCGGTGCAATTTGACCGTGCGTTCCGATATTCCCAACTCATGAGCAATTTGCTTATGAGGTTTTCCGCGCACCAACAAGGCAAACACTTCCTGTTCGCGCCGGGTCAGCTTTGCAAAAAGCGATTGAAGAGCTGAAATCTGGTTTCCGCGCGCCAGCACCTTCTCGTAATGAGCGAGGGCACGCTGAATTGCCTCCAATAGTTTTTCTTTCGTTGCCGGTTTCGTCAGAAAATCTTCCGCGCCGGCTTTTATCGTCGTAACGGTCGTTGGGATATCACCATGCCCGCTGATAAATACGACGGGTATCTGACATCCCCGGTCCGCAAGTTGAGCCTGGAGTTGCGGGCCGGTCATGCCGGCCATTTGCACATCGAGCAGAATACACGCAAGGCCACCACCGTTGAGCGATGATTCAAGAAGTTGCTTGGCTGTTTCATAAAGAAAAACGCGATAGCCGCAGGCGCTCAGCAACTCGCCAATGGCCCGACGGAACGATGCATCGTCATCGACAACGTGGATGATCGGCGGCGACATCGTCATGTCGTGGCCATCTGTAACCGCGGTGCCGCGGCAATCAAACGAGCGATGGACGTCACCCCCACGCGCATCCAATTCACCTTTAAACAGGCTACACGCTAAAAATTGTCGAACACGTTCTCCTTGAGGCGAGGGCATTCACTGAAAATTTGCCCCAAGTTGCATCAAAGCGACGCCATTTAGCTTACTACCGATGCGAGCACTCTGCGAAGGCCTTCGGCAAAGTTTTTGCGCTCGCGTGCAAAGCGTTCGATGAAGCAGCACTGGCCGCAGCAATTGGCATGAACCAATCACGAACATGTGACAGGCTGGACTGCCTCAAAGGGAAGTTTCGGACGTCGGTCTTTTTCGGCAGGTTGACGCCGCAGGGAGCGCGCACTCCCGAACAATTTTTCTGCACGACCTGACGGCAAAGCGAAGAACGACAGCTTGGAGAGGTCTGCCATGAGGAACGTCTACATCGGCTTGTTGACACTCGTTGTCGCGGCGATCGGCGCATGTCTGCCGGCATCGGCACAGCTCCCTCAGAAACCAAACATCCTCTTCATCATGGGCGACGATATTGGCTTGATGCAGCCGAGCATCTACCACCGCGGTTTGATGGTCGGGGAAACCCCGAACATCGATCGGATCGGGAATGAAGGTGCGATCTTCATGACGTACTATGCGGAGCAAAGCTGCACCGCCGGACGCAATGCGTTCTTTACCGGCATGCATCCGCTCCGCACCGGCATGATCCCGCCGCAACTTCCCGGCAGCCCGTCCTGGCTGCGGCCGGGCACCCCGGCGCTCGCCAAGTTTTTGCTTGATCAAGGCTACAACACCGGCGAGTTCGGCAAGAACCACCTGGGCGACAATACGGAAGCGCTGCCGACCGCGCACGGTTTCCAGGAATTCTGGGGGTACCTGTATCACCTCGATGCAATGCAGGGGGTGAGCTTCCCCGATATCAATAAGTCGCCAACAGTGCAGGGCATCGCGCCGCCGTGCAAAAATTCGCCGATCCCCGGCCTTGCCGAAGTTCCCGGCGCCGTCGATCCCAGAACCGCGACCTGCCTGACGCCGCCGCGGCCAGTGCTCGCGTGCAAGTCATCCGACGGATCGCAGAAGAACCAGACCTGCAAGGATGAGGGTCCGCTGACGCTCGATCGCTCGACGGACGGTGGACGAGGAAATCTCTGCCAAGGTCATCGACTACCTCGATCGCAACGACCCGAAGAAGACGAACAAGCCATTCTTCGTCTGGTACAACCCGGCGCGCATGCACATCACGACCGTGCTGCCGCCGAAGTACGAGGCGATGATCGGCGAGCCGGGCGGCAAGGACTGGGGCCTCAACGAAGCCGGCATGAAACAGCTGGACGACAACATCGGTTACGTCCTCAAGAAACTCGAGGACATGGGCCAGCTCGATAACACCATCGTCGTCTTCACGACTGATAACGGCGCGGAAAACATCACATTCCCCGACGGCGGCACGACGCCATTCAAAGGCGGAAAGCTGACCACCTGGGAAGGCGGCATGCGCGCTCCGCTGGTCGTCCGTTGGCCGGGACACATCAAGCCGGGCACGATCAAGAACGAGATGTTCTCAGCCCTCGATTGGCTGCCGACATTGGTCGACATCGCCGGCGGTCCGAAGGGTGACGCCCTAAAGAAGCAGATCGAGGCCGGCACATATCCCGGCATCGTCAAGACCACGCTCGACGGCGTCGATCAGCGCGCTTATCTCGAAGGCACGTCGGAGAAATCGGCGCGCGACGTCTTCTTCTACTACACCGGCTCGCAACCGTCGGCGGTGCGCTACAAGAACTGGAAGCTCTACTACACGATGGTGCCCGACACCGCGACCGGCGGATTGTATGGAGCCACCACCTATCACTGGACCCAGATCGCCAACATCAAGCGCGATCCCTTCGAGCAGACGGTCGGCGCCGACGCAAAGTCGCTGCTCGGCTACGCCGGTTCGATTGGCTCCCCAAGCACGGCGTATCTCTACGACTGGAATATCCTGCCCATCGGCCAATTGCTGTGGACGAAGGAGCTGATGTCGTACAAGGAATTCCCGCCGATGCAGGCGCCGGAAACCTACAACCTCGACGGCATCCTCAAGGCAATGCAGGCGGCCGGGCACCAGAGCGAGTGAATACCTCAGCGCGTTGATATGGATCAACACGACTGAAGCTATCTCGAGTAGTCGTAGCAATAATAGCGAGGGTTACCCCGATAATCGCACGCAATGGGTAAAGGAATGCGTTTATAATTCGTATTACACCGTTGATCGCAATCCTCTTCAGTGCGTTTTGTACTTCAGGGATGGCGCGCGCACAGACTACGCCATCACCGCCCCCGCATGTGCCGCTTCAAAAAACCATCGGCGGGTCTCCCAAGACAGAGGTCGTTCCCTCGCTCATCGTTCTAAATTCCCAGGGCGCCAGCCTGCAGGGAAATAAACTGGTGCTGACGGGCGTGTCGCCGAATTCCATCGTATTCGCCGACCGACCGGTCCGCGCGGCCGGCCACGATCTCACGAGCCATATCGTCGAAGATTGGGCAACCGGCAGCGACAACTTCGCAAAAGATCCCCCCAATGCAACCGTGTCGGCGTTCAGCAAGACCGGTTCGACAATTCGGGATGCGGTCGTTGTTCTTAAGACGCCGAAGCTCGAGGGTGACCGGCTTACATTTGATGTTGAGGTGCTTGAGGGAAACCTGACCGGCGCGGATGGCGCAGCCGCAGTCTTCATCGACATTATTGGCAGGCCGCTGACACCGCTTTCCTTTGCGGGCGTGGCGCGCCGTAGCGCGTATCGTGGCGCTTATTACGCGGGAGCTGCAGCCCTTGGCACGGCAGCAGTCTATGGCGCCGCCGCTGCTTACGGCGCGGGCGCCTATGGATATCCGCCGCCTTATTACGCCCGTCCTGCATGCGGTTATTACCCTTACCCGCCTTGCTACTGAAGCGCCTGACGCGGTGCGATCAAATCTCACGGGAGAAAAACATTCCATGTCGCGAACATTTTCAAGCTTGCTGGCAATCGCTCTGATCACAATGACGGCCGTGGTTGCGGATGCGCAATCACCCAACTGGACGCAAGCCGGCATGCTGCGTTGCCGGCTCAACCCGAGCATTGGGTTCATCATCGCCGGCCACCAGTCGATGGAGTGCCAGTTCACGCAGAATGCGCAGGTCCCGCCGCAGGCCTACGCCGGCGCAATCAACACGGTTGGCATCGACATCGGCATCTCGGCGGGGGGTGTCCTCGCCTGGGCCGTTCTTGCGCCAACGGTCGGCGTGCCGTTCGGCGCGCTCGCCGGTGACTATGTGGGTGCGAGCGCGGACGCTGCCCTCGGTCTTGGCGTCGGCACCAATGTCCTGATCGGCGGATCCGCACGCACCATTGCCCTTCAGCCAATCTCGGTAGAGGGGTCGGTTGCCATCAACGTTGCTGTCGGGGTCGCCGCTCTCAAGTTACGGCCGCTGCCCTGAGCGCCGAAGCGCTTCTATCTCGCAGAGTGAATTTTCGACCGAGTAACAACTTAAAATGGGGGACACGATGCTCCAGACCAGATCAGCACTCTTGGTTGCCGCAGCACTGGCAGTGGGACTAGCGCAAACCGCGTCAGCCGCTGATTTGCCGCGTCGGCCTGCGCCGGCTCCACTGTTGAATCCCACGCCCGTCTATAACTGGACCGGGATATATTTTGGCCTGAACGGCGGGGGCGGCTGGGGCCGTCAGGATCCGCTCAATCTGATCACCAACCGTTTCGATGGCCAGTCCGTTGATTTTTCCGGCGGCGTGTTCGGTGGAACAGCGGGCGCTCAAATTCAGTCTGGTCACGTTGTTCTTGGTTTTGAAGCCGATCTGGATTGGGCCAACATGAAGGGGTCCGGCACGTTCATTCCGAGCGCCGGCGGCATCGGCCTCACACCGTCTGCCGTAAGCGCGAGCACCAATATTGATTGGGAAGCAACGGCCAGGATGCGCGTTGGCTACGCCCAGGAAAACTGGCTTTTCTACGCGACCGGCGGACTTGCATTGCTAGGCGCGAAATCCACCTTCGCTCCGGCGGCCGGCGTTTCCTGCGGCACATTTGGAATCATCAACTGCTCGGGCACGAACAAGCAGGTCGGCGCAGTCCTTGGGGCAGGCGTTGAATACGGCATCACCCAAAATGTCAGCGCGAAACTCGAATATCTCTATATCACGGCAGCCTCACTCGACATCTCGCATCACAGCGAAATACGTGGCGGCCTGAATTACCGGTTCGGCGGGTTCTAAGCGCGCAAAGGCGCGCGGGTTGTGCCCAAAAGACATCGACAACAGAATTTGCGGGAGAGACCGTATGCGTAAAACTCTGATCCTGGCTGTGGCGGGGCTCACGTTGTCTATCGCCAGCACAAATGCCAACGCTCAGGTTGATCTGAGCACTTATGCAGACGCTGAAGGGTACCTCGATGTCCAGACGTTGAGCTGCGCGCAACTCGCCGGCACGTGGCAGGATCAGGCCGATTTGCTCACCACGTGGTATAGCGGCTGGTACAACGGGCTTGCAAAAAAGCACTACCTCAACATCGGCCGTTCGAAGGAAACAGAACACGAAGTGATCGTTTACTGTAAGGCAAATCCGCAAGTGAAGATCATTGAGGCTATCGACGTTGTCTTCAAGAAGTGGCGCGCTGAACGCGGTATCATAATTGCAAAGTAATGGGCTTTCGCTGAAGGCGATCCATAATGCGAGGCAAATGCGCACGAGTGTTGCTTCTCGTTGGTGCGGCGGTTTTCGTTGCGGGATTGTCGCATGCGCAGAACTACAATCCTCCCTGGTGCGCAATTGCAGACAACGACGGCAATCTCAATTGTGCTTACGCCAGTGAACAGCAATGCCGGCAAACTTTGAGCGGCATCGGTGGCGAATGCGTCCGCAATCCGGCCGCCAGCGGCCCGCAAATGCCAGCGACCCCACCGCCGTCGGAAAATGCGCAGGGTCTGCTGCCTCTCCAATTGGAGAATCCGGGTCCCCCGCCGGGGCTTGGAGGTTCCGCAGGGCCGGGGCCCCCGCCGTAACGAGTGGATTTTTAGGCTTGTGATGGAGCTGACGATGCAGATCAATCGCGTGCTCGTCGGATTTGCGCTGCTGGCCTTGAGCTCTTCGCTTGCAGTCGCGCAGCAACAACAGGTTATTGTTGTTCCGAACAATTTATTCACGGCCGCCGGCTTCGTGGTGAAATACGCGACCACGCCGGAAAAGCGGGCGCTCCTGAATTCTTTGCCGTCAGACAAGCTCGTGAAACGAACGAAGGATGGAATTGTCTACTATGTGTAC
Source organism: uncultured Alphaproteobacteria bacterium (assembly GCA_963801955.1). Lineage (GTDB taxonomy): Bacteria > Pseudomonadota > Alphaproteobacteria > Rhizobiales > Xanthobacteraceae > Pseudolabrys. The sequence goes on from CAWDGS010000010.1 coordinate 256,914, forward strand.
GCCGATGCGGCACGTTGCAATTGCGCCTATGTCGGTACCGCGCAGGCCTACGCGGCCTACCAGAACGGGCCCTTTGATCCGGGCGCAGGTGGTACCAACAACGCCCTGCAAGCGATCGATAGCGATGTTGGAGAACCCTACATACCCGCAGACATAGCGCCAGGCATGGACAGTATTTTGCAGCCGGATTTTTGAAACCGGTGAAAGCCCTGTCTGGCGTCCTAGCCGGGTGCGTTCCTTGCGAGCGGTAAGGTAAAGCGAAATACGGCTCCGCCGGCGGGACGATTTTCAGCCCATATTCTGCCCCTGAAAGTCTCAATGATAGTTCGTGCGATCGATAGCCCGAGCCCGGTCCCTTGTTCCTTGGTTGTATAGAAAGCGTCAAAGATCATATTGAGTTTATCTGGCGGAATGCCGGTTCCTGAATCCGCGACCGAAACCTCAACCGCTTCCTCGTCAACCAGCGCGATTTGGATCGACATCACGCGTTGACTGGAATCGCAATTGTTTATTGAATCGATACCGTTCATCGCAAGATTCATAAGCACTTGCTGCAATTGAATGTGGTCACCGCGCACCGGTAACGGGCCGTTTGGATTGTAAACGCTAACGTCGATACCTTTCTTCACGGCTTCGGGCCCGACGATTTGCATGGTATCGACCAGAATATCATTGAGGTCGAACTCCTGCATTTCTATCGCGTCTCTTCTCTTCAGCAGGCCACGGAAATGAGCAATGATATTTGCTGCCCGTTGATCATCCTTTCGGATGTTGCCCAATATCTCTTCCACCTTCGACAAGTTTGGCGGGTTTGCTTTGATGTAGAGCATCGCCGCATCGGCGTAGCTCTGAATTGCTGCCAAAGGCTGATTGAGTTCATGAGCGATGGAGGCCGACAACGCGCCGGCAACCGCCGTACGGTTGAGATGAGTGACTTCAAGCAGACGTTGGTAGAGCTCCCTTTCCGCGCGAAGGCGGCGGCGGCGCTCCAAAATCAGTCCTGTAATTATGAAAGTCTGCAGGAGCAAAACAGCAAGAATGCCCAATATTTGCCAACGGTATTGCTGCCACAAATCGAATTGGTGAAACTGGATATCGGTGCCTGACGGCAACCGGGCATTGTTTAAATTCCAGCGCTTGAGTTGTCTTTCGTCGACCCGAAACAAGTGCGCTGGCGTATTTTGGCGAGGGCCATCGTGCCCCGACAGAATATCAAAGGCCACATCTGCGGCCGCGGCTCCTTCGTCCTCCCAGCTGTCCATGTAGCCGCCGACTATGCCTCTCCCCAGGTTGGTACTGATCGGCGAATACACCGGCGCCGGGGATGCCTTTGCGACGCTCGCAGCGACTTCAGGTGAAACGCGCAGCTGGCCAGATCCGTCGGCGAAGAAAAACGACATCACGACGATCGAGTCGTTTGGCAGCTGCGAGACCTCCGCCAACGTTTCCTCAAACGAACGTCCAGCGATATATTTGATGTTGTATTGATCGCCATACGGCCCCAGCTCCTTGCGGGCGATGTCCAGCCATTGTTCGTCATAGCGACTGCCGCCACCAACGACGGCGAGATTACGCGCATTTGGTTGCAGGCGTCGCGCGAGATCAAAAGTTTTCGCAAAATTGTATTCCGTCCCCACCCAAAACACATCCTTGAGATCGCTAGCCTTCATATCGTCCAAGGGCACGCTCGTCATAATCGTCGGGACCTTGGGTGCGATGGTGTCGCGATATTTCGTCACAAACGGCAGCGCAGCGCGGCCAAGCGCGATCAATAAATCGGGGGGCGCCTCAGAATATTTTCCGGCAAGGTACTGCGCCGTTCGATCGGCGTGGGCTTGGCTTGGGAACCGAACAAGCTCCATGTAATCGACAAAAATATCGAAGTTTTCGCTGGTCCTTTCACTTAAGCGCTGCTTGAACGCGTCAATCGTGCGTGCTGCCGCTGGCGTAGCAGGGGAAAGGCTCTCCAGAAAATAGATGCGGCGCCGTTGATCGGCATTGGCCGATTGGCTCGCCACGCATAACAAGGTCATGAATACGAAGAACCGTCGCCGCATTCAAAGCCCGATCCATTTTCTGGCTGGCTACCGTCAGTCTTTTCGATCGTATCATCTATGGCGAGGTGGCGCGTGCGAAACGCCAAACCTGTCTAAAAATTGATTGGTGGCTAATCTTCACGGCGGCGCCACTATTTCGCTCAGAATCCGCTTCTTGCGGCCGGCGCACTGATGGCGGGCAGAACGGTCAACCCTTCGCAGCGGCACACTTGAAGCGAGTGCAATCCTGATAAACGCCCCGGCATTCGGAGGTTGGTATTTGCTTCAGGGATTGGCAGTCGCGATAACGTGCACGACAGACACTTATGCATTGCTGTTTTGCGGTCTGAGCTGCCGCAAGGGTGAGGGGGGCAACGTCGGCGTCCCGCGCGTTGAGCGTTGCCTGACTGAATACCAGAAGGGCTGCAAATAGCCCGAAGACCGCGACAAACGACGGCTTGTTAAATTTCATGGCATGGCCCCCAATGTTTTCAGCAGTTGCGTGCTGTTCCTATCATACACCTTTGGACGCATAGCTCGACCTGGCCCGCTGGCAATCCCATCTTGATCTGGTTGTTACGACAGCAGGTATAGCACGCCTTTTCCGATTTGACCTTTTTCGCGGCCAACTCATTGGATGGTTGCGAGGCCGCCTGGGCGAGGCACCTGTCGGTGGCCACGGCGGAAAGGAAGGCAGCGCAGACAACAAGAATTAATGACAAGCGCATTTGTCCATCTCCCTTCAGTAAGCGGGTTACTGCTCTTGGGTCCTCTCGCCGCGACAATGACCCGGCTTAAGCACCGGCCAGACGTGTTGCGTTGGAGTATGCAGCGATAGATGCACTATGTTTATTACAGGGGACGCGATGTCAGTATTGCCTCAAGGGGCATGTGCGCCTGCGTGTGCGTAAGGAGGCCCGTTTCAGGAATTGACGGCTATTTCGTTTTGGCCGGGACGCCGGACGACAGGAGAGCTGCGATCGCCTCCCACGTCGCATTTTTCAGGTCGACGAGGGGCGGGTTATCCAATTCCACTGCCGTTACTGCTTTCACATTGCAACCCGCGACGAGCCGGGAAACCTTGATTTCGCCATCCGTATAGTACCGGTCACCTTCTCCGTTCCGGCCATTGAGCGTAGGGCCGACGCCGGAGACTTCATAGATCGCCTCAACGACCTTCGCGGCTTTCAGGTCGTCCGTTAGCTGGTCTCGCTCGGCATCGATATCGGGGGCGATATGGTGTGTGACCTGCGCGGTGAGGTGGCTCAGGCCCACGCCGCGATCGAAGGTTGCGGAGCCGAGCCACACGGGCCTTCCTTCGTCGCCACGTTGCAAGACCTCCCAGAACCGTACGTGTTGGCGGCGATCGGCGCTGTTGCCGTCGGGCTTTTCGAATGCCAGGTCTTCCGCTCTGCCTTGATAAAAAAGTTTGCTTACCGGCGCGTCCCGGTATGGCCGGTCAAGGACGACGCTCCCGACAATCGCAAGACTCGATCGAAGCGTAATGGGATCGGCTGGATACCAGCCGGCCGCGTGCATGGCGCACAGCACATCTTCTTTTGATCCGACCAGTCCGACGTTGATGGCATCACCGGGAATGCCCTGCGCCGTTTGCGTCACCATTGGGAGCCCGGCGAGTCCCTTCTGATGCTCGTAATGGGTCCAGGCCAGAGGAAGCACGAATGTAGGCGAGGAGGCCGTAGCTGCCGAGAAATCGCAGCAATGACGACGATCGCAATCCGTGTCTTTGAACGCCGAGGTGCCATTGTGTCAGTCTATCGAAATCTTGCTAATTCCGACACCGTAGGCGTGTTTCTAGATTGTCGCGGCCTGCGGTATGGTGTGGTCGGGACGTACGAAAAATTATCGACAATTGGCGGGAAAATCGACCGTGCACACCGCTTTCATTTCACTGATTGCCTTGGCGCTGATCATCGCGGGCACGCTGCTCGGCGCATTTGCCCGGACATTTCTGTCGGACGAGCATCTGAATTCCGACACGAAAGATGTCGTCAAAATGTCTGTCGGGTTGATCGCCACGATGTCGGCCCTTGTTCTCGGTTTGCTCATTGCGACTGGAAAAACATCCTTCGACGCAAGGGTCACGCAAGTCAGGCAGATCGCGGCCAATGCCCTCATGCTTGATCAAGCACTTGTGCAATACGGTAGCGACGGCACGAGTGTCCGTGTCGCGCTTCGCCAGACCTTCGGTCTGATGGTCGATCGAATTTGGAATGAAAACAATTCGGAGCCGCGGGCGCCAACTGCGTTCAATATGACCGGCGCGGCTGATTCATTCATCCAGAGCCTTGCCAATCTGCCGGTGGCGACAGATTTCCAGCGCGCGCTGAAAACGGAGATCATTGGGATCGCCAACGACATTGCGAAAGACAGGCTGTCGCTCTTTGTGCAGGGGCGCGACACGATTTCCATGCCGTTTCTGATCATATTGGTGTTCTGGCTGACCGTGATATTCGGGATCTTTGGTTTGCTGACGCGGCTCAATATACTGGCCGCGGTGATCATGTTGCTGTGTGCAGTATCGGTGTCCGCATCGATTTTCCTTATTCTCGATTTGAACAAGCCATTCGATGGCCTGTTGAAAATCCCGAGCGCACAGATGCGTAACGCCTTGCCGCCGCTCAATCCGTGACCGCGATCCAGTCGAGGGCGTTTGTTGATGGGTGAAATGGCGTATCGCGCGACTGTCATAGCGCTCGCGCTGCTGCTTGCAGAGTGTGCGGCCACATTCAACGAGCCGATCAATTTGCCTGTGGCGTCCAACACGGACATCGTGCCGGCTCTGACGCCGCCTGACGTCGCCGGTGATACGGTGGTGGCGCTTGCATTTTCCGGTGGTGGCACGCGCGCAGCGGCCTTTGCCTATGGTGCCATGCGCGGACTTGACCGTCTGCCGGCCAAGGGACGGGGCACGTATTTCGATCGGGTTATTTTCATTTCCGGCGTTTCGGGCGGTTCTGTTGCCGCCGGTTACTTCGGTCTGAAGGGGCGTGCGGCGCTCGACGACTTTCGCGAGCGATTTTTGTTGAGGAACGCCGAGGAAGAACTCAGCACAAGCATTAATGTCGTGAACCTGGCCAGGGGTTTTGGCGGCGGGGTCAACGATGCTTCGCGGTTCGCAGGCTGGCTTGATCAAAACCTGTACGGGGGAGCAACGCTGGCCGATCTTTACCAGCCAGGGAAGCCGATCATCTGGCTCAATGCATCGGATCTCTATAATCGAACGCCATTTCTGTTTTCTCCGGTGACCTTCGAGGCTTTGTGCAGCGATCCGCGCAAGTACCCAATTTCTCAGGCAGTTGCTGCTTCGGCGGCCGTTCCCGTGGCCTTCGTTCCGATAGTGCTCGCCAGCTTCTCGGGCTCGTGTAGTGCGCCGCTGCCGCCTTGGGTTGATCGCGTCCTGGCCGACCGGAATGCCGGGGCGCAGGTCCGCGCATTTGCGCAGGCACTCAAGCGATATCGGGATCCTGAACAAATCCGCTTCGTTAAACTGGCCGATGGCGGCATCACCGATAATTTCGGACTGTCTGGGGTCACGATCGCGCGCGAGGCTGCCGGCCTGCCTTACGCACCTTTGACACGCGAAAGGGCGGTGCGATTACGTCACCTCGTTTTCGTTGTGGTGAATTCCGGTTTGGCGCCGCAGGGCGAGTGGTCACAGACCGTGCAGGGCCCTTCCGGAAAAGAGATGATCGGCGCGCTCACCGATACGGCGATCAATTCCGCCGTGCGCAGTGGTTTCGACGCGTTCAGGTTGACCGTGAAGAATTGGGAAGATGCGACCCGCAAGTGGCGATGCGGTTTATCGCGGGCCGAAGCGGCAAAGCTCGGCGCGACGGGGGATTGGCGCTGCAGCAACATCAGTTTTGATGTGGTTGAGATCTCCTTTGCGCAGATGGAGCCGGCGCGCGCCGCGAGGCTTGACCAAGTGCCGACCAGTTTTCATCTGCCGGAAGAGGAGGTCGACCTCGTTGCCCAGGCCGGTACCGATACCTTGCTGGCACATCCGACCGTACGCGCGGTCCTTGGCAAGGCAAATTGACGGGCCGGCAAGTCGTTCAGGACCCGATTGCACCATTTCTGCGAGGCTTTCAGGGGTGACAAGCCCGGCAATTTAAATGGCAACCAAACGGAACCTCGCCCGTTATCAAGGCCATGGAACAAATCAGCCCCAAAGCCGGCACAACGGCGTACGGAAAGGTCCGATGAAAGCCGCCGCGCTCGTGCGGCGCGTTTTGCGCTTGCGGTCAGTGATCCGCAACCGGTAGCGGAAGTTGCGCGGTTTTGGCGCACTGCCGCCCAGTCGGCGACCATCGGGATGTTCGTCGTTGTCCTGATCGGTGCGTTGTATCTCGCGCGTCCTATTCTCCTGCCGGTGGCATCGGCGTTCGTCGTGGCCATGATGCTCGGGCCGCTGTCGGCGCGCGCGGAGCGCTATCGCGTTCCGTCCTTGTTATCGGCGATCGTGCTGTGGCTGCTGGTGATCGCGGTGTTCTACGGCGTCATCGTGCTTCTGGCAGCGCCGGTGGTGGATTGGATCGGCAAAGCTCCTGATATCGGTCGCAACATCCAGGAAAAGTTGCACGTGCTCGATCGGCCGCTCGCGGCCCTTCAGGAAGTGCGCGATGCACTTCTGCCTTCCGAGAAGAAAGGCAGCCTGGGCGTCGATATCATGACCTTTGTTCAGCCGGCGGTACTGGTCGTTACGCCGGCAATCGGTCAGCTCCTTATCTTCTTCGGGACGCTGTTCTTCATGCTGCTCGGCCGCTCCCAGATGCAGGCGCGTGCTGGTCATATTTTTTGATGAACGTGAAGCGCGCCTGCGCACGCTCAAGATCATGAATGACATCGAGCACAATCTCACCGGCTACCTGAGCATTGTTGCGGTGATTAACGTTGCGGTCGGACTTTTTGGTGGTGTGGCTGCATGGGTGGCTGGACTGCCGGATCCGCTTGCCTGGGCTGTACTCGGATTTCTGCTCAATTTCATTCCCTATATCGGTGCACTCATTATGGAAGCGGCATTGTTCATGGTCGGTCTGGTGACATTTCCGACGTTGACGCATGCGCTGATCGCGCCGCTGCTGTTCCTCGCACTGGCGACGCTGGAAGGACATTTTGTCACGCCGAGCATCATAGGCCGCAGGTTAACGCTCAATCCGCTTACGGTTTTCTTGTCACTGATATTCTGGACGTGGTTGTGGGGCCCGATTGGCGCGTTCCTGGCCGTGCCATTGCTCATTATGGCGCTGGTCGTGATTGACCATCTGTTTCCCGAGGATGGCCGGGAATTGCCGGCCTAGCGTGGCGGACGCGGCCGGGCTAGACACTGGGAACCGCGCTCGCCCCGATCCCCCCGATGGATATTCACGCAATCGTCCAAGATACAGTCGACTTTGTCCGCACCAACCAGGCCTGGGCGGTGCCGGTCGTCTTTGCGCTGGCGTTCGGCGAATCGCTCGCCTTTATCTCGCTGTTGATTCCCGCGTGGGGTGCATTGGTTGCGATTGGCGCCCTGATCGGTTCGAGCGGAATCAAATTCTGGCCGATCTGGGTCTCGGCCTCGCTGGGTGCCGCCTTCGGCGACTGGCTGTCCTACTGGATCGGCCTCAAGCTCGAACACACCGTTGCGAATGTATGGCCGCTATCGCGTCATCCCGATTTGATTCCGCGCGGCGAAATCTTCATGAAGAAATGGGGCATCCCCGGCATTTTCATCGGCCGCTTTTTTGGGCCGTTGCGCGCGTCGGTGCCGTTGATTGCCGGCATTTTCGAAATGCCGTTCTGGCGATTTCAACTCGCCAATTTCAGCTCGGCCTTTGTGTGGGCCGCGGTGCTGCTCACAATTGGTGACGGCATATCCAAAGCAGTGAAATGGATTTGGTGGTAGTCGCATGAAAAATCCGCCGGGTTTTTGACCCGGCGGACATTCGACATTGTCTGTTATCTGCTGAGCTGGATCAGGCGGATCTCGCCTTTGACCAGATCGGGTACGGCCACCATCAAGCCTTGCTCATTCGGGAAAGCGCAGAAATCGGCCGGGCCTTTGAAATCACCGGCAAGTTTCTGCACGCCGTCTTTCTTGTTCCAGCGGATGAGCGAACCAGTCTTCCAGTCGGTGGCCAGGATGTCGCCGTTCCGCATCTGATAGAGCCCATCGAGCAGGCCGAAATTGTCCGTCTGTGCGACCGGGTCCTTGCCGGGCGCCATGGAATAGATGGCGCGCGGATTGTCCTTGTCCTTGAGACCAACCATCAACAGCGCGCCGCCTTTGCCGGGGAAAAGCCCGTTCGGATTGATCGCCTTGTCCTTGAACAGGACGCTGATCTTCGGTGCGGTTTTCGATTTCAGGAAATCGGCGGGTTGTACGCTGACCAGCTGGTCGGAGCGGTTGTCGCTCACATAGAGCACGCCCTTCATCCAGGTCACGTCATTGGCAAAGGTGACCCCGGGCAATTCCAGTTTTTTGCCTTCCTTGGTCTTGAGGTCGAAAACCCAGACCGCGTCGATGTCGGTCACCCAAAGCCGGTTGCCGCGGATCCAGAAGTCCCTTCGGCTTGTTGAGCACCTGGCCCTTGGCCGGAAGGAAGCCGTCTTCGAGAATTTTCCCGTCGAGTGAAACCTTGGTGATCTTGCCCTTGCCGTCCTTGTCGCCTGACTTGAGTTCGGGCCCGAAGTCGCTGGTGTAATAGGCCTTGCCCCTGGGATCGTAGGCGACGGATTCGACATGACCGAAGCCGGTGACGGTTTTGTCCGAAAGCACTTTCAGGTCTTTAGCCGACACACCGACTGCAGTCGTCAATTGAAGTGCGGCGAAAGCGCCCAACAGCGCGGTAACAGAAATAATTTTGTTCATGATTGTCCCCGGAAAGGTCATGGAAAATCCGCCGGGATTTTCATCCCGGCGGAATTTGGTTCGAGCGTGTCAGTTCTATTTGAACACCGCCGCTCCGGCCTGCGAGACCGCGTCGTCTTGCGCGCCGGTGCCGCCGCTCGCGCCGATGGCGCCGATTACTTTGCCGTCGACCATTAGCGGATTGCCGCCGCGCGAGAGGATCACGTCGTCGAGCGTCGACAGATAAGCGAAGAAGGGCCCTTTGCCGTACAGCCGTTCAAACACGAGGGTGGGCCGCCGATAGCGCGCCGCAGTTCGCGCCTTGTGCTGAGAGATCGCAGTGGACGCGTATGCGCAGTTGTCCTGCTTCTCGAAGTAGACAAGCTCGCCGTGCGTGTCGACGACTGCAATGCACATTGTGTTCCAGTTCCGCTTCTTCGCTTCCGCGATTGCCGCAGCGGCAGCCTTTTTGGCGTTCTCGATATTGATCGACTCACCATAGGCCGGCAGATTTGATGCTTCGGGTATGGTCTCATTCGGATTGGCCGGATCCGGCGGCACTTGCGCAAAGGAACCCGAGCTCATCAGCAGCGCGGCGCCCAAGGCGCCCGCCAACACAGTCAAACGACGCATATTTACTCCCTCCCCAGTGATTGTTTATCCCGGTGGAACCGGTTGGGCTCTTGTCCTGCATTGAGTATCGCAGGACTATCCCCGTGCGGCAGCTTAGCCAACCGTTTGGCATTCGCCTATATGGTTTGCCGTATTCCGGATAAGGAATATGGCCTGACATCAGGGGTTATTGCGCGGCCGCCATGACCGAAACCGCTTTCGAAGCTGCACTCACGGTCCGCACCGCGGACATGCTCGACGCCTGCACGCGTTGCGGCAAATGCGTTGAGGTGTGCCCGATGACGAAGGCCGCTGGCGTCGGTGACGCGTCGCCCGAAAGCGTCATTGCCGGCGTGCTCGATATCGTTCGTACGGGCGAGGGGCCGGCTGCGTCGAAGGCCTGGGCCAAGGGTTGCGCCCTGACCGGCGATTGCATCACGGCCTGCGGTGATGGCGTCAATCCTAGGTTCTTGCTGGCAATGGCACGCGTGGCTCTTGCAAAACAGTCAATCGAGCTACGCGACAGGCGCAAACAGGGTATCGAGAATTTCCGGCTGATCGCTGACGGCGTCAATGTGCTCGCGCGTATGCAGCTCGACGAAGACGAGCTCGCGCGTCTCGGACAGCAAGTGAACGAGCGTTTGCAGAACGGTTCGACTGCAAAATCCGGCGAGCGGCCGGATTTCGTCTTCTACACCGGCTGCAACGTGCTCAAGACGCCGCATATGGCGCTGATCGCGCTTGATATGATGGATGCTCTCGGCGTGACTTACCGGGTCATGGGTGGGCCGACGCATTGTTGCGGCGTGATTCAATTGCGCGCCGGCGATACGGATGTATCCGGCCGCGTCGCCACCAGTTCGCTCGACAAACTTGCCGAAGGCAAGACGGGCGTCATCTCGTGGTGTGCAAGTTGTCATGTGCAGTTCACCGAGACCACGATCCCGACCGTCGAGAAGGTGAGGGGATCGCGGCCGTTCGAGATGACGCCGTTCATGTTGTTCCTGAAGACCAGGTTCGAAGATCTTCGGCCAATGTTGAAAAATCGGGTGCCGATGCGGATCGCCTTGCACAAGCATCCGGGGGTCAAAGGGGTGGTCGAGGCCGGCACCGAGCTGTTGCGGATGGTGCCGGGCATCGAGATTGTTGACCTGCACCAGCCGGCCGTTGGACTTATGAGCAACGCCCTGAATGCACTCCCGGACTACAAGCGCGGCCTTCAACTTGCGGAACTGGAAGCCGCCGAAGCCGCCGGCGTCGACGCCTGGTGGCGATTTATCACGTCGATCATCGTGAGCTGTGCGCGCACGAACGCGACTGGCCATTCCGCATTATTAATATTCTGGACATTGTCGGCGCCAGCATGGGGCTTCACCACGACGATCATTTCAAGCGCCTGAAAATCATGCAGGACGCCGATGCAATCGTGGCCGACTGCAAGGATATGATCGACGCTTACCGGATCGACCCGGCGATGGCGCGGACGTTGTGGTCAAGGCAATGCTGAACGAGCAGCCATTGCCCCTGCTGGGCCAACGACTTGACCGGGCGAAGGGCGCAGCCTATATGCCCCGTCCATGACGATGTTTTTTGCAGCAAATCCGCTTCGCCGCCGCCGTGTCACCACGGCACGGGCGTAGCATCGTCGTTTCCCGTGCCGCCGGATTTGAGGCCGCGGCACAATCCCCAGACTAAAACCGCTGTTGGCCTTCTTCCGGTAGTTCTTTAAGACTTCTGGATAAGGATCAAGTCATGGCCACGAAAGCGAAGATCGGCGTATTGGGGGCCTCGGGCTATACCGGGGGCGAGCTGGTGCGCATGTTGCTGCGCCACCCGCGCGCCGAAATCGTTCTGCTGACGGCCGAGCGCAGCGCCGGCAAGGCGATGCGCGATGTATTTCCGCAGTTCTCGCCGTTTGCCCTTGCCGCAGCTTGTCGCCGTCGACGGCCTCGACTGGAGCAAGCTCGCGCTCGATGTCGCATTCTGCGCGTTGCCGCACGCAACCACGCAGAAGGTCGTGAAGGCGCTGCTCACGCAGTCGCCGGCAACCAAGGTCGTCGACCTGTCGGCTGACTTCCGGCTCGCGGACACGGCCGCTTACGCGAAATGGTACGGCCATGAGCATCATGCGCCGGAGCTGCAAAAAGAAGCGGTCTATGGGCTCACGGAAATTCACCGGCGTGACATCAGGAAGGCCCGGCTTGTCGCCAACCCCGGCTGCTACACGACCTGCGCACAGCTGCCGCTGATCCCGCTGATCAAGAACAAGGCAATCGAGCTCGACGAAATTGTCGTCGATGCCAAGTCGGGAATGACGGGAGCGGGGCGGGCGGCCAAGGAAGCCATGCTGTTCTCGGAAGTATCGGAGGGCTTCCACGCCTATGGCGTGGGGCATCATCGGCACATGGCAGAGCTCGACCAGGAGTTTTCGCTGGCAGCCGAGCGGGAGGTGGTCGTGACATTCACGCCGCATCTGGTGCCGATGAACCGGGGCATCCTGTCGACCATTTATGTGCGGGGACGGCGCGGCCGGACACCGGAAGACCTTCATGCGATACTTTTAAAGTCGTACATGAGGGAGCCCTTCGTCCATGTGTTGCCGTTTGGCGAAACGCCACAAACCCGGCATGTGCGCGGTTCCAACATGACCTTCATTGGTGTTGCCAAAGATCGCATTCCCGGGCGGGCAATTGTCATTTCAGCGCTGGACAACCTGGTGAAAGGCGCCTCCGGGCAGGCGATCCAGAACATGAATCTCGTCATGGGCTGGGCCGAAACCATGGGACTTGAGCAGGTCGCCTTGTTTCCCTGATTCGGCTGGTACAATGCCCGGTCTTTGCCGGAGACCCACGGCCGATGCTCGAGGTCCAGAACCAGCCGCCGCCGCTTGAGCCCTACAATCTTTTTTTGAGCGATCGTGCGCTGCGCGAGGCCGTGGGGCGCGAAGCGGCGGGTTGGGCCGCCGCCGAACTGGGTGCACTAGGCGCGACGCTCGGCAAGCCGGAGACGATCCAGCTCGGCTTCGACGCCAACAAGTTCACGCCGCAGCTACGCACGCTCGACCGTTACGGTCACCGTATCGACGAGGTCGAATTTCATCCGGCCTGGCATGAGCTGCTCGAACTGGCTCTCAAGGCAGGACTTCACTCCAGTCCATGGGCCGAGCCGAAGCCGGGTGCGCATGTCGCGCGCGCGGGCGGCACCTACATGCTCGGGCAAATTGAAAGTGGCGTCTATTGTCCGATCGCGATGACCTACGGCTCCGTGCCGACCTTGCGTCACGCGCCTGCGCTTGCCGCGGAATGGCTGCCGCGAATTTTTTCGCGGGATTACGACCGACGATTTCGCCCGGCGCGGCTCAAGAGCGCGGCGCTGATCGGCATGGGCATGACCGAAAACCAGGGCGGGTCCGATCTGCGCACCAACACCACGCGTGCGGAGCCTGCTGGTGATGGGACGTTCCGGCTGTATGGGCACAAATGGTTCATGTCGGCGCCGATGTGCGACGCCTTTCTTGTTCTTGCGCAATCGGCGAAGGGCTTGAGCTGCTTTCTCATGCCGCGCTGGACTCCTGAAGGTGAGCGCAACGGCATCCGGATTATTCGTCTCAAGGACAAACTCGGAAACCGCTCGAATGCATCGAGCGAAGTTGAGTTCTACGGCGCCTACGCGCAACTTGTTGGTGAGGAAGGACGTGGAATTCCGACCATCATCGAGATGGGGAATTACACACGGCTCGATTGCTGCATCGGGTCTTCGGCGCTGATGCGTCAGGCTGTTGCCCAAGCAGTTCACCATGCCCGGCATCGGACGGCATTCCAGAAAAAACTGGTCGATCAACCGCTCATGACCAATGTATTGGCCGACCTCGCGATTGAGGCCGAGGCGGCGCTTGTGCTGACAATGCGCCTTGCCCGCGCTTACGATGAGAACGATGAGGCGGCGCAGGTTATCCGCCGTGTGGTGACGCCGGCGGCCAAATTCTGGATCTGCAAACGCACGCCATTCTTGGTTTATGAGGCAATGGAGGTGCTGGGCGGTTCCGGCTACATCGAGGAAAGCATTATGCCGCGGCTTTACCGCGAGGCTCCGGTGAACTCGATCTGGGAAGGTTCGGGCAACGTCATGTGCCTCGACGTGTTGCGTGCGATCGGGCGCACGTCGACTATGGCAGACGTCCTGCATAGCGAACTCGGCGGCGATGCGCGTCTGAAGGCTTTTGCCGACCGCTTGTTAAAACGCCTGAGTGCGCCCGACCGCAATGATGAAGGGCAGGCGCGCGCGCTGGTGCGCGAGCTTGTGTTGGCGTTGCAGGCCGCTCTCCTGATCAAATACGCACCGGCCGCGGTGGCGGACGCATTTTGCGCGTCCCGCCTTGATGGGGAGGGTGGCTCAGCATTCGGGCTGCTGCCGCGCGGAGCGGACCTGCACGCAATCGTCGAACGCGCGGCGCCTGCCAGCTAGAGTTTTCCGAACACCGCCAATGCCAGCGTGACTTGCGCCACGAAGCCAACGGCAAAGGCGAGGGTGCGCAGAACCGGTACGCCCATCGTGTAGACGATGGCGTGGGCAAGCCGCGCCCAGAAATAAACCGCGCAGGCGATCACGGTGCCTTCCGTCGAATAGCCTTGCGCGTCGAGGATCAGCACCAGTGGCGCGAAGATAATGAGGTTCTCGACGGCGTTGGTGTGCGCAAAATAGAGCCGCTGCGCCCAGGGCGATTGCGGTTTGTCGTTGCGTGCCGGGTTGGCCATGGCGCCCATCAGCCCACGCACCACGATGCGATCGAGAATGTAGGGCACCCACATCACGCCGGTCAGGATGACGGTCAGCGTCAGCCAGAGCAGTTCCTTGGACATCGCCGTTCCCCCAGTCTTGTTTAGAAGGCGGGCGCAGCATAGGCGATGTTGCAGTTCTTGTCCCGCCCGGGAGGCATCAAGAAACGGTTATTGGGCGCCGCTGCCTGTTCCAGGGCATCCATGCAAGGAGATGCGCCATGCCGCAGAAGCCAGTGGTCCCGGCAAACAACAAGCCGGCGCCAACAAAACCGGACAGCGCGTAGAATCCGGGTGCGAGGAAGTAACCGAGCAACACGCCGATCAACACGAGCGAACCGGCGACGATTTGCACCTGGCGCATGATGTCGATCGGCTGGCTGCGATCGAGCGCGACCGGCAGGCCGGCCTTCTTCCAGGCGTCGAGGCCGCCTTCGAGAATGTAAGTCTCGCAATTCCTGGACACTGCAGAAAGCCGCGCGGCGTTGCCCTTGGTGCGGGCCCCGGATCGGCAGTGAAATACCAGCACGTCGTCACCCGCGCGCGCCGGGCTCTCGGCGTCGATGCGGCTCAAGGCATGATGGCGCGCGCCGGGGATGCGCTCGCGCGCGTGCTCATCGGCTTCGCGAATATCGATCAGGACAGCGCCGTCGCGCACAAGCTCGGCAGCACGGGCAGGGGCTATGGTCTTCAACTCACTCATTGCAGTCTCCATTGTTGTTCTTGCTTTTTGGAATAGGCAGTCACGGGCAGTAGATGCTCTTAAGCAGCGCGAGCAGCCGCGCGGCATTCGGGTCGGCGATACGGTAAAATACGGTCTGGGCCTCGCGCCGCGTGGCAACGAGGCCGTCTTCGCGCATTTTCGCGAGATGCTGCGACAACGCCGACTGGCTCAGGTCGACGGCGTCGGCGAGATCACCAACTGACATTTCGCCAGCGACCGCAAGCCGGCACAGGATCAGCAGGCGATTTTCATTGGCGAGGAGCTTGAGCAATCCGGCAGCCTCCGCGGCCTTGCGCTCGAGTTCACCAATGCCCTTGGCAGCAGCGGGCTTCGATCGCCGGACGGCTTGCAGTGGCATAACGAGGGGCTCCAAAGATTAGATGATGCTAAATTAGGGATTACTAATATATAAGTCAAGACGGGGCGAATGAGGGAGCCATGCCGTCGGATCGGCGTTCGATGTTGAAAGTGCCGGTAAAACTCGCGCCGTGACGCGCGATCAGGTCCAGCTTTTGACTTTAACGTAGGAGCCGGGCGCGTCTTCGAGGGGCTTGAGCTTGCCGCCGCCGATCTTGCGCGCCGGCACCGTCTCGGGATCCTGGCTCTTGAGCCACTCCAGCCAGTCTGGCCACCAGGATCCAGGGTGCTCGGTTGCTGTCTTGCGCCAGCTGTCGACGCTTGTGCCGGTCGGCTTATCGCCGGTCCAATACTGGTATTTTGGTTTCGCGGGCGGATTGATCACACCAGCGATATGGCCGGAGCCTGCCAGCACATATTTCACCGGGCCGCCGAAATATTGCGAACCGACCAGCACCGATTTTGCGGGTGCGATGTGATCTTCGACGGTCGCGAGATTGTACACCGGCACCTTCACCTTGTGCAGATCGAGCGTGACGCCGGCAATTTCCATTTCGCCTTTCGTGAGCCTGTTTTCGAGATAGCAGTTGCGCAAATAAAAGGAATGATTAGCCGCCGGCATGCGCGTGGCATCTGAATTCCAGTACAGAATGTCAAACGGCAGCGGCATTTTTCCGCGCATGTAATTATTGACGATATAGGGCCAGATCAGATCGTTCGAGCGCAGCATGTTGAAGGTGTTCGCCATGCGCGAGGCTTCCAGATAGCCTTGTTTCTTCATATGGTCTTCGAGCTGCTTGACGCGCTCTTCGTCGACGAAAACCATCAGATCGCCGGCGTTGCTGAAGTCGACCTGCGCTGCGAACAGGGTTGCCGACTTGATGCGGTCCTGCTTTTTCGCCGCAAGGTAGGCGAGGGTGATCGACAATAATGTTCCGCCGACGCAATAGCCGATGGCGTTGACCTTTTTTTCGCCGGTTGCCGCCTCGACAGCGTCCAGCGCTGCGATCACACCCTCGCGCATGTATTGCTCGAAGCTCTTTTCCGCGAGCTTGGCATCAGGGTTGACCCACGAGACCACGAAAACAGAGATTCCCTGGTCGACGCACCATTTGATGAAGGATTTTTCCGGAGTGAGATCGAGGATATAGAATTTGTTGATCCACGGCGGCACGATCAGGAGCGGGGTCTTCAGCACCTCCTTCGTTGCGGCTTCGTACTGGATGAGCTGCATCAGCTCATTTTGGAAAACGACCTTGCCCGGTGTGAGCGCGAGGTTGCGGCCGATCGCGAACATCGACGGATCGGATTGACGGATTTTGAGATTGCCGTGGCCGGCTTTGATGTCCTCCGACAGCATATGCATCCCGCGCGCGAGATTTGCGGCGTTCGAAGACAAAGTTTCGCGCAGTAATTCCGGGTTCGTCAGCACGAAGTTCGACGGTGAAATCGCGTTGGCGATCTGCTTGACGTAGAATTCGGCTTTCTTGCGCGTTTGGTCGTCCACACCGGCGGCGTCCTTGACCAGGCGGTCCCCCCACTGCGCGGTCAGCAGATAGGCTTGCTTCAGAAAATCGAAGAATTGGTTCTGCGACCATTCCGGATCCGCAAAGCGTTTGTCTTTCGAATCGGGTTTGGCGACCGGCTCCGTCTGTTCGCCGGCCATGCGTTTGACCGCGGTGGCCCATAGATCGAGATAGGCACGGCCAAGTCTGGTCTGGACTTCGAGTGCGCGGGCTGGATCGGACAACCAATATTCGCCGATACGGCCGAGCGCCTTCACCGCGTCAGTGACATCGTCGGACAGATCGCCGGAAATCTCGCCCTGTTCGCGCGGCTTTAGATATGCGGCAAGCGCCTTGCCGCCTTCCTCAACCATGCGAGCAAGGTTGTGCGAGAAAGCCTCGATGTCGACTTCGCCGACGCTGGCTGGCTCTTTGGTTGGCTTATCCATCCGATGTCCGCTTCATCCTTGCCAACAGAAGTGGCCCGGACGGCGTTCCATCGCAAGCCGCGTTTCGGCGCATGGTTTCGCCGGAGTTCAGCTCCGCGGTGGGCGCCGCGTGACCTTGCTGCGGCCATATTAGCCCATAGCAGGATTATGTTACAATTCATTGAGTCTACATCGATTTCCCGTTCAGCCGGCAGGGCCTCGCGGACGCATGCGTGTATTGGGACCGAGTCTATTGTCGACCATCTGGCTCGCGGCCGGGCTCAGCGGTTGCTCGCCCGGGCCGATGATCGACAAGATTCCGGCGGATATTATGGGCCTGCCGGCGAATGCTCCCGCGCGTCCCGATGCGCCCTATAATTATCCGGCCGTCCACGACATGCCGCCGGATCGTGCATCGGTCCCGATGACCGACGAAGAGCAGCTCAGGCTGGAAAGGGACCTGGCCAACCAGCGCGACCGGCAGGAAGGCCGTCCACCGCCCGGGAAAAAGCCCCCTTTGACCGCCAAAAAGCCGCCCAAAGACGCTGATAACGGGCAAAATACTGGCGCGAAGGCGAACCCGTGATAAAAGCCAGCCGGGGTAATGTCTGCCGGCTGGAAAGGGCAGTCAGTGCGTGGTCCCGAAAGCTTGAAACTGGTTTTCGGACAAGACCATGCGCAAGCAGACCGTAGCCTTTAGGGTTTGAGCGATGGAAGAGTTTTACCGCATTCGCCGTTTGCCACCTTACGTCTTCGAAGAGGTGAACAAAGCCAAGGCGAAGGCCCGCAACGCGGGAGCGGACATCATTGACCTCGGCATGGGCAATCCGGATCTGCCGGCGCCCGCGCACGTCATCGAGAAGCTCAAGGAAACGCTCGGCAAGCCGCGCACCGATCGCTATTCAGCGTCGCGTGGCATTCCGGGGTTGCGCCGCGCGCAGGCCGCCTATTACGAACGCCGTTTCGGCGTGAAGCTTAACCCCGACACGCAGATCGTCACGACGCTCGGGTCGAAGGAGGGCTTTGCGAACGTCGCGCAGGCCATTACCGCGCCCGGCGATGTCGTGCTCGTACCGAATCCGAGCTATCCGATCCATGCCTTCGGTTTTCTGATGGCGGGCGGTGCGATCCGCTCCGTTCCGTCCGAGCCGACGGCGAATTTTTTCCACACGCTTGAACGCGCGATCGTCCATTCGATCCCGAAGCCAACCGCGGTTGTGGTCTGCTATCCCGCCAATCCGACCGCCTATGTCGCGACGCTCGATTTCTACAAGGACCTGGTCGCCTTTGCGAAAAAGCACGAAATCCTCGTGCTCTCCGATCTTGCCTATGCGGAGGTCTATTTCGACGACCATCCGCCCCCGTCGCTTCTTCAGGTTCCTGGTGCGAACGATATCGTTGTCGAGTTTACGTCGATGTCGAAGACGTTCTCGATGCCCGGATGGCGCATCGGCTTTGCCGTCGGCAACGAGCGCATCATCGCAGCATTGGGTCGCGTGAAATCCTATCTCGACTACGGCGCTTTCACGCCGGTGCAGGTGGCGGCGACCGCTGCGCTCAACGGGCCCGACGATTGCATCAAGGAGATGCGCGAGATCTACAAGCGTCGACGCGATGTCTTGGTCGAAAGTTTTGGACGCGCCGGTTGGCACGTCCCGGCGCCGCGCGCGTCGATGTTTGCATGGGCGCCCATTCCCGAACCGTTCAAGAGTTTGGGCAGCGTTGAATTTTCAAAGCTCCTGGTGGAGAAGGCCGACATCGCGGTATCCCCCGGCATCGGTTTTGGCGAATACGGCGAGGGCTTCGTGCGTATCGCGCTGGTGGAAAATGAGCAGCGCATCCGCCAGGCCGCCCGCAATGTCCGGCGCTTCCTCGACAACGCGCCGGAACAGCTGCACAACGTCGTTCCGCTCGCCACGCGGCGCTAACCACGGACGCACACGTTCATGGCCGCAGCGCTGAAAGTGGGAGTCGCCGGATTAGGCACAGTCGGCGCGGCCTTGGTCGCGCAAGTGACGCGCCAGCGCGATGCATTGGCCGCGCGCTGTGGGCGCGCCATTGAAATCGTGGCAGTTTGCGCGCGGTCGCGCAGCAAGAACCGCGGCGTCGATCTCAAAAAGCTGAAATGGTTTTCCGATCCGGTTGCGCTCGCGCGTGAGCCGGGCATCGACGTGTTCGTCGAATTGGTCGGCGGTGCGGGCGATCCGGCGAAGAGCGCCGTCGAAGCCGCGCTCGCCTCCGGCAAGTCGGTGGTGACGGCCAACAAGGCATTGCTCGCAAAGCATGGCGGCAAGCTCGCGGCGCTTGCCGAAGCCAAGCATGTCGCACTCAATTTCGAGGCCGCTGTTGGCGGCGCCATTCCGATCGTTAAAACGTTGCGCGAAGGAATGGCCGGCAATTCGTTCGAACGCATTTACGGCATCCTGAACGGCACCTGCAATTACATCCTGACGCGGATGGAGCAGGAGAAGATGGCCTTTGCGGAATGCCTGAAGGAAGCGCAACGGCTGGGTTATGCGGAAGCGGACCCGAGTTTCGATATCGAGGGCCACGACACCGCGCAGAAGCTTGCGATTTTGGCGAGCCTTGCCTTCGGCACCAAGGTCGACCAGAGCGCGATCTACGTCGAGGGCATATCGTCGATTACTCCTGCGGATCTGGCCGCGGCGGATGAACTCGGCTACCGCGTGAAGCTGCTGGGCGTGGCCGTGAAGACGCCGCAGGGAATCGAACAGCGCGTCCATCCGACCATGGTGCGGAAGGATTCCGCAATTGCGCAGGTGATGGGTGTCACCAACGCCGTGACAATCGACGCTGAAGATATCAATCCGCTGACTTTGGTCGGCCCTGGTGCCGGCGGCGCGGCAACCGCATCCGCCGTCCTGTCCGACATTGGTGACATTGCCCGCGGTGTGCGCACCGCACCATTCGGGCGGCCGACCGCCCGTCTAACAAGCGTGCGCAAGGCGCCGATGCAGCGCCACGAAGGGGGCTACTACATACGCCTTGTCGCGCGGGACAAGCCGGGAACCGCGGCTACGATCGCAACACGTCTGGCGGAGCAGGAGATTTCCCTGGAATCGATTGTGCAGCGCCACGATCCGGCGCACCTTGGCCGCGATACCAAGGCAGGGTCCGTCCCCGTTATCCTCATTACCTATGCGACCAGCGAGGATGCCGTACGCAAGGCCCTTGCGGCGGTGGGGCGCGATAGGGTGATCTCAGGCCGGCCGCAAGTGATCCGGATCGAAAAGAACTAAGCGGCCCGCTGTAGCGAGATCCGCGTTTGTGAGGGGAGCGTCTGATGGCGAGCATTACCGTCCAGCCGGAGTTGGTGCTGGAGCGCATTCTCAGCCTCGAGATCGTGCGGGTGACCGAACGTGCGGCGGTCTCCTCGGCGCGCCTGCGCGGACACGGCAAGGATAAGGCGTCCGACCAGGCCGCCGTCGACGCGATGCGGCGTGAACTCAACAAGCTGCCGATCGACGGCACGGTGGTCATCGGCGAAGGCGAGATCGACGAAGCGCCGATGCTCTTCATTGGCGAGAAGGTCGGCACCAAGATGGGGCCGAAAGTCGATATCGCGGTCGATCCGCTCGAAGGCACCACGCTTTGTGCCAAGAACATGCCGGGGGCGATCGCGACGATCGCGATGGCAAACGACGGCACGCTATTGCACGCACCCGATTGCTACATGGACAAGATCGCCATCGGCCCCGGCTACCCCAAGGGCACCATCGATCTCGATGCGCCGCCCGACGAGAATATCCGCAACCTCGCCAAGGCCAAAGGCGTGAAGCCGAGCGAGATCACCGCGATCCTGCTGGATCGGCCGCGCCACGCCGACATCATCGCGGCCATCCGCAAGACCGGAGCGGCCGTCAGCCTGATCAGCGACGGCGATGTGGCCGGTGTCATTCATTGTGCTGAACCGAAGACCGGTATCGACATCTATCTCGGAGTTGGTGGTGCGCCGGAAGGCGTATTGGCCGCCGCCGCGCTGCGCTGCATTGGCGGCCAGATGCAGACGCGCCTGATCATCGATACCGAGCAATTGCGCGAGCGGACGCGCACAATGGGTATCAAGGATCCAAAGAAAAAATATCTGATTGAAGACATGGTGCGGGGCGATTGCCTCTTTGCCGCGACCGGTGTCACCAGCGGTGCCATGTTGAGCGGCGTCAAGTTCGGCAAGGATGTCATCGAGACTGAAACGGTGGTGATGCGATCGGTGACCGGCACCGTGCGTCGCGTCGTGGCCGAACACCGGCAATTCGATAAATTTCATCTTGACTGAGTGAGCGGGCAGTCGCCCACGCACTGCGTGTCCCGCCATGCGGGGCGAAATATAGGCGTGTTCTCTTGTCACCTCCCGGCGCCGCGCCTTTAATCCGGTGCGGTCGTTTATGTCGGAAGGATAATCATGCGCCATGTTCATCTCGTCGGCAGCGTGCCGCTCCGCGATGCGCGCGAGGTCTTCACAACTGTCAGCGCTGCGCTCGGGCCGCGCCTGAAGCGCATCCCCGATGGTGAAACGGGCGAGCGCTCCGACTGGATCACATGGCTGGAGCCTGCCTTCGCCAACAATCCGGCGCTGGAGAAATCCGACGAACTGTTCCGCATTCATGCCACGGGCACGGCGCGCATCCGTTACCGGCTGCGCGCGGGCAAAAGCGTAAACGATGTGCGTTTCGACAATCTGTTCTACGCAGACATCGCGAAGGCGTCCTACGCTGAATTTGCCGAACTCAAGCGGCAAGGCCTGGTCCCGCAAGGGTGCCGGTTCCAGATCGATCTGGTGCCCGCGCATTCGGTGATCTGGCTCTTCCTGCAGGACGACCTTCATCAGCCACTCGATCCTGTCTTCAACGAGGCGCTCAAGCGCGAGATTGACAAGATTGCGGCCACGCTTCCGCACGATCAGATCGCCATTCAGTTCGACGTCGCCTCGGCCGTTTTCGCGCGGCTCCAGCGCGGGGAGCCGAATGCTTACGGCAAGACGCGGGCGGAGATGCTGGCCACGTTCTCGCGCATCCTGACCGATCTGGCCGATCGCGTTCCCGCCGACATCGAGTTGATGTTTCACTTTTGCTACGGGGATTCGAACCACAAGCATGTGGTCGAGCCGACCGACATGGGAGACATGGTCGATGTCGCCAATCGGCTCAGCGCGGATATCAAACGCACAATCGAACTCATTCATATGCCGGTGCCGCGCGATCGCAGCCGACGACGCCTATTTTGCGCCTCTCAAGCGCTTGCAATTGAAACCGGAAACCGAGCTTTGCCTGGGTCTGGTGCACTACACCGATGGTTTCGCGGGTACGCAAAAGCGCCTGGCCACGGCGGAACGCCACGTCAGGGCCTTTTCGATCGCGACGGAATGCGGATTTGGCCGGCGTGACCCTGCGACTATCCCGGGTTTGCTGCGTATTCATGCGGATGCGGCCGGCTAACGCGCGGCTGACATTGAGCCGACTTGGGCCGACTTGGGCTGGCATGGCCACGCGGCCTTCGTCACTATAGGAGACTTCCGCAATCCGATTCCCGGGGCCACGGCGGTCCCGCCCAATGGCTTATGGCATGGCGCTGCCCGCAACACCTCTGAATTCAAGCGAGCGCTATTTTCTCGGCGTCGAGCGTTCATTCAGTGGGCGCGCCTGGAAAGACCGTCTCGACGAGCGTGGCTCGGCGCGTGCGCTGACAATTGCCCAGCGCTACGGACTCGATGAGTTGCTCGCTCGCATTCTGGCCGGCCGCAATGTCGATGTCGACGAGGTTGAGAGCTATCTCGATCCGACCATCAAGCGTTTGATGCCCGATCCCCATTCGGTCACCGACATGGCGATTGCGTCGCGACGCATCGCCGAGGCGGCGATCCGCGGCGAGAGCGTTGCCATATTCGGTGATTATGACGTCGACGGCGCCACCTCCGCAGCGCTGCTTTGTAATTATCTCCGGCAGTGTGGGCTCGATCCTATCGTCCATATCCCGGACCGCATCTTCGAAGGCTACGGACCGAATGTCGACGCCATCCGTTCATTTGCCGAACGCGGCGTGAAACTGCTGATCACGGTCGACTGCGGCGTCACCAGCCTCGAACCGCTCGCGGAAGCAAAAAAACTTGGTCTCGATACCGTGGTGATCGACCATCATCAGGCCGACGAAAAACTTCCTGTCGCGGTTGCGGTCGTCGATCCGAACCGTGCCGACGATTTGTCGGGCCTCGGATACCTGGCTGCCGTCGGCCTGGTCTTTCTCACGCTTGTCGCGGTCACGCGCGAGTTGCGCCGGCGTGACTTCTGGACCGTTTCACGCAGTGAGCCCGACCTGCTGTCGCAATTGCATCTTGTTGCGCTCGGTACGGTTGCCGACGTAGTGCCGCTCAAAGGTCTCAACCGCGCTTTCGTCGCCAAGGGCCTTATTGCATTGCGCCGCCGCGATCATCTTGGACCCACGGCGCTGATGGACGTGGCGCGCCTGAGCGGACCACCCGAGCCGTGGCATCTCGGATTCCTGCTTGGCCCGCGCATCAACGCGGGCGGCCGTATCGGCCGTGCCGATCTTGGCGTGCGTCTTCTGCTCGAACGCGATCCGAGTGAGGCCGGGCGTATTGCCGCCGAGCTTGACCGCCTTAATCGTGAACGCCAGCAAATCGAACAGGCGACAGTCGCCCAGGCGGAAGCTGAGGCATTGGCCGCGCTCGGGCTGGAAGAGAAGGGGGCCGTTGTCGTGACGGCATCGGAAGGTTGGCATCCGGGTGTCGTTGGGCTGGTGGCGGCGCGGTTGAAGGAGCGCTATGGGCGTCCGGCCTTTGCAATTGCGCTGGAGCCGGGCGGCACCGGCACCGGCTCCGGCCGATCGATTGCCGGGGTCGATCTTGGCCGCGCCGTGCGGCAGGCGGTGCGGGATGGCTTGCTGCTGAAGGGCGGCGGCCACGCGATGGCCGCAGGGGTGACGCTGAAAAAGGACGCACTGAGCGCATTCCGCGCATTTCTCGAGGATACTTTGGCTGCGCCGGTCGAGGCAGCGCGTCGTGATAGCGCGCTGCTGATCGATGGCGCGGTATCGGCCGGTGGATTCAATCTTTCGCTCGCTGAACTTCTGGCGCGTGCAGGGCCCTTTGGTGCCGGCAATGCCGAGCCTCTGCTGGCTTTGCCGGCGCATACGCTCGCTTACGCCGACCCGGTCGGAGAGAACCATATTCGCGCGCGCTTGCGTTCAGGCGACGGAAAGTTCGTGAACGCCATTGCCTTTCGCGCCGCGGGTCAGCCGCTCGGGCAAAGCGCTATTGGAAAACCGCGGGCGCAGTGTGCATGCCGCAGGCCACATCGCGATTGACCGCTGGCAGGGCGAGGAACGCGTGCAATTTCGACTCGTCGACCTGGCGGCCGCCTAGACCGCGCAGAAAATCCACCTGTCAAATTAGTGTAATATTACCCGTCAGGGCGATTCGTGCGCCCGAGTTCGCGTTGGCGTGCTCGTGCACCATCGAAACGATGCAAATCGGGGGCGCCCATGACACTCAAGACCCAGTCAGGCTCGTCGGAGGAGTCGATCGGCTTCCAGAACGTCGGGCAACTTGTCGATCGCCACGAACAGCTGATCACCATCCTCGCGACATTGCTCGGTGTGATGATCGTGGCGGCTATCGCCGTCTTGATGGGAATGGCTTGATCGTCTTGCCGGTGCGGCGGGCCGCGGCGGGCTCTGCTTCGAAGGCCCTGCGCGCATCGGAGGCGAACTGCCGCTTCCACATCACGATCACGACTCCCGTGGTGGTGAGCGCGAGCGGCAGTGGTCCGAGAAACCATCCGAGATAACCGAGAGCAAAAAAGAACGCACGTTGGCCGCGATTGAAATGACGGCCGGCATCGGCGCAAAGCCGTGCGGCGCGATGCGCAAAACGCTGCGCGGCCGCTGTATCCTTTTCCTCCGGTGGCGGTGCAGCGCCGACCATGATGGCGAAGTAATTGAACAGCCGATAGGACCATGCGAATTTGAAGAAGGCGTAGACGAAAATGATGATCAGCCCCAGCATCTTCAAATCCCATAGCCCGCGGGATGACGTTGCGCCAAAGGGCAACAGCGCCATGACCGTCATGATTTCTTCGCTCGAGCGTAGCAGCGTGAGTGCACCGCCGATGGCGATCAGGCTTGTGGACGCGAAGAAGGCGGTGCCGTTTTGAAGCGCGGCGGTGACCTGCGCATCGACCATGCGCATGTCGCGCGCCAGCAGCTGCTCCATCCACTCGTCGCGGTAAGTGTTCATAAGAGCGTTGAGGCTTGTGCGCCCCTTGGCTGTCTTCTCAATCACAAATGAATAGACAATCCAGGCACCGGCAAACCAGGCGAAGGCGGCGAGATCGGGCACGGAAAGAGCTGTCATTGGCGTCGGTATTCTCCGTGCCGGCATGGTGCCCGCTTGAGCGGCGGGCTTCAACCGGCTGGCTTGAGTACGCCGCCGGGCTCTGCCAGCATGATCGCCATAAGGAGACCCGGAATGCCACAGACGATCACGGTCGGTTACAAGGCCTTGTGCGAAGCCGCCGAACGCGAAATTGAGACGATGCCGGTCGAGCAAGCCGTCCAGTTGGCTGGCCGTGACGACGTCGTGCTCGTCGATATCCGTGACATCCGCGAATTGCAGCGCGAAGGGCGTGTCCCTGGCGCCTTCCATTGCCCGCGCGGGATGCTCGAATTCTGGATCGATCCGCAAAGCCCGTACCACAAGCCGGTGTTCGCTGCGGACAAGAAGTTCGTCTTCTTCTGCGCCGGCGGCCTGCGCTCCGCCCTTGCTGCCCAGACCGCACAGCGCATGGGTCTAAAGCCGGTCGCGCATATCGAGGGCGGCTTCGGCGCCTGGAAAAAAGCGGGTGGGCCTGTGGATGCGCCGGATCCCGCGCCAGTGCGAGGCGAAGAAGGTCTGAATTTTCGTCCATGACCCTCACGCTCATCATCGGAAACAAGAACTATTCATCGTGGTCGTTGCGGCCATGGATCGCCATGAAGGTCGCCGGCATTGCATTCGATGAAAAGGTGATCCCGCTCTATGAAGCGGGTAGTCGCGAGCAGGTTTTGCAACATTCGCCAGCCGGCAAGGTGCCGGTGCTGATCGACGGTGACCGGCGGATCTGGGAATCGCTCGCCATCCTGGAATACCTGGCCGAGAAATTTCCCGAGGCAAAGCTGTGGCCGGACGACGCGCATGCGCGCGCTCATGCGCGCGTTGTGGCGACTGAAATGCACGGCGGCTTCCAGGCCTTGCGCAAAAACTGCCCGATGAATCTTTGGCTGCCGGTGAAAACACGGCCATTGCCTGAGGATGCGACGGCGGATGTGCGGCGGATCGCGGCGCTTTGGGCCGATTGCCGCAAGCGCTTCGGACAAAAAGGACTATTCTTGTTCGGAAATTTCGGCGCGGCCGATGCGATGTACGCGCCGATTGTTGCGCGCCTGCACACTTACGGCGTCAGCGTTGATGGCGTGACGCGCGGCTATATGGACGCGATCATGGCGCTTCCGGCCTGGAATGAATGGCGAGCGGCGGCGCTCAAGGAGCCGTGGATCATGAAAGGCAATGAGCCGGACTGGCCGCTGGTGCGTGGTGTGGCGGTGTCATAGCCAAGCCTATTCGTTATCCTTCAACCGCTGGACAAGCTCATCGATGAAGGCACGCTGGCCCGGCAATATCTTTTTCCGCGCGACGGCGAGGCTGAAATACGAAATCCGGTCGATCTCCGGAAAGCTTTGCTGTTTTCCCGAGCGCGGGGGCCATTCCATCTCGAAATGATTGCTGGTGAAGTCACCGAGGCCGAAATCGGCTTCGAGCGCGAAAGCATGCACCGTCTTCCCGCTTTTCTGGCGCAATGGCGTCAACGTCATGAAGGGGCCTTTTGCGACGAGGCCGGTCTCTTCCGTGAATTCGCGCTTTGCACAGGCCAGCAAGTTGTCGGATTCAACATTGCCTTTGGGAATGGACCATGCGCCTGCGTCCTTGTTGCGCCAGTAAGGCCCGCCCGGGTGTGCAAGTAATACCTCCAGACGCGGCTTGCGGCGGAAAGCGAGAATGCCTGAGCTAACTTCTGTTCGGCGGGACATAGCCCATTTTTCGTCAGTGACGCTTTCGAGGCAACAAAGGGTTTGGCACAAAACGCAAAAAGCCCGGGGAGGCCCCGGGCTTTTCTAATAGACGGGTGGTTGTGGTCAATCGTTGAGGGCTTCCTTAACGGCGTCCTTCATGCCGCCGATCGTGTTTTGAATTTTACCAGCGGCCTTTTCTGCCTTGCCTTCGCTTTCGAGCTTGGTATCTCCGGTCACTTTACCGGCAACTTCCTTCACCTTGCCTTTGGCCTGTTCGGCGCTGCCTTGAATGCGATCTTTGTTCATGCGGTCCTCATGTTGGTTTTGATTGTTGGTGTCGCTGGAAGGTCAACGTCGCGACACGCAAGGACGTTCCACGCAGGGTATCCTGCGATGCAATCACGCAGGCCAACTATGCGTCTGGCGCGCCAATGCCCCGCGCCAGCCTGAATGGCGCGGAGCATTATCGCTTGTACTAACGCACTACTGCTTGGAGCCGGTGGTGCTCTTGTTCGGGTTTGGCGAACAATTCAGGTTCTGCGGCTTCGCATCCGTCTCGCAGGCCGCCATGCTGGTATATTTACAATTCAATGCACCGCTTGCGGACGTATTGATACAAAACGGTGAAGTTCCGATCGTCTGCGGCTTTTGCATGCTGCTGCCCGATGAGGGCGAGCCCATCGTGCCTTGAGCCTGGGCGAAGGAAATTCCTGCGGCCAATGCGGCTACCGCAGTCAGGGCGGTTAAAGTCTTCATGATCTGCCTCCTCGGTGGGATCGTGCCGATATGCGACACTCCGGAACAACAAGGGGCAGGGTATGACGTTCCCGGAACTCGTGAGCTTTTGGGAAAATCTTTCAATATGGATCCGTGAAAAGGCAAACGGCCGGGAAAGTTCCCGGCCGTCGGCTCAAGATCATCGAAATGAGAACTTACGCCTCGACGATCGCGACGATCTCATGCGTACGCGGATTGATGATCACGATCTGATCACCAACGAGGATGTAGTCGTAGCCACGCCAATCCGGATAGACCGCGATGACTTCAACCGGCAGCGGATACACGTGCACGTTGGTCGGAATACGTGTTCCCACGGTCACCGAAACATTGAGGTGGGCCGGTTCGACCTTGTGCTGCCGAATGACCGTCGTGATCTTTGTGCGTTGCTCAGTCGACAGTTTTGCAGAGCCGGCAGCGGCGCCCTGGCCGGTCGTCGCGCGGTTCTGCTCGGTCGTCGTCTGAGTTGATTTTGACGACGCACCGTTTTCCTCGCTCTTCGAACGGACGTCCGATTTGCCGGAGGCCGCGGCACCCGACTTGTCCTTATCCAAGGTACTATCCTTGGATTTATCCTTGTCCATGGCGCGGTTCTGGGTCGACGCCTTGTCGTCAGCATCCGACTTTGGCGACTGGCCAGTCGTCTCGCGCGGCTTGGCGGACTTCGCATCGGGCGTTGCCTGGCCGGTCGTCTGCGGCGTCTTAGCCTTATGCTCGCCACCCTTGATGGACGGCGCAACCTTTTCCGCCGGTGCATTCTGCTGCGCTGCAGGGGCCTGCTGCGGGGCTTCCTTATTCATGCCTTGTGCCGATGCGGCGCCGGCGCTCAACAGCAACACGGCCGCTACGGTCGACAACAGTTTCGCTTTCTTCACGGAACGTCTCCTCTGGATGCCCCCGAATTCCCGACGATGTCGAGACCTGATCACCACAAACGTTCCGCCAGACCTGTCGGTTCCACACATTGATGAAGTGTAACGTCGCGGGGCCACCATTGCGTTCCGGGTTCCACCAAGGCACCTTTTAGCCCAATCGGGGAGGGAGCCTTGCCGATTCTGGCGTTCATCGATCGATCAAAATGCTGCCGAATTTCGCGCCAATGCCGAACGCATGCGCGCGTTGGTTGCCGATTTGCAGGCGCGCCGCGCCGAGGCAGCATTAGGCGGATCCGAGCGGGCGCGCGAGCGCCACGTGGCGCGTGGCAAGTTATTGCCGCGCGATCGTGTGATGAATTTGATCGATTCCGGCTCGCCGTTCCTCGAACTATCGCCACTCGCCGCCAACGGCATGTATGACGACGCCATCCATGCAGCGGGAATAATCACCGGCATCGGGCGGATCGAAGGCCGCGAATGCGTGGTCGTGTGTAACGATTCGACGATCAAAGGCGGCACCTATTTCCCGATGACGGTGAAGAAGCATCTGCGCGCGCAGGAAATCGCGCGCGAAAACCGGTTGCCGTGCATCTATCTGGTGGATTCCGGCGGTGCGAACCTGCCGCATCAGACCGAGGTATTTCCGGACAGGGAGCATTTCGGCCGTATCTTCTACAATCAGGCGACGCTATCCGCGCTCGGGATTCCCCAGATCGCTGTCGTGATGGGTTCGTGCACTGCGGGCGGTGCCTATGTGCCGGCGATGTCGGACGAAACGATCATTGTGAAAAATCAGGGCACCATCTTTCTCGGCGGCCCGCCGTTGGTGAAGGCAGCTACCGGCGAGGTCGTCAGTGCGGAAGACCTGGGTGGCGCCGACGTGCATGCGCGCAAATCCGGGGTCGCCGACCACTATGCTCAGGACGATCATCATGCACTGAGTTTGGCGCGCCGGATCGTCGCCAACCTGAACAGATCAAAAAACGCGGACATTTCACTGCGGAAGATCGCGCGATCCCGTGCTCGACGCGAGCGGAATTGGACGGGATCGTTCCGGTGGATTTGAAGAAACAATACGACGTGCGCGAAGTGATCGCGCGGATCGTGGATGCGTCCGAGTTCGACGAATTCAAGGCGCTCTACGGATCGACGTTGGTCACCGGCTTTGCGCATATCCATGGCATGCCGGTCGGCATTCTCGGCAATAACGGAATCCTGTTTTCGGAAAGCGCGCTCAAGGCGGCACACTTCATCGAATTGTGCTGCCAGCGCCGAATTCCGCTGCTGTTCTTGCAGAATATCGTCGGCTTCATGGTCGGACGCGACTACGAGGCCGGCGGAATTGCCAAGGACGGTGCAAAAATGGTGACGGCGGTCGCCTGCGCGCAGGTGCCGAAGATCACCGTCATCATCGGCGGGTCCTACGGTGCCGGAAACTACGGTATGTGCGGGCGCGCCTATAGTCCGCGTTTTCTGTTTACCTGGCCCAACGCGCGCATTTCGGTGATGGGCGGCGAACAGGCCGCCAGCGTGCTTGCAACCGTCAAGCGCGACAATATCGAAGCTGGCGGCGGCAAATGGTCGGAGGTCGAGGAAGAAGAGTTCAAGCAGCCGCTGCGCGACCAGTTCGAAACCGAGGGCAATCCATTTTATGCGACGGCGCGACTTTGGGATGACGGCATCATTGCGCCGTCCGAAACGCGCAGGGTGCTTGCTCTGGCATTTTCGGCCGCGTTGAACGCGCCGGTGCCGGAGACGAAATTTGGCGTGTTTCGAATGTAGCGTCTGAGTGAAGATGCTGGACGCCATATGAATTATAATTCAGCTCTCATCGTCGGCGCCGGCTCAGGGCTGTCCGCCTCGCTTGCGCGTGCATTCGCCAAGTCCGGCATGAGCGTTGCGCTCGCCGCGCGCTCGACCGACAAGCTGGCCGACACTGGCGAAGGAAACCAGCGCGAAGACCTACGCCTGCGACGCGACCAAGCGCGCAGACAGGTCGACAAACTATTCGCCGATCTCGATGCTGCGGCGGCGACGCCGGACGTTGTCGTCTACAATGCAAGTTACCGCACGCGCGGACCCTTGATCGATCTCGATCCGTCCGAGGTTGAGAAGTCGATCCAGGTTTCGGCCTTCGCGGGGTTCCTGGTGGCTCAGGCCGCAGTCAAGCGCATGCTGCCGCGCAAGCACGGCGCGATTTTGTTCACCGGCGCTTCTGCAAGTATCAAGGGCTATGCGCAGTCGGCGCCCTTCGCCATGGGCAAGTTCGCGTTGCGCGGGTTGGCCCAAAGCATGGCGCGCGAACTATCCCCGCAGGGAATTCACATTGCTCATTTTGTGATCGATGGCGGCATCCGCAGCGCGCGTCGCGCCGAGCCGCCGGATCAACCGGATTCATTGCTTGATCCCGACGCCATCGCGCAGAGTTATCTTCATGTGCTCAATCAGCCGCGTAGCGCGTGGTCCTGGGAAATCGAGCTGCGGCCGTGGGTGGAAAAGTTCTAGACGCCGCTCAACGCGCCAACATGTCCCATGACAGTGTCCCAATTCACGAAGGGCTGTTTTGGACCGGCGCGCAAGACGCCTTTGTCGTGGAGGAAGGCGCTGCCGAGCATCAGCGCGGCGCCGACAAAAACTCCGAAAATAAATCTCATGGGCAAGACCTCCCGGCGATTTATCCGTGCAGTTCAAACCTTAAATAGACGCGCGGATTTGCCACACGCAAATATCGAATTAGACAAATTCCAATGTTTTTTCGACGGCTTGCGCCCGTCTCGGCGTCGGTGACAGAGATGAATTGATGCGATCGTCAGGCGAGGCCGAACCATGTATCCGGATAGTCGTTCTGCTTGTTGCAACACTGCTGCCGTTCATTGCCCTGGCGCAACAAGTCTGCACCGCCGAAAGAGCCGCAAAACCGACCGCAAAGGAAGTGTCGAAGGCCTACGTGCCCGGCCTTGAGCAGTTCATGAACATGATCCTGATCGAACACAACAAGCTCTGGTTTGCCGCAAAGGCGCGCAATTGGGCGCTGGCGGAATATCAGCTCGGCGAGATCAAGGAGATTATGGGCGACGTGCAGGACTTCGTGCCGACCTTCAAGAATCTTCCGCTGGCCGACATGCTCGACGCAGTTATCACCAAGGAGATTGTCGCGCTTGAGAAGTCGATCGAGGCGAAAGACTACAAAGCTTTCACAGCGGGCTACGACAAGCTCACGCAGGCCTGCAATGCCTGCCATCAGGGCACTGAAAACGGCTTTGTCGTGATCAAGCGGCCGACGCAGCCTGCGTTCACCAACCAGGACTACCGGCCGCACAAGTAGGCGCGTCGCGCCTTGGGTAGCCCGGTTCATTTCGGCGCGTGCTAAACGCTTGCGCTATGACCAGCCCCGACGACCTTAAAGCAGCTCGCCCCCACGGGAAAGTTGCGCGGCGGCATCGTTGCCGCGCCCGCGGCGTCTGCCTTTTTCGCCATCAAAAGCGCGAGTGGGGATGTGAAGGGCGTGACCGTCGACCTGGTCCGCGGATTTGCCGCTGCGCTGAAGTTGCCGCTCGAGTTGAAGGTCTATGACAATTCGGGCCAGGTCACCGAGGCGGTCGCCAAGGGCGAATGCGACATTGCTTTCATGCCGCAGGACGCTGAGCGCGCGAAGCGGGTGGATTTCGGCCCCGCTTATTACTTCATCGAAAGCACGTATCTGGTGCCGGCAGGCTCGACGATAAAAACGATCGACGAGGTCAATCGGCCGGGCCGTCGCATCGTCGCCATATCGAACACCACGACCGCGCGCAGCGCGCGGCGAACGGCGCCCAATGCGAGCGTCGAAGAAGTGCCGAGCGTCGACCAGATGACCGAGATGGCGAGCAAGGGGCAGGGGGATGCTTTTGCCCTGTCACATGATTCTTTCGCCGGCCTGTTGCCGAAATTGCCGGGTGCGCGCGTGCTGTCTGGCAATTTTCAGCAAACCGGGATCGCCGTGGCGGTGCCAAAGGGCCGTCCGGTCGCGTTGAAAATTGCGAGCGAACTGCTCGAGGTTGCCAAGAGCTCCGGATTGGTGCGCCGGGCGCTCGATGCCGCCGGCTTTCCGGATGCGGTTGTGGCGCCCCCGGCCGCCTAGCGCTCATTCGTTACAATGACATTGCCGAGCGTGCCGCGCTCGACCGCCTCGTGCGCTGCCACGGTGTCGGCCAAGGCATAAGTCGGGTGTGCGACCCGATTGAGTAACTGGCCTTTCTCGAGCGCGGTCATTGATCGCGGATACGGCGCGTTCGCGTTCGGCGGCGTCGAGCTCATAGACCAGAAAAAACTGCAGGCGGATCGAATTGACCAGGCAGAACGCGGCCGGCACAACGGCCTCGGGTCCGGTCCCGTAGATGATGACGCTGCCTTTGGGCCGCAGGACGCCTGGGATGAGTTTGGCGTTGGCGGTGAGATCCATTTCGATGATGGCATCGACGCCCCGTTTCCCGGTGATGTCCATCACCCGCTCGCCGACATTCTCGCGCTTGTAGTCGATGGTGGCGTCGGCGCCGGCTTCCTGGGCGGCCTTGGCCTTATCGGCCGAAGAAATCGGTGGTGATGACGTGCGCGCCCTTGGCCTTCGCGAATTGGATAACGTATTGGCTGACGGCACCGGCGCCGCCGGACACAAACAACGTCATGCCTTTTGTGACATCGGCCAGTGCGACGGCATGAACAGCGGTCATCGCCGGAATGCCGAGGCAGGCGCCGGCTTCGAAACTCACTTTGTCCGGGAGGGACACCGCCTGGCTGGCGGGCAACACAATAAATTCGGCGGCCGTGCCAAATGGTCGCTTCCATTGGCCGTTCCAGACCCAGACGCGCTCGCCGATCCGACTTTTGCTGACGCCTGCGCCGACCTCGTCGATAACGCCGGCCCCGTCGCTGTGCGGGATCACCCGCGGGTAGGCGATTTTTCTGGTTGTTCCCTGGCGCGATTTGACGTCGGAGGGATTGACGCCGGAGGCGGCGAGCTTGATGCGCACTTCACCTGCGCCGGCGTGAGGCGTTTCAACGTCGCCGACCCGCAGGACCTCGCGCGCGGTTCCATTGCGTTCATAGTAGACGGCTTGCACGGCTGACCTCCGGAAGGCACGATAGCATGCGACGGTCGGCAAATTGGGCTGCGAACCGCAAAGACGCTTAGGCGTTGTCATGGTGCGTCGATTTTACAAGGGGGGTACGGCGGGGCTGGGCGACAAAACGAGGTTCAACATGACCTACCGTGTCTATAGCGGCCCAAAAGGGTCAGCCGAGATCTCACCGATCGATAAATCGCAGATGTTGTTCAAGCAGTTTAGTGGTCTCGACGACGCGCTTTCCTGGGCGCGGCATGTCGAACGCGGCGGCCGCATTCCACTGTTGATTGAGGGGGATGACGGCACGCGCATGGATCGCCGGGCGATCGTCGACGCTCTACGCATCGGCGAGCGCGAGCAGATCGCGGGCCTCGCAGACTAGATCTGGATATCAGCTGGTCAGCCGGGTCCATTCCGCGCGGGCGCGTTCGGTCAGATGGTCCCACTTGGTGTTGACGACGTCCCAATTCACCATCGGGCGCTGGGCCCCGGCCGCGGCAAGCGCGTTATGGGAGTCGTAGAGATAAGCGCCGCCAATGGTCAGGACGGCACCAAGAATAATTCCGATAAGGACACGCATGATGACTCTCCATCCCCCTAGGCTCAAAACGCAAACGTTGTGACGCTGTTCCACGGCCGGTGAGACTTTTAGGGTGTGATTGTGACCTCGGGCTGCCTTTTTCAGGGCCTTCACGTTAACCTTGTGCGCTTACCAAACGCGTTCTAACTTATTGAAAATGCTATATGTTCTGCCCTGAAAAACTTTGCCCGCAATCAAAATTTGCTGCTATATTGAATATATGAGCAGACATTCAACAAAACCCGCCGGACGGTCTGGCAAGACCGCCACGCGAACCGCCAAGAAGAGCGAGAAGGCCTCGCGCGTGGCGGCAAAGAAAGCGTCGAAATCGGCCCGTCTCCCGGTTGGCAAAACGACCCGCGCGGCGCGGGCGGGTGCCCCAGCGGCGAAGACGGTGAAAATGATCCGCACGTCGAGCCCGCCGGTGCAGCCGGTGGCCGCGCACGAAATTCCGGCGCGCTTGCACAAATACCAGGTCGGCGAGACGGTCTACTACACGTCGCCGACCTTCGGTCGTGCGGCCGCGACCGGTAGCTACATCGTGGTCAAGTTGCTGCCGTCGGAAGGCGACGACTACCAGTACCGGATCAAGAGTTCCGGTGAGGCCTTCGAACGCGTCGCGAAGGAAAGCCAACTCGACCGCGCCTGACGGCCGGCGGGTTGCTGTCGCTATTTCGCCGCGGCCACACCCTATGATGCTCTGAACCGCGCGGATGTCGCGTCGCAGGAGATCAGGGCATGCCGATTTACATCACACAGGGGCGTTACACGCGCGATGCGATCAAAGGCATGATTGTCAAGCCGGAGGATCGCGCCGACGCCATCGCGCGCCTTTTGTCGAAAATAGGGGGGCGATTGCTGGGTTATTACCTCACGTTCGGTGAGTACGACTTTCCTGGCGATCGCTGAGGCGCCGAATGACATGCAAATGGCGGCCGCGTTGCTGGCGGCCGGCAGTGGCGGCGGTGTCACCGATTTGCGCACGACGGTCGCCATGACATCGGTTGAAGCCAAGGGCGCATTTGCGGCGGCGAGCGATCTTTCGCACGGTTTCAAGTCGGCTGGGGAGCCTAGTTTTCGGTCCAACGGAATAAACAAAAGTATTGCGGCGTTATAGACAACCTGAACAGAAGCCAACGAAAAAAGGGGAGAGAATTCATGCGCACATTTTTGCGTTTGGCCACAGTCATGTTGCCGGTCCTTCTGGCATGGCCAGCTGCGGCCCAGACCTACCCGAACCGCACCGTCAAAATGATCGTTCCGTTTGGCGCCGGCGGTCCGGCCGACGTCTATGCCCGGGTCCTCGCTCAGCATCTGTGTGAAGAGACCAAGCAATCCTTTATGGTCGAGGATCGGCCCGGTGCCGGTTCCGTCATCGGTACCGATGCGGTCGCAAAGTCGGCGCCCGACGGCTACACGCTGCTGGTGATGTCGAACACCCATACGACCAACGAGTCGTTGTTGCCCAACAAGCCCTATCAACTGATGCGCGATTTCGTGCCGGTCGCGACCATCAATTATTCCGACCTGTTGATGGTGATTCACCCCTCCGTTCCGGCCAAGTCCGTCAAGGAATTCATCGAATTGGCGAAGAAGGAACCGGGCAAGCTCAATTACGCCTCGTCCGGTCCGGGCACGCCCTATCACATGGCCGGCGAGCTGTTTAAGGCCATGAGCCAAACAGACATCGTGCACGTACCGCACAAGGCCTCCGGCGACGCGCGCAACAGCACGGTCGCCGGCACGGTTCAGATGATGTTCGACGCGGTGACCACCATGTCCGCGCTGGCCAAAGGCGGGCAGGTGCGGGCGCTCGCCACCACCGGTGAGAAGCGCAATCCGCTGACGCCCGACCTGCCGACTGTGGCTGAGACGGTTCCGGGCTACGAGGCGACCATCTGGCTCGGCGTGATGGCGCCGAAGGGAACGCCCAAGGACGTCATCGCCTTCCTCAACACCGCCATCAACAAGGTCATCAATCGGCCCGACGTTAAGGAAGCCTGGCTCAAGCAGGGTGCAATTCCGCTGGTGAAGACGCCCGAGGAATTCGACGCCTACCTGCGCAAGGACATCGAAAAGTGGGCCGATGTGGTAAAGGTATCGGGAGCCAAGATCCAATAACGCGCGATCCGCGCTAGGCATATCGGAAGCCGATGCCGACCATCGATGGCGCGTTCATAAACGGCCTGCTTTCAACGCCGCTGGTGCTGCCGGCCTCATTGGCGGGAGCGCTGGCGGCGTTGTTCGTCGTGTTCATCGTGATCGCGGTGCGGCGCGCTGCAAGCGCCGGCGGCGCGCGACTGCTGGTTCCGCTGACCGCAATAGCGGTTGCGGCGATTGCCGTGATTGGCGTGCTCGAACGCCTGGCGACCAACGAACGGATGGCCGAGCAACGCGCACTGCTTTTGCGCCACACGCAGCTGAGTATGAGTGCCGTGGCGCCCGGTTCGGCGCTTGCCTGTCTCGACGGGGTCGCGGGCGAGCAGATCGAGACCGCCTGTGAGAAATCCGTGTTCGCCGACGCGCAAAGCGCGGCGAGTGCGGTGGCCTATATCGGGGCGCGCCTGTCGCTGCTGTCCGACGTATTCGCCGCGTCCCAGCACGGCAGCCCCGACCTGCAATCCGTATTGGCGAGCATGCGCCGCGCCATCGAGCTCGATCGCTATGGCATCGCCGCGCATGTCCTGGCGGAGCGCGACGGCTGCACCGCCGAACGCTGCGCCGCCTTCGCCCTGTTTCAGGACACGAGCACGCTCAAGGCCAACCTCAAGGTGCATGCTTTCGATACTTATGTCGGGCGATACGCCGCCGATTGGGGCAAGAAGGAACCCGCAGCCGACAAACAGCCGCAAGCGGCCGTTCCGGCGCCGTCGCCTGTTGCGAGCGCCGGCCCCGAATCGCTCCCGACCGGTCATCCTGTCGATCCGCGTTACGACTTTCCCTCGGCCGCTTCGATCCCGCCGGTCAGCATCATGAATGCCGAGCCGCCGGTGCCGAAAGACCAGACGGTAGGGGCGCCGGGGCAGGCGCCTGCGGCGGCCGCCGACAAGGCCGCCAGCAATCCACCTGTGCCGCCGAAGCGTCCACAGGCCCAAGCGGCGACGCCGCCCGCACGCTAGTATCCGGGCCGACATAACGCGGGCCCTCATGTTCAAATCCGTCCTGATCGCCAATCGCGGTGAGATTGCTTGCCGCATTGCCCGTACCGCCCGGCGGATGGGCCTGCGCACCATTGCGGTCTATTCGGAAGCCGATCGGAACGCGCTGCATGTGCGCGTATGTGACGAGGCGCATGCCATCGGTCCGGCGCCTGCCGCACAAAGCTATCTGGTTATCGACAAAATTATCGCGTGCGCCAGCGCCACGCGTGCCGACTGTATTCATCCCGGATACGGCTTTCTTTCGGAGAACGCCGAATTTGCGCAGGCCTGCCTCGATGCCGGCATTGCGTTTGTCGGCCCGCCTGTCGACGCAATTCGCGCCATGGGCCTCAAGGATCGTGCCAAGGCGATCATGGAGAAGGCCGGGGTTCCGGTCGTCCCCGGCTATCACGGGGAGATGCAGGAACCAAAATTTCTCAAGCAGAAAGCCTACGAGATCGGCTACCCGGTCCTGATCAAGGCGGTCGCCGGCGGCGGCGGCAAGGGCATGCGGCGCGTCGATCGCCATGCCGACTTCGATGCGGCACTGGAAGGCGCCCAGCGCGAGGCCAAGGCGTCATTCGGCGATGCCCGCGTATTGATCGAGAAATATGTGGCAAGCCCGCGCCACATCGAACTGCAGATTTTTGCCGACAGGCACGGCAATGCCATTCATCTCGGCGAGCGCGATTGCTCGCTCCAGCGTCGCCACCAAAAAGTCATCGAGGAGTCCCCGGCGCCGGGCATGAGCGCGGAATTGCGCGCGACGATGGGTGCTGCGGCGGTCGCGGCCGCGAAGGCGGTTGGGTACGTCGGCGCCGGTACGGTCGAGTTCATTGCCGACGGCTCGAACGGCCTCAAAGCCGGCGGCTACTGGTTCATGGAGATGAATACGCGGCTGCAGGTCGAGCATCCGGTCACCGAGGCCATAACAGGGCTCGATCTGGTCGAATGGCAATTCCGCGTTGCCTCCGGCGAAAAGCTCCCGCTGACGCAACAACAGGTGAAGTTTGACGGTCATGCGGTGGAGGCGCGGCTTTACGCCGAGGATCCGGAGCACGGCTTCTTGCCCTCGACCGGTCAGGTCATCGCGCTGGAATTTCCCAAATCCGAGCGGCGTACGCGTCGATAGCGGTGTTGAGGCGGGTGGGGAAGTCACGCCGTTCTACGATCCGATGATCGCCAAGCTGATCGCCCACGGGAAGACCCGCGACGAGGCGCTCGATCGCCTGGCCGGCGCGCTCGACGAGACCATCGTTGTCGGCCCGCGGAGCAATGCTGGTTTTCTTGCGCACCTTTGCCGGGCGCCGGCATTCCGCAAAGGCGATTTCGATACCGGTTTTATCGACCAGAACCTGCCGGGCCTCGGCGCAGTGCCGCAAGAAATCGATCGCGCCGCCGTGGCGCGCGGCGCACTGGAACTTTTGGCGCTGGAGCAAGCCCGTCTCAGTGATGCACAGGAGCGCGAGGCCGACGAGCCTGTCTCGCCAAGGAATTCACCTTGGGATGCCGCCGATGCGTTCCAGCTGTCAGGCGCGCGCCGGCTGGCGCTCCCGATCACCGCTGAAGGCGAAACGTTCGTCGCCGAGATTATTTACGGGCCGCAAGGGCTTGTTCTTTCGGTGGAGGGCGTCTCGCCGGCGCTCGATGCGGTGGCGGTTGTCGAACCACAACGCGGTCTATGTCCTGCGCCATGGCCGTCAGACGAAAGTGACATTGCGCGATGCAACGCTTGACGAGGCTGGGGATCAGGACAAAAGCGGACTTGTGCGCGCGCCGATGCATGGCAAGGTGCTTTCGCTACTGGTCGAGCAGGGCGCGCGCGTTGTCCGCGGCCAGCGGGTTGCTGTCATTGAGGCCATGAAAATGGAGCATACTTTGGTCGCGCCGATCGACGGCACGGTCGCGGAGATCGCGGTTGCGCAGGATGCGCAGGTGGCCGAAGGCGGCAAGGTTATGGTTATCGTCGCGACGCCAAGCGAG
Source organism: uncultured Alphaproteobacteria bacterium (assembly GCA_963801955.1). Taxonomy (GTDB): domain Bacteria; phylum Pseudomonadota; class Alphaproteobacteria; order Rhizobiales; family Xanthobacteraceae; genus Pseudolabrys. The sequence continues at coordinate 296,747 of CAWDGS010000010.1, forward strand.
TAGCCGGGCATGCCGCTTCACCTCATCAAACTCTGTGTTGGCTGCGATTCGGTGGCCGACCTCGAGGATTGGATCAAACAAAAACTGAAAGAGAAAAAGCGGCGAGGGCAAAAAGCCGAGCACATCCATACGACACGGATGGTGCCCAAGCGCGCCGGCGGAACTTACCGACGGTGGCTCGCTCTATTGGGTCATCCGGGGTCAGATTGCTTGCCGCGAGCGAATTCTCGACATCCGGCCTTTTACCGACAAAGACGGCATCGGCCGCTGCCGCGTCGTCCTCGACGGGAAAGTCGTGCTGGTCGAGCCGCGACCACGCTCTGCATTCCAGGGCTGGCGCTACCTTGAGGCGAAAGAAGCGCCGCGCGATCTCTCGCGGGCCGCGCCGGGCGCCGCCAAAATGCCGGAGAGCATGCGGCGCGAATTGCAGGAACTGGGCCTGCTCTAGACCCCAATGTTATCGATCAGTCGCGTTTTTCCGAGCCGGGCGGCGAGCAGGAGCCGGACCGGGCCGTCTTTGGGCGACTCGATGGGCATCAAGCGTCAGCGCATGACGCGCTTCGAGGTAGTCCAGGGTGAATCCGGCAAGATCAATCTCGATCCGTCCAACCTTCAGCACGCGGTCGATCTTCTCGCCGTTTTTGATACGGCCGGCGCAATCCTTGAGCACGCGATAGAGCATAGGCGCAACCGCACGCTCGCCGGCCGAGAGATAGACATTGCGCGAGGACAGCGCGAGACCGTCCGGTTCACGCACGGTCGGAACTCCGATCACCTTTACCGTGAGATCGAGGTCGGCTGCCATCTGGGTGATGACACGGAGCTGCTGATAGTCCTTTTGGCCGAAAAGTGCGAAATCGGGCGAGACTTGCGTAAACAGCTTCGCGACGACGGTGGCAACGCCACCGAAAAAATGCGGTCTGAATTCATCCTCCAGGCCGACTTTGGCGGCGCCCTTCCGGCGCAAGCCGAGTCGCAAAGCCCGCCGGATACATTGCTTCCACCGATGGCGCCCAAACCAGATCGACTTTCGCTTCACGCAAGGCCTTGAGGTCGGTTGCGAAGCTGCGCGGGTAGCTGGCGAAATCCTCGTGCGGCGCAAATTGGGTCGGATTGACAAAGATCGAAACGACGACGCGCTTTGCGCGCTGCCTTGCTTCGCGCACCAGCGCCATGTGGCCGCGGTGCAACGCGCCCATGGTCGGCACCAGCGCAATCCGCTCGCCGGACTTCCGGTAGAGTTCCAATGCCCGGCGCAGCGAAGGAACCGTACGCACAACTTTCAGGCGGGTTGCCATAATTTGAAGCCTTGTCGGCGGATTGTCGCAAAACCGGACTACGACCTAGCAAGGCAGCCCAAAGGGAGCCAAGCAAATTGGTGATCAAGTCGGGATTAACTTGACTAAAGTACACTAATATCTTGAGATTTGGCGGTCGTGGGGGGCGGCATGCTGATCCAACCGATCCCGGAAAGTGTCCAGTCTGCGCATGTCGTTGTTCTCGGAAACGAGAAGGGCGGCTCGGGCAAATCTACGACTGCGTTGCACATCGCTGTCGCTTTGCTGAAGGCAGGCCAGCGCGTCGCCACCATCGATCTCGACTCGCGTCAGCAGAGTTTCACACATTACATCGATAACCGGCGCGCCTGGGCATCGCGCGCGCGCATCACACTCGAACTGCCAACGCATTATTGTATCGCGCGCGCCGAAGGCAATTCGCTGGAAGCGAATGAGGCGGAAGAGTTCGCCAACTTCTCCGCGGCGATCAGCGCGATCGAACACAGCCACGACGTGGTGGTGATCGATACGCCGGGCGCCGATACGTATTTGATGCGACTTGCGCATTCGATGGCGGACACGCTGGTGACGCCGCTCAACGACAGCTTTCTCGATTTTGATGTGCTGGCAACGCTGGACCCGACCAATTTCAGCGTGACTGGCGAGAGCCATTACGCCGAGATGGTGCGCGAAGCGCGCCGACAACGGCGCCTGGTCGACGGCCGGCTCACTGACTGGATCGTGGTGCGCAACCGTCTTTCGACGCTTTCCTCGCGCAACAAGCGCCTGGTCGGCGACGGCATCAACGAATTGTCGAAACGCATGGGCTTCCGGTGTATCGAAGGCTTTGCCGAGCGCGTGGTCTATCGCGAGTTCTTTCCGCGCGGGTCTGACCGCGCTTGATGACCTCGATGAGGAAACGCTCGGCACGCGTCCGAACCTGTCGCATCTGACCGCGCGCGAGGAAGTCATCACGCTGCTCAATTCGCTGAATCTGCCGCTGTCCGAGAACGGCAAGCGCCGGGCTGCCGCGCGCGCGGAATGGTACTCGGTCATGGACCAGCCGCTGCAGGTCCACGATATTATCCTATAGAACCCGTTAAGCTTGAATACCGGACACGAATGTCGCCATCTGGCACCAGGCGGCAGCGGAAGCCGCGCGGGCGCAGGCATTTCAGTGTAGAATTTCCCCATGAGCAAGGACACCACACCAGACGCCGGCGCCGGTCTCTTCGAAACCGGAAATCGAGGCGTTCGTTGAGCGCGTTCGCGCGCTGGGGCCGGCGACCGCTCCGGGTACACGTGGCCGATTGATCTTCGCGCTCGATGCCACGATGAGCCGACAGCCGACCTGGGACTCAGCCTGTGCGTTGCAGGCCGACATGTTTCGGGAAGCGGCCAGCATCGGCGGGCTCGATATCCAGCTTGTTTATTTCCGTGGTCTGAGCGAATGCCGCGCATCCGGCTGGGTTGCCGGCAGCGAACGGTTGGCCGAATTGATGTCGCGGATCGATTGCCGGGGAGGGCAGACCCAGATCGGCAAAGTTTTGAGTCATGCCCGGCAGGAGCACGCGCGCCAAAGGGTACAGGCGCTGGTGTTCGTTGGCGATGCCATGGAAGAGCCAATCGACCATCTTTGCCAGGCGGCCGGCGAATTGGGGCTGCTTGGCGTGCGGACTTTCATGTTTCAGGAAGGCAATGATCCCGTGGCGGAAAATGCTTACCGTGAAATTGCGCGGCTGTCGCACGGCGCCTATTGCCGCTTCGACGCGGGATCGGCGCATCAGCTTGGCGAACTGCTGCGCGCCGTCGCCGCCTATGCGGCCGGCGGCATCAAGGCGCTTGCCGATTTGTCGGCGAAGCGCTCGTCTGCTGCGCACAATTTATTGGCCCAGTTGAAATAGCCATGCCGACTCTCATCTTCGGTGTGCTGGTGCTGGTGCTCGCTCTGTGGGCGCTCAGCGTTATTTCCAAAGTCGACCCGAAGGTGGCCGCGCGCGTCACGAAAATTGGCGGCGGCCTGCTTGCGCTCGGCTTTGGCGTATTCCTCGGATTGCGCGGCGAAGTCGGCATTGCCATTCCGCTTGGCGTGTTCGGACTGGGACTGCTCGGATGGGTGCCGTTCGGCCCGGCCGGCTTTTCCGCTCGCACGCAGAAGAGCGGCGGGCAGACCTCGCGCGTGCGCTCGGCCTATTTCGAGCTGGAGCTCGACCATGATAGCGGCGCGATGCGCGGACGCGTGCTCGCCGGCCGCCATCAAGGCGCCGCGCTTGAGCAGCTCGACGTCAAGACGCTGGTCGAAATGCTGAGCGAGATCGACGAGGAAAGCCGCGCGCTACTTGTGGCTTATCTTGACCGCCGGGATCCCGGCTGGAGTGAGCACGCGCAAGCGGACGCGACAGCGGGGCGGCATGCCACGAGCACCGGAAAAATGTCGGAACAGGAGGCCTATCAGATCCTTGGCCTGCAGCCCGGTGCGAGCGCCGACGACATCGGCCGCGCGCATCGCACGCTGATGAAGAAAATGCATCCCGACCAGGGGGGCTCGACGTATCTCGCGGCCCGAATCAATGAAGCCAAAGAAATCCTTCTTCGCAACCATCGCTGAGGTACTCCACAAACTTGACCATCAGCGGCTCCTGGTATTGGCGCATCCCTGTTAGTTTCTTTTTATCCGTCAGTTCTTCAGAAACATGCACGGAATTTCGTTGCGCTTAAGTTGTTTGCAAACGGCTTCCGCCCGATCCTTTTCCAGCCCCGCAAAGCGGGCGCGGAACATGGTCTTCTCGCCCTTGTTGGTTTTTTCGGTGAACGGTTCGGCGCGGCCGAGCAGATCCTTGGCTTTGCTTTGAGCCAGGTCCAGCCGTTGCTTGGCGTCCTTCTCGTCGTCAAAGGCGCCGACCTGGACGAGCCAGCCGCTGCGTTTAACCGCGGGCTCGACAGCGGCTGCGACCGGCACAGGAACGCTCTTGCTCACGGACGCGACTTTCGCCGGTAGCGTGCCGAGCATTCCGGCCTGGCACCCGGCGGTGGTGCGGCCGCAGACACCTGCGGTGGCGGCGACTGCGGCGGAGGCAGCTGAGGCGGCGGCAACTGCGGGGGAGATGGTCTCACTTTTCACGGTGTTGATCGTGGTGATGTTCGCCGCACTGGCGATCGCAGGCGCCGGGGTGAGTTGCCGGTTGTCGGACGGCAACGGCGACAGGGATGCCGTCTGCATGCTGCCCGGATGAACGATGACGGTTTTCACCGTGTTCGGCTTGATCGGTTCGGTGGATCCCGGCGCAGGCGCATCGGCAGCCACCGCGGTCGGCGTGACCGAGGCGACACGCACGGGCGCGGAGCCTGTGCGATCGTCGTCCTTGCCGTCCTTGATATCCTTGCGCTCTGCCTGCGCGGTTTCCCAGCCTTCAACGACCGGCGGAGCGGTTCGTTTCACCGCCGCGACATTGACGTTGCTTTCGATCAGGCCGCGCACGCGCGCGTCGCGCGCATCGGCAGTGCGGCCGCCGAATACGACCGCAATGATGTGATGGTTGGCGCGGCGCACCGATGTGACGATGTTGAATCCGGATTCGTGGATGTAACCCGTCTTGATGCCGTCGACGCCGTCGACCGTGCCGAGCAGATGGTTATGGTTGCGGATCGAATTGCCGCGATAGTCGAACGTGCGCGTTGCGAAATAGCGATAGTAGTTCGGGAAGCGATCCTGGATCGCCCGGCCAAGGGTCGCCTGATCGCGCGCCGTGGTGATCTGCTGGTCGTCGGGCAGGCCGGAGGCATTGCGGTAGACCGTCTGCGTCATGCCGAGCGCGCGCGCCTTCGCGGTCATCAGCTTGGCGAAGTTCGGTTCGTCGCCGCCGAGCGCTTCCGCCACGATGACGGCCACATCGTTCGCCGATTTGGTGACGATCGCGCGGATCGCGGTCTCGACGCGGATCGAATCTCCGGGCTTGAGCCCGAGCTTGGACGGCGCTTGCACGGCGGCATGGGCCGATACCGGCAGGTCGGTGTTGAGCGTGATTTTGCCCTGCTCGAGGCGCTCGAACAGCAGATAGAGGGTCATGATTTTGGTGAGCGAGGCGGGATGGCGCGGGCTGTCGGGATTGCTCGACTGCATCACCGCGCCGGAATTCACGTCGACCACGATCGAGGCGTAGGACGGATTGTAGCTTTCGCCGCTGTCGGAGCGGGCCCGGAAATGCCGGCGGGCGTCGGCGCTGTCAGTCAGGGACGCAACGGCGACCACGGCCGTCAGGCCCAGGACGCCCCAGCGCAGGCCACGACGGCCAAAAACTCCCCCACGCGGCATTCGCTCTCCCCAAACCCCGTTTTGTGGTGGCGGTCCCCTAGGCCGCTATCGTGGCCATTTTGTAGCCTGACGGCGTCGCGACAATTTATGACGGTAGGAGAACGCGGTTTACAAATTATTAAGGCAATCCCCCGGATTCTAAAGGAGTTTTTGCACTGCGATAAAATCTCTTGACTTATTGTGCAGTGCAATATAAGTTAATTCCATTCCCGGGAGAGGCCGGGTTCAAAGTTCAGCACATTGGCACCGCATAGCGGGCCGGGAAGGGATCCAATGGTCAAGAATTTAGAGGACCTCCAGCAGGTCAGCAAAGACAACGTCGACGTCACCCTGAAAGCCATGGGCGCTCTGTCGAAGGGCACGCAGGCGATCGCGGTCGAGGTTGCAGACTATTCGAAGAAGGCCTTCGAGGACGGCACTGCCGCTCTCGAGAAGCTGTTCGGCGTCAAGTCGCTCGATAAGGCGATCGAAGTGCAGACCGAATACGCCAAGACCGCCTACGAAGGCTTCGTCGCGAAGGCCTCCAAGATCGGTGAGCTCTATGCCGATCTGGCCAAAGAGACCTACAAGCCGTTCGAAACCATCATTGCGAAGGCGAAATAAGTCGCGTCGCGTTGCGTGGTTTGTTTGTTGGTATGTGCAGCGTAGCGTAAAGTTGCGTACGCGTTTGGAATACAAAGCCCGGCTCACTTGGCCGGGCTTTTTGTTTGCCGCGGCGCTATTGCGCGATGCGCAATTTCGTCAGCTCGGTTCCGATCTTGTCGAACGTCGTGATGATCTGATCGGCCGAGGTCAGCAGAGAGAACTTATCGGGATCCGGAAACTTCCTTGCAATGGTTTCGGTCGGCGCGGTGCCCGCGCAATTCCTGAGAAGCGTCGATGTCGGGTCGCCGCCCGTGTTGACCTGGATGGTGTAGAGATTGATGTTGGCGGCGTTGATATTCGCGCAGGTGCCGTTGCCGCTTGAGTCGCGCATGCGTGCGTCGACCGCGGTGCTGGTATGCGATCCGTCGCCGTCCCAGCGGTTCTGCGTATTCAACCCGTCCGACAGCAGGATGATTGCATCGACATATTGATAGCCGGCAGTCCTTCGCCGGCGCGGTGAAGGGCCCGCCACCGACGAGTGATTGCCAGCCCCACACCAGCCCGATGGGTTGATTGGTGCTGCCGTTGGTGCCAAGGCTGTCGACCAGCGCTTTCATTGCCGACCAGTTGTAACTGAGCTCCATCATCGCCGGCGGGCAGGTGACTTTGTCGTCCGGCGGGAATCTGGATGTGTCGTCGCTCAGGCTCGGCGGCCTGACGGTTTGGTCGATACGCATTGCCTCCGGAAGGCGGCTTGGTAGGTGGGAGCGGCCCACGGTCGGTTGTGCAACCGGACCAGCTTTTGCGGGACAGAAGATCCGGCGTCCATACGCCCACGGTCCAGACGCCTGGCGTCCACACGCCCGCGGTCCAGACGCCCGCGGTCCAGACACCGAAGGTCCAGGTTCCGCCTTTCTGGCTACACTTGCTTTGCGTCGTCCACTGCGACAGCGAGCAAACCCCCGCCGAGTTGCATGCGGATTTGGATGAGTAGCCCGAAATCGAGCAGGTGCCCGCGGACGTGCAAGTGCTCTGGCTAGTTTTGCCCGATATCGAGCAGGTGCCGGCATTCGTGCAGGTCGATTGCGTCGAGTTGCCGGATATCGAGCAGGTTCCCGCGGCGGTACATGTGCTCTGTGTCGTGTAGTTCGAAAGCGAACAAGCACTGACGCAGTTGCTTCTGAGCAGGATGCTGCCCGACGTGTTGCATTTGCCATGGGTTGCGTCCCAGGAATTCGGGTCGGATTTCGCCTGGTTGTCCCAATAGATCCAATCGTCCCAGGTCGCGTCGTAGTTGTTTTCGATCCGCACATCCTTGGCGAACGGTATGATCGAAACATAGACGTCGCCGTCGACCGAGGCGGCGGATTGCAACTGGCCCAGCAGATTTTTCGTGGCCGTTATGAGTGCGGCGATCTTGCCGTCGCTGGCCATCGATCCGGTGGTGTCGAGCACCAGCGCCACGCGCAGTCGCGACGCGCCCCATTTCGCGGTGGAAGTCGCGGTGAGGTTTATCGTTTTGAATCCGAGGATGCTCATGAACTCGGTGTCCATATCGGCGGACCGCTGACGACGACCTGGGAGCCGCCGGTCGTCGAATAAATGGCGCTGACCTTGATGTTCGTAGTCAGGCGTCTGGGCGCTTAAAAAGACCTGCAAAATAGGTTTCCAGCCAGTCCCTTCATCTCATCGCTGGTGGCGCTTGCTGCCTTCTTCGACAGCATCAATGCGGTGGAGTCGACCGCCAGTTGCAGCGAGGTCCTGACCGAGTTGGCGCGGCTCAGATCGACGGCCGCCCCGACCAGCGCGAGGAGTGGGATGAGCGAGAACGCGAAGGTGATGGCGACATTGCCGCGGCGCGCGCGCATGAGCCGAAGCCACGCACGCATGCGTTTTTTGGGGCGTTTGATGACTTTCAACATTTGTTTTGACCGGCAGCGATGATGCTACGCGATCACTGTCGTAGGCCTCGTCTTTGACGGGGCGTATAATTGATTGCTGCAAATGAGATGAGCGCCATCAACCACGGCGCTCTGCCGCGCGGGATGCTCAACGGCGTCGGTGGTCTAGGTGGTTAATGGCAAATCCGGAATACCACCCAACCTTCAAACGCAGCGCGCTATTGTCGCAGGCGAAGGTGGTATTGAGAATGAAACGAGCGGGCAAATTTCTTGCCCGCTCGTCGGGATCTGCTTACGGTCTTAGTACGCGACCCGCAACTTGGTCAGGTTGGTGCCGATCGTGTTGAACGTTGCGGTCACCTGGTCCGCCGACGTCAGCAGGTAGAACATGTCGGGGCTGGTGGCGCAGTTCTGCAACAGCGTCGACGTCGGATCGCCACCCGTGTTGACCTGGATCGTGTACAGCTGGATATGCTGCGCCTTGATGTTGTCGCAGGTCATCTGCTCGCGTGTATCGATCGAGTTCTGATCGGTGTACCAGCGATTCTGCGTGTTCAAACCGTCGGTCAGCAGAATGATGACTTGCGTGTACTGGAAGGTTTGATCCAGTGGCGGCACCGAGAAAGGTCCGCCGCCGACCAGCGACATCCAGCCAAGCTGCAATCCGATCGCCTGGTTGGTATTGCCGGCCGGTGACATGTTGTTGACCAGCGATCGCCATGCCCGTCCAGTCGTAGCTCAGGCCCTTAACGGCCTGCGGGCACGAGCTGTATTGCTCGGCCGGATAGAGCGACGACCAGCGTGGTGTGATCGGGTCCGGCGAGACGGCATTGGTGTCGTAGTTGTACGTCGTGTCCGGCCCGCTTTGGCCGCCCAGGTTGCTGGGAGAGGCCGGATAGCCGCGATCCATCACGCAGCCGTTCCAGGTGTTGTGATTTTTGACCGTCCAGTGCCGTGCGTCCAGACGAAGGCCGTGAAGGTTGCGGGCGTCCAGACGCCGGCTGTCCACGTTCCCGGCGTCGATGTCCAGACACCGCCGCCAGGTGCCACCGTTGTTCTGGCACTGAGTTCTTCGACGTGTACTGCGACTTTGGTGCAGACGTGCGCGTTCTGGCAGTTGTTCTGCGAGTTATTGCCGGAGATGCTGCACGTTCCGCGCATTGTTGCAGCTGGTCTGCGTGTTGTGGCCCGACAGGCTGCAAGTGCCCGCTGACGTGCAGGTGCTCTGCGAATTGTTGCCCGAGATGCTGCACGTTCCGCTGGAGTTGCAGGTGCTCTGCGATGTCGTGCCGCCCACGCTGCAGGTCCCGTTACCCGTGCAGTTGCTTTGCGTCGTGTAGGTCGTGTTGCTGCAGGTGCCTACGTTGGCAAAGCATTTGCTTCGGGTGTTCTGGGTGTTGTGGGCCGTACCGCCAGCGTCAGTGCATACGCCATTGGTGGCATTCCACGAGACGTTGTCGGTGCCCGTCGCATCCTGAATCGTCCCTCCGGGATTGTTGACATTGCTGTCCACCGAAGAGGTGCCCCAGTAAACCCAGTCAGTATTGTAATTCCCGGGCCCGACGTTCACGTCCTTCACGAACGGTATGATCGACACATAGACGTCGCCGGGCGTTGTCACGGCATTCTGCAGCTGCGTGAGCAGATTTTTGGTGGCGGTCTGCATGGCGGCCATTTTGCCGTCGTCGGCCATCGACCCGGTGTTGTCGAGCACGAGCGCAACGCGCAGCCGCGTGATGCCCCACTTTGCAGTCGAGGTGGCCTTCACCGTGAAGGTGTCGAAGCCGAGAACTTTCACGAACTCGGCCGGCAAGCTGCGCCGAGGCATTGAGGACGATTTGGGAGTTGTTGCTTCGGATCGAAGGTCACAACGACCTTGATGTTGTTCGCATCGAGCTTGGCGCCCGTCACTTGCGGCGGGTCGAACAGCTTGGAGAAATATTTGAGCGCGTTGTCATTGCGTTGGGTGTCGGTGTCGGTCGCCGCTTCCTTCGACAGCATCAGCGCGGTCGCGTCGAGCGCCGCCTGCATCGAGGCCTTGACCGAATTGGCGCGGCTGTAATCGACGGCGGCGCCCACGAAGGCGATGACCGGCAATGCAACGACGAGAAAGGTGAGGGCGATATTGCCCCGCTGATCGGCCCCGAAGGCCGACAACTTCTGACGAAGATTCTTCCAGGCGATCATCATGGCGATCCACCAAACGAGAAATGAGTTGAACCCGGGTTACGTGATAGGCCCCGTTGTTAAAGGGCTGGTGTACGGTTAGGGGCCAAATCCGGCAGCAGCAGTAAGGCTTGGCGGCGTCTGTCCGGACTTAGTTGCGTTATTTCAGGGACTTCGCTGGTAAACGTCATTTGCTGAGAATGCCGCGAATGCCACACAGTTTATTATGCGCGTCGTTAACGTGCGGTTGGCCGAACGCGGAATCTCGCCGTGTCGACAAAAAAACAGCGGCGCCGAGGTATCCCGTGTCGGGATCCTCGGCGCCGCGGTATTGATCGTTACATTGCCAGGCGCAGCTTCGAGAGCGACGTGCCGATCTGACCGAAAGTGGTCACCATCTGCCCGGACTCCGTCAGCAGGAAGAACTTGCCTGCGTCGGTGGCGCAGTTCTGCAGCAGCGTCGAGGTCGGGTCGCTGCCGGTATTGACCTGCACCGTGTAGAGGGTGATGCCCGCGGCCTTGATGTTGTCGCAGGTCTTCTTTTGGCGGGTGTCGATCGACGACGCGGTCGAGTACCAGCGGTCCTGGGTATTGAGACCGTCGGTCAGCAGAATGATGACCGTCTGGTACTTGTAGTCGGTATCGATCGGCGGAACCGTGAACGGCGCGGCCGTCAGGGTTTGCCAGCCGAGCTGCAATCCGATCGCCTGGTTGGTATTGCCGGCCGCCGTCATGGTGTCGATTGCGGCGTTGAGCGCAGTCCAGTTGTTGCTCAACCCCATCACGGATGCCGACGGGCAAGATGAATATTGCTCGGCCGGATACAGCGTGGCGCCCGCGACCGGCGCGTCGTTTGTCGTGTCGAAATTCTGGTCACGGTCGGTGACGCAGCCGTTCCAGGTGTTGTGGTTCGCCGGCGTCCAGACCTTGCTGTGCGAGACGCAGTTGGTCTTGTTTTTATAGGTCGTATTGCTGCATTTGCCGTTGACCTCTTCCCAGAGATCCCAGCGTACCCAAGGTTGATTGTAGTTGGATGGGCCCACGTTCACATCCTTCACGAACGGAACGATCGAGACGTAGACGTCTTCCGGATGAACGGCTGCCGCTTTGAGCTGGGTCAGCAGATTGTGCGACGCCGTCTTGAGTGCGCCGATCTTGTCGGAATCGGTCATTGACCCGGTGTTGTCGAGCACCAGCGCCACGCGCAGCCGCGTGTTGCCCCAGGTCGACACCGACGTCGCCGAGATGTTGACCGTGCTGGCAATGACGCTGATGAAGCTCGTATTGACGGTGGCCGAGCCGCTCAGTGTCAGTGTTGATCCGCCCGATGTCGTGAAATTCGGAGTGACGTGAACGGATGACGGGACCACGTCCGGATGGCTGAACAGCGCGTTGAAGGTATTCGTGGCCTCGGTTTGCAGTTGGTCCTTCGATTCCATTGCCGCGTCTTTCGAGAGCATCAACGCGGTCGAAATCGAGGGCGACCTGGAACGCCGAACGGGCGGCGTTCACCTTCGAATAGTCCATGGCAACGCCGACGCCGATCATGAGCGGCAGGGCAACGACGGCGGCGAGGGGGGCTACACCGCCCCGGGTGTTGTCGAGAAAACGGGCTAACATGCGGATTCACCCAATATTGTGGAAACTACCTACGACCAGAGTTCCTCCATATGGGGGTACCCGCCTTGAGAAAACGTGAGAAGGACGGCGCGAATTTGGGGGAAAGTCGCTTCAATTTGCCCGCAAACGGGTTGCGATCGTTTAAGCAATAGCTATCTGGATTTGGCGTGCAAAACGGCAAAACTGTGGGCCTTTGTCCCGGAACGGGGCACCCTTAAGCGAATTGCCGGCTTGGAATCGTTGTCTGTGCGTCTTTATGATGGTGCATGGCGACGCGCTGGCGCGACTATGGTGCAACGTCAAGGAATGTCATCACTGCCACGGCTAGACATGAAGTCTCCAGAGCATAACACCCGACCAGCTGCCTCGGTTTTGGCGGGCGGCATTGCGCCGCGGATGGCGGACGACGATCGCAAGCGCCGGAACGAACCGGGCGGACCCGGCACTGCGGTCATTACCAAGACCAAGCCGCAGACCAAGCGGCCGAACATGTACCGCGTGCTCATTCTCAATGACGACTACACGCCGATGGAATTCGTCGTGCACGTGCTGGAGCGATTCTTCGGCAAGGATCACGAAGCCGCCACACGAATTATGTTGCATGTCCATCACCACGGGATCGGCGAATGTGGCGTCTATACGTATGAAGTCGCAGAGACCAAGGTGACACAGGTGATGGACTTTGCGCGCAAACATCAGCATCCTTTGCAATGCGTGATGGAAAAGAAGTGAGATTCGGAAGCGCTCAATACAAATGAACTGGAAGATCTGAATGCCGACATTCTCCCGCAGTCTCGAACAATCGCTGCATCGTGCGCTTGCGCTCGCCAATGAGCGGCACCACGAATACGCGACGCTCGAGCATCTGCTGCTGGCGCTGATTGACGATCAGGACGCCTCCGCGGTGATGCGCGCCTGCAATGTCGATCTCGACAAGTTGCGGCGCAGCCTGACGGCGTATCTTGAATCGGAACTTGAAAATCTGATCACCGACGGTGCGGAGGAACTCAAAACCGACGGCCGGCTTCCAGCGCGTGATTCAGCGCGCGGTCATTCACGTGCAGTCATCGGGACGCGAGGAAGTGACCGGCGCCAACGTGCTGGTGGCGATCTTCGCCGAGCGCGAAAGCCACGCCGCCTATTTCCTGCAAGAGCAGGACATGACGCGCTACGACGCCGTCAATTACATCAGCCACGGCATCGCCAAGCGGCCGGGCCTGTCGGAGTCGCGCCCCGTGCGCGGCGTTGAGGAAGAGGCCGACACCAAAGGCGGCGACGAACCCAAGAAGAAGGGCGATGCGCTCGAGGCCTACTGCGTCAATCTCAACAAGAAGGCGAAGGACGGCAAGATCGATCCGTTGATCGGCCGCGATGCCGAGATCAACCGCACGATCCAGGTGCTGTGCCGGCGGCAGAAGAACAATCCGCTGTTCGTCGGCGAAGCCGGCGTCGGCAAGACCGCGATCGCGGAAGGTCTGGCTCGCCGGATCATTCATGGCGAAGTGCCGGACGTGCTCAAGGACGCGACGGTGTTTGCGCTCGACATGGGCACGCTGCTCGCCGGCACGCGCTATCGCGGCGATTTCGAAGAGCGTCTCAAGCAGGTGATCAAGGAGATCGAGGCCTATCCCGGCGCGATCATGTTCATCGACGAGATCCACACCGTGATCGGCGCCGGCGCGACATCCGGCGGCGCGATGGATGCGTCCAACCTGCTCAAGCCGGCGCTGGCTTCGGGCACGATCCGCTGCATCGGCTCGACGACCTACAAGGAATATCGCCAGTACTTCGAGAAGGACCGCGCGCTGGTGCGGCGCTTCCAGAAGATCGACGTCAATGAGCCGTCGGTGCCGGACGCGATCGAAATCCTGAAAGGCCTCAAGCCGTATTTCGAGGAATATCACAAGCTCAAGTACACGAACGAGGCGATCAAGGCGGCGGTCGAACTGTCGTCGCGCTACATCCATGACCGCAAACTGCCGGACAAGGCGATCGACGTGATCGATGAGTTGGGCGCGGCGCAGATGCTGCTGCCGGAAAGCCGCCGCAAGAAGACGATCGGCATCAAGGAAATCGAGACCACGATCTCGACCATGGCGCGAATTCCGCCGAAGACCGTGTCCAAGGACGATGCCGAGGTGCTCAAGCATCTCGAGCATACCTTGAAGACCGTGGTCTATGGTCAGGACAAGGCAATCGACGCGCTGTCGGCGTCGATCAAACTGGCGCGCGCAGGCTTGCGCGAACCGGAAAAGCCGATCGGCTGCTACCTGTTCTCCGGCCCGACCGGCGTCGGCAAGACCGAAGTCGCCAAACAACTTGCGGCCTCGCTCGGCGTCGAGCTGATCCGCTTCGACATGTCGGAATACATGGAGCGGCATACGGTGTCGCGCCTGATCGGCGCGCCTCCGGGCTATGTCGGCTTCGACCAGGGCGGCTTGCTCACCGACGGCGTCGATCAGCATCCGCATTGCGTGCTGCTGCTCGACGAGATCGAGAAGGCGCATCCCGACCTGTTCAACGTGCTGCTGCAGGTCATGGATCACGGCAAGCTGACCGATCACAACGGCAAGTCAGGTCGATTTCCGCAACGTCATCTTGATCATGACCACGAATGCGGGCGCGTCGGACATGGCGAAGTCCGCCTACGGCTTCACGCGCACCAAGCGCGAGGGCGACGATACCGGAGGCGATCAACCGGATGTTCGCGCCGGAATTCCGCAACCGGCTCGACGCCACCATCACCTTCGCGCATCTGTCGCAGGACGTGATCGCCAAGGTGGTCGAGAAGTTCGTGCTGCAGCTCGAGGCGCAGCTCGGCGACCGCAACGTCACGATCGAGCTGTCGGACGAGGCGAGCCGCTGGCTGATCGCCAATGGCTACGACGAGCTGATGGGCGCGCGGCCGATGGCGCGCGTGATCCAGGAGCACATCAAGAAGCCGCTGGCCGACGAGGTGCTGTTCGGCCACCTCAAGAACGGCGGGCATGTGCGCGTGATCGTCGACAAGGACGAGGAAGGCCGCGACAAGCTCGGCTTCGAGTTCCTCGACGGCCCGGTCACGCCGAAGCCGGAAAAGCTGCCGGCGCGGCCGAAGGCCAAACGCCGCGCCGCCGCGGCCAAAGCCGAAGCGCGGCTCGGTGCCGAAGGTGCCGCTGGCCAAGGTCTAGGCGGCGCATACACACGATATCGGCAAGATCGCAAGTACGAGGCCGGGCCACGCGCCCGGCCTTCGCATTTTTGCGGGGCGCGCATGCATTGGCCGCGACCCAGTTGCGGCGGTGGTCGCGCTATGGGACAGGCTTAGCCCATGGCCGCGCCCGCCTCATTCAATTCTGATTCCGCCGCTTTCTTCGGCGGCGTCAAATCGGCCTGGACCTCGGCATTCTTCCTGGTGCTGGCCGGGCACCTATATCGGCATCGGCGCGCTGGCGCACAGTTTCGGTGTCGGCGCGTGGTGGTTCGCGCTCTCGACCGTGCTGGTGTGGGCGGCGCCGGCACAGGTGATCCTGATCAGCGCGCTCGGCGGCGGCGCGCCGCTGCTCGAAGTGGCGCTGGCGGTGACCCTGAGCGCGATCCGGCTTTTCCCGATGGTGGTGGCGCTGCTGCCTTTGCTGCGCGGGGAGGGCACGCGGCTGCGTGACCTGCTGCTGCCGACGCATTTCACCTCGGTCAGCATGTGGGTGGAATCGCTGCGGCTGTTGCCGGCCGTGCCGCGCGAGCGGCGCATCGCATACTGCAACGGGCTGTCGGTCGGCTACATGAGCACGGCCGCGGGTTTCGGCTTCGTCGGCTATCACCTTGCCGCCGAACTGCCGCCGCTGCTGGCCGGCGCGCTGCTGTTCCTGACGCCGATGTCGTTCCTGATGTCGACCGCGCGCAACGCGCGGCTGATGGTGGACCGGCTGGCGCTGGTGCTCGGTCTCGTGCTCGGAACGGTGCTGGCCGCAAAGCAAGTGCAGTTCGACCTGATGTGGACCGGGTTTGGCGGCGGCACGCTCGTCTATATCGTCCATCGCCTGCGCGAGGCTGCCGCATGAGTGCCGCCTGGAACGAGCTGTGGCCGTATTTCGTGCTGATCCTGGTCGGCTATCTGCCGAACGAGATATGGCGTGTGCTCGGCCTGGTGCTGGCGCGTGGGCTCAACGAGGATTCCGAAGTTGTCGTCTGGTCGCGCGCGGTGGCGACCGCAATCCTGGCCGGCGTTATCGCCAAGCTGATCCTGTTTTCGACAGGCGCGCTCGATACGATTCCGCTATGGGTGCGGGTGGCGGCGGCGGTGTGCGGATTTCTCGCCTTCCTCGCAGGGAAGCGATCGGTGTTCGTCGGCGTCGCTGCCGGGGAAGTGGCTCTGCTGATGGGCGGCTTTCTGTTCGCCTCCTAGGCATCAACCCTCGGCGATGGCGGCGGCGAGCTTCTTGGCGTTTTCGGCCAGCACGTCCGGCTTTTCCTTTTCGCTGGCCGGCGGTTTCATGGCTGTGCCGGCCTTGCGCGGAATGACGTGGACATGCAGGTGGAACACGACTTGTCCGCCGGCGCCTTCGTTGAATTGCTGGATGGTGATGCCGTCGGCGGAAAACGCCGTGATCGCGGCTTTGGCGACCTTTTGCGCGACTGTTGCGACATGCGCGAGGTCGTCGGCGCCGATATCGAGGATATTGCGGGCCGGCGCCTTCGGCAGCACCAGCGTGTGGCCGGGCGCGCGCGGCATGATGTCGAGGAAGGCGAGCGTCTTGTCGTCCTCGTAGACCTTGTAGCAGGGCAGTTCGCCGCGCAGGATCTTGGCGAAGATGTTGTTCGGATCGTAGCTCGGCATCGGCTCCCCCGGTCACTCTTGTTCGACCAAATCCTTACGGAATGGCGCGGCCGCCGCAAGCTCCTCGGCTGGCAGCTTGTACATAAGCGCGCTCGCGCGCGAGATAGTCGGCGACCGCCCGCCGCAGCGCCGGATTGGCGATGAAATGCGCGGAATAGGTGGTGTGGGGCAGGTAGCCGCGCGCGAGCTTGTGCTCGCCCTGGGCGCCGGCCTCGACCCGCCGCAGCCCGTGCGCGATCGCGTAGTCGATGGCCTGATAGTAGCAAAGCTCGAAATGCAGGAACGGGTGGTGCTCGATCGCGCCCCAGTTGCGGCCGTAGAGCGTATCGGCGCCGATGAAATTGATGGCGCCGGCGATCCAGCGGCCGGCGCGGCGGGCCATCACGAGCAGGATCCGGTCGCGCATTGTTTCGCCGACGATGGAGAAGAATTCGCGGGTCAGATACGGCCGGCCCCATTTGCGCGAGCCGGTTTCCATGTAGAAGGCGAAGAAGGCGTCCCAGATTGCCTCGGTCAGGTCGGTGCCGGTGAGCCAGCACACCTCGATACCCGGGCTCAAGGCCTCCTTGCGCTCGCGGCGGATGGTTTTGCGCTTGCGTGAGGCGAGCGCCATGAGAAAGTCGTCGAAAGAAGCGTACCCGCCGTTCTCCCAGTGGAATTGCTGGTCGGTGCGCTGCAGGAAATCGCGCTAGCCGAGCGTGCGCCACTCCGGCTCGGTCAGGAAGGTGACGTGCGCGGACGACAGTTCGTTGGAGGAGGTCAGTTCGACCAGCGCGTCGGCGAGCCCGCCGCGCACGGCGTCGGCAGCCGGGCCGGGACGGGCGAGCAGGCGCGGACCGGTCACCGGCGTGAACGGCACTGCGACCTGGAGCTTGGGGTAGTAGTCGCCGCCGGCGCGTTCGAAGGCTTCGGCCCAGCCATGGTCGAAGACGTACTCGCCGCGCGAATGGGTCTTCACGTAGCAGGGCGCCGCGCCGAGCAGGGCGCCGTCGGCGTCCTCCGCCAGCAGGTGGCGCGGCTGCCAGCCGGTGCGGCCGCCGACCGATCCGGACGCCTCTAAGCGACGAAAGAAATTCATGGGAAACAAATGGGTTATGGACTTGTCCTCGTGTGGATAAGTCCGGGGACAAGTTATCCTCAGATGTTAGTTTAATTTCATGTTTTGCTTTAACTGGATCGCCCGCCCATGCTGGCGCGCAGGCGTTCCACGCCGCGGCCGGAACCTCGGCGAGCGATTGGGCAATGCGGATGCGGAGTTCGATTTCTGTCATCGGGATTGCGGCTTCTAGCCGGACTTTATGCCCGAAATCGTTCGAAATTCCTCGGACCTTTCGCCCCATTCTAGGGCCGCCAGCCCTCGAAAATCATCTGATCGGCCCAGCGCGCCGCGCGCTGGCGATCGTCGTCGCTGCGCACGGTCCAGGTCAGCAGCGGCAGCCCGAACACCGTGCGGGCGAGCAACGCCGGCGCTGCCGGCAGGTCGCGCACCGAATAGGCGAGAAATTGGGGCCGGCTGCGGCGCGCATGCAGCAGCCAGGCCAGGCTTTGCTTGCGCGAGAAGGACAACGGGTCCCATTCGGGATCGGAATAGTGGCGCTCGGCCACGATACCGCGCGTCAGGTTCGGATTGGCCGTCCGGACCGCCTCGATCAGGTCCGGATCGAACGACATGATCGCGGCGCGTCCCGGATAGCGCGCGATCAGCTCCGCGGCGCGCTTTGCCAGCCGCAGATCGTCGTCAAAGCGGCTTTTGAGCTCCAGCAGCAATGTCGAGCGCCCGGCAACGAGCTCACAGCAATTCGCCAAGCGTCAGGATACGCGCGCTACTGCCCTTGAAGCGGACGGCCTTGATGTCCGCGGCGCTCAGGTCGGCCAGGCGGGCAGCTGCCTTCGGTCAGGCGGCCGAGCGCATCGTCGTGATGCACCATGGCCTCGCCATCGGCGCTGATTTGCAGGTCGGTTTCGATGCCGTATCCGGCCGCCATCGCCGCCGCGAAGGCCGGGGCGGTGTTCTCGATCACGCCAGCCGAGGCGTCGTGCAGGCCGCGATGGGCGAACGGTCGCGCGGTGAGCCAATCGAGGTCAGGCATCGGTCCTTCAGCGCCGGAAATTTCGAACAGTCCTTCGACTTCGACGGCCGCGTCCGCCGGCAGCGCCGCAACGCCGACCGTGCTGCGCGCGTGACGTCCCTTGTCGCCGAAGGCTTCGACCATCAGATCCGATGCGCCGTTCATGACCTTCGGGCCATCGGTAAAGCCGGGCGCCGAATTGATGAAGCCGCCGAGACGCACGACGCGCACCACGTTGTCGAGGTCGCCAAGCGCGGCCTTGAGTTGCGCCAGCAAGTTGATGGCGCAGGCGCGCGCGGCTTTTTGACCGTCTTCAATGGAAACGCCGCCGCCAAGTTGGCCTTTCGCGACAAGTTTGCCGTCGGCGCCGAAGCAAAGCTGTCCGGAGACGACGAGGGTATTACCGCTGCGAACGAAGGGCACATAATTGGCAACGGGACTGGCGGGGGTCGGCAGGCTGATACCCAGACTCTGCGAGCTTCTTTTCGACCGAACCGGCCATGTTTTTCCTCCGGCGCGTGACAATTGGCGCGATCCAATTGCTAGGTTTTTGGCCGATTGGCCACTGTGGCGCAAGCAGGGTTCCGGCCATAGTTGCTGGAATCTGCTGCGGCCTCTATCTTGCCCAGATCTTGCATCTTTCTGCTGCGGCGCGTCGCATTTATGGGGCGACGGAGAGGCCCGGATTCATGAACATTACGACTGGCGCCAGACTGTGGATTCCATCCATTCTCGCCATGGGTATAGCCGCCGCGGTCATCGACTGGCCGGCTTTGGCAGCACCTCCCGCCGATCAGGTGCTTCTTGCGCCGCATCGGGCGATCTACGATCTCAAGCTGTCCAAATCGCGCGGCAGCCGCGGCATTGAGGGGGTGCGCGGACGCATCCTCTATGATTTTTCCGGCAATGCCTGCGAGGGCTACGAGCTGCAATTCCGTCAGGTCTCCGAACTCAACTCCGGCGAAGGTAAAGCGGCGCTGAGCGACTTGCGGTCCACGACCTGGGAAGACGGCGACGCCACGAAATTTCGGTTCAATTCGGAAAACCTGTTCAACGAGCGGCAGACCGACGCCGTGGATGGTCATGCCGAACGCAGCACAAAAACAGTCGCGGTAAGCCTCAGCAAGCCGAAAGCAAAAAGCTTCACGGTGCCGGTTGGCGCCGTATTTCCGACCGAACACATGCGCCGGATTATTGCGGCTGCGCGCGAGGGAAAATCAGTTCTGGAGTTTCCGGTCTATGACGGCTCGGAAACCGGCGAGAAGCTTTACAACACGCTCACGGTCATTGGCCGCGCTATCCCTCCCGGCGAAAAAACGCCGAGCGACGCAACGGCAAAAATGCCTGCGCTGGCAAAGCTGACGCGCTGGCCGGTGACCATCAGCTACTTCGACAAAAAGGGCGACAAGGCCGAACAAAGCGGCGAGCAGACGCCGGTCTATTCGATCGGCTTTGAGCTATACGAAAACGGCATCTCGCGCGCGCTCGTCCTCGACTACACCGATTTCACCATCAGCGGCGAGATGACCTCGCTCGAGCTGAAAGCTGCGAAGCCTTGTCCGTAGGTCCTGACTGGTCGTCGTCAAGCGCCAGACCTTTGACGACGGCGTCGCGGCCGAACTTCGAACGCAGCCTGTCGACCGCGTGTTCGGCTTCCGCTGCGCGGCGATCAATGAGATCGGCAAAGTCGTCGCCCTCGACTTCTTCCAGATTGCTCACGCCTATGCCGATCAGGCGATAGCGCGTCGTCCCCACCTCATGGGTGAGCAGGTCGCGGCCGGCGGCGAAAATGCGGGCTGCGAGCTGCGTTGGACTGCCCAGCGAGCGCGCGCGCGTGCGCGTCTTGAAATCGGCGCTCTTGAGCTTGAGCGTCACGGTCGAGCCCGCAAGCGCGCTGGCCTTGAGCCGCATCGAAACGCGCTCGGTCAGATCCCACAGATGCTGTTCAAGGGGGCGGAACTCGCCGATGTCCTGCTCGAAGGTTGTTTCCGCCGAAACGCTTTTGGTGTCACGTTCAGGATCGACCCTGCGGGAATCAATGCCGCGGGCGAGCCGCCAGAGCCGCGCACCTTCCTCGCCGTAGCGCCGCATGAGGTCGCGCTCGTCGGCGCGTTGCAAATCGGCGATCGTGCGAAAACCGTCGGCGGCGAGCTTGGCCGCGCTGATCGCACCCACGCCATAGATAAAACCGACCGGCTTCCCGGCGAGAAACGCGGGAGCTTCTTCCTGTCCAAGCGCCGCAAAGCCGCGCGGCTTGTCGAGGTCCGATGCGATCTTTGCCAGGAACTTGTTGGCGGACAGGCCAATCGACACCGTGATGCCGAGGTCGCGTTCGACGGTGCCGGCAAAGCGCGCCAGCGCCTTCGCCGGGCTCATGCCGTGCAGGCGTTCGGTGCCGGAAAGGTCGAGAAATGCTTCGTCAATCGACAGCGGTTCGACCAGCGGCGTGAGCGCAAACATGGCCTTGCGGACTTCACGGCCGACCTGAACATATTTTGCCATGTTCGGCTTGACGACGACGGCGTGCGGGCAGCGGCGCTTGGCCTCGAACATCGGCATCGCGGAACGAATTCCGTAGGTGCGCGCGACATAGCATGCGGCGGCGACCACGCCGCGCTTGCCGCCGCCGACGATCACGGGCTTGTCGACCAGCGAAGGATCGTCACGTTTTTCGATGGTTGCGTAAAAGGCGTCGCAGTCGACGTGAGCGATGGTCAGCGTATCGAGCTCCGGATGGCGCGCCAGCCGCGGCGAGCCGCAAGCCGGACAGCGCGAAGCGGTCTCCGGCGTGTCGGCCAGGCAATCGCGGCAAAAGCTCATGGCATCTCGCGCTCCCAAGGCGTGCCGGCAAGCGCGGCGCGGGCCTTGCCGACGTCGGCCGGATCGAGGCCGTTTTCGTCCGCGAAGGCGGCGATCAGTCGTTCGTCTGACGCCAGGTATTCGAGCACGCCCGCCAGAAACCCTGGTTCACCCGCGGCGGCGCGAATCTCGGCCGGGCCGATCCCGGTGACCGCGAGGAAGCGCCCAAGCCGCTCGCCATCGCTGGCGATGAAGGTAAGCGCCTGAATCGCAAGCGCTTCTGCTCGATCTCGCGTGAGCTGAGGGGCCTGCTTCATCGGTCAAATTTGCCTTTCCGTAACATATCCGCACTACCGTGCCATCATGCCCGAGCGCGCATGGCCTGGCGACGCCACAAGCGCGCTTTATGCGCAGCATTGGGGACAATTGGGCGGGGAGGGGTATGCCGAAGACCGTCCTGATCGTGGAAGACAATGAGCTCAACATGAAGCTCTTTCACGACCTCCTCGAAGCTCATGGTTACCAAACCGTCGGTACGCGCAACGGGATCGAAGCGCTCGATCTCGCCCGCAAGCACCGGCCGGATCTGATTTTGATGGACATCCAGTTGCCGGAAGTGTCGGGGCTCGAAGTGACCAAGTGGCTCAAAGACGATCCCGAACTCAAGGCCATTCCGGTCGTGGCCGTGACGGCCTTCGCCATGAAGGGCGACGAGGAGCGCATCCGCGAGGGTGGTTGCGAGGCCTATCTGTCCAAGCCGATCTCGGTGGGAAAATTCATCGAGACCATCCGTCATTTCCTTGGGCCGGCGTGATGGTGCAGCAATGACCGCCCGTGTCCTGGTTGTCGACGACGTTCCGGCGAATGTGAAGCTGCTCGAGGCGCGGCTGTCGGCCGAATATTTCGACGTGACGACGGCGAGCAACGGCATCGAGGCGCTGGCGCTGTGCGAGCGAGCCGAGTGCGACATCATTTTGCTCGACGTGATGATGCCGGAACTGGACGGCTTCGAGGTCTGCCGCAAAATCAAATCCAATCCGCTCACGCATCATATTCCGGTGGTGATGGTCACCGCGCTCGATCAGCCCTCCGACCGTGTGCGCGGGCTGGAAGCCGGTGCCGACGATTTCCTCACCAAGCCGGTGACGGACATCGCGCTGATCTCGCGCGTGCGCTCGCTCGCGCGGTTGAAAATGGTGACCGACGAATTGCGCATGCGCGCCGTCACCTCCAAGGAAATCGGCCTGCAGAGCCCGGAGCGCGAGGCGGTGCTGGATACCGGCCGCGGCGGCCGCGTTCTTATCGTCGACGATCGTCCAAGCTCCTATGAGCGCATCGTGACGACGCTGTCGGCGGAACATACCGTCGATCGTCGAATCCAATCCGAATGAGGCCCTGTTCCGCTCGGCCGAGGGCAACTACGACCTGGTGGTCGTCTCGCTCAATCTGCAGGAATTCGACGGGCTGCGGCTGTGCAGCCAGATCCGCTCGCTTGAGCGGACGCGCAATCTGCCAATTCTCGCGCTTGCCGAATCCGACAGCACGGCGAAGCTCGCGCGCGGTCTGGAGATCGGCGTGAACGACTATCTTGTGCGGCCGATCGATAAAAACGAAATGCTTGCGCGCGTCCGCACCCAGATCAAGAAGAAGCGGTACACCGAGCGGCTGCGCGACAACATGCAAATGTCGATCGAGCTGGCGATCACCGACGGCCTCACCGGCCTGTTCAACCGCCGTTACATGGAAACGCATCTCGGCACATTGGTCGATCAGTCGGCCGCTCGCGGCAAGCCGATTACGGTGCTGGTGCTCGACATCGACTATTTCAAGGCCATCAATGACAGCTACGGCCACGATGCCGGCGATGACGTGCTGCGCGAATTTGCGCTGCGCGATCCGCAAGGCAACCCGCAATATCGATCTGGCCTGCCGCTATGGCGGTGAGGAATTCGTCATCGTCATGCCGGAGACGGACATGGCGGTTGCCACCGCGGTGGCCGAGCGGCTGCGCCGGCGCATTGCGACCGAGCCGTTTGCGATCCAGAAAGGCGCGCGTCATCTCGAGGTGACGATTTCGATCGGAATTGCCGCGCTGTCGGGCGTCGGCGACAATGCCGCGACCATTCTCAAGCGCGCCGATCAGGCGCTCTATCGCGCCAAGCGCGACGGCCGCAATCGCGTGGTGCCGGACGCGGCCTGAGGTCGCGTCGATGGGCGGACGACAGAGCCAGCGCCCGCTAACAACCGGTCATTTCAGTGCTTTGGCGAGCGCGATTGGTCGGCGAGGCCGCCTGGTCTACTTTACCCATGACCCAACTGATTCGGCGCAAACGCGAGGCAGCGCCGGTTTCAGCGCGCCTTAAGCGCGTTCACGCGCGTCTCGACGCGGTGTGAAATACCCTACGGAGTGCTCAGGTCCGCCGCATCTCCTGGGTCCGTGGGGTTCGGCCGGCCGGGGAGTGGTGCGGGTGGCCTCACGCCGCCGCTTTTCCGGCCGGCCACCTACGTCATCACCGGGCTTGTCCCGGTGATCTCGCTTAGGAAAGCAATGCCGTGCCCGCCACGCGGGATGGCCGGGACAAGCCCGGCCATGACAGTTGAGATTTCAAAACAATCAACTCAT
This sequence comes from uncultured Alphaproteobacteria bacterium, assembly GCA_963801955.1. Lineage (GTDB taxonomy): Bacteria > Pseudomonadota > Alphaproteobacteria > Rhizobiales > Xanthobacteraceae > Pseudolabrys. The sequence goes on from CAWDGS010000010.1 coordinate 320,915, forward strand.
TACGGCCGGACGATCGTCCAGCCTTGCTCGCCGAGTTCGATCAGTGTGACGACGCCGGCCTTCACGCGCTCGGCGTTCTCGACCAGCGGCGGCTCTTTGCCTTCCTTGCGGGTCATGGCTTCGAGCGTGTTCTCGCAAGCCTTGAACGCAACATTGGGCATGCCCTGCTTGAAGGAGTTCAGCCGGGCCAACACCGGCGACTTGTCCTGGCGCAGCATGTTGAGGCCGGCGTTGAAGGCGACGACCTGGATTTCGATCTCTTCGCCCTTGTCGGAATAATACTTCGACACGTTGGCAGCGACGTTGAGCACCGCATTCATCTTCGCGGCATCATCGTCGCTGATCTGCAACGCAAGCCGATGCTTTTCGAGGGCGCTCGCGGGCGTCAGCGCGAGCGACAGCAGCGACACCAGCGCGATAAACAATGTGCGAAGCATCGTTGATGCCATCCGCGGCTACTTGATCTTGGATTCGGAATATTCGACGTGCTTCTTGGCGATCGGATCGTATTTCCGCTTCTTCATCTTGTCGGTCTGCGTGCGCGAATTCTTCCGGGTCACGTAGTAGTGGCCGGTACCGGCGCTGGAGACGAGCTTGATCTTGAGGCTGACGGCTTTGGCCATGGAATTTGTCCTTAAAGCTCAATTTTCGGCGGCTGGGGTGCCTTTGGCGCGGAAACTAGCGCCGAAGCGGCAAATGTCAAGAAATGCGCTATTTTGCGGTATTTACAGCAGTTCCCGACGGAATTTCTGGTCGACCATGAAGTAGAAGGGCACCGGCAGGTCGTGTCCCATGCCGGCCGCGACGCGTGCCAGCAGCTCTTCGAGCACGACGCCGGTGATGGTCGGCATGTCCAGCTGGGTTGCGTCGTCGATCGGAACCCAGGTGAGCTCCACCAGCTCGGAATCCGGCCCCACGACGCCTTCGATCGTGTGGGCGATTGCCGATGCATCGGCAGTGAAGAAACGCGTATCGAAACGGCGCGGCCGCCGCGGCGGCGTAATGGCGCGCGCGATGAAATGGATTTGGCCGAGGTCAGGATGAACGTTGGCTTTGGCAAACTCGGTCCAGATTTCGCCCGGCACCTGCGGCGGCTGATCGCGCTTCACGCCCAGCAAGAGCCCGGTTTCTTCCGCCGTCTCGCGCACCGCGGCGAGCGGAAACGCGCGCGCAAACTCCACGCCGGGCTTTGCCACCCGTTCCATCAGCTTGCCGAGCGCGGCGGGGTGCAGTTCGCTCACCGATGTCATTTGACGATCGAGCGGTTCGATGCGCCCGCCAGGAAAGACAAACTTGCCCGGCATGAACTTGTGACTGGCGTGGCGGCGACCGAGCAGAACCTTCGGCCTGGGTCCGGACCTGTCAATCAGCATCAAGGTCGCTGCATCGCGCGGCTCACTGTCGGGAAATGACGTGTCGCGCTCTGCAGTCGTCATACGCTCGGACATAAGTTTTCCGAAGTCTTTCGTCATCATGTCTTCCGTTGCTTGCGGCGATGCCGGTTTGGAACATAGCGATCATTTGGCCTGCTTTCACGCCGCACGCCGCGGTTGGGCCGGCCGGACCGCCCCTCGGACAAGATCTCGAAGCGGAGTGCGCCGGCAACCGGCGCCGCTTCCACCAGCTTGACGGTCACCGGGTCGCCGAGCCGGTAGCTCTCGCCGGAGCGGGAGCCGACCATCGCGTGGCCTTTCTCGTCGTAGCGGAAATACTCGTCACCGATGGTGCGTGCCGGCACGAAGCCATCGGCACCGGTATCGCGCAGCTTCACGAACAGCCCGGCGCGGTGAACGCCCGAAATGCGGCCATCGAAGGTCGCGCCGATACGGTCCGACAGGAAATGCGCAATGAGCCGGTCGTTCGTTTCCCGCTCGGCGAGCATCGCGCGCCGTTCGGTGGCCGATATCTGCGCGGACACTTCCGCCAATGCCTTGACGTCGGTTGCCTCAGGCAATCCGTCGCCGCCCAGTTTGAGCGCACGGATAAGACCGCGGTGCACGATCAGATCGGCGTAACGGCGGATCGGTGAAGTGAAGTGTGCATAGCGGCGCAGGTTCAGCCCAAAGTGGCCGTAATTCTCCGCGGCATATTCCGCCTGCGCCTGGGTGCGCAGCACGACATCGTTGACAAGCTGTTCGGCGTCGCGGCCTTTGACGCGTGCGAGGACGCGATTGAAGGCCTCCGGCTTGAGCACGCCACCCTTGGCGAAGGGGATATCGAGCGTTGCCAGGAATTCACGCAGTGCATTGACCTTTTCGATTCCCGGCTCGTCGTGCACACGATAGATGAGCGGGATGCGCGCCTTCTCGAGGGTTTCGGCGGCGGCAACGTTGGCCATGATCATGAATTCCTCGATCAGCCGGTGCGCCTCCAGCCGCTCGGGTGTGACCACGCGGTCGACCGTGCCGTCGCCTTTCAGCAGGATCTTGCGCTCGGGAAGATCGAGATCGAGCGGCTGGCGTTCGGTCCGTGCGCGCACCATCGTTTCGTAGGCGGCATAGAGCGGCGCGAGCACCGGCGTGACCAACGTGTCGGTGTCCTCGTCGGTGCGCCCGCCGATTGCGAGCTGCGCCTGCTGGTAGGAGAGCTTTGCCGCCGACCGCATCATGATGCGATGAAAAGTGTGCGAGCGTTTGCGGCCGTCGGCGCCGATGACCATGCGCACCGCGAGCGCGGCGCGGTCCTCGCGCGGGCGCAGCGAGCACAGGTCATTGGAAATGCGTTCAGGCAGCATCGGTACGACGCGATCGGGAAAGTAGACCGAATTACCGCGCACCAGCGCTTCGCGATCGAGCGCCGAACCGGTTTTCACATAATGCGCAACGTCGGCAATGGCGACGTTGACGATAAATCCACCGTGGTTGTTCGAAGCGGAATCAGGCTCGGCCTGGACGGCATCGTCATGGTCTTTGGCGTCGGGCGGATCGATGGTGACGAACGGCACGTGCCGCCAGTCCTCGCGGCCTTGCAAGGTGGCGGGCTTCGCGGCATCCGCTTCCTGTTGCGTGTCGCGGCGGAATACGGACGGAATGCCGTGAGTGTGGATCGCGATCAGGCTGACCGCGCGTTCGGATCGCAGTGAACCGAGGCGCTCGACCACGCGGGCCGTGGGCAGTCCAAGCCGTGGCGCACGCGAGGTTTCGACCGCAATCAGGTCGCCGTCTTCAGCGTCAGCTGTTGCGCCGGCGGGGATGGCGAGCTCCTTGCCCAGCATCTTCTTGTCGACCGGTTCCAGCCGGCCGCCGCCGTGCGGATTTCCGCGGAATATTCCGAGTACGCGGTGCTTGGGATGATCGATGATCCTGATGACGCGGCCGCGGTGACGGATGCCGTCTTCGTCTTCGGTCTCCTCGACGCGCAGCAGAACGCGGTCGCCGATGCCGGCGGCTTCGCCGGGCCGCGTCTTGCGCGGCACGTGAATCCGGATTTTCGGCGCGGGCCCATGGGCGTCTTCGTCCCACTCGTCGGGAGTGGCAATAAGGTCGCCGTCGCTGTCGCGCGACGTTACATCGGCGAGCACGGTTGAAGGCAAGACGCCGGGATGATGCAGCTTCTTGCGCCGCTTCTCGATCGAGCCTTCGTCGGCGAGCTCGCGCAGCATACGTTTGAGGTCGGCGCGCAGGGCGTTTTTCAGGCCGAAGGCGCGGGCGATTTCGCGCGTGCCAACTTTGCCCGGCTTGTTGCCGATAAAAGCGAGGATGTCGGCCTTGGAGGGAAGGGAGGGTGTTTTCTTAGATTGGGTTTTCAAAATAATAGTCCTGCGCCGTGCGCATGATCCTGAAAACCGGCAGGCGGTTTTTGGCCAAGGTCATGCGCCCATAATGGGGCGCGATTGAATGAAATGTAATGGTTGAAACTCAGCTTCGCCAGTTATTCGGCGGCGGTGATTTTGCTGGCCTTTTTTGCCGGCTTCTTGCGGGGCTTGGCGCTTTTCTCGGCCGTATCCTTAGTTTCGGCGGCCTTCTTCTTCCGACCCTTCGGCGCTTCCGACGGCGCACCGGCTTTCTTGCGGCCGGCCGCGCGGCGCGGCTGTGAGCCGAGCTGTTCGGCACGCGCATCGAGCAGCACGACCGCCTCGGTCAACGTGATTGTCTCCGGGGTCTTGTCGCCGGTGATGGTGGCGTTGATGCCATTGTGGCTCACGTAGGGACCATAGCGTCCGTTCTTGACGACAACCGGACCACCTTTGTCCGGATGCTCTCCCAATTCCTTGCCAGGATCGGCGCCGAAGCGCCGTCCCTTCTTCGGATTGGCTTTCTTCTCGGCGATCAAGGTGACCGCGCGATTGAGACCGACGGTGAGGACATCATCGCCGTCTTCGAGACTAGCGTAAGTCTTGCCGTGTTTGACGTAGGGACCAAAGCGCCCCATGCCCGCGAGGATCGGTTCGCCGTCTTCGGGCGACAATCCGACTTCACGCGGCAGCGCCAGCAAGCCGAGCGCCTTTTCGAGATCAATGTCGTCGGGCGTAACGCCTTTCGGAACGCTGGCGCGTTTCGGCTTCTCGACTTCCTGTTTCTTTTCGCCCTTCTTGGGCTTCGGCGGCTTGATCTGTTCGCCGAGCTGCAAATAGGGTCCAAAGCGGCCCCCACGCAGCGTCACCTCAAGACCGGAGACCGGGTCTTCACCCAGCACCTTCTTGCCCTGGACGCCATCGGCACTGGGCGTGATCTGCCGCGTGAAATTGCAATCGGGATAGTTCGAGCAACCGACGAAGGCTCCGAAGCGTCCCGTCTTCAACGAAAGCTGCCCGGTGTTGCATTGCGGGCACTGACGACGCGGCGTGCCGTCGGCGTGCTCCGGAAAGATATGCGGCTCGAGCAGATCGTTGAGCGCGTCGAGAACGACGCGGTTGCGGACTTCCTTGATCTCGTTGACGGCGCCGATGAACTGACCCCAGAACTCGGCGAGCACGGCGCGCCAGTCCATCGTGCCGGCGGAAATTTCGTCGAGTTTTTCCTCGAGGCCGGCGGTGAAATCGTATTCGACGTAGCGCGTGAAGAAGCTTTCCAGGAAGGCAACGACGACGCGGCCTTTGTCTTCCGGAATGAGGCGCTTCTTATCGATGCGGACATAGCCGCGGTCCTGTAGCACCTGCAGGATGGAGGCGTAGGTTGAAGGACGGCCGATGCCGAGCTCTTCCATGCGCTTAACCAGCGCGGCTTCTGAAAAGCGTGGCGGTGGCTCGGTGAAATGCTGCGACGACGTGATCGCCTGCTTGGTGAGCGTTTCGTCCTCCGACATTACAGGCAGGAGGCGCGATTCATCGTCTTCGGACGTTTCGTCCTGCCCTTCCTGATAGAGCGTCAGAAAGCCGTCGAACTTCACCACCTGGCCGGATGCGCGCAGTTCGATATTGCGCGAGCCGGCCTTGGCAACGATGTCGACCGTGGTGCGCTCAAGCTCGGCGGATTCCATCTGGCTCGCGATCGCGCGTTTCCAGATCAGTTCGTAAAGCCGCGCCTGGTCGCGGTCGACATATTTTGCGACCTCCTCAGGTGTGCGGCTCGCGCCTGTCGGGCGCACCGCTTCGTGGGCCTCCTGCGCGTTCTTCGACTTGTTGTGATACTCGCGCGGCGCCGCCGGGACGTATTCCTTGCCGTAGTTGCGTCCAAGCATTGTGCGGATGTCGGCAATCGCCTCCGGCGCCATGTCGATGCCGTCGGTACGCATATAGGTGATCAAGCCGGTGGTTTCGCCGTCAAGCTCCACGCCTTCATAGAGCCGCTGCGCAAGGCGCATGGTGATCGCCGGGGCGAAGCCAAGCTTGCGGCTTGCCTCTTGCTGCATCGTGGATGTTGTGAAGGGCGGCGGCGGATTGCGGCGGGCCGGCTTTGCCTCGACGCTGGCAATCTTGAAGTTTGCGTTTTCGAGGTCGCGCGTGAAGGCCTCGGCCTCGGCGCCCGAGCCGATGTCGAGACGCTGGATCTTTTGCCCGTCGGCGCCGACCAGGCGCGCCTCGAAGACTTCGTTGCGCGGAGTCGCCAGTTTGGCAACGATCGACCAATATTCCTTCGCGATGAATTTTTCGATTTCGAGCTCGCGGTCGCAGACCAGCCGCAGCGCGACCGACTGCACACGGCCGGCGGAGCGTGCGCCCGGCAGCTTGCGCCAGAGCACCGGCGAGAGCGTGAAGCCGACGAGATAATCAAGCGCGCGGCGGGCGAGATAGGCATCAACCAGCGCGCCATCGATTTCGCGCGGATGCTGCATCGCCTCGGTCACCGCCTGCTTGGTGATGGCGTTGAAGACCACGCGCTCGATCTTGTGGTCCTTGAGCGCCTTCTTTTCCTTCAGCACCTCGAGCACGTGCCAGGAGATGGCTTCGCCCTCGCGATCCGGGTCGGTCGCGAGGATCAGCTTGTCGGCGCCTTTGAGCGCGCGGGCGATGTCGTTCATGCGCTGGTTCGACCGGGCGTCGACTTCCCAGAGCATGTGGAAATTGTTGTCCGGATCGACCGAGCCATCCTTTGGGGGGAGGTCGCGGATATGGCCGAAAGAGGCCAGCACCTCGTAGCCGGAGCCGAGGTATTTATTGATCGTCTTCGCCTTGGACGGCAACTCGACTACGACAATATTCATTGAAATCCAGTGGGTTATCCGCCTGCAGTCGTAAGAATCAGGGCGGAATTGGCCGCATGATTGGCCCGGAACATGGGGAAGGCGACCCCTAGTGTCAAATGAGCGGGTTAAGAACCCGTGTCAGATCAGCCAAATGGGGCACGAAAGAGACCGCCATTTATGCACTCATAGCGTGTATAGCCTGTTTTCACTATCAAAAAGTTGGCGCCAGCCGTGGGCTAGCGACTGCTGACCCCGAGCTTTTCCAAAAGCGCGGCTGTCGGGTTGCCGTCCGGCAACATGCCCAATTTTTTTTGCTCGCTGCGGATGTTGTCGCGGAGATCGAAATCGATGTGACCTTCGAAGTCCGTCACCTTGTAACCGAGGGCCGCCAGTTTTTTCTGCAAGGCGATACGCGCGTCGCGTGACAACGGGCGGTCGTCTTTCGGCCAGACGGCCTTAATCAATCCGCCGCCGTGTATCCGATCGGCAAGATGGCCGACCGCGATCGCATAGGCGTCCGAGTTGTTGTATTCCTTCAGGACCGCGAAGTTTTCGGTGACGATGAAGCCCGGGCCATTTGCGCCGCTCGGGAAAAACAGGATTCCCAAACCGGAATCCGGAAACGGCTTCCCGTCGGCGCGGTGCACACCGAGTTTTTGCCATTCCGCGAATGTGGCGCGGCTGCGCATGTAGTCGAAGTCCTTCGGCACCGTGACCTCGAAACCCCAGGGGAGTGCCGGGTTCCATTTCCATTTCTGCAGGTAATTTGCCGTGGAGCCGAGCACGTCCGGCACGTTGGTCCAGATGTCTGCGCGGCCGTCGCCGGAGAAATCGACGGCGTAGTCGACGAAATTTGACGGCATGAACTGGGTTTGGCCCATGGCGCCGGCCCACGAGCTCACCATCTTGTCGCGGGCAAAATGATTGTCCTGCATGACGCGCATTGCGACGATCAGTTCGTTGCGGAAATAGGGGTCGCGATATTTCACGTAAGCCAGCGTGGCGAGCGAGCGGAACACGTCCCAGCGGTCCTTCTCGGTGCCGAAATCGGATTCCATGCCCCACAGAGCAAGCAGCACCCAGCGCTCGACCTGATATTTCTTTTCCACAGCGTCGAACGTCTTCGCCCATTCGCGCGCTTTGAGTTGCGCATCGGCGATGCGGCGGTTCGAGACGATCGCATTCACGTAGTCGCCGACCGGCTTTCCATATTCCGGCTGCCGTTTGGTGGCGGCGATCACGCGCTGGTCCGGCGTGACGCCCTTCATGGCGGCATCAAAAATAACGCGGGTCACGCCCTTGGCTTGCGCATCGGGCCACAGCGCATTCACAAATGCCGAAAACGACTGATCCTGCGCGCGCGTTGGCGCGGCCGGGAACGCCAGGAGGAGTACAAGGACAAAAAAGAGAGAGCGGCTGATCATGGAAATATCCGCGAGAATCCGGCGGAGAAGTCATATCGCACGTTACAGTAGCGATACCAACCCTGCGCCGTGGCGCGAGAGCCGACCTGCGATCTCGAGTTCCAGCAGCACGGTACGCACAGTCGCCGGCGACGCGCGGGACAATCGCACCAAATCGTCGATCAAGACCGGCGTCGGCCCGAGCAGGGAAATGAGACGAGTGCGCTCATCGTCACGCGGTGCGGTATCTGCTGGTGCAAGCGGTTCCTGTGGCAACTCCCGCGCCGACGGCAGCTCGGGTCCACGGCCAAGGATCGGTGTGATCGCCGCAATGACATCAGCGGCCTCGGTGACTGGGATAGCGCCTTGCTTGAGCAGCCCGTTGGTTCCGTCGTTGCGGGGATCGAGCGGAGAGCCAGGCACGGCAAAGACCTCGCGCCCTTGCTCACCGGCGAGCCGCGCCGTGATGAGCGAACCCGAGCGGCGTGCGGCTTCCACGACAATGACGCCGACTGAAAGTCCCGAGATGATGCGATTGCGGCGGGGAAAGTCATGTGCGCGCGGCTCCCATGCGAATGGCATCTCCGATATGGCCGCGCCTTCGATCAGAAGTGTTTCCAGCAGGCCAATGTGGTCCGCTGGATAGATCCGGTCGTGCCCGCCGGCGAGCACGGCCACGGTTCCAGTGGCGAGACTTGCCCGATGGGCCGCGGCATCGATCCCGCGGGCGAGCCCGGATACAATCACATAACCTGCTTCGCCAAGATCGCGCGCCATGCGTTCGGCGAATTTCACGCCGGCCGCCGAAGCATTGCGCGACCCGACAATGGCAACGAGCGGCCGTGCGAGCGCTTCGCGCTTGCCGCGCACTGCAATGACGGGCGGCGGATCGTCGATCATTTGCAATCGCGACGGATATTCCGGTTCGCCGAGCGTAAAAAATTCAACGCCGGCTCCACGCGCTGTCGTCAACTCCGCTTCAGCCTGTTCGCGTGAACAGATGCGGAGTGGCCGTGCGGTGCCACCGCGCCGCGCCAGGTCGGGCAAAGCGGTGAGCGCCGCGCGAACGCTGCCGAAATGTTCGACGAGATCGTGGAACGTGCGCGGTCCGATATTGTCGCTGCGAATGAGGCGCAGCCAATCGATCTGTCATTGACCGTTGATATGGCTACGTTTTCTCGCCGCATGTCGCGCCCTTGTCGCTAAGCCGCACGCACCGCAGCTTCGAGCTTCTTCATGTCCTCGCGATCGGCCTCGACGTTCTCGAAAAGGTGGCCGTAGAGATCGAATGTCATGGTGATCTTCGCGTGGCCCATCACGGTCTGGAGGCGCTTCGGCGTCCAGCCCGGGTGAGCAATGAAAAGGCTCGCGGCGGCATGGCGAAGCATGTGGAAGCCATAGCGGTGCTGAAGGACGGGATTTCCCTCGGCGTCCTTGGCCCCCGTATCGGTGGTCAGGCCGCACTTGATTTGAAGCGGTGCCCACACGCGGGCGTGAATATTCGCCATCGTTTCGATGTTGCCCTGGCCGTTCGGGAAAACGAGATTGTGCTCGCCCTTGGGGCAGTCCGGTTGCCATTGCTTGAGCGCGTTGACGACTATCGGGGCGAGGGGGATATCGCGCTTACCGGCCTTAGATTTTGTGGGGCCTACGTTGCCCAGCGTCGGCCCGGCGGCGTACATGGATCACGCCGGCATCAAGGTCCACATCGGACCAGGGCAAGCCTCGCAATTCACTGAGGCGCATGCCGGTAAAAATCGCTGTGATGATGAAGGCGCGCCATCGCTCGGCGGAATTATCGATAAGGCCGTTTAGCTCGGCCATTGTCGGGAAATCGACGCCAGCCCGCAGGGGGCCGCCCGTGGTTTCGCGGTCGTCGTTTTTGACCTTTACGCCCCTCGCGACGTTCTGAGCGACCAGCGGAAGCTTTTGGGCGAACGTAAGCATGGTTTTTCATTAGTGATGACCTTCCGGCGCATTGCGGCGAGCAGCCATCGTGACGAAGCCTGCGGTCGAATTCATAGACCATTGGCGTCGTTAGGTCGGACAGCTTCACGCCGCCGATGAACGGCTTAACGTGATGGTTTAAGTGTTGCTTGCGCTGCCTGATGGTGCCGAATTCAAGATTGTTGGCCTCGCATTCTTCAAGCCACAATTCCCACGCGTCCGCGACTGTCTTGCTGGTGCTGGCGGCGGTGTGAATGCCCGAACTGAACTTCGTGCAGGGCATTAATTTTCCACGCCTCGGCCTCTTTCATTTTCGCGAATGTTTTGATGTGCCGCCGGCCATCCTGGCCCTTGTAGCTGACGATCCAGGCGGACCGCTCGATGCGAGTTCGCCGGCATCATTTTTAGATTTCCATGTGCGCTTGCGAATGCTCGCCATTACCGATCTCCGTTTAGGATTTTGATTTAGCTTTTCGGCGCATTTCGTTGTGGTGCTTCCACCTACAATCACTGCTGCAAAAACGAGCATCACCACGTTTGCTGCGGCCAGAACCGCCGCTAAGGAATGGTGTGTTGCAATGCTCGCAAGTGTTCAACGAGGTGCCAATCGCGATCATCCGCGCGGCGTAAAGCGTAAGGGCTTGCGTTAAGTTATCCGGTCTTAACGCGAGCTTGGGGCGCCCCCTTTTATCGGGGATAAGGTGTATTCCCACGGCCCCAACTCGGCGGCCTGAATCACTCCGCGACAACGGGGCCCCATCGTAGGAACATCATCCCGCGCGCCCGCAAACATCTGCGAAGCGAGTTTGCATGAGCTCCCAGGCGTTAAAGGGCTCCGCTTTAGCACCTGGAAGTAGACCGCCCATCGCGCACGCAATTCCCACCGCGACTCTGGGGAGTTGCGCCGCTTCGCATTTGACTAGGAGATCGATCGCCTTTTCTATCTGCTTGGCCGTCGGTCGGACGCGTTTCAGCTCGCCTTTACGGACGAGACTTCCCGTGGAGCCCCATATCGCGTCCTTGTCTCCCGGTGACCCCGGCAAAAAATCATAATCCGCGCGGCCACATTCAAAATCGATTTCGAAATCGCTCATTTCTGATGCCGCTTTACACGGATAAGCGGTTTACACGGCTATAAACGTGTACACTTATCCTGTTTGTTATCCGTGTAAGGTAACCTAAGTTGTAGGCATAAGCAAGCACTAGATCGGAGGCGATGAGATGGAAAACGAGGCTCTAGCGTCGGACCTATTGGACGGCGTAGCGGCGATAGCGGCGTTCACGGGCTGGCCGGTGAGAAGGGTTTATCACGAGGCTGAGCGAGGGCGGCTCCCGTTGTTTAAGCTTCCTGGGGGGCGGAAATGGCAGGGGAGGAAATCAACCCTGCGCCAGCACATTGCTAAGCTTGAAGCTCGGCATGCCGAGGTCGCCTGACTTGATTGCGCACGGCAGCAATTCACCGCGTCTATTTCAAACCTACTGGGGCTCGGCAAAAAAATGCCGGGCGCGAGCTATGGAGGCTCGGCCCGGCGATAAATTAAAAACGGAACAGGATGTATTTAAGCCAGAGCGAAGCGCGGGACAACCGCCTATTTTATAAACCGACAAAAGACTTGACGGTTTTCGATGGCCGCGAAGAAACGGCGCGGCAAGAGAGAAGTTGAAAAGCCGCCGCCCAAACCAAAGCCGGAGTTTCTCTCTCCGCCGACGAGCGCAGCCTCGTCTGGCAGTGGCAGAAACGGAACGATTACCTGGCGAGAGACAAGCTAGTCCGTGCATTCCAGCCGGCCATCGTAAGTTTTGCCAAAAAATACCGGGGACGCGAACTCAGTCTCGAAGATCGAATATCACTCGGCAACGTCGGCTTCCTGGTCGCCCTCGACAAATTCAATATAAAGCTTGGCTGGAGGCTCTGGACTTGTGCCAGACACTGGGTCCTTGCGGAAATTAGCAAGGCGACCGAGAAAAGCCAGTCAGTCGTCTCCAGACCGCGCACGCGCGCGGGGCGAGAAAGCAAAGAGAAACGATCTTTCGCTCAATGCGCCAGTTCAAGAAGGCGGTGCGAGCCATATCGATCTTCTGTTTGACGATTTTCCCGACCACGAGCCCCGGCATTACAACAATCGGGCGCTCTCCAATGCTTTGGAAATACTAGGGCCCAGAGAGCGCACCATTTTCGTGGCGCGCCGACTGACGGATGAGCCGGAAACTCCTTTCGACTTTGGCGGCGCGGTTTCAAATTTCATCCGAGCGCGTCCGCCAAATAGAGAATATTGCGCTAGCGATCGTTTCGGCCCGAATGAAAGAAGCCGAGACAAGGCCGAGCTCGCAATTTGCGCGGCAACTTACTGCGGAGACGTTCAGGGGCCGGGGACACAAGCTTTCATATTCCTACGTTAGATGGCCAGACTTCCGCGATCGGCCAACGGGCGGCTATCATGACCGCCCTCGCATCCAACAGCCGCCGCCTCCTGTGCCCGGTGTGCGGCCAAACGATCGAGCGGCAATCCCGCCACCAACTGTATTGTTCGGCACGGTGCCGAATGCGCGCCTCACGCAGCCAATTAGGCGCCGGGGCATCTAACACCACCCCCACCCAAACAAACGCACCAGCGGCCGTTCTCTGTTATCGCACCCCCTAAAAAACCCAAACATTTCAATGGGGCAGAAATCGCGAAAACACAGTGCTCGGCCAGCATTGTCGGCCCGCGAAACGTAATCCACGCGGCGATCATTGCCTGCCGTGATTGGGAGGAAGTTGTCAGTGACGGGGGCGTCAAAAGCTACGTGAGCCGGCGTATCCAGGCGGGCCCTTGTCGTGTCCGGGGGCTCAGCATGAGTGCAGCCCAAAAAATCGATTTTTCATCTTCTCGTCACCAAGGCCCTCGCGAACAAGTCGGTGACGATGAGGCGCACGTCTCGGCAGTCGCGGATGTACCGGCTGCCGGGGCGATGCTGCCCAGATCGCTGGCGATCTTGCTCGATCGGGCGAGTATTTTCGCAGAACGTGTCCGCGACGGAGACCTGCCGTTCATTAGAGAGGCGGTGGATCTGACCTATAGCGCCGCAGATTACGCGGGGCTGGTTGAAATATATGGCGACGATCAAATCCAGAAAATTCTTGCAATGGCCTTTATGGATATTCCGCGATGACATCCGAAGAACCGTTTGAAGCTTTTTACGATCGCATTAACGGAGCGCCAGAGAAAACGCAGGCGCGCCCGCGAATTGTCTCATCGCGCGATAAGCCCGAGTTTCCGTCGCCGCTTCGGTGGCTCGATATGTCGAATTGGGATAGCGAGCCGGTACCGGAAAGAAAATGGGCCATCAAGGATCGCGTGCCGCTCAATCAGGCGGGATTATTTTCGGGCGAGGGCGGCACCGGCAAAAGCATCATCGAATTGATGAAAAACGTTGCCCACGTCACCGGCAAGGATTGGCTCGGCTCAATGCCGGAACCTGGGCCGGCGATCTATATCGGCGCCGAGGATGACGAAGGACGAACTACACATTCGCTTGGCCGCCATCGCCAAACACTACAACGTCACATTCAAGGAACTGATCGACGGCGGGCTGCATGTGCTGTGCTTGCTCGGGAACGACGCAACGCTATGCGCCGCCAATAACAAAAGCGGCAGGGTCGAGGTAACGTCGCTCTATCGGCAAATCTACGAAGCCGCAGGCGACATCAAGCCCAAGAATATCAGCGTCGATACCCTGTCCCGCGCATTCGCCGGCAATGAGATCGACCGCGTGCAGGTCTATGCCTTTGCCATGCACATGCAGGCGTTGGCGATGGTCGCGGGTGGCTCTGTGACGGTGCTCAGCCATCCAAGCTTGGCCGGCATTGCCTCGGGCTCGGGTATTTCAGGCTCAACCGCCTGGCACGGCGCATTTCGGTTCCGGCAATATCTCAAGGGCATCAAGCCGAGCGATGGCGAACAGCCCGACGACTGATTTGCGCGAACTGGAATTCAAAAAGAACCAATACGGGCCGATGGGCGAAAGCATCGTGCTGCGCTATCAGCGCGGCTTGTTCCTGCCCGAAGGCGGAATGTCAAGCCTCGACAAGTTGGCGCGGGAACAGAAGGCCAGAGAAGTATTCCTTGCATTGCTCGCCCGATACGACCGCGAGGGCCGCAACGTCAGCGACAAGCCAACGTCGCACGGCTATGCGCCGACAAGCCTTCTGCAAGGAGAAAGAAGCCAAGGGACTGCGAAAGGAAGACCTCGCCGGTGCGATGCGGTCTTTGTTCGAGGCAGGCAAGATATACGTCGAAGAATACGGCAGACCGTCGCGACCATACTCAGAGTTAAGGCAAGGTAAGTGGCCGCCGAAACGCCAAACGCGCAAGCGTGCAGGCGTGCAGGCGTGCCACCCTGCCGGGGGTATAAGGGGGTGGGCACCCACGGGGTAACACGCATGGACACGTATGAAGCACGCATGATGTACGCATGATGTACGGTGGGGGAATTGGGGGAGAAAAGGCCTCAATCGCGTCTGTCCGCCACCGATCTGGCCAGGATAGCAATTTACGTGCGACAGATGTCGCGCCTCTGGCTGTGTGTGGCGATCGACGATGCAACACGCCAGCAACACGAAATTTGAAAAACCAATTAGGATCAGCGCATTGGATTGCGAGCAGCGGCTATGAAATCCGATATTCATGCTCGCGCCGGAGGGTAGAATGCTTAGTTGCCTGCGCGTCGAGACCCCCGGGGGTGGATCGCCGGATTCGAGTCCCAGGCTGAACGGGACTTCGCTGATTACGAAGATATGTACCCCGCCAATTTAATTCCCTGAATATTCCAGCTAATTAATTCGCTACCCCCCGGCCTGTTTATTCGAATTTCGTTTCGGCGAAAGGAATCCCTGGAAAATTTTCTGCCGGATAATTTTTGCATTTTTAGAAGCCGATTTGCGATTTGACAGTCACCGACCTATCTACTCTCAAGAGTTAGCTATTGCCGCCTAATTGATTTGGATGACATGGACGACTTAACGCTTAGAGATTTGAAAACCGATCTGGTTAGCGACGTTGCCGCCGCATTTGGCTTCGAAAAGCTCAAACCACTTTTTGAAGGTCTGGACCGGCGCTGGCTACCGGACTTTCAAACCATCGCCGCGCAAGCACATCGTGCTGACTGGCGACGTTGCAAAATACCTTAGCAAGCACTCGTGCCGTTGCCGGAGCAAGAGGCCACCAATGTCTGACATTTCTCAAATGAGCAACGAGCAAATCGACCAGCAGATTTCCCGCTTAGAGGGGCGCTTAAATGCTGCCGGCCTTTCGACCGAAACACCGCCGCCGCAAAAGCCTGGCGTCTTTGACGGCGACAGGCTCTACAGCGCCATGGAAAAGATTTACGACAGCGCCCAGGAGCGCAGCGAGCCGGAAAACCTAATTAAGACCGATCCGCAAATGCCCCCGGCAAAGGGCAGGCGATCGGATGAGGAATTTAAGAGTTCCGCCCTTGAGTGGATGGATTTATCCAAGGCGGGAAAAACACGCCGCGCCCAGGCTGCGCACGACCTTGAAGGCGATCAGAAGGAAGCCGAGAAATTCGGGCTCACCCTCGACCAGCTTGAATTGAAGCGGCAGCGCGACGCAATCGAAAAGCAGACTGAAACGCTATCAAAGGCGCAGGAGACTTCCAGCGAACTCGCGGCAGCCGCCAACGACCTCCGTTCTATTGGATGGAATGAACAGCCGGCACAAACCCGCAAAGAGGCTGGCAGAAATTACAAGGTACGTTCAGGCCAATCCGCAGGAGGGTGCGGCCTATATTGCGGAGCAGGCAGGCAACAAGGCGCTCGCCCAGCATATTCGATCATTCGGGCAGCAAGCTCCAGCGCCGCAGGTTGACCCCTCGCAACTCGCCCAAGTCACGGCATCGGTTGAGCAATTAGTCGGCGATCTGCCGAACTTCGACCACTACGAAGAAGACATAATTTCAATTCTGGAAAAGAACAAAATCCGCAAGACCGGCGAACCCGAAAGAGATTTGCGGGCAGCCTACGACTTGGCGGTTAAGCACGATCGCGCCCTGCCAATAGAACGGCGCATGAAAAAATCTTACGAGAAACGCGCCGCTAGATAGGGCGAACTTACTGCATGTCAGACGAATTGCCGCAATCGACGGAACAGGCCCCTATTGCCGAGACGGGCAGCGAGCCCGCCGCATCGCCACAGCCTTCCTCGGAAGATCAAATTCGCGCCGAAATGGGAGCGGTGTATGACGCCAAGCGCCCAGAAACGGATGATCTCGAAAGCGGCGATGAAAAGCCAAGCGAACCATCCCCACAGATCAAGCAGCCCGAAGCGATAAAGCCGCCCGCAAGTTTTAACGCGAAGGCTCGCGAACATTGGAATAGCCTGCCGAGAGAGATGCAGGAATATATTTTCCAGCGGGAAACCGAAGCCCAAAGGAAAATATCAGAACTTGGCAACGTGAGCGCCTCCATTAGGCCACACCTACAGCACGTCGAGCGTATCGCGTCTGAAAGCGGTCTTACAACTGGCGACACCATTCAGCGCTTTGTTGCCGCCGATCAATTTATCAAGAGCAACCCCGAAGGCGCGATCAGGTATCTGGCGCAAGCGCACAATGTTGATCTGGGCAAGTTTGGCGGCGACCCGCGACAGCATCAGCAACAGCAGCAGGCGCGCGAAATACAAATGGCGCAGCAGGCATATGATTATTTGCAGACCCAGCACGCGCAATCGCTAACGCAGACCATCGAAAAGTTTGCAGCCGACAAGGCCGAGCACTGGAAAGATATTGAGCCATCGATTGCCTATCACGCGACGGCCATTCGTGTTTCCGAACCAGACTTGACGCCGCGCGAAGTTCTCAAGGAAGCCTACGAGCGCGCGCTGAAAGACAATCCGCAAATCGCCGCCAATCTTCCCTCAGCAAGAGAGAAGGCAGCAAAGGAAAAAGAAGCGCAGACGCGCAGGGCACAGGAAGCCAAGCGGGTTGCTTCGATGAACGTCGGTTCGCGCTCGACTGGGAAAACCGCGTCAGTCCGTAAGGACCTTTATTCAGAAATGGCCGACATCTACGACCGCGTGAACGCGGGGGGATAAATCTATGGCATCACCATATCCATCAGATAGCGGCAGCGACTACGTAAAGAGACGCCTTGCCCTTAGCCTGCTTCAGCAGGGCATGGACAGTTCGCCTATCAAATCATGGACGCAGGGCGCGGCCCGCATTGCGCAGGCTCTTGTGGGCGGCATGGCGTTCAACAATTTGAACGAAGAAGATAAAGCCGCGAATGCTCAACTTATGAATCTGCCCGGCCTTGGCGGCCAACCATCGGCGGCAATGCCACCGACTGCGACGCCATCTTCGACAACCGCGCCGGATAATTTGCAGCCAATCATTCAAACCGTTGCGAGCAAATACGGCATCGACCCGAGCTATGCGGCTCGCACCGCTCAAATCAAATCTAATTTCAATCCCGCCGCCGGAAACTCCTCCAGCGGCGCGAAGGGCCTATACCAATTTATTCCAAGTACCTGGAGCACCTACGGCAATGGCGCTAACATTACAGACCCTTCCGCCAATGCTGACGCTTTTGGACGGTTTACGCTCGACAATCAGAAGGCGCTAACGCAATCGCTGGGACGGCAGCCCACCAACGGCGAGCTCTACCTTGCTCACCAGCAAGGGCCGTCCGGCGCGGCTGCATTGCTTTCCAATCCGCAAGCGAACGCAGTGGACGCCCTCGCTCCTGCCTACGGCGGCGACAAAGCCAGGGCAACACAGGCGATCACGGCAAACGGCGGCAGCCCCGCCATGACCGCCGGAGACTTTGCGAATATCTGGCAAAGCAAGTTTGCTCAAAATGCACCGCAGCCGCTTCCGCAGGGATCACAGCAACCGGGGCAATCTCCCGTAATGCAGGCGCTATCGGGACCGCCGCAACGCGCGAGCATGGGCATTCCGCCCGAAATGGCCTCGGGCATTCGCAACTTGCTGCAAAATCCACAGACGCGGGCTTATGGCCTTGCGCTCTATTCGCAATTTGCGAAACCGACCGAACAATATCGCCCCATGACGGCCGGGGAGCGTTCGCAATACGGCGTGGCAGGAAATGCCCCCGCTCAGATCGACACCGCAACCGGCAAGATTGACGTGAAGGGGCCGCAAGTCGCAATCGACCAGCGATCGGAAAACTCATTCGAGCAGAATTACGGAAAGACGATGGCCGAACGCGCCGGCAATGTCATTGATTCCGGCGACAAGGCGATCCCCGATCTACAGAAGATCCAAATGTTGCGGGGGCTGTTCGGCCCATTTGGTCGTCCCCTCGTGCACGAGCTCGACGAACAGCGTCCTGAGCTCGTGGATGCCCTGGGGGTCGAGGCCGTTGGTCGGCTCGTCGAGGATCAGCGGGCGGGTTGGCGTAGGAGGGCCGCGGCCAGGCCGAGCCGCTGGCGCATGCCCATCGAGTAGGCCTTGACCGGTCGGCGGCCCACGTCGGCCAGGCCGCGCCACGCTCCATGACGTCCTCGATACGCGGGCACCACGTGCCGCGGATCCCGTTGCGCCCGGCGGCGTCGAACAGACGGAGGTTCCGGCGCCCCGACAGGTGGGGGTCGAAGCCGGGTCCCTCGATGACCGCGCCCACGTCGAGGAGGGCCTCGCTGCTGTGGCGGGGCACGGCCTGGCCGAGCACCTCGACCGCGCCGGCCGTCGGGAAGACGAGCGCCGAGCAGCATGCGGATCGTGGTGCTCTTGCCGGCCCCGTGGACCGAGGAAGCCGTCCGCTCACCCTCGAACACCTCGAGATCGAGGTCGTCGACGGCGATCAGACCCTACGGGAACCGCTTGGTCAGACGCTGGTCCGGACCGACGACGGGCGCGGTCACGGGTGGACCATCTCACTCGGGCGACCATGTGACCGCGCGCCGAAGCGGGGGGCGGCAGCCGACCGGTTCACCGCTCCGCGGCGTACATCCGACCGCGACATGGACCTCGCTCCGCTCGGTCATGCGATCCCCTGCTTCACGATGTCCACGGCCACCCGGTCGACCGCGGCGACGCTGACCGGACCACCGACGATGAAGGCGGTGTCGCGCACGACGAAGATCATGCCGTTGACGAGCGGCGTGTGGACGAGGGCGACGGTCTGGCCCCACGGGCGCTTGCTGGTCGTGAGCGAACGGAGGGTGTCGGTGACGAACTCCTGGGGCAGCACGAGCGCACCGACCACGTCGAAGCCCTCACCGTACGTGGCCGCCACGTTGGCCACGTCGGTCCGCCGCGGGAGGCCGGCCAGGCTGTCGGGCGGCTTCCGTACTCCGGAGTCCCGCTCGATGGCCTGCACGAGGTCGAGGTCGTTGGAGCCCTGGGACCGGCGGCGGGCGCCGGGTGGCGGGGTGAAGGAGAGGAGGTTGGGGTCGCCGGCGTGCTGGTCCAGGTCGAGGAACCCCGTCTTGCGACGGCTCGCTCGCGGCCTCGGCCCTCACCTCGATGCGCAGCGGCAGGCCCGTGGCGGGGCGACGCAGAGGTCGATCGTGTCGACCGTCGAGTCCTTGGTCACGGGGCGGATCCGGATCCCGTCGGCGTCGTGGCCGGCGATGCGGCGGGACGGTATCGACGTGATCTCGTCCGGCTGGGCCGCGGCTACGAGGCGACGTCCCAGGTCAGGCGGGGTGAGGTCGACCGGGATGGGCAGGCGGAGCTGGGTCGCTCCCTCCAGGAAGACGGCGCGGTGGGTGCCCGAATCCCACGTCCACGTCCCCTCCACGGTGCCGTAGCGGTCCCGCTCACCGCCTGAGTAGAGGAGATCGGTCCGCCATCGGTTCGGGCTCTCGTACCAGACCCGGATGCGGGAGGTGTCGCTGGTCAGGGTCGACAGGTCGGCCGCGCCGGGCAGCACCGGCAGGCGCAGGCCGCCGTGGCCCTCGGCGTAGCCGTGGTAGGGCTGGCCGGCAGAGGCCTCGATCTTGGTCACCAGGTCGTCGGGGCCGACGGACGATCGCTGGGCCGGGAGCGGTCGACCGCGGCGGGCAGGGCGAGGAGGGCCACGACGACGCCGAGGACCACCACCCATCGCCATTGGCGTCGGACCCCCGCGCGGACCCGGAGCATCGCGGCGAAGCCTACCGGGACCACGGCCGGGTTCCCCGCCGGGAGTATGTCACGCGCCAGCCCGAACTGCGCCAAAACCGCCGCGTCCGCGCGCTGGTGTCACAGCTCGCCCGGGAGCTCGACGAGGCCTACTCCTCCTGGGAGGGCGGTGCGGCGCGGGTGCGGATCTCGTCGACCACCGTGGCGTCGGCCAGCGTGGTCGTGTCGCCGAGCATCCGGCCCTCGGCCACGTCGCGCAGGAGCCGGCGCATGATCTTGCCGCTGCGGGTCTTGGGCAGGTCCGGCGTGAAGATGATCGTCTTCGGCTTGGCGATGGCGCCGATCTCCTTGGCCACGTGGTCGCGCAGCGCCTCGCCGTGCTCGCTGTCGGGCTCGGCGCTCGATCGGAGGGTGACGTAGGCGATGATCGCCTGTCCGGTGGTGGGGTCGTCGGCGCCGACCACGGCAGCCTCGGCCACGCTCGGGTGCGACACGAGCGCGGACTCGACCTCCGTGGTCGAGATCCGGTGGCCGGACACGTTCATGACGTCGTCGACCCGGCCCAGCAGCCAGAGGTAGCCGTCGTCGTCGACCTTGGCTCCGTCGCCGGCGAAGTACCGACCGGGGAACCGGCTCCAGTACGTCTCCTGGTAGCGCTCCGGATCGCCCCAGATCCCCCGCAGCATGCTCGGCCACGGGCGGGTGAGCGTGAGGTAGCCGCCGCCGCGATCGACCACCTGCCCGTGGTCGTCCACCACCTCGGCGCTGATGCCGGGCAACGGGAACGTGGCCGAGCCCGGCTTGAGGGTCGTCGCCCCCGGGAGCGGGCTGATCATGATGCCGCCGGTCTCCGTCTGCCACCAGGTGTCGACGACCGGGCAACGGCCGCCCCCGATGTGCTCCCAGTACCACATCCACGCCTCCGGGTTGATGGGCTCGCCGACCGAGCCGAGCAGGAGCAGCGACGAGAGGTCGTGCTTGGCGGGCTCGTCGTCACCCCACTTCATGAAGGTCCGGATGGCGGTGGGCGCCGTGTAGAACTTCGTGACCTTGTACTTCTCGACGATCTCCACAGGCGATCGGTGCCGGGGTAGTTCGGGACGCCTTCGTAGATCACGCTGGTCGCGCCGTTGGCCAGCGGTCCGTAGACGATGTAGCTGTGGCCGGTGACCCAGCCGATGTCGGCGGTGCACCAGTACACGTCCGTGTCCTCGTGGAGGTCGAACACGTACTTGTGGGTGAAGGCCACCTGCGTCAGGTAGCCACCGGTGGTGTGCATGATGCCCTTGGGCTTGCCGGTCGTCCCCGACGTGTAGAGGAGGTAGAGAGCTGCTCGGCGTCCATCGGCTCGGCCGGGCAGATGGGCCTCGGCGTCGGCCATCAGCTCGTCGTACCAGTGGTCCCGGCCCTCCTCCATGTCGACCGGGTTCCCGCCCCGTCGCACCACGATGACGCTGGTGATGCTGGGCGTGCTCTCGACGGCGACGTCGGCCTGGGGCTTGAGCGGGAAGACCTCGCCGCGGCGGTAGCCGCCGTCGGCGGTGATGAGGACCTTGGCCTCCGCGTCGTTGATGCGGTCGGCGAGCGCCGCCGACGAGAAGCCGCCGAAGACGACGCTGTGCGGTGCGCCGATGCGAGCGCAGGCCAGCATGGCGACGACGGCCTCGGGGATCATCGGCAGGTAGATGTTGACCCGGTCGCCCCGCTCGACCCCCTGGGCCTTCAGGACGTTCGCGAAGCGCTGGACATCCGCCAGCAGCTCGGCGTACGTGATGACCCGGCTGTCGCCCGGCTCACCCTCCCAGTAGAACGCCACCTTGTCGCCCCGGCCTGCCGCGACGTGGCGGTCGAGGCAGTTCTCGGCTACGTTGAGCCGACCGTCGATGAACCATTGAGTAGGGCAGGTTCCAGTCGCAGATGGTGTGCCACTCTTCCGCCGTCCACCGAGGCGGCCGCCTGACGGGCCCAGAATCCTGGTAGTCCTCCTCGGCCTCTTCGTACAGGAAGGTGCCGGCGACCAGCGTCGCCTTCTTGAAGCACTCCGGCGGGGGAAAGGTGCGGTGCTCGCTCAGCAGGTCGTCGATGACCTTGGTCGGCTCGTCGGCCATGTTCGGGCACCCCCTGGGTGTACGCGCGGACCGCCGGAATCTAGTGCCGACCCCCCACGAGCGTTCATGTCCGCGATCCGTGCACTCGGCGGTCACCGGCACGGAGAGAACGAACGGGTGAGGTGTCAGGCGATCAGCCACTCGGCGACGGTGAAGCCGCCGAGGCCGGCCAGGTCGGTCAGCGCCTCGGCCTCCCGCACCCGGCTGCGGGCGGTCGACGCGGCGAGGTCGGGCGCCGCGGCGTGGGCGGCCCACGTCCGCCGGCCCTCCTCGACGAGCTCCTCCAGGCCGTGCGCCCGCAGGAAGTCGGCCTGGGTCGACGTCGTGGTCGGCGGGGGGAGCTGGTCGAGGGCGACGTCGCTGGTGATGTCCTGCACGCCGGGATCGGCCAGGTAGTGCCCGCCCCGCTGGTGATCGCGGTAGGTCCGCAGCCACTCCCGCCACGGCCGCGCCGCCATGTCCGCCGTCGACGACGTGTAGTCGATCACCACGAGCCGCCCGGGCGGCCGAAGGCGGGCCACCACGTCGCGGACCCAGCCCGCGGCCTCGTCCTGGATGGGCGCTCGGGCCCCGTGCACCGCCGCCGTCGGCAGGCCGGCCGGGACCTCGGCGAACGGGACCAGCACCTCGACGGGACGCCCGTCGGGGTCGACGTCGACGAAGGCCTCCCGCCACCCGCCGTCGTGGAAGGCGAACAGCAGGTCAACAGCTCGTTGGCAGCGCCAGCAGGACGCCCGAGAACGACTCGTCGGGCAACGCCTCGGCGGAAGCCACGGCCAGGCCGGCGTGGGCCGCCCGCTGGGCCGCCGCCCGCTCCAGGGCGACGTAGCGGAGGGCGCCGTCGACGACCACGGCCGGACGGGCGGCCAGCACGGCGCGAGCCAGCGTGCCGGGCCCCGCCCCGGCGTCGACGACCACGAAGGGCGACGACCGGCCAGGTCCTCCCACCACGTGTCGAGGGCACGGGCCACCAGGCGCCGAAGAGCGGTCCGACCTCAGGCGAGGTGAGGAACTGGCCCGACCGCCCCCCGGCCCGACCGCCGGCCGCGTAGAAGCCGGCCGCGGGGTCGTACAGCGCGGCCTCCATGAAGGCCGCGAACGGGATGGGCCCACCGGCGCGGATGCGCTCGACGAGGCCTGGGATCACCGTCCGAGGGCGTCGGTGAAGGAGCCCAGGTCGCCGTAGCGGAGGACGACCTGCGGGATGACGCCGATGACGATCGTGGTCACGACCGAGCCCGAGCGCCAGGGTGAGCGGCTGGGGCACCGAGATGGGCGCGACATCGCCGTCGGGTGCCTCGCGCGCATCCACATCGCCCGCATGACTCGGCCGTAGTAGCCGAAGGCGATCACCGAGTTCACGGCCCCGATCACGGCCAGCACCGCACCGGCCGTGGTGCCCGCGAGGACGGCCGTGAACACACCGAACTTGGCGATCCAGCCACCCAGCGGCGGCACGCCGGCCAGGGAGGCCAGGAAGATCGTCATGGCGGTGGCCAGGCCGGGCACGTCGCTGAACAGGCGTAGCTGGAGATCTCGCCGGAGCGGGTCTTGCGGGCCACGGCCAGCACGACGGCGAAGGCG
>CAWDGS010000011.1:0-38823 GCA_963801955.1 uncultured Alphaproteobacteria bacterium
TTGTCGAGTTTGGGTCCGCCGTCGGCGGGAACGAAAAGGAACGAGCGCATTATTTCGGCCGCATCCGCATGAAGGCCTGACGGTGGCATTCGGCCACCAAGGTGCCGTCCTGCTTGAAAGCTTTATGATGGAATTCGACGATGCCTGCGCCCGGCCGCGACTTCAACTCGCGTTTGCTCATGACCTGCGTTGAGCAATGCACGGTGTCGCCTTCGAACAAGGGATTGGGAAATTTGACATCGGTCATGCCGAGATTGGCAATGGTCGTGCCGACCGTCATGTCGGACACCTGGATGCCGATCATAAGTCCAAGCGTGAACAGCGAGTTCATCAGCGGCTGGCCCCACTCGGTCTCGGTTTCGCAGAAATGTCGGTCGATGTGCAGCGGCTGCGGGTTGAGTGTCATGTTCGAGAACAACATGTTGTCCATCTGCGTCACGGTGCGCGTATAGCGATGCTCGTAGGTCTTGCCGACCTCGAAATCCTCGAAATACAGGCCGCCACGCTTGTGCCGCTGGATCGCCTCAGGCATCGCTATCCTCCGAAAAATCCTGCCAAAATAGGGCCTTGTGAAACCCATTTACGGTTCGTTTACCATAATTCCGCATGGTCGGTAGGCCCGCGAGAGCCGTTGCGTCCGCGTCTAATTCCCATAAGCCCAGAACTTTGCAAGGCGCAACACGATGGCTATTCATCCGGCGACTGCCGGCGGGGGACCGCAGATCACCGGGGCGATCCGCCAGGCGGCGCAATCGACCGGTATCAGCTTCGAATATCTGCTCACGACGGCGCAGATCGAATCCAACATGAATCCGTCCGCGCAGGCGTCGACCTCATCGGCGAAGGGCCTCTATCAATTTATCGACCAGACCTGGCTTGGCACCATGAAGCAGGACGGAGCCGCGTTGGGGCTGGGTCAGTATGCGGACGCCATATCGCGATCGTCCGGCGGACACTACGAGGTCTCGGATCCGGTCATGCGGGCGGCGATTCTGCGGTTGCGCAATGATCCGCAAGCAAGCGCGATGCTGGCAGGTGCGCTCACACGCAACAACGCGACACTGGTCGGCTCGAATATTGGCCGCACGCCGACCAATGGCGAGCTTTATATCGCGCATTTTCTCGGTGCCGACGGGGCGGGCAAGTTGATCAATGCGGCGTCGAGTCGGCCCCAGACAAGTGCCGCCGTCATGTTTCCCAACGCGGCCGCGGCGAACCGAAACATTTTCTACGATCACTCAGGCCGCGCACGCAGCGTTGGCGAGGTCTACGGCAAGCTGACCAAACTTTTCGATTACTGCCCGCGCGGTTGCTTTTGCGCCGCTGGCCGATACGACGAATGTCGCGAGTGCCACGCTGCCCGAGATCTGCGTCTGCGCCGCCTCTGCCGCCCGCGATGACGGTTGCATCCGCGCCATTGATCAAGTCGGTGCCGAAGGCGCAGGTCGCACGACTGGCCTCGGCCGACATACCGCCGCGCCGCCGGCACCGATCCCGCGCCCGGCGTCGAACAAAACTCACGATACCGCGGGCACGACGCAAGCATTTGCGAAGGCCAGCGAACAACTGCCAGCTCCGCCGGTTGCGCGCGCGTCATTCGAATCCATGTTTACCGACCGGGTGGGGCAGCCTTTGACGCAAACCGTGAGTACGCTCTGGGGTCCGACCACGACGGCGGCCACCGCCACCCGAGCCAGACCGCGCAGGTGTTTGATCTGTTCACCGACCCGCGACCCAACACGCGCAAATTATCCGGCGACAAGGTCTGATCATCTGGCCTGATTTTGCTGGCGTTCTGGAGCCAGTCATGCTTAACAGCCGATCAATTTCTATGGTGAACGCTTTGTTAAGCCTCATCCATTAGGTTGAGTTCTGCCGTCCGTGGGGGCGGTCTCGTAGCGTCGGTCGCGCCATGATCGTTCGTCAGTTCCTGCATTGGGTACGCCAGGCTCCCGCAGGTGAGCGGGCCGAAGCCACATCCGCGCTGGCGCGCGCTTACCTTTATTCGGATTTATCGCCCGATGATCTCGCAGCCGCGGAAGGCGCGATGATCATGCTTCTGGACGATCCTTCGCCCCTGGTCCGGCGCGCGCTCTCCGATGCATTTGCGTCGGCCGATAAAGCGCCGCGGATTGTCGTGCACGCGCTCGCATCCGATCAGGCAGATGTCGCATTGCCCGTGCTGGCGCATTCGCCGCTGCTCGATGAAGATGATCTCGTCGACTTGATCGGCACCGGCGACGCGGATGTGCAGGCCGCAATTGCCGGCCGCTCGCCGCTGCCGCGCGCGCTTGCCGCCGCCATTGCCGAAGTTGGATCGGCTGAAGCGTGTCTTACGCTGCTGGAAAATTCCGGTGCCGACATCGCGCTTATTCTCGGTGGATCGCGTGGTCGACCGGTTTGGCCATCTTGCGTCAATCCGCGAGAACCTGCTGGCGCGTGATGATTTGCCGATGGCGATGCGCCAGGCACTCCTGTCCAAGCTGTCGCAAACGCTCGCCGGCTTCGTCGCGGCGCGACAATGGCTTGGTCCGGAGCACGCCGAGTACGCGGCGAAAGAGGCCTGCGAAAAGGCGACGGTCGCGCTCGCAGCCGACACTCCTTACGAGGAGGTCGGGGCGCTCCTGCAGCATTTGCGCCATAGCGGACAACTCACCGCAGGCATGATCTTGCGCGCATTGTTGTCCGGCAATGTGGTTCTGTTTGAAGAGGCGCTTGCGGAATTGTCTGGCGTGCCGATTGACCGCGTCAGTGGCTACGTCCACGACAAGAATATTTCCGGTTTCCGCGCGCTCTACCGCAAGGCTGGACTGCCGGATGTTGCTTATCCGGCTTTCCGCGAGGCTTTGGCGGCGATCCGCGCCGGACTTCTGGTCGGTGAGCAGGGTGGGGCGGCGCGCCTCAAGCGACGCATTGTGGAGCGCGTACTGGATGCCTGCGCGCATGAGCGTGGTGAGGACAGCACGGCACTATTGGCGCTGTTGCGGCGTTTCGCGGTAGAGGCTGCCCGCGAGGAAGCGCGTCTCTTCTGTGATGATCTGGTCGCGGATGCCCATATCATTGCTGCCGATCACAATTTCGATGATCGGCAGTTGGCTGCGGCCTAGCGAATTTCAGCGATTTTCCGCTATTCGGGCACGATCGACGGACCCTTGAGCTGCTCAAGGACCTCTGGGCGGTCGTGATTTTCCCGCATCAGGAACTCGTCGGTCACGTCGCGCAATCGCTTCGTCAGCGTGGCAGCCAGCTCTTTGGCGTCCGAACGTGCATATTCCCGGTAAATTGCACGCACGGCATCGACGTGCTGATCGATCAGCTTGAGCGGAATGCGTGATTCGGCAGGCGTGTGTTCGATGAGCCTGCAAAGGCTGTTCGCCGCGGATGCCACCGCGGGGTAGCCGAACGTTGCGGCTTCACCCTTGATGTCATGCGCTGCGCGGAACAGCGCCTCCTTGTTGGCTGCGGAGTGGCCATCTTTGAGCAGATTGCGGCGGGCTGTATCGAGCCGCTCGCACTCGGAATCCATCCAGTTGGCGAATTCAGGAGACAGCTCGGCCAATGCCTTTTCGGCGCGGGCCACCGGATCCTCGCCGCTCGCCTCGGACGTATCTTTGGACACAGCGCCGCGTAATTTGTTTTCCGGCACAATGACTTCGTGATCGCCGTAGGTGACGATCGCTGCTGTGTCTTTGGGGCGGGACATGGCCAGGTGCCTTTGTCAGACCACGGTGCGGGCTTTGTCGAGTAAGGGCGTCTGTCTGATGACGTCCGCCTTGCCGCCTTTTCGCCGTTCCGGGCCGATGTAGTTCGAATTGATGTTGCGCCGGCGATCGGGACCGAAATAGGTCTTTGTCTTGATGAACGGGCGCGGATTGGCGACCACGTTGATGATGCGCTGGTAGAGTCCCTTTGCCGAAATCGGCTTGGCCAGGAATTCGGTAACGCCGGCATCGCGCGCGGCGGTCACGCGTTTCTTTTCGGAATGGCCGGTGAGCATGATGATGGCCACGTACGGATTGGCATTGGCGCCAGGCTGGCGGATCATCTGCATCAGCTCGAGGCCGTCGAAGATCGGCATCGCCCAGTCGGTGATCACGATGTCAGGAAGGTAGTGCGTAAACGCTTCCAGGCCGGCCGCGCCATCTTCCGCTTCATAGACTTCGCGGGCGCCGAAACCATGCAGCAACGTACGCAATATGCGGCGCATATGCGTGTTGTCGTCAATGACGAGGAAGCGCAACCGGTTGAAATCGATACGGACCATGGTGCCCCGGGCCTCGGGCGCGCCTGCAGCCCGGTACCGTGGCAATGAAACTAACGGTGCCCCGTTAACGAATGGTTTAGGAAGGCGGCGCGCTAGTCTTTCAGCAACGCGGCCATGATCCGTTCCCGTGTCAGCGGCAAATCGCGGATACGGGCGCCGAGCGCATGCGACACGGCATTGCCGATGGCCGCCGCCGTTGGCCCGGCGGTGACCTCGCCGACGCCAAGCGGTACCTCATCTTTGGTATTGATGAGCTCGATCTCGATTTCCGGCACCTCGCTGAATTTCAGGACCGGATAGGTTTCCCAATCAAATGAGGCGACACCGTTGTCGAAGCGGACTTGCTCCTTGAGGACCCAGCTTGCCGATTGAATGATGCCGCCTTCGAGCTGGTTGATCGCGCCGTCGGGATTGATCACAAGTCCGGCATCGGTCGCACACCACACGTGGTTCAGGCGGATTTCTTCCTCGACTGAAAGATCGACGATCACCGCGGAGTAGGCGGCCCGGTTTTTATAGCGGGCGAAGGCAATGCCCCGGCCGCGGCCTGATCCGCCTAGTTCCTTCGGATTCCAGCGCGCCATGGCGGCCACTTTCTCGATCACGGCCCGTGCGCGCGCATCCGCAGTAATTGAGAGCCGGTATTGAACGGGGTCTTGCCCGGCGCGTTCGGCCAATTCGTCGATGCAGCATTCGAGGGCAAATACGTTCGGCATGGCGCCGAGGCCGCGCAGTGCGGACGTGCGCACCGGCGCCTCGGTCACAAGGTGGTGCAGGATGCGTTTGGCAGGAATGTCGTAGAGCGGCTCGCCATTGCGGGTGGCGCCCCCGCCGTTGGCTTCCGGCACATCATTCGGGGGCGGCTCGGGCGGCGGGTCGGGCAGGGCAAGCGCGCCGAGCAGATTGCCGCCGGCGCCCGGGCGTAGATTGTGGGTCGGGCTCCAGATTTCCTGCGTCCAATCGACAGGCTTGCCATTGTCGTCGACCAGGGCGCGCACCTTCACAATCATCGCCGGGGTCTTCGGCTCGTAGATGAATTCTTCCTCGCGCCGCCAGCGCACGCGGACCGGCTGCCCCGGCTTCTGCATCGCGATGATGGCAGCGTCGGCGGCGGCATCGTCGGCGCCGTTGTGGCCGTAGCAGCCGGAGCCCTGCACGTGATGGACAATGATCGAGGACGGCTCGAGCTTGAGCGTTTTTGCCAACGCCGCGCGCAGCGGATAAACGCCCTGGCAATGCGTCCAAACCGTCAGCTTGCCGTTCTGAAAGAGTGCAAGTCCGCACGAGGGCGAGATCGAGGCATGCGCGAGGTAGCCGCGCGTGTAGGTTCGCTCAAAACGCTCGCGACCTTTGGCGATCGGCCGGCTCGGCGCCGAAAACACGGTCAACCGCCGGCCGCTGCAACAGCCAGTTGGCTTCTTGTTGGGTCGGGGTCGGTGCTTCGACATTCTGCCAGGCAACATGGTTGAGCGCGGCGATGCCGGCGGCTTCGACGGCGGTTTCGTCATCGCCGACGATCGCGAGAAAATTTCCGTTACGCACGAATGCGATCGGGCCTTTGGCCGCGCGGCGAATGGCCGGTTCATCGATCGGGCCGATCGTTGCACCGCGGTTCGGCTGGCGCACGACGCGGGCGTGCACCATGCCATCGAGCTGCATGTCGTGGATGAAGACCGCATCGCCAAAAATCTTGGCCGGAAGGTCGAGGCGAGCGCTGTTCGCGCCGATATTTTTAAGCTCGGTGACGCGCTTGCGAACTCCGTTCCCGGTCGCTTTGGCGGAGAGGTCGACCGCGCCGACGAGCGTCCAATAGTCCTGTCCGGTTGATATGGTGCCGCGGTAGATGCTGCCGTCGCGAATGGACAATTCATCCGCCTTGCAGGCGAGGACTTTGGCGGCCTGTTCGAGGAACAGCGCCCGCACGTCGGCACAGGCTTGCCGCATGGCGACACCGCCAAATTGGATCGATTGGCTGCCAGCGGTGTATCCTTCGTTGGGCGCTTTCTCGGTGTCGCCGGAGCGTATCGTGATGCGCTCGATTGCAACATCGAGCTCGTCGGAGGCGATCTGCGCCATGGCGGTGAGCACGCCTTGGCCGAGTTCGACCCGGCCGGTGAGCACCGTCACCTTGCCGGGCGCCGGAAAGGCCACCCACCGGTCGAGTTGCGGATTGTCATTGAGCGGGCCGGGCAGGGGAGCGTTCATCGGCTTCCTCCGTCACGCAGGGCTGCAGCCGCCTCTTCGACGGCGCGGATAATGCGGTTGTGCGATCCACAGCGGCAAATATTTTCATCGAGCGCCGTCGCAATTTGTGCGCGCGTCGGGTTCGGATTTTTGTCGAGCAGCGCTTTGGCCGAAATCAGAATGCCGGAGAGGCAGTAGCCGCATTGGCCGGCCTGTTGATCGATAAAGGCTTGTTGCAGCGGATGCGGCTTTGCTGCGTTACCCAGGCCCTCGACAGTGACGACTTGCTTACCGGCGACGCTCCAGACCGGTTTGGTGCAGCACTTTTCCGGCGCGCCGTCGACGAGCACCATGCAGCAGCCGCACTGCTCAAGCCCGCAGCCGAAGCGCGTTCCCATCAGCCCAAGGTCATTGCGCAGCACGTTGAGCAGCGGGGTCTCTTCGTTGTCGAGCGTTACGCTGACGGGCTTGCCGTTCACGGAAAAGTCGAACGTCTTGGACACGCTTGCTCCTAAAAACCAAACTGCTCGCGAAGGATGCGCTCGTCGAGACTGTGGCCCGGATCGAACAGCATGTTGATCGATATCTCGTGGTCCATTCGGATGTCGACGTTTCGCACGGAGCGCACTTCGTCATGGTCGGCCACGGCGGCAACCGGTCGCTTGTCGGCTTCCGTCACTTCAATGGTGACCTTGGCCTTGTTGGGCAGCAATGCCCCGCGCCAGCGGCGGGGCCGGAATGGGCTGATCGGCGTGAGCGCAAGCAGCGGTGCATTGATCGGAATGATCGCGCCCTGCGCGGACAGATTATAGGCCGTTGAGCCCGCCGGCGTTGCCACCATAACTCCGTCGGCAACCAGTTCGGCGAGTCTTTCCTGTCCATCAATCAGGATGCGCAGGTGCGCTGCCTGCGCGCTTTGCCGGAACAGCGACACCTCGTTGATAGCGCGATGTTCGTGAATGCGCCCTTGCGCGTCGCGGGCTTGCATGAGCAGGGGATGGATGACGGTGATATGCGCGGCCGCCAGTCGTTCACCAGGCCCTCCTCAACGAATTCATTCATCAGGAAACCGACGGTGCCGCGATGCATCCCGTAGATCGGCTTGCCGGATTTCATGAACTTGTGCAGGGTTTGCAGCATCAACCCGTCGCCGCCGAGCGCGACAATAACGTCGGCCTTGGCGGGGTCGGAGTTGCCGTAACGCTTTTCCAGCCGTGCATAGGCCTCGCGCGCCTCGGGCGTCTGACTGGCGACGAAGGCGATGTGCTCGAAACGGTTGGCCGGTCGGCTCATGAGGGGACCTGACGATGGAACGCGCGGTGCTCGTCTATACGACTTGGCCATCGATTGTCGAGGCGGAGCGGGCAGGGCGCGCCATCGTCGAGCGTCGGCTGGCCGCTTGCGTGAATATCCTGCCGGGAATGATTTCGCACTATTGGTGGGAGGGCAAGATCGAGCGGGCCGAGGAGGTGGTTATGTTCGTCAAAACCCGGGCCGCACTTGCTGAGGCTGTGCGGGAGGCCGTGAAAGAGCGCCACAGCTATACCACCCCGGCGATCATGACGTTGCCTGTCGACGACGTTGATCCGGACTACCATGCCTGGATTACGAAGGAGACCGCCCGATAGCGGTACGGGCCGGGCTGAATTTCGGAGTATGGCATCGCCGTAGGTCGCGTTGCCAATGACGGCTTCCGGCGTGCGACATTCCAACTGCCGCAGATGTTGCCGCGGCCCGCTTGACTCACTTCGGCGTTCAAGAGAACATTTTACCGTGCTGGTTCCCCGAGTCACATCGGGGACGAAAGAGGGAACACGGACACGACGAATTCGAGCCTTCGAATTTGAAGGAATCCGTGGCTGCCCCCGCAACTGTGAGCGGCGAGCTTTAGGTCCACTACAGCCACTGGGAAACTGGGAAGGCTGGACCACAAAGGCAACGACCCGCGAGCCAGGAGACCTGCCAGCACAGTCACCCAACCGGTGGACGGGGCGTCCATACGGAGCGGTCTTTCGCAGCGGTGACGGCAATGCCGGTGCGAAGGCCGTGAGAGCAATAACTCCCACGACATTCCGCACGTGAGCCCCGCGCGTCGCTGCCTGGGTTTCTCACTGCGTCCTTTGCATCGGGCCTGGTCATCACCCGATGCGTTCGCATGCGCGAACGCAAACGAAGGAACGTTTGTGTCATGGGCCTTAAAATATCTCGATTGAGCACAATTTTGGTGCTCACACCGCTGCTTGCTCAACCTGCCGTCGCGCAGAGCAATACGCAGGTTCTTCCGACCGTCGATGTCTGGGCGACGCGAACCGGTACGGGAATTATCGGCACTTCCAATAGCGTTATCACGGCGGAAGACATCGCCCGCTCGCCAGGGACCACGATCCAGGACGTCCTGTCGCGCGAGGCCGGCGTCCAGACCTGGAGCACAACCGGCGGCAATAATGGGGCGACCACGACGGTCGACCTGCGGGGCTTCGGCGCAACGGCGTCGTCCAACACACTGTTCCTGCTCAATGGCCGCCGTTTGAACGATATCGATCTCCTTGGTGTCGACCTGAGCACGATTCCGAAGGACAGCATCGAACGCATCGAGATTACGCGCGGCAACAGCGGCGCCGTGCTCTACGGCGGCGGCGCGGTGGGTGGCGTCATCAACATTATTACCAAGACCGGCGCAGGATTGCCGCCGACCGCACGTGATCGAAACCGGCGCAGGCTCGTTCAACCAGCGCGAGCTCAACGGCTCGGCCGCGGTATCGAGCGGTCCCTTCGCAGCATCGGTCTTTGCCAACGGAGTCGATTCCAATGGCTATCGCGTCAACAGCGCGCTGCGGCAGCGCAACGCGATTGGCGACTTGCGCTACACGGGCAGTGAAGGCAGCGCATGGTTCAATATCGTCGGGGACGAACAGCATCTCGGCCTGCCGGGCGCACGTCTGGTCGATCAGGCCGCCGGGATCAATGAGCTCGTGACTGATCGCCGCGGCGCGACTACGCCGACCGCCTTTGCCGACAAGACGGGCGGGGGCGTCACGCTCGGCGTCTCGCGCATAATTGGCCAAGGCGTCGAGCTGATCGTTGACGGAAACCTGCGACGGAAGGACCAGACTGCATTCTCGACGCTGTTCGGGTTTGACACGTCCGACATCCGCGAGCTCACGACCGGATCGATCACGCCGCGCGCGAATATCGACACTCAGATCGCGGGCTTGCCGACGAAAATTACGGCCGGCATCGACTATTACAATTCGGCGCTCGAGGTCAAACGTAGCGTCGCGCTGAACGATCCGCCGTTTCATACCTACAATCTTCGGCAGCAATCGACGGCGGCCTATGCGCAGCAGACACTTGCCATCCTTCCGACGACCGATGTGTCGTGGGGCGGGCGGCTCGAGCAGATGCGGCTCTCCGCCCGTGACCGCTTCGACCCGACGGCGCCAGGTGCATTTCCTCCTTTCGACGCCGAGGCGACACCGCTCGATAAGACCGAAACAAATCATGCGCTCCACTTCGGCTTCGAGCACCGGTTCTCGCCGATGCTCGCGGTCTTCGGCCGCGTCGCGCGCAGCTTTCGTACACCGAATGTCGATGAGCGTATCGGCGTCAACGCGTTTCCGGTCGACTTCAATCTGAAAACCCAGACGTCGCGTGACATCGAGGGCGGGCTGCGCGGGCGTTTCGGCAGGTTCGCCTGGCAAACCAGCGTTTATGACATGGAGCTCAATAACGAGATCCTGTTCATCCCGTTTCCGCCGATCGGCGCCAATATCAATCTCGACCCAACCCGGCGCTACGGTGTGGAGAGCGCGGCATCGTTCGATGTCACCGACACGATGCGGCTTACGGGCGCGCTTTCCTATACGCGCGCAAAATTCCGTGAAGGCATCTATGCCGGCAACGACGTTCCGCTGGTGTCACGCTGGTGGGGCAATATCGGCGTGTCGACCGACCTCTACAAAAAGTACGTCGTGTTGGATGCCGTGCTTCGCTACGTCGGCGCCAGGCGGATGGACAACGACCAGGCAAACTTCCAGCCGTTGATCCCCGAGCACACGACGATGGATGTGAGACTTGGCGGCCAAATGAAAAATTTGTTCTGGTCGGTTGCGGTGCAGAACCTGTTCAATGTTCTGTACTTCGACTACGCGGTGGCGAGTTCAGCAACCTTCGGCCGCTACAATGCCTATCCGCTGCCGGGCCGAACGTTTATGGCGAAGGCGGGCGTCACGTTTTGAAAACATCCGGCATGCCACGCACCGGCCTCTCTGGCCGATCCTGCGCCAGTCGCTATGATTGCGTCGGAGTAGGGGACCGAATAAATGCGGACGGGGCGGATGCAACAGATTGGACTATTGGTGGCCGCTGCGGCGATGGTTGCGCTTGGCGGCTGCGCCACCGAGGTTGGTCCGAGCGGCGCCGAATTGAAGGCAAAATGGGATGCGGAAAATGTCTTTCCGCAAGCCTACAGGCAGGACCTGTTGGCCTACCTGCGCACCTATCTCAACGATCCCTCGCATGTGCGCGGAGCGGCGGTATCGCAACCACAGCTCAAATATATCGGCCCGGGAGATCGGTACGTTGCATGTGTTCGCTACAACGCGCGCAATACCGACGGAAAATATCAGGGGTCAAAAGACGGCGCAGCGGTCTATGTGGCGGGCAAGCTCGATCGTTTCTTCGATATCCCAAAAGACGTTCGCGAGCTTTGCAAGGATGCGGCGTTTGCCCCGTTCCCTGAGCTCGAAAAGCTGACGCGGTAACGCAGTCGCTGGGATATTGTGAACACACGGCGTGCATCAACCGCCGGGCCCAATAGGCTCGGCGGCGCGAGATTCAGACAGAACGGCCGAAAGCAGCCTCGGGCTACGAGGTCACTTAACCTTGAGGTTCTCCGCGGACGTCTTTCCGCGGTTCTCGACGAGTTCGAACTGAACGGTCTGTCCCTCGTTCAGCGTGCTAAGTCCGGCGCGTTCGACCGCCGAGATGTGCACAAACACATCCTTCCCGCCTTCTTGGGGCTGGATGAAGCCATAGCCCTTCGTCGGATTGAACCACTTTACGGTGCCCTGAGGCATGCTAGATCTCCGAAGTATTACCAACGCCACAGTGTGCCACAGTCCTTAACCGGCGAACAAGGTCCCTTTCGGTGTCTTGGGCTCGCCCGGGCGGGGATCGTTTGCGGATTGTGCGTGGCTAATTCCGGTGCCGGGTGAGGGAATTGAACCCCCGACCAACGGTTTACAAAACCGCTGCTCTACCGCTGAGCTAACCCGGCTAGCCGTCGGAATTTTGAGTCGCTTAGCACCGAAGCGACAGGGAGTGAATTGCAGACTAGCGGCCGCTAGCTACCATTTCCCAAATATTTGGGTCCCAATCGTCCGGGCGAAATTCTCCACGCGGGCGGTCAAACCTGTGTGAGACCCGCCGCTCGGGACGGCGGGGGGTGGGGTGGCGGACGTCTGATGATCGGCGGTCGGGTCCCAGGTGTTCCCGGTCGCGCCGGGCGGGTAGGCCTTTTCGAAATAGCCGAAGTCCTGAGCACTGCGACCTAAACCGGGAAAATCCCCGGAGTAAGACGGCTCAGCAAAATCTTTTTCGGCCGAAATCTTTGCCACTAGGCCTTGCCGGCCGATATCAGCAGGCAGCCGTACTGGATGGCGGTGAAGGCCACCGTCAAAACGCCCCAACCAACAAATTCGATCCCGACCATGTCTTTTCTCCCCGTACGCCTGGATCCTCGCTGATTGTCACAATAGGGGGTGCCTGGGGGCTGGGCTGTGTCAGCCGTCACAAAAATGCTGATTTCGCCCCTGGGCCGGGCCGGACAGTGGCCTCCTCTGGTCCTAGGCCCATTGGGCATTGCCAGGCGCTTCCACCCACGAAAAAGCCCCGCACCGGAGGTGCGGGGCTGGATTGATGGGAAGGAGAGCGGCTGTGCGCGGCCGCCCACCGTCCTTACATTTGGGTGATATCGCGATCCTTGGTCTCCGGCAGGAAGATAAGCCCGACGACGAAGCTCATCGCTGCCACAACGATCGGGTACCAGAGCCCGGAGTAGATGTTTCCGGTCGCCGCCACGATCGCGAAGACGGTCGCCGGCAGGAAGCCGCCGAACCAGCCGTTACCGATGTGGTAGGGCAGCGACAGTCCGCTGTACCGGATGCGGGTCGGGAACAGCTCAACCAGCCAGGCTGCGATCGGCGCGTACACCATGGTGACGTAGATCACCAGGATGGTCAGCAGGACCACCGTCATGACGTAGTTGATGTCGTCCGGGTTAGCGCTTGGCGGATAACCATGCTTGGTGATCGCATCACCGAGTTGCTTGGCAAAATCCGGCGTGCCGGTCTGGATGACCTGATCACCGATCTTAACGCTCGCCTTCGTTCCCGCCGGAGCGGCTACGTTCTCATAGTTCACCGAACGTGCGACCAGCGCCGACTTCGCGATGTCGCAAGAGGTCGTGAACTTGGCGATACCGACCGGATTGAACTGGAACGAGCATTCGGCCGGATCGGCGACAACGCTCACCGGCGACGCCGCGAGCGCTGCTTCCAGCTTCGGGTTGGCGAAGTGGGTGAGGCCCTGGAAGATCGGGAAGTAGGTGACCACGCCCAGCGCAAAACCCGCGAGTATGATCGGCTTGCGCCCGATCTTGTCAGAAAGCCAGCCGAACACGATGAAGAACGGCGTGCCAAGCAACAGGGAAATCGCAATCAGAATTTGTCCCGTGACCGCCGGAACTTTGAGCGTCAAGGTCAGGAAGAACAGCGCATAGAACTGTCCGCCGTACCAAATAACCGCTTCGCCGGCAGTGGCGCCGAACAACGCCAGGATCGCGATCTTGAGGTTGCCCCATTCGCCGAAAGCTTCCGACAGTGGCCGCTTCGAGCCCTTGCCGAGTTCTTTCATGCGGGCGAACACTGGCGATTCCTGCAACTTGAGCCGGATCCAGATCGACACCGCGAGCAGGATCGCCGACAGCAGGAACGGAATGCGCCAGCCCCATGCGACGAAGGTCGGTTCGCCCTGAGTGGTGCGGATGCCGAGCACGAGCAGCAGGGCCATGAACAGGCCAAGCGTGGCCGTGGTCTAAATCCACGAGGTGTACAGGCCACGTTTATTCTTCGGAGCATGTTCCGCGACGTAAATCGCCGCGCCGCCATATTCACCGCCGAGCGCGAGACCCTGCGCCAGACGAAGCCCGATCAGGATGATCGGAGCGATGATGCCCGCCGAAGCGTAGGACGGCAGCAGCCCGATGAAGAATGTGCCGATGCCCATCAACGACATCGTGATGAGGAAGGTGTATTTGCGGCCGATGATGTCGCCGAGCCGGCCGAAGAACAGCGCACCGAACGGGCGCACCGCGAAACCGGCGGCGAAGGCGAGCAGCGTGAAGATGAAGGCCGCCGTCGGATTGACGCCGGAGAAGAATTGCGCCGCCAGAATGGGCGCGAGCGTGCCGTAAATATAAAAGTCGTACCACTCGAATACAGTGCCGAGCGACGACGCGAAGATGACCATCCGTTCTTCGGACGTCATCCCGCCTTCGCGGTATGTGTTCGCAGTCATTGCTGTCATGGGCGTTGTCCCCGTTTCCTCATTTATTTTGATTTCTTGTTGGGGGCAGCTTGACGTCTTTTTGCGCCAGACCACCCCGAGCCAGAAATACGCCCGGCATCTTAGCGCGTCTGTGCGCCTCAGGTCTTACGCCTAAAGTCGTAATAGACTTTTATGTGTTTATGATTCCAAAGGAAAAAATGGAGGCGGCGAACGGTGGTTTAATGCCGCGCTGTCGCATTGCTCACAGGGAACTGGCGAGCTTTTCGAGTATGTCGATCAACCAGGCGGCGGCGTGCAGCACTGCCAGGCGCCGGGCAAGCTTTTCCTTGCGATAGATGTCGTTGAGAAGCTTGAGCGCACGTTTGTAGCCCGGATGGCGTTGTGCGGTTTCGCCAAGCAAATGCAGACGTGCTGACAGTTCGGCGCGGCGCACTTCCAGCTCGTCGTAACGCTGGCGAAAGCTCTGCCGCTTTTGAGGCGGCGACTTATCGAGGGCAGGGTTGGGCCGACGATCAGGCATAGCGGTTAACTGTATTGGCGTCGCATTTTGTGGCGAAAATGAAGATGAATTTGATCAAAGCCCATTGGAGCCCCGTGCAACAATTAATAATACCCGGCGATTGGAGCGGGTACACTAAAGTCCTCGTATAAACTGCAGGCCTATTCGTTACGGATTGGAGCTGCAATGCGCAGATATCTTGTGCCCGTAATTTTTGCCGGGTTTATCGGCGTGACAACGGCGACAGCGGCCGATTTGTCCAAGGGCGGCGACGCCGGTTTGAATTATTATTCTGCATATGGCGCGCGCATAGAACCGATTGTGATCTATGACGATCAACCTGGCGTGATCGGGCGGTCTTACTGGTACGCGCCGTGGGCCAATCGCCATTATTTTCCAAAGACAGGCAAGCGGCCGCGGGTCGGGCGGCTCGAACACATCACCGCACGTCCGGCTTCCAGGGCGGAAGATTATTTCCGGCGTTGGACAGTCTCGTCGGGAACGCCTGTTTACTTGCCTCCGAGCCGCGCGAGTCAGTACGGCATCGCGCCAGTGCAACCGATGCAATAACCTGATTATTGAGCGTGGCGATATCTTACGCGCGGTTTAATCGGCTGCTCGCAACATAAAGTGCGAGCGCAGCGGCATTCGACACGTTCAAGCTTTTGATTTCACCCGGAAGATCAATGCGCGCGACGTGATCGCATGTTGTCTTCGTCAGTTGTCGAAGGCCCTTGCCTTCGGCGCCGAGGACCAGAGCGAGCGGTGCGCGCAAAGTAAGCTCGGGAAGGTTGGCGTCGCCCGTGCTGTCGAGTCCGACCACCAGAAAACCGCTTTGTTTGAGCGCGGCGAGGGCGCGCGCCAGGTTCTGCACGTTGATCAGAGGCACATGCTCCAGCGCTCCCGATGCGGCTTTGGCTAAGGCCCCGGTCGCTTCGGGACTGTGACGTTGCGTCGTCACGATCGCTGTTACCCCGAAGGCGGCGGCCGAGCGGAATATTGCGCCAACATTATGTGGATCGGTAATCTGATCGAGAACCAGCACGACACCCTCAGCCGGCAATGCGTCGATTGCCGGAGAGGGCAGTGGATCGCTCTCAAGGTAAAGCCCCTGATGCACGGCGTCCGGCAATAACCGCTCGGCGATCGCGGATGGCCGCACGACCTCGGGCGCGACACGAGGCGAAATACCTTCGTCAGATAGTCGTCGCGCGGCATTCTCGGTGGCGAGCAGCTTGCGAATGTGCCGTGCGGGGTTTCTGAGAGCGGCAGTCACTGTGTGCCAGCCATACATGACGACCGGACCATCGGCGTCCGGCCGCAGGCTTTCGCGACGCGCCCGCTCGAAATCGCTCCCGCCGCTCGACCTGTTCGCGCGTAGCGCCTTGTTTCGCGCCGGAGCCGGGTCGGCGGGGAGATTGTCGTGACTTCATTGCTCGTGTCCGTGCTGCGTCCCTTGGTTCCCGGAACATCGGGGTGGGGAGGAATTCAGGGGTGCCTTAACTGATCCACTGCACGCGGAACAGCCTCCATTGACTTAATGGGGGTAGCTCCCCATAAAACCGGCACATCCCGACCAGCCGGCGGGCGGAGCCGAATTGTCTTTCGAGATCAATACGGTGCGACGGCTTCGGGGGAGTGTCCCGAGCGGCAAAGGGGGCGGACTGTAAATCCGCTGGCTATGCCTTCGTAGGTTCGAGTCCTACCTCCCCCACCACTTCAAAAAATCGCCGTTTTTCATTCCGCTTTTCGCTCTGGCGCCCGCTGCGGCGAGCTTTTCGAAGCCGGTTCGTTATCATGTCTGTGCTCTCGAGGTTTAACATTGAAGGTTCAAGGCAGCGCGCGCGATCGCTTGACGCGTGAGGCCGCGTCTCGCGAGGTCGGCGCCGGAAAGCTGTGACAACTCGTGGTAACGGGTGGCGATTTCCCGGTCCTCGCGACACCCCGCGGCAAGTGCGTTGCAATGCGCGGCCACGGCCTCAATTAAGGCGATCACCCGAACGAAGGGGCCGGAGGTCTCCAGGCGACAGATGTTGCCGGACATGTTGCATTGCCCGATTTGGCGGTGACATCGGCATCGGGTGCTGCGATCAACAGTCATAGAAAGGTCACTTTGTACTCATGGAAGGACCATTTTCGGAAAACAAGATTTTTACAACGGGGACGGGGCGTCAAGACCTCAACCAACGCGTAAAGACTCTGGCTGACACCGTATTAAAGACGGCTGTCGCAATAAAATCAATTCTGTTGATCTGTGGAGCCGGTGACCGACATGACCCAACTCACCTCACCACAAACGACGGCTATATCCGCCAGCTATTTTGGACTGACGGAACAAGCCGTCGGGTATAATTTTGGACCGGTCGAAGCTTGGCCAACCATTACCAATACGGTTTCTCGCAGCCTCAGTGTTTGGTCGCCTGGCAATGGCACAATTAGCGGTCTGGCCTGGGGCAATCTAAATCCGTCAGCTGGCGTATATAACTGGACGGCACTCGATTCATGGATCGCCGAGTGCCAGAAAAATAATGTCCAGATGATTTACACGCTATGCGATCCACCGGCTTGGGCAGGCGGGTCTAATCCCGACCCCGCGGCATATAAGGCATTTATGACCGCGCTCATCAATCACGTGGGCAGCGCTATTCAATACTACGAGGGGTTCAATGAATATAATGCCAGCACCAGCATATTTAGCGGATCGGCAAGTGGCTTAGTTGCGCTGCAGAAGGTGCTTTATGAGACGGTACATCAGCTGAGTCCGGCAAGCTCGGTATTGTCTCCCACCTACACTGGGGTGGGTGGGCAACCCATGACCAACTTTTTGAATGCGGGAGGTGGCGCCTATTTTGATATTGCGGCAATGCATGGCTACGTCGACGCCAATGGCGAATCAATCATTCAAAGCATTAACAACTTCAAGGCCGCGCTTGTAGCGGGTGGCGCCGGCAACAAGCCGATCTGGGATACCGAGTGGAGTTGGTGGCCCGATAGTCCGCCGTCGCAAGACGTGCAGGCGGCATTTCTTTCTACCTCTCTGATTTTGCAATCTGCCCTCGGGGTGCAACGTGAGGTCTATTATGCTTACGACAGCATCGACCATGGCATTTACAACCAAACCGGGGGTACGCTGACGCAAGCAGGCGTCGCCTTTAAAGAAACAACCCAGTGGCTGTTAGGGGCCACGATGATTGCGGGCTGCCAGGTCAGTGGTACGACCTACACTGTTCCACTGCTTAAAGGCGGGCAGAGCACGCAAATTGTTTGGAATTCCGCAGGAAACTCCACTTACTCCGCCGGTTCGTTTACCCAATACCAAGACTTGACGGGTGCCATCCATAATATCGTCGGTGGCCAAGTCACGATCGGCGAGCAGCCGATCCTGTTGATGACGCCTGGGACGATCGATACGACCGCACCAGGCAGCCCGGCGATCACCTCGTTCTCGACCGACAGCGGGGTGGTGGGTGACCACATCACCAATGACAACACGCTGACGCTGACCGGCACGGCGGAGGCCAGCAGCACGGTCAAGATCTATGACGGGGCGACGCTGCTCAACAGCGTCACCGCCAACGGCACCGGCGCCTGGTCCTATACGACGGCGGCGCTTGCCAACGGCGCCCACAACCTGACCGCGACCGCAACCGATGCCGCCGGCAATACCGGTGCGGCCTCGACCGCACTGGCCGTCACCATCGATACGACCGCGCCCGGCCAGCCCGACGATCACCTCGTTCTCGACCGACAGCGGGGTCGCCGGCGACCACATCACCAATGACAACACGCTGACGCTGACCGGCACGGCGGAGGCGGGCAGCACGGTCAAGATCTATGACGGGGCGACGCTGCTCAACAGCGTCACCGCCAGCGGCACCGGCGCCTGGTCCTATACGACGGCGGCGCTTGCCAATGGCGCCCACAGCCTGACCGCGACCGCGACCGATGCCGCCGGCAATACCGGCGCGGCCTCGAGCTGCGCTTGGCTGTCACCATCGACACGACCGCGCCGGTCGCCCCGACCATCACCTCGTTCTCGACCGACAGCGGAGTGGCAGGCGACCACATCACCAATGACAACACGCTGACGCTGACCGGCACGGCGGAGGCCGGCAGCACGGTCAAGGTCTATGACGGGGCGACGTTGCTCGGCAGCGCGACCGCGAGCGGCACCGGCGCCTGGTCCTATACGACGGCAGCGCTTGCCAATGGCGCCCACAGCCTGACCGCGACCGCGACCGATGCCGCCGGCAATACCGGCGCGGCCTCGACCGCGCTGGCGTCACCATCGACACGAGCACGCGCCCAGCTCGCGCCCGACCATTGCCTCGTTCTCGACCGACAGCGGAGTGGCGGGCGACCACATCACCAATGACAACACGCTGACGCTGACCGGCACGGCGGAGGCCGGCAGCACGGTCAAGGTCTATGACGGGACGACGTTGCTCGGCAGCGCCATCGCCAACGGCAGCGGCGCCTGGACCTATACGACGGCGGCGCTTGCCAACGGCGCCCACAGCCTGACCGCGACCGCGACCGATGCCGCCGGCAATACCGGCGCGGCCTCGACCGCGCTGGCTGTTACCGTCGATACGACCGCGCCAGTGTCAGCTCCCGACCATCAGCCTCGTTCTCCAACGACAGCGGAGTGGCAGGCGATCACATCACCAATGACAACACGCTGACGCTGACCGGCACGGCGGAGGCCGGCAGCACGGTCAAGGTCTATGACGGGACGACGTTGCTCGGCAGTGCCATCGCCAACGGCAGCGGCGCCTGGTCCTATACGACGGCGGCGCTTGCCAATGGCGCGCACAACCTGACCGCGACCGCAACCGATGCCGCCGGCAATACCGGAGCGCACTCGACCGCGCTGGCTGTCACCGTTGACACGCACCAGCGCCAGCTTGCCCCGACCATCACCTCGTTCTCGACCGACAGCGGAGTGGCGGGCGACCACATCACCAATGACAATACGCTGACGCTGACCGGCACGGCGGAGGCCGGCAGCACGGTCAAGGTCTATGACGGGGCGACGTTGCTCGGCAGTGCCACCGCCAACGGCAGCGGGGCCTGGAGCTATACGACGGCGGCGCTTGCCAATGGCGCGCACAACCTGACCGCGACCGCGACCGATGCCGCCGGCAATACCGGCGCGCACTCGACCGCGCTGGCCGTCAACCGTCGACACGACAGCGCCGCTTGCGCCCGACCATTGTCCGACAACGGACTGGCGGCTGACCACATCACCAATGACAATACGCTGACGCTGACCGGCACGGCGGAGGCCGGCAGCACGGTCAAGGTCTATGACGGGGCGACGTTGCTCGGCAGTGCCGCCGCCAACGGCAGCGG
Organism: uncultured Alphaproteobacteria bacterium; assembly: GCA_963801955.1. Lineage (GTDB taxonomy): Bacteria > Pseudomonadota > Alphaproteobacteria > Rhizobiales > Xanthobacteraceae > Pseudolabrys. Next base: position 19,872 of record CAWDGS010000011.1, read on the forward strand.
GGCCTGGAGCTATACGACGGCGGCGCTTGCCAATGGCGCCCACAGCCTGACCGCGACCGCGACCGACGCCGCCGGCAATACCGGCGTGGCATCGACCGCGCTGGCTGTCACTGTTGATACGGCCAACTCGGCCCATGGGACAGGTGGGAGCGGCGCGTCCGGTGGTACCGGCGCAACCGGTGGGACGGCCCCCGGTTCTTCTGGGCACGGCACCGGTACGACGGCCCCGGGTTCCATTGATCTATGGACGTTGGGTCTTACCGATGACCACACCGTCCGAGCATGATTGGCCAGGTCGTTGCGCAGCATCTCGGCAATCTGCACCTCGGGCAATGGTTCGAAAATCACCGGTTCGCTGCCAGTACATTGCACCAACTTGAGAGCGCGATGGCGCCTCGATCTCAGTGCCCACGATAGCGGCACCAACACATCCAGTCGAGTGACCATTGTGTCCCACGGCGCGACGGCCGGAGACCTTGGTTGGCAAGACCCGGCGACGCCGCAATTAATCATCGGTTCACATGGACACGACAAGATCTTCGGCGGTCCAAATGCGGATGTTCTCGTCGCTGGCTCCGGACAGCATACAATGACGGGCAGGGTGGCGCGGATACCTTCGTCATCGGAACAGGCCACGTCGACGCGACGATTACCGACTTCACGCCGGGCGTCGACAAGTTGGAATTCGTTGGTTCCGCCGAGCACGGGAACCGCACTGCCCAGATCCGGCAAGAGCTCGGCAATGCTGTTGTCACAGTCGGCCATGACCACGTCGTGTTGACGGGCGTCGACATGCACCAATTGCAGCCGCACGATCTCAGCAACTTGCTTGTTTAGCGAAAACGGACGGACCGAGGTTGGAGCCTGTTGAGACGTGCCAAAATGAGCGGTTTGGGGGACAGCATGCTTTCACTCGACGAAGACGACCCGGTAACGATTCAGTTGCGCGCGAGCCGACGAAGACTGGCGGGCGTGGCTGTATTCAGCGGAGTCGTCAACCTGCTGACGCTGTCCGGTTCGATTTACATGCTGCAGGTGTACGATCGCGTCATCCCAAGCCGCAGCGTCGCAACGTTGTTCGGGCTGTCGGCGATCATGGTGATCGCTTATTTGCTGCAAGGTTATTTCGATGCGCTCCGTGGCCGCATGCTGGCGCGGATCGGCGCGCTATTCGACGCTGAATTGCAGCCTCAGATTTACTTCGCCATGGTCTCGCTTCCGCTGCGGGGGACGAAGTCGATTCTTGTCCAGCAGCCGCTGCGCGATCTCGACCAGGTGCGCGCATTTCTATCGGGCACCGGGCCTACAGCATTTCTCGACATGCCATGGATGCCGCTCTTTTTGATTGTGCTATTCCTCTTTCATCCGGTGATTGGCGTTATCGCGACATGCGGCGCGGCAGCCATTATTGCAATGACATTGCTGACCGAATGGCAGTCGAAAGGCGCCGTCGAAGGTATCGACGGAAGGTAACGCCCAGCGACAGATCTTGGCGGACGCGCTGCGCCAGAATGCGGATGTCATCCGTGCGCTTGGCATGACAGATCGCCTGGCGAAGCGGTGGTCGCTGACGAGCGACCAGTTTATTCAACACAATACGCGGCTGACAGACCTGCATGCAAATCTTGGTGCTGCCTCCAAAATCTTGCGGTTCATCCTGCAATCGGCGGTGCTCGGGGTCGGCGCCTATTTGGTGCTGGTGGAACAGGCCTCCGGAGGAATCATGATCGCATCCGCGATCGTGATGGGCCGTGCACTGGCGCCGATTGAGGTCGCGCTTGCGAACTGGAAGCAATTCGTTGCGGCGCGCGAGGGGATTGGCCGCCTGCGCGCCATTCTCAAAGTCACCGAAGCGCCGCCCGCGCCGGAGGTCATCCTGCAACGGCCCCGGCACAGCCTGACCGTTGAGGGTCTCAGCATGGTCGTGCCCGGAACGCAGAAGACGGTCATATCCGACGTGTCATTTGACCTGCGGGCAGGAACCGGGTTGGCGCTTCTCGGTGCCAGCGCTGCCGGAAAATCTTCGCTCGCGAAGGCTCTGGTCGGGGTCTGGCCGGCCGCGGCGGGCACGGTGCGCCTCGATGGCGCGCCAATCGATCGCTGGAGTTCCGATGATCTTGGGCGATACATCGGGTACCTGCCCCAGGACGTCGCGCTGTTCGACGGCACGGTCGCGACAAACATCGCGCGCTTCGATCCAACAGCGACATCACAGGCAATTCTGGAAGCGGCGCACGTGTCGGGCGCCCACGAAATGATCTTGCGTCTGCCGGACGGCTATGACACCCGGATTGGTGAACGCGGGATTTCGTTATCCGCCGGGCAACGTCAACGAATTGGCCTGGCGCGGGCCGTATTCGGCCGTCCTTTTCTTGTTGTCCTTGACGAGCCAAACGCGAATCTTGACGGCGCCGGTGAGAATGCACTTGTCAGCGCGATCGAAACGCTGCGGAACCAGCAAAGTATCGTCATCGTCATCTCGCATCGTCCCAATGCACTGGCAGCGTTGAACATGACAATGGTCATACGCGATGGAGAATCAATCGCGTTCGGGCCGCGCGAAGAGGTATTTGCCCGCGTTGCTTGGCCCGCCTTTCAGGCTGGAAGTGCACCGAAGCAAAGTGCCACTGCGCGCACGGTTGCAGGTGCCGCGCCATGACTTACTCTCGTGGACGCGGACATGCATCGGGACACCACGATGCCAGCAATGTCGTAGATCTGCCGCAGGAAGCCGCTCTCATTCGCGACCTGCGGCGACTTCAAAAGCATCTAGAACACGAGCGCAGCGGGGAGCGCGAGCGTTTTCCGCACGCAACCGAAGTTCGGCCAACCAATTCGTGTCCCGACAAACTCGGCGGCGCCGGCAGCAAGACGCCCGATAAATCTGCACTTGGCGCGGTTGGCCGTCTTCTTGGTGCCCTCGGCCTTGATCGGCCCAACTCGGTAACGGGGCCGAAAACGCACAGCAAGCAGGCGGCATTTGCAAGAGAATCAGCGCGCGTCGCCACGGCCGCGCCTTCGCACACACGGCCCGAGCAAAAGGCCGAAGGGATAGCCCCTTCTCCATCAACCATCAAAAAGATCCACAGCGGGCGGGCGCAGGCGGCGGCCCATCATTCAGCAGGGGAACCATGGCGGGTCTCTTTGCATGATCGCATCGGAACTCCTCCGCCAGCAAAAGCGAGAAGCGGGCTCCGCCCGAATTCCACGGCCATGCCCAAGCCGGCTCGGGCATTCGACCATCTGCGCGCCGCTCTTGCATTCCTGGTAAGCCGCGCAGGCGCTGTCGGATTCGACGACGGGTCCGAACTCCCCGCTCATCGCGCGCTTAGCGAGGGCTTTCGAATTCTGAGCTCAAGATAGGGCTTCGCGTCCTGATCGGGGGTGTTGGCATCGTGGGCGCGTGGGCCATCTTGGTCCCGCTTTCGGGCGCGGTCATCGTGCCGGGCACGCTGGTGGTCGAGTCGGATGTAAAGAAAATTCAACATCCCGCCGGTGGCGTAGTGTCGAAGATTCTCGTGCGTGACGGGATGCATGTGCAGGCCGGCGATCTGTTGCTTCACCTCGATGAGACGCAACTACGTTCGAATTCTGAAGTCTTGTCGCAACAACTCGATCAGATGCGCGTTAGATTGACACGCTTGATCGCCGAGCGTGACGGACTGGATGAGCCGCAAATGCCGCGCGAACTGGCCAGCCGATCCAACGAAGATGCGGTCAAGCATCTATGGTCATCGGAAGTTTCGCTGTTCAAAAGTCGTGCGGCGGCGCGCCGCAGCGCAAAAGAGCTTTTGCGCAGCCGCGCCCAACAGCTCGAGGAACAGATTTCAGGCCTGGACGCGCAAGTGAAATCGAAGGCAGCACAGCATGATCTGATTGCTGGCGAGCTTACGGGCGTGGATAGCCTCTTTCAGAAAGGATTGGTGCCCCTGACGCGCAAGACGTCGCTGCAGCGTGAGGCCGCGCGTCTCGACGGCGAGCGCGGTCAAGTAGTGTCGGCGATTGCCGAGGCAAAATCCAAGATCAGCGAGGCGGAGCTGCAGGCCGTTCGGGTTGATCAGGACTTTCGCAGTGAAGTCGTGAAGGATTTGCGCGAGGCCCAGGATAAAGAGGCCGAGTTGGTTGAGAAAAGCATTGCCGCGCAGGATCTACTCAAGCGGGTCGATTTGCGCTCGCCGACGGACGGGATCGTTCATCAGCTCTCGGCCCATACCATCGGCGGAGTGATCGCCGCCGGCGAGGTCGTCATGGAGATTGTGCCGGCATCGGACGAATTGCAGATCGAAGCCAAACTTCCGCCCCAGGATATCGATCATGTGCATACGGGACAGCAAGCCTATATTCGCTTCTCGGCCTTCAACCAGCGCACCACGCCACAGCTCGAAGGTAGTCGTCTCGTATGTCTCAGCCGATCTTAGTCACGACCGGCAAGCGAATGGTAGCCCAGCTTACTACACGGTCCGCGTCACATTGCCGTCTAGCGAACGCCGACGGCTCGGCAGCCTGCAACTGGTATCCGGAATGCCGGTCGAGGTTTTCCTCCAGACCGGCAGTCGCACGATGATGAGCTATCTACTTAAGCCGTTCACTGACCAGCTCTCACGCACGTTCAATTGAAAGCGTTGATGAGGTTAGGGACCCCCCTGACGCAGGGCCCCTTTGTTCGCTCACCCGCGCGAAAGCGAGGGCCCACAGCTAGGTCGCCGGCCTGCGATAGTTTTTGCGCGGGAATGAGCAGAAGGTCCGCCGGGCCGTTTTGGCAAAAAACCCAGCGGCCCCGGCCGTAGCAGTTGTGGCGTCTGCTCGACCGAGGCCGCTTAAAACGGGGTTGGGGCCCCCAGCCCCGCTTTTAGCGAACACGCCGCCTTTCGCCCTAGGCAGAAAGCGGACGGATTGCGGGATAGCGGGCGATTTTTTCCCGGAGCGGCTGCTCCGCCTGCGGCTGTGGGACAGGGCGCCGGGACGTGGCAAAGACTTCGACGATCGATATCTCGCAGGGCACGCATTCGAAGATGCGCGTATCGTAGCCCGGTCGGTCGGGCTCGATGCTTGTCACCAACATTCCGGCACGGCACGCAGGACACGAAACCCGCAACAAGGAGAACCACGACGGACGGAAGAGCCGATATGGAAGCATGTGACACCCCCCCTTGGAATCGGACGTTACGTCGGGCGCACCCTGTGTCGAGATGGCACAGCGTATAATCCGGTTGGAAACCGGAAAATCCCCGGCGGTGTGTCGGGCGGGCCACAATCACTTCCGCGTAAACTTTTGGCGCGAAGCAGCAGCTCGCGAACGAAATCAAGACTTTAATCGAGTTCTCGATCAAATGTGGCGCCGCGTAAATAATGGCCCGGAGGCGGGAAGCCATTGCCACAATTACCAAACGGAACAACGGATCAACTGCGAGCGAATTGTGGCGGCCGCCGAGATTCGCGCCGCCGCATCGGCCGGCGGGCAGCAACCATCCGCTCACTCTCGTGAGCGAGTGGACCCGGCATCCAGAGAAGAGGTTGGGTGCCCGCTTCAGGATTCCGGGTCCGGCGCTATGACGAGGAGAGCGGCCGCGACAAGGGCGCGCGGGCTGCGGGTTTCTTTGAAAGATCACACCCTAAAAGCGCAAGTCCGGCGGCAGGAAATCGGCGATCGCGGAGGCCGGCACGTAATTGCCCGCGCATCCGGACAGCAATGCGGCAAGCTTGCCGGCCTGCCGGCGATAGCTGAATTTCCGGATCTTGCGGCTAATGATGCCGAGCAGGCAGCGCCGTTCGGCATCAAACACGCCCGCGCCGGAGCCCTGCGCCTCGGTGATCAGCGAGCCAAACCGAGTGCGGAATTGCGGTGCGATGAACAGCGGCGACAGCGCGCGCGTTTCGACGCTTTTTTGCGGATAGATGACGACCGCCTGCGTGCCGAAGGGCGGCGGCGCCGTGGAGAGCGGATTGCGCCGCAGCCGCAGACTGACCGGCAGCTGAGTTTCGTCGACGGAGAGCAGCGCGAGATCCGTCTCCTCGGGCGAGCCTTGTTTGACAACCGTAGCCGGCAGATCGAGCCCGGCAACCAACACGCGCGGATGCGTGATCGCCGGCCAGTGCCCGACGACATGGGCGGCGGTGATCACATTGCCCTTGCCCAGGTAGATTCCGTAGCCGGTGAACTGCTTCTCCAGCGGCGGCGTCTCAACGACGTTGACGGCATAAACTCGAAGATCGTCGTAAGATCTCTTCGACTGCGTGCGCGCCGAGCCAGTAGCCGCCAACACTACAACGAGCGATAAAAAAATCGGATAGAGCGAAGCATTGTCAGAAATTGTCCGGAGCGACATCCGCTCGCAGGCACTTACTCAGCACCTAAAAGGCATTCGCCGCCATAGGGCGGGGATGCGCTGCATCAAAGGCAAGCCAATAGTTCGGATTGTCTTGCTTCTGCATGCGGATCCACCGATAGGTGCTCTGCGCGACTGTGCCGATTTCCGATTGCAGGTTGTCGAGAATAAGATCGGCCTCGCGCATGCGGACAACCAAAACGAGATGGTGCTCGCCCGAAGCCAAAACCACTTCGGCCAGGAGCAGCGCGCCCGATGGCCAGCCGCGCGCCAGCAGCTCATGCCGCTTGGTGACGGCATAGTCTTTACAATTGCCCTGCTCTGGCGCGATATTCCATTCGCCGTGCAAAACATCGACGTTCGCCCGCGGCTCGATCAAACGGTTCACGGCCCGATTGACGTCGAGAAGATCGGTGAGCCGCGCCTGCGTCAGGGTCAGTCCGCCTTTATCGGCCTTGGCGCCGCTGACCATGCACTCCAGCGGATAGTGGATGCAGAACTGCACGAAGGCCAAGGATGCGAGCGAGGGCACGTTGGACTTGGTGGGAACGATTTTCGGCCGCGCCGGCGAATGACTGGTTGTGACGGCGGTAACGACGGGAGACGCAGCAGGGCGATGCGCCGGCCTGTCCAGCGTCGCATTGTGATCGCCGAGAGCGCGGGAATCCGCGGTCGCGGCTTCGCGGGCGGGCAGGGCCATCAGCAACGTGGCGAGCGCAAGCGATGCGGCTACTCCCTGCCGCTGACGGAGCGAAACTGTTTTCCGTCCACCCACGATTCGCACCCCAATGTCCGATCCATTGAGCCCCGTATCGCCGCCGGGCAACGGCCCTATCCTATACAGCCCAGCCGCGCGATGTAATCCGTGCGCGTCTTTTTGCTTGGCAATCGCGATATTGTAACCAAGGCCGCGTGGGCAAGTGAGGATCTGGGCCGGAGCTAAGCAGATACCTTTCGTCGATTTCTTTGCGGCATTTGGCGGCTCTTTGGTGTCTTTTGGTGCGTTCGTAACGCGTTTTTGGGGCGGTTCGGGCCGAATATCGCGCTGGGGAGGGCTTCCCGCGCATGCGCTAATGTCCAATCGAGGCCCGCCAAATGCTCGGACGACCTTGGTCGCGCACTGCGGGTGACGGCACCCATCGAAAAAAATTTGATGCAGGAGTTGCCCGCGCGCTTCGGCACGGCGCCCGCGCTGCTCTCGTATTGCCGCAGCGCAATTCCCCGTATTGTCGGGCACGGTGACGGATCGGCGCAATCAGGTCGGCTGCAATTCCGCAGTGGCGCCGAGATGGCAAGGACGATCCAGCACCCCATTGATCACGCGCGCGAGCGTGCACGTGTGCTCTTCCTGATCCATCATCGTGAAGTGCGTGCCCGTCACCTCGATGACCTCAAGTCCCTGCGCGAAGGCGTCGTCCCAGCCGAGATTATCGCCGAGCATGCGGAACGCCCTGTCGTCTTCATCGGGCGCTGGGCGGAAGAGGATGCCGCGGCAGTTGAGCGGCCGAATGCTGTAATGTGCCGAGCGTATTCTCATATAGCCGTTCGACCAGCCGCCAGTGAAGCGGGATGCCCATCTCGTCGGTCTTGGCGGTGAGCTGGCCGGGATCGCGCAGGACTGTGTTGATGAGAAATTGGCGAGGTCGCGCAATTGGTTGACGACCATCAGCACGACAGGATCGAGCCCGAGCTCATCAGGCGCCGACCAAAAGATTGCGGCCTCGCGGCGCGCGCGCGGCCGTTTGGCGACGACTTCCAGAGAGTGCGCAGTTTCCACCACGCCAGCTCATGCTTCTTTGGATGCTGCGCCGGCGCGTCAAGCAGGATCAGCGTTTCCACCTTGCCCGCCCTGCCGCCGATCTGGTGGGCCGCCTCGAACGCCATTAGCCCGCCGAACGAATAGCCCGCGAGAATACAGGGGGAGTTACCCGCATGTTCGCGAATTGCTGCTACATAGGGCGCGACGAATTGCTCCATCGTCGGCAGTGCGCGGATTCATTTTTCGCGGCGGCGCGACGCCAGGCGGCCGGCCACGGAATTTCCACTCCATAGATACGATGCCCCGCGCCCATCAATTGCGCGAGACGAAAGTCGACCAGGCCGGCGTTGAGAAAATAGAGGGGCACGCCTGCGCCTTCCTGCAGAAGCACGACAGGCGGACGTCTGCGCTTGCTGGGAACAAGGTCGCCCTTGCCGAGATACTTCGCGGCGTGGAGAATTCCGCTCCAGATCGCCGCGCGCGCATCATCCTTCGACGCGGCTGTCGGCGGAGACTCGACCGTAGGCTGCACGTCTCCGTGCTTGGCTTCCCAGAGTAGCCGCAGGGCTTCATCGCGCTTGTAGCCCTCGAGGCATTTGCGCGAGCAGAATTCGCCACGCAGGAATAAGTGGCGCACGGCATCGAATTCCATCCCGCACCACCCGCAATATCTCATAGGGGAACTCCGGCGTTCCTCGCAATAAAACTGCGGCCGCGCACCTTATTCCGGCCGAGCGAACGAAAAAATCGATAATGAATGGCAGAGATGTACGGCTGCCGCGTGTTGCGGCCGATCGATCTGGACATCGACCGAGCCGGGACCGCCTAGGGTGGCTCGTGCACGATGCCTTATGGGGCATGGTGTTCATGTCAACTTGTACGCAAACACACGCAAACTCTGCCACAATACCAGGTATTGGCTTGGGGGGAGTTTTTCAATTTAACGTTAAGCTTTAACGGGGTGGCGGCTTGGCTGCGGCCCGGCCGACGCCGAAGTCGGCACCACGTTGCCGGGAGGAGATCGTTCCGGCATAGACTGGGCCCATGCGCTCCAGTCCCGTCGAATCCCCGGCGAATGCTCGGACGTCATGGGTCCGCGCGCTGGCGCTGACGGGCTCAATAGAAAAAAATCGTAGCCGCGTCCTGCCGGACCTGGTGCAGGAACTGGCTGTGCGCTTTGGCGAGGCGCCTGCGCTTCTCTCGGTCAGAAACGCTGGAGCTTCAAGAGCTCGCGCAACGCGCGAGCCGCTTTTCGCGCTGGGCGCTGGCGCAAGACATCAAGCGCGGCGATGTCGCCGCGCTGCTGATGCCGAACCGGCTGGACTATCTCGCCGTGTGGCTCGGCATCACTGCGGTCGGCGGCGTGGTGGCGCTTATCAATACCAATCTCCGCGGGCAAGCGCTGGCGCATTGCCTCAATCTCGCGGCGCCCGGGCACATCATCGTAGCGGGGGAGCTTGCCGACGCGCTGGCGACGGCGATGCCGGCGATCAAGGTTGATGGCGTCAGTGTGGGTGCAGGGTGAGGGTGCGAAGCCATTTAAATGCATCGACGACGCGGTGGCCTGCCAATCCGGCGCGGCACTTTCAGCGGATGAGCGGTGCGGTGTCACGCTCGATGACCGCGCGCTCTACATGTACACCTCCGGCACGACTGGCCTTCCCAAGGCGGCGATCATTGACCATCGCCGGCTGATGACGTGGAGCCTGTGGTTCGCCGGGATGATTGATACCCACCCGCGCGACCGCATGTACAACTGCCTGCCGCTCTATCACAGCGTCGGTGGCGTAGTGGCGACCGGCGCGGTGCTCGCCGGTGGCGGCTCGGTGTATATCGCCGAGAAATTCTCGGCCTCGCAGTTCTGGGACGAAGTCACGCGCAACGACTGCACGCTGTTTCAGTATATCGGCGAGCTCTGCCGCTATCTGACGAACGCGCCGCCGCACGCAAAGGAGACCGCGCACCGGCTGCGCCTCGCCTGCGGCAACGGGCTGCGGCTCGACGTGTGGGACAAGTTCAAAAACCGGTTCCGTATTTCGCAGATTCTGGAATTCTACGCGGCGACCGAGGGCAATTTCTCGCTGTTCAATGTCGAGGGGAAGTCGGGATCGATCGGGCGCATTCCTTCGTTTCTCGCACACCGCTTTCCCGCCGCGATCGTGAAGGCGGACGCTTCGCATGCGCGAGCCGCTGCGCGGCGCCGACGGTTTCTGTGTGCGCTGCGCGACAGATGAAACCGGGCTGGCGATCGGAAGGATTGGCGGCGGCGACGGGCAGGGTGGTAGGGCGGAGCGTGGCGAGTCTGCAAACGGGTCGGGTAGCGATGGAGGTGGTCATTTTTCCGGCTATACCAGCCGCGAGGAAACGGAAAAAAAAATTCTGCGCAACGTGTTCGCGCCGGGCGATGCGTGGTTCGCGACCGGCGATCTGATGCGGAAGGACGCGCAGGGCTATTTCTATTTCGTCGACCGCGCCGGCGACACGTTTCGTTGGAAGGGCGAGAATGTGGCGACGACCGAGGTAGCGGAGGCGATTGGCGCGCTACCGCAGGTGGCGGAGGCGAGCGTCTATGGCGTCGTGATTCCCGGCACCGACGGGCGCGCCGGCATGGCGACGCTGGTGCTTAAGGACGATCTCGATCTGGCGCTGTTGCGCAACCATCTGGCGGAACGGCTGCCAGCCTACGCGAGGCCGGTGTTCCTTCGCATCCGGCGCGCCATCACAGCAACTGACACGTTCAAGCAGGCGAAGGGTGCACTCGCCGCGGAAGGCTATGATCCACACGTGATCGATGATCCGCTTTATTTCGACGATCCGGCGCGAGGCGCCTTCGTGCCGCTCAATGAGGCGCTTTACGACCTGATCCAGCGCGGCAGCATGCGGGTGTGATCTTCAGGCGGTGCTGCCGGCATCGACCGTGAGCACGGCGCCGGTGATGCTGCGGCCGCCTTCGCCGAGCAGGAAAACGACGGCGCTGGCGACGTCGGCGGGCTCGGGCAGGCGGCGCAGCGCGCTTCGCCGCGCGACCTGGCGGCGCAGCGTTTCGTCCATGGCCTGCGTCATGTCGGTATCCATGAAGCCGGGTGCGATTGCGTTGACGTTCACCCCCATGCGGCCGACTTCGCGTGCGAGCGCGCGGGTGAAGCCGACAAGCGAGGCCTTGGTCGCGCCGTAGACGGAAAGGCCGCTGTAACCGGTAAAGGCTGCGATCGAGGCGACGTTGACGACGCGGCCACCTCCATCGGCCATCATCGCGCGGACGACATACTTGGTCAGCACGATCGGCGACAGCGTATTCATCTGCACCAGCCGCTCGATTTGAGAGTTGTGCATGAGCGCGAGCGGGCCATGAAGCCCGACGGCTGCATTGTTGACAAGCCCGTAGATCGGACCGAATTGCTTGCGAACCGCTTTGACGAAGTCGGGGATCTTCTCGATTTCAGCGAGATCGCAGGACAATGAATTGCAGCGAGTCCAGTTTTGTCCGTCCAGCCTCTTTCATCGCGGCATCGAGTTCCTCGGACATTTTACGCGCGACCGCGATCACCCGATGGCCTTCGCTCGAAAGCCGGCGCGCGATGGCGAGGCCAAGGCCACGGCTTCCGCCGGTTACGAGTATGTTATGCATTGGCCCGCTGGAGCTTGCCGGTCTGAGCGACCGGAAGATTTGGTACGAAGAAGATAATCACGGGGATTTTATGGGATGCGAGGCACTTGCGGCAGAGCTGAAGGATCTCAGCCTCGATTTCTGATTTACGCGGGGATTTGGCTTCGTCAGGAAGAGTATCGGTAAGGACGACATCGACCACGACGACCGCTCCGGTGATCGGGTTCTTCTGAGAGCGCACACGCGACAAGCTCACCTTTGGATGCCGATTGATGACGGCCTCGACTTCTTCCGGGTACACCTTCAGGCCGCCGACATTAATAATTCCATCGCTTCGTCCCGCGAAGTAGCAACGCTCACCGCGTACAGCAATCGCGTCGCCGGTGTCCACGAATCCGTCTTGACCGGCTATCTGGCGGCCGACTTTGCCGAGGTAGCGCTCGGCGGTTCCCGCGGAGCGGACTCGCAACGTGTCGTTTTCGATCTTGATCTCGACGCCATTGCGCTGCTCGTACAAAAAGGTCTTTGGAAAACCCTCGCGCTCGTCATCAACCTCGAAGCCGACGCCCGCTTCGGTCGTTGCATAAGCATGTTCAATTTTGGCGTGCGGATAGGCGGCGCGTAAGCCGTCGAGGATAGTCTGATCGGCAACTTCGCCGGACATGCGAATGTAACGTGGAGAAATCGATCCGCGCTCCGCATTCCACAGGACACGCCGCCAATGGGTTGGTGTGCCGGTTAGGTGTGTCACTCCGCGCGCGTGAAGACGCGCAAGGAACTGTTCGAGAGTTTCTCTGCCGTCCGAAAGAACGAATGACCTTCCTCCGATAATCGCCCGCAAAAAAATCTGCAACCCGCCATAACGGCGAATGTCGTAAAAGGTGCTCCATATAATTGGAATTTCGGCATTGTTGCGCGGCCTAATCCATGCGGCCAGACTGGCCAGCGTATGGACAACCGCCTTTGGCGCGCCGGTCGTTCCAGAGGTTAGCAGCACCCATTCGGTCTGGTAGGGACGTGCAGGTGCCGTCTCGCTTGGCTTCATCTCGTGTGGGTTGACACACAGCGTCGGCACACCGAGCGCCTGATGCTCCGGCCTCGCTCGGTCTGAGACGATCGCGTCCACGTCGGTATCCGCCATGATCCCGGGAAGATATCCTGATGCGATATCGGGCGGACACAAGATGAGGCGGCGAGCCAGCCCGTCGATCTCAAGGAGCGCCAGCGCGGCGGCGAGCTGATGTTCTGTTGCAATGAGAACTGACCGTCCGGCAAGCTCGTTGAGACGACCGGCGAAGACAGAACTGGTTGCAAGCGCGCCGACGGATACGCTAACTTGCGCATCCGACAAATGGCAATCGGTTAAAGTGGCGTTCTCACGCGTCCAGTCGTACAGTGCGGAATTAGCTCGCGATGGATTTCGCAGCATGTTCGTACGCCGCTATAAAATCTCGCAATGTTATCGGGAACTCAACATTCTCGGAGGTTGTGAACGGATCGATGCCCAATTCATCTTCGAGGCGGGCAACGATGATGGCAATGCAGAGAGAGTTGAGTCCGGAATCGAACAAGGCGAGATCATCCGTGAGCGGAGCCAGTTTACGGTCCTGCTCTTTGGCAACTTTCTCGATCTCGGAAATTATTTTCGGTCTAAGGGACACGGCTTGCCCGCCTCTGAAGTTGTTATGAAATCATGTATATTTCAAACACGATGAGGGGGCAACTTGGAGAGGCGAACATGGTCAACACGGCTATTTCGTCGATCTATTCGTCATTACGGGAATATCCGTGCGTTGCGGCGCCGGCCCGATTTCGAATGCAAGTCTGGTTGGGAACCGTGGTCGCGAGCAGGTGATCGGACACCGACTGTGTCTTCTGTGCGGCGATGTAAGACAGCCAGTTCGAATATAGGCGTGTCGCGGCCGTGCGCCAGGTATTGGTCAATTTTGCCGCTGCGATGACCGTCGGAAAGTTAACGAGAAAATCCCCATGCGGCTGGGCCAGTGCCTGCGCGCGAAACTTTTCCAGCGCCGCTACCGCATCGTCGGCGAAATAGCCCTGCGGTAATGGAGGGTAGGTATCGCGCTCACCGCGAAGGAAGCGTCCGATATCGCGACGGTATTCGAGCATAAGCGCGTGGGCGTCATATTCCGGATGGCATTGGAAGAACAGGAACAAGCTCTTTCTTCGTTTGGCAAAAATGTCAGGTCCACAGGGCGAGCGGGTCAGGATGTCATATCCGCGCGCCGTGAGACTGCTCTCCTGAATATCATTCCACCGCGAGTGCGGCAGCGCCACCCTTGCGGGAAGTCCATCCATAATTCGATGGTCCTGTACCTTCGTGCACTCGTAAAGTCCGAAGCGCTTTTCGCCGAGCGGGTTGCGGTCTATGTCGTCGATGTGCAGCAATGCGGCGTGCGCGACGAGGCACGACCAGATCGATGAAACAGTATGGTCTTCAGCCCAGTCGATAACCCGCGTCAGAGTCGTCCAATAAGGCTCATCCCGCAGGTCGGCGGCCTGCGGCTCCCGACCTGTAACGATAAGGCCGTCGAGGCGGCTATCCCACAGATCGTCGACCGGCCGGTACCGATTAGCAACTTGCTGTTGGCCGAATTCCGTACGTGGCACACCCGGCAACGAATATAGGCGCACGCGCACAAGGGTGTCGCCGGCTGCCGCTTCGAGCAGGGAGAAAAATTGGCGTTCGGTTGCTTGCAGCGCCGCATCCGGCATGTTGTTGATCAGGCCGAGATCGATTGCGCAATTCAGTCGGCCCGGCACTGACCGGCGTTCCACGCCTACATTCGTCCTCACCTTTATCCGCCGTCTATCCACAAGGATCGGCATCAACGGCCCCCCGGTATCGCGACCTTGCGGCCTATTCGGTGCCCTACATTTTCTGACTGTCCGGGTTCGATCGCGCTTAGCGCTTGATCAAGGTCGGCGATGATATCGTCAATATGCTCTATACCTACGCTCAGCCGAATTGTCTCGGGCCGTACCCCGGCTTTGAGCTGCTCCGCCGCCGACATCTGACGGTGGGTTGTCGAGGCCGGGTGGCAAGCGAGGGACATGGTGTCGCCGATGTTGACCAGCCGTTTGAATATTTGCAGCGCGTCGTAGAATTTCTTGCCTGCCTCCAGTCCGCCCTTGACCCCGAATGTTAGGAGTGAACATGCGCGGCCGCCGAGATATTTCTGCGTCAATTGGTAGTAAGAGCTATCGCTGAATCCCGCGTAATTGACCCACTCAACGCGTGGATCGCCGTGCAGGAATTCGGCAACGCATCGCGCGTTTGCCACATGGCGCTCTATGCGGAGCGCCAATGTTTCGATTCCCTGCAAGAGCAAGAAGGCGTTAAACGGCGCCAGCACTGAGCCGGTCGTGCGCAGATAGACGCTACGGCAGCGGGCGAGATATGCGGCCTTGCCGAAGTGGTCGGTATAAACCATGCCGTGATAGGAGCGGTCCGGCTGGCTGAACATCGGGAATCGGTCGGCATGTTGTCCCCACGGGAACTTGCCGCTGTCGACAATCATTCCACCGAGGGTGGTGCCATGCCCACCGATAAACTTGGTCAGCGAATGCACGACAATATCAGCGCCGTAGTCGAATGGCCGCAACAGAAATCGGCGTTGCCACTGTGTTGTCCACGATCAGCGGAATTCCATGCTTGTGAGCGACTTTCGCAAGCACCGCAATGTCGCAGATGTTGCCAGCGGGATTGCCAACGCTCTCGCAGAACACCGCGCGCGTCTTGCCATCAATGAGTTCCTCGATAGCGTCAGCCTGGTCCGACTCGGCAAAGCGCACCGTGATGCCTTGGCTCGGCAGGATGTGAGCGAAAAGCGTGTGGGTCGTTCCGTAGAGTTGCGACACCGAGACGATGTTGCTGCCCATTTCAGATAGATTGAGCACCGCGTAATTCAATGCGGCTTGCCCGGAGCTGACGGCGAGGCCCTCAAGCCCGCCCTCGAGCGCGGTAACCCGACGCTCCAACACGGCGGTGGTCGGATTGGAAATACGGCTGTAACGAAAGCCCGGCGTTTCGAGATTGAACAGCGCGGCGCCATGGTCAGCGCTATCAAATGCATAGGCGACGGTCTGATAAATCGGAACGTCGACCGCCTTGGTCGTCGGCTCGATGTCGTAACCGCTATGGATGGCGATTGTTTCGCTCTTCATGAGTTACTCAGAGCCTTTGTGCATTACAGTAAATTCAGGTCTCCAGCCCGGCAACGCCTTCGACCAGAATTTGCTTGAATGCGATCCACAAAGGAAGAATTCGATCGTCTGGCTTGAGATGTCGGCACAGTGCGCCATGACCTTTTTCCGGATCACTGTCGAACATTATGTGCTTTACAAGGAAATGGTTGAAAGCTTGCAGCAGCGGATCATTCCAATCGGGGGCTTTTAATATGGCGGTAAATACTTTTTCGAGCCCGCCATCCTCGTAGCTCGCAATGCTTAGTGCTTTGGTCATTTTATCCATTGAGCGGGCTTTTGCGAGATAGGATTTGCCAATGGCTTCGAGTTGTTGCTGCGTGCCTGGCGGAATCGTCGTCAGCTTAAGTGTCCGCCGCATGAATTCGTCGTGGTTCATCTTCTCCCCGACGGTCGCGACACCCAGAAATGGAGAAAGGTTGTCTGTATTACGCTCGCCTTGATCGAGTTCTATTAATTGTTCGTCGTTGGGATAGAGGCTGCGAGCGATCTCAAGATTCTCCCGGAATTGAACCGAGAAAAAGTAATAGATCCATGCAACATTGATGAGGTCCTCCCGACTGAGGAGACTCCATTTCAAGTTGCATATGTCATCGATGACTCGTTCGAAGCGAAACTAGTCTAGTTGTGCCTGGTCACTCATGTGAACGCCCTACTCACTAACGCAATACAACCGTGACCTGGAGTTTAGTAGACTAGTCTTGGCGCGTCCAATTCTATTAAAAGCATGATTAACCTCCCGGTTGGCAGCGCCTTTCATGGTTAAGTAGAACAAGTTCGAAAAATATCTACTTTGGCGGCACTTGAAGGAGTGCGCATTTCGGGGCGAGTTTTTGCAGAAAATCGTCGGTGTCACGGGTATATGAGACACGAGATCCAACGAACGCGAACCCGAGTGGCCGTCCCCAAGGGCAGATTGCCCCAGGGACATGCGTCACTACGTCACCGGCGAGGCGCGCGCGATATTCAGCGGGGACTCGAGACTTGCTGGTGCGCAAGCGCCTTTTAAATATTGATTTAATGATGCAGACCGGCCATTCAGTTTTTCGATGCTGTCCATCGCGACGACAATTGCGAAATTTACTCAAGCCGGCTTCGGCGGCCTTCGGGAGCCATTGCCATTGGTGCCGCGCTTGGATGTACCGTCGGCAAACTGTCCGCGGAACCGCTTGATGGCGTACAAGATGTTCTTTGCCTTGCCGTCGGCTCGGATCCCAACTCTCAGCAGGGTGAATACGAGGGTAGTGGAGAGATCACAACAAAGTTGACCGTCAGGGTGCTCGTCTCGGCGCATTCGCAAGAAACAAACTTCTACGGAGTTGTCCATGCGGACATACCCGAATTCGATTTAGCCAAAGGCTCAAAGAGTTCTGGAAATTTGGCGAGACCAAAAATGCCACCGCGAACGGGGCTTTCCGAAAATTACGGTGACGAATATCGATGGCCTCGTAAATAGCGGTCGGCAGACCGATCCTGTCGCCGCACGAGTTCGGAGACTTCGGCCTTCTTTTGCCAAGCGATGAAGCATTGGCCTCAAGGAGAGTTGGTGACGGCGCTGACAATTTCGGACCCTATATCGAGACGCAAACGGAGACCAAAAAGAGTTGCCTTTCGGTCGATCTAAAACTCTACATATTGCGTTGTGTTCTGCCACCTGGATTGATGCGGTAGGCAAGATCGTATCCCGATCGACTTGGCAAACTTACGCGACGTCCAAGTCAAACGAATGTTTTTTAGGTCCCCATTGGCGCTGAACTTAATGGCCGAATGGGTTCGGCGAGGGAGAGGTCTGCGCCGGGGCTCCCGTGACCCCGAGCGGGCGTTGCGCATTCCCCTGCTGGTTTGGTTGCGTGAAAATTGTGCTGGCGGCCGGGGCGATCGGTTGGCCCAAAGGTCCCTGACCCGTTTTGACGCTGGTTCCGGTGCTGGCTGAGGTGCTGGCTGTGCCGCCCACTGGCGGATGGGTAGGGGCCTGCGCATGGGCGAGTGCAGCAAATCCAAGCGCGAGTACGGCGGCAAGTGTGATGGATCGGTCGATCATCTTTCGCTGTCCTTTAGGGATTGGCGCAAAGATCGACGAATTGACCGCGAACGCGCAATCACTTTCACTTTTGCTGTTTGTCTTCTTTCTTCTCTTCTTTCTTCTCTTCTTTACCCGCCCTGGCGACGCATGCCTGGAAGTAGCTGCGCTGGGCTTGTTCGACGCCGCTCGCCTTGCTTCCGGCAACGGGTGTCGGGTGGGCTTTGATCGCCAGCGCACGGCATTCCTTTGCATCTTCCGCGTCGATTGCCGATGCCGGCTGCACACTGAGCAGGCACGCGGTCAAAGCAAAAACGATGGAACTCGTGACGGCGGCTAATTTTTTCATCGCGGAATTTACCACGACTGCCAAATAACAAGGTTAGGGCATCTGATTTAGACGGTAAACATGTTTGAGCGATCTTGGTTGCATTTTTGAGGAACCGGATAGCCGGAGATTTAATTAAACCAATAATTTTAATGGTTTATCCCAAATTTGTTTGATTGATTTTCAGCTTCGGCGATAACGTAAAACCGCTTGCGCGCCGACAAATGTGTGTTTCGAACAATGGAATTTCGCAACGATCTGACAAAACGGATGCGTGCCCGGCCGCAAATGCTCATCGCATTGGCCGGCGTGCTCACCGTCGTTTGGGTGGCCTTGTTGATCTGGTTGCCGCTGTGGTTGCTGCAGTTGATTTGAAACTCAAGCTTGGCGACGAGTTATTTTTTTGTCGCGCGCTAAAATATTCATGGGCTTTCCATAGTGCCATCACCATCCAGTCGCTTGAAATGCCGATAAGCGAGCGTGCCCAAGTCGAACTCGGCGCCGATCCTGAGGACCTCTATCGGAATTTTGGCAATCTCGGACTTGTACTACAACCGCGATGGCGCGAGTGTTGTTAATCCCAGCGCGCCTGCAGGATAGCAGCGGCCCAGACTTGGGATCGTAATCGGATCAGTGTCGGGCGTCGAAGAGCGTGCCGCCCGGGTGCTCGCGGCAGTAGCTGAAG